>JBLKRX010000007.1:0-179223 GCA_047608075.1 Ferdinandcohnia humi
GTTGGACACTCTTATTCTACCAAGAGGTTATTTTTATTCTCAAATCTCATTTTCATCCATTACAGGAATGCTGCTTCTTTACTTCAATAAGAAAGAGCTATTCTCCTTCTTGAAGAATTGCTCCCTTAAATTGAAAAAGATTATTGTTTAGCTATTCAAACTCAAGCAAATCAAAAATAAATTCATTTACTTTATCTTTTAAAACTACACCGTGCCCCGTACATAAATACTCAACATCGTATTTGGTAATTTTTTTTAACCCTTCGATAAATAAACTAAAATTGTGCTGTTCTCTCATTTCCTCGTTTTGAGACCATTCAGAAACAAACTGCTTATATTTTTCCTTCTCCCAAACACCTATATCTACAACATTTCCGCTCAATTGTTCTCCAAAAAAACAGATATGGTCTCCGCAAAATAACACTTTGCTTCTACGTTGATATAGTAAAACAGAACCTTTAGTATGGTGTCCAAGGAGAACACATTCTAAATTACTTACAGTTGGACCGATATCTGGAAGTTTCATATTTAATTTGTTTCTAATATTTTCTGGAATTAATTCTAAATCCTGATTATGAATATAGCCTTCAATTTCACCTAAAAATTGAATTGCTCCAATATGATCTTTGTGACCGTGTGTTGCAATAAAATGAGTTATATCACTTTTGGAAATTCCTTTCTTTTTTAGTGCGGAATACAGGAAGTGAGAATGTTCTTCCTTCCCTGAATCAATAAGAATAATATTATTGTTCTCGAGCAACAAATAGCAGTTATTATAAGAGTTCCAAGATTCATCCCACACTAAAAAGGCATATACATTTTTAGCTACTTCTTCCAAATATGTTTTCATTTTTCCCCCCATAATCTGCAATTTTTATTTATATATTCCGCTCAATTTTTATTAATACCTTCTTTAACTAACCTGCTCGTTAGTTTAAGTGTAACATTTCACAAACAAAATAAATATAAAATAAAAAAAGTCCTTTAAGGAAATCTTAAAGGACTAGAGTAAAGAACTTTTTTATCAAGTAAACAACATTTTTTCGATAAGATTTACATAAAATGTTTTTTAATTATGAGCTTGGCTCTTTTGTCTATTTTTGAAGGTAGGTTTGTATGTGAAAAAAATTTCAAATCAAGTCCTTCATCATCATGAATTGACAACTCACCTCTTATCCCTTCTGCTAGGTACACACCGATTACGTTGAATACTTCATCGCCATTTGGATATTTATTATATAGTTCCTTGCCAGATAAAAGGTCTAGAAACGTATAAGTTGTTGCCGTTAATCCGGTTTCCTCATAAAGCTCTCTACTTGCTGTTTCTTCAAATGACTCTCCTGGCTCCATCGCTCCTCCAGGTAAACCCCATTACTTAGTATGTGAACGAAGCTGCATTAGGATTTCATCTATATCGTTTTTTACTACTATTGTTGACCCAACCAAGATGAATGGTCGACTACCAATTAGCGTTCGTATCTCTTTTGTATACGACACCATTCTCCCTCCTATCTAACAAAATTTTAAACATGTTCAAACGCAACAAGTCTCTTAAACTTTTCAGTATCTTTGACAGCTAGCCTCATGCCTCTTTCCCAAAATGTTGGTAAAGTGATATCTTCTTTTATATGTTTTTGAACTAATTCTTCCATAGACATCCTACCTGAATCACGCAGTAAATTTATATAATCTTTTTCAAACTCGGTACCCTTTTCTTTTGCTCTTGCGTAAAGCGTCAGGGAAAATAAATATCCAAAAGTGTAAGGGAAATTATAGTAGGGTGTCTTGGTTAAATAATAGTGTGGCGTCCAAGCCCAGGAACGAATCGAAACACTATCAAAAGAACCTTTATATCCCTCATGAATGGCTTCCTGCATGATTTCATTTAGTTTAGCAGAGGAGACGAATCCCTCTTTTCTTTCTTTATATAGACTTTTCTCAAACAAGAACCTTGAGTGAATATTCATAAAGTTCATGACACTACGTTTTAATTTTTCATCTACTAAAAACAATTTCTCAGAAGGAGTCTCTGCTTTTTTTATAGCAGCATCTAAAATGATTAACTCTGAAAAAGTAGAAGCAGTCTCGGCTATTACCAATGGATATTTTTTATTCATTGGAGCTACAGATTTCATTGCATGGTTGTGAAATGCATGACCTAACTCATGTGCTAATGTCAAAACACTTGTTATTCTACCTCCGTAGGTCATGAATACCCTTGATTGTCCTGATCGTGGAAATCCCGCACAAAATGCAACTGCCCCCTTTTTCGGTCGGTCCTCGGCTTCAATCCAACCATTTTCAAATGCAGTCCGAGCAAACCCTTCTAATTCTGGCCCGAACTGTTTGAAATGCTCAAGAATAAAATGAACAGCCTCTTTGTAGGTCATACTTTGTTTAGTATCTGTAATAGGTGCCCAAAATTGATACGATTGCATTTTTTCATCACCAAGTAATTTAGCTTTTTGATTAAGGTATTCTACAAATGGGTTCTTATACTTACTAACAACCGACCACATGGCATCAAGCGTTTCCTCTTGGATCCGATTTTCTTTAAGGATTGGTACAATGCCATTTGTGATGCCTCTGGCTTTGTGCATTTGTAATCTAAATCCAACAATGTGATTTAGGATATGTGCAAAAAGGTCTTCCTTCTCTTTCCATATTGCTTCCAATGCCAAATGTGATTCTTTACGAACATCTTTCTGTGGATGTGACCGTAGATTAATAGCTTGTCCTACTGATAGTATAGAAGTCTCACCATTTAGTGGAACATTTAGAGTAATCCTACTTATTAAAGTGTTATATAATTGCCCCCATGCATGGTATCCATCAATCATTACATTTGATAATAAATCTTCCACATCATTTGAAAGCTGTTCAGTGATATCTTTTCGCCATTCCGTTAAAATGAAAGAATACTCCTTTACATCTTCCGTTTCTAAAAGTCTTTCCCACAAATCCGTTTTCGTGTTTGCAAGAACAGCTTTTAGTTTGTGGATAGTTTTATCAACTCGTACACTTTGTACGCTCAATTTTCCTTTGATTATAAGGCCCTGCTGATCCTTTGGGTTTTGTGCTAGTAGGCACACGATAAAAGAGTTTGCCTCTGAAAGGTTTACTTGTATATCAGATAATGTTTCAAGAATACGAGCTATTTCTGCAGAATCTTTCATTTTTGTAGGTGTAGAAAGTTTTCCTACCTTCGTTTCGAGGTCATCAATCATTTTCTCCATAGTTTTGAGATGTTTCTTCAGTATAGTAGATGTAGATTCTCCAGGGAAAATAGTATCTAAATTCCAGACTGCACCATACTTATTACCATTCATTGTGCTCCCCCTATTATCAATAGAACATACATTCTCATTTTATCATACATAGCAATTTATGGTAGAGTATTCTGTGAAAAACAAAACTTTATTTTCAACCACAATTTCTTATAAAAAGAAAGACTATTATTCACTTTCTTTCAGATGTATCGTTAAAGGTAATTATTTTCAAGGAGTGTTTTACATGTTTATAAAACTTACAAAGGAACAACAACAACTAATGATTTCTGAAATTCAGCATTTCTTTTCACAGGAGAGGGATGAGGAAATTTCAGAGTTTGCTGCGGAAAGAGTATTAGATTTTGTAAAGGAATCTCTTGCCCCTCATTTTTACAATGCAGCCGTTAGAGATGCTAAAGCAGTTGTGGAACAACAATATTTATCACTAGAAGATGAAATCTTAACCTTAGAAAGACCAATTAAAAAATAACATTTTCTCCCTAGAAAAACGACGCATTTCCCTAATACGATTTGCGTCTTCTAATTATTTTTCAAAAAAGATATCAATCCCTAATTCATACAAAACTTTAATAGCCTCTTTAACCGGTAACTTTGGAAGTATAAACTCCTGAGTAAGAACATTCTTGATTTCCTCAATGGATACTAACGTACGGGTATGGCTTTGCCCATTTCTATACCGAATGGTGAATTTATTGTTTACAAGAGACACACTTCTGTTTTTCTCAGACTGCCAGATTTGACATCGTAAGATCTCCATGAAGGGAGCACCAATCTTATACGATTTAGATATGATTTCAGTAAAATCACTAAACTCTTGTTTTTTATGGGAGTTAAATCTCCACTCATCCCCACTTTGAACTCCATTGGTGTATCGAACATATGTGTATTCGTGATTGGCTTGGTCTACTGGAAGAATATTTATACAATCAGTCCCAAAAACGGTTGAACCTTGATCATTATTTTCAATATCAACAGGCTTAAAAAATGGGGCAGCAGCACCACAATCAACATAGAATTTTTCATTTTCAATAATAACAATGATTCCGATATGTGCATCTCCAAGCTTAATATGATAGCATTCAAACCCAAGTGCTTTTAATAACAATAATAGATTTGAATTTAACGAATAACATGTTCCACCAAAATTATATTCACGATAGTTTTCTAAGAAGGTATCCAGTTTTGGAAGGAACTCTCCTTTCTTAAAAAAAAGTAATTTACTTATATTCTCAAAAGGAAACGTATGTAAATGGGAGTAACAGATTCGTTCCAAATAATCATAAGATGGAGATTCCCATTCCAAGTTTAAGTAGTTTAAATAGTTCATTGCCAACTTTTCATCCAATAAGCTGATACCCATAAATAGCCTCCATAGTTTTATTTAATAATAGAATATCAATTAACCCAGAAGTTTGTAATAAGCTATGGAAGTATCTTTCTTCATACTTTAGTCTGAAGCATTACTCATTATTCTTCTAATAAATGAGTTGTACTATTTAGAAAGTGAGTTACATTGTATCGTTCTGTTATTTCTGAGAAACTAATACCTGTGTCACAATAAAAAATAGTAAGTATATCTCCTTCAAACGAAATACTCTTTGAAAATAAATTATTGATTCCGCAATATATTTTTCCAATATCCCCAAGCATCCAGGTACTTTTGAAAATCATTAGGATGATGTTTAATACATCTACCTAGCCTGATATACAGACCAATCATAAGGTCTTCATATAAAATTTGAGTTGGTATAGTATACTCTAATTGTAGTTCCCCAATCGCAACATCAAATGTTTCCTTTGACAAGTCTTCTGGTGAAGAGCAAAAAGCAGAAATTAAATCAAATATTGGTGGTCCAATAATAGGAGTTGGATCGATTACTCCACAAAGCCTGCCTTTATTAAAAATAAAGTTATGAACTCCACAATCACCATGTAATAAGTATGGAGTTATGGCTATGTATCGATTTTGTTGCTGTACAAGTCTTTCTATATAATTAATATCTTCTTTCCCAAGATTTTCTCCAATTATCTCACTAGCTTCAAAAACTTCTGTTGTAAGGAAAGCTTGCCAAGAATCTGTCGGAGCATCTGCCCATCCCCATCCAGTAACAGAAGGAACCCTCTTATATCGATTAATGAACTCTTTTGCTAATGTCACTACTACCTCTTTTTTCTCTACATCACCAAAGAAAGAAGTGCCTAATATATAAGAGTAAATAATGAACCTGTAAGAAGCATCAACATACAGAAGTTTTGGCAACAAATGAATATCTTTGTAATGTTCTAGAAAAGTAACTTCAGACTTTAATACTTGAGGTACATTTATCTTCACAACGTAGCTAGTACCATCAGTGTTTAATAGAAGATATAACCGACTTACCGTTCCTCCACTTAAACACTGGTAATCAACTTCAGTGGTAGTAATAACTCCTTTAGTCTTTAATACTTCAATTATTTGTTGAATGTCCATTCGTATCACTTTTTCCTCTCACGAAGCATCTGGTTAGTCAACGTTCTCATACATTAATTATTCAGCACGCTATTTGTTACACATTCTAATTCGTTCCTAAGCCATAAACTCACTCTTGAGAATACTCATTCGAATCCGATCTACGAATATACCATTTCGTAATCGGTCTTGCCTGAGAATCCCTTCTTCGACATATCCAGCCCGCTTATACGATTTAATCGCATGTACATTGTCTTTATCTACTCTAAGCCAAATCTTATTTAAATGTAACTCCGTAAATCCCCACTCTAGCATTTTCCTCATAGCAGCTAAGCCATAACCCTTTCCCCAATATTCCTTATTTCCAACTGCAATACCTAGTTCTGCATTCTTGTTTAAACGATCAATGTTTTTTAAATCCACCCATCCAATATGTGTTCCATCTTCTGTTGTAATCGCTCTTTGTTCATAGCCATTCGTTCGATTGATACACATCTCAATCCATTGACGAGTCTCTTCTCGACTAAATGGTGGATAATGTTCAGGCATATTTAGATGCTTTGTTACTTCCCGGTCCAAGCACCACTGATACCGGTCTTCCACATCCTCAATTACTAACTCTCTCAATTTTACAATGGGCAGTTGCTTTAGCATTTTTTCTCCTCCCAAAATAGCCAATCGATATATTTTCCTGCATCAGTTAATCTTTTCGATAAAACAAATTCTTAAAAGGTACTAAACCGAGTGTATTTAATGATAGTCCTAGTAATTTTTCGTGATGCAATGCGCGTTGATACGTCGAATACAATGGTAATACAATGTCATGGTCAATTAAATCCTGCTCTATTTGTTTCAACACTTCCAACTGATTTTCCTTTTCTGATTGTAAAGCTTCCTCAAAAAGATCGTCTTGTCTTGCCTTTCTTCCCTGATCAGAAAGGATTCTAATAACACTGGTTTCCGACTGAAATAGGTTAAACAGTGCATTTTCTGAAACTTCTTGTATTACATACTCGGATAAAACTAAGTCAGCATGTTTCATCTCCCTACTAAAATCTACATAAGGAACTGTGTTTATTTCAATTCGTATACCGTGTGCTTTACACTCACTTTGAATCCATTGGATATCCTCCTTATGTGGGGTAAGATCATAGGTAAGTAAGGTTAATGGTTCATGAGACGTATAAGCCTGCCCCACGTCCAGAAAAGACGGTTCCTCCATCACGATAAAAGAATTTGTCGCTACGTAACGGGGATAACCCAATTCATCTACCATCCTCTTCCGATTTAAAATCTCTGCAACTCTTTTTCTTAACTTTGGCTTCGATTTAATATTTTCTTTACTAACATTCCACATAAGATACTTAACAGATAAATGCTTTCTATCAATATCATGAAGGGGTGAAGGAGTCTCTACTTCTGTAGTAAAGGGTATGTAAAATATAGAACCCTGATCCGTTTTATTCACATGTAAATACTTTTGAATAGTAGGTAGTACGAATATCTCAATCTCATCAATGTGAGCTCTCTCTTGAAAAAAAGATTGATGCACAGCTAGTGATAGAAATTGATCATGATGTTCTTTTATTTTGTACGGCCCTGTTCCAATTGGATGCTTGCTGAATTCTTCTGGAGATTTACCACCGTACTTGAAAGGGATAACAGAACACTTTGGTGAGCATAAGAGAGTATCCCAACACAAGTTTGGGATTGTAAAGTGAAATTGAACTACATGCTTACCTATACAGGTAATCTTCTCCAAATGTCTTACAATCCATCTTGATGGTGTTTCTCGTAATCTATCAAACGTAAACTGCACATCTTCTGCTTCAAGCAGCCTTTCATTGTGAAAACGAACCCCTTTTCTTAAATAAAACGTCCAAACTTTCCCATCCTTGCTTCTCTCCCAATGATGGGAGATGGCTGGCTTCACTATATTTTCATCCTTGTTATACGTTACTAACGTAGTGAACAGCTGACCAACTAAATGCCTTTCCGTTTGACGCTCTATTTGTGATGGGTCTAACGAAAGTATGGAACGAAAGTATGGGATTCGTAAAGAATCATATTCCTCTTTTTCACTTGGCTGTACACTCATTTTCAGTCCAAAAAGGTTCGTTAGCAAGCTATCAAACAGTTGTTTCTTTCCAGTTAGAATACTACTTTCTTCTAGTAGTGATACCAATTTTTCAATATCCTTATAGGTTGGTGCATTCTCCTCATAAAACTTGAACATTTCTTCCAAACTTTTCAAAAAGTGAATCAAGGTTATATTCCCTCTACCATGACCCTTCGTCCTTTTTATCCACTGTCTCTCTTCCATTTTGTTCAAAACATGTATGACATTCCGTTCAGAACATTGTATTACTTCACCCACCGCTGTTCTTGATGATTTGATTGGCTGATCTGGTACACCCTTAGCAAAATGTATAAAAAGCTTGATATAATACTCAATTAATTTCACTTGTACTACCTCCAAAAGGTGAAATACCTACATTTAATTTTCACTTTTTGTTCTCCTTTTTTCAACTACAATTGTAAATAATTAATAAAGAAAAGGTGTAGAACATGACAAATATACAAAAAGGCTATATGTACAATTTATTATCCGTTTTGATGGTGGCGATTGGCCCTCTTTTTTCAAAGTTTGGTTTACTTTATATTTCCCCTGCAAAAGCAGCGATTCTTAACGTCATAACGGTCATAACAGCAAGTTATTTATTTGGATATTTTTCAAAACGGAAGGTTCAATTTTATGTTGAAAAAGAAATAATCTTACTAGCATTGTTTAATTCACTCGGGGTAATCTTTTTATTTTTAAGTACTGACTTACTTTCACCTGTAGAAATCGGTTTTATCGGAAGGTTTTATACGGTATTCGCAGTAGTATTATCAGTCGTATTTCTTCATGAAAAACTTACTAAGAGAGAAATCATCTTTATCGTGATAGCGGTCTTAGGAGCATTTTTATTCGTTAAAAAAGATGGGTTAGAGTTGTCAGATATAGGTGGCACTTTATGCGCTATTTTGTATACGTTCTTTTTTGCACTAACAAATATTTTTATTAAAAAGACAATGTCTACTGAAAAAAGCTCAAATTCAATTCTTTTTACCAATAATTGCATTACTCTATTATTTGTATGTTTGTATTCACTTGTATCAGGTGATATATTTGATGGGGAGTACTCCCTTAAAGGGATTGGGTTTATTACACTTTCCTCCCTCCTAGCAGGGTTTCTCGGAACAATTTTGTTGTACGAGGCTATTAAGTACCTACGCTTTTCGATTGCGAATGTAATGAGGGCATTTAGCCCACTGTTGCTTGCATGTATTTCGTTCCCCTTCTTTCCTATTAAAATCACTCTTCAAAATACACTTGGTGCTTGTTTGTTACTGATTTCAATTTTTTTATTAACTCTAGGAGATAAAAAGAATGAAGAGAAAAAGGCTAGGAAAAGTAGTTAATTTTTCCTGGCCTCAATGTTTTTACAAAATGATTTATTTTACACTTTACATTATCCAAAAATTGGTATATATTTTTAATTGACATACATGTTAGTCAAAAACAAATACTCGAAGGAGGGATATTTTGTCACCTCGAACACCCAAACAAAATGAACAAATTCGAACTGAACGAATCAATCAAATCTTACACGCTGCGGTTGGGGTTTATGTTGAAAAAGGATATAAGGGAACTGAAATGGGAGAGATTGCAGAAAAGGCCGGAATCGCAAGAGGACTCATATACTATTATTTCAAAAATAAAACCATCTTCTTTCGCGAATTTTTCAAATATTATATGGGAGTAGCTTCGGAATCAATCCGTTTGCGTTTATCGGAGGATATTGAGGTTCTGGAAAAACTCAAACAGTACACCCGTTTTTACCTAGAAATGGCCTTTAATGAACCACTCTTTCAAAAGTTTTATTTGAAGTTGGAGGAGGACTTGGAGTTGGTATTTGAGGATGACACACCAGATGTCATTCTTAACTATTACCAAAGCGCAAAACAACCATTAGTCGATGTATTTTTACAGGCAATGAAGGAAGGAAAGCTTAAACCATGTGATCCTAAAGTTATAGTTAACGTGTATATGGGGGCCTTAACAGGAACACTTCATTTGTTTGCTGATGGAAAGATAGAAAGGGAAGTATCCAAACAGGCGATGGATCAAATTATTGATTTGATATTTACTGGCATTCAAAAGTAAGAAAGGCGTGATATGATGGATAACCGGATTTTTTACGAAGTAACGTGTGTGAGCTGTAGGAAATCATATAGACTATACGAAGATACAAGCGAATACAAAATGTATAAAAGAAATAACTATGGAATATTCACTTGTGAGGATTGTCAACACCAAATACGTTTAGCTGCAATTAAAAATTTTATGGGATAAAGAGGAACTGATAATGGAAAGGAAAAATACGGCTTTACTGGTTATTGATCTCCAGCTTGGACCAATTTGGGGAACATATAAACAAGAGGAAACAATTGAGGTAATTCAACGAGTCATCTCGAAGGCAGAGACTACGAATATTCCCATTTTTTATATTCAATATGAAGATCCTCAAAATGATGTAATGAAAAAAGGAACGCAGTTTTGGCAATTTGCACCTGGTATTACACCTCGTAAAGAGGACGTCATCATATCAAAACAAGCGGCAGATTCTTTTTATCAGACTAACCTACATGAAGAACTGCAAAAACAAAACATTACCGACCTTACCATCGTTGGTGTACGGACGGACTTCTGTATTGATACGACTTGTCGCGCAGCGTTGTCATTGGGTTACCAAGTGACATTAATTGAAGACGGTCACACGACAGTTGATGATGTACTACCTGCTGAACAAACCATTACACATCATAATTCGAACTTACGCAAATTAAGTACACCAGACTGTAAAATAGTAGTCATTCCTTCTACTAATCTCGTATTATAATTGAAATACGTAGAAGAGGATGGTATAAATATTTGACTACTATTACTGAGGCTGGGGAAAAGGTATTACCTTTCCCCCACTCACTTGATTTCATAAACTAGCCATTCTGAGATGGTACCGCCCATCTTCTTGTAAAGTGACTGAGCAACAACATTATCCTTTGCTGTTTCCCAAGTCATAGAAGCAAAATTATTCTCACGAATATAATCTAGATTTTCCTTGAATAATAGTTCTCCAACCTTTTTTCCTCTCGCCTCCGGTATTACAAACAAGTCATTTAAAATCGCTTGTCTTTTAACACTTAATGTACTGAAAGTAAAATACAATGTAGAAAAACCTATCAAACTCCCATTCTCTTCGGCAACATACTGGAGCCCACTAGAGGGGGTAGTGAGTAGGTGTTCGATGAGCCCAGTTAACTCATTCTCATCAGGCTCTGGTCGCTTATAAAAGTCTACAATATACTGTCTCATTAATTTGTATAGTTCAAGTATATCGTGAATTGTAGCTGGTCGAATACATATATCATTTGACATCTTACTCTCTCCTTAAAGTACTCATTTTAGTCAGGCAGTTACGCAATTGGGGTCCCATTTTTCACAGGTACATCTGGCTGCAAGAGTATTACATCACCGTCTTCAGGTACTCCACCAATTACTAAGACTTCTGACTCAAAGCCGGCAATACGCCTTGGTGGGAAATTAACGACAGCTACAACTTGACGACCTATCAACTGCTCCGGTTGATATCTGCGTGTGATTTGAGCTGAGGAACGTTTTGTACCTAGCTCCCCAAAATCGATTTCTAATTTGATCGCAGGTTTCCTTGCTTCTGGAAAAGCTTCTGCTTTTATTACTGTCCCAATCCGAATATCTAATTTTAAAAAGTCTTCAATCGTTGCCATAATCAGCCTCCAAATATTAGTTTTGTATGTTATTTTTCATCATACTACGCAAGTGGTTTCCCATATACGACATGCCAGTGAAGATGTTTTGAATCCTGGTAATTTCCTAGGTTTGTAGATACTCTACAGGCTCCATTTTCCTCAGTCACCTTTGCTGCCACTTTCTTTATGACGTTAAAAAGGTCAAGTAACAACGCATTATCACTTTCTTCCAAAGTTAATAAAGAAGAAATGTGTTTCTTAGGAATAACCACAATATGGACCGGGTAAAAAGGTCTTGTATGGTAATAGGCTAATACATGTTCTGTTTCCATTACCTTTTTAACATTTGTCTTTCCACTCAGTACTTCCTCACAATAAAAATCTTCTGTCACAGTGTCCCTCCTACTATTTTTTACATAAAGTGGCAAACACATTCACTTATATAATCATTCTCTCTTTTACCTAGAAAATCCTTTAATGAATATTACACATTACGTGCTTACCAATTACTTAGGAAAGGAATAAAAATAATTTTCTTTTACCTGTGGCTAAAACAATCAATCAACATATATCTGATTATGTACCCATTCCCCATGAAAAGGTGAGGCCAATATGTTCGCTGTTCATTATTTTGAAAACAAAAATTTATTACTAACCCAACTTCTTAACACTGTACCCTCGGTTGATGAGGATATAAAGATTAAAGGTCGAAAAGGAAAAGTATCAAATGTCACCTCTATCGATGAGCGAAATGTCCACGTACAAGTTACACTAGAAGCTATTAACAAAAACAAAAAAGTAATCGACAATTCAAAAACGAAAAAAAGATAACTGTACGCAAAATAAAAAAGAAGAATGTACAATTTCAGTTTGTACGTTCTTCTTAATTAATTTTGTTGATTTAAGGGTCTTAATAATTCACTTCGTTGATGTCCCTATAACAATACCCCCACAACAGTTACACCTTTCCTATTTCACCAGTTACTTTTAAGGCTGTAAAATAACTGTCCCTATACTTTGACGAGATTCAATAAGTTCGTGTGCTTTTTTAACATCCGATAAAGAAAAAATATATTTAATTTGCGGTCTTAGTTGATTGCTTATCATCAAACTAAGCATACTTTCTAAAGCTTCTCCTACCAACTCGGGACGAGAGGATAACAAGTTTGCGATATTAAAACCAATGACCGTTTTGTTTGAGAGAATATTTACGAGATCTAATTTGTCCCAATTGCTATTATGAGAGCTTGCTGAGCCTATATATATCAATCTACCAAACGAGGCAAGGACCTGAATACTTTCTTCTAATACCTTTCCTCCTACTGATTGTAAAATTAAATCGGCACCTTTGCCCTCTGTAACCTGAATGACTTTTTCTGTCCAATTTTCCTCACTATAGTTAATCCCTACATCAGCACCAATCGATAGAGTATGATTCACCTTTTCTTGTGAACCTACTGTTGCAATCACCTTCCCAGCTCCATATGCCTTGGCAATTTGTACTGCAATATTCCCTAATCCACCGGTGGCTGCGTGTATAAGTACGGTTTCACCATGTTTTATATTTCCTACTGTTTTCAATGCGTGATATGCTGTCTGCCCTTGTGTCAATAATGCAGTTATAGCCATATGGTCAACACGTTCTGATATAGGAATTAACAAATATGCAGGTACAACCACATATTCCGCATATGAACCACTTGGAACTTGAGCTACAACTTTTGAATCAATAGATATTGTATGAACTCCTACCCCAATTCCAACAACTTCTCCACTGATAACTCCCCATTGTCCCATTGTAATTGGTAATGGAGTAGGATAAGGATAAGTACCCTTTCTCTGTTGAATTTCCGAGTAATTAATAGCTATATTTGCAACTTTTATAAGAACCTCATTAGAACCTAGTTCTGGAATATCACATTCTTCAACTACTAATACTTCTGGACTTCCAATTTCATATAATTTTACTACTTTCATTCCCATCTGCTCTCCTTTTATAATAAACTAATTATATATAACATGTTATATATAATTAATATATAGTGTACGAATATATTAATCAACACTTTTTCATAAAGAGGCATTTCTTTTTTATTAAAAGAGCTGTTCAATGGAATAACCTTCTCAAGGATGACAGTGTAAAAAAGCCCACTAACAATATTGTGGGCAGTATTCTCTACTTAGAAGTATTTTTACAATTGCTATAAAGGACAACAATTTAACAACATTCATTAGAAAGAAACGTCGTTTTTCTTAAATAAATCCTCTTAAAGTTTTTCCTAACTTCGTTAATAACTTCGTTAATATTGAATCTAAGGAGAGGAAGAAAATAGGCCATTGGTAAGTGATTTTGCCTGAAGTCTATTTCAAAATCATATTATTATCTTTCAGTTGTTCAAGAGAATAATAAAAAAATGTAACCGTCAAAGCTTACAATGAGGATTAATTTGAATCTGGAACTAAATACGAATGAGGAACTACAAAAAAACGTGTATGGGACCCCTCCTTTCGGATTAAGGTTTCCAGTACACGTCTAAGAAAAAAATAAATTTGTTGTACAATATATCTTAATAGGTAGCCCACTCTTGAAAAGGAAATTGCCTGATAATGCCTGCGTTATGAGGTTCGAATTCACATTAAAATTAATTAATCAACATCCCTAATGCTTTTAAAAGGAAAATAGACAAACTCTGTTGTTCCAATAATTCTATCCTTTTGGATGTATCCTAATCCATTTCTACTATCCATGCTATATAATCGATTATCTCCCATTACAAAAAATTCATCATCTGGTACAGTAATTGGTCCGAAATCCCCTGTTAATAATAGCCCCATTCGTTCTGCTTCTTCCCTTTTTTGCGTAAGGTAAGTTTCCTCAAATAAGACCCCATTAATAAGCAATTGATCCTTCTTCATCTCAATTGTATCACCTGGTAAACCAATGATACGCTTCACATAGTTTTTTGAATCACCTTTGATTATGACAATTTCTCCTCTTTCAAAATGATTCGAAACATTAAATTTATTCACAAAGACTTTTTCTTTATTGTGTAATGTTGGATCCATGGATGAACCTTCAACAGTATATGGTGAGAACAAAAAGGTTCGTAAGACAACTACAACACCTAATGCAATGAATATTGACTTAGCCCAACTCTTCAATTCTTGTTTTATATTAGAATTCATTCTACCATCTCCTTTTTTTTCAATGTATTTTCTCTTTATTTCTAAGGCTCTTATCTAAAAGATTGTTGCTATTTGCATTATTCAATAAGGCGCTATTACATAGATTGGTGATTTCCGCTTCTGAAAACTTACTTAACTGTCAACTTAATACAAAAGCAACAAAGTATTTTGAGAAATTTCTATTCCCCTGTTTACACATACTTATCCTAATTTTACCACATAATTTGTACTATCAACGTAAACATTTATTAAAAATATTACTTTCCATCTTTTTTGGTTATGAAACTAGTACCTCTACTATTTAGAAACAAATGTGGGCATTTTATCCCATTTATTCTAGGAACACGAAGTTAGTAGTACAATATGGTATTATATAGAGAACAGACAGAATATTCATGAAATAAGGGGGGGATTTTTTGTACTATGTTTTTGGGTTAGTCGCTTTGTTTAGTATTGGAGTTGGCGCATTGGGTTGCGGAATCTTTATGTATTTTGTAAGAATGGAAAAGAACAAGGCACTTATGTTATGTATCGTTGGAATACTTCTTGTTGTAGCAGCTATGGCTTCAAATGTACTTCGTCCATCATATGAAAAAGATGTAACAATAACAGTTGAGGAGACTGCTGTTACTAATGAAAAGAATAAGGATGGAAAGTATATTTGCAAAGTAAATGACCCTTATACGTTGTATCATTATTACAGTGAAGATAAATCAGAGGTTGAGGAGTTTTGCGCGCAATTCATGACTGGTGAAAAATATGATATTACCTATCGGTTTAAATCCGGAATCTATACAATTGTGGATGTAAAATAAATTACTAAATAAAGGGCTGCAAATAGCAGCCCTAGTCCCATTTATTTATCATTATCTAAATCTTTATCGAGAAAGGATTTTTTCTCTCCTTTTATTCCATGATGTTTTTCAAGAAACTGTCCAATAACAGAACTATTAATGCCTCTCCTAACAGCTGTTTCAATTACAACATAAAGAAGAAACAAAATTACTACTACAGAGATAATAAATACTTGAACATTATCATACATTGATGACCCTCCACCAATCGATTCTTTCTGTAACAATCGTTGTTATTTCCATATACGTTCAACCGTAACTCTGTTTATATCAATGGTTAACAGAAACACATCAGGGTTACTCAAACGTTTCCATTCCTCAAACCCAAAATTCTTGTCAAAATGGTTTAGTAGTAAAGACATGATATTTCCATGAGTGACAATAATCGTATTCTCAGAGGAACTATTCTCAATCTTTTCAACTAGTTCTATAATTCTTTTTCTTGCTTCTTCACTTGACTCTCCACCATGCAACTTTAGCGAAAAATCGTCAAAAGTTGCTTTTAGCTTTTCAAGCCAATCTGTGAGTTCTTCTGTACTCAACACCCGCTCTCCTAAACGTGAGTCAAGTTCTATTTCCAAACTTACTCTCTTAGCAAGCGGCTCAATCGATTGTATCGCTCTTTTATATGGGCTAGAAATAATTCGATCAACTTGAATACCGTTAAAAAACTGAGATAAGGCTTGTGCTTGTTCGAACCCTCTATCCGTAAGAGTGGCTTCTGGTGGCTGCCCCATTGCCTCACAGTGTCTGACTACATAAAGCTTCATAAAAATTCCTCACCTATTTGAGCACCGAATAATTGATTCATAGATTCAGCACGTTTGATACTCTCAATTAAAAAGGAAGGAGATAGAGAATGTCCTGTTATTTCTTCGGTTGCTAACCATAGCACCCGTTCAACCTCATCTGGACTTTTGGGATATGCTTCCCCAGAGTCGTATTCACAAAGAAAAACGATGTTAATAACATGATCCCCAGAATCCGTCACAAACGAAGTACTATGTACAAAAACCAAGTCATCTTTAATGTTCACTCCGACCTCTTCAAATACTTCACGTTTAATAGTACGTTCTAAGATATCGGATGAAAAACCTTCTAGCTCAACCTTGCCTCCAACAAGTGAAAGCAATCCGCCAGCGTGCACCTCTTTTTTACTTCTTTCAATGATTAACCATTTATCATTTTTTCTTATTGCACCTTCAACATTAACAATATACATCTCTGTATTGCCTCCGATTATAATCTCTTATTTGGTATGAGCAATTTATCAGTGTTCTTAAGAGGAAGACCCTTGTAAAATCTGTGCTACCTCTTTAATCCATTCTCCATTTTCGTCTGCGAGCAATGTACCCCAGCCAATTGTTCTTGGTACATGTAAGTTCTTCTCTTTATCATCCACGTAAAGTACATTACCTCTACTAGCAATCTGGCATCTTACCAATTCGTAGATTTCAGGTTGTGGTTTGCAATAGCCGACTTCAGCCGAAATAGTAATGCTGCTTAGATATGGTTGAATTGGGTTCAATACATGTGCAACCCATTCCAACCTGTGATTACTAATGACATGGATATCAGCTATTTCAGCCCAATAGGGAATTTCTGTTACAGCTAGTAAGGGGTTAATTGATTGTAAAAGCGTTACCTTTGCGTCATTGATCTCAATGAGCGGGAACTTTTTCTTTAACCTACACCAAAATACCTCTTCACTAATGGTCCCTGTCCATAACTCTTCCCGAATCTCCTTTTTAAACTCTATTAATTCGGTGAATGAGAGTCTATAATTTGAGGTTAAACTGTTCCAAAAATCTGGTGAAAAGTTAGTTGCAAGCACTCCGGCTATATCTAAAACTAATACTGGTCTTATCGGCATTGCATATAACTCCTCACCATCATTCCCAAAAACAAACCTGCAATCGGTTATTGTCCAGATCATAGAAATCAAAAAAGTGGTTAGCCCCATCTATTTGGAGTTCACCTACGTTTACTCCTTGGCCCTTTAACTTGTGGTACGTTTCGTTAATATTTTTTGTATAAAAGATAGGATACGCTCCACGTTTATTAGTCGAAACTGTATTCCCTTCCTCAATTGTAAAGGGTACTTCACTATTACCAATAGATAAGATTCTATACGTCTCACCCTTAAAGGAAACCTTAAATCCAAGCATATCTTCATACCATTGGCTGGCTTGTTCAACATTGCTAACGGTTACACAGATTGTATCAATTCTTTCAATCATATGAACATTCTCCCTTTTATTTAATTTTTGTTGCAAGAATGGCTGATGTCATTGGTGTTACATAGATTTCAGTTGCTAATAAATCCTCAAGGTCCGACAAAATTGTCCATATCACTTGAATATTTCTCCGGTAAGAGCTCCAGTACATTGCACTTTACCAATTCTCCATTGTAGGAAATGATTACGTCTGTTTCTTCTCCATAATCACTTATCAATTCCCTGCACATTCCATATGGTGCAACAACCCAACAATTTTCTAAATTCTCATGGGGATGAGGATGAGCTACAGCGACAATTGTCTCAAAATCATGCTCCCCTTCCGATATCGCTTTTCCTAAAGTCATTGCTTCTCCACATACAGCAATTCGACCTACATTTGCTTCAAGATGCACTGCAGAATAGATAGATCCTGATGTTGTTCGTACAGCAGCTCCGATATGATGTCGCACAAATTTGTAGTTTTTTTGTATGACTTCCTCTGCTGCCTTAATTAACTCAAAATCTTTACTTTCTAATGGTTATACATGCAACATACAACTATCCCCTAACCCTCACTCTTTGTAATATTCCGATATGCAAATTCTAGGTCATGAAACTTACAATTCCTCTATAAGATTCCCGTACTTGTCAAAATACTTATACGCAAATGTGTAACTCCCATTTGATTTAGGAAGGCTAATCCAGGATACATACTTTTGGTTCTCTGGAAACTCTGCTTCAATAATGTGACCATTAACATTAAGCTCCAATCTGGCGACATTATTATCCTCATTTGTAACGATAAGAAACTTTAGCGGCCCCCCATCTGATATATTTGGTAAATACGAAGCAAAAAACTCACCTTCGCTCTTCTCAACATGTCTCCATTCATAATCTTTTCTTGAATTTTGAACAAACTGGATATAAGCAGGGGAATTATTATATAAAAAACTTACAAAGCGGTCCTTCCCAATATCTTTAACCTCTAATAATTCGACCGTTCCCGCTTCATATCCTTCTATGGATTTAATTACTTGAATAATAGACTCCTCATCGTTCCCGTACAATTTCTCATTACTTAAAAGATAATAAACGAAACCACATACAGCTACAAGAACCAATATGAGGTATAGCTTCTTCATTCTTATCATTCCTCCGGCCATTTACTTACTCGGTTTCCTTCACCTCTATTACAAAAACAGCAGCTGTAGCTGATTTAAAGTTCCACCTTACTCCAATATTATAAATATATGTTCCTTCTTCACTTGGGGCAGTAAAATGAAAATTTGTAAGTTCTTCTTCCTTAAAGAAACCATCTTCGTCCCACAGCTTCAGAAGTATTTTCTTTGACTTGTCTTCGTACCTTAATTTAATTTCCGAACCAGGCTGAATTCGTTTTGGTTCCAATTCGTGTAAACCGAAGGATGTAATTCGCTATCATCATCTGAGTTAACATCACTTACATATCCGACAATACCGATACTTTCCTGACCTACGTAGGCTTCTGGTGCAAGGCCGATTTCTTCAGAACAACAGTTAGTTAGAAAGCTACACACAACAAAACCTACAATAATAGTAAACCGCCTTATATGAAACACCCCTATAATTTCAAAAGATTACCTTTCATTTTAACAAATTCTTACAATGTCGGGTGAAGATTTGAAGATTAATACAAACCGTGTTTTTTTTAAAAAAAGCTGGATGTCTGTTCTCCAACTCTTTCTAGTGTAAATCCTCTTTATAAACTATCCCATGCTCTAAGTAAACCTTTAATAGTGTAAGTGCCTCTCCCCAACCAACTGCACAGCCTATACATGCAGCCATATCTCTATTCGAAGTGGAATAACCAGTTTCATGTAGAACAACCAACGTCCCTTCTTTATACGGTTCTAAAGTAAAAGAGACGGTACTATAACCCTCTCCAGGTGACCATTGGAATACAAATTTCTTGTTTAGAACGGACTTTAGTATTTTCCCGCCATCTTCGACTGTGGCATTATCACTACCGTAGTTTTTCCACTTTATTAGAATTTCACCTGTACCATCTGAATGTATTTCCAATATAGTGTCATCGGTAAACCACGCATTCCACCCATCCGCAGTTGTGAGAGCTATATATACATCTTCCTTCTTGGCTTTTATATAGGTCTTATGTTTGATTTCAAGCACATCGTTAGCCTCTCTTTGTTCGTTAGATTGGTAAAACTATGACTTATACTCTAGGTGCTTATGCTCAAATATATTTTCATTAGAGTTTCGCACCAATATAAAATTGCTTACATTATCGAGCCCATGCAAATTACAGTTATGGTGAGCAATAATCTGTTCGGCAGATAGCACTTTGTTATCGGTTGTTGAATGTCCATCAGCTACCAAGGTGACATCATACCCGAGAACAGTTGCACTTCTTGAAGTGGTATCCACACAATACTCCGTTTTACAACCAATGACAACAAGGTGTGCAATACCTAGTTCTGTTAATGCCTCTTGCAGGTTTGTCATATAAAACGCATTTGTTGCCTTCTTCTTAAAAAGAAGATCCGTTGCTAATGGTGCTAACATTGGATGAATTTCTTGCTCTTTTAGATTATCTTCACCAACATCTAAATCTTGGAAATAGATGACAGGAATATCTAATTCTCTAGCATTTCTAATGACAGTTTGCATAACTTCTAGGACCTTATCTTTCTCATATACAGGGCCAATGGATGGTCCCTCAAGTAACCCTACTTGGGCATCAATTACCAACAAGGCCGTTTTCGACATCATTTTGTTCCCCCTTAGGAAAAGGCGATCTGACAAATATAAGATATTATCAAATTCGCTTATCATTACCTAAAACCTTCTAGAAATAATTATTATTTTTCTCCAGTATCTCCCTACTCAGCTCACATTTCACTGTTGACTAAGGTTGATTCTCGACTTCATCCCCCTTTTAACTGTCATTCATTCTAAACCCTTCGCAAACCCAATACTCTTATCTTCATATCCCATCTTCCGATAAAATGCATGTGCATCTCTTCTCTCTGGCCGATCTCCGCTATTAAGTCCAATTCCTGTTGCTCCTACACGTCTAGCCCAATTCTCCGCTTCATTAAGTAGCCTTTTTCCTATTCCTTTATTCCGATAGGTAGAATCAACAACAAAAGCTACAATACGAGCATATGAACCATCCAACTCATAATAATAACCTTTCAGTAGTCCGAGCACTCCAACCACATTCCCATCATATAAGGCTACTAATGTATGATAATCACTATTTGATTCCATATTCGCAAACCTTTGCTTCATTTGTTCAACTGAAGTTGGATACCCGAGTTGGGTCATTAGTTCTGCTAACCGATCAACATCCTTCATTTCTGCTTTTCTAATTTCCATAATCCCTTCTCCCTCTACATAAAATCTTATAAAAGCAGCAAAAAATGTTCACACTAAAACATGATACTTATTCAGGAGGAACATATATGAAACAAAAAACGAATCAAAACAAGACTACTTCTATTAAAAATCAATTTAACCAAGATGATACATACGGAGTCTTTAAACTGGAAATGGAAGTGGACACCGATGTTAATGAAGACTCCAATCGAGAAAGTTTACTTGATGATTCTGTGGACGCCTTCCTAGACACCTACAAAAATGGCAACAAATTAGAATAAAAACATCGTAGGTGCCGACTCCTCAAAAGAGTTCTGCACCTTACCTTTTCTATAAATAAATCGAAAAATCTGTAACACCAGCATATGGAATATCATTAGTAATGTTTTCTTTTAGGCTGTTAATAGTGTACTCCTGCCACTCTTCCAAATTAGCCATATCCCACTTTTCTAAAAATAGTCGAAAAAGAAATATCTCTCTTAGTTTGAGAAAAATAGGAATTTGTTTAATGATGTCTTCGTGAAGCAGATTCTCCTCTATATAGCCTTTAAAGAAATTCCCCATAAAGGTATGACAAAAATGATCAGATTCACCATTGAATGAGCTGTCTTGCCAAAAGGCATGATAAAACATGACAGCAATGTCTTGGGCGTACCAATTATAAGCACATTCATCAAAATCAATTGTGACCAGTTCCCCTTGTTTAGTAAGTATTAGATTCCCTTGATGAAAGTCATTATGTATGAGTCCAAAAGTGTCCTGGCTACTATTATATGAAACTAGCTTTGCCATCAGACGATCATATTTTTCTTGTACCAAGGATTCTAAACAATTCCGGATCATATATACATCTTGATTATCTATTGTCCAAATAGGTCGGTGCATTTCAGCCGTTTCAAACTCCTTGGACAATGCATGTATTTTTCCTATGATTCTACCAAACTGCTTAAAGGTTTGAGGGTTCCAGTGAGCTGAATTTGTAACATCTATTTGTTCTCCCTTGATAAACTCAAAATAAGTCCGAACTCGCCCACCTTCACTTTCAAGAGCCATCTCAGGCTTCGGTAGAGCAACGCCTCTCTCATATAAAAACTTCATCCACGCTAGTTCTTGAGAGACCATATCTCTTGATTTCCTACTCTCGGATATTCGAACGATCTTTTTCTCTCCTTCAAGAACATATACTTCATTATGAAAGCCGCCATTTAATCTAATTCGAGTCATGTGTATCTCCTCAACCGTTTCATTTATTATTTATTTTTAATTTCATAGTTTTGTTACCCATTACATAACTAACTTACTTTTTGTGCTATAGGTCTTTCTTAAAATCACTTTTCGAGAAAATTCGTTTTGTTACTTTTTGAGCGCAAATGACCGCTACTGGCATCAAGACAAAAAAAGTAAGTCCTAAGGCAACGATATTATGAAGTCCATGAACCCCTAAAGGAAGTATCGACCAAATAAATTGCAATCCTTTAAAAAAGATATAGAAAAATAGAACAAACAAAATTAGAAACAGGACTTTGCTTTTGTTCACGATTACCAGCTCCTTGTATACAATCTCCAAAAAGCGCTTTTTACTAATTTTACCACAAAGCGTTTGTAAAAAAAGTAAAATACTGAGCCTTCCTATCTAACAATCTCTGCTCTTACAATGGTTTGTAGCTTCTCAGGTGGATTACAAAATGGTGCATTGATATAGATTTCTCGAATATAATTTGCTATCTGAAATCCTTGATCGTCACAGAATCTTTTAAGTAGATCAATCGTTTCCTCAATTTGAGTATAGGGTCCAACATGAAGAGTTTGAACACAAGTATTTTGTTTCCATTTTTCTAATCTGAGAGGCACACGGACACTTCTCTTCCTCTGCTCTAGCTCATGTATGGCAGCTGTAAACATTTCTTGTGTAATAATATCAGGCACCTGCATCATCGCATTCCAAGAGTAGCTCATCATGCTTTCACCTTCATTCCTCGTCCAAATGACCTCTAATGGCATTAATGTAAATTTGTACTCAAGTTCATTCTTGGTCATATCCTTTAAGCGGTTCGTGACTCTACTAATTGACCACAATGGGTCCCCATCATGCATTTCATACACGTTTTTTGGTCCTGTACCTTCTGTAACAATGTATTGGAGTTCTGGAACCTCAATTACTTCGATAACATTTGGTTTCACTTTATATATGTTCTTATGTATTTTTCGGTGGTCCTGTACTTTCAAAATACCATCACCTCAATATATATTCATTTTCAAAACCACTATTTGGAATCTATGTATTGGTATTCGTTTTAACCCCTTCAAATACCTTTTTAGCTATTCATTATTTTTTAATAAACATTTTTCAAATCTGTTTATCAAAGACACAAATAAATAATTGGTTCGTTTAAAAAGTAACATTGACAACTAACAAACTTTATTTTATTATGTTTACTAATAAACAAACATTTTGATGATTCGTTTGACGTATAATCAAAAATAGACTGGAAGTGTTAGAAATGGAAAATAGTACGTTGTTTTGGAATGCCTCACTTTCTGAACTCAAACATGGATATGTTCAGGACAAAGACTCATATATTTGCCTCCTTTGCGGAGAAAAAGTAGAAAAGGGTATTATTTATCCTCATGAGGATGTCCTTTTTGAAGCAGAACGCTATATGCGAGTTCATATTGAAAATACACATAAATCAGTTTTTGAGTACTTAATTGGCATGGATAAAAAACTTACTGGTCTTACGGACCATCAAAATAGTCTTCTTCGTCTTTTTTATCAAGGATTGAACGATACTGAAGTACAAAATGAACTAGGAATCGGAAGTACTTCCACCATTCGTCATCACCGTTTTGTTCTTAAGGAAAAAGAAAGGCAAGCAAAAGTTTTCTTAGCCATGATGGAGTTACTAAAGGAAAAGGATCAATATGCACCTGCATTTGTACCCGTTCACAAGACTGCAAAAATGGTGGATGATCGTTATAACATAACTCAAGAAGAACAAGAGGAAATCAGTAAGAAGTATTTTTCAGCTGGAACACAAAAGTCGTTACGTAAATTTCCTTCGAAAGAAAAACAAAGACTAGTCGTATTACGTGAAATTGCTAAGCAATTAAAGGTTGAACACTTTTATAAGGAGAAAGAATTAAATGAAGTACTAAAAGAAATATATGAAGATTATGTCATGATCCGAAGATATTTAATAGAATATGGTTTTATAGATCGAAAACCTGACGGTAGCCAATATTGGGTAAAAAAATAAATGTAATAAGGAAGGTAAAAGGAAATGGATCGCAAAGAAGAACTAAAGCAACAATACAAAGAAATAGAGATTGAAGCTGGAGTTTATCAAATAAAAAATAATAAAAATCAAAAAATTTTCATTGGAAGTACTAGAAACCTAAAGACGTTAAATGGTGTAAAATTCACACTGGAGACAGGTACTAGCTATAACAAAGAGCTACAAAAGGACTGGAATCATTATGGTAAAGATGCTTTTACCTTTGAGATTCTGGACATCCTTAAAAAGAAGGATGACCCTTATTTTAACCAAAAGGAAGCTCTTGCAGAACTAGAACAAAAGTGGTTAGATCAACTACAACCGTATGGTGAACGTGGATACAACTCTAAGAAAGGAAATTAATATCATTGTATCAGGGAAGGCTATTTGTCTTAGCGGTCAAATAGCTTTTTTCGAATCATAAGCAGTTCCCGTGTTCTTACAATGCCATTATTATAAACATGATTTAATTTGGATACACTTTATATTTAGGTACTTTTTTTATAAATAAAGGAGAAAGTGATATGCCAATAAATGTAATACCATATTTAGTGATGGATGGTAACGCAAAAGAAGCAATTGATTTTTACAAAGAGGTGTTTAATGCCGACGTGTTAGGGATTATTACCTTTGGTGAAATGCCACCGAATCCTGATTTCCCAATGCCAGAAGAGGAGAAAAATCGCGTCTCACATGCAACCATAAAAATCGGTGATTCAGTGCTTATGTTTTCTGATACATTCCCTGGACAAGCTCATCAAAAAGGAAATCAAGTCACAATCTGTATAACGCTTGAGGATCCAGAAGAAGCCATATCCTATTTTGAACCCTTGCAAAAAGATGGCCAAGTGGGAATGCCACTTCAAAAGACAGATTTCAGTCCGGCATATGGGATTGTAACCGATAAATTTGATGTTACATTTCAAATTTACACAGAAAGTCAGCACTAATTAAGAAGAGAGATATTATAGTCACTTAAAAATGTCACAATAATCCCATCCTGATAAGGTGGCAGTAATAAAAATTCATTTATTTATTACTGCCATTATATCGTAGTAATTGATTTGGAAATCCCCTATAGGATCTACCCCTCACTTCCTAAAAGTAATCTTGCATCAACTCATTCATCCAGTTTGGAACTTTAACATCAACTCTCACATCAAATTCATATATATATGGCTTAATATCTAAAACAATTGTCCCGTCATTTGCATCTAACCCTCTTACCTTAATCAAATCCCCTTCTATCGATACTATTTTTACAGTAGAGAGCCCAATTCGGTTCGGTCGATATTTCGTCCTCTGTGCAAAACACCCTATCTCCGCTAAATCTACTAATCCTCTTGGTTTCCTTTTCCAGCCTTCATTTGTATCTTTATAACCATCCATATAAAAAAACACAAGTACATGAGAATAATCATTTAGGCCGGAAAGGCCGTCTATATATAGTGGGTTTATCTGTATTTCTGATTCCACTTTGCCCCAATTTGAACATACTTTATCTTTTATTGGGGATATTACTTCCAATTGGAACCATGCTAATTTCCATCTTCCTTCCTCCTGTTTTGAATCGATTAGTTAGCTTACTACAATCAGGCGACTTTCGTAACCTTTACTAACTCTTTTTGTTTTGCTTGGAAAAGAGCAAATATTATACAAATACTAGTTGGGATTAGTAAGCTGAGATAAATAAAGTTCCCACCATAGTTTGTTGCAATCCAACCAAGAAGTGGTGCACTAATTACAACCGAACCCTGATTCCCAATCATTCGATAACTCGCCATTCTTCCGTGATATTCTGAGTCAGTAACCATTTGTTGCACGGATTGAAGGAGTACTCGTATCCAGGTCGTACCAAGTCCTATTAAGAAAACTCCAACAATTGCTACAGGCAATCCTGGAGCAAATCCTACAAACAGTAACCCAACTAAAACAATAAGTAGTGAAACAACAGCTATTTTATTCTTACCTGTCTGCAACCACCATGTACCAAGGATTCCGGCCACTACCCCTCCTATGGAAATAGTTGCGTCCATAAACCCATAAACAGTTACTGACGTAAACAAATACTCCACTGCATAGACAGATAAAAACCCTACACTTGTATGAAAGACGAGCTGGCCATTAAACATGATGACAAATAAACCTAGTAACAATTTATTCTTTTTAATATAAATAAACCCATCTCTAATATCCTTCAAAATCGGCTTCTTTATTACCTTAGATCCTACTATTCTTTTATTCTTTACTACATACAATAAAAGGCTCGATACGAAAAAGCTAGCAGTCACACTAGAGATAGCACCTGCTACTGAAATAAAACTAATGATTACTCCTCCTGCTAAGGAACCAAGTAAACCTCCTATTATTGAGGAAGTAGAGGTAGAAGAATAAATTTTGGGTAATTGATTTTTTTCAAAAAACTCTGCTATAAATGCTTGAATTGCAGGGCGGAACAATGATCCTGTGACTTGTAATATCATATGTACTCCGATGATTAGCCAAGGTTCAATTTTATTCATCGTAAACAACAACAACAACAAAATGGACAATGCTATTGTACATATAACATTTGCTAATACAGCCAAGTTTTTTCTGTTAAAACGATCAACGATAACCCCAAAAACCAGATTAAGAATAAGGCCAGGAAAAAAACCTAGACTCACTAAGGCTCCAGTATAGAGTGCATCATTCGTTATTTCATACAACAGCCAAGTTACTGTTACAAAAAACATAGCTTTACCAAATTCAGCCAAAAAGAAAGCTAGTAAAATATTTTTATAGCCTTGCATGGTTTTTCCACCTAATCTTTCGTATATATTTAACCTATTACTAATTCTTATCGTACAATTCAAATCTTAATTTTCTCTTAACTTAACCATATATTTTTATTAACCCTTACTAATAACAATTTGCCCGAGGAAAACAGAACAAAAGCGCAAGCGCCTTGGTCAGCCCCGACAAGCAAATGTTCCGTGGTAAAAAAAGTCGATCTTTGACTTTTCTTGCCACAGGTTATTTGACCTCGAGGTGCTAGGCGCTGGAGCTGAACGTAGAAAGATTTGATGAAAAGTTATACACATGAGTAAATTTTAAAATTTCCTTAACAATAAAAAAGTAGAGCAAATTTACTCTACCGTTTTTTTTGACTTTATTAACTTAGTGAACCAATGAGGCTCTTAATGTAGAAATTCCGTTTTCCAAATATCCCTTTAAACAGGTTAGCATATATACCCAACCTTCTTTTTGTCCCATCATTTTCTCAAATCGTTCCGGATCATCTTCTTTAAAACCAGATTCGGTCACTTCTATGATTGTATTTCTCGAATCGAACTCTTTAAAAATAATTGTAACGATCGTTGATTCTCCCTCCAGCTCTCCACCCCAAGAAAACACTATTTTCTTATGTGCTTCGATTTCTATTACCTCAATGGCCCCTTCAGCTTCATATTCATCATATCTCAACGTTACCGTTTTACCTTGCTCCCATCTTTCTGAACTTGACGAGAACCAAAAATTCCCAATTCCTTCAGGGCTAACAATCGCTTCAAACACTTTATCAGCCGACGTACCTATTTTCATTTTTGCTGTAATTTGCGTATTCATATACACTCAACTCTCTTGTTAGATTTTAAAAGTAACCATTTCTAAAAGAAATTTTATCCAACCAGGGCTTTTTTATAACTTTTTTTATACATAGTAAATGATGATTTACAAAAAAAGCGTTTCCACTTGGACAAACTCTCCTTTTGTAAAGATTCTATCCATTCAAAGCTGTTAGAAAAAAACAAATAGCAGTTACTAAGGACAAAGGTGTCATGAATTGCTTCTCCTTTTTACTTTTGGAAAATGCATTCATCACTGTATTTACTAACAAATACAAAGTAAAAAAGTAACACACCCCTTTAGCGAACGGCTCGATGAATTCTATAGAGATCACATTCCCCACCTGTAAAAGAAATACAATTGCACCCAATTGAATAAGGACAGAAACCGCACAAGCTACTCTCATCTCTTTCGGCATTACCTTGTGTTTTCCACCCATTGCAAAATCTCCGTACGGAAAGCCTAGAGCTAACAAAATGTACAAAATGGCAGCCGCGAGGAACGTAAAACTTCCAACCCATGCAGTTATCATACGTTACTCCCTCCTAAAAATTCTATTTATATGTGTGCCGAGCTTATTTCACTTTCAGAATAATACCTTACCGGCTTACCATGTTGATGTGCGTATTCAATTTCTTTTCGTGTGCTATTTCCGATATACCCATTTACATCGATGACAAAAATCTCATCTGACATATTTATTTTTTCAATGTGGATTTTCCCAAATAACTCTTCCTGTTCTTTTGTAACTTCGATTCCTTCACTTTGTTCAAAAAAACCTACACTAAGGACAATATGTCCTTGTAAGGTAAGGAACGCATTTGCTTTCTCAAATTCATTTTTAAACTTAGTTGAACCACACAATGTTATGACCTTCATTTTTATATACACAACCTTCTATTTTTAAATACGAACCCTTACCCTCTTCGTTTCTCATGCATAAACCTCATCCATTTTTTCTGCTTGGAGTTGCAAATGAGATAACTTATTCCAGAAATGCATGCTACACCAATCGAAATATTCATAATCAATGAATGGGTAGTATATATACCAACTCCTATACCCCCGAATCCTAGAACTACGATTTGGAATAGCTGTTTTTTATAATTTTCATAGAGTGTAAATTGAAATTGCCTACGTTGTTCGATTTCCTTCAACTCTTCTAGTTTTCGTGGCACTTGTAAAAATTCTGTGACAAGGTGCACCACCTTAAAAATAGGCTGAGATTGAACCCATTGCCAAATAAATGCCCACTTGTTATTCCCTGACTGTTGTAACCACTTCATAAAGGCAGATTTGACAATATTAAGCAAGTCATCATCCTCTGGTACTAGATTTCGAATCATTCCTTCAATTGTTACAAACGAACGACCTAAAAAGACAAACCTAGTCGGAACTTGGATAGGAAGTGCCTGTATTAAATCATTCATCTCCAATTTTAAGGCAATAAGGTCAATTTCTTTTAGTTGATCCACTTGAAACGACATCATTTCTGCAAGTAGTTTTTCCATCGTTCTTGTGTCAGCTTCAGGTAATAAAAAGCCTAAATAGGACAAGCTCTCCACTACCTTCGAATAATTTTTCGCTAAGAAACCTTCGATAAGGCCTTGAAAATGAGTGGCATCCCTTTTTGAAATTTCTCCAACCATACCAAAGTCTAAAAGAATGATTTTTCCTTCTTGTGAAACAAGAACATTTCCAGGATGAGGATCAGCGTGAAATATTCCGGGCTCAAGCCACTGAGGAAGGAACACATCAATAAGCCGTTTAGCCAATTCCTCGCGATCTACCGCTATACGATCAATTGCTTCTATATCCGTTAGTTTGATTCCTTCCACCCATTCCATTACCAGAACCTTTGATGTACTCAATTCTGGATATACGGACGGGATCCGAACAACATCTTTATTCTTGAATCGGTCTTTAAAAAAGAGAAGAGATTGTAGTTCAGCTGAATAATCAAGTTCTCGTTCGATTACCTGCTTTAGTTCCTTAAATAAGACCTTAAAATTAATAAATCCTTTTGGTACGGGAACAAATCGGTCCGCAAACCAGATAACAATAGCTAATGTACGAAAATCCGTTTGGACGATTGATTCAATCTGTGGGCGCTGCACCTTAATCGCTACCGTTGTTCCATCCATCAATACACCCTTATACACTTCACCAATTGATGCAGAAGCAATGGCTTCTTTTTCAATTGATTGAAGTTTATGAAAAATGGTACTACCCCATTCGGCCTCTAAAATTTCTTGAATGTCACTCCATTCAGATGGTGGAACTTTATCGGTTAAATCTTGTATTTGTTGGATAAAATTCTTGGGCAATAAATCCGCACGAGTACTTAAAATCTGCCCAATCTTAATGAGCAACCCCTCAAGTTCAAATAACGTTTTCCGAAACCGTTTCCCAATACCTCCCCAAAGTATTTCCCACTCGGATGATGGCTTTTTCGTCACCTTATACCAATAAATTTGAAAAAAGATACTAAATGCCATCGACAGTACTTTCGACACGCGAACAAACTTATTTCTTGTTTTCATAGCAAAATCTCTCATTCCTTGTAAAATATTGTAATACTACTATTCTACAAAAATTACATTTTTCCTTTTTTAAGAAATTCAATATTGAATAGGACTATTTGGTTGATTAAAATATTCATATTTCTACGAAGCACTCTCTCAAGTGCAAAAACAATGTTAGTTTTAAAAAGCAAGATCTCTTCCATTCGAATAAAACAATGTAAGAGCAACATAATAGGAGGAGAAAGGGTGTGTAATTTTGACAAATGAGGTTGTAATAGAGGAATTAAATACATTATTAAGAGGCACTTATATGGGCATTCGTTCATTTGAACATTATATCCAAAAGGCAGAAAATGATGAACTTAAGAAAACCTTCCAAGCCATGCAACAGGAAACGAAACAAAATGCACAAAAACTGGCTGAACGAATTCAAAATTTAGGTGGAGTTCCAGCTGATGATGAGGGTGTGTCAGGATCCATGCACGCGTTTATGCATAAGATGATGCTATCAGATGATATAGAAAAAATGGTTAACGATGCAATTCACGGACTTGATAATTACGGTGTTCATTATTCTGAGGAACTTGTAAAAGGTGACCTGGACCCTGAGAGTAAACAAATTGCACATGAGGTTATCGATACGAGTCGCAAACAACTGCAAAAATTGAGGAATATCTTGCAGTGAATTAATCAATAGCTCCCTCATGCTTAGGTCCTATACCCTCACTATAAACTAAGCATTGAAGTACTGGGCTAAAAATGACAAAACCAAAAGAACGAAGATTTTATACCAAAAAAATTTCATAAACCTCTTGACCTTTCGATTTCCATATTTTAGAATAAAATAAATAATTTGAGAGTGATGAAGAAAAAGAGTAATCTATAAGAACGTTTCAGAGAGCGGATGGTTGCTGAGAATCCGTACGGGAATATAGGTGAATGGGTTTCTGAGCTTCTAGACTGAAAGCTGAGTAGGTCTAGCGGACTGTCTTACCGATAAAAAAGACTATGTATCGAAAACAAGTTTTTCTGTACAGAAAAAGTGCGTTTATGTAATGGTAAACGAATGAAGGTGGCACCACGGGTTACTCGTCCTTTTTAGGTATGAGTAACCCTTTTTGTGTTTTCAAAAATAAGTAAATGGAGGTTACAATGAAAAAAACAATATTAACAGGTATCAAACCTACAGGTAAAATTCACTTAGGGAACTACATTGGGGCAATCAAACCCGCATTAGATTTAGCAAAAATACCTGATTATAAGGCTGTTTACTTTGTCGCAGATTCCCATGGCCTTACAAAGATTCATACCCCCAATGAATTACGAGAATTATCATATGGAATTGCTGCTACTTGGTTAGCACTCGGACTTAATCCGGATAAGGTGATCTTTTATCGACAGTCAGATATTCCGGAAATATTTGAATTAAATTGGTTATTAAGCTGTTTTACTCCAAAAGGATTAATGAATAGAGCGCATGCCTATAAAGCAATTGTTGATAGTAATAGGGAATCAAATAAGGATATTGATTTTGGTGTTAATATGGGATTGTTTAATTATCCGATTTTAATGACAGCAGATATATTGATGTTTAAAACAGAAGTAGTCCCAGTTGGAAAGGATCAAGTACAGCATGTTGAAATAGCTAGGGATATTGCTGAAAGCTTTAACCATACGTATGGTGAAACCTTTTTGTTACCTGAATATAAAATACAGGAAGATACTGCTGTCTTGCCTGGACTAGATGGGCGGAAAATGAGTAAAAGCTATAACAATACCATTCCACTGTTTGAAGAACCAAAAAAACTAGAAAAACTCATTAACAAAATCAAAACAGATTCATTGCCTCCAGAGGCGCCTAAAGACCCAGATACTTCAATCCTTTTCATGATTTATAAAGAATTTGCTTCCCCTAATGAAATTGCTAAAATGAGAGAAGAATACGCAAAAGGAATAAGCTGGGGCGAAGTAAAAAGGGAATTGTTTAACGTGATGAATCATTTTATAGAAGAACCGCGTGAGAAGTATAACGAGTTAATGGCCTCTCCTTCAACAATTGATAAAATCTTACAAGAAGGAGCAGATAAAGCAAGATCTATAAGTGCTCCATTCCTAAAGGAAATTAAACGAAAAATAGGGTTTTATGCATAGGCAATAGCCTATCAAAGTAGGCCGCTTGCGGTTAGAAAGTGAAATCTCTGTTCAACATTTTATACCTTTCTTTACTATAAATAAAACGAGCTTGGAAACATCCAAGCTCGTTTTTTTAAATTTCGAAAGTCTGAATCAAACAATCATCACCATCAAAATTTTTGTTCTGTTCTTCAAATTTTATATTTAATTTTTGATATATCTTTTTCCAAAATAACACTGCAGGTTCATTCTTAACCAGTTCAATAATAAAGTACTTGCCCTTCTTTTGTGAGAACAATTCCTGTAAAAATTGCACTGGGTACCCCTTTCGTCGATACTTCTTCAAAATGAATATGTCATTAATACAGAAATCATATTCTTTTTTTAAGAATGGTCTTTCTAATAGTAGTAAAAATCCAACGATTGTATCCTCTACTTTTAGAAAATATGGGGTCATACCTTCCCCCTCCCAAATCGCATCAAAGGAATCAAACTCAAAAGAACCATTTGGTGAGATATCTAGACCATCCGTGTACTCAGACAAGTCATGTAAATATAGAGAATATAGGTTTTGTAGAATATGTTTCTCATCAATCATTATTTTGCTCAATGTAGCTGTCATTGTTGTACCTCTTTCACTAGTAAAGTTGTTTAGACGCGATTAAGATGCGTGTCTTTAAAATCAGTCTGATATTTCAACCCATAACCGAGCATTCGATCCATTCCAATATGAGCAACCCAAATAATACCGATTGCTAAGGCTATGTCACTATCTAGCAATATCCCTATAAAAACGACACCGATTGGGACAACATATGTATGAAACAGATTGTAAACTAGAGTACCCGTTCTTATATTAATCACATAGCCCAGCATTGAGAGATCTGGTGCCAACAGTAAGAGTATAAATAATATCCAACTAAAATCATGTATGGAATAAAAATATAGACTTACAAGAAGAACTGCCAATCCCTCTATATGTAACAAAGCCTTATTCACAAACAGCCCTCCATTCGAAATTCTATCAGTAGTAGTTTACAAGAATCACCATTTTTTTACAATGAAAAGTTAAAAGGAGCTTCTCTTAGTGCCGTGACTGCATAGAAAAATAGATGTACTTTTTATCATTATTCAAAAATTTATATTTGTTTAACAATAAAAACAATATAAAAATAAATAAAATTTTATTGTAAAACGATAAATCTTGTGTTAAATTTAATTTGAAAATAAATCAGTGAGGTGTTTTTTATGAAACATGGTTCAACACTCTTTTTAAAGTTAGCTGTTTTTCTTATTGGAACTCCAGTTCTTGCTTTGGGCATATTTGGGTTGACTTGGTTACCTAAAAATCCAGCAAATCCAGATTATGCCCATATACTATATCCCATTGTAATAGGAATGTATGTATCAACGATACCGTTTTTCATTGCATTGTTTCAGGCTTTTAAACTTTTAAGCTATATTGACAAGAACCAAGCTTTCTCGCAAATTTCTGTTAAAGCTCTAAAGAATATCAAATTCTGCGCAATCACAATCAGTGGTTTGTATGTGGTAATTTTGCCATTTGTTTATATCGTAGCAGAACTAGACGATGCACCAGGTCTCATAATAATCGGAATGGTCCCTATCTTTGCTTCAATGGTAATCGCAGTATTCGCTGCTGTCCTTCAAAGGCTTTTACAAGAAGCGATAAATATAAAATCAGAAAACGATTTAACGGTCTGAGGTGAATAACATGGCGATTATTATCAATATTGATGTGATGTTGGCTAAAAGGAAAATGAGTGTAACGGAACTTTCAGAGAAGGTTGGAATCACGATGGCGAATCTTTCCATACTTAAAAATGGAAAGGCAAAAGCGATTCGATTATCAACTTTAGAGGCAATTTGTAAGGCATTGGATTGCCAACCGGGGGATATATTAGAATACCGAAGTGAAGAATGATGGGACACGGGGACAGGTTCGTCGTCCCATTTGGGACAGGGAACCTGTCCCCGTGTCCCCACTTTTATACTCCCTTTACCTGATTTATATAATTTTTATTTAAAATCTGGAGTGTAAGGTAAATTCGGATTGCCAGCTGACACTTGAACCGTCCTGAGCCTGTTTTTAAATCAATATCGCATAATGACTCTATTTTTTCAATCCGATACCGGAGTCCCGCAACAGATAAGTGCAAATCCTTAGCGGTTTGCTGCAAATTCCCATTGTAATCTAAATATGATTTCAGCGAAACTACTAGATTACTTTGGTTTGCTTCATCATAAGCAACGAGCTTCCCAATGGTTTCCGTACAAAACATAAATAACTCTTCTTGGTCTGTTCCCTTTAAAAACAAGGTAATTGGCTCTAGTTCCTCATAGGTCGCAGAGCGACTATCTGAAGGGTACGCTAGCTGAATGAAATCACAAATACTTGCTGCATCCTGAAAGCTCTTACTTAACGAACCCACGGACTTTGTAACCCGGCCAGATCCAATATAGGCTTTTACTCGTAAAAACTTTCTTTGTACGTTTTTCAACATATCTAGTAAATACTGTTCAATATTATCCGTTTCCTTATCTGGTAGGATTATTAGAATATATTCATTTTTCTGAAAAACATCTAAATAATAATACTCCATTGACAAAAACTGCAGTACCTCTTGTAATTGCCCTTTAGGGGTTATTTTAATCGCCAATATTCGATTCGGTTCATTAGCATTGTATTCAAAAATATGTGCTTGCCTTTCAAACGTCTCTTCATCGTACACACCATTCAAAATATCATCAAAGAAATCTTCTTTTTTCCTCCACCGTGACTGGATTAATTTCCATTGATGAAACATTTGAATGGTACAGACCATTAACACACGTTCAATAATCATTTTCTCTTTTGTATTTGTCGGCTGCTCCCCCATCAGAACAAGTCTTCCCAGAATTCGCTTATCACCCTTAATATCAAATGTTTCAAATTGTAAACCGTTTGTGGTTTTTCCAAGGGTAATCCATTTTTGATACGCTAGTTCATCAAAATCAGATGTAAAGGTTGCTGAATGAATTTTGTTCAAGTGGTCGATCACTACACTTCGCTGCAAAACTGAGGAGATAAACGTTGTAGTTTGTTGTATATCTTTGTCCTCCAGTAATAGTTCAGTCAATTCCTTTTGAATTTTTTCAGATTCAATTATGTTTCTGTTTAATTCCTGTACCTCCTGATGCACACGGTCTAATTCAGATTGTAAGGATTCTGCATTATAGTAACGCAAATCGTCGAGTGCCTTTTCATCACAATCCTCAATCGTTTTCGCTACAAAATAGCATTTTTCATCCTTCTTCCCACGACAATATTTCTCCGATACTAATACCTTTCTGCCAAATGTTTTTGTAAGGAATCCGCTAGCGTAACCAATTAAGCTCCAACAAACCGCTTCATCATGATGTCCATAGTGGTGAATATGTTCATCTGCTTCATATGAGTTCACCCATGACCCACTAAAATAAAGCTTATCATCACTAAGTTCAAGTCGATCAGCTTCTACCGTCACAACTCCTTCTAAAGTGTGGAGTGCAGGACCTGAAAGCATTAATTCTTCTATTGAATCCCATTCAAACATCTTCTCAATAGACTCCCCGTCTCTATATCCGCATGCCCATCCATAACGCATTAGAAATCCTTTTGCCCGCTCAATTCCTAATGTATCAATTAGATCTCTTCGCAATATCCCTAGAGCTTCTACCGACATGAGTACCATTCTTTTATCATGGAGCATAATAGTTCCAGTGCGAGGATTAATATCTACTAAGTTTTGAAAATGTAAGTGATGTGCTTTCATTCCCATAGGACCCCTCCTAGAATCAGAATCTCTTTACCTTATAACAAATAAAAATTCTGAGCAGACAGGCTGTAAACAAGATCAATCTACCGACGTTGAAAGCGGTTGCAACTTATGTGATAAGAAAAATAATTTTTCAACATTATTACTATGATAATAGTGTTTTAAAGGCATAAGAAAGTATGTTATGTTGAAGTGAATAGGTGAGTAGAAATTTTGATTGACTGAAGGAGTCGTTTGAAAAGTTACATTTTATTCTAAAAATAGTTATTTTAAGAAATTATGTATGGCTATTGTACTTTCGCAGAATTTCTCCGCTAAAAAAGAGACCTTGGCATTTTTCAATGTAGGTCCTGATTGTCATGTTTATTTCAATTATTTACGTAGCATGTAAGATTCTGTACAGAGTTGGACTAATTTCGAAGCTTGCTTCCGTTTGTTCTTTTACCATTTCTAGTGACACACCTGGCATTAATTCGTCCAAGAACAGTTGATGTTGCTGAAACCTAAAAACTGCAAGCTCGGTTATAATCACATCAACATTGCGAACCGAAGTTATTGGATACGAACATTTTTTTACTAGCTTCGTCTGGCCCGTTTTTGTTGTGTGGGTAGTAGTTACAATTATCTTTCTTGCTCCCACGAGTAAATCCATTGCTCCGCCAACGCCCATAATATTTTTACCTGGAACAGCCCAGTTAGCTATAGTCCCTTTTTCATCGACTTGAAGAGCTCCTAAAATAGCCACATCAACATGACCACCTCGAATCATCGCAAACGAATCAGAACTAGAAAAATAGGACGCTCCTATTGTTTCGGCTACCGGTAGTTTTCCAGCATTTACTAGACTCTGATCATATTCTTCTTCCGATGATAACTCTCCTACACCTAGCATACCATTCTCTGTATGAAAAAACATCGAAGAAGTATCTACATATTTCGCGATTAGAGTGGGTATCCCAATCCCCAAATTAATGACAGAATTGGGTTCAAGTTCTTGTGCCGCCCTCTTTGCTATCATTTCTTGAATCTCATTATTTGTTAAACTCATGTCGAGAAACAACTCCTTCTCTAGTTAATATGAGTTCACTTGTTACAACAGCATCGACATAGAGATGTGGTGTTACAATTTCTTCAGGTGATAATTCTCCAAGTTCGACAATTTCATCTACTTCTGCAATCACATAATCCGCTGCTGTTGCCATTATTGGATTAAAATTGCGTGCTGTTTTGTAGTAGATAAGATTACCAAGGTCATCCGCTTTCGCTGCTTTCACAAGAGCAACATTCGCTCGCAATGGAAGTTCAAATACATACAATGCCCCGTTAATTTCACGAATCTCCTTCCCTTTTGCAAGTTCTGTTCCGACACTGGTTTTCGTATAATATCCACCAATACCAGCGCCCCCAGCACGTATCGATTCGGACATAGTACCTTGGGGCATTAACTGAATGTCTATTTTTCCTTCATTGTATGCATCACCAACCTCTCTATTACTTGTAAAATAGGAGCCTATCGCTTTTTTTATTTTCCCTTGACGTAGTAGAATACCTAAACCTCTACCAGGTTCACCCAAATTATTACTAATAACAGTGAGATCCTTCACCTTATGACGGGTTAGTTCATCAATTAATGTTAACGGTGCACCTACTAAACCAAACCCACCTACCATAAGGGTATCTCCATCTTTTATTTTCGATATAATTTCACTTGGCTTCCTATACTTTTTCAATTTCTATCACCTCTTTCATAGAAATAATGTTTTTATGATTGAGAACATGCCGCCCTATTTTTTCTACTATATTTTGCTAGTTTATCCATATCTAGTTTTACGCCAAGTCCTGGCCCTTTCGGAACAAATACATTCTCATTGATAAAAGTTAGCGGTTCCTCGACAATGTCATCTGCTAACCAAATTGGACCGAACAACTCACAATCCTCTGTCAGGTTTGTCAAAGTACTATATACATGCAAGCATGCAGCAGTCCCAATTGAGCTCTCAAGAGAGGTCCCACCAAAACAAGGAATTCCAGCTGCCTTCGCCAGATTCGCAATTGTTTTCACCCGACTCATTCCACCAGATTTCTGGATTTTTAACGAAAAGATATCCACAGCTTCCATTTCAATTAGCTGCATAGCATCCTGAATCGTAGAGGCGCTCTCATCAGCCATAATGGGTACTTTCGCTAACCCTCGCAAACGGGCAAGACCCTTAACATCCCATGTAGGTAATGGTTGCTCTAAAAAATCTACCTTTGCTTCATATAATTCATCCATCCATCGCATCGTTATTTTTAAATCCCAAGACCGATTCGGATCAACTCCTGTGGTGGTTATTCCTTGTAATCCATTTGATACCTCTATTACTCTTTTAATATCTTCCTCTGTGGATAATGCGCCAGCTTTCATTTTAAAATTGACATGTTCCTTGTTTTCGACCTTTTCCCGTCCTTCTTGAATATCTGCTTCAATACTGCCTGCAGCGAGAGCCCATCTAACGGGAATCGAGTCTCGAACTTTCCCCCCAAAGAGCTGATATACTGGAACATTTACTAACTTTCCAACAATATCATACAGCGCCATTTCAACAGTAGCCTTTGCAAATTCGTTGCCCTCAACTTGTCGATCCATTTTTGCCAATAATGCTTCAATCTTTCGAGGGTCCTTCCCTACAAGAAGCGGTGTGAAATAGTGTTCAATGACTACCTGCATCGTTTCAACACTTTCCCCACTCCACCATATTCCTGGCGTAGTACCTTCCCCAATACCGGTTATACCCTCATTAGTTTCAATTTGAATAATAAGAAAGGGTTTTGCATTCATTTTAGTGGCTGAAAATTGGTGAGGACGCCTTAATGGTATATCTATAATCTCAGTAGAAAGAGAAGTGATTGTTAGACTCATATTCTTGTCTCCTTTTTCTAGTTTCCTATATGTTTACTTAGTAGTATAGGGTAAACTTGAGAATTGTCCTTTAAAATACGTAAGTGCGTTTCCATCTCTATATTTGAAATTGGTAACCTCACCTAGGTAAAGAACATGATCTCCACCATCGTATTCCTTCCAAGGCACACATTCAATAAAAGCAAGCGAATCTTCAAGTCGAGGTGCTTGATCTCCTTGAACCCAATTAATCTCTAAATCTTCCTTTGGCCTTCCTGCAAAATGCATCGCCAAATCCCCTTGATGATCAGCTAGTATATTTATGGTAAATGCATTATTTTTTAAATACTCAAGCGCCTTTGTTTTACGATCAATTGAAACGAGAACAAGGGGTGGATTTAATGATACTGAAGTAAAGGAATTGGCTGTTAATCCATGATAGCCATCCCCAGTATCACATGTGACTACCGTTACCCCTGTTGCAAAACATCCCATACAATAACGAAATTCACGTGTATTCATCACTATTTCCTCCTTCCGATTTTTTCTAAAGAGTCACATGTAACAACATACATTAAGGTTACATACTGCATAAACAAATAGATTATTATCGATTTACTATCAAAATAAAAGGTAAACTGAATCTTCACGGTTTAACTGCTTGAAGCCCTGCCTAATAATGACTGTGCTTTATCCAGTTTATTCTGAAGAAGAAGGTTTCGAATTCTTGTTGAAGAAATAACATTCCCTTCTTCACATGTGACAACAGGGTGTTGAAAAGCAGTAAAAGCTTTTTCTAGATTGGTTATACTCCCGCTCTTCCCCTTCCCAAAGTGAAAATCAGGACCAACCCATATTTCCAACGGATGTAAGAGGGCGAGCTCCTCAACAAAATCTGTAACCGACCTTGACGCATACTCTTGGTCAAAGGAAGCAATAACGGTGTAGCTACAACCTAACTCCTGAAGGTATTGAATCTTTTCTGAAATGGGTGTAAGAACCATTTGGTGTTGAAAAAAGGCTTTAGGCGGGGGATCAAATGTATAGACAACCAACGGAACCCCATGATCATCTGCACGCATTTTTGCTTTTCGAATCAATGCTTGATGACCCAAATGAATCCCATCAAATGCCCCAATCGAGACCACTGAATTATTCAATTTGAGTTGATTATTTTTGAAAACCTTCAAATGAGTCCCTCCATTCCCCTTCCAAAAATTCTAGGATTGCCTTATTGATCTCTGGTTGGTTATGAAAAACTAGCGTGTAATGATTACTAGTAGACGTCATACTTGTTAGTGATCTTGTAAACTGTTTTGTAAGTGCATAATCTTGTTCTAAAAATAGCGGAGGAAATGGTCCAATTTTCCCCTTGCAAATAACAAGAAGGGTCTTGCACTCAATTTGTGAACAAATCATTTTAGGATCGAATGAATAAAAGCTCTCAAAGTCTTTCACAATCTGTTCTTCGTCAGATTTATGCTTCCAATACCCATCCCATGGTTTAATTTCATATTCAACACTTTCTCGTACTACCTCATTCCACTCCACACCTAGACGTGTGTAAATTTCTTTAACCTCATTCACATAGCTTTCCATGGTTTCAAATTTTTTGCTTAATCGCCCTAAGGATGGTGCGATGATTTGTCGTTGGTGATCCGATGCTTTTGCGGCGCCATCCAGTAAAATAAGAGCTTTTGTATCTTTAAGAACACTTGCAACAACTGCTGTAATATAAGCTCCCATTGAATAACCTAGTAAAATGGGAGACTTAATTTGTAAGGTCTCTATTAATCCAATCACATCATCTGCATGCTGCTCGATTGACGTAGTAGGGTCTGTTTCAGAGCTATTTCCTCTACCTCTTAAATCAATACTGATAAATCGGTATTGACCAGCTAATGCTCTTCTGTAAAATTCTAGGTTTTTATGATTCCCTGTAAGTCCGTGGATAGCAAGGATGGTCCCTTTTTCTCCCGGGGTATCGAGGATTTGGAGTTTGCGTCCATTCACTGAAACTTGATAGTACTTCATGTTTAAAGCCTCCTCGATTTAAAGTACCTTATACAAGGTATAGACAGCCTTGCCTGGAACCCGCTTCCCAGTAGAAAGAACGACTGTCTTATTTAACCAGTTATATTTTTCTGATGATGTTTCAAAAACGGGTGAGGACCTAAAGTAATACTCAGATGGGTCCACCTCTTCATCATTGTTTAACCGTTCAATTACCTGTTGAGGTCCATGACGCAGCCCTTTATATGTCATTAAAATGATTTCATTGTCTTCGGTGGAAAGTAGAATCCGGACATCCTGAACAACAGTACCGTCTTTACGTATCGTAATCCAGTCATCCCCACCTGGTAGTACCCTTCCTTTTAACACAGGGCCCTCAAAGGCTCCCCCAATTACAGGAATAATACGCCTTGTTCCAATTGGAGTTTCCCCAGCAAAATACGGTGCACTTATTTCTACATATAGATTGAATAAAAACTCAAGTTTTGGTTCAGGTAAACGTTCAAAAGTCATGAAATACTCCTTTCCTTACTATAAATTGATGTAGGGAACCTATGAAACTAGATTCCCTACGACATGTTTTTATTTTTTTGCTGCCGCAACCCTCGCAGGGCGTAATTCAAACGTAATTGAACCTTTTGTATGGTCATCAAACTTCTCTAGCTTTGTGATAAGTGAATCACGCACTCCATCTGCAACATCTGTTTCTAACCAAGGATCACCTTCAAAGAACACCTGTGTAATCAGCTTGTCGTGTCCTGGAACATCTATAATAAAATGTAGATGTGCAGGGCGATATGGATGGGAATCAATATAAGTCAAGAACTTTCCTGTTGGTCCACCTGTTGGTATTTGATATGGCGCAGGAATTACAGTTTTCACCGTAAAGCGACCATCCTCATCTGTTTTCATTTTGCCACGTAAATTGTATTCAGGGATCCCATCAGCAAAATGAGAATATTCGCCATCAGCATCAGCCTGCCACATATAGACATCTGCCTTTTGTAATGGATTGCCATCGATATCCTTCACATTTCCAGTGAAGAAAAGCACTTCTCCCTTTTCATCCTGACGCTGTGGTAACGTGTAAGGTGCTTGTAGCCCAGGCTCATTTGGGATATAGTAAGGTCCTAACAAGGATGGCTCGGTACCAGGAAGTCCACTATACATTCCACGTAAGACATGTGTTTCAAAGAATACATCCATAAACAACGGGATTTCTCCTGTACGACCTAACTCATCAAACCATAGACAGAATTCACGATATTCCTCGTGTGTAATTTGTTTTTCCTCGATAAGTTCCTTTGTTTTTTCCAATAGACCTTGAAAAATACTAATTACTCTTTCATTTGCCATTTTATATCCCCCTATTCTTCCTTTAATCTACGAATCAATTACCTATTCGCAAAAAAACTTACATCATCCGGGTTGATCCAGGTTTTATTAACCCATCCGTCTAAATCGTAGTCATCCATACACTCTTGGGCGAATTGTTCATATTCGGCTGCCTTTCCAGTCATGTTTGCCATAACTAGATTTTCTAAGCGAATGTTTTCGTTGTTTCCAGAATAATTTCGCTCATACAACTCATGACGACCACCATATTCAGTACCAATCGCATCCCACAGCAATTTAATGACCTTAATTTTATCCAGTGCCTCAATGTTATTAGATCCTCGGTATAGCTTATCAATATAAGGGCGTAACTCAGGATTTTTAAAATCCTTTGCACTAGAGGGTTGGACAATTAACCCACCTGCTACCACGGTTTCAATTATAGCTTTCACCCTTGGCCAGCCTTCTGCCATAAATACCCGATAAGACAATCCATAATCAATATTCGGTAATACTGTTCCATTTGCACCAGGGTTTGGATTTAACGCCATTGCATCACTTAACGCCCAGAACATATTGCGATACGCAACGACTTCTCCCAGATTCGCCTGAACTCCACGAAATTGGTCAGTTCCAGTCCCTCTAAGGGCTTTAATAAGGAGCCCTGTAATAAAATCAAGCTTCACAGCAAGACGAGTTACTCCATGGAATGTAAACCGATTCAGGAACCCACTTTGTGCGAAGAAATTATTCGCCTTTTCAACATTTCGATAAACAAGTACATTCTCCCAAGGTATAAGCGCCTTATCGAAAACAAGTACAGCATCATTTTCATCAAATCGGCTACTTAATGGATAATCAAACGGACTTCCCATAACTGCAGCAGTCATCTCATAGGATGGACGGCTGATTAGCTTTACGCCGGGCGTATTCATGTCTGCAATGAAAACAAGTGCAAATTCTTCACTCGGAACTGGAAGCGCACCATAGTGAGCAACAAAGTTATAATTGGTAAGAGCTGATCCTGTTGCGACCATCTTCGAACCACTTACCAAAATACCTTCATCCGTTTCACCGACACAGTGAACAAAAACATCCTTCACTTCATCAATTGGCTTGTTTCGGTCGACCGGGGGATTAATAATCGCATGGTTGAAGAACCAGTTACGTTCTTGCGCCTCCTTGTACCATCTCCGCGCATTGTCTTGATATGGAGCATAATAATCTGGATCAGCCCCTAAGGTTGCTAGAAAGGCTGCCTTGTAATCTGGTGATCTCCCCATTTGGCCGTATGTCAATTTAGACCACTGTGCGATGGCATTACGCGTTTTGAATAAGTCCTCTGCAGATTTATCAGCTTGGAAATATCGTTGTGTATAGCCACCATTACCTGTATCTGTAGGTCTAGTAAGAATGTCTTTGTACTTCGGGTCGTGTAAAGCATCATACAATCTAGCAATTGAGCGTGCTGAATTCCGAAATGCGGGGTGAGTCGTTACGTCCTTTACTCGTTCCCCATGTAGCCAAATTTCACGATTGTCCTTTAAACTCTCAAGGAACTCCTCACCTGTAAGTGGTTTTTTCACTTTTTGTTCTGTTGTCATCCAACTACCTCCCTTACTTATAAATGAAAACGCTTACTATTTTGTATATTAAAGTATTTTTTCACTATTTTGAACTGTAAAAACATACAGATAATTAATGATAAACTAGCAGGAGTGTATATATGGGGTTTACTCAGTAAAAACTACAAAGTTGGAGTTGGACATGTTTTAATAAATCGACTTTCGATGAGGGAAAAACTATAAAACATTTTTTTCCAAAACAAAAGACATTCCCAAAGAATGTCTTTTGCAAATATATGATCATTTTAGAAAGTCAGGGTTCAAAAAGCTTGGGTTCGGGTACTTATAGAACCCTTCTCCTGTTTCTCTTCCTAGCTTTCCTTTATCGATATACTCATTCTTTAGTAACTCAGCAAGCTTCTTAAAGTTCTCATCGCCAGATGCTTGGGCTTTTGCATTTGTAATATTATAAGCTGTTGTCACTCCAACAACATCTAAAATCGCAAAAGGACCTAATGGCGCCCCAGTTGCAACCATCCATGTTTTATCAATTGTTTCAACATCAGCTACTTCTTTAACTAATAACATTTGAGCTGCTTCTAGGAACGGAACTAATAAAGAGTTTAAAATATAGCCAGGTTGTTCTTTATGTAGTGGTAATGCAACCATTCCAATCGCTTTTGCAAATTCTACTACCTGATCAAATACTTTCATATCAGTTCCTGGATGATTCATAATTTCTGCTGTATTGTTTCTCCAAATTTCATTGGCAAAATGTAATGCCAGAAACTTTTCTGGTCTCCCAGTTGCTTCAGCAAATTGACTTGGTAATAATGTCGAAGAGTTTGTAGCAAAAATTGTTTTTTCAGGTGCCACCTTACCTAAGTTCTGATAGAATTCTGTTTTAATTGCAACTACTTCGGGAACTGCTTCAATGACAAGGTCAGCATCGGCAACAGCTTGGGATAAATCACTATAAAATGAAATACGGTCAAATGCTGCATTTACCTCTTCCACAGAAGCACCTAAATCCTTTTGATAATTAGGCTTAAGTTTTGAGATACGCTCCTTTGCTTTATCAATTGCTTGGTCGTTAATGTCGTAAACAGATACATTAAATCCTTTAAAAGCAGTTTGATAGGCGATTTGACTCCCTAACACTCCACTACCAGCTACCGTAACGTTTATAAAATTCATAAGTAATTCTCCTTTACTAATGGTTGAAAATGTAACACTATTTTATTATATACATATACTAAAAAAGAATGAATTAATATACCCACACAAGGTTTGAAATCACTACTTACCTGTTATTTTTAAAATTCATCAAATGTTTTCGATATACTAATTCAATAGACAAACAAACCCTCTACTTCCACAATTCGATCACTGTCGAAACCCCTTGGCCTCCCGCTGTACATAAAGTAGCTAGTCCATACTGTTTGTCTTGTTTTAGCAATTCATGAACCAACGTTACGAGAATTCTTGCCCCAGAGCATCCAAGTGGATGGCCCAATGCGATGGCCCCACCGTTCATATTCACATTGGCTCCATCACTTCCCCATTCTCTTAAAACAGCAAGGGATTGTGCCGCAAATGCTTCATTTAATTCTATTAAGTCCATGTCCTCTAACGTTAAACCTGCCATATCTAATGCCCTTTTTGACGCTGGTACTGGACCAATTCCCATTTCTCTTGGATTCACTCCAGCTGCTCCTATTCCAATGATTTTAGCTAAAGGTTGTATTCCCATACGCAAAGCCATTTCTTCATTCATAATCGCTAATACGGCTGCACCATCATTCCTACCTGAAGCATTACCTGCTGTTACCGTACCGTTTTTGCGAAAGACTGGCTTTAATGTAGCTAATATTTCAATGGTCGTTTCTCTTGGATGTTCATCCACAGCAAAAATCTCAATTCCTTTTTTACGATTATGAATCTCTATTGGCACGATTTCGTCTACGAATCTCCCCGACTCTATTGCTTTTCTAGCTTTTCGTTGGCTCTCCAAAGCAAATTGATCCTGCTCCTCACGACTTATCTTGTATTTGTCAGCTAAAATTTCCGCCGTTTCTCCCATCGTAAATGAACCATATATGCTTTCGGGTTGTGATTTTGGCTGACTTTCCGTATTTGAATCATACATTGTAACGTTTCCAGACTTAACACCTACCTGTCCACCAAACAGATAATAAGGTGCTTGTGACATACTTTCAACACCACCAGCAAGGACCACTTCAGCTAGTCCTGTTTCAATCATCATATAGGCATTATGTACAGACTGCATTCCTGACCCACACTGTCTATGAACGGTATATGAAGGCACACTTTCTGGAATACCTGCGAGCAACGAAGCAACTCTCGCAACATTCGGTGCATGTGCACTCTGCTTTGTTTGACCAATTATAACCTCATTAACTATGTCTGGATCTAGTCCAAGTTTTTCTAACTGTTTGTTCATCACAATTGAAACTAGCTCTTCCGGACTCTTACTTGATAGTGTTCCATATAACCCACCAATTGGTGTACGTAATGCATCTACTATAACAGCCATCATAAAACCCTCCTAAATGATTTTTATAATCGATTTTTTTCTGGTGAATATTTCTAGTTCAGTTTATTAGGCTCAGCTCTCTTTTAATACATAGAAAAAACCTGATAATAGTTCGAGAGAGTATTAGAAAGTCTAATCTGCTCTGATAACTATGATCAGGTTCTATGATGATAGGAAAAGCGCAAGCTTCCTGGAGAAGGAACATCACCTTGTATCCACCACATCTTGTGGCAAACGATGAGACCAGTACCTCCTCCAAATTTCGATAATTGTCTACTACTCTTTTGGCTTTGCCCAAATTAGGTGGACAGCATTCAGCATATAGCTTTCATTTCTTACGATGGATAACGGAGCTGATTGAACCAGTCCCAATATATCACGATTCATATGGCACCCCTGCTTCTTGAGAAAAAAAGCATCTGTTTTATGTTGGAGCCATGCAAAAATAGGATTTGAACTGATTCCATGCTCATACAGAAGGACCTGGCCATCTTCTTTACACCAAGAAGATAGCTTTTGAAGAACCTTTTCTGGATGTGGATACGAACAGAGAGAAAGAGTAGAAATAACTGTGTCAAATGATTTTTCGGGAAAGTCAATCTCCTCTACATTTCCTATATGAAAGTCAACTTGTCGACTCTGTTCACTTGCAACTAGCTTGGCTTGTTCAATCATGGCTGGGCTAAAGTCAACAGCTGTGATTCGAGACGTTTTCGGGTAATATTTAAAATTTGCGCCAGCACCAACTGACACTTCTAGGATATCCCCTTGAGCTCCTTGTAAAAGTCGTTGCCTCATTTTTTGATCACTATTCTTCTGGTTCACTCGTCTTACATATTTGGTAGCCTGTTTATTAAAAAGCTCTACCTGTCGTTCAATTTCCATACCCATTCTCCCCACTTTTTTTTCTTACAGCTTGATATTTTTTATCTCATTTGCATCTGTTTTATATAAGAACGAAGAGTGATATATTGCTATGCAAAAAAGAAACCATGTTGTACCGACAAAGTAACCACCTATGACATCCGAAGCATAGTGTTTATTCAGAATAACCTGACCGATACCTATAAAAATAACAACCAACATAAAAAGTACACCTACACTTTGTTTTAGCTTAAGGTTCTTTATTTCCTTTCTAACGAAATAGTATACACATCCAAAGAACAAGAGAGCCTTTATCGCATGCCCACTAGGAAAGCTATAGGAAACAAGATGGTTTCCAAGCCCCCAAAAATCAACAAATACAACTTCCCCCGGGCGCTCACGTTCAATGGTAAGCTTCATAATAAAGGTGATAACAATTCCTCCTCCCATCACAACAAGAAACAGGAGCACTTGAGATAATGGGCTTTTCCGAATAAGTAACCAAACGAATGCAAGTAAGGAGATGAACGAAAGTGTCTTTGTATCTGCTATTGATGTAATTCCCTTTATTATCTTCTCCAAAAATGGATTGGTCCCAAGTGTATATAAATCATAAAAAAATCGATCTATAACCGTTAGCCTATTTTTTATAACCATGATAGTAAAAAGAATAGTCAAACTTGCGAACCAGATTGACAGGTATATCAATGGGATACGACGTTGCATTATCATCTCCTCCTTTCTTGCGTATCTCTTATCAATATATATATATATATGTAGGAACTTATGGTAAAAATCAAATGTTCCATGTACAACTTGTTGTATGTGAAAAGTGTATCACACTTCATCCAACAATTGGAAAACAAAAGGTAACTTGCAAATGGTAAAAATATATGTTAAATTACATTACATAAAACGATTGACTAAATTCCTCAATTGGTCAATTTTAAAAAAATGGGGTGTTCTAAGGTGGCGATCGATAGAAGACAATTAATTATTAAAGCTGCTACAAAATCCTTCTCTTTATTTGGGTATAAAGCGACAACAATGGATCAGGTTGCAAAGCTCGCGAATGTAGGAAAAGGTACGATCTATACCTTTTTTAAAAATAAGGAAGAATTATTTGATGAAATCATTACAACCCTGATAAAGGATATGAAGGTAGTTGCAGAAGAAGCGATTGATCCTAGCAGCACCTTCCATGAAAATGCAAATCGAGTTTTATTTAAATTACTTGAGTTTCGTAAATCTCATCAATTAACAATTAAGCTGTTTCAAGAAGAAAGAGATATTGGAACACAAGCTGTTACTGAAGTAATTCAACGAGTCGAACAAGCCATCATTTCATATATGAAGGGCATTATCCAAGAAGCTATCGACCGTGAAGAAATTAAACCATGCAACCCAGAAATAACAGCGTTTGTTATGTTAAAATTGTATGTATCTTTGATCTTTGATTGGGAACAAAATCACGAGCCTCTTGAAAAAGAAGAAATATCGAATCTATTTCAATTCTACTTCTTAAATGGATTAGAAAAATAAGGAAAATCATATTGGGTCCTCTCATTTTCACTGTAGAGTACCCTTATCATTTGCATAAAAATGACCAATTGAACAAAATAGTCAACACATCAAGGAGGTCTACTTATGAAAGGATTTTTAGCCGAATTAAAATCAATCCTATCTAACCGTAAAGTTCTTATTCCCATTTTGGCTGTAGTCTTCGTTCCTGTCCTTTATGCTGGAATGTTTTTATGGGCATTCTGGGATCCATATGACCATATGGAGGATTTACCTGTAGCAATTGTAAACGAGGATGCAGGAGCAACATTTGAAGGAGAAAATCTACAGCTAGGACAAGAATTATCCGAAAAGCTTGGGAACAGTGAGGAATTTGATTTTCATATCGTATCCAAAGAAGATGGTTATAAAGGATTAGAAAACAGAGAGTATTATTTAGTAGTTGAAATACCAAACGATTTTTCAGCGAACGCAACAACTTTGCTTAATGATCAACCAAAAAAATTGGAAATGATTTATGTTCCGAATGAAAGTACAAACTTTCTTTCATCCCAAATTGGCGAGACTGCAGTAAAGGAAATCAAAGCAGAAGTTTCAAAGAATATCACGGCAACTTATGCTGAAACAATGTTTGGTAAAGTTAAGGATATGGCAACTGGATTGGAACAAGCAAGTAACGGTTCAAACCAACTAAGTGAAGGAGCTACTAAACTTAATGACGGTTCCAAAGCTCTACGTGAAAACTTAGAAATGCTAGCTTCCAAATCAATTGAATTTACCGATGGCATGAAAGACGCAGCATCAGGATCGAATGATCTCGCTGTTGGAACAGATAAATTACATGCTGGACTTGAGCGGGTTAATTCGAACCTACCAACATTAGTAAGTGGAACAGATCGTGTACATGATGGTTTAGAAATGATGAAAGAAGAGTTACCAACACAAGTAGCCGAAGGCATAACACAGCAGGTCGAAGCTAGTTCTGAAAAAATAAATGTAGGAATTGACCAATTTGAAGCACAGCTTGGTGCCGGACTCTCTTCTGAATTAACAAAGGGGATCTCTACGGCTCTATCTGAAGAATTAGCAAATCAGGCATTTTCTACACATGCTCAGCAAATGGAACAGCTTAAAGCAGCTCTAGTAGCAAATGGGGGCATGAATGAGGAACAAGCTTCAGCATTCATAACCCAGATGACTAAAAATATGCCTACAAAAGCTCAGGTTCAACAACAATATCAAGAACAATTAACACAGAACTTAGGACCTCAAATAACTCAAGGTGTCAATAATGGATTAAATCAAGGGTTTACACAGTTTAAGACCACCCTTACTCAGCAGTTGCTTTCGTCTACTTCAGGCATCGAGGATCAACTGAGAGCACAAACTGCTCCATCATTTAATCAATTACTTGCTGGCCTTGAACAACTTCATGAGGGCCAACAGACCTTACAACAAGGCTTTAGTGATTTATATAGTGGCTCAGGTGAGCTAACTTCTGGAGCTCATCAGCTAACAGAAGGCATGAATCAATTAGCTAATGGAGCTGATAAAATTCAGGATGGAACGAGTCAACTAGCTGAAGGCTCTACGGAATTAGAAAATGGAGCTGTGAAACTAGCGGATGGTTCCAATGAACTTGCTGATAGATTAGCTGAAGGTGCCGAACAAGCAGGCTCAGTTAAAGCAGACGATGATACGTTTGATATGATGGGACAACCAGTTACAGTTAAAAAGCAGGAAATAAATAAAGTACCAAACTACGGTACTGGTTTTGCTCCATACTTTATCTCTCTTGGATTATTTGTTGGTGCATTGCTTATTTCCATTGTGTTTGCTCTAAAAGAACCAGTAGTGAAACCAAAAAATGCACTTCAATGGTTCTCTAGCAAATTTGGTGTTCTAGCGATAATCGGTATTACTCAGGCAGTATTAGTCGACCTAATTTTACTATTTGGATTAAAAATAGAAGTAGCAAGCATTCCATTATTTATTATTACGTCTATTATTACAAGCTTTGTCTTTTTAACACTTATTCAAATGCTCGTTACACTAATGGGAGACCCTGGACGTTTCCTTGCAATTATTATTTTGATATTGCAATTAACAACAAGTGCAGGTACATTCCCTCTTGAATTAATACCAAATGCATTACAACCAATTAATGCATTATTACCAATGACCTATTCCGTACAGGCATTTAAAGCTGTCATTTCAAGTGGTGATTTTGCTTTTATGTGGCAAAATAATGCGATTCTACTATCATATATGGTTGCCTTTATCGCAATTACAATTGGCTATTTTACAGTGATGATGAAACGATTTGATCGAGTCTCACATACTCAGTAACAAAACAAATAATGATAAGCCTCTTATATCTTGAATTATAGTGCAAAAAATCCAACTGAAAATCAGTTGGATTTTTGCATTTTTAGTGAACAAAGTCGATTCACCCAGCTACTTTTTCTTCAGTTATAGACGCTGCAAGTCGTTGTTTTTTGGATTTTTTAAAGAAAAACAACTCATAAATCACTGGTACAACAATAAGTGTTAATAGGGTTGAAACAGTTAACCCACCAATAACAACAATCGCTAAGCTTTGGGAAACAAGACTGCCTGTTTCTGCCTGTTTAAACACCAATGGAAGCATTGCACAGATCGTTGCTATCGCCGTCATTAAAATCGGACGAAGACGAGTTCCTGCGGCATCTAAGATTGCATCACGGATTATCATTTTTTCTTCATTTTGTTTCACCCGATCGATTAACACAATCGCATTCGTCACAACAATACCAATAAGCATTAATGCTCCAAGGAGTGCTGTTATTTCAACAGGAATACGACTGATGAGTAATCCTAAAATGGCTCCAATTGCAGCAAGTGGTAGTGAGAATAGAATTGCAAGTGGTGCACGTAATGTTTTAAAGGTAATAACCATAATTAAGTACACAATTCCAATGGAAGCTAACATGGTTAAAAAAAGATCCGTAAAATCATCTGCTTGCTGAACAGATGCGCCACCAACAAAAACTTCCACGTTATCAGGTAATTCCATACCTTCGCCTGGTTTTACACCATTAATCTTTTTCGTAATTTCAGCTGAGACTACTGAAAGTTTTGTAGGATCAACTGTTGCCATTACTCTTACATACGTTTCTCCACCTTTGTGAAGAATTTGAGTTGCTTGATTCTCTAGCGTAAGTTCTGCAACCTCGGTGACCGATACAAGTTCTTGTCCGGCAGTAATCTTCATCCCCTCTAAATCCGCTGTTGACTTTGGATTGACCATAGCTTCTAAATAAATCGGGGTATTTGTTCCGTCCAATGTGATAGTACCCATCGGCATACGATTAAGAAGCATTCCTAGCTGTTGCGTTACTTCTCCAGGATTTGCAACCTCTGGATTAACAGTAAACGTATAAACAGGCTTTTTCTCTTCTTGGTTTGTTTCTACTTTTTCAACACCGTCAATTTCTTTGATTTCGTTTAAAATATTTGATGCAGTAGCTTCGATATCTGCGATTTGGTCACCTACTACATCGATTGTAATTGAATTTCCTCCGCTAGCTAAAAGCAATTCACCTACTCTAGCAGATACTTCAGCATTTGGATAGTTACTCTTTTGTTCATTCACCCTTTCAATAAAGGCTTCTGCATCGGCATCCTTTTCCATCAGGATTGAAAAGTTTGCCTTCGTGGGAGATTCTACTGTACCAAATTGAGCAGCATCTGCACTATTTCCTAATTGGGTGTACATGGATTTTACTTCATTCTGCTCTAACAGGAATGCTTCTAGCTCTGTTGTTTTGTCTCGAACTTCATCCAGAGGTGTTTCATTAGGATAGTCTAATGACACCATAATAAGCTCCGCATTTGAACTATCAGTTGTACCCTTTGGCATTACAAAGTAAGCTCCAATTGACCCAGCAAATAGAAGAAACGATGTCAGTAACACAACCCACTTGTGGTTTAAAGACCAACGAAGAATACTTACATATCGTTTTGGCGTACGGTGTTCTGGAAGCTTTGCTTTCTTTAAGAGTCCTGCACTCATTAATGGAACGACTGTTAATGCTACAACTAACGAAGATAGTAACGAATATGTTACGGTTAAAGCAAAAGGTAACAAGAAATCTTTTAACCCCGCTCCTACCAATCCAAGTGGCAGGAACACTGCAACTGTTGTTAGTGTAGATGATGTTATGGCAGAAGAAACTTCTTTAGTTGCATCAATCACCATTTGAACGGAAAACTTCTCACTTTGCATTTTTCGGAAAATATTTTCAATAACAACAATACTATCGTCTACTAAACGGCCAACGGCAACTGCTACTCCACCAATCGTAAGAATGTTTAACGTAATTCCGGACAGTGATAGTAGAAATAACGTAAACCCTAGTGATAGAGGGATTGAGACTATTGTAATAAAAGTGGAACGTAGATTCCGCAAGAATAACATAATAACAATCGTGGCAAACAATGCACCAAGTAATACTTCTTTAATCATTGTATTAACTGAGGTTACAATCATATCAGCTGTTGAATAAAATACCGAAACATTAGCATGGTCGTATTTTTCAGACAGCTCATTTGCTTTCTCTTTTACCTTCTTTGCAATTGTAACTGCACTGGAATTACTATCCTTTACAACACTAGCGAGTAATGCTTCTTCACCATCAATTCTAGTGATGTTTTCAGTTGGTTCTACATTTTCTACAGTTGCGATGTCTCCAAGCTTGACTCCTGGAACAACTGGTAGGCCTTTTATATCATCAATACTTTCAAGTGTACTTACAACTTTAATATTACTTGATTTTCCATCGATTGTTTTTTGACCTACTGCAGCAGCGATATTTTGGCCTTGTAAAGCGCCTAACACCGCTTGTGCCGGTAGACCGTATTGTTGGAGCTTTTCTTGATCAAGTTCTACAGAAATTTCATTTCCAGCTCTTCCATACATAGCAACGTTTGCAACACCATCAATGTCCTGTAGTTCTGGAAGGATTTTTTCTTGAGCTAATTTAATATTTTCTTTTGTTATCCCATCTTCAAATGTCATAGAAAATTCAGCAATCGGGATCATATCCGTGTTCAGCTGAGAAACAATTGGTTTATTTGTACCTTCTGGAAGTTGTACATTCTCAAGAGCTTCCTGAACATCACTTTTTGCTTGCTTCATATCTGTCTCTGCTTCAAAGAATAAATCAACCTTCGAGAAACCATCACCAGTTGTCGAGAGTATTTCACTCTTTCCTTTTACAGAGGTAACCGCCTTTTCAATTGGGGTAGTAACAGTGTCAGCCATTGTTTCAACATCTGTACCCTGCCCTAGTACAACAACAGTGATCTGGGGATTGTCTGCCGATGGCAAAAACTCCATCGGTAACCTAAAATAACTTACGATACCCATTACTAATACAAGTACTGTCGTTAGGGTTACAGCGGCTTTGTTTTTAAAAGACCATTTTGTAAACCACGTCATTTTCATTTTCTCCTTTAGTTCTATATTTAGTGGTTGCTAGTCATGTAGAAAAATCGCAATACAGGTTGAAGGAAATAGTACAAAGGTTTTATATATAACTAGTAAGTTTCTACTATTACTAACGAGCCAATGTGAATTATAACCGCAATTTTTTTGGAAGTAAATTCTTTTTAGGTAAATATTTTGTAAAAAATGAAACATAAGGTAGAAATCAATAGTTAGTAAACTGCTAGAAAAGAAATTCTAGCTTATCATTAAATATTGAAAGTAATGAGTGATTTTGAAGATAGTGTTGCAGTTTTACATAAAGCGGTAAATCGAATATAAGCAAGGAGGACAAATTCTCCATAATTAAAAAAGGACCATGACTTGATTGGTACCAATTGGTAGCCATTCAGATCTGGTCCTCTTTATCCTAGAAAGAGTGGAAAAAATATCACCGCTTTAATACTGCACATTCAATTTCAGTTCAATTGCCTTTTCTTCATTCTCAGTTATAACTAAATCACCCTGCAGGTTTTCTCCTTTTTCTCCATAAGTTTCTTTGATATAGGATAAGTTATTTGAGTCTGAAGGTGAAAATCCTATGCGTACTTCATAGCCCTTTAGATTTTTAATTTTTTGCATTGGATGAGAAATAAGCATGTTGAACGATCCATCTGGATTCACATTTACGCGATGGGAATAGCCAGCGGTTATGTACCCTTCAAGGTGTAGTCTTCCTTGAACCGAAGAGCCCTCAAGTAAATTGCTCTTCCCGGTTATGTAAATAAATTCATCATCCTCTTCCACTTCAGCCTCAATCCAAACATTCGGTGAGCCATAATCCTCTGGTTTCTCCCAAATAGGCGGCTCTATCCCGACAGTCGTTTCAGGTTGATCCAATACAACTTCTGCTGTTGCTACAATCTCTTTCCTCACTTCTTCATCCTCTTCATAAAGGCGAACAAAAGGGCCCTCTAATGGATTTCCTGATTCTGTATAATGCTTGGTAATTTCTTCATTACTTGCTGCCGAATTAAAGACAATCTTAGTGTAAATCACGGGGGCATCATATCCATCAGGTAGCTTTTGAGAAAACTCAAAAGTACCGTCATCGTTTACAAGAGTTGTATCAGTACCTCCGATAATTATCCCTTCCATTGAATCTATATAAAAGAAAAGCTTTGAACCCGGTAATAGGTTTGTCGACCCTGTTACAAACAATGTGTTGTCCTTATATGTGATATCACCTTCGATTGTGACAGAATAATCACCCTGGTCTTCACGCTTTGTAACAGGCTTTGCATCCACCTGCTTTTTTCTATCATCCTCCGTCTCTTCCGGTTTCTCCTCTTCTTTATCTTGTTCGTCCGTTGTCCCCTCTGAAGTTTCTTCATCATTTGCTTTATTTTCAGATTCCTTCTGAGTCGTATCTGATGAACAAGCGACAAGAAATACTAAAACTATACCGAATACTAGTAATATACGTTTCAAAACTTCTCCCCCTGCCTTTGTAAATCGCATTATACCAACATCTATTTTAGTGATATGTAAAATATTTGAATAGAAAATTTTGGGGTTATAGTAAAAAACACCCTTTATTACCTAGGACGTTACGTACAATTTTAGTACAAAAGGTATAAATACTCTCGTGACATCCGAACTATTTCCTTTTTTTCACACCATTAGCCCAAAACGAATATGATGAAAAAAACTAGAGGTGAAACATGTGGCAATTTCGTTTCCAGTAAGTATTCAAACAGCAGTTGTCAGTACCAGTCCAAAACTTGCAGTTTTCTATCCCCGAGTATACGGGTTACAGAACCAAGGCCTACAAAGTTTTATGAATCAAGCAATAACCAATGAAACCCAAAATCTTATAAACCTACAGGTTGGAAACTCCCCTTCAACAGTAGTTGACATGCTGGGTTCTTATGAAATAAAAAATAATCAGCGTGACGTTTTAAGCCTGTCCCTCTCCAATTACACGTATCATGACAAGGCAGCCCATGGCATGACGTATATCAAAGCTTTAACGTTCGATCTTCAACAGGGGAAGCTTTACGACCTTAAGGATTTGTTCAAACCAGGAAGTGATTATGTAAAAAGAATCTCAGATCAAATTCGTCTGCAAATTAAGGAGCGACAAATCCAGACACTAGAACCTTTTACTCAAATTCATCCAAACCAAGACTTTTACATTGCTGACAAAGCCCTCGTAATCTTCTATCAGCTTTACGATCTCACTCCATATGTGTTTGGCTTTCCGATGTTCCCGATATCAGTATTTAGCCTTCAAGACATTATTAATGAAGCTGGACCACTTGGAAGGCTGGCACAGAATAATTAGGATTACAGAGAGTAGATTGTAGAGAAAAGCAGACGGCTTGAAAATTCTTTTATTGGAGAGTAGTTTTTTTGAGAGGGCTGCATTTGTGGATTTGGGATTGAGGTTTGTAGGCAAGAATAGGTGCGAATCGAGTGTGTTTTGCCTCATTAAAAACAAAATTGTATATTGATAAAGATACTTTACGAGTTTTTGAGAGGATTGAAGAGGTAGACTTTAAATAATTTTGCTAGTTTTTTAATAATTAAGCCGATTTTCAAATAATTAAGCCACTTTCAAAATTATTAAGCCGATTTTCAAATAATTGAGCCACTTCATCATATAGCATGAAGAACCTTTCGAAATAGAGTTACAAACCCCAAACAATAATAGACCATATAAAAAATTCTCCACATCGTGTGCCTACTGGTTGAGGTCCGCACGCAGAAAGTGTCCGTCTATAACGAACATCAATGAAGACTAAGACAAAAGAGCCCTATACCAGGGCTCTTTTCACTAAAATGAACTATGTACCTTCAAATCCTCTATCATCATTTCAAACACTTTTTCAATCGTTAGATTCTGCTTATCTCCTAATCTCTTTTCTTCGACCCATTTAAAAGCCAACCCTACTGCTTCTGGATAGTCCTCAGCCATCATATCGATAACTGCAATCCCTTTTTCATAGCCTAACTCCAAGTCGAAGTACACACTTAAGAGAATCGATAGGTCCGCTAAGTACGGAATCGGTCCCTCTATCTGAATTCGCTTTCGACTCAAATATGGAGTTGTTCCTAGCAAATTCGTACTTCCGCCATATTTATCTTTAGCAGCATATTTTAAGTTTTTTAGCCCACTCATATACAAGGCACCAAAGCACAAAGGACACGGTTCCATCGTTGAATATAGGACATAGTTATTTACTTTTTTATGTATTCGATTATCAATTTTTAATAGTGCATTAACCTCAGCATGAGCGATTTCATTATGTGAAATTACTGTATCAGATAACTCATTGAAAACAGCACTTTTGCCTCTACTCACAATTTCTCTCTCTGTATTTACAATGAGAGCTCCAATAGGTCTCGAACCTTCCTGAAAAGACTTCCAAGCCTCTTCAAAGCACTGCTGCCAATGATACGGTATAACTGACCAGCATACAGATTCTACTAACTTCTCATTTACACTCAACGTCTCCAAACCCTACTATATGTATGGCTTACATCAGAATAAGCCTCACGGTAACATTCTTATGCTTTAGTTTTTATGGAAAAGCATACAGATATTATCATTTATGTATATCAAATGTATTCCTAATATTCAACAATCTAGCCGGAAGTAAGACATAAACAAAAGTTTGTCAAGTTGAAGAGAAATGTACTATTTTTAGTGGAGGTACTTTACTGTTTGGTGGCGGAATCTTGGATGCCCAAAATCGAGATGCAAAACAGTTAGTTTTCACAAATGTGAAAAAAGCGCCCGATTAGGACGCCTTTTCATTTTCACCTTTACTTCCTTTTACCCATGCATCTGTACCGGATACACCGATATCTTCAGAATAAAATGATGGTTCTATACCTTCTTTTTTCTGAATGTCATAATTTTTTAGAGCACGGAATGCGACTTTACCCAGTAACGTAATAGCAATAAGGTTTGTTAGTGCCATGAGTCCCATGAAGAGATCCGCAAGATTCCAAACAAAGGTAAGGCTAGCAATTGAACCTATCATAACCATTGCAAGAACAGCTAATTTATACAGTAGCGATATATTTTTATTCTCTTTAATAAAATCTAAATTTGTTTGCCCGTAATAAAAATTACCAATAATGGATGAAAATGCGAATAAGAAGATGGTTAATGCCATAAATGTTCCTGCCCAATTCCCAACATTTTGCGAAAGAGCCTCTGTTGCAAGTTGAATACCTGTCATATCTGTGCTATGCCATGCATCTGAGAATAGTACAATAAATGCAGATGCTGAACAAATTAACAACGTATCAGTTAAAACACCAAATGCTTGCATTAGTCCTTGTTTTGCTGGGTGTGATGTTGCTGCAGTCGCAGCCGCATTTGGAGCACTTCCAAGACCTGCTTCATTCGCAAATAATCCTCGTTTGATACCAGTACTAATAACAACCCCTAATGTTCCACCGAATGCTTCATTCAAACCAAACGCACTAGAAAAAATTAGTTTCAACATTTCAGGAAGTTCACCAATATGAGTTATTGTGATATATGCAGCAATTCCTAAATAGAATACTGAGAGAACCGGAACGATAATTTCGGAAAATCGTGCAATTCGTCTCGCACCACCGAAAATGATTATCCCTGTAATAGCCACAAGAAGGAAACCTGTTACAGTTCTGTTAATACCAAAGTTGTCTTCAAATGAGATCGCAATTGTATTTGACTGTACAGAAGTAAAAGTAAGACCAAAACTAGCAATGATTAAAACGGCAAATAAAATTCCCATTGCTCTTGATTTTAGCCCTTGTTGCATATAATAGGCAGGACCACCCTTATACCCTTCTTTATCCTTCACTTTATATATTTGTGCCAAAGTTGATTCAATAAATGCAGATGCTGCTCCGAAAATCGACATAGCCCACATCCAGAAAACAGCTCCAGGTCCACCTGTTGCGACAGCGATAGCAACACCCGCCACGTTACCTGTCCCTATTCGCGTAGCAGCACCAATTGCAAAGGCCCCAAATGATGAAATTTTCTTCTTTCCATCCTCAGCTATTTCAGATTTTTCAAAAACAATCTTAACCATTTCAACTAAATATCGAAGTTGAACGAATTTTGTCCTAAATGTAAAATAAATCCCTAAAATAACCAAGACAAAAACTAATAATTTTGACCATAAAATGTCGTTTGCATGTGTTACCAGTGATTCTAATAATTCTAGCATGTCAATGTTGCACCTTCCTCTAGTTGTTGTGTTGATAAGAACCTATCGTTTCTTTCATTAATTTAATAAACCCATATACTTAAAAATCAAATATAGCATGTATGTATTTTACTTGATTTTTAGATTATTAATAAAGTAGTAATAAAAACCAATAGTTGACTTACGTAGATTACGGTTACTACTTAAAGGAGTTTTGCTAGATGGTTTTTATAAAAGACTCTTTTCGTAACCTTTGTTGCTCTCTGTAACAGTTTAGTGGTGACTTCTGATAAAGTTTTGTGAATTCAAGGTAACTCATTTAGTTCAGGGGTCTATTCTGACAGCTTTGATGAAAGTAAGAGTAACCATGTCAGAATTAAGGAACTATTCTGATATCTTTAATGAATTCAAGAGTAATCGTTTCTGAATAATATATCCATCTTTAAAAGCTAAATAGTAAACACGTTCGTAAAAACAACAATCTCTACGAAAACAGCCTTATAAAAAAATACATAACCTTCCTTGTTTTATTGAACGTACTAGATGAATCAATTATTGATTAAGGTATAAAAGTCACTGTAGTAGCCCCCTATATAATAGAAAGGTTACTTTTAAGGAACTATATAAATGTATGCATATGGAAAAAAGACGTGGATGGATACGTTATCGGAAATGATGGTTCTTGGATTACATCATGTTGAACATATTACAGATGTAACGGTGAATTTGTGTGGTTTAGATAAAATTTAGGGAATATATAGAAATAACGTGAAAATTTTGAAAGTGGAAAAACCCTTCTGAAATTTCACTGTTTACACATTCAAAAAAATCATTACAATGAGAAGAGTACAAAAATAATACTACAAGATTCGACAAACTTCAGGAGGATTTTATGGATTTATTTCGAAAGAAAGTCATAGTAAGTGGGGAATCAAATACTTCACTTAAAAAGGTTTTAGGAGCATTTGACTTAATATTATTAGGTATAGGAGCTATTGTTGGTACAGGGATATTCGTATTAACAGGTGTAGCTGCTGCTGAATACGCAGGCCCAGCACTTATATTTTCATTTATCATAGCAGGTTTGGCATGTGCATTTGCAGCATTATGTTATTCAGAATTTGCGTCTATGATCCCTCAATCGGGAAGCGCTTATACGTATAGCTACGTTGCATTTGGTGAGCTAGTAGCATGGTTGTTAGGGTGGGATATGGTCCTTGAGTATGGGTTGGCCTCATCTGCTGTTGCAAGTGGTTGGTCTGGATACTTCCAAGGCTTATTAGCTGGATTTGGTATAGAATTGCCAACGGCATTAACAAGTGCGTTTGATCCTACAAAAGGAACAATTATTGATTTACCAGCGGTAATTGTTGTACTTTTAATTACCTTGCTCTTAACAAGAGGAGTAAAAGAATCTGCAAAGTTTAATAAAGTAATGGTTTTCATTAAGGTTGGTGTAGTTTTACTATTTATTGCAGTTGGAGTATGGTACGTAGAGCCAGCAAACTGGTCACCATTTATGCCATTTGGCTATCAAGGTGTGGTATCAGGTGCGGCGGTCGTCGTATTCGCATATTTTGGTTTTGATGCGGTATCTACAGCCGCTGAAGAGGTTAAAAACCCTCAGAGAAATTTACCAATCGGAATCATTTCAGCATTAGCTATTTGTACTATTTTATATATTGTTGTTTCATTGATTTTGACAGGTATCGTTCCATATGAGCAATTAAATGTAAAAGATCCGGTAGCATTTGCATTAGACTTTATTCACCAAGATTGGGCAGCAGGATTTATGTCTTTAGGTGCCATCACAGGTATTACAACTGTTCTAATGGTAATGATGTTTGGACAAACCCGTCTATTCTTTGCCATTAGTAGAGATGGACTTCTTCCTAAAAAACTTTCAAAGGTACATGTAAAAACTCAGGTACCAGTTACTAGTACCTGGATAACTGGTTTATTAGTAGCAGTTTTTGCAGGATTTATTCCTCTAAATAAACTAGCAGAATTAACGAACATCGGAACATTGTTCGCATTTTCTATGGTTTCACTAGGAGTATTAGTTTTACGTAAAACACAACCAGATTTAAAACGTGGCTTCAGAACTCCTTGGGTTCCTGTCATTCCAGCATTAGCCATTATTTTCTGTGTGTATTTAATGCTACAGCTATCTGCATTTACATGGAAAGGCTTTGTCGTTTGGTTAGTGTTAGGGCTAATAATCTACATTGTCTATGGTTATAGAAATAGTAATTTAAATAAAAAAGCTTCAGTACAATAATAATTAAAGCCAGTAAAATTCGATAACGATCGATAATTACTGGCTTTATTTTTATTCGTAAAACATTTGACTCAGTTTGATTATATTCAATAAAATCACTCTTACAAAAACCGCTCAAAATAATTTAACATTGCTCCTTAATACAAATAGTAATTCACCCACATATTCATTTAGTTTTACAACTTCACCATTTTTACTCTTAAAGACAAAATATGATATGTAAGGCAGCGAGTCAGTAAGAAAATGTAAAAAAAAGAGCCAAAAAGGCTCTCTTAATAATATATCTTATTTCTCTTCCATTCCCAAATATTCCTCTAGTGTTAGGTCATGTTCTGTCATATATTCTGCATGTTCCACACCTACATATCGTAAATGCCAGGGTTCATACATATAGCCAGTGATTGATTCTTTACCTTTGGGGTAACGAACGATAAATCCAAACCTCGAAGCATTTTGAACAAGCCATTTTCCCTCTGTTGTTTCTCCAAATTCCTGAACGAGCTGAAGATTTACACTTTCACTTGTAACATCCATTGCAAGTCCAGTTTGATGTTCACTTTGTCCAGCCTTGGCGCTAAAAGTATCTGCCTCTTCAACTCCATATTCATTTACATAAGATTGATAGATTCCTTGCTGCGTTTTATAGGATCGATAGCCTGACTGAGCATGTAAGATAATGCCTGAGCCATACGCCTCTGCAAACATTTTTTCTAATGCCATTGCAGCTTCCTTCACCATGAATTTTCGCTCAGGATTTCCAGTTGAAAACGACACATTAGGAACAACCATATTGTCAGGAATATAATTTGGCGCTAATTGTCCTACTTCCTTACTAACCAGTATAAGAAACTCATTTTGAGGATCTATAACTGGTCTATCTTCTTTTAACTCTGAAGACTCATTCATTTCTTTCGTGACCTTATCACTAGAAATCTCTCTATTAGTAGCCTCGGCAGATTGAACATCACCTTGGTCCTTTATAACAGCTATGATTTTATCGGAAAAGCTAAGCCCTATCGAAAATATGAATGCAACTATCAGTAGAAGTCCTAATACTTTTTTCATTTTACTTTATGTCCTCTTCTCTCACGATGTAACTCTACTACTCTATCTATCATTCTACAATAAATAACAAAAATCGACACTGTGAAATTAGTTGTTACTTTTCGCCAATAAAAAAGAGTATTTTTTACCTAGTCTTTCCTTCGTTCATAAACAGAAAAAAGCAGTGAAACCAAGGCTTGGTTCCACCGCTATCCGTTTCCATTCATTACCTTTTTCTAGGCCTTACGATGTTTTTTCCTTTTTCTGCAAAAGTACCGCTCCAATTACAATAATTCCTTTAAATGCTTCTCTCAGGAAAGGCGGTACCCCGAATAAGTTTAAGAGATTGTTCATAACAGCTATAATTAACATCCCATATACTGTACCTAAAATGAACCCTCTGCCACCCATCATACTCGTTCCCCCAACTACCGCTGCAGCAATAGCATCCATTTCAATTCCTCTACCTGCATTTGAATAGTCCATCGAACCAATCCGAGAAACTTGTAAAATCGCTGCAATTGAAACAAGAAGTCCCATCAAAGCGTATACTCGGAGCTTTACTTTTTCTACGTTGACACCAGATAGTCTTGCAGCTCGTTCATTCGACCCCACAGCAATAATCTGTCTTCCAAAGGTTGTACGCTTGGACACATAGTAAAGGACATAGGCAATGATCGCCCAATAAATAATGGGCATGATCATAAGATTTCCAATTTTAAAACTCGCAATCTGTAAAAATTCCATAGGAACCTTTGTATTATAATCTTGGGTGAAGTGCTGAGTTACACTTCGAAAAATCATCATTGCTCCCAAAGTCGCAATAAAAGGTGGTACTTTTCCTTTTGTAATCGTTACCCCAATTAGTGACCCTAATACATATCCAAAAGCAAGCACTAATACAATCGTAAGGATAATTGCTGGTACTCCTGTGATGCCCATTAGCCCTAAGATCCCTTTGGTTCCCGTGTCTAAAAGCATCATTGAAAAAGCACCTGTAATTACCAATGTAGAACCGACTGCTAAATCAATCCCACCCGTCATAATAACAAAGGTCATACCTAGAGCAATAATCCCGATTCCGGCATTATTCCTGAGGATGTTTATCCAGTTATTCGTCCAGGCTTGTAACCATTCACCAAATGAGCCATAATCAAACCCCAACACCAATGTCTGTAGGATAACCATAATAATCAGTGCAATAGCTGTGCTAAAAAGAGGTTCGTTTGTCCATTTATACTTGAACCATTCAAAAAAACTTTTTTTATTTTTTACTGTGGCATTATCCATAGCTGGCTTCATAATTCGCTTCTCTCTCCCTTCTTTATGCTAATTTCCCGCCTGTTGCTAGACTCATGATCGTATGTTCATTCATTTGGTTTCCAGATACTTCTCCCTGGATCACTCCATGGTACATTACAAGTGCCCGGTCACAGACACGGATAATTTCATTCGCCTCACTTGAGAGCACAACAACCGCAATATCTTCTTCAGCTAGCTTCAGAATGATATCGTATATATCCTCCTTCGCACCTACATCCACACCCTGGGTAGGATTGTCTAAAATAAGTAGTTTCGGTTTCGCTGCTAGCCATTTCGCTAGGACAACCTTCTGCTGATTTCCGCCTGAAAGACTTGTTATGCTATCCGTAAGCTCTCCCATCTTCAAACGCAGCGCAGTTCGCTGTTCTTCAAACGTTTCTTTATGTTTTTTTGTGTTGATAATGCCACGCTTAGAAAACCGAGGCCACGTAACAATGGACGCATTCTCAATAATATCCATATCCTTAATAATGGCATTTTCTTTTCGATTCCGCGGTAAATAGGCAATTCCTTCATGTATAGCTTTGGTTGTACTCGTTATGTTCACTTCTTTTCCATTCAGAAAGATTTTTCCAGATGAAATCTTTTCCGCCCCGAAGATAGCTTGAAAAAGCTCACTTCGTCCATCTCCAAGTAGGCCTGTAAATCCTACAATTTCACCTGAATGGATAGAGAAGGAAATATCTCGAAAGGAATGATTATATGTAAGATTTTCTACACGCAACGTTTCGGTTCCTGGCTTTTTTTCGCGAAGTAACGGTTCAGTTCTTACATCATAGCCCACCATAAAACGTGCTAGATCATTCGTGGTCACTTCACTAACATTTCCCTCTGCAACAAGGTTGCCATCCCGAAGCACGAGGTACCGATTACAAATTTGCATCACTTCATTTAATTTATGGGAGATAAAAATAATACCAACATTATGCTCCTGTAGGGTTTTCATCATGTTGAATACCCGATTAATTTCCTGCTCAGTTAACGATGTGGTCGGCTCATCCATAATAATGATGGAGGCATTCGTCATCATAGCTCTGCAAATTTCAACAATCTGTTTGTAGGAAGCATCTAGGTCTCCAACCATTGTCCGTGGATCAAGGTCTACATTCATATTCTGAAACATCTTTTCGGTTTCCTGAATCATTTTGTCAAGATCAAGACTTCCTCTTTTCGTTTTCAGTTCTCTACCTAGAAACATATTTTCATAGATTGGTAAATCATTAATCAAATTGAGCTCTTGATGGATAAAGGCAATCCCCGCAGCCTGTGATTGTGCTGGCGTATTGAATTCTACTTCCTTCCCATCAACTGCTATTGAACCCGAATCCATGTTGAGGACGCCACCTAAAATGTTCATAAGTGTGGATTTCCCTGCCCCATTTTCACCAAGGAGAGCGCAAACGTCACCACCCTTAAGTTTGATTGATACATTCTTAAGAACATCGTTGCTTCCGAAGGATTTCACAATATTTTTCATTTCAATTATCATGTAATCACCTCCATACCTTTTATGAAAAGAGGAGCTATAGCTGTGCCATAACCCCTCTTTATTTCTTTTTCCTATAGACTTCATCTAAGACTTAATAAGGTGAACCTTCATCAAGGAATTCCTCATAATTCTCTCTGTCAACAATTGTTGTCGGGATAATCGTTTCCAATTCAACCTCTTCACCCTTTAACACCTTAAGTGCTATATCTACAGCATCCTTAACCATTGCTGGGCTATAAAGAGCGGACTGAATCCAAATATCCTCATTCTCAGGCATCATTTTGAAGTACTCCTGCATACCGCCACCGCCAGTAACGACTTTAATGTCTGTTCTGCCAGCTTCTTGAATTGCTTGTAGAACCCCAATCGAAGTTTCATCGTCCATAGAGTAGACTGCATCAATCTTTTCGTTTGATGTTAAGATGTCAGCAAAATCCTTTAGCCCATCTTCACGTGTAAACTGTGTCGCATACGTAAGTAGATTCATATCAGGTGCAATTTTTTCAATCGTTTCAACAAAGCCTTTCTTTCTGAGTTCTGATACAGAACCAGCTGACGGAACTTCTAGAATTACTACATTACCTTCGGTTCCAATCTTTTCTACAATATAATTTGCACCCTGAACACCCATATCCTCGTTATCACCCGCAACTCGGTATACTCCTTCCGCGTCGATGACGATATCAAAGTTCACTACCTCAATTCCTGCATCCAATGCACGTTGGATAGGTACTTCCATACCTTCCCATTGCGGGAATGCTACAATTGCTTCGGCTCCCCATGTCATTAAATCATCTAATTGTGACGTCATTTCTTCTGCATTACTACTTGTTTGAATTCGATACTCAATTTCATCGGTAAGTTCTTTCGCACGAGCCTCTGCATGGTAGGCTACCGCAGCTACCCAGCCGTGTGTAACAGCGGGCGCAAGGATCCCAATCTTGTACTTATCACCATCTGAATTAGTTCCTGGTTCATTATCAGTATCATCCCCTGTTTTTTCAGAGCTACATGCACTAAGAAGTGGTACCATAATCAATACGAGTAACAAAAATAAATGGAAAGCTTTTTTCATTAAAAATGACCCCCTTTAAAATTGTGTAATCTATAGAACTATAGATTGAAACCTAATAAAACCCTTCAGACAAACATCTCTTACGTGTTACAGTACTGAGCTTATATCTGATCTAGGTGGTCGTATAAATATGTTAACGAATATAAGCGCTTTCATATTGGTGTGAATAATGATATGTGGTTCATTGAATTGTCTATTCTACTTCAAGTGTTGTTATTTTTAATATGTAATTGATTACATCATGTGTAGTACGTATATGAACAGACATTTATATATCAAGAAGATTCATGGTGATATTAGAATGTAATCCGTTACATCTATACTATAAGATATTCAATATTCCGTCAATTTATTTTGAATGACGATTATTGACAAATCATTAAATTGCTGACGCCACGGGTTGTAGGAAATAAGTCGTACAGATATATATGACTTTCTCTGGATAATTATTATCAAAGCTAACATGTGCAACTTTACTCAGGAAAGTAGTATTTTTTCAATTACCCTCAGGGTTGCAAGTGCTTGCTCACCCGTCACCGTTGGTTCTTTGTCATGGATAATTGCATCAACAAAAGAGTCAATCACACCAGATTTTGTTTGATTTTCATTCGTTTGGATGGGCTCTAGTTCATACTTAATTACAGTTCCATCCTTCATTTCGATACGTAATTGTGCATTGGGATCTTGATAGATTTTCATGATTCCGTTTTGACAATAAATTGTAGTTGAATTATCTTCAGAACCATAATAAGTCCAAGAAAAAGAAGCTGTTCCAATTCGGCCTTTCTTCGTTTTCAATGCACAAACAACATTGTCACAAACCTCAATCGGTTTTCCAAGTTCATTAACCTTATCAAGTGCTCCATGGAAAGCATGCACATCTTCAACTTCATCGTCTAATAGATAATGGATCAAATCGATTTTGTGAATTCCCAGATCGCCTGCTACACCAGTGAAGGAACGGTCCTTTCTAAAAAACCAAGTCCCATTGGTTTTGTCTACCCCCCATGTCTCAGGACCTCTGTGACCAAAAGTAGTTCTGAAGGTTAGTACCTCACCTAGTTCTTTCTTGTCAATCAGTTCCTTTGCTTTTTGGTGTGCCCTTGTAAATCGTTGATTGTGATCAACCATTAATTTTTTCCCTGATATACGTTGAGCATCTAGAATTTTCTCTGCATATTCAACACTTATTGCCAATGGTTTTTCGCAGAGAACGTGCTTCCCATGCAATAGTGCATTCGTAGAATAAATGTGATGGGCATCATTCGAAGAACAATCACTAATTGCTACTATAGATGGATCATTATAGAGATCTTCCACCTTTTCTACTGCCCGACCACCAAATTGCTTCGACAACTCCTTTGCCCTTTCGAAATTACGGTCAAAGAAAACAATCTCTTCCACATGTCGATTATCTTTATACTCCGGAGCATGGCGAAGTCTGGCAATTGAACCACAACCAATGATTCCTACCTTTATCCCCATAGGCACAACCTCCTTTATAACTTTATTGAGCAGAAGTCTCCCACTCGTATATGTGGTGGGATGAATGCAATAAAAGCATACGTTTCAGTCGGGTTCCAATTCCTACTGAATAAAGCCTTCGGCGTCCCTTACAATTTTGTAGAGGAAGTTCCTCCCGCAATAACTGGTACTAAGCCCTTGTGGCAACTGTCAGTAAAAGCCCGATTGGGTCAACTATTAATCAGTGGAATAATGCCCCATCACTTTATCGAGCAAGCTCGAAAAAAACCGGGCTAATACGCTAAGTCGCATTTTAAAAAATATTCTCCCAATCTAATAGGACTACCCCATCGTTGACTCACGAATAACTAGTTCATGATCCAAGACAATGCTTTCAACCTTATTCCCTTTAATACGATTTATGAGCATATCTGCAGCTGTCACCCCCATTTGATACATGGGCTGAGCAATAGTTGTTAAAGTAGGATTTGTCATATTTGAAAAGCTGATTTTATCAAACCCTACTACTGCAATATCATCGGGGACACGTAAACCACTTGCGTTAATTTCTTTTAATGCACCAATTGCTAATGTATCGGATACAGCAAAAACAGCTGAAGGTCGATCTTTTTGTTGAAGCAATAGTCTCATCGCTTGAACACCATGCTGAAAATCAAGCTCTTTTGTGTTGTATATCCATTCTTCACGTATAGGTAGACCAAACTCCTTCATTGCTTTTTCATACCCGATTCTACGTTGGCGAGCATATAAGAACTTTTCATCTGAATTAATAAGCGCGACTTTTTTATTGCCTAATTTAATCAGATGCTTCACTGCATGATATGCAGCTAACTCACTATCAATCGTGACGTAAGGAATACTACCTCCCTCTTCATATTCACTGCAAAGGATTGTTGGATGTGTTTCAGCTAATTCGCTAAGTTTTTGCATATTGATGGTTGGGTCCATAGAAATGAGCCCATCAGCTAATCTATTTTTTATCATGTTGAAATAGATGTTTTCTCGTTGAGGATTCGAGTCGGTCTGACATAGAAGAATGTTGTAATTGTGTGCGATTGCAGTATGTTCAATCCCATTAATAATTTCTGTGTAAAAAGGGTTTGAAATGCTAGGGATTAACACAAGCAGAAGTCGACTCTCAGAGTTTCTTAGATTTCGCCCTAACATGCTTGGTTCATAATTTAAATCTTTAATTGCATTTTCAACCTTAAGCCTAGTTTTAGGAGTTACAGACGAAGGCTTATTTAGTACTCTTGAAACCGTTGCAACGGAAACACCCGCTTTTTGAGCTACCTCTTGAATATTGGCCATGATGCTTCCCACTTTCAGGTAAATGTTGAAATCGATTACAAATATTATTTTATGTTTATTTAAATTTTCTGTCAACATAAAAATTTTTATCGCCATTGTCCTATTTTCCACTTAATTTAACTGGATATATTTGTTATAATCCAATGTAATGGATTACAAATATTGCATTTAGGGGAGGTATTTCTATGAAATTAGGAGTTTTTACTGTTTTATTTTCGGATAAAACACTCGATGAGATGTTAGATCATGTTGCCTCAAAAGGAATTGAAGCCGTTGAACTCGGCACAGGAGGGTATCCGGGAGATGCCCATTGTAAGATTGGTGAGCTATTAGATGATGAAACCAAACAGAAAGAATTTCTCGAAAAGTTTTCCAGCAGAGGACTTATGATAAGTGCTTTAAGCTGCCACGCAAATCCTTTACATCCTCAGAAGCAGATCGCAGAAGAAGCAGATGCTATTTTTGTAAAAACAGTTCAACTTGCTAGTAAACTAGGAATTCCAGTCGTAAATACATTCTCTGGATGTCCTGGTGACCACGAAGATGCAAAATTTCCAAACTGGCCAGTCGCTCCATGGCCAAATGAATTCCAAGAAATATTAAAATGGCAGTGGGAGGAAAAAATCATTCCATACTGGTCTGAAAAAGCAAGGTTTGCCGAAGAACATCATGTAAAACTCGGACTCGAACTACATGGTGGATTCTCAGTACATACCCCTGCTACATTACTACGCTTACGAGAAGCTTGTGGTCCTGCAATTGGCGCAAACCTCGATCCAAGTCATATGTGGTGGCAAGGTATTGATCCGGTTGAGGCCATTAAAATCTTAGGTAGAGAAAACGCCATTCACCATTTCCATGCGAAAGATACAATCATTGATCAACCAAATATGAATCGAAATGGTCTTACCGATATGACATCCTACTCGGATATGAGAAACCGTGCTTGGTATTTCCGTACGGTCGGCTTCGGACATGACACCAAAGTGTGGGCTGATATCATAAGCACACTCCGACTATACGGATACGATTACGTAGTCAGCATCGAACACGAAGACGGACTAATGTCCATCGACGAAGGCTTCACCAAAGCCGTAAACAACCTCCTCCCTATCCTCCTAAAAGAATCCGTCGGCAACTTGTGGTGGACGTAACGGGACAAGGGGACAGGTTCATTGTCCCATTTCATGAACTAGGGGGAACCATGGGAGGAACCATGGGGACGGTTCTTTTGGTCCATGATAGCAGAACCAGAGAACCAGAGGGACGGTTCTCTTGGTTCATATTTATGTAGATTTTTAGTTTAAGAGAGCATGTGTTTGAATAGTAAACACATGCTTTTTTGATTTTAGGTTTGTGACCCCTCCATCCACTTTTACAATCCGGTTTCCATTATCCGTTACATAATCTGTTGTCTGAACTAATGAAAATGAATACACTAATTCTAATAAGAATGTTTCGGCTCATTGTAAGTTGGGAAAATAGAATATAAGTTTACTGGAATATGGTGGTGTGGTGTCAACATGAATAGACTGAAAGCAATATTCGTAATTGCAATTCTCCTAGTACCGTGCTTTCTTCTCTATATGTTTACTATAATTTTTAACCAAAATACGCAAGTAAGTGTGGAAACTCAACCTCCCATTGTTGAAGAATATGTAGCGGATGATTCTGCCCAAAAGGAAGAAACTGAACAAAGCATAGACGAGTCAACTGAAGTACAATCAACAACCATTACTGAAGAAATTAAAGAAAAGGTCCGGGAAGTAATCGAAGGTACCATAAATCTATTTAAAAAAGATCTTAAGATTGTCGCAATCGGTGATTCACTCACACAAGGTGTTGGAGATGAGTCAGAAAAAGGCGGTTATGTGGGAATCCTTAATCACACATTTGAAGACAATAATGTCAATATTAAGATAGAAAACTATGGTAAAAGAGGAAACCGTACAGACCAGTTACTAAAACGACTGGAAAACAAAGAAATTTCTTCATCACTAAAAAGTGCCGATATTATCCTAGTTACCATTGGTGCCAACGACATTATGCAGGTTGTTAAAAACAATTTCACGAACCTGAACATGGATCCGTTCCAACAAGAAAACCATAACTATAAAGAGAGATTAACAGCCATTTTTACGAGAATAAGTGAACTGAACCCTGAGGCTCAAATCTATTTGATCGGATTCTATAATCCATTTGAACAATATTTAGCTGATATTGAGGAATTTGGAATCATCATAAATAACTGGAATCATACAGGACAAACAGTTACGGAAGAATTTGAGAATGTTCATTTTATTCCTGTTGCCGACCTATTCTCTGATTCAGATACGAACTTATTAGCTAATGATTATTTTCACCCTAACACCGTTGGCTATAAACAGATTGCAAGGCGTGTATTAGACAATATGAATGAAATTAGTATTGATACCGAGATTAGACCAGAGGATATTGAGGAGTAGAGTTTCATTTGCATTGAGTATTATTTATGTCCCAATTCGTAACTATTATCTTCATAAGCCTGAATCGCATGAAAAGTATCTTACCCACGCAAACTGGCATTCCTTTGTTAACTCGAAAAAATAAAGCTACTCAAACATTTGAGTAGCTTTACCAAAAACGATGCCTTTCACAAACCTGGCACCTATTTATTCTATTTCTCCAACGCCAACAATACCGCCTTGACTAATATCTCTGTTCCATCAAAAAGGGCATTATGATCAAACTCCATTTTAGGATGATGTAACCCAGGAGCAAGATTGCAACCAAGACCAAGCATCGTTGCTTTTAAATGTGGTCGTTTTATTGTGAAAAAATGAAAATCATCTCCACCGGTTGTTACAAGTGGTCTTTCAACATTATCGGGTCCTAAAATAGCTTGAATAGCATGCCTCATAATCTCCGTTGCTTCTTCGTTCACTACAGCTGCTGCAACGTTAGCAGTTTCTTCCACTTCTATTTTGACCTGATATAATTCTTGAAGGAGTTGAATTTGTTTTTGAATTTTATCAACTAGCAACTCCATTGTTTCATTTGCTTGAGCCCGCATATCAATGCTAAAGGTAGCATTACCCGGGATTATGTTATGGCTGCTTCCACCTGCATGAAATGACGTCATTTTAGCTGTATACGGTGTCATGGAATCCAAGTGAATGGACTGTATCATATTGACTAATGAAGCCCCAACTTCAATGGCATTTGCACCTAAATGCGGACGTGCACCATGTAGGTCTTCACCAATAATTTTCCCTACTAGCGTCCTTGCCGCCCCGTGAACAATCACTGGAGATGCCTTACCAATACTCATTTCTTGGATTGGACGTAGGTGTACTCCAAATAAATAGTCAACGTCATCCACGACCCCCTTATCGACAAGATGAAGGGCTCCATTTCCCTTTTCTTCAGCAGGCTGGAAAATAAATCGGATAGTACCTTTCGGACGATTCTCAAATGAAGTAAGGGAGTACACTGCACCCAATACCATCGCCATATGTGCATCATGTCCACAGGAATGATTTGCTCGAAACTCACCATCTACCTCCTGCCATAATGCATCGATATCCGCTCGAACAGCAACGACTGGCTTCCCTTCCCCAATCTCTCCAATCACACCAGTTGAATCCGAAAACGTTCTTACACGACAGCCTTGCCTTTCTAATAGTTCCTTTACATAAGCGGTAGTATTTACTTCTTCCCAGCTTATCTCTGGATTTTCATGCAAATGGTAAAATGCATCTAGAATTGCTTTCTTGTTGTCTATAAGTAGGTTTACCATGTAGAAGCTCCTAACTATAAAAATAATTCTGAATCTATTTAAAACTATTTTACATAAATGAAATAATATTTCAATTACTAATATTACTGTAGGAGTAATCCGGAAGAAAAAAGTTTGGGACACCTTTCCTGTCCCTGTTGTCCCACTTCCTGACATAAAAAAGCTGGGACACGGTACCTGTCCCCGCGTCCCACTTATTTCCCCAGCAACTCCCTGGTTTTTTCAAGAATTTCTTGGTCTTTCAAGCGAAATTTGAATTCGACTCGGCGGGAGGCTTGGTTGTTGTAGTTTCCTTGTTCGTCTGTGCGCCCGTCTGTAAAAGATTTTCCGTTCACTGTTAATTTTGCTTGCAGATGCTGTTGAATATTTTTATATGGAAAGTCTTCACTTAAAATATACTCCGCTACACGAAACGCCCTTTGCTGGGAAAGCTCTAAATTGTACAGATATGTCCCGTCCTTATCGGCATGCCCTTCAATAATAATTTCTGAAATATACTCTTCATAACCATTTCCTAATAACACATCAAGATAAGCCGGTACAAATTCATTTAAAAACTCAAATGCCTCAGGCTTTAATACAGCTGAGTCATACTCAAACAAAATATCGGTATTAAAAATCAACGCACCTGTTTTTTCATCTATCTCAATACTAGAATCACTGAATTCTTCATTTAAATCTTTGATTAAATCTACACGTACCCCCATAATTTGATCAATGGTCTCTGTCATTTCCTTAATTTGATATGATTTAATCACCATCATGATGATAAAAATCAAAATAAAACAAAGTAAGAGGGATGTTAACAAATCAGTAAAAGTTGGCCAAAAGTGACTTTCCTCTTGCTCGCGTTGAAATAGCTTCTGGTATTTATTAATCATGGGTTCCAACCCTTACACGGTTGTTTTGATCAACTGCGGCTTGAGCGATAGACTGAAGCTGACGATTGAGCTGTTGAAACTCTTGTCTCATTTCACCAAGCGTTTGCTGCAATTGTCTTGCACTTCGTTGCTGATTATCAGCCGACAGTTCTCCCATTTGCTTAAATTCCTTTTTCACGGTCTCATTCATCTCTAGGACGTATTCACCCATGTTTCTGCTTACTTTCTCGAGCCTATCACCAAGAGTTCCTTCAAGACTCATTACATATTTCGATAGCGTGTCCTTTAGTGCATTGACACTTGTCTCAATTTGATTTTCTTTGTAATTGAATGAATCCGACATTTGTGTAATTGTACGATTGATGTCCTGAAGTAACTTCGTATGCTTCATACTACTTTGTTCATTGGTACGGGCGGCTTCATTTAGATAGTTTTCAATCCCCTGAGAATTAGCTAAGTGCACCTGTAAATGCGAGTTAAATTCATGAGTAAACTGTGTTAGCTCATCAAAGCGGTAGGATAAAAGATTTTTATACTCAGCCTGTGCCTTGTTGATTGTGTCTAAAGCCTGAGGAAGACGGCCAATTGAGTTTCCTAGAGTCTTACAATCATTTCGTACTTCACGTAACGATGTAATCATATCCGAAACCTTCGAGCTCATATCATTTCCAAAAATACGCTCAAATTTTTGATTATTTTCCTTTATGATGTTGGTGAAATGCTCACTCTGTGCATTTAGTTTCTCAAATACTCCGTAAATTGCCTCCTGTCTCGCTGCTACAGACGAGAAGTAATCTTTTAGCTCACCAATCGATTGCTGAAAGTGATTCATCGTTTCCAACTGTGAGCCAGTTAGTTCTGCGATTTTTTTATATGTTTCCGTAAATGCACCTGCCATTCTTTCATTCCGCTGATCCATTTTTTCAAAATAAGAAAACAAGTGGTCAAAATTCTTATTCAGATTCTGAACCCCATGATTAAAGCCATCGGTTAATTCCTGTACACCATGAAAAATAACCGCGAATTCCTTTAGATTCTGTGAAAGCCCCTCATTAAACTTTGCCAAATCCTTGGCAGACTGCTTCAACCCAACCGTATACTCTTGAAATCCTTTAAACGAATTGACAATGCTCTGCAACGATTCTTGATTCGTCTCCCGCAGCTGTAAAATGGAAGTGTTAATCGTTTCTGATACTGTAATGAGTCGAGCCATTCCGTTCTCTTCATGTCCCTCTAACAAGGACTCAGTTTTCAACATAATATCTGTCAGCATGTACTCGGTATTAGCAACCCGGGTAACAACTGTCATAATTAACGATAATCCCATACCGGCAATACTTGTATAAAAGGCAACATCAATACCAGCAAGGATCAATGCAACATTCTCTACCAACTGATCCCCTGTTGCATCAATGCTACCAAGTGACATCGCGAGCCCAATAAAGGTACCCAAAACACCAATTAGGATAAAAATAGAAACTGTCATTTGAATCATTTTGATCAGATTCACAACAGGTACACTAAACAACCGCCAACCGGAGAACTTGTTTTGGACAAACGTTTCCACCTTCACCTGTTCTTGATGATTGCGCTGTTCAAACTCAACCTTGAAGCGAGTAATCGGGTCAATATCTAATGAATTCGTGTCACGAATAAAATTACGAATTCGTCGTAGCCCACTATATAAAACAAAATGAACAAAAATCGCTACCACAAACCCTACAAAAAGCGCCATAAAAATCAGTTCCACCAACGGACTTGCCAAAACAGCTTCAGCCTGCTGCTCACTCACAAACACCTTAAGAATCGCTTCGACCATCATAATCCCCCACTCTCATAGCTTGTCACGAAGCTAGCATGTACTACTACCTTGATAAAAACTATTCGTGAAATGGACAAATCATGCATGGAATGTTGTGGGACAAGGGGACAGGAACCTTGTCCCAATTACATTTTCTTGTAATACCCGGCCACAGCAGGAAAGCTCGTATGTTCTTTCTTCATCTCTCGAAACGTCACAATCTCATTCCCTCTAACAAACTCAAAGTCTAGTGGATATTTGTAACAGTCCTTAGGTGTTTGCAGAAACATTTTGGCAAAGTATTGGGTTGCTTCTTGATGAGTACGTGCAAAGATAAATACAAAATCGTTAAAGTTTGTTTTTAATGAGTCTATAATTCTCACATTAAAGAATTTTGTTAAGAGGTACGTAGCCATCTCAACCACTATCCTTTCACAGAAAAATGAATACCTTTACATTATTGTTATAGGGATTAAAAGAGTAAAAAGGGCATGCGACTGGGACATAGAGACAGTAGACCTTATCCCAGATTCCTCTTATCTGATCTAGCGGCTTAATAACCCAGAATATAAAAAAGAAAAAGCTGGATTTCCCCAGCTTTTTCCCATTATCAGTTATACCTTTATCAAATACAAATCTATCAAAACGGAACCTTTTTATAATATCTTCGTGTAGAGAGTGGATGGTTCCTTTGCTCCTCTAAATGGCAGCTAACTCGTTCAAGAAGAGTTGCTAGTACAATCGGTGATACTAGAGAACGTACATGGTCTGATATACCTTTTAGCTCATAGTCTTTCGTATCAAATACAGTCACCTCTTTAGAGTAGTGCCTCGCAAAGCGCTCCACTCTTTCTGTTAATGCTCTTGATTTGTCTTCCCCCTTTAATAATAGGATACTCGTATTTTCTTCTACTAGCTCAAGTGTCCCGTGGAAGAAGTCAGACGCATGAACAGGGCGAGTTTTAATCCATTGCATCTCTTCTAAAATACACATACCATAATAGTATGTTTGCCCCCAATCAATTCCAGTTCCTGAAAGAATATGATACGTTGTATCTTTATGTTGTTTTGCAAATGCAGCAGCGCGTTCTTCTGTTGCTTCTTTTACTTTTAAAAGCGCTTCTGGCAAGCATTTCATTTCCTCAACAACTTGGTGATAATTAGGCATCTCACCTCGTATATACATTAAACGAAATACTAATAAATAAGATTGGATATAGAAGGATTCACATGACGTATCGTCTGCCGCAAAATTCACAAATGTATAATCTGTGATATTTGCGAGTGGCGTGTTCGTATGCCCGACTAAACTAATGGTTGTTGCCCCTTTTTCTTTACAAAACTGCGCCGCTTCTACCGTTTCTTTAGTCGTACCTGACAAAGACGGAAGTATGACTAACGACTTCTCACCCAAATGCTTATGATCCATCAAAATCAATTCTGAAGAAATTTCAGTGTATACTGGCATGCTGGAGTTATTCTTTACAATATATTGTGCAGCAAACATTAGAATCGTGGCTCCACCTGTTCCGACAAAAAAGACATTTTCAATTCCCTTTTCAAAAATGGAATCGATAGCCTCATCAAAATCACTTTTTAGGGCCAATGCTCCGTTCTGGATTCTTAGGAATCTTTCTACATCGAAATTAAACATCCAATTCCTCCTTAGTAATCCATTTTTCGGTAGTATCTTCTAATATCTAACGAATGATTTCTCTCACGCTCTAAATAGACACTTATTCTTGAAGTCAATGCCCAGTTCACATTAATAGCTACATGTTTTCTAAATTCTTCACTAATGCCAGATAGCTTGTAATCCTTTGTATCTAGGATAAAAAGCTCTTTTGTTATCTTATTGGCAAATCGTTCTACTCTTTCTGCTAATGGCCGGGTTTCATCTTCTCCCTTGAAAATAATGACACTTGTATCTTCCTCAACTAGCTCAAGTGTTCCATGGAAAAACTCTGCGGCATGGATGGATTTAGATTTTATCCATTGCATTTCCTCCAAAATACACATCGCATAGGAGTATGTGTTCCCCCATAGATTCCCTGCTCCAACTAACATATGATAGTCTGTATCCTTATGCTTAATTGCAAATTGTTCAGCTCTTGAATCAAACTCTTCCATTGCCTGCACCATTCCTTCTGGTAATGATGCTAACTCATTTGCAAATTTGTCGTAATGTGGAAACTCGTTATGATTATGAATAAAACGGAATGTGAGCAAATGTAAATGAATAAAGAATGTATCAAAAGAATGCTTCTCTTTCCCTGTAGAGATACAGTGATCAACAGCTTTTGCTAACGGTGTATCAGGAATAGCAACTAATCCTATTGTTGTTGCACCTTTTTCCTTACAAAATTCTGCTGCAGCTACCGTTTCCTTCGTAGTACCCGTAACAGATGCAAAAATACAAACTGAATCCTTCGTTAAATGGCGATTGTTCATTACAAGTAATTCTGCAGCAATCTCAGCATGAACCTCAATTGTAGATGTGGATGTAAAGATATATTCGTACGGATACATCATCGCAATCGTTCCACCAGATCCAATCAGAAAGATGTTTTTATACCCCTTCTGAGATATAGAATCAACGATATTTTCAATCTCTTCCCTCTTTGAAAGAGCTTCCTTTCCAACTGCTTGTAAAAATGAATCTGCATCAAATTTCAACATACTATTACCTCCAATTTTTATAATAAGGCCTCTCCTAGGATTGCCATACAAAAAGTACTAGTTCCCTTTTTAAATAATGGCTCTTTTCTAAAAGATTGTTGCTATTTGCTTTATTCAATATGGCGCTATTACATAGATGGGTGATTTCCGCTCCTTACACTCGCTTTCCACGGGCTGTCTTTGAGCCTCCTTCGTGAGCCGCGCTCCTACGGGGTCTCACCTTACTTGCACAGGAAGTGCTGACGTCTACGTTCGCCACAGGACGTGGCGGTAATTAGTAGACGTTCCTATGTCTTTCCCGCAGGAGCCTCGTCCATGCGCTCCAATCACCCTTCTGAAAACGTAACTGTCAATACAGAAGCAACAAAGTTTGCGAAAACAGCCAAAATAAAAAATGTCTCAAGTATTTTCAGTCGGTTTGACTAGTTGGAACCTAGTGAGAACCAAAAAGAATCATTTAATCTATTTAACTTTTAATAAGGTACCTTCCACATATATCGTCTAGTTGATAAGGGATGATTTCTTGCCTCAGCAAGTTCATCCGCATACATACGTAACACAGATTGCAGTACGAGGGGAGCAATATAGCCCTTTACTCCGTCAGGGATTTGAGTTAAATCAAATTGTTTTGCATCTAAGACAATCACATTGTCACCGTATCTTTTTGAGAATTCTAAGGAACGCTCCTCTAAAGGTCTGGTTTCGTCTAACCCAACTAGCTGGATGATAGGTACATCCTTATCCAAGATTTCAAACGGTCCATGGAAATACTCTCCAGCATGGATAGCATGAGAATGAATCCACTGCATTTCCATTAAGATACATATTGCGAACCAATAGGCAACTCCATAGTTAGCACCACTACCCATCGTGTAAATGATTTTTGCATCCTTATAGCGTTCCGCAAATCCTTTAGCCTTTTCTTGGTAGTTAACTTTCTCACTCTCTAAAATAGAACGTAGATTTTCAAAAGAACTAACAACATCCGTAAACTTTTTGTTTCCTTCCTTTACTAACAATAAGCCAAAAACAAGTTCAAGCATGATCGCAGGAGCTTCATCTACATAACTTGTTTCCTTTCCCTCTTTGTACACAATAATATGTTCGGACACTTCAGCAAGGGGAGACTCAGCGTCAAATGTTAACGAAACGGTTAATGCACCTTTTTCACGTGCAAAGCGAGCTGCCTCAACGGTTTCTGGTGTCTTCCCGAAATGTGAACATAAGATAACTAATGATTTCTCATCAAGTTTTTGAGGATTCCTATGAACAAACTCGTTGGAACTGTACAGATCAGAATCGATTGTTTTACTTTCCCTATCTAGTACATATTTACTCGTATACATGAGAGAGGACGACCCTCCACATGCTACAAAATATACGCGGTTAATGTCCTGTTGTTTAAAAACGTCTAACACTTTTTCCACTTCAGCTAACATGTTTGTTTCCTCCTTTAATCATTTACTGACTTTCACTAGCTCGATATTACCTTTTGTATATTGAAGCCTTTGATATGTGATAAAACATATCAATGCACATCCACCGACTCCTACACATGAATAAAGTAAGACACTAGGAAGATAGGAATCTAGCAATAGTCCACCAAACAACGGCCCAATCGTTCTCCCTACATTAGCCGCCCCATTCACAATCCCTTGGTATATACCTTTTCGATTATCCGGGGCAAGATGGTCTGCTATCGCAGGTACGAGAGGAAAAATGAGAATTTCTCCTATCGTCATGATCATCATCCCGATTAGAAATCCACTATATTGTTGACTCTGTGAAAGCAGAAAGAATGTAACCATATATAAAACAACACCAGCCTCAAGTTGCCATGCCCACCCTATATTCCTTCTTAACAAAAGCCATTGAATAATGGGCTGCAAGACGATTATCAATAGTCCATTTACAGTCCAAAGCAAGCTATAGGAGGCCAAGGTAAATCCAAATTGAAGCATTAGACTCGAAATTGTAGTCTGCCATTGGATATAAGTGATCCAGCAGAACATAAACCCCATACATAAGACCATTAACGAAATGAAGCCTGGTGATTTATGAAATCGTATCGAGCGTAATGTAGTACGTGACCACTCCTCTGATGACTTTTGGGCTTGTGGTTGAGGTTCTCTTAGCAAGTACCAAACGACTAAAAGGAATATCACGTAAGAAGATGCATTTGCCCAAAATACATAACGGAAGGAAAACTGGGCAACGATTCCCCCTAATGCAGTTCCAACCGCTACCCCAATATTTAAAATGAGGTACATTAGATTGTAGCTACGCCTTCCTCCTTCTATCCAGACACTACCTGCGAGTGCATAGATTGGTGGAAAGATCGTTCCAATACTTACTCCCAAGAAAATCATTACCAGAATATAAGTTGGCCAAGCAAGCCCCATCGATATCAAAAGTAACAATACAGCTGATGTAATTCCACCATATAGAAGTGTCCGTTTTCCTCGTATTCGGTCATACAAATAACCACCGAGAAAACTCCCTACAATTTCTGCTGCTGAATGCAGCATGAGAACGAAACCTGCATCAGTTAACGAATGATTCATGCCCTGCGTTATATAAATGGTGTGCAACGGCCATAGAAATGCCATTCCAGTTGAATTAATCAACATAGCTATCAGTAAGACCTTCAGGTTTCTTGGGTAGTTCCTCCATAACTTCATAGTATATAGCCCCTATCTAACGTTTTCTTTCCTGTCTCTTTTCTTATTCCAGATAGGGAGCGAGCGTTTTTAGTGATGTTTCAATTGCTTCATTCGGATTTTGTAGGTACTGATAAGATGTAAATTCTAAGGTTAAAGCCCCTCTGTACCGATATTTTTTTAATGTTTCCATATAGGTTTGGATCGGCAGATTTCCGTCTCCCCATGCGAGATGTCCGGTTGGATTCCCGTCGATAAAATGAATGTGTATCAACTCGTTCTTCAGCTCTTCAAAATAGCTTGAAAGGCTTTCTCCTTCCACTGCCATTGGAATCGTGTCTACCATCCCTTTTAGGTAGTTTGATGGTACAGACTCCAACATTTCTTTTAGGTCTGATAATGTACATATTAGATTTGACTCAACCTTTTGTAATGGTTCCAGTGCCAAGATAACCTTGCGTTGTTCAGCAAAAGCAGTAAGCTGTTCGAGTGAATCCCTTGTTCTTTTTAACGCCTCACTTCTAGGTTCATTACGGTATCCCCAGCCTGCTGTTATTAACACCATTGGCGCTTCTAATTCAATGGCAGCTTCAACGGACTTTTTAAAGTAATTGATACTCCTTTCTCGGATCCTATGTTCTTTTGCTGAAAGGTTAATGGGATACATACATTGTTCTGGTGTAAAACAGACGACCTCAAGTTCCCTTTTATCTATTTCTTTTTTTAGTTGACACACCTCTAATAAACTCAGATCTTCCACATAAAGATGTGGTGAAGCACCCCAAAGCTCAATCTTTTTAAATTCGTATGTAACCATCGCATCTAAAAAATACTCAAGAGGATAGTGCAAATAGTGAAAATTCATACCTGTGATTTGCGACCTTTTCATCTTACTCACCTCTTCCCTACACATTTAAGAATATTATCGTCTCATTTGGTATATACCATTTGAACCACTACTAATTTTTTATCTCCATAAGGGACAGGAGTATAGATACTCCTAGCCCTTAACCCCACCTGCAGTAATACCTCGAACAAATTGTTTTTGGAAGATGATATACGCAATGATCATCGGTAACGCTGAAATGGCTAAGCCAGCTAATTGAATGCCAAAGTTTGTGTTTAACTGACTTCGAAGATTCATAAGTCCAACTGGTATTGTACGAAGACTTGAATCTTCGATAAAAACAAGCGCAAACATAAACTCATTCCAAACGAACATACCCGTTAATAACGCAGACGAAGCAATAATTGGTTTCCCCATCGGAAGGATGATATGCCAGAACACCTTCCAACTATTGCAGCCATCTATAATTGCTGATTCCTCTAGTTCCCGAGGGATTGCAAGAAAATACGATCTCATAAGAAAAATAGCAAAAGGCAATTGAAATGCAACATATGGTAGGATTAGAGCACAATACGTATTATATAACCCTAAAAATTGTAGTAATTTATAGAGTGGAATTAAGCTTACCTGTGGAGCTAGCATTAACCCACTTAAAATCAGAATAAGCAACAAATTCTGTCCTTTAAACTGAAACCTACTTAATCCATAGGCTGCCATCGCTCCTATTAGTAGAATTAGTAATACCGAAACAACTGTAACTAAGACACTGTTAAAGAAGTACTCTCCTACTCCTGCATCCCATGCAGCCTTATAATTTCCCCACAGCCATTCCTTTGGTAGCGACCACGTATTTAAAAAGAAATCACTGTTTGATTTTAGACCGCTTAATGCAAGCCAGATAAGAGGATAGATAATGACCAATGAAAATAGTCCAAACCATATCAAAATGATCGTCTGAAAGATTCGATTTTTATGCATCATTTCCGTCCTACACCTCCTTACCTGTTTTCCCTAGTTTCATTTGAACAAGGGATAAGGTTAGGGTAATCACAAAAATGACCGTACCAATTGTAGAGGCGTACCCCATTTCATCATTTCTAAAAGCTGCTCGATATAACATCGTACCTAGAACCTCAGTGGATCGCCCAGGACCACCGAAGGTCATAACATACACTTCATCAAAAACCTTAAATGCGCCAATAACCGTAATAACACTTCCAACAAGAATCATCTCTTTTATTTGTGGTAACGTGATATGAAAGAACGTTTTTATTTTTGAAGCACCGTCAATCATAGCTGCTTCATAGTATTCATAAGGAATTTTCTGCATGGCTATTAAAAAGAGCATAGCCATGTAACCTGTGTATTGCCATTGAGAGACTGCCACAACTGCATAGATCGCGGTTGTACTATCTCCTAACCAAGAATGTGTCCATTCCGAAAGCCCAATTGCATGTAATGCTCCGTTTACTAGTCCGACCTCTGGATTGTAAAGAAGCTGCCACATTAACCCGACTACTGCTATTGAAATAACGGAAGGGATAAAAAAAACAGTTCTGAAAAACGGTTGAAATCTACGAATCAATTTATCTTCTAGAATAGCGGCTACTATAATTCCTAAGCCTACTTGAAAAATAAGCGAAATGACCGCATATAAGACATTATTCTTTAATGCTGTATAAAAGATAGGATCTTTAAATAGTCTTACATAATAATCCAGACCAACAAACGTTCTCCCTACATCAAATGAATTCCACCTAAACAAACTATTATACAGATTAAGGACGATTGGTAGGAACACCATCAGTACAACAATGAGTAGTGCTCGTAAGATATATAGGATTGCTGTTCGACTACTTCGATAACTATTTTTCATCCAATACCCTCCTAAGAGGGGGTAAACAGTATAATCAAACTGCTTACCCTTCTAGTATTATTCGACTTCACTTTGTACTTCCTTTGCAACAGCTTGGATTTCTTTAATAATTTCTTCAGGTGATTTTGAACCATCTAGTAACAATTGAATATTAGATAAATACACATCTGCTACTTTTGCATGGACGTCAGTATCTAGCCATTCTGCCATTCCTTCTGCTTTTTTCATCGTTTCAACACCTTCAACTACCTGTTGAAGGGCTGTATCAGGGTTAGTTGCTCCGTCAATCGGACTTGGCCAGCCAATTTGCTCTGCCAGTTTTACAGCATTATCCTTACTGGTTAAGAATTTTAAGAACGTAATCGCTTCTTCTGGATGTTTCGTTTTAGAGGAAACGATAAATCCATCTGGAGCTCCTGTAGTGAAGTTCTGATTGCCTTTTCCTTCTGAAATCGCAGGCATTTGGAAGAAGCCCCAGTTTCCAATCATATTGTCCTCTACTGTTTGGAACTCTTCTAGTTCAACGTAAATCATAGCTCCCTTACCAGCAAAGAAATATTGTATAGCCATATCATGGGAACTAGAGTTTACATTCTCCATTAAATAACCTTTCTTGTTTAAATCAGCAAACATTTCCATCGCTTTTACATAGCCAGGATCTGTAAACTCCCCTGATGTAGGATTATAATCTTTCATACGTACATCTTGAGGAACCATCTTTTGATTGAGTCCAGTCAGATAATGAATGGCAGCCCATGGACTCTCATTTCCTAATATAATTGGAGTTTCTCCACCTTGTTTGAGTGTGTCTAGTATGGTAGTAAATTCATCCCACGTCTGAGGTGCTTGTAGATTGTATTTTTCGAAGATTTCTTTATTGTAAACAAAGAATTTACCATTAAAACGAAGAGGTATACCATAATTTTTATCGTCGGATGAAAATGGCTGAAGGGATGCAGGAATAAAGCTTTCTTTCCAAGCTGTATCTTCTTCTAAATAAGGAGTTAGATCTAAGGCCGCTCCAGCGCGAACAAATTTTCTAGCAAATTCACCTGACCATGAAAACATGATATCTGGTACTTCATTACCACCAAGGATAACTCTTAGCTTATCCTTAATTGGTTCGTCTGCGATAGCTTCCATTTCAATCTTAATATCGGGGTTTTGCTTTTCAAATTCCTCAACAACTTCTTCAAAATAAGGTGCATATTCTGGTTGAGGCCACTTGTGCAAAAATTTCAAGACTGTCTTACCTGATTCTTCACTAGAGGAAGAATTTGAACAACCCGTCAAAATTAGGGCGATCATCAGTAACATAATACTAAGCGTCTTTGACAATTTTTTCATTCATTAACCCTCCTTATTTTTAGAAAAACACCTGTCTTTCTTGAGCAATAATTTCCCAATACCCACCTCCAATTTTTACTAGATTCTTAATTTCCTCCCTATTAAAAGAGAGTATTAAAAAGAGATACCAAAGCCAAAAGCACCATCAACCAAGCATGTCTTAGCTGCAAACTGTGCTCCTTTATGTAAGCTTTCTCTTAGTAAATCACCATGAGATTCGTATGATTTGTTCTTTTTACCTTGTAAATAATGAAGGACAAAGGCAGTAAAAAATGAATCTCCAGCCCCTAAAGTATCAACAGGTGTTACGAAGTGAGGTTTCTGCCTGAAAAACTGTTCACCATCGTACACCATGGCTCCACGAGAGCCCATCGTCCCAATAACCATGCTACTTCCGTATGAATGAGCTTGCTTTAATAGATTCATAACATCCTCATCCGATAATTGACCACAAGATAAAAGACTAATATCAACGTATTTGCAGACATCACGTAATTTCTCATCCGTATAATCACTTGAAAAGTCATAGGACAGTTGAATTCCTGTTTCTTTAATCTTATGTAGTTCTGAATCCATATCACTGTAAATACTACTATGAGCGATTTCAAAAGTTTTGATATATTCTAAATCAGCATTTGTAAGAATAATAGGATGCTCCTTTTGGACACCACCCTCATTCCCCCCTATAAATACGCGATCGCCTTCCACTAAATCTACTGCTGCATACCCATTTTCACCCGGATGTTCACGACAGTGAGCGATATCAATCTCCAAGCTCTTAAGTGTTTGAATAATGTGGCTTGCTGCTCTATCATCCCCAAAAACCCCTAGGTAAGCAGCCTCATTTCCAAGCTGTTTCGCATAAACACTAAAATTCAATGCATTTCCACCCGGGTACATCGTTTGCTTGTAAACATACTTATCAACTACATTATCCCCCACTCCGATTACTCTCATTGTCATCACTCCTTTAAAGATGTTTCCAAATGGTATATACCATTATTTGTATGAAAATACCTAAAATGAAAACCAATCATTTTAGGTTAAGTTCCGAATAAAATTTTACGATATCACTTCTAGTTAAGGAGGTAGAGAATTCTATTTCCTTATTGTTACGGTCAAACGCTACTGCCTCCCGAAAAATACAAGGACTCTCCGTGCGGATTCTCAATAGTTTGCTTTCATTTTCCTCAGAGAATGTTACTCTCATATACTCTTTTGCTTTTACGAGTACAATCCCATATAGGCTTTCTAAAATATGATATAACGAAGTATTATTTGTGATGTGCTCTTCGATTTGCCTACAATAACGTTCAGGAATAAATGACTCTTCAATTGCAATTGGCCGATCATCAACTAAACGTAATCTTTTCACAGTAAACATATTCTCTCCAATAGGAATCTGTAGTTTTTCCGCTAAGAAAGGCTTAGCTTTCATATATCCCATTGAAAGTACTTGTGTACTTGGAGTCAATCCTTTACCTAACATGTCATTCGTAAAACTGCTAAAGGTAATAAAGTCCATTTGAATCTTATTATTTGAAACAAATGTTCCAGCACCCACTCTACGTTCAACAATTCCTTCTCTCTCTAATATGGATAGCGTGTGTCTGGCTGTCATCCTGCTTATTCCATACTGTAAAGCAAGATCTCGTTCAGAGGGCAGCTTATCTCCATGTTTTAACTTTCCTACTTCAATATCCTCAATAATCTTTTCTTTAAGTTGTTTATAAAAAGGGATTGATTCTTGATTTTCGCTTAACCTGCTCATCGTAAAAATCTCTCACTTTCTTAAAGTAATCTTACTTTCATTATATATGAAATGTAAGAATCACTTTAACAATATTTTCCTTCAGATTTGGTATATACCATTTTAGATAATTGGTAAAAAAGCAGGTTATGAAATCCAATCCTTTTTTATGAAGCGCTTACATAATGTTTAAAAATAGAAAAACTTTGTAGTGTTAGAATAGTCTAAATTTTTAAACTTGTCAATGAGATTTTTTGGTCGAATCCTGTCAATAATAAAAGGTAAATAGAATTATCTGTTCGTCTCTCTAGTATTACTTTTATTCATGTAGAGTTAGGTATATTCCAATTAAATTTCGAAACTAGTTTATTAACTTTTGAGAGCTACCTTTTCAGCTGCTTTTACATAGTTTGGTGATTTCCACTCCTGGCACTTTCTTTCCACGGGCGGCCCGGGAGCCTCCTCGTGAGCTGCGCTCCTGTCGGGGTCTCACCTGCTCACACTTGTTCCCGCAGGAGTCTCGTGACATGCGCTTCAATCACCCTGCTGTATATAAAAATGCAGGTTAAAATAACCTTCCTTTCTTATTAACAAAACTTGTTTCTTCACGGGACCTGTCCCTTGTCCCATAGTAGATGTAAAAAATTCTTAAAGATAGTGGTGAGATTGATTGTTTTTTCTTCTAGAAATAATTACTTAGATAATATATTGTATACCTAAAACAATGAAAGCCCTACCACTCTTTCATCCTTACGGCTCCTTGTCCGCGCCAGTGTAAATCAGGATTGCAAGTATCAAGTGACTATTTACCGAGTTATTTGATGAAACTTCGTTCGTAAAAGAAATTAAAATACTAAAAATGGATTAAGTTGTAGAAATAACAATTGAGGTTATTGCTCTTAAGGCGAGTTGAAGAAGTTGAATGTCTTTGAAAAGATTTACTTTTAATAATAATCGTATTCCCGAAAATTTCAGAATCTATTTTTGGGAGATGTGGTATATTATCTTAAATTAGTATTAACAGAAACTTTTTATTTGATTTTCAGTGATCCCTTTAATTAATCCCAGTTCACTAATCAAAAATTCATGTGCGTTATCTAACATTCTTTTTTCGCTTGAATTAAGTGCTTTTTCTTTCTTCATACGCATTAAATCACGTACTACTTCAGCACCTTCTTGTATATTACCCGTTTTTATTTTGTCCGTGTTCACTTTATACCTTTGTTTCCACGGCAGTAATCTATCTGATTCTCCATGCTGATAAATGTGTATGATGTGTTTTAATGCAATTATGTCGGTAACTGGACGTATACCAGAACTTACTATTTTAGCCGTAGGAATCATGACTTGCATATTACCAATTACCATTTTTATGACATAATACTGTTGTTTTTCCCCTGAGATTTCCTTTACTTCTATGGCTTCAATTATACCTGCTCCGTGCATTGGATAAACAATGTTATCGCCAATTTGAAACAAATAATCCACCTCCATATATGCTAACCTTCTTAACCTTAACATATATATTACTTAATATCAAATTTTTAATAATATCATATTTTCTTTTTAACCGTCAACTACTTTTTATTTAAAAATCAAAAAAGAAAATAACAATAGGAATGGTGTCGGATTACCTTAAAGGGAAGGTTAAATTTCACTTATATAGAGGTTGGGGCTATAACATTCTTATTATAAAACTTCAGTTACAAAAAATGAGAGACGCTTTTTAAATGAGGAATTATCTTTTTTCAATGTAGTTTAAACACTACCCATTCAATTTTTAGTTGAAGGAAAAAACTCTTCTAGACAATCAATTCCTTGTTCCATACTCAATCCTAATGCAGTTGTTAGTACTTCTTCATAAACATATTATTCCCAATGTCCTATCCTTCATTTTCTTCAGTTGGCATTCCAACAGCTTCATTCCATCAGGATGCGACAGATCCCTTGGCCCATACTGGGACACGGGACTTGTCCTTAGAAACTCTCCCCTCATCTACATTTTCTTTTAATACCCCGCTACTGCAGGAAAACTCGCATGCTCTTTCTTCATATCTCGAAACGTAACAACCTCATTCCCTCTCACAAACTCAAAGTCTAGTGGATATTCGTGACAGTTCTTAGGTGTTTGCAGATACTTTTTCGCAAAGTATTGAGTTGCTTCTTGATGATTACGCGCAAAGATGAACACAAAATCGTTAAAGTTTGTTTTCAATGAGTAAACATTGATTCGATGAAACCCTAACACATTGTTTTCAATTAGTTCCTCTACCTTCTGATGATCTGCTTTATCATTGTACCACGAAGCAGATTTTTTGTTTTTCGAGTTTCTTTTTCAACATAAGCACCTTTAGTACAAAGGAGATGTCATTTTGACAACCATTGTCCCACTCTTGCACCAAATATTTTACCAATCTTTGTATATAGACTACATAAATCAATGTAGTCTATATTTTAATTGTTAAATTCTTTTAAGTAATACGTATTATTATGACTTATTTTATATTCGCTTCATAATGCTCTTCATTAAGTTTCACTACTTCAAGTTCCTTTAAATTCTCATTCAATTTCAATGCTAAACTTTGAATTCCAAAGAATTCTGTGAAAGTATGACTCCCAATTATAAGATTTATCCCTCTAAACTGAGCATATTGAATCGTATACAAATTACATTCACCTGTAATGTATACATCACACTTATTTTCAATTGCTTCCTTAAGGCAAGTTGTTGGGGCTCCATTACCACAGACTAAGCCCACTCGCTTCACCTTTTTGTCATTAAACCGCCAAGATTTTACTGGTTCTTCAAGTAGATTTTCAAGATTTTTTACTAATTCATTAAATTGAATTTCTTTATCATATTCTGCGATTCTACCAAAATATAATCCTTCCCATTCATGGGTTCTTTTAACAATTTCTAAATTCAATTTTTTTAATAAACTATCATTTGTTCCAAAGTTACAGTCATCAAGTGGCAAGTGATTATAGTAGTGACTTATACCATACTCTTCTAGTTTTTCTATGCATGCCTCTTTTAATCCATAAATTTCATCCCATGCATCGTGGTGTGTCACCATCATATCAACTCCAAGAATTCTTGCTTCCTCTATAGTTTCAAGCGTTAGGTTTACACAGTATCCTAATTTTTTAACTTTCTTTTCTGCATGGTAAGTAATCCCAGATTCACTAGAAAAGATTTCCTCACTTGTTACATTAAAAAGATCATTAATTCTTTCAACAATATGTGAAACATCCATATACTTACCTCCTCAAATACTAGTTTTATATCTTTTATAAACAGAAGGTTTACAGTAGCAAAAAGTGTGTCATTCTTTGGTACACTTGTTGTCGTTTAGTGGTAAATGCTTTGTCAGAGGTTGTCTAATAATTAATTCTTAAAATACATAATTTACTATATTAACTCGACTGCTTCACAACAAACTTACACTTCGGATAATTACTACACCCTTTAAAAGCCCCATACTTCCCTTTCCGATCAACAAGGTCCGAACCACATTTAGGGCACATGTTAGAATTAATCTTATACTGATAAAAGCGTTGTGAGTCTTTGACGTTCTTCACATGCTGCTTCTTTTTTTCAAAATCAGCATTTGTTGTTTTTTCTAGCTTTGCTACAATCTGTTGGACTTCTGCTCCTGTCAATTTAACCTTTTTGTTTGTATTGATTGTGCTTAACAGACGTGAGGAATAAATCACACTTACGGAAGGCTCATTGATATCCTTAACTTTAAGAGTAGCACGAGTACTGAACGAAACAATAGAATGATAGATTTCATTGTTTTCTACACCTAAATACTCTTGCAACGCCTTAATATGACCGTAGTTCTGCCATAAAGGATTATAAAGCTTTTCCTTATGTTTAAAAATAACCTGTGTCCAATACTTACTCTTAGGATCGCCGTATATCCAACCTTTGTAATTCTTCGTCTCAATTACAAAAATACCAAACGGAGATACCACAACATGATCGATCTGAGATGCTTTTCTGTTCTTAAGTGGAATTAGTACATCGTTAAACACCTTATACTGCTCTTTATCTAGCTTGTTTAAATATAACCAAACGGATGCTTCACCAAGGTAGCCTTTTACTTTTGGTAGACCGAGTGCTGCAATTATCACAGCAATAATTATGTAAACTGCTATTCCTCCCATTAAAGTTCCCCCTTTTACTAGATTCCAAAATTCTACAATTAGGTCAATCATACCACAAATAATTACAATTTTTAGAAGTTAATAAGGAAAATTCACTAATGGAGTAGAGGGAAAATAACTTAATTATTTTCGCCCAACTCTCACACCACCGTACGTACGGTTCCGTATACGGCGGTTCAATTTATATTACAGAGTGTACTTTTAGATAAAGTTCTAAAGCAGAGGGAAGTCCCCTCTGCTTTAGTCTTTTGTTTGAGATTGCTCTTTGAACAACTTTCGATAGTCCGATGTACCGGTAACCTCTACGACAGAAAGTTAATCCTTTCGCCTCTTCCTCAGGAATCCCTAATTGAACAAGCGATTTGATTTGTTTCTTCAGAACCTTCCATTGCTTCCAGATGATAACTCTAATTCTGGAGCGAAGCTTCTTATCTATCTCACCCATCGCTTTTTTCATATTTGAGATTCTAAAGTAATTAACCCACCCAAGTATGACTTGTTTTAGTTTTAATATTCGATAGTTCAGCGAAACACTCCAATTTCGCTTTGTTAATTGTCGAAGCTTCCTTTGAAACTTTTGTATTGACATTGAATGGGGTTATACTTGATATTTCTCAGTCATAAAATCGTAATAATACCCAAATCCTAAGAATTTCAAGTCTCTTAGACGGGAGATTTTACTCTTTTCTACATTGACTATCAACCCTAATTTCTTTTCTATAATTCTCACGATTGATTCCATCACTCTATTCGCAGCTTTCTCACTCTTCACGAAGATTAGGGCATCATCAGCGTATCTCACGAACTGGAGTCCTCTACTTTCTAGTTCCTTATCCAGTTCGTTTAACATAATATTACTCAACAATGGGCTTAGGTTTCCTCCTTGCGGAGTTCCAACTGGTGTTTCTTCATATTTCCCATTCACCATAACTCCACTGACAAGATATTTTCTTATTAGAGAAATGACATCTCCATCATCTATTGTATTGGAAATGATTCGCATGAGTTTATCGTGGTTGACTGTATCGAAAAATCTTTCAAGGTCAATATCTACAACCCAATCGTGTCCATCATTCAGAAATTCCAAGCTTTTTATAATTGCCATCTCACAACTTCTTTTTGGTCTAAAGCCGTAACTGAATTCGCTGAACTGCTTTTCAAATATTGGACTGAGTACTTGATGAATGGCTTGTTAAACTACCCTATCCACTACTGTTGGTATTCCCAATTTGCGCATCTTTCCAATTTCTTTTGGGATCTCCACTCTTAAGGCAGCTTGTGGTTGGTATTTTCTTGTTCTGATGCGCTGACGTAGCTCATCTTTGTTCTCTTTCAGATATTGTTTCAGTTCATCGACCGTTATTTCATCGATCCCACTAGCACCTTTATTTTTATAGACACGCAAGTAGGCTTCATTTATATTTTGATTACTTAGAATCTGTTCTAAAAGTTCCACACTCGTTTCTCCTTTCCTCTCACGTAATAAATGATAGCTCCATTTTGGTTATCCTTTGAGGTATACTTTCACCATTAACCCATTCGGAGTAGGTCACTTACGCATTCGTGGCGTTGAAACACTGTAGATTGTTCAGCCCTTCATGAATTACTTCATAACTATGGCTTCTGCTGACTTTTTGCGATAAACCTTTTTCGACTGTACCTATGTACATCCGCAAGACCTCCCAGGGTAAGACAACTATCTTTCCTCTTTTACTCGCATGATTTACTCTGCAAAGTTACGCACATCTTTCGGACTTTGACTTGTCATGGATCCTCATCCCTTTACAAAGTCTTAGTATCATATTTCTGTTTGTCGAGCCAAGATTTTATTCTACGCTTCCTCCAGCACTACCTCACGATAAGTACCTTGCGCTTCCTTAGTGGTTGGACGATGTGTACCCCTACAGTGGACTTTCACCACCTAGATAGTTGCCATGCCTGGCACACATATAAAAAGAGCCCATAACCTGAGCTCTTCTTCATGAAATATTAATCATTAACATCAATTAAAAACACCCTATTTTCAAAACCGCTACGTCTTTTGCTTTTCTTTCTCTTATTATATCTACCTCATATATGGTGGAACCGTGTGTGGTTGCTAAAGCATGTATTATTTCTAGTAAATCTGCAAGTTCTTCGATAGCACTATCACTATCTACTGCAGATAAATACTCATTTAATTCCTCTATACTCTTTTTTCCAATTCTTCACTAAACTCTTCTGTAGATAAAACCCGTGTTCTGCAAGTCCGACCAGATTCCTCGATGATCAAAGGTATCTTATCTCTGACTAATTTATTGTATTTAACCATCCAAAATATCTTCCCCTTTAGTTCACTACCCCGGAAAACTTCACGTATATGCCAATTTAGATAAGATGTCTTCGGCCAATATCACATCACTAGTTAGTCGTACAAATGGTTCCTCTGGATGATATGACTTTCGAATTGGACCAAAGTCAACTAATTATTCCTTTAACTTTGGCCGTACTTCTTCGTAAGGAAACGAATTACTTTTCTTTGATTGGAACTCACCTAGAACAAGCAAAATTAACAAAGGTTTATGTGGTGCTCTTTGTTCCCCTTTTTTCCATATGGATAGATTTTCGATTTTATTGATTAGTTCTTCTTTATTCATTATTACACTCATTTCTTTTAAGAAGATAAAAGAAGCATATTAAGAATAGTTATACTTATTAAATATCCTTTGTCTCTAACGTTCTTTTATTGATAACGTGGCATGAACAAACTTTACCTATTCCAAATGGATCCAAAAAAATAATAATTATCATCTTGCTTCTAAACAATCTTACAAATTGCTCCAATTAAAAATATAAAGAAACACCCACTTAATAGTGGGTGTTAATGAAGTAATCTATCAGAAAAGAGTAGTTTGAATCGTATCACGCTGTAAAAATGCTTGTTCTTCTTCTTCAATTTCAAGAATCCTATTCCCCATACGTTCTATTAACTTTACAACAAGCGCGTTCCCCATACAGAAATACCTCATTCGTTCAGACATTCCTTCAGTCCAATTATCTGGGAATCCGTTTAGGCGTTCACATTCAACTGGGGTTAAAATTCGTAAGCGCTTTGTAAATGGATCTTCGACTACATGGCTACTACGATTAACAGTTCCTTCACTTGTTAACATAGTTCTACCTGGTTTATCCAAAGGTTCTGGGAAGGCCATTCCTCCCTCAGAAAAAACATATTTATGACCATTTGCTGCTGTACGTTCTATTTTCTTTGGGCCCTTTAAGTATTGAAACTTTTCAATTGCTTTCTCGCTCAAATAATATTTCTCATCAACGTTAGTTTCCAATATGTCACCTAAAACAATAGGCGGTTCTTCTATAGGTATAAGCTCCTCGGTATAGACAACACTATCTCTCATAATACCAGAGTTTAAATATTTAGCAGAAAATTGATCTGATATTTGTACAATATCTTCCGGTAGTATGAAAGAATGAGGCTTATGTTTTATTGAAACTTCCTCAGAAACAGGAAATTTACCTGCAAAAAATCCATCCTTATGAAGTAATTGTGAATCTTCCTTATTCAGTCTATCTTTTATATATGCTGTATCATTCCGAATAGCGAAAATGAAAATTCTACGCCTTCTTTGTGCTTGTCCATATTCAGCTGCATTTATTACACGCCATTCAACAGAATAATTCAAATCACGGAGACTAGCTAACATAACTGAAAAATCTTTTCCTCTTTGTTTGGATGGAGATTTTAATAGACGATCAACATTTTCTAGTAATACATACTTTGGTTTTAATTCTGTTAAGAGACGCACAATTTCCCAGAAAAGAACCCCTTTCTTACCTTGAATTCCTTGTTCTCCGGAAAGGCTCCGAGCAACAGAATAATCTTGGCAAGGGAAACCACCAACCAATAATTCAATATTCAAATCTAGTAGTTTTCTCTCATCAACCGTAGCAATATCTTCATTTGAGTGAATACCTTTATCTTTGAATTGCCTTGCATAACAGTCAAAGGCATCTTGTATCTTCTTTGATGGCTCCCATTGGTTCCCCCAAACAACTTCGAATCCATTAGTTGCTTCTAAACCTAATCGAAACCCACCTACCCCAGCAAATAATTCTATTACGTTCAACATAATCAATACATCCTCTCGATACTAAGATACCTATGAAACATTATAATAAAAACTAGTGAAAAGATCAAGCACTAGTAATTGTAAGATTCACCATTTCCCAAAAGACTTCCAATATAATACAATGAAGTTATAAGAAAAATTCTATCAGCAATTATTAATTCTATTATACCACAAAAAAGAACAAATGTTCTTTGATAAAGTTCATTTTTTACCGAAATTTTATATAAATCTCAAGGAGAAAAATATGTTTTATAAGACTGAAGAAGAATTACTATATAAAGCAAAACAAGCAGAGGGAAAAACGTTTGGCGAAATCGATATAACAGACCGACTATCTAATCAAAATGCTAAAGGTGGTTTAGGACAAGTTATTGAAGAGAGTTTTTTTGGTTATTCTGTTAATTCAGATGCTAGATCAGATTTTGAAAATCTTGGAATTGAACTAAAAGTTACACCATTTAAGAGAAATAAGAATGGTACTCTTTCCGCAAAAGAACGTCTTGTATTAAACATTATTAATTATATGGAAGAAGTAAAAACTACCTTTCAAACATCTAGTTTTTGGTCAAAGAATAATAAGCTTCTCTTAATGTTCTATGAATGGCTTCCTGAAAAGAACCGAAACGAATATGTTATCTATAAGAGTATTTTATTCACTTATCCAGAAGCCGACCTTGAAATCATAAAGAAAGATTGGGAAACTATTGTCTCAAAAATAAGAGAAGGGAAAGCGCACGAACTATCCGAAGGTGACACGGTGTACTTAGGTGCCTGTACTAAGGGAAGTAATAAAAGCACATTACGTTCACAACCATATAGTACTATACATGCCATGCAACGTGCATTTGCATTAAAAACGTCATATATGACAGCACTTGTGCGAAAATATATCCACAATGAACAATTAGTTAGTTTTACAAACGCTTTGGAATTAAAGAAAAAGACTATAAAAGAATTATTGTATGATAAGTTTTCAGCGTATATCGGATTAACTGATAAAGAAATCGCTCAAAAAGTTAATATACCCTATAATAATAAATCAAAGAGTTTTGTTCCTAATATCATTAGTGCTCTCCTTGGAATAAAGGGAACACGTCTAGACAAAATAGAAGAATTCGCAAAAGCCAATATTCAATTTAAAACTATACGCTTAGAACCTAATGGAAAACCTAAAGAATCCATGTCTTTCGAAACCATAAATTTCCAAGAATGGTTTGAAGAAACATGGGAAGAAAGCTATATTCGTAATCGTTTTACTGAAACAAAATTCTTATTTGTTATCTTCGAATACAATGAAACAAAAGTTGAAAACGCAAATCGTCAACTATTTTTCAAAGGAATTAAACTATGGAGTATGCCTGAGAAGACAATAGAAGTAGAGATTAAGCAACTTTGGGAAGAAGTTCAAAAACGGCTAAAAGAAGGAGTACAAATAAAGTATGTAAAACGTGGCAAAAAAATAGTAGAAACTAATAACCTACCGAAAAGCGGTTTAAATGGTGTAGCACATATACGACCTAAAGCAGCGGATGGAAGTGACAAAATCCATTTACCCGATGGACAAAAAATCACTAAGCAGTGTTTTTGGTTGAATAGTAGTTATATAGCAGAAATATTAAATGAAAAATCATCCCATTAAACTGTGGGATGATTTTTCTATTCAAGGATTTATTCTTTCTCATTTTATATCTTAGTTCTCTAATAGGACTAAGTGAAAAGTTCATTTTTTTACATGCTTATTATAATACTGCGAATCAATCTCATTAAATATCACAGAATGCTCATCGTAATAGAATATCTGCAAATGTGTTTTGGCACGTGTAATAGATACATATAACAGACGACGTTCAACTTCCATGAATTCATCATCTTTTAGATCCTTGTCATTGATATCATCAAGCAGATCCATGATGATAACATAATCAAACTCATGTCCTTTTGCCGAATGGAAAGATGTTAGTTTGACACCAGGAATATGCGCATTTCCTTTATCTTTTTCAATAAAATCATGCGATATCCCATTAGCCTGTAATTTATAATACAGTCGTTTCGTACTTCTCCAGTTACGTGATAAAACACCGATTGTTTTATCTGGATTCTCTTGGCGAAGCTTTTGAATCGCACCTACCACTGCAACATCTTCATGACTTCACCTAGACGATTTCTCTATTAGTTGATAATTTCCATATATGTCGAAAAATCCTGCTATTTACGTTTTTCTCCGAAGGCTTGTCATATTCCTACAAAACAAAAAATAATATATACAAAACGATAGAATTACGACTGTATGAACGAAAATGTGAGGGGGGCTACAATGTCAGATAACAGTTTTGCCGCACCTTGGCATCAAGAAGGAACTAGTATATCAAAGGCTGATGGAGATTCACTGGATCGATTAATTGAATTTAACGAAAAGCATAATAATAAAAAAACCCTACATAGATTTTTCTTATATACGTTAATTGGATATGCATTCTACACAATTGTTAAGTATTTCTTATACACTCCAGCCGCGTTTGGTAATTTTGCAATTGTTGAATTGTTGTTTACGAATAAAAATATTGTGAGGGATGTATTTTTCGGGGCAGTGCTATATTTCACTTCAAAATTCACATTTGATTTAAAAGAAAAAGCAAAGGATGAATACCATTCACTACGGAATGAAATTGTTGATTTATCGAATAAAGAATGGGTGAAAAAGTATGATGATAAAACAAATCAAGAAATCTATGAATATGTGAAAAAACATGATATAAAAATCAATCATAAAACGAAATAGATATAAGAAAGTATGCCTGACCCCCAAAGCGTTAAAGCGTTACTGAACTAGGGGGTCAGGTACCCTCCACATATTGCAAATTCTATCAATTAGTAATGTTATATAGCTTTTGTACGGTCGGTATATCCGCTGGCGCCCAATCTAAAGATAATAGTTCATTCGGAAACAACCATCTCATTTCTTCATGTTCGGACAATGTTGGTGTTCCGTTCAGTAACTTGCAGTAGTATGTAGATAAATGAACAATACCAAAATCGTATTCATGCACCGTTTCATCTATCTGTTCCCCAACTTGGACCATACAGTTCATTTCTTCACTTACTTCACGTCTTAATGCCTCTTCCGGTGTTTCTCCCGTTTCTATTTTTCCACCTGGAAACTCCCATTTTAGAGCTAACAATTGGTTTTGCCCTCTTTGTACGCATAGGATTTTTTCGTTTTCAATGATTACTGCTCCAACCACGTATATGTGCTTTTTCATCATGCCCTCCTAAAAAGTGATGGCTACTTTCTTGTTATTTGTTCGATTATAACACTAAATTATACAGGAGGAACAACTGCTCGCTACCTTTGAGATTTATTATACTAATAACTTGGAATAACAACCGATTTACAGATTCCCCCATCATTTTAAGCATTCTGAAAACTACATGGCACATGAATAATTTAAGACAAAGTAAAAAATACCTTGGAGTCTGTCCCTCGGAAAGTTAACACTCTTGTTTATTGGGCTCAGGGCCATCTGTTCCATGGTTTCACCTTATTTATAGTCTAAAATTGCGTAAAAAAACGACTGATGCGAAACATTTTAATAGTTTCCTCAGTCGTTACTATTTTTTTATTACTACTACAATGGTCGTTTTATAGTAATGTCATTAGATGATCAACTACTTCATCCATTTTTAATAGTTCTTTTTTGCTTATACCAACCTTTTCTAAAAGTTTGATTATATGTGGTGGTTGAAGTTTTGCTTGGGTTAGAATTTCCCTATTCCAGAATATCTCGTTGGTGTTATTATCCATAATGATTCTCTTGTTTGCCATGACAACCGTTCTAGTAAAATTAGACGCGACAAATTCCATGTCATGTGTGATTGTAATAATTGTAAAACCCCTTTCTGAAAGGATCCGTATCATGTGAGATAGGATTTGTATCCCTTTCTTATCCTGACCCGCTGTAGGTTCATCTAAGATTATTATTTTGGGCTTCATCGCTATTATAGAGGCTATCGTCACAAATTTTCTTATAGATAGGGGTAGATCAAATGGATTATCGTTTAAATGATCCGATAAATTGCAAAGTTCCGCTGCCCATTTTACATTTTCTTTTATCGTTTCTTCATCCAATTTAATTTTTTTAGGTCCAAAAGCAATCTCACTATAGACATCATTATGGAATATTTGGTCGTCTGGATTTTGAAATACATAACCAACTCTGTCTGCTAATTGGGCAGTTGTATAATCTTTTGTATTATGCGAATCAACAATTATATTACCATCTGAGGGTTTCATTAACCCTTTTATGAGTTTGACTAAGGTAGTTTTCCCTGCACCATTCTGACCTATAATGGCAACTGATTCCGATTGATTTATGAGAAGTGACACATTTTCGAGTGCCTTATTACCATTTCTATAAAAATAACTGACATTTTTCACCTCTATTAAGGGCACTCTGACCCCTCCTTAGCTTTCGAAAGCAAACTAAACAAAAGATTGATTGATTTATCTTCAGTTATAGGAATAAAAGGAACTTCAATGCCTCTTTCTTTTATTTTATGGAAAAGTTCAGCATATTGGGGAATTGGAACATTATATTTTTCTAGGATTGGATCAGATAAGATCAATTCAGTTGATCCAGATAATGCAACCTCCCCATTTTCTACCAATATAATACGATCAGCATATTCTGCAATAAGTTCAATTTTATGCTCCACCAGAATGATAGTCTTACCTTGTTTTTTTAGCGCATAAATGATTAAAAATATCTCCTCCGTACTCTGAGGATCTAATTGAGATGTGGGTTCATCAAATATTAAAATATCCGGATCCATCACTAATATTGACGCTAGAGCTACACGTTGTTGCTGACCACCAGATAATTCAAAAGGATTTTGATTTACAAGTGATTGAATATTAGTAATAGATATAATGTCATTAACCCTTTGCTCTATTTTATCTTTCGGAAATCCAATATTCTCTAAACCAAAACAAAGCTCTTGGTACACAGTTTCTCCTACTCCACTAATTTGTGTAAATGGATTTTGAAACACAAATCCTATTTCAAGTGCAAGCTCCCCAATCGTACTCTCTAAAATGTTTTTACCTTTTACTAATACATTCCCCTTATATTCACCCTTATAAAAATGTGGAATAAATCCCCTAATTGCGTTGCAAATGCTCGTTTTTCCTGATTCATTGGATCCGATAATCGCACAAAATTCCCCTTCTTCAATGGTAAAAGAAATATCATGAATTGCCCATTTTTCTGAAGACGAATACTTGAAACTAAGGTTTTCTACTTGGATAATACTCATATGAAAATCCTCCACACAATTACTCCCACTAAATATAGCAATGCAAATAATCTTATAAAATTGTCTACCTTTGTCTTTCTAACTTCCATTAACCTACTTTTCTTTACTGGTGCAGAGAATCCCCTAGCTTCTAAAGTTAAAGCTCTTTCCTCAATTGCAACGATTGACCCAAGGATTAATGGCCCAATTGTTGGAATAAACGCTTTTGCCCGAATCAATAAACCTCCTTCGGTTTCAACGCCCCTTGCTCTCTGTGTATCTAGAATAATTGCCGACTTTTTTTGCATTTGAGGGATGACTTGCAAGGTAGATAGGATTACATAGGATAACTTCGGACTAAGACCAATCTTTTCTAGTGATGCTAAAAATTCTCGTATATCAACAACTTTAAAGAATAATAGAATGGATCCGCCAATGACTAAAAGTTTTGAGGAAAGTTGTAGTGCATGAATGATCCCTTCTAGTTTTATCGAAAAAATCCAAACGCTCCATAAGATTTCTTCACCTGGATAAAAGAGTGCCTGCATGGCAAACATCATTATTATCAAAATAAGCAACGTTTTAGATAAGGTCGAAATAAAGGATGTAAACACTCGATAATAAATTGAAATCAAAAGTAATACCCCAAATACACTAAGTGAAAATAAATAGCTTGGGATAATAAATATGGAAGCAATAAAGACAGTTATCGCGATTAGTTGGGTAATAGGATTGATTACCTTATTTTGAGTTATCGGTTGTTTATCCATGATTCCTCCCCTTTGAGTAAAGTGGACCAAATTTGAATTTCGTTAAATAACGGTTAGACATACTTTTAATTATAAAGTAACATAATACAACTGATATTAGCTTATCGAGCGTATCCGTAATTAGCGAAGTAGTTACAACTGCCTGGAGTAAGTTTTGTCCTGTTGCTAGTAACACACCTGTTATTAACGTACTTCCTGACCCCGTTACCCCTCCAAACATATATGCTGTAATTGGAGCAGAGATAATGGAAGCTACAAGTGCAATAATTACACTTGATACCAATATCTTTAACGCCCCTTTCATCATATTTCGTTTGGATAAAACCCCAGTTACATATCCAATTGCAATGGATACAAGAGCGTACGGCAGAAAAACTGGATCAAAAATAGCATTGACTGAGTTACTCAATAAACCAGTTAATGCTCCTACCCAAGGTCCAGCAAGCATAGCAATAAGGATTGTTCCAATTGCATCGAGGTAAACTGGTAATTTTAAAACTACCGCCAATTGTCCACCAACTGTATTAATGGCAATAGCAACCGGCATTAATAATAGAGACATTAGAGTAAAATCTTCTTTAATTTTATTCATTATCCTATCCCCTTTTGATTTGTTTTTGTCCAAAACTCTTAAAATCTAAATACTCCCTCTGCTTATCTTTAAAGAGTGTTTTATAGAAATGGTCAAAAAACGTTTCGGGACAAACTGACATTCCAACAAAAGAATTGTTTGGTTTACTCCATGCATGTAATACATCAACAATGCATTCTCCTCTTGTAACTTCAGAAAGTGATATATCTACATGAGCATGCATAAAATCAATAATACTCTGGTCAGATGCAACGGCAACAGCAAGTGGATCATGCATGACACAACCCATTATCTGTTCTTGGTTCCAATAAAATGTAGTGTAGTACTCTAGCATTTCAGATAAAAGTGCCCCTTTTTCACCCCCTATCAATTTTATAAATGTACTATCATTTGGTGTTAGTACCACTTCATGGGTAACATTTAGGCCAACCATCTTCACGGGAATTTGAGAATCATATACTATTTTTGCAGCTTCAGGGTCACACCATATATTAAACTCTGCAACCGGAGACATATTACCTTTAAAAACACCACCTCCCATTGAAATGATTTCCTTTATTTGAGACATTGCATCTGGATTTTTCGTTAGTGCATTCGCAACATTTGTTAAGGGACCAAGAGTAATAAGTGTAATCTCATCCGGGTATTTTTGAGCCATTTCAATCATATAACTCGGTGCAGTTTTGGTATGCCAATCTTCATATTTCTTATCAATTACAATATTTCCAAGTCCATATTTGCCATGTGTTTCATCTGAGACATACCTTTCTCTTACTAATGGTGTGCCTGCTCCTCGATAAATGGGAATATTGGAAGCATTTAAGAATTCAAGGAGAAAATGTCCATTCATTGTTGCTTGTTCTACGTCGACATTTCCATAAATCGTGGTAATTCCTAGTACATCTAAATCTTCTGAATCAATTGCTAAAAACAACGCAACCGCATCGTCAATTCCAAAATCAGAATCTATAATTACCTTTTTCAAGGACTTCCCTCCTATTGAATTCTTTGCCTAGCAAAATATCAATCTCTCTTATATTTTCCGGAAAGAGATTGTGTAAGAAGACTTTAAAAAAACTCTCTGTATTTACTTCCATACAAACTTCGATATTTGTTCTGTGTTTAGTAAATTCCACAACTGATTGACCTATAGCTATGCCAACTGTTTCGACTTCAACATATCCGTACTTTGTTACCATTATTTCCGGAGAAATTAAATAGGCAATTGCGAGAGGATCATTTATTACACAACCAATCGTTTTTTCTTGCTTCCAATGGAAATCTACATAAAACTGGGTAATATCATATACATATTGACTGATTTGAGTTTTAAATTGCCTTACGATTTCTCTCAAGTTGGGAGTAAAGATTATTTTATGAGTAACATCCAAGCCAACCATTGTAATCCTAATTCCTGATTGAAAGACAATCTGTGCAGCATGAGGGTCGACCCAGAAATTGTATTCTGCAACTGGAGAACAATTTCCAGGGTATCTTGCAGAGCCTCCCATTAGTACTATTCCCTTTACATTTCCGGCAAATGTACGATCCTTTTGGATAGCCGTTGCGATGTTCGTTAAAGGACCTAGTGCAACAATTTCCACGCCATTTGGATTTTTATTCATTGTCTCGATAAGATAGTCAACTGCATGTTTATTCTCATGCTCTAAAATGATATCTTGATAAAATGTTTCACCCAGTCCATCCTTGCCATGAGTATCTGTAGCATCCACATACGACTTTACTAGTGGAAGTTCAGCCCCTTTGTAGACGGGAGTTCTCTTCCCACTCATTTGAACCGCTTTTAATGCATTTTTAGTCGCTTGATGAAGCTCGACATTTCCACTTACTGTTGTAATGCCTAACACATTCAATTTTTCGGACCGTAATGCAAGTAAAATTGCTAAAGAATCATCAATACCAGGATCCACATCCATTATGATTTGCTTCACTATTTTTCACCTACTTCCAAATAAATTTAAATACATTTCTATTTCTTCTTTGGTTGGAATGGATTGTTGCGCTCCTCTTTTCGTAACACACAATGAAGCTGCAGCTGAAGCATATTCCAAACACCCTTCTGTGTCTACGTTGTTTAATCTGGCAGTGATATAAGCACCGATAAACGTGTCACCAGCTGCCGTTGTATCTACAGGGTCTACCCTAAAAGCAGGGGTATAAATAGATTGATTATCTCGATTCAAATAGACTGATCCATTTTCGCCTAGAGTAATAATCACCTCAGAAAGTCCACGTTCTATCAATTTCTCCATTATTTTCAAACTGGTACTTACACTCGTAACTTTTAATCCAGATAAGATTTCTGCCTCAGTTTCATTCAAAATAAGCAGTGTAATCTTTTCCAACACTTCATCTCCTACAACCATTCCAGGGGCCAAATTTAAATAAATTTCTTTCCCCATTTCATAGGCAAAATCAATAACAAATTGATTTGATGCCCAAGGAATTTCATTTTGGAGTAAAACTATATCGTAGTCAGGTAACAAATTTTTCAAAAAGGGGAGATTTGAAGGCTGGAGATTCTCATTTTCACCACCAGAGAGTACAATTGAATTTTCACCTGATTCGTCAACATGTATAATCGCCATACCTGTTGAGCCATTATTTTGACTCACAAATTCAACATTTACGTGGGATTTCCTAAGGTTATCTATAATTTTGTCTCCGAATGAATCATTACCAACTGCTCCGACTATCGCTACCTCTGAACCGCTTTTAGCTGCTGCTATTGCCTGATTCGCACCCTTTCCACCTGGTAAAAAGTCCGTATTTTTACTTTTAATAGTTTCTCCTATCTGTGGATGTCTTGTAATTTCTTGAACGATATCCATGTTTAGACTGCCGATAACCAATACCTTCCCCATTTGTTAATCCCCTTTTCGCATGCTTGAACTCCTAATCACCAATTTCATTTCTATATCATGTTTCATTTTTACAGTACTGATTTGATTCTCAATAATTTCAACTAACTTCCTTATCGCAAGTACTCCTAACTCCTTTATCGGTTGAGCAACAGTTGTTAATTCTGGCTCTGTAACTTTACAAAGGGATATTCCATCAAAACCAACAATAGCAACATCTTCCGGAATCTTCTTATTACGTTTTAGCAATGTTTTTAACGCACCAATTGCCATCAGGTCATTTGCTGCAAATATCCCATCGATACAGGGATATGTACTTATAAGTTTACTCGTTGCTATTGCACCACTGTTAATGGTTAAGTCTCCATAAACAACCCTTTCAGGGAGCTTTCTTTTTTTCATTTCATCCTTATATGCTTTATATCTACTATTTGTTGTACTCCATTGTCTCGGGCCGGAGATAAACCCAATATTCCGCCTTCCAATATCGATAAGATGAGAAACAGCCAATTTAGCACCATTATAATTTTGGACCCCAATAGAAGGTATATTCTTTGCCGTAACAGCTCGGTCAATTGCTACGACAGGAATCTGTTCTTTACGAATCATTTTTTCACTTTCTTTATCCAGCTTAGTTGCAATAATGATTCCATCAATATAACTACTGTATAGTACTTTTAAAAACTTACTTACTGAGTCATCTTCTTTCCTTGTAGTGTGGAAAAGTAAAAGACTATAACCATTTTCATATGCATTTTGTTCTATGGAACTTGATAATTCATAGAAAAAAGGGTTATTGATATCAGGAATAAGCAATGCAATCATGTTAGACTTTTTGTTTGATAAAGTTCTTGCAACAGAGTTTGGCGTATAATTTAATTCCTTCATAATTTCTTTAATCTTCATAGAAGTTTCTCTTCGCACATTCGGATTATTATTGATGACTCTTGAAACAGTCGCAACAGAAACTCCAGCTTTTGAGGCAACATCCTTAATCGTGACCATTTTGTATCTCCTTCATGAATGTAACCGGTTACAATTTACTTTTTAGTTAATAAATGATGGTTTCTAGATAAATGAGATGTAATGTTGTTTTTATCTGAATATTTAGAATATGTTTTCACCTATATTTTATGATGTGTTTTCTTACTTATTCCAGAATTTAGAGAACTTTACCGTGACCTGCACCTTGACTGCCGTATCATAGTGACATCAAAAAACTGAGAGAAAAAAGTAGAAACAGCTAGGATGGCATCAATAAGTAATTTCCTTCAACTATGTAGTAATAGCTTATCTACAATGGACATACACATAGAAATGGAAACACTTACCATATCACTCCTTTTTGGAGATAAGCTAGGAGGACGTTTGCATGCCAAAAACACTGTTTAGTATTGACCTCAAAAAGCCGATGGAAGAACAAGCCCATCCGGGACATAATCGCTGGCACCCTGATATTCCAGCTGCTTTTTCAGTTGACCCTGGAACTTCTTTTCGCATGGAATGTAAGGATTGGACAGATGGCCAAATAAGTAACGATGACAATCCGAATGATATTCGTGATGTTATTTTAGAGAGAGTTCATGTGTTAAGTGGGCCTGTGTATGTTAATGGTGTAGAACCCGGTGACTTGCTAGTGGTTGACATCTTAGATGTTGGTGCCTTACAAGAATCTGAATGGGGTTTCAATGGTATTTTTGCGAAAGAAAATGGCGGTAGCTTTTTAACGGAACACTATCCACATGCAGCAAAATCAATTTGGGATTTTGAGGGAATTTATACTACATCTCGGCATATCCCAGGTGTAAAATTTGCAGGAATCATTCATCCTGGTTTGATTGGCGTTGCTCCTTCTATGGAACTTTTACAAAAATGGAACAAACGCGAAAAAGAACTAAGGGATACTGATCCAAATCGCGTCCCTGAATTAGCAACAACTCCTAATCCTGAACATGCGGTTCTTGGTACATTAAAGGGTGCGGAATTTGACCGAGTTGCAAGAGAAGGTGCTAGAACCGTTCCACCGAGAGAGAATGGCGGAAACTGCGATATTAAGAATCTATCTAAAGGCTCAAGAATTTACTTCCCAGTCTTTGTAGATGGTGCGAAGCTTTCTGTTGGGGACCTCCATTTTTCACAAGGAGATGGTGAAATCACCTTCTGTGGTGGTATAGAAATGGCCGGTTACATTGACCTAAAAGTGGATGTAATCAAGGGTGGTATGGCGAAATATAACATCAAAGAAAATCCTGTATTTAAGCCAGGTCCAGTTGATCCACACTACTCTGATTTCTTAGTTTTTGAAGGAGTATCAGTTGATGAATTTTCTGGAAAACAGCATTATTTAGATGCTCACATTGCCTATCGTAGAGCATGTCTAAATGCAATCGAATATTTAAAGACTCTTGGGTATACGGGTGAGCAGGCATACATGATTTTAGGTACCGCACCGGTTGAAGGACGAATTGGTGGTATCGTCGATATTCCAAATGCTTGTTGTACAATTGCGATTCCAACTCAAATCTTTGATAAGGATATCACACCGAAATAATATAAGTTAGGAGGAAACTATCGTGCCAAGTTATACATTTCACTGTAATGAATGTGGCGAGTTTACCCTGTTTTTTAAATCGAGTACTGGTAATCGATCAATCGCAGAATGCCCAATATGTCAGTTAGAATCTAATCGAGTTTTCTTTCCTCCCAACTTATTTTCATATTCAAAAGAGCTTCGTACAAGAATAGAAAAAGGTATGGAGCCACGTCGAATGACAAGAGAAGAGCTCGGTTCCAAGCCAAAGAGGAAACAACAACCAAGTGGTCGACCATGGCAGGTATGACATAAGAAAGTTGAACCTCAAATCTAGCTTAGTTTTTTGCTAAGCTAGATTTTTTATTAGGATAAATTGTTATCTTATGTGTTTATGTCCCATCGTACTTTATACAACTGGATTTCCAAGCTTATTCCCAATTTATCCAAATTTTGGTTTCAGGCATTCTTTATTGCTTTTACGAAACGAGTCGCTTGATAAAAATCTACTACATTATAATCCTCTTGATGAGGATGTTCTGCAAAAGCAAATGAAACATTGCTGATTGTGGTTGGGTCTTTCCTCCAATTCTTACATGAACTATGGTACTGAAGAACGCCCGTTTTGTGAATTAAATCGGATGCGTTGGAAGCATTCACACCACCACCGGCTACTATTTCTATTTTCTCTCCATATTTATCCTGCAATTTTGTTAATAGTTCCATGCCTTCCCATGCTGTATTTTTTAATCCACTTGTTAGTACTCTTTTTACCCCTAAGTCAATCAAAACTTCTATAGATTTATAGGGATCCTGGACACAATCAAACGCCCTGTGAAATACAGCATCTTTCTTATTTTTATGAATCATTTCGATTATTTTCTTGTTCTTCTCTATGTCAATATTACAATTTTCATCTAAACAACCGAATGCAACCCCTTCAATAGTAAAGTCCATTAAAGCTTCAATATCTGATAACATCGTTCTGAATTCGTACTCATTATAAAAAAATCCACCTGGACGTGGTCTCACCATTACTACAATAGGTATCGTACAGTTATTAACTACTCGCTGTATTGTTCCTATAGAAGGCGTTAATCCAAATAAGTACATGGCATTATTAAGTTCTATACGGTCAGCCCCTGCTTTTTCTGCATGTAAGGCATCTTCCAAACTACCACAACATATTTCAGCAATTCTTTTCATTACCTTCACTCCCCAATCCTACTCAAATGCTCCTTGTCGTATTTGGCGCCCGATTTTTTTCGAGCTTGCTCGAAAAATTTCCTTTGAAAAATCGAGGCATCCGCCCGAGGTTTTAACTTTATTCAGCTCTGTTTGAACCTCCACTGAATTGGTTACCCTTATTACATTCACCACCACTATTTGAAGTTGGACTTTGCTAAAATTAAGTTAAATAAAGAACCTAGGAGGAGTTCCCCTAAGCTCTTGTGTTGTTATATATCAATATAGGAATTACGATAATAAAGGTATTCTTGGCTGATATTTCTTAATTATCTCTTGATTATGCTGGTCTGCACCATCAATGTTCCCACTTAAGAATACTGGCGGTTCAAAGCCGTTATCTGCCATTATTTTAATTGCTTCTGCAAAAATGGCGTTGAGGACAACAGCTCCTACAACTGTTGAGGTTGGTCCGAATGGAACGGGTACTTTCTCATATGAAAGGATGGCATCTCCTTTTACAGAATGATTGTCGATCACTAGATCAACTGAATTATACAAATGCTTTCCACTCTTATGTCTTGATGGCTGACTTTGTGAATATTCTAAAGAAGTAATCCCAATTACATGAGCACCCTTCGCTTTTGCATGGTTTGCCACATCAACTGGAACAGGATTTCTACCTGACGTTGATAATACAAAAACAACATCATGTGGTTGGATTTCCTGATCTGCAAGGAATTCTCCAACATAATCATTCTTTCTTTCTAGTTCCGAGGAACGTAATGCCCCTTCATGAAGCATTAATGGTTCTATGAAAATCGGTTTAATAGGTACAAGTCCACCTGCACGATAAAAAACCTCTTCCGTTAAGATATGGGAATGGCCGCATCCAAATAATTGGATAATTCCACCGTTTTGAATGGCTTCCGCAACTTTTTCTGCTGCTTGGCGTAGGTTTTCTTTCTCTGTATTTTCTACGATTTCTAATCTCTCTTTTACTTTATCAAAGAACTGTGTAAGCATCTATTTATCCCCCATTACCAATTGAATAATTTTTCCAACCTCTTCTGGAATTGTTCGTCCCGTTTCCTTATCAATGGTTGAACCGAATACATGCGGCATAAATACTGGAATTCCAGTAGGTCGGACAGCGTTCACGATTTCTACAATATTGTCAGAAGAAATACCACCCGCTGGCTCAACTGCCTTTACTCCCTTTTCTGCCGCTACTTTACATAGATATACAAGTTCTTCTAAATGAGTTTTTCCTTTTAGAGGCATAAATTTAATAGATTCAATTCCCATCGCCACTGCTAAGTCGACTAAGTCTTCCACTTTCATTTCAACTCCTGTTGAAAGTGTAACAAAGCCAACTTTTCCAGAAGGAGCCACCAAGCCATTTACAACCTGATGAATGCCTTTTGCGTTTAAGTAGCCAATGGAGTAGCTCGTTTTATCAAAGGGTTGATTAATATGTCCTGGCTCGGAGCCTTCCGCTATTTGTAAGACCTTTTCCCAGTTTGCCGGGTTGCCATTATCTCCAAGACCAATGCTGACTACCTCAGCTACTTCCTTTAACTCATTAACCTTTCTAACTCCGTCTTCGATGTTCGCAAAATCAGATGAAACGATACCAGGCACAATATAGCCTTTACCCGCTTCTATTATTTCCTTTGCATTTTGCTTATCTTTTGCCAAAAAATTGAATAAAAGAAAATTATCTATTTTATTTAGTTCCATTAATTTCATCTTTCGCACCTTCTATCAATTTCACCATATTGTCGATTGCCACTTCGATTATTTTTTCCCCTTTTTCCTTTGTTGCAAGCTTCGCATCTCCAAGGACTGCAGAGTTTGTGAATTCCTCCCAAGGGGTTGGAGTAACGTCCGCACTCGCTGGAATATTCGGTATGTCTGTAATTGCTTTTGACATATCAACATATTCTTTAGCTAGATAAAGCATATAGGATGTCTCAATTTCACATGCATGAAAATAGGTTGCATGTGAGGATTTGGTTTCTCTTACTTCCTCAGTTACCTTTTTCGTACCTGGATAAAACAAGTACAGAATTTTAAAATCTGGATATTGCTGATATAATTTTCTGGCTGCTTCCTTTAAAGCTACTGCATTACCTAAATGGCCGTTTATCATGGCAAATACTCTAAAGCCCTGCTCATACAAGCTAACTCCCATATCCACTAATAATGAAATCAAGGATTCATTACTTATGTTGATACTTCCAGGGAAGTTCTTTAAGCTCCATACTTGGCCGTATGGTAACGTCGGCAATACAAAAGCACCTGTTCTCTCCGCAACCCTTTCTGATATACGCTCAGCTAAATAGTTGTCTGTTCCAAGAGGTAGATGCGGACCATGTGCTTCTACAGCTCCAATTGGTAAAATAGCAATTTTACTGTTCTCTATCTTCTCCTTAACTTCGAAGGAATTCTCGTTTTGAAAGATCATGGCTGTTCCTCCTTACTCCTTGAATGAAAAGCATCTTGCTGGATTTTCAACAAAGAACTTGTGAATCAATTTTTCACCATCAAAGCCTTGACGGTTCGCATCATCAATAAAGCGTGGAACCCATTTTGCAATAATATACTCAAGACCTAATCCATAATCATAATGCTTGTAATATGTTTTTCTAGCAGTATCTCCGCTTACTAGAATTTGATCTTCATAGCCTTTTTTCACAAGCTCTAAAATACATTGAATTCTTGTGCTCTCTGGTGCATATTTGATTTTTGCAATTCCATCAAAGCTTAAGTATGCACCGGTCATAGCAATTTGCTCATGGTAATAAGGGTCTGGATTACGATCCATATGACCAAGACTTAGATATTCAAGTTTCACATTCTCACTTTTTAAAAGCTCTAGCTGCTCTAATCCCATTGTTCCTGCTTCTGTATGGGAGTGAACAGGAGCTTTTGTTTCATGATGTGCTCTTGCAACAGCACGTAACGTTTTTTCTTCTAACGGAGTAATCCGGTTATACCCTGTTCCGAACTTCACTTGACCCGCTCTAAATGGAGTCCCTTCAAGACCTTCTTCAACCTCACGAATGACAAATTCAGTAAGCTTATTGATTGGGGTCTTATCAATCCATTCTGCATATGTCTTAAAATCACCGATAATTGGCTTAAGTTCTTCCTTAACTCGTGCATCCCATAAAAAGCTCTTATTGAAACCAGCTGTTCCGATAATTTGAATTCCTGTTTCATCGGAAATTTCTTTAACAGCTTGTACATCACGTCCATAATCGATTGCAGTTGCATCAACGATTGTCTTTCCACCATAATGTTTAAAATCTTCTACATCTTTTTTTGATTTTTCCTTGTCATCGAGTAATAGATCGTCTACACCTCGTTGAACCCAGTAATCCGGTCTACATACAATATGTTCATGTGAATACGTAAATCCTAGTTCTTCTGGTTTAATGTCACCTTTTAATGTGCGAATAAAGCTCATGATAGTCCCTCCTACTTCTTATAAAAAACATACATATTGATTAAAAAACCGACATGCTTAAACATGTCGGTTTTATACAGTTTAGAATAATAGTTGCGCGATTGCCTTTACAATTGGACCAAGTACAAACATATCAGAGTCTGCTGCCCACATTGCAGTATCAGGAATCGTAGAATCTAATAGGAACTTAACTGTTAGATATTGTCCCCACGCAACTACTGTTGCTGTTACAAAACCACCGATAAGTGCTCCACGAACTCCTCCAGTTGCGTTACCAAATACACCTGCTGTTGCTCCATGGAAGAATAATACGATCATAGTTGGTACAAACACGTATGCTACTGCATTACCTAAAATCACTAACCAGATTAATGCTCCTGCAAATGCACCTAAGAAACCTAAGATTACTGCGTTTGGTGCAAATGTGAATACCACTGGACAGTCTAGTGCTGGTTTAGCACCTGGAACTAGTTTTGTTGCGATACCATTGAAGGCTGGTACAATTTCACCGATGAACATTTTAACCCCTAGTAATACAACAGCAATACCACCGGCAAATGTTAATGACTGAATAATTGAGTAGATAATAAAGTTTTGATCCCCTGCTTGTGCAATTAGTTCATCAGCACCAGGAGTTCCTTTTGTCATTAAAATGACAGCACCTACGAAGAATAAAATTCCCATTGTTAAAGCAGTAATTACGTTTGAATCTCTTAAAAATTCTAGTCCTTTTGGTAATTTAATTTTCTCTGAATCATTTTCCTTGTTACCTAATACTTTACCAAGTAATGCTGCTAAAAGTGCAACGACTGCAGATGTATGACCTAACGCAATATTGTCATTACCTGTTACCTTACGCATAAATGGTTGAACAATTGCAGGCTGGAATGTCCAATATAATCCCATAAAGATAGATAAGAAGATAACTAGTTTTCCAAATGAAACATCACCAACTGCATCGACAATAATTCCTGCAAAGATCATTGTTGTCCAGAACATCATATGACCTGTTAGATAGATATATTTGAATTTTGTAAAGCGTGCAAGTAATACATTAATAATAAATCCAATAAACATAGCGAGTGTTACAGCTGAACCGTATTTCGTACCAAACGCTTCCTGACCTAAAAAGTCTCCAAATGAACTTGTTTCTAGTCCAAAAACTTCCTTCCACATTGGTTCGAAAACAGTTAGTGCACCTACAATGACACCAGCACCAGCATTAATAATTAAAAATCCTATCATTGCTTTAAACGTTCCGCTAATCGTTTGACTAGCAGATTTCTTTTGTAGAAGTAAACCAAGTAAAACAATAGATCCTAGCAAAATTGCAGGTACACCAAATATATTGGTTGCTATCCATTGAATTGCTTCCATTCTTCATTCCCCCAATTTTTTTTATTTAGTTTATATTGCTTTGTAAAGCTGTTTTGATTTCATTCATATCAAAGTAGTTATTCACAATAATAATCTTTGAAGAGTGCCCTTCTAATGATTGAGCTAATTCATTGCTTGTAATGATATAATCAGGTCTTTCACTTGATGCACTTGATACATCCGTATTTTCTACATCGGCTTGTAATCCTAATTCTCTTAATACAGTTTCCACATTCATTCGTAAAATTAAGCTAGTTCCTTGACCTAACCCACATACACATAAAATTTTCATCTTTAGTTCCCCCCGATAATTTCTTTTATTTGTTGATAAGTTGTAGCTTCTTCTAATTTTTTCACATTTGCTTGGTCATTTAAAAGCATGATCAGCTTTTGTAATATTTGAAGATGCTCATCACTTGATGATGCACCTAGAGCAAATACAAATTTAACTGGATCATTCATTTCACTTCCAAATGCGATTGGATCCTTTAGCCTGATAAATGATACAGATGCTTCGTTAACCCCATCTTCTGGTCTTGCATGCGGCAACGCAATGCTAGGTGCAAGAACAAAGTATGGTCCATTTTTCTTATAAGATTGAATCATAGCCTCAACATACGACTCATCTACAGCGTTTTCATTTACAAGTAGATTACCTGCAAGCTTGATGGTGTCCTCTGGTGAGGACGCTTTTACATCAAGCGCAACGAGGCTTTCCTCTAAAAATTTCATGAAATAATTCTCCTTTATCTTTTTGATTACGTTGAGTATGCTTCGATTGTTTGTAAAATGGTTTCAATAGATTGTGCGTGAACCAATTTATTAACATTCGTTGGCTCTGAAAACATCGTTGTTAGTTGAGACAACGCTTTTAGATGCGTTTCCCCATCAATAGCAGCTAACACAATAAGAAGATTTACTTCATGTCTCTTGGATTGTGAAAATTTTACTCCTTCTTCTAAGCAAAGTAAGCTCATTCCCAATTTTTTTACACCATTTTCAGGTTTTGCGTGTGGAATTGCTACTTTCGGAGCTACAACAATGTAAGGTCCTAATTGTAAAATTGTGTTAATCATGGATTGAACATATTCTTCGGTAATATTCCCCTTCTCAAGTAAAGGCATTGCACCTACTCTAATCGCTTCTTTCCAGTCCTTTACATCTTTTTTAATCTGAATATATTCCTTTGTAAGTAGTTGATGTAAAGATGGTTTTGTTGAAACTACAACTTTAGAATTTGGTTTTGAAAAATATTTTCGTACTTCCTTTTCTAAACCTTCTTTATCTGTAATAGTTGCATGTTTTTTTATAATTTCTAATAAACCCTCTACAGAGATTGATTTATCTTTTACATCTGTTCCAACCAAAGCGTTTACATTTAGTAAGAGACTTTCCTTCTCTGCTTCTGTGAGAATTGGACTTACAACAAAAACAGGTACATCTTTTCTAGAAACTGGTGTAGTAGAAACAACAAAGTCAACTTGATACTCATTGGTTTCAAACTCCCGTAGGGATACACTTCCTACAATATCAACCGTAGAAAAAAGTCCCTCTAGCTGATGCTCTAGTAGTTTCGAAGTGCCAACTCCACTAGCGCAAACAATAAGCGCTTGTTTCCTATTTGCTGGGGTTACACCTGTTCTTCTCATCCAGCCCCCAAAATGCATTGCAAGTAACGCAATCTCATTTTCATTGACCTTTTTTCCAATTGCCTGTTCTAAATGATGAATCACTTTTTTTGTCAATAAAAATACATCTGGATACTTTTCTTTCATAAGCTCAGCCACTCGATTTTCCACTTCAAGTTCATATTTAATACGGTAATAGGATGGCTTTACATGTAGTAGTAAGTTTTTTTCTAAAAGGTCCCTTTCCTTTAGAAAAACACAAGCATATTTCTGAAAATCTGTAACCATCTTAGAGACGACTTCTACTAAAACATGGGTTTCTGTATTTTCATTCTCTTGGAATACGCCTTGAGATGACTGCACCCTAGAACTTAATAAATGCTTCGTAATATAGAGGATTTCATCATGTGGAAAATTCACATGAAAGACGTAGGAAAGTTTTTGAGCAATTTTGCAAGCAGCCTTATATTCTTTTGTTTCAGTCAAGACCTCTTTTTCTACTTCATCAATCCTTATTTCTTTACCTTGCGTCAGTCTCTTCCCAAAAAATATTAGTCGAAATGTTAAGCTATAGAAGAAATCGTCGGTATAGTGGATATTCAGATCTTTTTCACTTTCTGCAACAATTGTCTGAACCGCTTTCAATTCTTCCAATTCAAATAGATTTAGTCTATCTTCAATATTTGAATCTGCAAGGTTCAGCATTGTTGGGATTTTAGACAACAACGTTTGCCAGCCCTCATTTGGAAGTACATTCGAGAGATAATATACAATTGCTTTCCGTTTATCATCCTCTTCACCTATGACTCGATACCCTGACTTCCGTTCAAACTGAAGTTTTACGTGAAACCTCTCAATTTCTTCTTTTAATAGCTTAAGATCTTCGATTGTTGTGTTTCGGCTAACTCTTACTTTTTTAGCTAAATCCTCTAAGAATAGTGGAGAATCTCTTCCAAGTAAATATAGAGCTAACCACCCTTTTCTTTCTTTTGCAGAGTAATCGTATTGCCACGTTTTAAACAGTTCAATTTTCTCCGGTATACGTTTGGCTGTTTCTTGATCAAGACCAAATCCCAAGCCTCTCACTTTGTCTACTGGTTGTAATTTATTTTCCTCGAGCCAGCCATTTATCTTTTCGATATCATAGTAAACTGTTCGCCTAGAAATCTTAAATTTCTCCATGATTTCTTTCACTGACACATATGATTCTGCATTCACCAAATGTGATAGTATGGCAGTACTTCGTTGATCCAAAGACATGCCTGGCACCTCCTTTGCACTATTTACAGTATGTGCAAGAGAGTAGTTTTTATAGGGTGTTCAATCCCTTGTCTATACTATACTCCTGCATTTATGAATGTAGAAGACCAAATCATGTGCACATTCTTTGTGCAAAATTGGACTACATACTTTATTACTCGAAATGACATCATTACGGAATCACATATTGTGGATTTCCTTTATACTGCAAGATATCCTTAAGACATGGACATGTTATGTCAATAGGAGTGCAAAAGTAGTAATGATGAAAACATTCAAATAGGATTGATGAGAGTAGATGTTAAAAAAGAATATGAAAATATAAAGCTAACCAATAATGTCTTAAATAGACTATCTGTGATAAAAGAATAGATAATCTGTAAATGGCCATATAATCCTTGCCACAGAGTTTATCTCCCACACAGTTGATTTATCCCTCAATAATATGTTTTAGTAAAGTATACACATTAAAAAACTATATAAAGGTTGGATCTCAGATGGTAGATGTGAAAACAGACACAGTCATAAACGCCCCTCTTGATAAGGTGGCAGAGTATGCGATAAATCCTGATCACGCCCCTGAATGGTATGTCAATATTAAGTCAGTAGAGTGGGTAACACCAAAACCATTAGGTATTGGTTCTCAAGTAGCATTTAAAGCACAATTTCTCGGTCGTGAACTTTCGTATGTATATGAGATTATTGAACTTGTCCATGGGCAAAAGCTCGTAATGAAAACAGCGAATGGTCCATTTCCAATGGAAACAGCGTATTTTTTCGAAGAGATTGAGGATAATCGAACAAAGATGACGCTCCAAAACAAAGGGAAACCAACTGGATTTTCAACGTTTGTCACGCCTTTCATGTCAAAAATGATGAAAAAGGCAAATCAAAAGGACTTAAAGAAATTGAAAGAGATCATCGAAAATCGTTAGTATTTTGTAAAACCAAAAAATACTACTATAAAAAACCAGTCTCCTCCTAAAAAGAAACTGGTTTTTTGTGATTCTATTTTACCCTTATGGATTTGTAGACCAAAGTCCAGCTGATTTAATAAAGATTCGTGGATGTAGTTTTAGCTGTGCTATCATATATTCTGCTAGATCTTCTGGTTGCATTACTTTTTCTGGGTTACCATCCGTTAGGTTCTCTTTATATGCTAGTTCTGTCGCCACGGTACTTGGTGTTAGCGCTGTAACACGAATATTATGCTTACGAACTTCTAGCGCAAGTGATTCCGTTAGACCCAATAATCCAAATTTAGATGCACTGTATGCACTTGTCACTGGTGCACCCTTTTGACCTGCAGTTGATGAAATATTAATGATGTCACCACCATTTTTCTCGATTAACTGTGGAAGAACAGCACGTGTTACATAGTAAACTCCCATTAGGTTAATGTCGATTATGCGTTTCCATTCTTCTGGGTCTAACTCGAGGAACTTACCAAACTTACCAGTACCAGCGTTGTTAATTAAAATATCGAAAGTACCTAGCTCATTTGTCAATTTCTCAACTGCACGATTTACTTCTTCTAATGAAGAAACATCAGCCGTTGCATAGACAGCCTTTCCACCTAATCCTTCTATCTCTTGAGCCACTTTACGTAGATCTTCCTCAGTACGAGCTAAAAGACCTACATGAACACCCTCTTGTGCCAATGCAATCGCAGTTGCACGGCCAATTCCTTTACCAGCTCCTGTTACAAGAGCAACTTTTCCTTTTAAAGATTGTGCCATATGTAAAGCTCCTTTCTTTTTACAAAATCCTAACTGAGTACTAATCATACAAATTGAAATTGTAGAAGTCAAAATTCTTGCTCTAATCGAAAGGCTGATAGGTGGAACAAAGACAGCATGAATAAGCCTATGCGCAAAATTAGAGTATGCAAAAAGACCTCCTTTCATTACACATGAGTAAGAGGTCTTTCTTAAAAATTATAGTATTTTATACTCTAAAACAGAATTTGTTTAAAATAGTAGTCAGAATCATATTTGGGAACTTTCATTGGACAAACTTTTTTTATAACAGCCCTTCTCTAACCATAGTTAAAATATCACTATCTGCGTTCAGTATATCTTTTTCTGCTCTTTCGGCAATTTGGTTTGCAGCTAACTGAGCTTCATATAAGGAGACTTCCTCATCTATGGTGAGTAGCTTTCTATTTTCCATAATGACGTTCCCATCTATTATACTAGTCTCAACTTCATGCCCTCTTGCGGAGTACACTAAATTAGGAACAATATTTCTTATAGGTTTTGTTAACACAGGGAAGAATGTTGGATCCTGTAAATTAACAATAATCATATCCGCTTTTTTACCTTTTTTAAGTGAACCTACCTCATGGTCAATACCCATAACTTTTGCTGCTTCAATCGTTGCCATTCGTAGAGCTCTAGTTGCGTTAAACACTCTAGGGTCAGCCTTCTTAACTTTATTTAATATAGCAGCAAATTTCATTTCATTAAACATATTATTACAATTATTTCCTGGAGCTTGATCTGAACCAAGACAAGCTATGCCACCTGATTGAAGGAAATGATAGACTGGAGGGACCAAACCATCAATTATCCCAATACTACCTGAACAGTAAACCATTCCAGCTCCACTTTTCGCGACTCTTTCAGTTTCTTCATCAGTTGCTTCAGTTAAGTGAACAGCAATAAGTTTTTCATTCAAAAATCCATGTTCCTCTAAAAAATCAATCGATCTCTTCCCGTAACGTTTCATCATTTGGTCAATCTCTCGGTCACCTTGGGCGACATGCATATGTAGCTTACTATCGAGTTTATTCCCATATGCTTTTATCTCGTTTAATAGCTCCAAACTCATCATATCAGGGCCATGTGGTCCTAATATTACAGATATTCTACCATTTTCAGTCCCATGATGAATTTCATATAAATCTAGGTTGCGCTTTAGCTTGGCATTACCAATTGAAGGATTAAAAGGATATAGTTCCCCTACTGGTAGATCCCCTACATTATCGGGAATTTCATTTACTAACTCTGCCACTCGGGCTCTAGCACCTATCTTTTTATAATTTTCTACTAGAAGATCCATTCTTCCGTCATAGTCACAAAAGGTTGTAGTTCCAGATTTAATCCCCTCGATAATATTAACCATTGACCCCTTAACACTTTCCTCAGGTTGTAGGTGTTTCATAAATGGCCATAAACCTTTTTGCATCCAGTTCGACATGTCCTGAGCTACACCACGAAATATCGTAATACCAGTATGAATATGAGCATCAATAAATCCTGGCATAACTAATTTATTTGTCGCATCTATTACTCTATCAGCTTGGTAATCTCTAGTAATATCTTCAACTGTACCTATATCTTCAATTTTATTTCCCTTTAAGGCAACTGCACCGTTTTCAATAAAACCAACGCCTTTTCCTTCCATTGTTAAAAGATGTCCATTTTTAATAATGATATCTACTTTCAATTTTTATACTCCTTTCCTATACGTTAATATTTGTTGAGCTAGGCAAAGATTTTGTTCTTTTATTCAGGATAAAGAGCGCTGCAAACGTTAGAATTCCAGTTGTTATAATTCCTAACCATCCAATTGTTATTCCTGCAACTAAAAACCCAAAGAATGTACACACTGCAATTAAAATTGCATAAGGTAACTGCGTCCGCACATGCTCTATATGGTCACACGCAGCACCTGTGGATGCTAATATAGTTGTATCCGAAATTGGCGAACAGTGGTCTCCAAATAGACCACCACTAATAACAGCTCCAATTACTAAAGGAAAAGAAATATCTAAAGAAGCTGCCATTGGCACAGCAATCGGCATCATGATTGCAAATACTCCCCAGGAACTTCCTGTTGCAAATGCAATAAGAGCACCAAGTAAAAAAATTAATGCTGGAACAACAAAGGAAGGTAAATAATTACCTACTAAAGTAGACATATATGCGCCTAGCTCCATTTCCCCAGCAATTTTACCAATCGACCAAGCCATAACCAAAATCATTGGAACAATCATCAAATTAATTATCCCTTGGGTCCATTCATCAAAAGCTGTCTTTACAGAATGGAGTTTAGTAATAATTGATCCAACCCCAGCACTGATAGAGCCTACCAAGAACCCACAGGATATAGCTAAAACAATATTTGAATTAATAAATGAACCTCTGAAGCCGTTTTCCACAATGTTACCTGTCCAAAAAATTACAGTAAAGATGGTTACGAACAATAGAATCATTGGAATTAAGAAGCTCCAAAATCTAAATTCATAACCTTCTGGAAATTGATTAGCCTTTTCTGCTACAAGGGGCTTGTCATCGTCACCTATAACTTTTCCCGTCTCGATAGCTCTTATCTCAGCATGATACATTGGTCCAATATCCAGGTTTGTATTAATTACATACAAAACTCCTATCATTGCAAATAATCCGTAAAAGTTATAAGGGATCATTTGGATAAATAACGTCCAAGGATTATCTGATAGACTCAAAGCTGTTATTTGAGTAGCAATTAATCCTGTAATAAACGGCCCATAACTACTAATGGGTGACATAGATGCTAGAGGACTCCCCATTGAGTCTAAAATATATGCAAGCTTTACACGAGATACATTAAGTTTATCAGTAAGTGGTCTCATTATAGTTCCTAAAATAAGTACAGGCTCCGTATATGAAAATAGGAACGCACTCCCCCACGTCACATTTTGTGCCTTTCTTCTAGTATTTACCTTTTTTGTTGCCGTTTGTGCAAATGCTTCGGCAGCTCCGGTAACCCTTAAAATATGAATAAATCCACCTGCTAATGATACTAAAACCAAAAGTCCTGCATTCCAAGGATCTGCAATTGATGGAATCATATAATCAGAAATACTCTTAGCAAAACCTGTTAGCGGATTCCAAGAGTTAATAATACTTGCTCCTAACCAAACCCCAACAAACAAAGACAAAATGGTTTGCTTTGTAAGTAAAGCGAATACTATTGCAATTAATGGCGGTAGAATGGCCAAAATTCCATACTCCATAAATTTCTTCCTCCTTTATTTTTTATATTTGGAATCACTATTGAAATCTCTTCTCACCTCCTATAAATGATTCCTCGATTGTTTTTATTAAATTCTTCATATGGTTTCCCATATAAAAAACTGCTGCTTCTGGATTTTTGTTTTTGATCGCTTTTAAAATATCCTCATGTTCTTGGACATAATGCCCACCTAGACTTCGAGTTGCTAGATAGGGAAATTTCTTTTCCATTTCTATCTCCTCGTGTATTAAGAATCTTAAAGTAGAATATAAAAAATAATTATGAGAAGCTTCTGCCACCACCTCATGGAAATGACAACCTACTTCAGTAGGGTCTTGTTCCTCTTTTACGTGCTTACAATGGTTGTTAAAAGAACCCTCTATTTTTTTGATATCCTCTTTTGTGGCGTTAATTGAAGCTAATCTAGCTGTTTCAACTTCTATCACCATCCTTGCGTGTAAGAGGTCAATTAAATCCTTTTGACTTCTAGGTTTGGATGCCTCAATAAATTGTTTTTCTACTAAGTAGCGATTTAAATCCACTTCAACCGAATGTAAATACATCTTCCCTTTACTAGATATTTTTCTACCTTGGTTAGGGATTAACTCTGTATATCCTTTTCCATCAAGATATTTCAAGAGCCTTCCGATTGTTGCAATGCTTATATCAATCCCGTGATTCTCCACTTTTTCCTTTAAAATCCATGATCCTAGTGGGGCTTCTGAACTTTCAATTATTTTTAAAAGAACATAATATCGATAGTCTGAATTACTTCGAAAAAAAGACTTTGTTAATTTGTCCATCTGTTCTAAACTCCTTTTTATTTACCTACTCATCACTAATGAGTAGGTATTAATACAGTATTTCTACTTAAATGATAATATTCCTTCAAAAAATTTATAATTTTTATAATTTTTAAACATTTCTACAGAACAACTTAAGATATTTATACACGATACCTTGTTCATCAGTTGAAATTTAAATTAAGGGAAACTAAAAAAGCCCTTCCCAAAATGAGAAGGACTCTAGCTTTACTTTTCAATTTTCAAATCACGCAGTGTTAAATACTGTCCATCTTTTACAGTGATATACATATCAGCTGTCACGTTCTCGTTCGTTACGATGCCATCGATTTGGTGTCTACTGTTGGTGCTTACCTCTAAATATCCCATTCCAGATGCACTGTTTAAGATAACTTTATATTCACCTGCTGGAATGTCTTTTCCTACTTTGTACATGCCGTCTTCATACACACCGTTTTCTGGTACTACAGACGGTGCCTTATCTACTGGATACATCTCTGCACCCTGAAGCTTAAAATATTCACCGTCGTTTAATGTTACATATGAATGGGAATCCGAAGGTAGATTGTCGTTAAAAATGATGCTTTCTAATTGACCTGTACTATCTTTCGCATTTTCAATATAGGCCATTCCCGAAGAAAACACTACGTATTCTCCTGCAGGCACATCTGTACCCACTTTGTATGTGCCGGATTCAATTCTCGCATCATCTTCAGCTGGCTGTTCCTCTTCAGCTGGAGCTTCTTCCTCTTTTGCGTCCTCATTGTTTTTTGTTTCATCTGCTGTTTGTTCGGTTTGGTCCGCTTCATTTGCTTGATCTGTTGTTTCATCCCCACCGCCAGAGGCAAGTGTAATGACAACGATTACTACGATTAACCAAAACCACCATCTCTTATAAAATGGTTTCTTTACTCTTTCTTTATCGTTTGCCATGTTTCGAACCCCTTTACTACAGAATAATTTCTCTAGTAGCTTTTCCATATCAGGCTGTAAACATGTGGAAATATTTTAAAAAGGTAAAGAATCAGCCCCAACAATTGAGAACTGATTCTTCACAAATTTTTTATAAACATTTATAGTAAGTTACCCTTTGAAAAAATAGATACGCCTCTTTAATCTCTTTCTCTAATCGTTCTAGCTCATAATAAGTATCCTTTCATAGATCATTTGCCCCTAACTGTATATCCTGATCTACAAAGTGTGGTGAGTCCAGATTTTCATTAATCCCATACGGAATTCTGCTAAAAGATTGAACATTCCCTTTTTCGAGAAAAACAAGTGTTGGACAGGATTGACCAAAGTCAACGAAAAAACTTCCTTTTTCATCCATCCCTAGGCACGTGATGATTTTTAATGAAAGAAAGTTTTTTCACTTACTGACCACTCGTAGTTTCCCCTTTTTGAGATTTGCATTTCCATCATATTCCTGTAATTTAGGCCTTTTAACCCTGACATATTCAATTTCCCCTCAACATACTTTTTGTAATAAAAGGAGGGAAACTATGCTAACTAGAGTGTCTGACCGATTTTCACAGTTCGTTCATCGTTATTTGCCAGACGCATTTGTAATTGCCGTATTGATGACTTTGTTTGTATTTGTCTTGGCCTTTTTTACGACCCCTGGTAATCCGCTAGACCTGTTTCAATCGTATGGTGATGGATTTTGGACTTATTTAGCTTTTACCATGCAAATGGTACTTTTACTGATGACAGGAATGGTACTCGCTTCTGTTCCATTTATCCGCAGAGGCTTAGAGGCACTTTCTGCTAAAGCCAATACAGCAAAAAAAGCATACCTATTTACCTTTTTAATCTCTGCCGCAGCGTATTATATTAACTGGGGATTAGCTGTTATAGTAGGAGCAATTGTTGCACGCGAGGTTGGAAAAAGAAATCAAAATGCACATTTCCCTTTATTGGTTGCTTGTGCATATGCTCCAACTGCTCTATATACAGCTGGACTTTCCAGTTCTATCGGTCTTACCGTTGCAACAAAGGACCATTTTTTAGCAAATGTCATGGGAGTCATCCCAACATCAGAAACCATATTTCATTCTGGAACGATCATTATCTTTCTAAGCCTACTCATTACCATGCCTATCTTCATTCTACTAATGGCTCCAACAAAGAATATAATCCCTTATAAAGGAAAAGATGAAAAAACAATACCTGAGAGGAACGCAGAGGAAAGCAAAAAGACTCCTGCCATTTTTTTAGAAGAGACTCCTATTTTAGGAATTCTTATCGGTTTGATTGGTCTTGTTTATACAATTTTACAATTTTCAAAGGGTGTAGATTTAAACCTCAATATTATCAATCTTGCATTTTTATCATTAGGTCTACTTTTTCACCGTTCACTTGGGCAATACGGGAATGCATTTAAGGAGGCTGCTGGTTCCATTTCTCCAATCATCCTTCAATTTCCATTCTACGCTGGAATCATTGCCTTACTCGGAAGCTCAGGTCTTGCAGCAATCATTATTGAAGGTATGATTGCCGTATCAAGTACAGAGTCATTTGGTGTCTTTACGTATTGGACAGCAGGGCTTGTGAATATCTTAGCCCCTTCCGGTGGAGGCCAATGGGCGCTTCAAGGCCCTTTACAGGTTCCTGCTGGAATGGAGCTTGGGGTCGACCCAGCAGTCATCGCGATGACAGTCGGATGGGGAGATGCATGGACAAATTTAATTCAGCCATTCTGGGCATTACCTATCTTGAGTATCGTCGGTCTTCATATTAGACATATTATGGGGTACTGTATTCTATTAAGTGTTTGGATTGGGATTGTGACATCAATCTTAATTTATTTTGTCTATTAATCTAAATATAGGTTATTAAATACCACTCACCGCTTCCTGCGTTGGGTGGTATTTACATTTATTTTTTAATAATAAAGGAAACAACCCCCTTCTATCGTATTTATAAACCTTCTACTAGATTTTTTTCTATCCCTCACTTATGAAGAAATCTGCACACAAATAACTAACATCATAAAAACATTCCTACAAAAAAATTTTAGAGTGATACTTATACAAAAATCACCATATGCTTAACTTAATAATCCGATATTGAAGGGAGTATTTCCGGCATGCAATGGATAAAAATAACCTTTAAACAATTCCTACGTGAGCCCCTGTGGTTTAAAATTCTAATCATAACATCCCTATTACTCTCTATTATTTTTAGTAGCTCCTATTTTTCTTATAATGCTTATTATGAGGGCATTTCGAAACTAGCCGCTGCTGTCTTCTTTTGTTCGTATGGAATTAAATTAAGGATGAATCGTAAAATTTCTATCTTCTTTTTCACTTTAACAGTTTTATGTATTTTCCTTTCGATTACGGCATTCTATTAGAAAGTTATTTTGGGGAAGTTGATTGAAAAAAGCAGCTTCCGAATAAAAAAAGCTTAAAAGAAGCACTATTTCATTGTATACGAGTAAGACAGCTCAGAGCCTCAACTATGAGCTGTTTGCATGTGGTTAGATGATGGATCGGTGATATTGTAACCCGTTATCTGCAAAACAATGCTCCTAATAGATTCTAAAAGTTTTAGACACAACTGCTTATATAGCCACTCTTAGAAGTAGTTGCATCGATACGATACGAAGCTACTGCTGTGTAAGAATTTGTCCCAATTGACCAAGTAGACCAGATATGGAATCATTGAATGTGTACAGTCCAAAATCACTAAAGATTATGGTAGAAAAGTCTGTTTTACTCTAATTGAACAAATTGAGTCATTGCATAACTTGGGAATTTTGATCAAATCGTATAGATTGTGCCTTCTCTCACCAATAATAATCTAATGCAGCATCCCCAACTTTATCAATTTATAGTAATAGAGTAGTAAATCATTACTCTTTTTCGTAGAATAATGTTACAGTATAAGAAACCATGAAAATGAATAGGAGACTACTATGCTTGAAATAAAAACTTCTCCACTAAGTGATGGAGAATTCAATAGAGGCGTATTTGCAACCCGTGATATTAAAAAAGGGGAGCTCATTCATGAAGCGCCTGTGATCCCTTATCCAAATGACCAACATAAATACATCGAAAAAACGGTTCTTGATGATTATGTATTTGAGTACGGAATCAATCATAGTGCAATTGTCCTTGGCTATGGGATGCTTTTTAACCATTCATATGAACCAAATGCAACGTATGACATTAATTTCGATAAGCACACATTTGACTACTTCGCCTATAAAGATATAAAAGCAGGTGAAGAGATTCTCATTAATTATAATGGTGATGTGGATGACATGGATCCACTTTGGTTTAATAAAGAATAAAATCTAATTCTTGCAAATCGCACGAAAAGAGCATGCAAATATTCTAAGGGGTTCAGTAGTAGAAAAGTAAACAAAAACAGACATTAATGATAAATAGAAGTGAAGTTGGAGTAAGAATACCTGCTATTTTGGCAATGCGTGGTTTTTTGGACAACCCAAGCTGGAAATTCATGTGCGGTGTCAGAATGACCTGCTGATTCTGACAGGTGGAGCATGATACAGACCATGGTTGTCCAAATGCGTGGCTTTTCCTGACAACTCATGCTGGATATTCATGTGCGGTATCAGAATGACCCGCTGATTCTGACAGGTGGAGCATGATACAGACCATGGTTGTCCAAATGCGTGGCTTTTTCTGACAACCCACGCTGTATATGGATGTGCGTTGTCAGTATGACCTGCTGATTCTGACAGGTCCGAGCAAGAAACAGACCATGGTTGTCCAAATGCGTAGCTTTTTCTGTCAGAGTGTGGGAAATCGAGAAGATTCAATCCTCATCGTCCTCGATACGAAATAGCTCCTCGAGAAACCTCTCTCGTCTATTCAAAAAGCCTGAGGTTATTTGATAATGCTCTGTTTCTTCATACGCAATCTCTTGGATTGGTGATGCATCAAAATTATAAATCTGCGCACCAGGATATCCCAAAAGGATTGGAGAATGAGTTGCAATAATAAATTGTGCCTCTTCTTTTTTAGACAAATCATGGATGACTCGTAGGAAGGCCAATTGACGTCCAGGAGATAGTGCTGCCTCAGGCTCATCCAAAAGATAAATACTTCTGCTACCAAATCGGTTTAGAAACAATGATAAAAAAGCTTCCCCGTGAGATTGTTCATGTAAAGACTTCCCTCCATAACCCTCGTATCCGAACGTTGGATCCTCTTCTGCTAGTTGGTCTAAATATGTAGCAAAGTGGTAAAAGCTCTCGGCTCGTAAAAAGAAGCCCTGATTAATCTTTGGTAACCAGGATAGTCGAATGTACTCCCCTAAGGCTGGGATAGATGACTCGACAGTGTAAAGACTATTCCTTCCTCCACTCGCACTATTAAACCCGCATTGGTAGGCAATCCCTTCAAGTAAAGTTGACTTTCCGGACCCATTTTCCCCAACAAAAAACGTTACTGGTTCGTAAAAATGCAAGGTATCCATTTCCTTAATGCTCGGTATCGAAAATGGATATACTCTATGATTCTCGATTTTTTCATGTAATAGCTTGACGCTCTTTAAAAACAATTTAATCTCATCCTTTATAGAATTTTTTATCTGGAAATATGATTCCCTAAAGATTCGGTACTGTATTACTTATTTATTCTTATTAGCGAAAATACTATTACACGGTAACTTAGGCATATATTGAAGTCTATCATTTTATAATTCAAATTTAGCAATGTTATTACATTTTAAAATAATACGCCCAACCTTCCTAGATAGGCGTATTTTTTAAGCAAAACATTCGTTTTGAATAACTTTACCCTGTTAATAAATCCTCTTTTGGATATTTAATTTTTTCTACGTGTGGTTTCGATAAAGAATAGACAAGTGTAAGTGGTCCAATATTGCCTAAAAACATGATAAATATGATAACTATTTTTCCTATGGATGTTAATGAATACGTTAACCCCATTGACATACCTACCGTACCAAAAGCCGAAACAACTTCAAAAAGTGCAACTATAAATGGTGCATCTTCAGTGATTGTTAAGATAAATACTGCAAGTAAGACAAAAAAGAGACTGATACTAAATATAGCCAATGAACGAAAAACAATTTCATTTGATATTGAACGTTGCAAAGCCACTACATCCTTCTTTCCTTTTAAAAAGGATAGAACCCCAAAGACAATTACTAAAAAAGTAGTTACTTTAATTCCCCCACCTGTTGAGGCACTACCTGCTCCAATAAACATTAAAATGACCATTAGAAATGCTGTAGATTCATCTATAGCAGCAATATCTATCGTATTAAATCCAGCTGTTCTTGTTACAACGCCTTGAAAATAGGATGCCCACCATTTATCAGATAGTGAAGATAAGCCAGCTAATGTTTTATGGTTATGATACTCTAATACAAATACTAATAACGTTGCAACTATGTTTATTACAACCGTACCAATGATCATCAATTTTGAATGTAACGTAAGCTTTTTAAACTTTTTTGTTTGCCAAATATCCATTAAAACGGTAAACCCTACACCACCTATAATAAATAAAGTGGTAATAGCCATATTCACAATCGGATCGCCAACATATCCCATTAAATTATCTGACCATAATGCAAAACCCGCATTATTGAAAGCTGAAACTGAATGGAAAAAGCTGTAGTATAGACCTGTTCCCCATCCATATTCTGGGACCCACTTACATGCTAGTACAATCATTCCTATTATTTCAATCGTTATAGAGAAAATAAATAAATATTTTACTAATTTAATGATTCCACCAATAGATGTCTGATTTAGTGCTTGTTGCACTACAATTCTGTCTTTTAAACTAATCTTTCTACCAAGCATCATATAGATTAGAACAGCAAAAGACATAATACCTAATCCACCAAGTTGAATTAAGGAGATGATAACAACTTCCCCGAATGTCGTAAATACAACAGGTGTATCGACTACGATCAGACCTGTCACCGTCGCAGCGGATGTAGCCGTAAACAATGAATCAAGCCATGTAATATCCTCCGTTGTAGCCACTGGTAGTTTTAACAAAATCGTTCCAATCATAATAAAGACAAAAAAGATTAATATAAGCAACTGATAAGGAGAAAGATTAATACTCTTTTTAAGCTTCATCTTTGCTACACACCTTTCAAGGACTAGTATTCTATTGCAATTATAGTAATAGTTGCACCTACATCCCTTTCTCCTCAAAACGTTTTATGTCAATATTACTTCCCATAACGACCAATACGTCTCCTTGAAAAATGACATCATTTGGTAATGGAGAGATATTAATTTCCTCTCCTCTTTTTATAGCTAAAATCGTACACCCATATTTCGCACGCACATTCAATTCAATAATAGATTTTTGGTCAATATATTCAGTTGCAATTAATTCTACAATACTATAATCCTTTGAGAGCTCGATATAATCGATAATATTTTCAGAATCAAGCTTATGAGCAACTCGTATCCCCATATCTAGCTCTGGTTGGATAACTCGGTCAGCACCAATCTTCTCAAGAATTTTTTGATGATATGAGTTTTGGGCTTTCACCCAAACTTTTATCCCCATTTCCTTTAGAAGTAGTGTACAATGAATACTCGATTGCATATCCTCTCCAATCCCAACAATTCCAAGATCAAAGTTTCGGATTCCAAGTGACTTTAATACATTTTCATCTGTAGCATTTGCAACCACTGCAGAAGTAGAATAAGGTAACATTGAATTTACTTTATCTTCGTTAGAATCAATCGCCAATACCTCATGACCTAACATATCTAACTCCCTGCATAATGCACTACCAAAGCGACCTAATCCAATCACTACAAATTGCTTTCTCATAGCTGTCTCCTCTTTTCTTTCCTAACACCTAATCAAATACGCCTTAGCGTATTTGTGCCCGATTTTTTTCGAGCTTGCTCTAAAAATTTCTTCTGAAAAATCGCGGCATCGCCGGAGGCTTTAACTTTAATCAGTCGGGGTTTAACCCCACTAATAGATTAGTCTTACTACATTCATCCCACCGTTTATAGAAGTGGAGGACTTCTGCTGAATAAAGTTAAAAAAAGACCATCACAAATAGAATGGTCTTAGGCTAAACCTTTGACCTTTCTCTCGACTAACATATAACGCTTACGAGGTTAGCTGTCGGATTAGGAATTGAGAGTATCCCTTCTTACTAGGTAAGATTCACCCCAAGATAGTCTACGCTATCGAAATTGGTTCCCCCGCTCAAAAGATTCAGCGAATAAAAGGTGTTGGATTTTTATTTTTTTTCAAATTTAATAATCAAAATCTACTCCTGTTTTTGTTGGTTGTCAACAAGAACTTTTTAAAAAAACTACTAGTTCTTTTATCTTAACTGCCATTTCTTTCTAATCAGTCCTATACAACACCTTGTGTCAAAGAAAGCAATTTTTTCCTGTCTTCAGAAGCCTCCATTCATTCTAAAAGAGAATAAAACCTATTTTTTTACAAGAAAAAATGACGTGCCCATTCACACGTCATTTAATCGATATGCACCCTTAGACAGAACCGATTAATATAATTCCGAAGGTTTTTAGGTTTATTTTTAATAAGCTGTCCAACCAGCGTCCCCTGTAATTACAGTTCCGTTAACAAAGCTTGCTTCATCAGAAGCAAGGAATAGAGCGATGTTCGCAATTTCCTCCGGTTTACCTGTACGTGGGTTGATTGCAAGTCCTGGTTGAATACGGCTCATACCGAATTGATTAATACCTGTCATGGAAGCACTGATGTTTGTTTCAACGCCTCCTGGTGCAATTGCATTACAACGAATTCCTTTGTTTGCATACATAAACCCAGTATTCTTTGTGAATCCAACAACTGCATGCTTAGAAGCGGTGTAAGTAGCCCCCGCTCTTGCGCCTTGAATTCCTCCTGCAGAAGCGACGTTAATAATAACCCCACTTTCTTTTGCTAAGAAGATAGGTAGGACTTTACGTGTTGCACGCATAACACTTGTCGTATTAATCGCAAATATTCTTTCCCATTTGTCATCTTCAATGTCACCTGCAGGTTCAAAATTATCCATAATACCGGCGTTATTTACTAAAATATCTACAGTTCCATATGTTTGAACTGTTGTATCAATTAGATTTTGAATATCTTCTTCTTTCGCTACATTTGCCATTACAGCAATTGCTTCTCCACCATTGGACTTTATTTCGTCTACAGTAGAATTAGCTGCATCTAAGTTAATATCTGAGACTACTACCTTTGCACCCTCTCTAGCATATGTAATCGCTATTGATTTACCCATTCCTGAAGCTGCTCCTGTAACTACTGCTACCTTGTTTTGAAGTCTCATTTTCGTTTCCCTCCGTTTTTGAATACGTTATCATGATCATTTTATTCAACAAATGTTGATTAACTATCACTTATTTATAGTATAATGAAGTGCAAGAATACTATTCAATATGCAAAAACGAGTATAAATGTCTATTAATCAACAATTCTAATTCCACTTGTTTAAAAACTAGAATTTATTGTACAAATGAGGTGAAGTATGTCTACTAAAATGTTTAAAACTGATAGAAGAATTGTAAAATCGAAAAAGGCATTAAAGGAAACAATCCTCTTATTAATGCAACAAAAGGACTTTAAAGAAATCTCCATTAAGGATATTGTCGAATTTGCAGATTTAAACCGAGGGACATTCTACAAACATTATCAATACAAAGAGGACATACTGGATGATATCATAGATGAAGTCATAACCGATCTTATTGAATCGTATCGAGAACCATATAAAAACACAGAAACATTTGAAGTTAGTAAATTAACATCAAAAGCAATTAAGATTTTCGAACATGTCTATAAATATTCGGACTTCTATACACTCATCGTACGGTCTAGTGCACTCACTGGTTTCCAAAATAAAATATGTGATGTCCTTAAAGACCTAACCATACAAGATCTTTCATCTCAATCTTCCAATCCAAATATAAATAGGGAAATCGTTGCAAGTTATCATTCATATGCGATTTTAGGAATGATTATTGAATGGATTAAGGGTGGATTTACATACAGTCCAAGCTATATGGCTGAACAATTACTAGAGATTATTCAAAACAAACAAGCAAACGCTGTAATCAAACCGACTTTACGTAAAGGTTGAAAAGTGGCGGGTCACCACCCATTTGCATATGGCGGTGACCGATACCTCCTTACCAGGCATTCGATTATTTTTTCAAAACTTTAATAATCATTGTAGTTGGAAATCTTCTAGCTTTGTACAGTGAATAGTAACGATCGGAAACCTCTTCCTTACTAGAATCATAGCTTGCCGATACTTCACTTTCTATTACAGAATCAATTGTAAATCCGGCTTTTACTAGTTCATTAATGTACGTACTCATCTTTCTTTTCGGGATAACCACTGAAGCATCCTCACCTTTAAACTTTTCATAGGTTGTATGCCCCTCTTTCTGATATGTCCCATCAAGATAGATCTTCCCGTTTTGACTTTGCAAATGTGGATATAGAGGATGATCCCAACTAAAAATAAAATACCCTCCTGGCTTTAAATAGGAATTGATTAATGCAAAAGTTTCTGCTAAATCTGTTGTCCACCCAATTGCATAGATAGAAAAAACCACATCAAAATATTCCTTAGGTAGTCCAATGTCTTCTTCCATAGGCGCACGGTATAAATGTGGATTTAAATCCTTTAGAGTCTCTTTAGCTGTCTCGATTTGTTTCTCTGATATGTCAACTCCCCATAGTTCACTACCCCCTTTTTTTGCCATATAACGCAAGGAATGTCCGCTTCCACAACCAATTTCTAGTACTCTTTGATTTTTGACATTACCAAATAACTTTAATTCATCTTCTGTTTGTGTATATGGTCCATAGCTTGGTAATGCATCCACCCCATTAAAATGATGTGCTACAATATCCCAGCTTTTTTTATTTTGCTTTAAGATTTCAACCGTCATGTTATCTACTCCATTCTATTTCCTCGTCTTCCGCTATCACCCTACTTTTATCTCAAAACCCATCCATCTTCCATTAATATAAAAGACAGTGGTCCTTACCATAACTAGTGTTGGGAAACACAGTGTGACGTAATTAACAATTCCTTCATAATCTCTTCTTGTACTACATCATTTGTAAAATGTTTTCTATTTTTCTATAATACCAAAAATTACCTTCTTCGGATAAAAAAAGTGCGTCAATCCAAAGTGGATCCACGCACGTAAATAGTTAAAAGAACCTTTTCTTCCAAAAAATAATAGCTGTAATACTTGATAAAACAAACGAAATACTTATCGCAATTAGGAAGGAGAATGGGTTCTCCTGAAAGGGAATGGGCACGTTCATGCCATAAAAACTCGCAACCATTGTCGGCAAAGCTAGAATAATAGTTATCGAAGTTAGGAATTTCATAACGATATTTACATTATTTGAAATAACAGAGGCAAAGGCATCCATCATTCCAGTTAAAATCGATGTATGTGTCTCGGCCATTTCAATTGCTTGCTGATTTTCGATAATGACATCTTCCAATAACTCCTGATCATCCTCGTACATCTTCAGATAATTACTTTTTAGCATTTTCTGCATGACAATGTTGTTTGATTTTAAGGAAGTGGTAAAGTATACTAAGCTTTTTTCTAAGTTTAATAGCGAGAAAAGTTCTTTGTTCTTCATTGATTGATGCAATTCCTTTTCAATTACATCCGTCTTTTTACTAATTTGTTTTAAATATCTGAGATAAGAGGTTGCCATGGAATACAGAATTTGAAAGGCAAATCTTGTACGTTTGTAGGTAAAAAAGTTCTTTACCTTCCCTTCTGAAAAAGAATGAAATATTGGGTTATCTTTCAGACAAACTGTAACAAAGCAGTTCTTCGCAATAATAATTCCTAGGGGGATGGTATCGTAAATCGGGATATTATTTTCATCCATTGATACAGATGGTATATTAACGATAATCAGGATATTGTCACCGTCTTTTTCAATCCTTGAACGTTCTTCTTCATCTAACGGATCTTTTAAAAATTCAGGCGGTATTTCCAATGCCCCTGTAATATGTTGAATTTCCTCCGTATTTGGGGAAATTAAATTAATCCAACATCCATTAGAAATAGTAGTTGTCTCGGTAAGAGCACCTTGCTCATTTGACAAATAAATCTTTAACATTATGAAAACCTCCTCTTTTAGTCTGAGGAAGTCAAAAAACGATGCCATATTAAAGTCGAATTTTCATTCGTATTCAACCTTTTTAAGACTTGTCTACTGATGACTTCCCGTTTGTTCGAATCAGGTTCGGGTTCGCTGCTCAAGTGACTACTCATAAAAATTCAACTCCTTTTCTGCCAAATTAATGCTGTTTCATATAACAGCGAAATTAGTAAATAAAGTACCACCATATTGTACTCCAAAATCTAACGTTTGTAACTAATTCCTTTACGTACTCTACATTAAAATGCACATAGATTAATGTGAAAATTAGAAATACAATGTTCTTTGAAAAATGAAATAGATGAAACGAGTAAATTTTCATTTATGCTTGCCATTTTTCAATTAAGATGGTGACCAACTTATGAGAAGCATTTAATTTTTATTATATTCAAATAATAATAGAAAAATATTAAATCGAAATTGGCAAAGTGTACGAAATGCAGAATGTTTACGGTAACCTGAATAAATAATCCTTCCATACAAACAATATGTTTAGTTACATACAGACAGGAGGGAGTCTCATGGTAAATATTTTGGAAACAATCCTGGATGCCATGAAAACTATGACAGTCCAAGACGAAGAGCAACCTCTTCATGTTGGAGAAGTAATGGCATGCTGGATTTACTTAACTGGTCTTGAATTAGCTAAAGTATCTGTTCAAGTAGGTATAAATACCACAACGGATGAAGAATTAAAAGCAATACTTGAAGAAGATATGAAACTTGGGACTAGCCAAAGGGAACGACTACATGATTTCATGGTGAAGGAAGGAATTACATTGCCTCCTGCCCCTGAAGATATGCCAATTTCAGACCCGAACAGTATACCTCTTGGAGTTAAATTAACTGATGAGGTGATTGCAAACGAATTATCTTTAAAAATCATAAGTCTAATTATGCGTGCTGCTAGTGCTACTTCCGAATCTATTCGTACAGATGTCGGTTTTATGTTTATTCAGTTTCAAACTGAAAAATTAGCTTTCGCGACTAGATTAAAACATTTAATGCGCAAACGTGGATGGATTAAAGTACCACCTTTTTACGTTCCACCTGGTTCCCAACAACCATAAGTTAGCAATAGATTAGTTAGGACCTTTGTAGCAGGTAATGTATTGTTTGATAATCTACAATAACGAATCTTACATATACAACTTTCGGGGTGCTTTACTTCAATAAGGAGTAAAGCTATTTTTATTCAACTAAAGAAGCAGTTTAGCCCAATAAGGTATACACGAAAACCTAGCTTTTTTGGCTAGGTTTTTGTGTATATTTGAATTTACCTCGCTATCATTTAACTTAATTTTTTTGCCTCTGCAATAATATTTATAATTAATGATTGAACGGTTTGACTTTTGGCTAATCTTGGACTTTGACCAGACCAAAGTGACATAAAGTCTTGAGTGTTCTGTGTAGCGGAAGTTTTTCTAATATCTTGAGTAAGTGTATTTTGAACAGGAAAATAAGGTAAAAGTGTTTCGTACTTCTTCATTTCTAAAATAAATTTATTTTTAATTCCTCTTGCCCATTTACCAGAAAATGAACGAGTTAAAACAGTGTGATCTTCGTTAGCATTAAGGATTGCCTCTTTATGAACCTGATGTGCACCACTTTCAACACAAGTCAAGAAAGCAGTACCCATTTGTACACCCTTTGCACCTAAGCAAATAGAAGCCATCAACCCTCGTCCATCCATAATTCCTCCAGCAGAAATAACAGGAATGTTTACATTGTCAACAACCTGTGGGGTTAGTGACATTAAACCAACTAAACTTTCCTGATTCCCATCGATAAAGCTCCCCCGATGTCCTCCAGCTTCACTACCTTGAACAACAACAATATCCATTCCTGCTTTTTCATTTTCAACTGCTTCTCTAACAGTTGTAGCAGTTCCCATCAGAATAATGTTAGAAAGTTTTAATTCAGCAATCACTTCTTTAGAAGGAATGCCAAATGTAAAGGAACAAATAGGCACATTTTCTTCAATTACAACCTTAATTTGTTCAATAAATGTTTTAAACACATCATTAAAATTAGGAATTTCAAAACTGTCTTTTTGGTGTAAATTTAATTGCTGACGAATAGGGTATAAGAACTGATTTGATGAAACAATTTCATTCTCCTCTACAATAAACTCGTTAGGCACAAATAGATTTATTCCAAAAGGGTTCGATGTTAATTGTTTTATTTCCTGGATTTGTTCTCTCATTTGAATTGGTGTCAAATAGCCAGCACCAATCATTCCTAAACCTCCAGAATTTGAAACCTCAGCCACCAATTTCGAAGTTATTACACCGCCAGCCATTGGAGCTTGTATTATCGGATACTCAATTTTCAAAAGTTCTGTCAAATCATTATTTAACATATTTTCATACCTCGTAATTCATTTTTACTTACTGATTACTATTCCTTTAGATTTCCTCTCAAACTGAATTCCATTTAAAAGCATTACCGCCCCAATTAAAACGACACTCGATGCTCCTATCAAAGCAGTATTAAAATTATGAGTGAATGAGGATAAGACTCCAGCAAGGATTGGTCCTATTAACTGTCCTATAGCGAAAATAGCGGTTAGAATGCCAATAGTTTGACTACTATTAGATGGGTTTATTTGCCGTCCTAGTGTGGTAGCAAGTGTAGTGATACCCATAAACGTTGCTCCAAATAATAAAGCACTTATGATAAAACTAGTTTTTGAGATCCAAAAAACTGGTATCGCCATACCCAAGGATTGCAATGCCATTGCAAGAACTAAGGATTTAACGTATCCCCATTTTTTAGCAAGTAAAGACCAGATGAGACAGGATGGCATTGCAGACAAACCCACAAACATCCAAACTAAGGTAGCATCTTTATGAAAATATGAGGTCCTTTCAGCAATAGATACGATAAACGTTCCTGTAACAATGTAACCCAATCCTTCTAAACCATACGCAATAATCAACCAGATGAGCCATTTAGTAGGGGGGGATTGTGTAATTTCTTGTTTAGTTTTCATCACAACTGAGTTTGAATTATCATCTAGCCAGATCCATATGAAAAAAACGAGAATTCCACTTACAACAGCTAGTCCTATCCAAGTTCCTTCCCACTGATATAAATGGTTTAAACTCGGAATTAGCATACTGGATAAACAGATACCCAAACCTACCCCTCCATAGAATAAACCCGACAAGCTAGTTTTGTTTATAGTTGAAAGTTTATCTAACACGATGCCAGAAGTTAGGATCAACACATAAGCACTGGACACCCCTGATATAAATCGGAGTACATACCAAAATAAATAAGAGTATGATAACCCCATTAGTGCAGTGGTTAAGATACTGATGATTAGACTTATTCTTAAGGAAATCAATCTATATTTCTTTAAAGGAATAGCACCTGCTAAAATCGCTCCAAGTAAATAACCTGCGTAATTACTTGATGCTATATAACCAGCAACTGTATTTGAAAAAGAAAGTTTTTTTTGCATGAGCGGAAGAATTGGAGTATATGCAAATCTCCCAATCCCCATAGCGATTATTAAAGACAGAATTCCTCCTATTAAAAATGGATAAAGTTGTTTCTTCAAATTAAAACCTCCAACAAAAATAATTATATTTAAAGCATATCTTTTTTTTGGTATATTGAATAATACATAATATTGATATTTGCTATCATTCAAACAGATAGCAAAGGAAGTGAGGGAGGATTTTTATGGATTTGCATACATTAAAAATTTTCCAAACGGTTGCAAAATCGGGGAGTATTTCGCACGCAGCAAGAGAACTTCAATATTAACAGTCCAATATCACGATGAAAATACAGCAGTTGGAGTCGGATCTTCAAACGACCCTTTTTTATAGACATAATCGAGGCACTGCATTAACTACCAAAGGAATTATGTTGCTAACATATACTGAAAAAATATTCGATCTTGTAGAAGAAACGAAAAATGCGATGACTAATGACCAAACACCAAGAGGTCCCTTAGTTATTGGTTCAATGGAAACAACTGCAGCAGTTCGTTTACCAGTGCTATTTTCAAAGTATCATAAAGACTTTCCAGAGGTTGATTTGACTTTAAAAACAGGACCTACTAAACAGAATATTCAGGCAGTTCTTCAGTATGAACTTGATGGGGCTTTTGTGGCTGGACCAATAAATCACCCAGATCTTATTCAGAAAGAAGTATTCGAAGAGGAACTAGTTCTCATTACGGATACTGTTCATCCTCCTATATCTTCTATTAAAGATATTCAAACAAAGGCAATACTTGTATCTCATATTGGATGTGCTTATCGGGAAAAGCTTGAACAATTGTTTCACCAAGAGAAGATGATACCCAATAAGATAATGGAATTTGGCACTATAGATGGGATCATCGGTTGCGTATCTGCGGGTCTAGGAATAAGTCTGCTTCCTTACAGTGCTATTGCAAAACATGTACAAGAAGGAACTCTTAGACAGCATTCATTACCGAACCCTTATGGAAAAGTCAAAACAATGTTCATTTACCGAAAAGAAAAGTATTTACCAACGTCATTATTAAAATTTATTGATATGGTAAGTGATTAATTGGGCTCGTCAGGATAAATAAAAGAACAAAAATGATAATCTTGCAGAGTTTTTATGTGGCTGTTACGACAGCCTTTTTCTTATTTAGAAAAAGTTTGTGAAATATTGTACGTAAAGTAACGGGTGCGATAGTCCATGAAGGATTATCGCTTATTTTTGTTGAAGTTATTTAGCTAACTGAGCAGCTTAGTGGAAGAAGGAATTTTTATTCCTCTTGAAGAAGTTCGTATAATTGACGCTAGTTTAACGGTAAAGCAGTAGTAGGGGTTGTTAAATATGAATTTGAAATTAATAGAAAATGGTATAAAGCCCAAGATAGCCTTTTTATGATGGTATTTGCTTAGAACAATATCAAGACTTAGCTAAAAGATGGAACGAAATGTTGTCATGTTTTCTTTCGCTAGCGGAAGGGTTACTTTATTAGGATTTAACAAACAAAGAAAAAATCATTATCTATTAATTTAATAGAGTTTGCATTCCTAAACTCAGAATATTACTACCAAAACGGAAGTTAAAAGGAGAAACCTTTATGAAGGCTGTGGTATACGTAAAGTATGGAACGACAGACGTTCTGACACTCAAAAATGTAGTAATTCCTACTCCTAAGGGCAACGAAGTACTGGTTAAAATTCATGCTGTATCCGTTAATTCATGGGACTGGGATCTCCTAAGGGGTAAACCTTTCCTTGCACGTTTGGGAGGAATGCTAAAACCAAAATACAAGATACTCGGAGCGGACATAGCAGGTCGAGTTGAAGCCATTGGTAAAGAAGTAAAACATATTCTTCCTGGCGATGAGGTATTCGGCGACATTTCCTGGTGTGGCTGGGGTGGTTTTGCGGAATATGTATGTGTTCATGAAGATTCTTTGTCATTAAAACCGTCAAGTATGACATTTGATCAAGCTGCTGCCATTCCACAAGCTGCTGTTCTCGCCCTGCAGGGACTTCGAAAAAAAGGACAGTTTCAGGATGGCAAAACAGTATTAATTAATGGTGCTGGTGGAGGTGTTGGAACATTCGCAGTTCAGATTGCCAAATTACATGGTGCTAAAGTAACCTGTGTAGACAGTACGGTTAAGTTGGATATGCTGAAGGCGATAGGTGCAGATCATGTTATTGATTACACCCAAGAAGATTTCGTGAATACGGGTCGAAGTTACGACATGATTCTTGATGTAGTAGGAAATCGGTCAATATTCGATTATAAGCGAATATTGAATCCCGCAGGCACTTATGTCATGGTCGGAGGTTCTTTGTCACTAATCTCTCAGATTTTGTTCTTAGGCCCATTAATTTCTAAAATGTACGGTAAGAATATGAAAATCCTTGTACATAAACCAAACAAACAGGATCAAAATTTTTTACAAGAGCTTTTTGTGGACGGTAAAATAAACCCTATAATAGATAGAACATATTCGTTAAGTCAGGTGGCAGAAGCTATACAGTATCTTGGAGAAGGACACGCTAAGGGGAAGGTTGTCATCTCCGTAGAACATAAATAATTGTATGTAAATGTAATAATAAAACAAATGGATGTATGGGTAGTTTTTTATTAATAGTAAGCTAACGGGGCAATATGGTTTAAGAAGGAATATCGTCTAACAAATAGAATAATTACTTATTCATTATTTTATATATAGGGGATAATAAATGATTACCTTTTCTTTAGAGAAGTCCAGGGTTGAAAATCAGTTTTTATGGCTTGATTATAATCATCAATATCTGAAGGAACTTCGGGATAGATATAGTTTAGGTAACTTGGTTAATGGTGAAATGAATGATTTAACAAAAGTAGAAGCAGTAATGAATTGGGTAAATTGTTTATGGGAGCATAATGGTGAAAATGAACCTAATCGATTTGACCCATTATATATTTTAGAGCGAGTATCAAAAGGCAACCAATTTAGGTGTGTTGAATTTTCGGTGGTTCTTAATGGGTGCTTGAATGCTTTGGGGCTAAGTTCAAGAATATTATCGTTAAAAACGCAAGATTGTGAAACCAGGGAATATGGAGCAGGTCACGTTGTTGTAGAGACTTTTATTCCTGAATTAAATAAGTGGAAAATGGCAGACCCCCAATTTAATTTAGTACCTTATAGAAACACTCAACCTTTAAATGCTGTTGAATTAGCCTTGAGTAGCAAGGATTCTGTCGATATAAAGCAATCATTTACTAATAGTTTTTCATACTACGACTGGATTTCACCTTACTTATTCTATTTCACTATCAATTTTGATAACAGAGTAAACGATGAGCGTTCCTATAAAGAAAAAGAACAATTAATGTTAGTTCCATTAGGTGCTCAGTTCCCTAAAGTATTCCAACGTGTACACTCAATTGGTAACATTGAGTACACACATTCACTAAACAGATTTTATCTAAGTCCGATTTAAAAGGAACGGTTATTCGCCTAAAAGGTTTCAACAAACTGTGTGAAGAAATGTACTTAAAATATCGGGTGCTATCCTTCAAAAAGGAGAAGTTCTCTTTCTTGTTGAAGTTATTATACTAAGGAAGCAGGTAAGTTAAACTAGAAACTCGTAAATTTACTCATCATATACAATAATTTTTGAAGAGTAATCAAAAAATAAAAATAACACCAAGAAACGATCAACAACTGAAAGTTTAACTAACCCTAATATGTCCAAAGAACCAGTCACATCAACTGGGAATAAACTAGACCAATTACATTTCACAAGGTTAAAGGCAACCCCCTTGATATGAAAGGTTCTTTTCTAGAGATTGTGTGTACTAAGAAATAAAAAACAAGAAATCACTTTATACTACTGGATATAAACATTGAGGCATCTTGATTCATAAAAATACGATTACCATGATAGAATGTCTTAATTTCAATTGATTTAAATCCAACTTCGGATAATCTTTTTTTCAGTTCTTCATGCGAAAAACCGTTATGAACTTTCGGATGATGTATTTTATCGTTTTTGTCAAAATCAATAATAATTAGCTTGCCACCATTATTTAAAATGTTGAACATTTCTTGTAAAATTTTTTTAGTATCCGGAATATGAAGAAGGACTAGTGACATTAAAACTATGTCTGCCTTAAGTACAGGAGTTTCTTGAGTAAAATCTGAATAAAGCACTTTTGAGTTGGTAATTCCTTTGTGAGAAATTTTAGCTTTCGCAACCTCCAACATTTGTTTTGAAGAATCTACCAACAAAATAGAATCAACTAAATCTGATAATTCCAAACTAATTAGACCAGTACCACTCCCATAGTCAATTAAAGATTTTGATTTACTATTTCGTATTTCTGGTCTAACTTCCTTAACTATAACTTTAGCTAATTCAATTCTTTCTTCTGTATCATATCTTTTTGCCATCTGTTCAAAAACGTTATTTTCCATATTTCACTCCCCTATTTATTAAAAATTATTGCTGCATAGTGGTCATTATAGCAAAAATCAAAACCTTAAGGGACCGTTCTCCCTTCAACCCCTTTCGTAAAGACCCCGTCGGGCTCGGAAAGTCTACATAATCAATCTTACGCCTAGCCATAAACCAAATAAATATAAACTATCCCCTAAACGATGCAAAATATTCGTTTTTGGGTCACTTCAATTTCTTAACTTGATAGGCATGGGTAATTTGCCTATTACAGATTTTTTCAATGGGAGAATAAATTCAATGAATTAGTAAAAAACTTCCCTTTTAAATATTAATTATAAAAGAGCTTCTTATTAGGCTAACGGTTGCTAATCTTCAAGAAGACGCATCTTTTTTTGCAGGCTTGTTTAATAGGAAAATACAAAGTTTTGTGAGACTGGAAAATATGTATATAAAAAATGAAGTATGTTAAATTGGATATAGAAAATAGTTGGAGGGGTTATTTTGACATCAGGAAAAAGTTTAAGGGTTTGTGAAAAAGGACATAAGTACTACAAAAGTAGTGATTGTCCAAGTTGCCCAACTTGTAATAAAGAGAATAAACCTGAAAGTGGCTTCCTATCAAAACTAAGTTCACCTGCTAGAAATGCCTTAGTTCACGAAGGGATTGACACTTTGCAAAAACTCTCAAAGTGCACCGAAATAGAAATTCTAAAAATGCATGGTATTGGGCCAGCTTCCTTACCAATTTTAAGAACTTCATTAGAAGAACAAGGTTTATCATTTAAAGGATAATATTGTGTTTTCCTATTAATTGCAACATAGATTGTGAAATAGTTGTACGTAAAGTAACGGGTGCTAGCGTTTAAGAGCTGAGCTGCGAAGTAGCAGCTTTTTCTTGTTCAACTTAAGAAAGTTGATTTGTGGATTACCATATTTAAACTAAACTATATGGTGCATTAGTTGAAAAGGATAGGAAATTAAGTAACAGTTTAGTTTATTATGAACTAAACTGTTTTTTTAGAAAAAGTGCATCCCACTTTGGAGGGAATTCTGGAACACATTTTTAGTTACATGTAAGTTTACGAATTCAAGTTTTTTAACTGGTATCCGAACCAGCCATATTTACAACGATTATTTTCCTTTATGATGCTCTCAAATCCCCCATTCAACTTCCCTCTGTTTTCTATTAAATTTTATACCCGTTTGTTTGAAGTAAATTAAAAAATACGTCCACAACTTCAGGGTCAAATTGGGTTCCTTTGTTTTTACAAATCTCGTTTATCGTATGTTCCATTTCCAGTTCATCTCGATAGATACGTTTTGATGTCATAGCATCAAAGGAGTCGGCAACGGCAACGATTCTAGCCGCCAATGGGATTTCGTCTCCTTTTAATCCCTCTGGATAGCCTGTCCCGTCATATCTTTCGTGATGATGTAACACAATATCGAGAACCCCATTTTGGTTAAAGGTTGCAACATGCTTAATAATATTGTATCCAATCGTTGGGTGGTTTTTAATAACGTTATATTCATCAATGGTTAGCTTTTCTTTTTTATTTAAAATCCGCTCTGGAATACCTATTTTTCCAATATCATGAAGCAGACAGCCAATCCGTATATGCTCGCACAAGTGCTTTGACAACTTCATTTCCTCCGCTATTTTGACTGCATATTTCGCTACGTTTTCTGAATGATGCAACGTATACGCATCTCTTGAATCCAATGTATTAGCAAGGGCCATCGTCAATTCCACTTGACTTTCCTTCACTTTTTGTACGTATTTCATAAGCTCCAACGATATAAAGGTGATTAATAAATAGGTAACTAAATAAACGAGAAAATTTATGATACTTGGATCGAAATCTGGTATGAGAAAAAATCGACATACGACTACCAAAACCGTAAAAAAAATGATGAACCAAGCAGGCTTGTTATAAAACCCAATTCCTAAGAATACTGCAGCTAAAATGTATAAAATATAAAAATTGCTGTCATTTTGGGTAATAACACTATTTAGAACTAAGCTTATAAGTAATAGAAAATAAAAGCCGTAACGAAAGTAAGAGGGGTGATTCAAGCAATTACCAATTCTTGTATACATAGTTCCTCCTGATGGTACCTTCATTCCCTAATCAAAGTACAATAGCCTGTACATTCCCTTTATATCCTTGTATTCATTCTTCCATTGGTATCCCAAACTTAGGATAATCTCCTCTACTATATTTCCCAAAACCTAAAAAATCTTGTGTTTCTTTTTATTTTGCTAGTGATTTAATCCCAAAATTATAAAATTTACGTACTTCCGTTCCCAATCTCTCAAGAAAACCTATTGCATTCTTTACCTCCAAAAAGGAAACATTAACTCTAAATAATATCTGACCTATATATCAAAAAATGGAGGTTGTATCATGGCTAAGAAGAAAGATAAATTTTTTACTCATTTAATTAACATTTCTTCAAACTTAAAAGAAAGTGCAGACTACTTTGCGGACTATAAAATTAATAATGTTGATGATTTGAAGATATTCTCCGAAAAAATGAAGGAGTATGAAACAAAAGGTGATAATTTCGTACATGAAATTACTCGAGACTTACATAATGCCTTTATTACCTCTATAGAACGAGAGGATATACTGGCTCTAACGATGAGTTTAGATGATATTTTAGATGGCTTAGAAAGTACAGCAGCACTTTTTGATATGTACTCAATCATTCAAGCAGATGAGTACATGCTGAAATTTGTTGAAGCGATTAAACACTGTGCAAGTGAAATTGATAAAGCAATTGATTTATTATCCACTAAGAGCTTGCTGAAAATAAGAGATCATGCAATCAAAATTAAAGAACTTGAGTCTCAATGCGACAACATCTTACGTCATTCAATTAAACATCTATTTGACGTAGAGAAAGACCCTATTCGAATTATCCAGTACAAAGAAATATATGAGGAATTAGAAGAAATCGCCGATTACTGCCAAGCAATAGCAAATACATTTGAGACAATTATTATGAAAAATGTATAATAATCAATCCAGCTCTGAGAAGTACAACTTCTCAATTCCTTTCATAGGAGGTTCCCATGACAACTATCATTATCATTGTTATACTTGCATTAATTTTTGAATTTATAAATGGGTTTCATGATACTGCGAATGCAATCGCAATGTCTGTCTCGACAAAAGCTCTGTCTCCTCGTTTTGCCGTAATTTATGCGGGGGTATTAAATTTTTTTGGTGCACTCGTATCACAAGCCGTAGCAAAATCGATCGGAGGAAAGATTGCAGATCCCTTTCAAATTGAAAATGGATTGTTAATCGTTATCGCTGCTCTTATTGCAGCAATCTTTTGGAATCTTTTTACATGGTATTTCGGGATACCTTCCTCCTCTTCACATACACTAATCGGATCCGTTGCAGGTGCTGTTATTTTTGGTTCTGGATTGGGTTCAATTAACTGGGAAGGATTTACCGATATTATTAAAGCCTTACTCATTTCTCCATTTCTCGCTTTTGGTGTCGGTTTTATCTTAATGAAGGTACTTGCCATCATTTTCAAAAATGCAAATCCAACTCGTGCAACACGTAGCTTTAGAGGATTTCAAGTCATAGCATCCGGTTTAGCTGCATTTTCTCATGGGGGAAATGATGGACAGAAAACAATGGGGATTATTGTTTTTGCATTAGTAGCAGGTGGTTTTCAAGCCACTTTAGATGTACCATTTTGGGTTCAGGTTACCTGTGCAGCAACAATTGGGGTAGGAACAATGATTGGTGGAATGCGAATCATTAAAACTGTTGCTAAGAAAATCTTTAAAGTTAAGCCGATCAATGGATTTGCTGCAGATTTATCTTCATTTGTAGTGCTACAAGGAGCTACAATGTTAGGACTACCTGTATCAACTACACACGTGTCTTCATCATCTATACTAGGTGTCGGTTCTGCGAAGCGTTTCCGTGGAGTTAACTGGGGAGTCGCTATTCGAATTGTAACCACGTGGGTACTTACCCTACCTATATCAGCATTAATAGCTGGGTTAGTCATTTTTGTTATTAAGCTTTTTGTATAACATTAACCAAAGGATGGAATTTAAAAAAACTAACTTTAAGCAGGGCCATTACGGTCCTGTTTTTTATAAAATCTACCCAAATAACCTTTACTAAAGTTGATGTCCCAGTGCATTCAGGCATTTTCATAGGAATTTCTATGTTTTTTGGTATATTTTTATTGGCAGGAACCGGAGCAAACTTGTTTTTGATTTATGTAGTCGGATATACAGGAGTAGGTTTGTTTACATTTATTACGGGTATAAGTATACCAATTAGGTCTGAATGGATTAACAAATCCTTTCAGACTGAAAAAAATTATCCAACCCTCCTTATTAAATCTATTTTCCTTTTAGCAGGTATTCTAATGATGATACGTTCCATCGACTATTTACGTGATGTACCGTCCTATAACAAAGGTATATTTGCTGTAATACAAGGAAAACCAACCTCTGTAGAAGAATACAAAACTAAAGGAAGAATCACTGGTATATATGTAACCATTCATCACCAGACCTTTGATTTAGACCTAGACATCTCGTCTACCTTTCCAATATATGAGAAGCTATCAGAACTAAAGAAACAACATTTTATAATCTACTATCTCCCACATTCAAAGTGGATTATTGATTACAGGATAGAGTAAGCAAAGAAAAGGGATTATCTTCTAGACAAACACACTTTTTTACTTAATTTGATCCTAAAAATTCTGTTTTAAGCTTTTCTTCCTTTACTTGCCCTTCAAAATAGACTTTATATGCCTTTGCATAAGGTCTTGAACTCACTATTCTATATACCTCTTCGTTACGATAATGAAGCGCAACACCATCATCCGTTGCATAGCCAGGTTTTATTTTGTAAGAGGCTATTAACTTCTGATAAGTAGGTCTTCTCAGTTCTTCTCCATCGTAATGTGGGCAATTACTTCCTTTTAAAAAGCCAAGGCACTTTAGCGGTTCCATTCCATTACCAAATGAATCAGTAACTCCTTCTTCAAACCAACAAATCGAACCCGCACTTATCCCCGCTAGGATAATGCCCTTTTCCCACGCAGTTTTTAATATGGAATCTACTCCCCATTCCCTCCAGAGCACTAATAAATTCTTCGTATTACCACCACCAACATAGATGATATCTTTTTCTAATAAAAAGCTTTCTATATCTCTTGTTGGAGGTTGGAATAGCGAGAGATGGGAAGGCAGGCATTCTTGCTTTTCAAAAAAGTGATAAAATCTCGCAATGTAGTTATCTGAATCGCCGCTTGCTGTTGGTAGAAAACAAATCTTTGGAGTTGGTTTTTCAGCTTGCTTCAGGATATATAAATCTAACAATGGATTTTCTGGTTCCATGGAGAAGCCTCCACCACCAAGAGCAATTATTTGTCTCATGGGTATTCTTCCTTTCAAATAAAGGGAAATATAGTACACGATTGACTTTTTTCCTGGTGTGATAACTTCATTCTACACCTTGTGAGTAACACACATGCTTTTATAGTGTATTATAGCCTTATTCTGGAACTTATGGGTACTCACACTGCTCTGTCCTTTTAGAAATGGTCCTATTTGTCTCTTTGTGGATACTCACTTGGAGCACTTACTGTCAGTGATGCTCCTATTCCTCTTTTTGTGGGGACTTGCTTTGCTACTCACTAAATTAAGGCTTCCCAAAAAAAAGAAAGGGAAACCTAAAGTAGATTTCCCTATATCTTAATATGTAAAGCTTTTCAACTGATTGACTGTTGTACTATTTAATTTTTTTATAACTTCAACAAACAAGGTAACGGTAGCCTCGAAGTCATCATAATGAATAATCCCAGCACTACTATGAATATACCTGGTCGGTATTGTTAAAGCTAGCGATGGAACTCCAGAGCTTATTGTGTGAATACTACCTGCATCTGTACCCCCATATCCTGCAGCTTCTGGCTGATACGGAATATTATTTTCTTCAGCTACATCCATTACAAGATTACGCAATCCTTCATGAGCAATCATCGTTTTATCCATTAAAAAGAGCTGTGGCCCTTTTCCGATTTTACTAGTTGCTTCACTTGGTGAAATACCTGGTGTATCCCCCGCTACTCCAACATCAATTGCGATCGCGATATCTGGCTGTATCATTTGAGCAGCTGTTTGAGCTCCTCGTAATCCAACCTCCTCCTGTACAGTTCCAACTCCATATACATGATTTTCATGCGTCTCATTCTGTAATCGCTTGAATACTTCAATTACAATTGCACATCCAATTCGATTATCCCATGCTTTTGCCATTAGTAGTTTAGGATTTTTCATAACCGTAAAAGGACATATTGGTACTACAAAATCTCCAGGTTTTACCCCAAATTCCATCGCTTCATCTCGACTTGCTGCACCAATATCAATAAACATATCCTTCTTTTCAATAGGCTTTTTTTGATCAACAGAAGTAAGTAGATGTGGAGGTTTCGACCCCACAACTCCTTCGATGATACCAGTCCGAGTAACAACAGATACCCGTTGCGCTAGCATCACTTGTTCCCACCAGCCACCTAGCGGAATAAAACGAAGAAATCCATCATCAGTAATTTGTGAAACCATATACCCAACTTCATCTAAATGGCCTGCAATCATGATTTTAGGTCCAGTAGCATTTCCTTTTTTACAAGCAATCAGACTTCCCAAATTATCGGTCTATAGAATCAACATAAGGGCTAATCCATTTCTTCATTACTTCTCTAGGTCTAGATTCAAACCCGACTGCACCCGGTGCATCAGTAAGTTCTTTAAACATTGAAAGAATTTCAGCATGAACCATTGAAGAACCTCCTCTTTTCTAAAACGACTAGTCAGTTTATATGATTTATTATAAAAAAAGAATAATAGATTAGCAATACTAAAGTTTTCGACATAAAAAAATAAAAAAGCTTTGTCCACCAAGTGACAAAGCCCAGTTGAAGATATGTAGATTTAGTAATCCCTATTTTCCACTTCTTTTAGTGAAGCGGTTGGTGCAAGATCATCTTCTCCAGGTTTTTGAAAGCCCTTGTCTAATCTTCCAGCATTTTCAATGTCCCCAGATGCCGTATAACCAGCGATTTCGATATTGGAGGTTGTTCCGTAGAAGCCCATTCCACCTAATCTTGCATTTATATTTTCCTCTTTTTGCTCATTTTGTTTATCCATATTAACCACCTCAATAGTAATATAACCAACGTAGCAAAAAATATAGATAAAATACGTTCACTATTTCTCTGGCCATGTACAAATTAGGGATTGAGGTAAGATTGTGATGTAAAAATTAACACTACCCTTTATACCATCTTTCGTCAAACTCAAGATGTAATGCCTTTCCAAAGCATATACCGAATGGAACAAACCCTCGGCCTCTTGCAGTGATTAGATTCCCATCTTGAACAACAAGTTCGTCTGAGTAATTTCTTTTATCAAAAACACCTAACTGGTCCATATCTTCAGACGTTAGTCCAACTGTATATTTTTTATCCTGTAATAAACCAGCCTTCGCTAGAAGAAATGGAGAACTTGATATACTTGCAACGACAGTATCTTTAGATACTACGTTCCTGATAAAATCGAATAATCTTTGCTCATCAACTAAGGTCGATATATCCATACATCCGGGTAATAATAAACTATCTATTTCTTCTATCTCGATTTCTTCTATCGTTGTATCAACCAAACAGGTTAAGCCTGATTCTCCTTTTATAGGTAGTTTATCAGTTCCAACAGTAACAATTGGTTTATTTCCTTGCATTAATATGGATAATGCCACCGTTAATTCATACTCACTAAATTGTGGATATAGTAAAACTGCTGTTTTTTTCATATAAAGTTCTCTCCCTTTCTACATGTTTCATGATGCCACTTTGATCTGCTTCAACTATTTACATTTATCGCCTTACCTATTTATAAAAAGCATTCTTGAAAAAAGCGCTATTCATTATAAAAGAGTAGCGCCTTACTTACCACCTATTAATGAAGCCTCTTCTACCTTATTTTCCAACAAAATGTGGTGCAGTACCATAACTCACAATTTTAAATTCATATTCACCCACAGGTTGAACTAAAAAGTAAAATTGATTAATCCCATTTTGTAAGCTACCTTTGTAATTACTTTCTAGCTGCATATCCACTTTTGCCACGAATTCTACTTGAGTTGCACTTCTTCCTACTTCTCTTAATTCTCTTATCTCCACCTTCTTAATTCCTTTTCGGAACTCATCAAATGGGAACGTACTGCCTTCGATGAATTGTTTTTTCGCATTCTCAGGATTATTTACTAGGTTATTGAAAAATAAAAATACTGGGTTTACGTTGAACGGAACATCTAAATCCCAATATGGCTTTTTGCTAATTTTCCATCCAGACTTTTCAACATATTGGTACTCCACGATAAACACTTGCTTTTCAGTTGTATCCCCTACTGGTACAGTTAATCGATAGTATTTCGTTTTTGTTTTCTTATCTTCTTTTACAAATTCAGCTGTTGCTTTCTGCCATTGTAAAAGGGAACCGCCATCAGCCTCTAATTGAGCTAATTTTCCTTTATGACGAATGATACCTTGATCTTTTACAAATTGATTCGCAGCTTCTAGTGTTAATGCACGTTTTAGATAAGTAAATAATTCATTTCTTGTATCAAGATCCTTAGCTAAATAACGATATGTTTTACCATTATACGTAAACGTTTTATAGTCACCAACTTTGTATGTACCACCTGACTGTACATAACTGGTGATTTTCGCTAAACTTGTAGCTATCTCAACGGCTTCCTTTGTGCTTAATTCCTTAAATTTTGTTTTTTTGTTTACTTTTTGAGTTACCTTTACTTCCTTAGCAGATACTACTTCCATATTTACTGCAGTGCTGCTTAACAATGCTACAGCCAAACCCGCAATCATCACTTTTTTTATTTTCATCTTATAACCCTCCAAAATTGTTTTCATATATTCTTAGACTGAGTTCTTGGGTAAAAGTTACAAGTGAAATCAATAATATTTTCTACAAAAATCGCATCCACTTTTAGCAAAAAATCACCAAAAGCTACTTTAACAACTTATTAACAGTTACTCTCCATATCATATGGTGAAAGCCTTCTCCCCAAAGATTTTCAATTAAAAAATCCGGTTCGCCGAATTTTTTCTTCCAGATTGTTTGTGCACGTTTATACCCACTATCTAAGCAAACTTCCCCAATTCCCTGTTCATGAAACACGTTATATATACTTTGTAAAAGTAAATTACCGATTCCCATTCCTTGATAATCAGGATGTACAAAAACGGTCCCTACCTCGTTTAAGTCTTTTAAGACATAATCTGTACATTTTGCAATAAGATTACTAGCTGGTCCGTATTCGATAGTACCTATTATTTTTCCCTTTTTTGCTGCAATAAGAAAATAGCGTTTTTCACCGCCGCTTTCGAGATCAGAAGCTAAGTACTTTACCTTCGTTTCAACCTCCTCTTCGATATCCTCTACCAATTCTCCTATTCCTTCTTTTTGAAAGGTGTCAGTGATTACCGTTCTAAAAAATGCATGCAACTCTTTCACATCATCTGGTGATGGTCTTCTTACCTCTACATTAGACACACAAATGCCTCCTCACAGTTAGATGCGATTAAAATATAGTGGTGTAATATACGCCATTTACTCGCCATATTCTGTCACAATCCCGCTTGAGAATGAATAAGGCCTCTTGATTGTTCTCTAGTTTTCCAATTACTTCACCTGTTGAAGACCACGCACAACTTCCTCCGGCAGCCTTGAGTCCTCCTGTTTCACCGCAATAATTAGCCATGAAGACTGTCATTTGGTATTGTCTTGCCATTTCTTGTAGTACTTCTGTGTCCTTTCTATAACCACCAGGAGTTATAAATGCACTTGACATATAGACGGAAGCCCCATTTTCATAGGCATTCATTCTGTGATCTTCTTTACTAGAATCCGCACATATTGCGAAAGCAATGGTTTCTTTATAGTCATGTATCAGAGGATTTAATTTCCCTGGAATGACAAACTCCTCTTCCCCCGGATGCAAAAAATGCTTTGAATAGATTGTGGCAGCACCGTTACTGAGAATAACTAAACTACCAATTTGTACCCCCAATCTTGTTTTAATTGGGGCACCGACGATAGCATTTACTTTATATGTGATACAGCATTCTTTAATGTCTAGCAATCTCTCATCACCCACAGTGAATGCAAGTGATTCTGCTAGTTCAAGCTCATAACCGGTTAACGAAAGCTCAGGAAATAAAATATAATCTGTATCATATTCAGCTGCATTGCGTATAAACTCACAATGCTTTTCAACATTGCCACTTATATCCCCTTTTCCCACTGATATTTGTGCTAGTGAAACCGTCAGTTCTTTCATTTATTCCACTCCATCTACTATTCAAAGTAAAAAATCCTATCTACTGTTTTTTGTAAAATCCAATTCTGACTTGTGCAGCGTTTATTTTTTGGTTGGGAAGTTTTAGAATGACTATATGAAACTCTCCTTCATAATCTTGCGATATAGGAAACCCACTGTGTTTTTCCTTCAAGAGACTACTTCTTACATTATAGACATAGCGTCTCTCAGTTTCCTGGAAATCATTTTCTACAACTGTATCCGTAGGGATGTGGTTCTTCAATTGATTAAACGCTTCTTCCACAGTTCCTGGGTCTTCTTCAAAATAATAGGTAGGATCCATACATTTACCTTCTCCTGCCCCTCCACCATACCTCGTACAAACAATACGAATATTACCTAGTTGATATTTCAATTCTCCTAGATTCTTATCCACTTCTTCCATCATCGTCTTTATATAAGAAGTCGAATCCATGAATCCACCTTTTGCACTAGTTGCTATGATTACTTCCTCTTTTGGTTTTTCTTCTTTAACTTCTACTGCATCTTGACTTTTTCCTTCTTCTGCTGCTTTTTCTTCGTTGCTTCTTTCTTCCTTAACATGATTTTCCTTTGGAATATGAGTAACGGAAGCTGGTTGAGCACTTTCATCTATTCCAAACTCTAACGCGAGCATAATGGCTATATAGCTTAAAACGGTATAAAAGATAACCTTCTTAACCTTTCTCAATTGTAATCTCCCCTTTACTCAGTTACGATCTTTTTGCGTATGCCAGAACCAAGCATATTGAACGTAAAGATGATATAGGTAATGGCTAACGCTGGGAATAAAGGAATCCAAGGTGCCCTGATTACTTCATTCTTCGTTTCACCGAGCAATGAACCCAAATTATAGCTATTATTGACGATAGGAACATCTGCCATCAGGACCGTAGTAAAATCTAAATAAACCTGGAACACACCAAGCTGACCAATCAATAAAGCCATCCGACCTAGGTCTAGCATAAAATTCACTAAAATTTCAGGAGCCATTGCAGGCACATAATGATTTTTAAATAGACTAATAGGTTTCGTACCAATTGTAATTGCAGCCTCAATATATGGCTCAGTGGACACCTTATGTGCAAGCTGCTGAAAGACCAAGCCCACTCTTCCTATTTCAAGTAAAGAGATTGAAAACACAATGAGAAAAAATCGATGATCTGACATGGTAAAAAGATTCGTTTTAAACAAAATAATTCCCAGCACCAAAATAGGAAGCCCCGACATAACCGATCCCCATGTTGTCAAAAATGAATAGAACAGCCCTTTCCCTTTTCTAGCCAGGAACCCGATGGGAATCGCTAACACATATTTTAGTAATGTGACCGCAAACATAAAATAGAGAGTTTCCTTTATCCCTAATATGATTAAGCTTAAGAGATCTCTCCCTTCTCGATCTGTACCAAGCAAATCATTTTCAGAAGGAGGAAATGGTGCACGTTCAAACTTACCGTCTTCTAAAAATCTCATTCTACCTTCATCAAATTCAGTATCTACGAATGGCAAATGTGGACCAACGAAACCGAAAAATAATAAGACGAGTAAAAGTAGGATTCCAATTACTAAATCTCGATTCATATTACGACTCCCTCCTTACAGTTGGGTCTATATAATTCCGTAAGAAAAAGGCTATGATTTGCGTTACGAACACAATCGTCATAAAAACCCAAGCGAGTGCGATGATCAACTCTTTTTCATTTGGGATGGCTGTATACAAGCGCAACGCCATCCCCTTATAATCTAGGAATAATTCAAGAAGAAAGAGGTTCGACACTAATAACAGCATAACCGACGTCACATGACTAAGAATTTTAGAAAAACAATTCACTAACATGTGCTGATAAGTCACAAATTTTTGCGTAAACCCTTTTGAAAAAGAAACCTGCACATATTGCTTCGTTGATTCCTCAGACAAGGCTCCATGCGTAATCTTAGCGACGTACGTAATAGGATACAGCGCAACAATTAACGATGGGAGAATATATCCATACCACTCCTCTGATGCAAACAACATAAAATCTAATGGCTTGATAAAATATATAACAATCCAAATCATAGCTGTTATAAAATAAAAGTCCGGAAATGAATGAAGGACTGAGGTAAGTCGATCTCCAAAAATTCGGGACCAACGATCTCTATGTCGATAATCAAATATTCCTTTAAGCACTCCTATAAACATGACAAGCAAAAAAGAGGTGAAAATAATCTTCCCACTTCTTGGTAACAAGCGTTCTATCTCGCCTTCGATTGGCTTTTTCGATGCGGTAAGGCCAAACTCTCCTTCAGCTACTAAATGGCTAAAAAATTGCTTAATTTGTAAGAATGATTGCTCCCACGTAACAATCGTTTTTACCGAGTTATTTTGACTTTCTGGATCAAGTATATATTGAACATCTGGCATAAAAACAATACATACAATTAGAAAAGCTGATAAAACATAAATGGCTATCGTTTTGACTAAAAACGTGGCAATGTATGCTACACTTTGAATTAACCCTTGCTTCATATTGAAAGTACTCTTTTCGGAATTTGAAAGAGTTAGTCGACCATTCATCATGTATCCCCCTTTATATTTCTGTTCTTTTGACGATTGACCATTTCAAAACGGTTCAAAATTTTATAAAAGTAATTTTTCTATAGAGTTGGTAGACAAGGGATACTTTATATAATCTAAATGACAAACCTGGTATCCAAGTTCAAATATTCAGAGGACACATTATATTAGATAAATGGGCATAAAAAGTGCCCAATGTTTAATAACATCAGGCTTAGGGAAGAAGTCTAAGAATTTGTTGGAATCTATCTAAAGAAATCTGTATCAAATACTCTTTCGAACACTCTTTCGAAATCTCTGTCACGGTCTCTATCACGATCTCTGTCTCGATCTCTGTCGCGGTCTCTGCCTCGGTCTCTGTCTCGATCTCTGTCTCGATTTCTGTCTCGATCTCTGTCGCGGTCTCTGTCTCGATCTCTGTCACAATCTCTGTCACAATCTCTGTCACAATCTCTATCTCGATCTCTGTCAAAATCTCTATCAAAATCTCTATCTCGATCTCTGTTAAAATCTCTATCAAAATCTCTATCTCGACCTCTGTCAAAATCTCTATCTCGATCTCTGTTACGATTTCCGAACCACCAATTGTCCCACATTATTGTCACCTCCTTAATTTTTATACTTTATAATATTCCATGAAGGGAAACCTAGCTTGGATATTTAGTAATTATAAAGGGGTAAATTAGTTAAAAGAGAGAAAAAAGGCTCCTATTTATTTGTTAATATTACAAAATAATAAAAGGTTAAGAATTATGATTTGAATAAATAGAAGCCCTATTTTAGTATCCAGTGCGTTGTTCCTAGTTTGATTAACTTTATTTGAATTTTTAATTGAATAATTCTAATACAAAAAGGCATTGCTTACTGGCAGTGCCCTTTTGTAACTTCACATATTACTATGCTTTTTTGAGGCAAAATGGGTGAAAAATCCATGTTAATGGATATCCAGAATTAATTGCAAATACTACTTTTCTCCTCTTCAACTGAACGGGTTATTACACGAATGGGTTAGTTGCCTTTTTTATTTTCATAAGTACCTAAACCTGTTGTTGCTGCAAAGATTTTCCCTTCAGGGTTGATTTTAAAAACAATATGAAAGTTACCATTTTTTCCGGGTACTATTTTTTCTAAATCTTCACTGTAGAAATCATACACTACCCCTTTATGAGCTAAGTCCACTTCATTTGTTTTGACAACATCTGTTGGAAGATGATCCTTCAGCATAATGTAGGCTTCCTCAATTGTATTGGCGTCATTGACCAAGAAAAAATAAGGGTCTCCACAACGATCATGATAATCGATAAATCTACAAATTACTTTTACATTGTCCTTCATAAAAGCATCCTGATAGACTCCCCCAACGATCGTTTTCATGTTCATGTCCAAAAATTGTATTGAGTCATAATAGCCACCATCTTTTGTAATTCGTTCAACATTTATAGATGGCTTCTCTTGGTCTACATACATTTCTTCATCACCCGCCTGTAGTTGGCTCTCCTGCTTAGAAATAGTTTCATACACATATTGACCCAAAACGAACATTATTGTTATCGCAAACGCAAAGGTAAAAAAGGAAGGTGCCCAACTTAAGATTCTGTTAGGACTCTTTCCTTTTACTGCTTTTCGGATTTTTTCCTTTTCTTTTTCACTAAATTCAGTTTCTTGAAAGTATTGTAATTCCATTTCCTGTTTTAGTTTTTTTAGTTTAGCCTCCATGTTCACTCTTCCTCTCAATTGCCTTCTTCAAGATCGTTCTAGCACGTTTCAACCTCGTCCGAATCGTATTTTGGTTTAGGAGTAATAATTGACCGATTTCCGGTACGGAAAGCTCATCAAAATAACGAAGAATGATAACCTCACGATATTTAACAGGTAGTTTTAAAACATAATAGGAAATGGAATCCTTCTCACTTTCATGTAGTAAAGCTTCTTCTGGAGTATTTTCTCTAGATATTAATTTACCAATTAAATAGTTATCGAGAAATCCAGTTTTAAAGGAGGCACTCTTTAAGGAATCTTTACATTTATTTATGGTTATCCGGTATATCCATGTTTTAAAGGAACAATCTCCTCTAAAACTGTCAATTTTTGTATAGCAGGTTACAAATACATCCTGAACAACATCCTCCGCTCTTTGCCAGTCCTTTAGATAGGTGAAAGCCAGCTTTTTTAAGGATAAACCATACGTGTTCATGATGTTCTCTAACCATATATCACGATCTCCATTTGGAATATCGCTTTCGAGTTTTTCGAGAGGCTTCACACTAGTACCCTCCATTTATATTAATCAATTGTGCCTAGATTTTTTCGACCTTGCTGGAGAAAGTGAACTACAATCCTGGATTCATCTTTTCCCATGATTGTTAGTTGAACCCATCGTGAATTTACTTGAAGTTTCCCTACGGGCTACATAAAGGAATAATTCATTGAAATTCTCTTGCATCCGTAGTTAATTCACCCAAATTGTAATTCTTACTGAAATGTATCATTCGGGCATTCATCCCAGAAAGTTAAATCTTCTTACTATTGACGATTCCATATGGTCATTTGTTTCAAAAATATTCAAAAATAAAAATTTGAAATTTCTGTATCTTTTTATACCCAGTTACGTATTAAATGAGGATAATCGTTTTAAGATGCAAAAAGGTACGGAAAACTCGAAGATTATTAGGAGGAATTTGATTGAAAGCTGTCATTTATGAAAAATATGGCCCACCCGAAGTACTTACCTTACGAGAGATTGAAAAACCTGTTCCCAAGGACAATGAAGTACTTGTAAAAATTCACGCAGCCTCCCTGAACTATGGAAATTTAGTTCTTTTAAAAGGAGAACCATTTGTTGCACGGTTTGCCTTTGGTCTCTTTAAACCAAAATACCCAATTCCAGGAGGTGACATTGCGGGTCGGATTGAAGCGGTTGGGAATAAGATTACACAGTTTCAACCAGGAGATGATGTATTCGGTGACCTATCCGTTTTCGGTTGGGGTGGCTTTGCCGAGTATATTGCGGTTCCTGAGCATGCAGTTGCACGAATGCCAGGTAATTTGACTTATGAGGAGGCAGCAGCCATACCAATGGCAGGAGCCACAGCTCTACAGGGGTTAAGGGATAAAGGTAAGATTCATTCAGGACAGAAGGTGTTGATTAATGGTGCCTCAGGTGGTGTAGGAACTTTTGCCGTTCAAATCGCGAAATCGTTCGGAGCAGAGGTAACTGGTGTATGTAGTACTCGGAATGTTGATATATTGCGATCTCTAGGGGCAGACCACATCATTGACTATAAAAAAGAAGACTTCACCAAGAAAGATAAAACATATGACCTGATTCTTGGTGTAAACGGATCCCATCCACTTTCAGCTTATAAGCGACTATTAAAACCAAATGGAATTTTTGTACACGTAGGAGGCTCTGAATCCCAAATGTTCCAAGCAATGTCACTCGGACCTCTGATTTCCAAAACCGGAAGTAAGAAAATGGGTACCATGCTCCAAAGAGCAAACCATAAAGACCTACTCTACTTAAAAGAACTCATTGAAGCAGGCAAAGTCAAACCCGTGATTGATAGATCTTATAAACTGAACGAGATACCCGACGCCTTCAGGTACTTTGGAGAAGGCCACGCCCAAGGAAAAGTTGTTATCACGATGTAATGGGATACGGGGACAGGTTCACTGTCCCAAAACCCCCTCTCCCCTTTTGTGGGACAGAGGGACAGGTTTACTGTCCCAAACATCCCTCCCATCTCTTGGGGTATTTTTACATTGTATTATTAATTTCATTTACTTCTAGAAAGGGTGATAAACATACCTTGTGTACATGAATTTGGAATCATAGATGATTTCGACAATCTGAAAAATTACAATGAATATGATCCCAAAGAATTCAATTGTATTTCCGTTGAAGACGATATTATCAATAATTTAAGTGAAAAATTAGCAATCATGAAAACTTACTTTCATTCATTCGAACGTCCAGATTTTGGTTTAGCCTATTGGGGAATCACACTAATTCCACCTGAATCTTTATCATTCTTTTATAGTGTAGTTACATCTTCAATCCACTATAGGAAATCTGTTGAACTTAATAAGTTGGCTTCAGAAATAAATAAGGCAACAGAAGAAAAGAAATACATGATACATTTTGGAATTTAACATTATCTAAAGCTATATCCTCAACGGACCCCACCTTTATAACTCTTTAGCAAAAAAATGTGTTTTAATTAAAAATTGGGAAACCTTTTAAACTGGTTTCCCTTTTTTCATCCTATCTCCAGCTTACTTACGCAAATAAGCATCATGGTTACACCTTTTTATAATACTTGGTATCTCTGCCAATTCATCAACTATAAAGTCCGCTTCAACATGATTCCACTGCAGATCTTTTTTCCATATCCCTTTCATTCCCACATTTTTTGCAGCTTTAACATCGTTTTCTGGATGATCCCCAATAAATACACTCTGATCAGCAAAAACATTCAGCAACTCTAATCCCCTTAAAAATATCTCTGGATTGGGCTTTTTTATCCCCTCCCATTCTGAGATTAATATTGCCTTAAAATGCTTCTCAATTCCAAGTGCTTTTATGTTTTCCATTTGGAATTGTCCCTTACCATTTGTGATGATTCCTAAGGTTATTTGCTGGTTTATTAATTCTTCCAGCATGATATGCAGATTAGGAAATGGAACACAGTTATGCCTAAATTCACAAATATAATCTTGTAGTAATTCCTCCCAGGATATTTCTGTTATGTTACATTCATCCACCATTTGTTTGTACACTTTATCTTTCCAGACATATCCACGATTATCTAAATCGATAAATCTATTTACATAGGTTTGTTTTGGAATATGACATAATACTCCATGTAACCTCTCATATTGGCAAGCAATGAAATTTCTTATTGATTCATCTCTATTCAACAGCGTTCCATCTAAATCAAACAATACAGCTTGAATCATTAGTAATAACCTCCACACTAATAAAGCTACAATCTTTCACAAAAATTTCAATTGTAAGCTTCACCTCTTTTTGTTAAAGTAATTTATTGACTATGTTAACAGGAGATTTCATGATGCATCTTATTTTTGACACATTTTTGGAGAACATGACGTTACTAATTACATTCATGTTTCTAGCACTAAAAGTAAAAGAATACTTGATTATAAAAATAAAAAAAATGAATCTTATTGATTGGCTTGCTCCACTTGCAATTAGCATTTTGAGCATGTATGTCATGCACCACCCACTTGAACATGAAGGGATGCGGGTTGATTTACGTGGTGTACCGATCTTTTTTATATCTTATCTAGGAGGGTGGAAATTCGGTCTGCTTTCATTACTTCTCCCATCCTGGTATCGATATGAACTTGGTGGCCCCACTGCAATAGAAGGTATCATACAAGCAATAATAGTTCCAGCAGTAATTGGTTCTCTTTTCCATAAAAGAAGTACTTTCAACCCTCCCTATACAATCATCTATGTTAAACATATGATGATCGCTTTTTTGATTTATCAAATCATTAGGTCAGTACTATCACTAGTCACAACACATATTACAGTAAATACCGTTTTCATTCTGACCATTTTTGAAGTTGTTGCTATATTATGTATTAGTTTAATGTACAACGATTCCAATAGAAACTTACTAACAAAAAATGATTTAGAATATCAATCAAGACATGATTCCTTAACAAGTTTATATAACATCGGACACTTTCGAAATAGAGTAGAGGAATTCATTGTTCAAGGGAAACCATTTTATATCGCAATGTTTGATGTTGATTATTTTAAAAAGTACAATGATACTCATGGTCACCCTGCTGGAGATACTGTTCTGCGTTCGATAGGACAACTATTACAGGAAAGTGTGAGAACCGAAGATATCTTTGCTAGATATGGTGGGGAAGAATTCATTATATGCTTCACAAATACTACGGATATTCAGAAAGCTAAAAGTATTGCTGAAGGCTTCAGACAAAAAGTAGAAAATTATAGATTCTTTGGGGAAGAAACACAACCAACTGGTAGACTAACCATCTCCATCGGCCTAAGCGGACTTTCAAAAAACAAAGAATTGGACGAACTAATTGACGAAGCAGACCAAGCACTATACAAAGCCAAAAACACAGGTCGAAACAAACTTCAAACAACCTAGTGGGACATAGGGACAGGTACACTGTCCCAAAATTGCTATATATACTATACAGGTAATCAAAATTTGCTAATAAGGTATGCCATTTTGGTCGAAATCGATTAAATGAACAAAAAAATGACGTGCTAATTGGCACGTCATTTTTTCTTATAATCAATAGTTTTACCTCTTTTTATAGGAAATTGACATTTAAATTAACCGTCTAAATGGCCTTCGCTTTTATGATAAAACGGTGTTGTTTTACATCATAAAAGCCTTTGTCCTGAATAACATTGTGAATCTTGTATAATTGTTCTTCGTACTTATCGGTACTAAAGCTCGGCAGTTGCCATGGTATCGCTTTTAAAGTAATATACTAATGCTCCTACGTCGTAGAAACGCTGAACAGGGAACTCCTCATTACTATACAATATCTCAAAATGATTTTCTTTAAGCTCTTTTAATGAATATGATAAATCCCAATCTTGAAACTCCTCAATTACTGAAGCACCCAATGCCTTATTAATTTCAATACAATCTAACCCACCTACTTGCTGTGTGAGAAAGATACCATCCTTTTCAATCACGCGTCTCACTTCACTAGGAGAGAATGATTCGTGCTGATTTATAATTAAATCAAATTGCCCATTATCAAAAGGTAAATTGTAGTCTTTCTCAAGTGAAACAACTCTAACACCTAAAGGTTCAAGTCGTTTCCTTGCGATTGGGATATTAGGCTTATAACCTTCCGTTACAAAGACAGAAGGTGGAAAAGGTTGTAGCATAGATAAAAACTCACCACCACCAGTACCCATATCCAACATAGAGTTTGCACATTGAATAAGCGGAATCACCATACTTCCATACGACCAAGAGAGTAAACTACTTCTCATACGTCCGGTCTCTGATATATATGAAAAATCCCACCCAGAAAAACGTCTATTCACATCTTCTATATACTTTAAAAATTTCTTATCCTTCATCTCTTATTCCTCCAAAAAAGTATTTGATTACTCAAAAGCACTTTTCCCTAGGAGGACCTCGTGAATAATTAATAAGTTGTTAAATCTCATGCTCTAATAAATTCAAATTATTTTGGGTATAGGGACAATTGGTCCCAAACCCTCCCTCCTCATTTTGGTAATTATATCCTCTAATAATAGTAACACATCCATCGTCTTCATTTAGATTTTTAATTTTTACGAATCTTTTTACATATCTAAACGTACTAATTAATGCTAGTAATTTTGTTGTATTAGTTTAGAGGCACGATCGTATTTATAAAACCATATTTCCCAATGGTTGTAATGAAAGTGAGGAGAAATGATGACCGTATTGGAAGTTCGAAATTTGCAAAAATCCTTCGGCACGATCCACGCTGTCAAAGACATTAGCTTTTCGGTTCATGCTGGGGAGGTTTTTACCATCATTGGGCCAAACGGAGCTGGAAAGACAACAACACTTGAGATGATTGAAGGTTTGGTAACACCTGATAAAGGAGAGATTCATTTCGGTGAGTTAAATTGGAATCAGCATGCTGGAACAATTAAGAAGATGATCGGCGTACAACCCCAATCAAGTGCGATGTTTGATTTATTAACTCCTGAAGAAAACTTGAACTTGTTTGCTACATTTTACAACAACCCTCGTTCTACAGAAGAAATATTAAATTTAGTAAACCTGACTGACCATCGGAAAAATCAAGTAAAGAAATTGTCTGGTGGACAACGACAACGACTTGCTATTGGGCTTGCAATGATAAGTGATCCTGAAATTATCTTTCTAGATGAACCAACAACCGGACTTGATCCTCAAGCACGCCGTAATATTTGGGATATTATCCTTGAACTTAAGAAATTAGGAAAAACAACGATTTTGACAACTCATTATATGGAAGAAGCAGAAAAATTAAGTGATCGGCTTTGTATCGTTGACCAAGGTTTGGTTGTGACGTTGGATTCACCTTCAGCTCTTATCGAAAGAGTCACGAGCGAAAGAGAAGTAAGACTGTCCTTCCTAGACGGCGAGTCAGCAGCTTTAGATGCTCAAAATTTTGCACAAAACCTTGATTCCATTACCCGGACCGAACGTGAAGAAAGTGCTTTAACATTATGGACAATTAAGCCAGAGGATTCACTTTATGACCTATTCAAATTTACCAAAGACAAGGAATATCAGATAGAACAAGTATCCGTCCACGAAATGAGTCTTGAAGATGTCTTTATCTCCTTTACGGGGAAAGAGTGGAGGGATTAACTTGAAAAATCTCCAACAGTTTAAGCAAATGTTTCTTGCTCAACTAAAATTAACGCTTCGTGAAAAACAGGCTTGGTTTTGGGGCATCTTCTTCCCAGTCATTTTAATGGTTATTTTTATGACGATCTTTAGTGGCGATTCAAATGATGATTTTAAAACAAAGGTTGCCATCATAGATTCCAATCCGAATCCATCATCTGAAATGATGTTAGCCCAATTAGAACAGATTCCTGTTATTGAAATAGAAGAAAATAAACCTATCAGTGAGGAAAGAGCTAAGGATTTGGTAAAAGAACAAGAGGTTGATGCAGCGATTGTTTTACCTGATTCAGAAGAAACAAAATCTATTTTGCTCATTATAAATAAAGAAAACCAACAGAGTATATCCACGCAGGTTGTGTCTGGCATTCTTAATAATTATATTCAACAAACAAACTTAGCTGTAGTAGGAGCAACCTCCACATTTGAGCTACAAACGGAATCGATTTCATCAGGAAGTACTGAATTGGAATATACCGATTTCTTACTAACCGGAATGATTGCTTTATCGATTGCACAAGGTGGCTTGTTTGGCATGGTTGACCTAGTTGATATGCGTAGAAAAGGATTAATTCGCAGGCTACGAATGACTCCAGCAAATATGGGTATCTTTGGTCTGGCTGATATGGTTATGCGGCTCTTATTCAGTACCATTCAGATCCTCCTATTATCCTTAATTGGAGTTTTCATATTTGGTGCCCATTTGTCGATTAATATTCCGAGTCTACTTCTTATCTTTTTTATTGGGGTATTAGCCTTCAATGCGATTGGATACTTAATATCTTCCTTTAGTGAAAATAACCAAGCGTATATGGGAGTTGCGAACATTGTTAGCTTTCTTATGATGTTTTTGAGCGGAATCTTCTTTCCAATCGAAACAATGCCAGAATGGCAACAGCCGGTATCAAACATCCTCCCTCTCACCTATTTCGCTGAAGGCTTAAGGGATAGCATGATTTATGACACAAGTATCCTAGCAAACACCTATTGGAATGGCCTAGGAAATATGTTCATCTGGGGTGGAATTACTTTTGTCATTGGCGCATTGTTTTATAAACGGAAATCAATTGTTTCAACAAGATAAAAAGATAGAGCAACCTTACGTTATGGTTGCTCTTTACTTCTATTTCGTCCTATCTTATCCCGGTTACGGTTTTCTATTTCCCTTCATTATAAATCCGATTTATTTCCATAATCATAAAATCTATATACTCTATAAAATCCTTACGTCTCTTAAAAATCGAAGAGTAATAGCTTTTTGTATTTTCTGTCCGTTGTCTCATCGACTCATTGATAATTTCATGCCACTTGCTTGGTACATTCCGTAATGCATACTCTCCTGCACCGATCTTAGAAGTAATATCTTTTTCTTGTAATGTGTAATAGAGTCTAGATACCCCCAATACGCCCCATTCAATCGTTTCTAAGCTAACAAATGTGCCGATGTAAGTAACAGATAAAAATTTTCTACAATTCTTGAGCCAATTAAGCCAATACGTGTTTAGGTTCTCGACCATATTTTTCATTAATATCTCCATATCGACTTCCAACCCTAGATGTTTAATACTTGGTCCTCTCACCGTTATTCCATATTTACTTAATTGAAAAGCATCCACAGAATTCACGTTAAACCGTGAAACACCAAGAAACCTACCCTCATTAAAACGGAGGAAAGGATTATCATCCTGATTGAAGACTTGATTGTCTGACTTTGTTGCATACCACCCGTCCAAGATTGGCCTAGGGAAGGCTTTCCCCATCTCGCTATGAATCTTCTGAAGGGTACTTAATTCTTCTGACGATAAGCTGCGATTCAATACGGCAAAAAAATCAATATCACTCGTTCCCTCTTCATAAGCACCTATTGAAATCGAGCCGTATAGATAAAAAGAATCAAGCAAATCTGGCAGGTTTGAATCTAGTAATGCAAAATATTCGTTTAACACATTATTAATTTTGATAGGTATTTTGTTCATATTTCCCCCTTGTTAGAGTTTCATTACTGAATAGATAGACGACATTTTACATACTTTTGTTACATTGTAAAAAATAAGTCCAGCACCATAAAAAATGACAACTCACTCAATCTCAGCAAGCGGTAGACCTAAATAGTCAGCCGCATACTTCATAAAGTCTCTACAAAAATAATAACATTTCCATTCTGAAACTTTTCCATCTTCCCATTCTATTGTATTTACATCAAATAGCATTGTTCCAAGCTCGGTCTCTTTAATAAAAATAATCGCTTGTTTTCCCCAGAGTATTTGAGCTGAAGCTGTAATATTTTCATGTGCTCTTTCTTTATTAGGGTTTAGAGAATATGTAATGATTGTATCTTTACCATATTCAGTACTATTCATTTCGACGAAACTAAAGCTTGCATTATCAAGCAGCAAAGCAGCAAGTCCTTTAAAATCTTTACGATTATAGGCTTGAAGAAAGTTCTCAACTACATTTGTTTGAATAAGTAGAGGTTTACCTCCATTTTCAAGTCCTTTCTTATTCTTCAACTCCTTTAGCTTTTTCCGTGCACGATTCAGTAATCCATTCACGCTACCTTCTGTAGTAGATAGTAATTCAGCTACTTCCTTTGCAGTAAATTGAAAGGATTCTACTAAGATGAAAACGACTACCTGCTTTGGTGTTAAATGGTGTAGCAATGTAAAAATAGCATCATTTACCTCGATCGTATCCTGGAATACTACATACTGGTGTGTCTCATCTATTTCTATTCTTGAATAACGCTTATTTCTACGGCATTGATCTAGCCAATGATTGGTAGCAACTCGAAACAGAAACGACTTTGTCCTCAAAGGTTGCTCTCGATGAGAAAGTGCTGAAAGTGATGCAAATGACTTTAACAAAGTATCCTGTAACAAATCCTCCGCGTCCCATGGTGTTCCTGTTAATTTTAAACAATAAGTCCAAAGAGAATTTCTGTACGGTTTCACAGTTTCCCAGAACTTTACCCATATATGCTTTGATTCCTCACCAATTAGTTGCAAGTCTGTCTTCATTAATTTCCCTCCCAATTTATTTCTATATATATAACGATCTCATAACCAGAAATCATACGGATTTTTGAAATAAAAATAAAAAGCGTCTCCACATTTGTAGAAACGCCCCCCTGAAGTGATCTATTATTCTAATAAATGACTTTTCAAAACTTGTATTTCCTCTTTCGTTAGACCAAGTACTTCTGTAGCATATATTTCTGCCGTACCATATCTAGCTTCGATTTCATTCAAAAAGGTTTCAATATATTCCACGCGTGCCTCAAACAAGGCGTCAATTACCTCTTGCTCTATATTAGGAAGATTGTTATATCCAATCTCATTAAAGTTTGCATTCATTTGCTCCAATGTTTGATTCGTATATAAGTAATCTTCAAGAATCGAATCACGTGGCACACCAAGTACACTTAAAATGAGTGCAGCTACACCACCTGTTCTATCTTTACCCGCCATACAATGGAATAGAAAAGGAGTGTGAGGTTCAGCTAATATAACCTCAAATACCTTTTGGAAAGCACTTTTAAATGTTACCATGTTCTGGTTCAAATTTAGTAACAACTCTCCAGGCTTTGTTTTTCTCAGTTCATCTGCAAACTCTGTATGTTCACCCACCTGACCTAGCATCTTTTCGTCAGATATAATTGGGGTGTGATACCAGGTTGCACCGTCAAGCTCTGGATCCGGAAAATTCTCTATTTCGTCAACCCCACGTAAATCACAAATCCTTTTAATACCAAGCTGAGCTACTATTTCTCTGTCCTTCTCTGTCATTCTACTTAAATTACCAGAACGGAACATCATGCCCCATTTTACCTGGCGGCCATCCTTTGTTGGGTATCCACCTAAATCACGAAAGTTGAAGCTTCCGTCTAATTTAATTTCACGTAGTACAGTTTTCATCTACAACTTCCTTTACACTATTTTAGTAGTAAAAACACCTGTTAGTCCCTCTTATTATACATAAAGATACTAGTAAAATGTAAATCTTTTAATTGGTATTTGAAAGAGGTGAATATACCTACTCGCTTCCCTTAAACCGGTTACTCCGCTTTTTTTTCATTACTGCCTATTGGAAAGCACTTTTCTAAAAAGTTGATAATTATATTATTTACCTTCTCTGATCTTTCAATTGAAATGGCGTGCCCTGCGTTTTCAATAATAACTGTTTCAACCTGCGGTAAATATTGTTTGGCTTTCTTGATTGCTGTTAAGTGGTTATAGATTACCTCTTTGTCACCAACCACAAAAAGGACCGGGCAATCGATATTTTGTAAGTCTTCTTTTTTAAAAACCGATGGGCGAATTATTTTATATTTCCATCCGAAATGTATCAATCCTAGATAAAATTGTTCAAATAACCGATCCTCAACAAAATTCCCTTTACTAACAAACCATCTTGCAAAAAAATTAATAATGATACCCTTTGTTCGAACGATATTAGCTAAAATAAGCCTAAAAGGAAACTGCAAACTAAAAGATGTAAAGGAAGCAGCAGGTGCTAGTAAAACAAGTCCATCGACACGATCATTATTACTACTAGCATAATTTAAGGCATGCCATCCTCCATTTGAATGCCCCATGAGAATTGCCTTTGAAACCTTTAGCTCATCTAGAACTTCACTCAACCAAACACTATAATCATGCCTTGTACTAAATGATTTGTTGCCTTTACTTCTATTAAACTCACCAATGACATCTATTGCATATACTCTGTACTCTTTACTAAGGCTTTCGATATTTGGATACCACATCGTCGAGCTAAAGCCAAACCCATGTAGTAACACCAACGGTCTTCCCGTTTTTGGTCCTGCAAGTAGAACGTGAGTAGAACCAAAGCTCGTTTCTACATATATAGATTCATAGTCTACATTCCAAAGCTCTAATGACATAGCATATGCATCCATATATATTTTCATTGCCTCATCGCTTTTAAACACCTGTTCATTCTTTGACATATATTTTCTCCCAACTCTATTTTTTGGAAAATGCTCCTCGTAATCTAGTTCCGTTCATCTAAAATAGTTCAAGTATGAATGCCAAAACCCACAAAGTATCAAAAAAGTACCCTGTGGTTTCACTTTTTTTCTCTAAGTACGTTTTACCTATTCACAACGTTTTAAAAACCAGTAAGAAAGTAACGTTTTCTGCACCAACCCTCATAATTTTAAGAAAATGGTACCATAATTGTTAGTTTTATACAAAATAAAAAAAGACGAAAAGCTATTCAACTTCCCGTCAAAAAAATGTGTTAATCAAATTTTACCTCTTAGCTCTTCCGGTACCAAAGCAAGTACTGCAATCTTGGACATGTACTGACTCAAAACCTGAAGAATAAAACCCTCTACCAGAGCAGTCTGGACAAATGCCCCTACTAACCTTTTTCTCGCGTTGTCTTTCCCTTCGATTATCAAAAAAGCCCATAAACAAAACCCTCCAACGCATTTTTTCTTAGTATCGTTGTTTAGTTCATTGCCTATTCTTGTTTTTTGTAGATTTAGCAGGTGTTCATTATTCCCCATACACACAAAGGCAAATTAGTGAAAAAGTACCATTAATCCCTTGTTTCCATGCTAACATTGTAGGAGGTTAAAGCTCCTCCAATGTTCGATTCAACCATTCGGCAAATTCATCTTCTTCCTCAAATTGTGGATAGTGTGCAGATTTTTCAAATAGAACAAATTCTTTAACAGGGGCTTCGAGTTCCTCAAAATAGGCTTTTGCTGCATCTACTGAGGTCATATAGTCGTACTGTCCCATCACAAAATATACAGGTAGGTCCAACTTAGTAACTATTTTTATGATATTTTGCTTTTTTCTTTCTGGTAGAAGGATCTCCTGTGAAATTGAAACACCCTTTAAATATCGTACAACATCTAGCAAATTATACTCAGGATTAAATAGAAACCCTGTATAATAATCCAAATTATCGTTTATTAATCTTGCAGCGCCACCGTATTTTCGAACCAAATTTCTAGGAGTAAGTTGTTCTCCTGTTTCAACTGACTCTCGTAGTGATTCAAGCTTTCTCACATCTTTCACGTTCTCTGCAAATCTAGCCTGTTTGAGCGTATACTCTAAACTATCCCTCTCACTCATCTCTGAATCAGCAACTTGACCAATACCTATATACGCAAAAAAATGTTCAGGTGCCTCTGCTGCCGCTTTCATCCCAATATAGGTACCAAAAGAATGACCAATTAATAAAACCTTTTGCTGAGAAAACCTATCTTTAATGTATTCTGTTAATGCCAGTAAATCCTCAACATGTAGATCGGTGGATAGATTCGAATAATCCTCAAAAAAATGATACGATTTCCCACTTCCCCGCTGATCGTAGTGCACAATGGTAAAATTCTCTTCAAGTTGGTCTTGATATTTCCGCACATATGGAATTTCTGAACAGCCCGGCCCCCCGTGTACAAATAAAATAATTGGGTTGTTTTGGTCTACTCCTCGAATCATTACTTCTAATTCCGTTCCGTTTATTTCAACCTGTTCCAAAGTACTAATGCTTTGTTTTCCCTTAATGTTTGGTGTCCATGTTGGAAAAATAAAACCAATTACGACCATTACTACAAGTACAAAAAATGTGTATTTACTTATCTTAATTACTTTGCTTCTCAAAATCTTGCTCCTATTCTTTGTACAATCCATAAAGAAAACTCGGCGCTTGCCGAGCCTTTTAGGCGACAGCAGAGCCGTAGTTGCACTTATGCGTTTAGGAAAGTATATTATACTTTCCTATTAGCCAAAAAAGAGCCATATGGCTCTTTTTCAAGCAATACATTTTATTCAATCACTAGTGGAATCAACATTTCAGCTTGTAATCCCTTCCCTGGTTGGGGGAAAAAGTCAATTTTTCCACTTAAGCTTTGCGCCCTATGAGCCATACTGGTTAGTCCCATATGTGTAAACGAAGGCTGGACCTGATCTAATTCAAATCCCACTCCATCATCTGTATACAGTAATTTGAATTTGTCAGCATCTTGACAAATATGAAACCGAAGAATCGAAGCTTTTGCGTGCTTGGTTGCATTATTTAATAATTCTTGCACAATACGGTAGATACCAATCGTTTGCTCTTCATTAAGCAAAAGCTTTTCAAGATTATTTGAAGTAAATGCAATTCTAAAGGTTGATGAGATCTGTACATATTCAAATAAGTGCTCTAGGGATTTTTCAATACCTAACTCCCGTAAAAATGGTGGACGTATCTCATTACATGTTTTGCGAATTTGGTGAATCGTATCAAGCAAGCTATCCTCTAGTAAATGAAGTTCATTCTTCATTTCTTGATTGAGTTCATATCGACTTTGGAACGATATCAATTTTCTATGGATGGCTATTTGCTCCTGCAAGACTGTATCATGTAAGTCACTTGATAAATCCAGACGTTGTTTTTCAGATAGGTTAAATAATAGTCGCAAAATCCATTGCGGCTTTTCCTGATTTTGAAGGGTTGATTGTAGTTGACTAATTAAGTTTTCAATCACATTTAAGCTTTCAACTACCATAATGACATAGTAGACAAGTGTTTGTAGCCAAATAGCGTCCATATTTTCCTTGATTGAGCTTTTTTCTAACGAAACAATATATGCCAGATCTCTTTGCACTCCATATTTAATAAGAATATGACCGGACACTTCCTTTGGGATTCCCATTGTTAAATGCGATAAATGGTGTTCTATCTCACGAAACTGTGAATCTAAAACTTTATTTGTCTTCTGGTCAAGAACGATGACTTTTGGGTTTGCATCAGGGATAATCATTGAAATTTCCATAATTAAACGGTCTTCAAGCTCTTTCAGCTTCATGATTGAAGATAAATCCTGTGAAAAGTTTTTTAGGCTTTCCTGTAATTGCTTATATCTGTTTCTTTCATTTTCAAGCTGGATTTCAATCATCTTTCGGTGGGTAATATCCCTTGCAATAATAACGAGATGCCCCTTTTTATCTGGTATAGGTGCTACTTTGCACTCAAGGTAGCAAACGTTTCCATCTTTATCAACTGCCTTATATTCACTCGTTGCATGTAAATTATGGGTAATTATCTCATGGTGACGTTCGATCATTCGTTCCTTTTCATCTGGATGCAAAATCTGAAAAACATCTGTATTATAGATCTCTTCAGGGTTAATACCAAACCTATCCGTAAATGAAGGGGTAGAGAATAGAGCTCTCCGATGTTCATCTACAATTAAGATCATGTCAGTAATATAATTTTTAATCGTTTCAAATTCCCAATATGTGTTAGTTGGTGTTTGCATGGCAGCACCTCATCTTTTATTTACTTACAATTTTATATGTGCTAGAAAATTTGGATATCACTGGATTAATGGTAATATATTAACAGTTTTAGAGCTACTTTTCTATACAAATCCAGTAATTTCTAGTTTTTTTATCCTAAAAAAGAAACGCAAAAATAAGGCGGAACCCTTCCATACCTTTGCGCTATTTTTTTTCACAAAAGATGTAAGATGTACATAGAAAATCGCCATGTGAAAGGAAGGATGGTCTTACATGAAACCAAAATATGTTGTAATTGGTTTGGTTATTTCTTTTATCTTAATTCGAGTTTTCCACTTTTCTGCTGATCCTTATCATTATCAATTGTTCGCCTTATTTCTCGCCTATACAGCTTGTGTCTATCTAGGAGCTGCATTATCGGATTCCCGAATTAATATTCTCCTACTAGAAACGGTTGTCTCACTTATCATATTTGCCTGTGCGTATTTAGGAATGGTTTACTCCCCTTTCTGGGTTGCCTTAGGGTATCTTTTGCACGGAGCATGGGATCTCGTACATCATCCGAAGCTAGTATCTACTAAAATCGTAAAAGCCTTCCCACCGCTATGTGTTGTTGTCGACTTCACCGTTGCCATTTTTATTTTCTATTATTTTCTTTAAAATTGAGCAAAGGCGCCTCCATTATGGAAGCGCCTTACCTAGTATATTCATGAACCTCTTACTCACCCAATTGCTTAATTTGGTCGATAAGTGATGTGATTTCCTGCAATGATTGAAGAACCTCACTATTTTCTAGCACACTAGGATCAATCGTACCATTTTCAATATTTTTTAAATACAGATCAATACCATCTTTCGCCTGCTGATTTTGATCCACAATTTGTTGATGAAGATCAGCAGCTATATCTGGTGCCTGTAGCGAGTTAAATGTGTTCATCTCATCCTTCATATCCTGAAGCATGTTTTCCAAATCAACTCTCGCCTGCTCATCTGTAATTGCTTGTTCTGCAAGAGTTGGAGCTTCCTCGATAAACTTGCTTACTTCATTCATATAATCTGTTGCATCCGAGACATATGATACAGTGTTATTCACATCTTCAAGGAGAGAACAGCCCCCAAGAAAAATCATCGCTAATAAAGAAAAAAGTAAAAATTGTTTTTTCACGTAACGCCCTCCCTGTTAAAAGCTATATGTTTATTTACGTATGAAAATGAAAAAAGTTTCGTTTTTAGAAGGTTACGAAAGAATAACTCAACTCGAACCCATTTGGATATTTATGTTAAAATACATAGTAATTGGATGATACTTTCCTAAGGGGGTTTTTTCGTGAAAAATAAAATACTGATTGTTCTTTTATTTGTAACTACCCTATTACCCTCATGTAATACAATGACATCAGGTGGCTGCCCGCCACATACAATTATAGAATGGGTAGATATGGTAAAAATCAATGATATTACATATCAACACGATTTTGTTGAAGAACCACCAAATACAACAATAGAGAAGGGTAAGACTCTTGGGGAAGTAACGTACAAAATGGCAGATAATGCCTGTACTAATCATAAAATGAAAAATGGAGATGCTGCATTTTTAGATATCGGCACACCTATATACGAGATCAAAGGCTCTCCAACATCTCTTATGGTTTCAGCGAACAATAATATATATATTGTGGATAAAAATGAACAGGCAATATTGGTTGGAGACTTGTATCCGGTTCAAAACTTGGTTAAGAATATTCATTTTCAAAGTGAGGAGGACGGTTCAAGAATCCATACCTTTACCGAGAAATCAGCTGATGAGTTTTTAAAAGAATTACTACCATTAAAATTGCATAACCCCGAAAAATTATATAAAAACAATTTATTTGATGGAGAACGGGTCTTTATCGAAATTGAGTTGAAAAATGGAGTTTCGTTCAGATTGGTATATTGGAAGGATTCGAATACATTTAGTTTTGGGGCTATTGGAAATGATAAATTAAAACAAATCATTCAAAACGAAAAAACAACATAAACAAACTGAGGACAATTGTTCTCAGTTTTTGTACTTTACTTAGACAATTTTTGCCTTTGCTCTGTTCCAGCTACGATACACGAGTACCACAATAAGGAGGAACCCAATATAAATGAGGATACCAAAAACAAAGGATGGAATTGACGTGAAGCTAAGTAGGCATATATTATAGTTGCTGGAACTTTTCCTATTGCCGTTGCCACGAAATAGGTTTTAAACAGCATTGAACTTAATCCAGAATATACATTAACAACGGGTGGTGGGACAATAGGAATCATTCGAACAAACAAAACTGCTACAAACGCATTCTGATTGATAATCTCGTCAAAGCGTTGGATTTTTGTAAACCGTGAGACGTAATGCCGAAAATAGTCAACAAACAAATAACGAGCTATTAAGAAAATGATTGCCGAAGCCCCCACTGATCCTGTCCAATTAATGGCCGTACCAATCAAGACCCCATACTTTGCTCCCATCAATCCAGCAAAAACAGAAAAGGGAATTACAGGAATAACCCCAAATAAAACAGCTAGAAAAAACATATATGGGAGATGAGACAAATCACTATTTTGTAACCATTCCCATAAAGGCTCTCGATTTAAGAAAGCAATAAGCACAATCATTCCATATAGAGTGAAAAATGTAATTCCTTTTTTCATGTCATAACAGTACTCCTATCATCTTATTGACAAAGTTGAAATAAGAGACAAATTAATTAAAAGCTTCAGGTAACCGATCAAAACCTCTGTATCAAGTACTTTAATGCTATCGTTAATAAAAATATAATCTAGCTTCATTCTTGTTATGTTGACAGATATGTATAACCCGCATACCAATTACCAATTATGAAGATTGAAACACGTAAATTCACCAAAAAATCAACTCCCATAGAAGTCTACTGTTTCTATATTAATCTTTGTTAATGAAGAGGTGTTTATGCTAATTATTGATTTGTTGAAATAGAAAAGTGCAGACGCCTTGAAAGAGGAAACGTAAACTAAAAATATCCACGCGATGTTTGCGAACGTTAACTCAGCACGTCTTTGTGCAGTCCCGATAAGCAAATGTTCGGTGGCAAAAAAGTCGATCATACTTTTCTATCTTTAAAAGAAGCGTTAACTAATCGGTCAACGCCTCTTTTAAATATCAAAATGAAATATCACTACTAGGAATTACTTGCACATTTTCGAACCATCGTAATAGACCATTGTGGTGGTTAATTATTTGTTGAGCACTCAACCCATCTGAATCCCATGTACTATGTACATCCGATAGTAAAGTGACATTATACCCCATACTCAAAGCTCTTCTACAGGTCGTATCCACACAAAGTTCTGTTTGAATTCCTGTAATGTATAAATGATCAATACCCCGTTTTTTCAGATTCTCATCTAGGGTCGTATTCAAAAAGGAATCTGGAGTTGTTTTTTGTATAATTACTTCATCCTTTTGTGGAGAAATATGGGGATGAATTTCCCATCCCTCCGTTCCAGTTTCCAAAGGTTCACCTACACCTTCATTATGCTGAACATAAAGTACTGGGATATTTGAAGAACGTGCTTTTGTTAGTAAACTATTCAGTTTGGCTAACAGCTCATCGCCATTAAAAACTTCATTGCCTTTTATAAACATTCCATTTTGAACATCGATTATTACTAATGCTTTCATACTATTCTCCCCCCTACTATTCAGTCCACCAGCATGCATATGCAGAAAACCCGCTGATAGCCGTTCTTTGACTGGCAATACTCTAATATGTTACTTCCAACCGGTTAAACAAAAAAAGTTAACAGCTATTGCAAAGAAATGTCCACAATTTCATCTATATATTTTGTTGTATAATACCCTTGAATCCTCAATTTATCAGGGATAACTTGTTTATCGGGCAATTCGTTGTATAACTCGATAACTTGTTCCTTTTGGTAAAAACGTGGGTACTCCATTTCACCAAATGGATGATGGTAATCATTGATATTATACGTTTTACCGTTTCTATCAATTAACACCCCATCTCTACTTGCTATACCCATTGAAAGTGGAATATCATTTCCAGCAGTAAGAAACTCAAAAGAAAAAGTTTCATACTCTCGATTTTCAGGCACTTCATCAACTAACACGACTTTCGTTGGAGTTCCAACTGTAATATCATCAATTGATATTTTGTTACCTATATATTCAAAGGTTTGAGGAAAACCCTTTGATAGGTCTATATCAATTGTAACATCGTCTTGGATAAAAAAATTGATTGACCCGAAATGAACGTTAATCTCCTTTGGATTATCAAAATAAAGAGTTTCAAAGCCCGTAATATATGACTGATTGAACATTCCCCCAGTTGGTATAACTTGTACATTCTTATTTTTCGTTGTAAGTTTTTCTATATTGATTGAATATATGTGCTCATCTGGTTTTATACTGCGAATACTATATTGAAGGACAGTTGTTGTCGGAGCAATTGTTAGTTTTTCAATATGCACGGGAACTCCAGTGATATCTATTTCTTTATCCAACTCATGGACAATAGATGTTTGTTTTGTTACAGGAATCGTAAAACTCCAATCACCTTCAATAGTCTCATTCTGGTCAAAGGGTACTTGTCCTTCTTTAGCATCCACTGCCTTATGAAGCCTAGTGAGTTTAAGTTTAATGTCCCCACTTTCTTTAGCAATCGGGAATATACTAAATTTCCCCTTGGAGATATTATTATCTTCTGATTGCTCAGGAGGAATTGGGGAATACATAGGGATGCCCTGAATATCCAAGATTTTATCCTCATTTTCAATAATTACTCCGTCATACATATTAATGACATATTGATTGTTATTTTCCATATCTTCAATTTCATAATAAATAAGCGTTTGGTAATCATCAGCAATAGCCGTTTTAATTTTCACTTTTACTCCATTGCTCACACTTTCCATATTAAGCGGCTCTCCTAGACCACTTTTTAAATAATTAAGTAATTGTTCATCTTCTTGCCGAACCCAGCCTAGCCACGAATAATAAAAATATGCGTAACTGTTTGTTGCATAACCAGTAAAAATAAGCAGTGTTAGAACTGAGGCAAGAACAATACTATAAATAGTACGTTTCTTTTTTACCTTCCTTCTCACCATTTGAGTATGATTAACCCTATTTACAATCTTCTCCATAAAAGTAGATGGGATATCAATAGTTTCTTTTGAAATTGTAGAAATCATATCCTGAAAAGCAGCTAATTCACTTTGACAGCTTTGACATGTATGTAAATGCATTTCTAATTGGATCTTCTCAGCTCGATTCAAAACTCTACTCAAATAGTCTATAAAATTTTCTTGATATTCCCTACAGCTATCATGAGCTACACCTTTAACATGCGAGCCGACTCCCATAAACAACCGACTTTTTACAGTCTGCACAGGAACCTGAAGTACAGATACAACTTCTTCCTGGGATAAACCGTATAAATATGATAGAGCAATCGGTTCCCTATAAATTTCTTCCATTTGTTTTAAAGTTCCTAGGGTTGTTTTATCTGAAACTACTACTCTCTTTTTAGATGATACTCCTCTACATTCATGTAAAAAGAGAGAAATAACCCACAAATCAAAGTTAGTATTCTCCTTCAAGCGGAGAATCCCATCAAACACCTTAATCATCGTATTATAGAATACCTCTTCTATATCATGAGCATCATCAAAATAGGACCGACCTAATGCATATAAGGGACGTTTCCGACGTTCAAACCATTCAATTATTGCTGTCATGTCCTTCTCCAAAACGGGTGTCGCTTTCATTTGACTCACTTCACCTCTCTTTTCTACGTTCCAATTTTATGATTGCTGTTAAAAGGATTAATATATCTATTAGTCTTTCGAAAGTATAGTCCTATTCCTCGGAACTGTGGTTTCTAAAAAGTCCTCTTCAATCTTAAAAAATACTTTTTTTGATTTTCTCTTCCTCCTAAAGATGTATACCAATTTTGAACACGTTTGACATGTTCCTCATCACTTCTTACGTTGTTTTCAATTGTTTCATAACCCTAATAGATCTCGTATTCCCAAATAGCCAATACCTCAATAAAGTCACTGTTAGCTTTCGTCATCCACCTACCAACTAATCTTGCCCCATACTTAAGTTGTGTAGGCAATAGTGTATTGTTAAAATGATGATTAAAATGATCGAGGATACTAGGATCAACATGGTACATTTTTGTACGATATATCATTAGAACCAACTCCTTATTGAAAGCTATATACGAGTTCTCCTGCTTCGTTTAGTTTTAGTAGTAAGGATAAGGCTACATCTCCCATGCAAAATCTTCTTCTATGAATCAACTTGTCTAAAGGAGACCTTAATGCTGTAAGTTTGGTTGTATTCTTTTACAGCCCCATTTCCATATATAGCCTTTTAAAATTGTATCATATTTCAGAAATTATGGAATAAACTTGATGACATTCTTAAAAGAATCCCCATCAAGATGATTTTGACGTTTAATGTTAACATGGACCTTTATTCGGTTCTCTTGAGATTTTGTGACTTGAGGAGCCTTCTCTGTTACCTTGTTGCGGTTCTCTCAGCATTTTTGGGCACTGACGACGCTTCTCTGTTTCCTTTTTCCGGATCCCACAGTATTTTTGGACACTGACGGCGCTTCTCTGTTTCCTTTTTCCGGCTCCCGCAGCGTTTTTGGGCACTGACGCTCCTTCTCAATTACCTTTTTCCAACTCCAGCAGCGTTTTTGGGCACTGACGCTCC
>JBLKRX010000008.1:0-178938 GCA_047608075.1 Ferdinandcohnia humi
ATATATCTCTCATAATATATTTTAAATCAAAAAAGACTGTAGGCAAACTCGATTTCATCGAGTTTGTCTACAGTCTGAGGTGAACTATTATGTTCACCTGTCATATTAAAATAATTGAATTGGATGCATGGAAGAGTCCAATGCTTTGAATTCATATCCCTGCTGTGTTAAATAGTCTAGTAGTCTTGGAAGATGTTGAAGTGTTTCCGGCCTTTCATGTAATAAAATAACAATTGGTTCATTTACGCGGTTAAGTTTATTCAATTGTTCAATAACACTATCAACATAGCGACCGTCCCTAAATTGCCAGTCCCTGCTATCAATATTCCAATCCCATAGTTTGTAGCCCTGAGCAGCTACAGCTTGCTTATAGCCATCAGTCATATGAGGGGAACTACCAAATGGAGTTCGTATTAAATCTGTTTCCACTCCTGTGATTTCAAATATCGTTTGTTTCGTTTGATTCATTTCACCTACAACGGATTGTGAAGATTGATAGAATTTCTTCTTATCGTGTGTGACACCGTGAAGGCCAACACTATGTCCTTTGTTTACCATTTCTTTGACTGCATCAGGATATTGCTTAATATTATTATCTAACATAAAAAAGGTTGCTTTTGCATTGTATTTTTCGAGTAAAGCAAGTATTTCAACGGATACTTTATGTGGACCATCATCAAAGGTAAGATATACTGCCCTAGAAGGAATTGAAGGGGTTTCTTTCGGATCTTCGTTGTCTTCTGGTTTTGGAGTTGAAGTTGTAGGTTTATCCACCTCAACTACTGGGTCTGGTACCTGTTCTGGTTTGCTTGGCTCTTCTGTCTGTGACTTCTCTTCCACTTTTGTTTCTTCCTTAGAATTTTTATTTCTTAGTTCATCTGGATCTAAAAAATCATCCATTCTACTAGCCTTGTCATTTTGCTCTTTCTGTTTATCTACCACTACATTGTGTGTTGGTGCAGAGGCGTCTGCTTCGAGAAAGAATTTTGATTGTAGTAGAAAAAAAGAATACAAAAGTAATAAGATAATAAAACTAATAAATCCAAATACTTTTAAGTTGTTTTTTTTCTTTTCTTTCTTCATTGTGCATACCTTCTTTGCTGGAATATATTTCAATAAGTAAGACGTTTCAGATTGCAAAAATGTTTCAAAAAGATTACGATTTTTTTACAAAGAAAATAGTTGATTAAAAGAAGGAGATATATGTAATACACTTACTAGCTTACCATGATTTAAAAGAGTGTTTAATTAATATTATTTGGTAGTTTAAGACAACATGCTTGAACATCCACTTATTTTTATAATCAAGTATTTTTAAACATACTTTTATAAGAAAAATAGAATACTAGTCCATATAAGTGTTCATTTTACTTGTTTATTTCATTAAAATATAGAATAATCACTGTAAGAAAATTCTTTTTTTGTTAAAGGGGGACAACATCATGAAAATGAGAGTATCTGCGGTCCAATATCATCTTCATACAATCGGATCCTTTGATGAATTTGCTGCACAGGTTGAGCATTATATAAAGACTGCTGAAGAATTTGGAGCAGAATTTATTTTATTTCCTGAATTTTTTACGACACAGCTTCTTTCAATTGGCAAGGAGGATGGTTCAAAAGTAACCATCAATGACCTTCCGGATTTTACTGAGCAGTATCGTATGCTTTTCTCTACCTTAGCAAAGCAAAACAATGTACACATTATCGGTGGCACACATGTGATTCGTAAGGGAGATAGCTTATATAATGTGGCTCATCTATTCTATCCGGATGGAAGAATTGCGGAGCAGGCAAAGCTTCATATTACACCGACTGAAGTAAATGAGTGGAATATGTCACCGGGAGAAGACTTTCAAGTGTTTGATACGGAAAAAGGGCGAATTGCGATGCTTACTTGCTATGACATTGAGTTCCCAGAAATCGTCCGTATGGCAAAGGCAAAGGGAGCGGATGTTATTTTTTGTCCTTCATGTACAGATGATCGTCATGGTTTCCACCGTGTCCGCTATACAAGTCATGCTAGAGCCGTTGAAAATCAGGTGTATGTCGTTGGAACGGGAACGGTAGGATCTCTTCCAACAGTTGATTTTATGCGTGCAAATTTTGGACAAGCAGCCATTATTACACCCAACGATATACCGTTTCCTCCGCAGGGAATTTTAGTCGAAGGTGAAATCAATAATGACATGATTGTAACAGCTGATCTTGATTTGGAACTTTTATATGAGGTTCGGGAGCGTGGATCGGTTACAACTTGGCGTGATCGAAGAACTGATTTATATACTGATTGGAAATAAAGAAGAGAAGGAGAGTGTAGAATATGGAATATCATCGCATTACAAGTATTCAAGATCCATTGTTCTTTAAAATGCATGAACTAATGAAAGAGGTTTTTCCAAAAGAAGAAGTACTTGATTACGAGCTTTGGAAGGAACCGTTAGAGGACCCTGATATCCGAGTTTTTGTGGCAGTCCTAAACGGTCAAGTGGTTGGTGCTACAGAATACAGGTACTACAAGGATTGGAATATTGCTATGACGGACTTTACGATTATCGGACAGCCTGGTCTAAGTATTGGACGATTCCTAGCACAAAACAGAAGTGCTGATTTACAAATACTAGCACGAGAAAATGGGAAAGAACTATTCGGCATGTTTGCCGAAATCTATGATCCTTATCAGGTTTCACATTATGAATTTGGAACTGTGAAGCCAATGGATCCGTTTGTACGCAGAGAGGTTTTATCTCATCTAGGTTATAAACGATTAGACCTCGCTTATGTTCATCCATCATGGAATAACGATGGTGAGGCTGTGAAGGGGCTAGATTTATGTTTTATGCCGAGTAATGACAGTGTTTACGAGTTACCAAGTCAATTGGTTGCCGACTTTTTAACAACATACTATACGGTTCTTCCTAATAAGCCTGCCGAATGGCTTGAAATGATTAAAAGACTAAGTGAAAAAGAAACAGTCCATTTGTTACCTCTTTAAATAGTTGTATCCACACTTAAAAAGTGTGGATTTTTTTTGGACAATTTTTGTCTAAAAATCAACATGTGATATTTATCATACCCTTTTTGAGTGTTAAAAACTTACAATACATATATAGTTTGTTTTTAAAACCATTAAAGATGGGTGATATAGATGGTAGGTCAAATTCTAGATGGTTTTAGTTTTCACGCCCAGTGGAATGGTGGAGTCATTTTCTTTACACTGATTTTAATCGTATTATATTTGTTTCTGTTACCTGCACCAAAAGAAAAAAATACGTTTAAATCAATTGCTTTCGTAAGTAGTATGTTACTTATCTTGTTTACAGTAGGGAGCCCCTTAAATCTATTAGGGCGTATGCTGTTTCGTGCACACATTATTCAAGTTGTCATTTTGTTTCTAATTGCAGCACCACTCTTAGTAATAGGGTTTAAAACGGCTTTCCTTAACAAGGTATTGAAAAACAATACTACTAAAAAAGTTTATAATGTAATGACTCACCCTGTTTTCACAATTGTATTGTTCCATGGGCTATTTATTGTATATCATTTACCAGCTCTTTTTGATTGGATACGAACGGGGTATTTTACGAATTACTTCTTTTTAGTAGGATTAATAGTTGCTGCAGTTCTACTCTGGTGGCCATTGTTATCGCCAATTTCTAATCAGAAAACATTAAGCTATAAACAAAAAATGATATATATAGGTACGAATTGTGTATTGTTTGTTCCTGTTACCCTGTTCTTATTTCTTGCGGACAAAGAGTTATATTCTGTGTATAGTGATACAAGTCAAATGTTAGCTTCGTTGGCGTTGTGTATGCCATTAGGTGAAGAAATACCTCCAGACATTCTAGACACACTTCTTCCATATCCACCATTAGGCGAGCAGAGATACGGAGCAATTTTACTATTCGTATCGCAGATGCTCCTTTTAGGTGTAACAGCTTTTCTCTTATCGATAAAAAAGAAGAGGAAGAAATAAAAACAAGAGATGAACGATCTCTTGTTTTTTTATGGTTACAACCCTTTATTAGTTTTTAGCAATTATCAAATTCAACTGGCCAGTTGATAAGGCCGATTTTATCTTTATCTTTCACCACATTTTGGCAGTAATTGTTGATGTAAGAATTATTGTGGTTGAAAATTTTAATCATTCCTGCACCCCAGGCTTGAATTACATTCTTAAAAGGATACTCCATTAGCTGTTGAACTTCTTCTGATAGAGGATGTAGGGGTAATGCTAGATTATCCTCACTATCAGAAATTAGTTGATTCAAATGTTCTATTAGTTTTGTTGCTGCATTCTTGTCCCTTGCAAGAAAATAGGTGATTTGTTTTGGATTATGTGTATGATATCTGAGATAACCAATTACTTGATCATCCTCTTCTACAACTGCAGTTGTCACACTTGTACTTGTACTAATCCAGTGTAGTATCGAGGGGTATGGTTTGATCGCTAGATTATCAGTCCTATATACTTTATCCCACATTTCCATGAGGACAGGGATGTCCGCTTGTTGAACTCTTCGAATTTTTATATCTGAACTTCTTTTCATTATATGCTTTCTTTCTATGATTGTTGCGACATTTCCATACATACCTGCTTGATACCCAAATCGGGAATAGTATGCAGGGTCTCCTAATAAAATGGAAAAATCATATCCTTTCTCCAAACATCTTTTATGTCCTTCTTCTATTAAAAGGGCACCGATTCCTTTCTTCTGATGAGCGGGATGAATTGCTATAGGGGCTAAATTGACTGCCTTTTGTACCTTTCCCTCGATCATAATATCAATTGAGGTAAACATGACATGCCCTACAATATGCCCGTTTGATTCGGCAACTAAAGATAACTCTCGGTCATATGCTTTTCTATGACGAAGTGCGTCGACTAGTAAGACCTCTCCCATACCAAAGCTATAAGTAAAGGCCAAGGCTTGGATCTCGGCAATCTCAAAATAATCCTTTTCCATTTCTGTTCTTATTTTAATAGTCATTGTGTTTATCTCCTTTTTAAGTAATTAAAATACTAAAAAAGGCAGGGAATGAACAAATCATTCCTTGCCTTTTGAAAAAAATAAGGGCAACTATGATTTTGTTCTTAACCACTCTGTTTTTAATAAAAAGGCACTCCAAATAAAAGGTGTTAGTTTCACCTAATTAAAATCCTCTATAAAAACAGAACTATTTACATAGTTAGTTAAGAACGAAAACCTTCAAACAAACAGCCCCTAAAGTAAGTTAATTTATTTTTTATCACCTTAATAGTAAAAGAGACTATTTTCCATGTCAATCTATAGATGCTGATACTGATCAAAAAGGTGTCCCGGTTACCTGGGACACCTCTAATTGAATTACTTTAACTTTCCGATATAGCTTACGTCTTTTACATCTGCTACATCGGTCGCTCCGTCTAGAATTTTGCGTATATCGTTCAAGGTGTCCTGCAAACTGACTGCTTCCCCTTGTTTACCGGTATATGCTTCTGCAACATAGAAGGGTTGAGTCAAGTATGCTTCAAGGCGTTCACCACGCTTAAAGGTTTGTGAATCGGCCTCTGATATTCTTTCAACCCCGTGAATATTTACAATTGATCGTAACTCACGGTATCGACGAAGTAGTTTTTTGGCTCTTTGCTGAATGCTTAGATGAGTTTGGTCAAGATGTGCACCCTCGAGTAATGATGAGGTAGAATAGATTGGATTTACCGCAGGAAATTGATGTCGGGCAGCAAGATCTGCGTCAAATTGCCATAATGTTTCAAGCGGTCCGTATGGAACCTCATCATCAACGACTTCACCTTGTAAGTCAACAAGGAAGGTAGTAACATTATCTATTCCTATTGAATCTAATCTGTCTTGCAAATCTTGAATTTCTCCAGTAAGGACATGGGAACGGTCAGCGCCAAAGGCAATTTCTTTTGAGGTACCAATTTTAGCTATTTCATTATAGGCCTCATCAATGGTTTGGGCAGTGATATCGATTTCATCCAATATATCATTAACTTCTGGGTGATTTCCTTCGGGTAAGAGCAGGATTGTAATAAAGCCGTTATTACTGAGTCTATGAAACATTTCAGCAAGAACTACTAGCTGCCCCATACCTGGTCGAGCAACTAGACCAACTGTACCACCTTTTGCTAATGGAGCAAAGACATCAAGCGTTTTAATTCCCGTTTCGATCATCTCAATTTTCTCCCCTCTAATTAATAACTCATCAAGACTACACTCAGCTAAATCCGCCAAAGCAACTAATGTACGCACCTCTGAACGTCCAATAGGAATCTTTCCGGTACAAAGGTTTGATACTGTTGCGGGTCTTAACCCGACTGAACGAGCTGCAGTAGTTAAATTAGGTACTCTTCTACGCAACAACGCAACATTTAATCGAATATCTTCCAATATTTACACCTCCTATTACCTCTAAGAGTAAACCATTTTTCTTTCAAAAGCAATAAAATGTTACTTTTTAAAGTAAAAAAAATTACTCTGGATGTAATAAAAACAAATAAAAGCTCCAACCTTGATTTTAAAATTATGAATAAGATTGAAATATCTTGAAGGGAAAAGTCTGTTTGTGTCGTATTTCTTCAATATTCGTTATGAATGGAGAAAATATTATGCTTATTGAAAAGCTATTGTTACATGTGTTAATTGTTTTATTGCCAATATTTATCTATAGCGTATTTTTTGAGAATAAAAAACGTAAAGTCATGTCTCCATTTACCTATGGGTTATCTGCAGGACTTGTAACAGCGTTATGTATGATTTTCCCCTATCAATGTTTTGGCCTAAATTGGGATCTCAGGTACGTTCCTTTGGTGCTCTCTTTTTTATATGGAGGCCCTATAGCTGGCGGAATGGTAATAATCGTTATTTTTGTAGTTAGAACCATAATGGGAGGTGAATTCCTCTATTTAACATATACGATTGCATTGATAGCCTCCTTATTGCCTTTTTTATACTCGAAACGGTTTTGGAGCTTTCATTCGAAAAAGAGAATCAGGACATCCGTACTTATGGGGATTTGGCCCGCATTTATTCTCATTTTAGTAATGGCGATTCATATTTCAACCCAAGGCAGCACGATTTATAACTTCGGACATGTGCTCTTTATTGTATCCATTATCGGTGTCATCAATAGTATTGGGATATTTCTTGCAACCTTTTTAATTGAATCAAGAATCGAACGTAAAATTATGCATGAAGAAATACAACGTGCAGAAAAACAGAATACCCTTGGTGAATTAGCGGCATCGATCGCTCATGAGGTGAGAAACCCTCTAACTGTTGTGAAGGGTTTCCTTCAACTTATGTACAATCAAGAAAAAGAAATGGGACAGAAACAAGAATCATTCTACCCTTTAATACTAAGTGAGCTTGGACGTGCAGAATCAATTATTAACGATTACTTAAATTTTGCGAAGCCTCAGTTTGAAAAAATTGAAGAAATTTATTTAAAAACTGATATAAAACGAGTCATTCAACTCCTTGAACCGTTAGCTGCAAAAGAAGGTATTCAGCTCATTACGAAATACGAAGCAGAACCAATCCTCAGAACCGACAGACATCAATTGAAGCAGGTGTTTATCAATATCATAAAAAACGCCATTGAGGCAACAAACAGAGGTGGTTCCGTTACCATCGAACTGTTAACGGAAAATGACAGGGCGGTTGTTGTGATTACTGACACTGGTAAAGGAATGGATAAAGAACAACTTTCAAGAATAGGAACATTTTTTTATACGACAAAAGAAAAAGGGACAGGGGTAGGTACAACTGTTTCAAATCGAATCATCCAAGCCATGAATGGTTCAATCCACTATGAGAGTGAAGTAGATAAAGGTACAAAGGTAAAAATTGAACTACCACAGTCGTAAACAGAAAGGGTGTAGAATCATGTATGGTTCTTCATCCTTTTTGGATAGGTCAGGAAATTGTCTACCATACTATAAGTGTAACTTCAACAGTAGGACACGATTCCACTGATTATGAGATAAGGAGATTTTATGGAAGAGATTTTATCGGAAGAATTTTTTACTCAACCAACCCTAGAACTTGCGAGAGCATTACTAGGTTGTAGATTAATTAAAGAGTCCGAGAGTGGTATAGCTGCTGGATATATCGTCGAAACAGAGGCATACAAAGGGCCGGAAGACCGAGCAGCTCACAGTTATGGAAACAGAAGAACGAAACGTACCGAAGTGATGTTTGGCCGAGCAGGCTTTGTCTATACCTATGTCATGCATACCCATTGTCTTGTTAATGTGGTAAGTGGTGAACTTGATAAACCCGAGGCCGTATTGATTAGGGCAGTCGAACCTTATAAGGGAATTGAACTAATGTACCAAAGAAGAGGGATATCTGACGAAAAGAATCTAACAAATGGTCCGGGGAAGTTAACAAAGGCATTAGGTATTGGTATGGAGGATTATGGACGGTCGTTTTTTGAGCCACCATTATATATTGCGAAAGGATACAAGCCTCAAGAAGTTTCCGTTGGAAAACGTATTGGAATAGAAAATTCCGGAGAAGCGAAGGATTATCCCTGGAGATTCTGGATAACAGGGCATCGATTTGTTTCTAGAAAAGGATAAACATGTGTCGGATGCAGAAAATACAATTGGTTATATTTAGTATAAAAATTGATTACATATCTATAGGTTAATCCAGAAAAGAAAACAATTTGCTAACACATTGAATAGGGTGATTTAATGCTACAAGCGGCTTTGTGGGGCGGTATAGCGGGGTCTTCATTATTCATAGGTGCGCTCTTAGGAATCTATAAGGATATCCCTAAAAAAATATCTGCATTCGTTATGGCATTAGGAACTGGTGTATTAATTGGTGCAGCGACATTTGAATTACTAACCAATGCCGTGAATGAAGGAGGCATCTTATTTCCTTCTTTAGGATTTTTACTTGGTGCTATCATGTTTACAGTTGCAGAGATTATTATTACAAAAAAGGGTGGAAATGAACGTAAGCGTTCTACTATGAATCCAAAGAATCATTCTGGAATGGCTATTTTTATTGGAACGATTATCGATGCAATACCGGAATCACTTATTATTGGAGTCAGTCTACTGGAAAATCACTCAATTAGTTGGCTTATCGTAATTGCGATATTCATAAGCAATTTTCCGGAGGGGTTATCAAGTAGCATCGGGCTAAAAAATGACGGCTACTCGAAAAAGAAAATCCTGTTCTTATGGTCTGTTGTGTTGATTTTATCGGCAGTTAGTTCACTAATAGGCTATGCACTTATTGGACCTTCCTCGGAGATTGTTCAAACTATGATTGGTGCATTTGCGGCAGGTGGCATACTTGCAATGGTTTCGTCCACCATGATGCCAGAAGCATTTGAGGAAGGTGGTCCTATGGTTGGTTTGCTATCAGCGGGTGGATTGCTTTGTTCGTTAATTCTTACGTATTATGGATGACTTTAGCTATAGCTAATCCAAAACAATACTTTGGATTAGCTATTTTTTGTTTCTTTTAGCGATTTAATCTAGGATTTATTCCTTACTAAGCCCCAGGTCCTATCTAAAAATATAACTGAGGCTCATTATGATTGAACTTAATCCAAGATAAGATAGAACCATGATAGAAAGGAGGAAGGAAATAATGAAAAAGTTCGGTTTATTTCTAGCTGGAGGTATCGCAGCCATCGTGCTTATGTCACAGCTAGGACCAATGGTAGGTTTAGTAATCAGTTTGGCTATTCTATACTTTGCTTTTAAAAAGTTCGTGAAGACGGACTCAACAGGTAGCAAAGTCCTCTGGGCGGTGGTGGGAGCACTTGCACTTTTTGCTTCAGCCTCAAATGTTCCAGCGATTTTAGGTGTTGTAGCTGCTTACGTATTATATGTTGTAATTAAAAACTGGAAAAAAGATAAGCAAGAAAAAGTAGTCGAATCATCAGACCCATTTACTAACTTTGAAAAACAATGGGCTGAATTAAACAAATAATATTTCTCAAATTAAAAAAACTAAAGGAGTTTGATACGAAATGGCAAACCTATTTACACGATTAAAAGCTTCTATTGCAGCAGATTTTCATGAATTACTAGATGAAAAGGAAAAGAAAAATCCAATTGCATTACTTAACCAATACCTACGCCAATCTGAAGCAGAAGTAGAAAAAGTTCGAAAGCTTGTGGAACGACAATATTCTTTGAAGGATCAATTTACAAGAGAGTATCGCGAAGCACGTGCATTAGCTGATAAACGTCAACACCAAGCAGAAATTGCAAAACAGGCTGGAGAAAATGAACTGTATGAGTTTGCTTTACAAGAGCAAGCTGCATATGAGGAGCGTTCCAATAGACTACAAGAAGCCCTTCGCAATGCAAGTTCTCATCTAGTAGAGCTTGAGAAAAAATATGAAGAAATGAAACATAAATTAAAAGATATGCATATCAAACGTATGGAATTAATGGGTAGAGAGAATATTGCTCGTGCTAATCATCGTATGAATCAAGTATTGGATTCAAATCAATACACTGGAAAAGCTACAACAAACTTTGAGGAAATGGAAGCTTATTTAGAACGTCTGGAACATCAAGTAAATTCCTCGTATCACCGTAACACAATTGATGCAAGAATTGCACAGCTAGAAAAAGAAATGAAAAATGAAGAAACTCATTCTATTTCCTAGTATAAAAACATGGTATTCTAAGAAGGCGTAGGTTACTACGTCTTCTTATGCACTATGTTAGTTACACATTGAACACGATAATCGCCCAAGTCTATTGGGTAAATACATTCGATATGAAGGGAGGCATACGCCTTGTTAAATCAAATGAAAGCAGATAACCTTAACTTTTTTATTTTGATAGCCATTATATTACTAATTATTGAAATCTCATTTTTCAATGGCGGAGTATTATTTTCTCTTATCATATCAGCGGGATGTATTTATCTCGGACGAAAAAGAATGCCTCGTACATCCGGAAAAATATTTTTCTGGTTTGGATGGATTGGTTTGGCCATTACGGTGTTAAATATGCTGACTATAAAGTTTTTATTACTTGCCGTTCTAGTCTATCTACTCATTCAATTTTTTCAATCAAAGAAGAATCCCAACTATATAAAACCTGAAATAAATCCAGCAACGGATAGACCTGTTCAAGAACAATTGGTTAGACGAAAGCCGTTGCTCCAAAATCTATTCTTTGGTCGTCAGGGAACACCGGAATACGTATATGAATGGAATGACGTTAATATACAGGCGGGAATCGGCGATACCATCATAGACCTAAGTTACACAGTACTCCCTAAGGGTGAGCCTGTTGTTTTTATCAAGAACTTTATTGGAAATGTCCAAGTGTTTGTACCGTACGAGGTTGATGTTCATGTGAACCATTCAGTTATTGTAGGAGCAACCACTGTTTTTGAAAATCATGATCCAAAAACATTTAATCAAAATCTTCATTACCAAACTGAACATTATGATCAATCTGAGCAAAGAATAAAAATCATTACCTCTATTGGCGTTGGAAATTTAGAGGTGAAGCGAGTATGAGTACAGTACAGAGGCAAATTGTTGTAGGCATAACCTTTTCGGTACTTGTATTTGTAATGGGTATCAGTATTTCATTGATGGCCTTTCCATTAGCGAATTGGTCAGCGCTATGGCAAACAAAGCTAATGGACCTTCCTTTTATTATTTTAGCTATTAGTTTGAGCCTTTTTGGTGGCGTTCTATTTGGTATGATTTCAGGGATTTTTTGGAGAAAGCAATTTCTCTCTATTTCTGATGCTCTCTATCAAATCGAACAAGGAAGAAACATACCGGAGTTACCTGAATCCCAATCTAATGAAATTATCTCCATTTGGGATCGAATGAAAAAAGTACAAGGTCATATTGCTGAGCAAGTTAAGCAATCTCAAAAGCTGGCAAATGAAAAAGCAATTGACCAAGAAAAACGGATTCAAGAAATTGTTTCTGAGGAACGGAATCGATTAGCGAGAGAACTTCACGATTCTGTTAGTCAACAGTTATTTGCAGCTTCCATGATGATGTCTGCCATCAATGAATCAAGGACACCTTCAGATGAACGTGAGGAAAGACAGTTGAAGATGGTAGAAGAAATGATTCACCAATCACAGCTTGAAATGAGAGCATTACTCCTTCACTTAAGACCTGTTGCATTAAAAGGCAAAACCCTACAGACAGGGATAAAAGAGCTTTTACTTGAATTAGCTCAAAAGGTTCCTGTATCTATTGAAACAAAGATCGAGGATTTTCATATTGATAAAGGAGTAGAGGATCATCTGTTCCGAATTTTACAAGAGTCTGTATCAAATACACTTAGACACTCAAAAGCAAATCAATTAGAAGTCCTCTTAATCAATCGTGATGGGTTTGTCATTCTTCGAATCGTTGATGATGGAATTGGATTTAACGTCGAAGAAACAAAGGCAGGCTCATATGGCCTACATAATATGCATGAACGTGCTCTAGAAATTGGTGGCACGATGAGAATTGTAAGTATGAAAAATAAAGGTACTCGCATAGAAGTCAAGGTTCCAATGATGATATTAGAGGGTGATGAAAATGATTAAAGTGTTATTTGTAGATGATCACGAAATGGTTCGAATTGGAGTATCCTCTTATTTATCGGCTCAACCAGATATTGAGGTTGTCGGAGAGGCGGATGATGGAAAAAAAGCAATAGAGCTGGCATTAGAGCTTAGACCGGATATTATTCTAATGGATCTTGTCATGAAAGAAATGGACGGAATCGAGGCAACTAGAAGAATCATTGACAGTTGGCCAGAAGCTAAAATTATTATTGTAACAAGCTTTATTGACGATGAAAAAGTTTACCCTGCGTTAGAAGCAGGTGCAACAAGCTATATGCTTAAGACCTCAAAAGCAAGTGAAATTGCAAATGCTGTTAGGAAAACCTATCATGGACAATCGGTTTTAGAGCCAGAGGTCACTGGGAAGATGATGGTCCGTATGAGGCAAAAGGAATCACATTTACCCCATGAAGAATTAACAAATCGTGAAATGGAAATTTTACTACTCATTGCGGATGGCAAAACAAACCAAGAAATTGCAGATGAATTATATATTGCATTAAAAACAGTAAAGGTTCATGTAAGTAATATTTTGAGTAAATTAGAAGTACAGGACAGGACACAAGCTGTCATTTATGCATTTAAGCATTCACTTGTAAAATAGTTAGATGTCCGTTGTTTTTGAGGGGGAATTGTAGGAAGTACAATTATCCACTTCAATAAGTTAAAGACCCAATACAAGAACATGTTCATATATTGGTCTGGACATGAAAATGTTTGTTCGTACGGTTTAGTGCTTATTTAAAAAAGGTATAGATTCAAAGTAAACGATTGACAAAAAACGGATTATAGCAATTGTATGAATCTATAAATTAATTGATGATAGTTTCAATCTGTAAGAAAATCGTAGATTTTTGTCGAAAAAACACAGTTTTACTGTGTTTTTTTTTATTTTTGTGTATAGTATTACGTGTTTCAGATATCCAAATAGTACTATTTGACTAGTTTTTGTTAAAATAGGTAATTAGATTCATTCGAGTGCCATTTGCTTTTTTTGTTATTTCATTAAAATTTTTATACCTATTTAACTATTTAGTTTGTAGTTCGATTGATATATAATAGAAAAAAGTCGATTTTTGGCGAATATGTACTGTGACTTTAGTACCTTTTTTGTAAAGTTAGCAGGTATTTTACATAATTAACTAGAAATATTAGAAAAAATGGAGAAACAGAGATGCGAAAAATGAGAAAAAATTCTATCCTTAGTTCAGAAGAAAAGGGTACTTTAAAGTGGTTTCTTATACTGTTTTATCTAGTTATGGTAGTATATGATGTTTTTTATTATTTTATTTACCCTAAGTATATTGTACATATCCCAGTTGGCTTACCTAGTAAATTTGGGTATATAGTATATATAATAATGTTTGCTCTGATTCCGGTTGCTATATATTTGAGTAAGAAAGAAAAGCAATCTAGCGTAAAATATATAGTAGTTATTACATTTATTATACTCTCAATTGGTAATGATGTTACGTATTACTACAACAGTAGCTTTGAATATAAAAGTGGAAATATGGTAGAAATGTTTGTTGTTTTGTTTTCTCCAATTTTTGTAAATAAACGTTTCTATAGTGTAGTTACTCTTGGAACAATGGTAAGATTCTTGTTAACTGGACTTATCTTGCAATCTAGTGATGTGCTTTTCCCTGTTTTATATACATCTTTATTTGCAATAATAGCATACATTTTCCTATCACGTTTTCAATCCTATGTTTCTGCTGTTAAAAATTCCTATGACGAACAGTTAGAAGGTATGGTAAAAGGGGTAATTGCAGCATTAGAGTTGAAAGATCCCTATACAAGAGGGCATAGTGAACGTGTTGCTAACTATGCTTCTTCACTCGCAAAAGAAGTAAAAGTATTTAAAAATGAAGATTTAATGGCATTCAATTATGCCTGTCTACTACATGATATCGGTAAGGTAAACATACCGGACCATATATTAATGAAGCCTTCCAAGCTTACAAGCGAAGAATTCGAGGTAATAAAAACACACCCAGTTGTTGGTGCAGATGCAGTTAAAAATGTCGAAGGGTTAAGGGGAAATATTTGTGTAATTCGTTCCCACCATGAAAGATGGGATGGGAAGGGGTATCCAGACCAATTAAAAGGGGAAGATATTCCACTCCTAGCCAGAATTGTTGCTATTGCCGATGCGTTTGATGCAATGACATCATCACGTTCCTACCGAAGTGCTCTTCCTGCTGAAGAAGCATACAACAGAATTATTGAAGGAAGAGGAACTCAATTTGACCCAGATTTAGTTACAGTATTTCAAAAGGTATATCCAACATGGCTGGAAATACATGAAAGCTATGTTTCTAGGATATAAAGTTTTATAGTTTAAACTATCTATAAAAATGGGGAGGGAAAGGTATGAAAATTCGTAAACTAAAAAAAGTAAAGACAACTTGCTGGTGGTGCTTTCTTACACCACGTGTTCCACAATAAGTCTCAAGGATGCATGCTTTCGGGTAATGCATCCTCTTTTATATTATTAGAGAAATTATTATAACAAGGTGAATATATGAAATTAACAAATGAAGATATATTGCATTTACGTGCTATTAATATACGCAAGGACAATAAGAACTTTATTGTTGAGGATTGTGAAACGCAGGAGTTTTATGAAATGCCTAGGGTTTGTATTGATGCATTAGAACTAATTAAAACTGGGAAATCCCTTGGTGATATAGAGACAAGACTAATAAAAGAGTACCCGAATGAAGAAATTAACATGGTTGATTTTTCAAATCAGTTAATAGATTTTGACTTAATTGAATTTATTAATGATAAAAAGATTGAGCGAAAAATCAATGAGACAAATAGTTTAGGATTTTTGTGGATACCACCTATTATTGGTAAAGCATTCTTTAATAGATTTACAATCTTTTTTTATTGCCTTTTATTATTTGTAAATTTATTTATTTTTGTGTTTAATCCTTCTGTTTTTCCACATTATAAGGATTTATTTATTTTTGATATGATGTCCTTAAATATCCTTGCACTAGGTATGCTATCTTTAGTTCTTGTATTAATACATGAATTTGGTCATATATTAGCAATACGTTCGTTTCATTTACCAACTAGATTAGAAATAGGTCATAGACTATATTTAATCGTATTTGAAACAGACCTTTCTTTAGCATGGAAGCTTCCACCAGAAAAACGGAACATTCTATACTTGGCCGGTGTTTTTTTTGATAATGTAATTCTTTTTTTAGCGCTACTTATTAAGTTGTATGTACCGCTTTCCTCAGACTTACTTTCAGGATTAGTAGGCTTAATAATATTTGATTCGGTCGTAAGAATAATCTACCAAGCCTGTATCTACATGAAAACAGATTTTTACTTCCTTTTTCAAAACATGACAGGAAGTTATAACATTATGGAAAATGGAATATATACTCTAAAAGCTTTATTTTCACGCTCAAAAGTAAAAGAGGATTTGGAACTTTTTGAGGGGGAGGAGCAAATCGTAAAATGGTATAGTATTTTTTATATTGTAGGAGTAGCTATAACGATTGGCTTACTATTTGTATATTATTTACCTCAATTAATATATATGGGAAAAGCAACACTACCTGGCATTAATAATTCTATTGGAGACGCACACTTCTGGGATGCGGTTATTTTTATACTTCAAATAGTGGTAATGCTTGGATTCTTATTATATTCCTTTTATAAAAGCTATCGTGAAAGAATTGTCGAAAATTGATATTTTTTGTTAATTACCTAGGACTTTTGATATATAATAAATAAAGATATTATTATTCGACAAAATTCTGCTGTGAGGGCTTTATAATGCGATTAGATACCATTAATGGTTTGATACTACATGAAGAAAAACGAGCAATAAAGATATATTTATATTCATTTTATATTACTTTAGTACTATATGACTTTTTTTATTTTTATATATACAAGAAATATATAAGTAAAGTTACCATTGGGTTTGAAAACCCACTCGGGTATGTGAATTATGTAATTTTTCTTTTGCTAGTATTTGTCTCCTACTATTTATATAGAAAAGGCAAGCAGGCATTCATCAAGTACATATATGTAATTGCATATTTTTCATTTGCTACAATTTATGATTGTATTGTTTTTCTACCTAATCCTACTAAATATATGAGTGGAAATGCAGCTGAATTAATACTCGTGATGTTCAGTCCTATTTTTATAAATATACGTTTTTATTGGGTAGTCACTTTAGGCGCTGTATTGCGATACATCATTGTTGGGGCTGTCATTCAATCTCCTATTATAACAATTCCTGTTATTTTAGTAGTTGTTCTGTCGGGGATAGCCTATATATTCCTAATACGTTTCTCCTCCTATATTAAAGCTCTTACCTCTACATACGAGGAGTTACGCCATAAGGAGAAGCTTGCTTTTATCGGGGAAATGGCGACAACGATAGGGCATGAGATTCGGAATCCGTTAGCTTCTTTAAAAGGATTCACCCAGCTTCAAAGGGAGAAATATCCCGAAGATCAATATTATTTTTCAATAATGGATAAAGAGGTTGATCGAATTAATACTATTGTTAACGATTTATTAGTTCTTGGAAGACCTAGATCTGCCCATTTTACTAAAAATAATCTTAAAAACATTATTGAGTATGTAGTTTCAATCTCTCAGCAGCTTGCAAATCAAAAGAATACGAAAATTGATGTTTGGATTGAAGAAGACCTGCCACTCATTGAGTGTGATGAAAATCAAATTAAGCAAGTATTAATTAATCTTATTAAGAACGGTATTGAGTCAATGCCAGAAGACGGCAAGCTTAAGATTCATGTGAAAAAGGCAGATGAAAATAGCGTGTCAATTTCGGTTATTGACCATGGTTGTGGGATTTCGAAAGAGGAGATGACTAACCTTTTTGAACCTTTTTTTACGACCAAAGAAGATGGAACCGGACTTGGGCTTATGGTTACTAGAAAAATAATTGAGGATCATCAAGGGAAAATAGAAATTGAAAGTGAGGTCAATCAAGGTACTAAGGTAGAAGTATTGTTACCAATAAGGCAATAAGGGATAACATAGAGCTGATTTCCATAATTGGGAGATCAGCTATTTATTTTGCTAATGAACTATTTCGATGATTCTAAGGGGGAGTTACCAATTCTGCTCTCGAGAAAGAAGGTGTATTTCGTACGAGAATAGAATGTATAAAGAAGAATAATAGAGGGGGGAGTAGGGGTTGAATCACCATGAATATAAGCAATTCGATGGACTAGGTTTAGCTGAATTGGTTCGAAAAAAGGAGCTACATTCACGGGAGTTGGTAGAGGCTGCGATTAGTAGGATTGAGGAACTAAATCCTAAGCTAAATGCAGTTGTTCATAAGATGTATGACAAAGCACTCGATACGGCAAATCGTCCCACAGATACGGGAGTATTCTCTGGTGTTCCAATGCTACTAAAGGATATTCAACAAGAGGTGGAAGGAGAATCTATAACCCATGGTTCAAAAGCATACAAGAATCATCGTGCGGTAATAGATTCGGAGTTTGTTAAAAGAGTTAGGAAAACGGGAACTATTTTCTTAGGACATACGAATGTTCCTGAATTTGCTCTGATGGGGATTACTGAACCAAAACATTATGGACCAACCCGGAATCCATGGAATGTAAATCACACTCCTGGTGGTTCCAGCGGAGGATCTGCTGCTGCAGTTGCTTCGGGAATGGTTCCGATAGCAGGGGCGAATGATGGAGGTGGCTCAATCCGTATACCTGCAGCATATACGGGTTTATTTGGGATAAAACCGACTCGCGGTAGAACCCCTGTTGGACCAACAGTTGGAAGAGTATGGCAGGGTGCTTCTGTTGATCACATTTTATCACGAACTGTACGTGACAGCGCGGCAATGTTAGATGAAATTAGTGCCTATGAAAAAACAAATGCATTTTCTCCGGTTCCCTATTATGGAAGTTATCTTGAAGAGGTTTCAAAACCTCTATCAAAGCTTCGCATTGCCTACTCGGTTCAATCGCCCTTAGGGACAACAGTTGACAATGACTGTAAAGCAGCAGTTCTTGAAGCAGCAAAGCTTTTAGAGTCTCTGGGTCATTATGTTGAAGAGAAGGATGCACCGGTAGACGGAAGGAAAATCGGTAGCAGTTATATCACTTTATATTTTGGGGAAGTTGGCGCGTCTATAGCTTCACTTAAGGGAGTGTTAGGTCGAAATGCGACAATCCATGATGTTGAGCCATCTACTTGGCTATTGGGTTTACTTGGCCAATCCATTTCAGCTAGTGATTTTGTGTTAGGTTTACGTGAATGGGATTTTGCAGCAATAGCAATGGAAGAGTTTCATGAGACGTATGATTTATTTGTAACCCCAACTACTGCAGCTGTTCCTGCAAAAATCGGGGAGCTTGCTTTGAAAGGTAGTGAAGAAAGGTTAATTCAGCTAGTAAGTAGGTTAGGATTAGGACGAGTTTTAAAAAAATCTGGCATGGTTGAACAATTAGTTGAGAAGAGTCTTTCAAGAACGCCTTTTACACAGCTTGCCAATCTGACAGGACAGCCAGCAATATCTGTGCCTTTAGGAATGTCCTCTAATGGGCTTCCTTGTGGAGTTCAATTTATGGCAGCAAGAGGAAGAGAGGACTTACTTTTTAGACTAGCTGGAACCCTAGAGCAAACCAATCATTGGATAGATGTTAAAAAGAATGTGAGTTTTAACCAATAAAAGTTTTGTATAGAAATGGAAAAGGAAAAAACTGAGTAGGGGATATTAAAATATGGGGGGAACGATGTGTTTTGGAACATCGTATTTGTTTTATTTATTGTCTATGTTGTCTTAAGCCTATCGACTATTAAATATCAACTAAGGTTACTTATAAAGCATCTGAATATGAAGGATGAAGATAGTGAAAAAGTGAGTAATGATGAGATTGAAAAACAATTAGAGGATGATTTAAAACGGTAGTGATTTCATGTAAATACTGAGCAAAAAATAACAGGACGTCATTCCTGTTATTTTTGCTTATTCTTACTATTTAATCTCGGCCTCGGATTCCTCGGTATTTTTATTTTCTAACCACATTTTAATATTCGTTAAAATTGAAAATGCCAAGAAGAAGTTCATTGCTAGAACGCTAATGAGTAATTGGATATTACCAAAGTATATAGAAGTATAATTTTTTAGTTTCATAACTATAAAGCCTTCAATAATTAATAGAAAGACACTTAAAAAAGCAGCTACTCCTGTACGAATCATGTCAAGTCCCCCAATGTAGCACTAAAATTTTCAGACTATTAAAATAATATCACGAAAATGCTAAAAAGAAAAGCTTTATACTTAATTGCAATGGATAGATTGTGAATTACCATAAACGACATATATGTTTAACAAATCCTTGAAATCAATAGGAAGTAACAACCAATTCTTCGATCGGATGATATGATGAAAGTGTAATTAGAACAAACAATTATAAATGAATGGGAGTGAAACAAATGATTGTAAAATGGCTAAGAGAACATGTTAGTGCATCTGCGATTTTAGCAGTACTGAGGCTATATTTGGGTTATCACTGGATAACAGGTGGTTGGGGTAAAATAACCGGCGGTTTTGATTCAACAGGATATCTGCAAGGTGCAATTGCAAAAGCAACAGGAGAACATCCAGCTGTTTCAGGATGGTGGGCAGCATTTTTAGAAGGATTTGCTCTTCCGAATGCAGGCTTATTTAACATTCTAGTACCTTGGGGAGAATTTCTCGTAGGAATTGCACTGATTCTTGGTATTTTTACAACATTTGCAGCTTTAATGGGAGCGGTTATGAACTTCGCATTCATGTTCTCAGGAACTACTAGCACAAACCCACAAATGGTACTGGTAGCATTCCTTATCTTAGTAGCAGGTGCTAACGCAGGGAAAATAGGTGGAGACTATTATGTGTTACCGTATTTTCGTAAACTAATAAAACATGAAAAGGTAGAAAAAACAATTACTACTCACTAATAAAAAGGGGCTCTCATTAATTTGAGAGCCTCTTTACTACATTAATATCCTAACTCATTAAGTACTTCAAGCATGAGGTCAGGTCGATCAGTCATAATACCGTCTGCTCCAGATTCAATTAGAAGCTTCATCGTTTCCTTATCATTAATCGTCCAGTAGTGAATATCGACTCCTCTGCGATGAGCCCCTTTAATCACTGTTTGATCGGCAAGGTCAAAGATACTTTCACTGGTTGGGATATGAAGGAAGCTAACTTCTGGTTGATATAGGTTACGTAGAAAGAGCTTGTGGAACAAAACGAATTTAACTACTTCTTGTTCTCCCGCAGCAACAGGAGTTTTGCCATCTGAATATGTTTGGAAGACATCAATGATTTTTTGGTCAAATGACGCAACAATTACTTGCTCTTCCATCTGGTATTCTACGATTAATTCCCACAAATTTTTAGCTACTTCTTCCATTCGTTCTGGTGGGTTATCATCCTTTATTTCGATGATCATAGGCATATCATGAAAAGCTTCAAACACTTCTTTTACAGATGGGATATGGGCTCCTTTACCACGGTAATTGTACTCACCATCTACATTTTGAAAGGAATAACCAGCATCAAGTTTTTGTAGTTCCTCTAAGGTGTAATCGACAACAGCACCTTTCCCGTTTGTGGTTCTATCAACGGTTGGATCATGAATGGTTACTAGATGTCCGTCCTTTGTAATGTGAATATCAAATTCCAATACATCAACACCTAGTTCTTTTGCAAGAGTAAAGGCTTCCATTGTATTAGAGGGTGCAAGCTGCTCTCCGCCTTGGTGAGCAATAACGAGAGGTCGTTCACTGTCAAAAGCTGACCAAACAGGTTGTTTTTTTACAGGTAGGAAATTGACCAAGAGTAAAGCAACAAGTATTACGATAAGACCGGCACCAAAATATATGATTTTTTTTCTTTTCTTGGGACTTTTCCTAATTTCTATTTGAGACATGTCTTTGTATCCTTTCTACTTTAAAAAGTGTTTTCTAGGCATTTTGTATAAAGAGAAACATCTATGACTATTATACTTTTTTTAGATTCTATTCAACTAGTAAAAACAATAAATAGAGGAAGCTGGAAAATTTCGGAGAATAGTTATAATAGAAATTTATTTACCAAGGAGGATTAAATGAATCCATTATTACAACAAATTGGTACAGTTTTTATACCTGTTAAGGATATCGAAAAGGCTCGTGATTGGTACTGTGATTTGTTAGGAATCTCAGATCCTATTGAGGTATTATTCGGTCATATCTGTACATTACCTCTGGAAGGAGTGAATCTTGTTTTAGATAGCAAGATTTATTCTCCTGACTCTATTTATCAAGTTCCAGCGTTTCATTTAAACACACATGATATTGAGGAAGCCTATCAATATTGTAAAAGTAAAGAGGTTGAACTGGTCACGGAAATCATGCATGGTCATTGGTTTACGGTAAAGGACCCTAATGGAAATCATATCATGATTTGTAAATGTTAAAAGACAAAGGAGATAGGTGTATGAAGAGTTTATTTTATTATAATTGGCAGGTTAGAGATGAATGGTTTCAGTTGTGTGGAAAGCTTTCGAATGAGGAACTATTAGCAAAAAGAACAGGTGGCTTCGGAAATATTTTACATACTTTACTACATATCGTTGTTGTTGAATATGACTGGATTCATGATATTACAGGTGAACCGGTGGCTGATGTATCCCCAGAGGATTTTAGAACGCTTGACGATGTGATTGTACTTCATAAGACATGGCAACCGGAAGTAAAATCGTTTGTGGAAGCTTGGTCAGATGAACTGCATGATAAGCCTCTTATTTTAGAAAATGGTAAATATCAGTTTACATATGGTGAAGTGATGCAGCATTTGATTGCACACGAAATTCATCATGTGGGACAACTGTCAGTCTGGGCGAGAGAACTGGGACTTACCCCAGTTAATGCGAATTTCATTAATAGAGGGTTAAAGTAGGTACTGAACACGTATGGAACGAGGGTCAATTGAGTAGATTGACCTTTTGTTGTACTTCGGGTAAAGAATGTATGGCTTCGGAAGAAGGGACGCTATTGTTGATTGGTCACGGTTATAGTCAAAAAATGCTCTCGTTTGATCGGAATAGGGTTTATTTTTATGGTAAGTTACTTTAGATGGAACTGTAATCTTGTTATGGAGGAGGTAATATTTATATCTGTGTTAAAAGTAGATGTGGTCCAGTTAAGAGGTGACTCTTTTACAATTGGAAAAGAAATTGGAAAGACACTAATTGATAAACCGATTGTTAACGTTTTTGAGCAGATCACGAAGCCTGAAGTTAATATAAGAGATGTAGAGAGTCTCTTTACTATTTATTCCCCTCATTTACTTGAAGAGATAAAAGGTATCGCTGAAGGTATGGAAATTTCCTATGAAAAAGCTGCAGCCCTGTTTAGTGGCTATGACTTGCCAAGGGTTCAGGCGATGGGATGTTCTGCGGTTATCACTACGGATTATTATGTCAGAAATTATGATTTTTCGCCGGACTTTTATGACGGAGTTTTTGTGATGGCCCAGCCACATTCGGGTTTAGCCTCTGCGGGTTATAGTCTTCAGGCGATTGGAAGACATGATGGTGTCAATGAAGCAGGACTCGTAGTAGGATTACATTTTGTTAGTAATGAGGGATATAAAACAGGGATATCAGCATGGACAAGTAATCGAATTGTATTGGATAATTGCTCGAGTGTGGAGGATGCTATTCATTTATTGAAGGAAATCCCACATGCAGCCTGCTATAATTTTTCACTTGCTGATGCGAAAGATGTGATTGCTGTTGTTGAAGCAAGCCCAGATAAGGTTCTTGTCAGAAGTGACCCGGAATATCTTTCTTGTGTCAATCATTTTCAGGTAGAGGAACTTGTAAGTAAAAATAGAAAGGCAATTGACGGTTCCTTACAGCGAAATATATACATGCAGGGGCTAAAAAATGATGGCCAGGATGTAGAAGAAATGTTTACGATATTTAGCGAGCCTACATCTCCGCTGTTTTATACGCATTATGATCAGCTATTCGGTACTCTTCATACCTTTGCATATGCGAGGAAGAATTCAAGAATACTGACCACCATTGCAAGAGGGGAACAGATTATGGATATTTCCTTTTCGGATTGGGTTAACGGAATGAATATACCTATGACTACAATGAACGGAATGTGTAAAGAATAGAAAAAAGGCATAAAAATAATTTGCCAATTTCAAATTAATACCATATAATGAAAAATACGTCTTTTGAGATCACATATTATATAGAGTTACTGTTCTTAGAACAAGTCTATAGCGAAAGTGCCATGAATAGGTATATTCATGGTTTTTTGGTGTTAAGAAATTAAAAGACATTTATTTTTGAAGGGTGACTTTATATTAGGTGTACCCACTTCTAGCTCTAGCGTCATAGCCGGTTTCATCCAGAATAGGCTTCAGAGATTATTTTGCGCTTTTGGTATTTATGCATAAATATGCGCATGAACTAAAATTCTAACGTATCAAATTGTCCACCTCAGGCGGACAATTTGATACAAATGTATTTCTATGGTGTCAGGCACCATTGTGGGATTTGTGGATAATGTGGATATGTGGACAACACAACTAAAAAATCGTGTGAAAGGTTGGTGGTTGGATGACGGAGAAGAGGCATCCGGATTTTGAGGATGAGGTTGAGAGGCTAGGGTTTACGAGGCAGTATATGGATATTGTAATTAAGGCCTCGGAGTCGTCAGAGGAGAATTTTCGTGAGAATCTAAAGGGTGCTCTTGAGGGAGTTAACTTTAAGGATAGTAGTTTAAGCTATTTAAATATGCTCACGAACTCAACATTATTAAGAAGAACCAATGAAGAGGTACGGAACTTAAAACGAAACTTCAGTAAACCTTACTTTGCTCGAATTGATTTTACACGGGATGAAACGGGTAAAGATGAAGTCCTTTATTTTGGGAAGGTATCCCTTTTCGATAAGGAAACACAGCAGCCGATTATAGTTGATTGGCGTTCTCCTGTTGCGAACTTGTATTACGATGGACGGCTAGGAGAGGTCTCCTATAAGGCTGAAGGTGAAGAGTACAATGGCTATTTATCGCTGAAGCGTCAGTTCATTATCGATGAGGGAGTCTTAGAGGAAATCAGAGATGTAGATTTAACGACAACGGATGAGCTTCTACAAAAGTCCTTATCGGAAAGTGCTAGTAACAGATTAACAGATATTGTATCGACGATTCAGGAAGAACAAAATAATATTATACGTGCAGATTTAAATAAACCAATTATTGTTCAAGGAGCTGCGGGAAGCGGAAAAACGACAATAGCTCTTCATAGAATATCGTATTTTATTTACACCTATGCTGAATACTTCTCACCAGACCAACTCATGATTCTAGCGCCAAACCGACTGTTTATAGATTATATTTCAGAGGTTCTACCAGAATTAGGCGTAGACCGCATCCTACAAACAACCTTTGTTGACTATGTGAAAAGTTGTTTAGGGAAGCCACTTAAGCTAACAAATCCAGAAGAGAAATTATTAGGTTTTATCAATGATGATTTCGATGAGCCTGACATGATTCGTTGGGTTTCTTCTTTTAAGGGTTCCTTAGACTATAGGGATATGCTTGATCATTACCTGGACGATATTTTACGTTCACTTTTACCAAAGGAAGATTTCTATGTATCCAAGTTCCGGTTATATAAGGCGAAGGACTTGAGTCATTTAATTACCTACGAATATCGCTACCTTCCTTTTTATAAGAGGATTGATAAGATTAAGAAGGTGCTCCAAAATACAGTCCGCTTAGAAAAGAAAAAAATGCTTCTAAAGGTGTCTCAGTTTTATGACCAAAAGCTCGATAATGTATTGTTCAAAACAAAAGTGGATCCAGGTAAGCGCAAACGCTATGTTTCAAAAGCAATGGATAAAAAGGCCGAATTGCTGGAGGAAATTACAAAGCAATCTCGAACAGCTGTAAATTCTTATATAAAAAAGCTTCCACAGCATGATGTGTTCTACTATTACAAGAAATTTGTTACTGAATTATTTCCAATCTATGCAAAAGGCATGTTAACGGATGAACAAATTACGTTTTTCAGCACTCACCAATCAGGATTATCGAAGATGAAAAGCTATGAGTTAGAGGACTTAGCTGCTCTTCTTTACTTACAGGGGAAATTGTTTGGGATTAAAAAAGAGTTAAAAGCTCGGAATGTCGTAATTGATGAAGCACAAGATTATAGTTATTTTCAACTAGCTGCCTTAAAAAGTGCACTTGAAACAGATATGTTTACCATTGTTGGGGACTTGGCGCAGGGAATTCATTCGTACCGCGGAATCAGTAATTGGAATCATATACTCGAAGATATTTTTCCAAGGGCGACCTACAAGACATTGCAGAAAAGCTATCGTACAACAATTGAAATCATGAATACAGCCAATCAATTGCTACAGCTTTTACACCTAGATCTACCAATGGTTGAGCCAGTTGTTCGACATGGAGAGGTACCTCAATTTTATAAGCTTCATAGCTCTGAAAAAGCAACTATCAATGCAATCACAGATGAAATAAAGCGGCTCTATCAACAAAACATGAAAACAGTAGCGATTATTGGAAAAACAAATAAAGAATGTCAGAAGCTTGCGAAAGCGTTTAAAAAGTACAGCGATCTTCCTGTTCAACTTCTAAAGGAAAATGAGGAGATAAATAAGGAAGAGGTAGTAATTGTTAGCTCGCACCTATCCAAGGGGTTAGAATTTGATGCAGTACTCATTTATTCGAAAGATGAAATATTTACGAAAAACGAAATCGATATCAAGCTCCTATACGTTTCCATGACAAGACCTTTACACAGGCTACTCTTTTTCGGTACAGATATTACGAACTTTTTATTAGATGAAGTTAATACAGACCTTTATAAAATGAAGTTGAGTAGAATTGATTGTTTAGAAGCTGAAAATAAAGAAGTTGGGTAATCGCCAAAAACGCAAAACATGTGTTTACATGCTTTGCGTTTTTGTTTTTGCTATTGTTTGAGTTTTACTATGCATAAACCAGAAGACTGCAAACATTAATAATAGAACGGAACTGCTAACAAAGAGTACTGGAAATCCAAACGGGAGAGTGATAACAAGGTAACTAAGGAAAGGTCCCATTGCTGCCCCGACATCCTGAACAATTGTATATCCAGTGAAGAAGGTGACTGAGTCTGTTTTCTTTGCCTCATCAGATGCAATTGCATCAGTTAAGGTTGTTAAACTTGTCGCACTAATCAAGACTAGTAAGCAAACAAATACCCATATGTATATCGAAACTGAAAAAGGGAGCAGGGCAACCGTTATCGATGAGAATAAAAGTGAACCAACATAGATGGGGAGTCTCCCCTTAACCCCATCGGAGATAGAACCAATCCAACTCGCCAAAAAAGGCTCCCAAACCCACCGTGCTGCTTGAAGCAACCCAGATAAAGCAGTTACACTTACAATCATTCCAATAAAAAAGATCGAATCCTCATACAAATAACCAATTAACGGACTCAACGTTGATGTAATAATTCCTTGAAAAAGGAGTGAAATAAAAAAGGAGCTTATAAAGAGTAAATAAGAGCCTCTTAAAATTCTTACAATAGAAAACCTAGTAGTCTGATTAACTGAAGCAGACTGCTTATTTGTGTCCTTCACCCTAAAAGAAGCAAAAAGATAGATAAAAGCCAATAACGAAAAAGCACCTAAAAGAAGTGATACATTTTTTAACCCAATAATTGGGGTAAGGATTCCTCCTACAAGCATCCCAACTAAGCTTCCAAGTCGGTAGAGCCCGTTATAGAGCCCCATTGTTTTCCCTACATTTCCATCTGTACTATAGGTAGTTACAGTAGCAAGTCCCCCGATTCGAAAAAAGGACCATGCGATTCCCCATAGGGAACGGAGGATAAGCCATCCTAAAAAGCCTGATACAATTCCATACCCTAATGTTGTGAGTGCTCCTAAACTAACAGCAATTAGTAAGCCGGTCTTTAGCGAGATTCTTTTATATATCCAACCAATTATAGGATTGCTTGGGAGTCGGATAAACCGATTGATGGATAAGAGTATTCCTACCTGCCAAAGAGAGTCCAATCCAACCTCGTTCCAAAAGATTGGAAGTGCGATATAGAGCATGGAGTCTCCTACTAAGCAAATAGCTGTAATAAGAGAAATTTTAATAACCTCGGGTGAAGCATCTTTCATCTGTAATTTCATACAATCACCTTATGTATCAATGTAAAGGAAAAGGAGCTTGGTAAACCAAACCGAGCTCCTTTAATAGTCTAGTTACAATTTTAAAACACTTTCGTTGTCCATGATTCTACGTTCCATACATCTGTTGCAACTTCGTTGTAGAATTCAGGTTCATGGGAAATAAGAAGGATACTTCCTTTATATTCCTTTAATGCACGTTTTAATTCTTCTTTTGCATCTACATCAAGGTGGTTTGTTGGCTCGTCAAGAAGTAAGATATTTGTATCCTTATTGATAAGCTTACATAGACGGACCTTTGCTTTTTCTCCACCACTTAATACTTCTACTTTGCTCTCAATATGCTTCGTTGTCAGTCCACATTTAGCAAGTGCTGCGCGGACTTCATATTGATTAAAGGATGGGAACTCATTCCAAATTTCTTCGATACACGTATTGTAATTTGCTTCCTTCATTTCTTGCTCAAAGTAACCGATCTCTTGATTCTCACCACGCTCTACCATTCCTGATAGAGGTTTATTCATTCCTAGGATGCTTCGTAATAGCGTCGTCTTTCCAATCCCGTTTGCTCCAACTAAAGCAATCTTTTGTCCTCTTTCCATACGAAGGTTAAGAGGCTTTGATAGGGGCTCATCATACCCAATTACAAGATCCTTCGTTTCAAAAATAAGCTTACTTGATGTTTTCCCAGTTCTAAAATGGAATTCAGGTTTTGGTTTTTCCTTTGCAAGTTCAATGATATCCATTTTATCAAGCTTCTTTTGACGCGACATCGCCATATTTCGAGTGGATACACGCGCTTTATTTCTTGCCACAAAATCCTTAAGCTCAGAGATTTCCTGCTGCTGTTTCTTGTAGGCTGCTTCAAGCTGTTGCTTTTTCACTTCGTATACTGCCTTAAAATTATCATAGTCCCCAACATAACGGTTTAGCTCTTGATTCTCCATGTGATAGATAAGGTTGATAACACTATTCAAGAATGGAATATCATGTGAAATAAGAACAAATGCATTTTCGTATTCCTGTAAATAACGTTTTAGCCAAACGATATGCTGCTCGTCGAGATAGTTTGTAGGTTCGTCAAGTAATAGGATATCAGGCTTTTCGAGTAAAAGCTTTGCAAGTAATACCTTTGTACGCTGACCACCACTAAGATCCTGGACATCACGGTCAAGACCAATATCATCTAAACCAAGGCCACGTGCAGTTTCTTCAACCTTTGCGTCAATGATATAAAAGTCATTATTCGTAAGTGTATCCTGGATGGTACCAACCTCTTCTAGCAATTGTTCTAATTCTTCAGGAGATGCTTCACCCATTTTGCCGTAGATTTCATTCATTTCAGCTTCCATATCAAATAGGTATTTAAAGGCAGTGTTTAATACATCACGGATCGTCATTCCTCTTTCTAGGACCGTATGCTGATCAAGATAACCGACCCTCACATTTTTTGACCATTCGATTTTTCCTGCATCTGGTTCAAGCTTTCCAGTGATAATATTCATGAAGGTTGATTTCCCTTCACCGTTAGCACCAATCAGTCCAATGTGCTCGCCCTTAAGTAAACGGAATGACACATCATTAAAAATGGCTCTATCGCCAAATCCATGGCTTACATTTTTTACTGTTAATATACTCATCTATATACACCTTTTTCATAAGTTAATATATTTATAAATTTGGAAAGTCCTATCCATCTAATCAAATGCGCTTAGGCATATTTTTGCCCAGATTTTTTTCGAGCTTGCTCGATATAGTGAAACTTCAATTGTGGGGCTTTTTCCACAGATTGTTAGTTGCGGTCCCCATGAAGTGGGTCACAAAGACGTTGTCACAGGACGTGGCTTTCTTAGTCTTTGTTCGGGCATTTACTGCAGTTGCCATCTATGAGGCTTATTGCCAGTGAACGCAGAAAAGCTTCCACTAAAAAATCCAAAGGCTCGCCGGAGGCTTTACCTTTATTCAGTCGGAGTTTGAACCCAACTGATTTGTATACTTTTATTGTATTCATTCCAGCACTTATCGAAGTAGGGAACTTCTGCTGAATAAAGTTAAAAAGTCACACATAAAACGATTATAAAACAGATGGCGTTCAGTTAAAAGGGGACTTTATTGTTAAGCTTGTAAATATTTTCATAAGGCCAATTAGATTTGTCCTACTCTTTTCGTGGAAATGTAAAATAATCTTCGAACTTGTCTCATATCTATATATTATCGAATAAATCAGATAAGGGGCTACAGGATGAACACATTTTTTAAAGGAACATTGTTATTAGTAATTGCTGCGTTTATAGGAGAGTGTGTTGAATTTTTAATAAATCTCGTACTTGCTAAGGAATTAGGTGGGCATGGGATGGGGCTATATATGACGATTCTTCCATCAATTTTCTTACTAATTATTTTAGCAAGTCTAGAGCTTCCCGTTTCTATTTCAAAATTTGTTGCCGAAAAGGAAGAAAAATATCATTATAGTATGCTAAAACATGCTATGGTATTAACTCTTGTTTTCTCGGCAATTGTCTTATCGTTAGCGATGGTAACTTTACCATATATTCCTGTGTTTGATGATTATCATCCACTCGTCAGATGGATTGTCATTGTGTTGATTCCAATCATATCCTTCACTTCGATTGCAAGAGGGTATTTTATGGGGATTCAATCTATGGGGAGAATCGCATTTGCTAATTTCTTACGAAAAGCAGTACAGCTTATCCTATTAGTATTTGTATTTCAATTACTTGAGTTTAAAATCCAAACTTCAATATTGATCGCCTTATGTACATTAGTGGCAAGCGACCTAATTGTATTTGGCTATCTCGGTTATGAATATATCATTCAATATAATAAACTGAAGCGAAAGCCTGCTTCATATTTGAGTGGAAGGGCAGTTCGTCAAAACCTACTTGCAGTTTCTCTGCCAACTACAGGGATGAGGATTTTCCATGCGATTTCACATGCGGTACAACCATTTTTAATCAAAGCCGCACTTCTTAAAGCGGGACTACCAGCTGCAATTGCTACTGAACATTTCGGGTTAATGTCTGGGGTTGCTCTAACAATTGGGTTCTTTCCAGCCTTTATTGCACATTCTTTGCTAATTGTATTAATCCCAACAGTCTCGGAAAGCTACGCAAAGCGTGATATTAACAAGCTACAAACCTTATTACAGCAAGTTATGAAATTAACTTTTCTATATGGGGTTCCAGTCTGTATTGTGTTTTATTATTTTGCTGAGCCACTTACACATATTTTCTTTGAGTCGACAGCTGCAACTGCTTATTTACAAATGCTTTGGCCATACTTTCTGTTCCATTTTTTCTTAATCCCGATGCAAGCATATTTAATTGGCTTAGGACTCGTAAAAGATGCATTTATACATAATGTATGGTCTACGGTCATCTCGTTTTTAATAATGTTTGTCTTGGGATCCATCCAGACTCTGCAAATGGAAGGGATTATTATAGGGATGAATATGGGTGCAGTACTATTGGCTCTTTTACATTATGTAACTATCTGTCGAAAAGTAGGGATATCTGCCCTAGGGATGAAAACAGTAAAGCATGTTTTATAGACTTCAATATTTTATTTGTTCTAAAACAATTTTCATGATATGATAGCAAAAGATTAATGTCTAGCAGTCATTAGTCCCGTTTGGAACCAAATTTGTAAGCAAAAACTAAATAAGAATCTTTACCGATGGTAAATGGTAGAAAATATAAGTCTATCCATGACCTGACCTCTTTATTAATTAGGGGTCAGGTCATTTTTTATTTTTTGAAATATAAAACTTGAACCTGTGGCTATGTTCACAAGCTACTAGCTACATCAAGCTCAAACAATTAGTACACAACAATACTCTTTTGGGGGATTTACTACATGTTGGTACTGTTGGCTGTTGGGTGTTGTTCTGAAAAAGTAGGGAGAGAAATGTAAGAAATGTTTAGAGAGACCAAACAAAAACAAGAGGAGCTTACATATATAAGTAGTTTTGTAAGTAAGCTCATTAAAACAAAGTTCGGTAAAGGTCCGGAAACATGCTTTACCACTGTATCTGATAATTATATTGTCATTCATGTAAAGAAATTCATGACACAAATTGAGGATGAATTAATTAATAAGGAAGAAATAAAAGCTGCTCAAAACATTAGAACCTTATTAACTGTAGACTTATTTCATCCATTACAGGAAATGTTACAAAGTCTTCTTCATGTGTCCATATTGCAAGTGCATCAAGATTGGAACTTTGCTAGCAATACGGGAGTTATCCTTCTCTTTCTAGGAGACAAACGAGGTGGAGAGGAACGTGAAAATGCTCTCACATTTGAACTTTTAAAGAATGAAGTTATAAAAAGAAGTGAATTTGCACTCTATCAGCCAAAAACACTTGATATTAAGAAAATTAGTTCAGAAATTTATATCATTCGCTCAACTGGATTTTTATTACCGATTGAGAAATCAATTTTAACAAAAGGCTATCAATACTTATTAGAGGAACGAGAACGTGAGATTCGAGAAAACTATCAGAAGAATAGAAATCGGTTTGAAAGAATACTGTTAAAAGACATAGAAGATATTTTTATGATATGGAATTATCAGGATGATGTTACTTACACGGTTATTTATTGTAAATAAATTCTCAACAAAATGACATACTAATTGGTAGGGTTGGAAAGTAAGGGATTTATGTTACAATAATAATGGCTAGTGAATGAAAGTCATTGGCTATTGTAATTTGATCCCCGAAAGTGGGGAACAGCGTGGAGAATCTGGAAAATAAAATAAAATACATAAGTAGTTATACAAGTAAGCTATTGCGGAATAAATTTGGTAGAGGACCAGAATCTTGTTTTGCTTTTGCTGGTAATCACTTTTTGATTTTACATATTAGGGGCTTTTTATCTCCCATTGAAGAGGTCCTTATAAAAGAAAAACAAGATACTCAAGTTGATTATCTTAGAAATGTAGTTATCAGAAGTATTCTTGATGAACTAAAGGGAGTCATTCAAGTAACGCTGGAAACTGACGTTATTATGATAAATCATGATTGGAATTATCCGAACAATACAGGGGTAATCATTGTAGAACTGCAGGACCAGCTTCTGGAAGTGAAAAAAGATCCGGAAGTAGATTTTTCAGCGCTAGTAGCTGAAATTGAAAGGATAAGCCTACTGGTTCAAAAAATCCCAGATGAAACGGAAATCTGTCAAATTAGCCCAAGAGTTATTGTTGTCAAACGTTTTGGTATTTTAATAAACATTGAAAAGGCTCTTATTGAAAAAGGCTTTGAAAGTGAGCTATATGTAACGAAGGATGCTCTTGAAAAAAGTTACTTTCATAGGGATAATAAATTTGATGACATATTCAAGAAGCCTGTAAAAGATGTTTTTATTGATTGGAAACTTGACGAAGATTATAGCGTTATGTGCTTTCTTCTAAAATAACTATCGGTAAATGTAGGGATAGCTCAAAAACGAGTAAAGCCTAAGCATGACCTAACGTCTGTGGATGTTAGGTCTATTTTTTTAGACCTAATACTCCATAAGAGGAGCGGTGCATTTTCTATTGAGAGGCAGTTATTACATTCATTTTTAGGAGGGATAAATTGCAAAAAATCAGGTGGAGAGCAATTCATTTTGCGATCTTTCTTTGCTCGATAGCTCTACTAATAGGGCAGCTTTACGCTGTGGAAATAATGGATAAAGTGGAAATATATCTACTTGCTGTTGCCCTTTTACTTGTCCTGCTTGCAAGAAAGGAATCAAGAAAAAATAGAGAGTTTTATAGTTTAGTGGTGGAAGCCCCTTATGGAATTATACTAGCGATAGGGAGAAGAATCGTTTTTATTAATAAAAAGGGGAAAGACCTGTTGGGTGTAAAAGAGAAGGAAGTTGTTGTTGGGAAAGCCTTAGATGAATTTATAACAGATTTTATCCCTTCAAAACGGAAACTTGAAAAGGGCTTAAAATTTAATCGAATCATTGAAGGGAAACTCCTGCATCCAACAAAAGAGGAGTTATTTCTAGAAATTAAATTTATGCCAATTGTATTCCGTGGAAAAACAAGTGAATACATTGTGATTCGGGATATTACGGAGTTAAAGAAAAGTGAGGAGCTTATTCTTCAGTCTGATAAGTTAACTATGGTAGGGGAGCTAGCAGCTGGAATCGCTCATGAAATCCGGAACCCACTTACTAGTTTACGAGGGTTTGCCCAACTTGTAAAAAGTGAGGAAAAAGTAGATATGATTTCAATGTATTCTGAAATCATGACGTCTGAAATTGATCGTATTAACGGTATTGTTGAAGAATTATTACTCTTAGCCAAGCCAAAAAAGCTACATTTGAAGGAAACGAGTATAACGAATTTATTTGAAGATGTAGTTCTGTTATTGCAGACACAAGCGACTCTTCACAATGTTCAAATTAATACTGACTACAGTGAACAAGTGAAGAATTTACTTGTTGATTGTGAACAAAACAAGTTAAAGCAAGTGTTTATAAATGTAATAAAAAATAGCATTGAAGCGATGAGTAGTGGTGGCATTGTGAACATACGGATTCAGCAAGAAAAAAAGGATGCGATCATTAAAGTTGTCGATCAGGGTAGTGGTATTGCAAAGGACAAGCTTGAGAAAATTGGGAAAGCATTCTTCTCTACGAAGGAAAAAGGGACTGGCTTAGGCTTAATGATTTGCCATACGATCATTCAAGATCATGGTGGAAACTTAACAATAGATAGCGAAGAAGGTGTTGGAACAACTGTTACAATTCGTATACCTTGTCATACTGGATTGTAAAAACCGACATGAATATGTTCATGTCGGTGATTTATGTTTCCTCTTGTTCAGCTATATATTTTAAAATGGATAACTTATTGCTCCAAAATTGCTCGAAATAGGCAAGCCACTGGTGTATTTCAGAAAACGCCTCAGGTCCAAGGTGAAACCGTTTCTCTCTGCCAACCTTTTTGCCACTTACTAGATTTGCTTCTGAAAGAACGAGGAGGTGTTTGGCAATAGCAGTACGGCTTATGGAAAAATGACTTGCTATTTCTGAGATAGGAAGCTCATCCTTCGCAAGTATACGGAGAACCTCTCTACGAGTGGGATCCGCGATAGCCTGAAAAACATCATGCTTGTGTGCAGTTTCTCCCACTAGCTAACAACCTCTTCTAGCCTAGCAACAATTCCAGACCATCCTTGGTTCATACGATCACGAATAATAGCAGCTTTTTCACCTGCTTTTCCGATAATCTCTTCTGAATCCTTCCAACCACTATGAATAACAGTAAACTCTGTCTGATCTCCCATTTCTTTTAAAAGAAACTCAACGACCCAGCCTTCTGTGTCCCAAGTAAATGAAAGCTTGTTTGGAGGATTGACCTCAAGTACTTTGCAAGGTGAAGGACCAAATGGTGATTGCAAATGAAATTCGTGACCTACTTTTAGGTCTATATCATTTGGCATAAACCAAGAAGCAATTCCCTCCGGAGTCGATACAAAAGTCCATACTTTTTGGATGGGTGCGTTAATAAGTACTTTTTGGGTAATATCTTGTACAGTAGCCATAAAATTCTCCTTTGTTATGTATGAATATGAAACCAAATGGTTTCGCTTTTAAATTATATACAACCAAAAGGTTTCATGTCAAATAATAGAGGTGTTATAAGGTAGTATTACAAAAACCAGTGTGAATAATTCTGGCCAGTTTATTTTAGCGAAAAAGTTGAAAGCCATAGTAAATAGGTATATGCTAGTTTAATAGATATCATTATTTTACTATATTTAATGAGTTAGGGGGGATTGCCCGATGGATGTGCTAAGTTTACTTGGTTTAGCAATCTCTTCTGGTGCAACAATCGCATTATTAAAGATAATTGCAATTGATATTATTCTATCGGGGGATAATGCCGTTGTCATTGCGATGGCGACTAGAAATCTACCAAAAGAACAACAAAATAAGGCAATATTTTGGGGAACAGCAGGGGCAGTAATATTACGCGTGTTGTTTGCAGCTATTATTGTGTACTTACTAAAGATTCCGTTTGTTAATTTAATTGGTGGCTTATTACTTCTATTCATTGCCTATAAGGTATTAGTTGAGGAAGAAGGAGACGCACATCTAAAATCGTCTAATGGACTCATGTCAGCAATTGGAACCATCATTATGGCAGATGCTGTAATGAGTTTAGACAATGTAGTTGCTGTTGCAGGTGCCGCAGACGGTCATGTTGGTATGATTGCACTAGGAGTTGCAATTAGTATCCCAATCATGATTTTTGGGTCTAAGTTTATCGTAAAAGCGATGAATCGCTATTCTTGGATTGCCTATGTTGGTGCGGGAATCCTTGCTTGGACTGCCGGAGAAATGATGATGAAGGATAAAGGATTCACTGATTTTATGCATATCAGCCATGGTCCGATCACCTATTTAATAACTGCTGCACTTACGTTGTTGATATTAGGTAGTGGTTATTTCAAAAATAAAAGAACAGCAGCAAAACAAAAGCTTAAGCAATCTGCATAACATGAAAAGGACAAACTCACGGGTTTGTCCTTTTTGAATGATCTTAAGTTTGTAAGGGCAGGAGGATAATAGGCGAAAAAACACCATCCCGTGTAGAAGGATGGTGTTTCAGACTGTTGACAAACGCATGCATACTTCGTTGCTTGCCTCACTCATCCGTACATGAAGGCATATTCGTTTGTCTGTGCGCATTGTCTGACGAGCATTTTCAAGACAGTCTGTGATATTAAAATCTACTGGATATCCACTGAAATAAGTGTTGACAGAGTCCAATTTGAATTTGCCTACATTATCAACACCATCCTATTTAGAAGGATGGTGTTATTAATTCCTATTTTGCTAGCTTTTGTAGTTTAGTAATTATACTTAGGGAGCGGCCTGTCCCAATTGCTACTGATTCTAGTGGGTTGGGTGCAAGGTGAACAGGCACAAAGATTTCCTGACTAAGCCACTCTTGCATACCTTGTAATAAGGATCCACCACCTGTTAATATAACCCCACGATCAACAATATCACCACTTAATTCGGGAGGACAATCCTCTAATGTTGCGCGGATTGCTTCTAGAATGTGCAAGAGTGATTCACGAAGCGTTTCCTGGATTTCTGTTGAGCGCAAAGTAATGGTCTTCGGGAGTCCCGTAACTAAGTCACGTCCACGAACATCCATTATTTGTTCCGTGTGGTCAATTAAACAGTAGCCAATTTCCATTTTGACCTGTTCGGCAGTGTGTTCACCAATTAGGACATTGTAGGTTTTACGGACGTATTGAATAATATCCTCGTCCAGTTGATCACCGCCAATACGAACGGAGTTACAAGTTACGACACCGCCGAAAGAAATGATCGCTACCTCGGTGTTTCCTCCACCAATATCGACAATTACATTTGCAACGGGTTCATCAACGGGTAAGTCAGATCCAATTGCAGCCGCAACAGGCTCTTCAATTAAATGAACCTGCTTTGCACCACAATTTCTTATGGCATCCTGGATAGCACGGCGTTCAACAGAAGTAGAACCTGAAGGAGTACAAACAACCACATTAGGCTTTCTCATCGAATATCCAAGTTTTTGGCCGACCTTTTTCATGATATGTTTCAGCATTTCCGATGTAACGTTAAAGTCAGCGATAACTCCTTTTTTTAAAGGTCGTATTGCTACTATTTTACCAGGCGTTTTTCCAATCATTCTTTTTGCATCCGTACCAACTGCAACAACCTGATTCGTTTCAGTATCAATTGCAACGACTGAGGGCTCGTTGATAATGATTCCTTTACTTTTACTGTATACTAACGTATTTGCTGTACCTAAATCGATTCCAATTTCAACATTTGAAAACATTTTTTCTCCACCCTTCTAAAATATGGGGTTACTGCTTGTATTTATGTGTATAGTGGCTATGAAGGGGAATAACATGTACCCTATTAAGCCTTTTTCAGTAGGTATCATAAAATATGAAATGGTTATGCGCCATTTGTACCATTTCCTTTATAGGGTTCTAATTCCTCTGTCGATTTTCGGGGGTTGTTGTCGATTTGTAATATATGAAATATGTAGGAAACAAAGTAATTAGATTTACTAAATTTAGATTTTATGGGGTAGAAGGTGGGGACTTTGTATTACTCATTTTGTGGCGGCCTGGTAATTGTTAAAAATGGAAAATTTCTTGCAATAGTAGTAAAATGGATGTAAGCAACACCCTAATACAAGGAGGGGGTAGTTTGGACTTTTTTACAATAGTTGCAGAAGATAAGATCCGAAAGGCACATGAAGATGGGGAGTTTGAAAATCTACCAGGCTATGGAAAGCCATTAAAGAGGGATGATTTATCAGCGATTCCTCAAGAACTACGAATGGCATACCGAGTAATGAAAAATGCAGGTATGATTAATGAAGAAACAGAACTAAAGAAAGAAATGCTAACAATAGAGAACCTACTTGATAACTGCCAGGATGAGTCACAACGGGTAATCCTTCAAAGGAAACTCAATGAAAAACAATTCCGACTCAACCAAATCTTAAAAAGCAGAAAAACCTCACATTCCTCTGTATTTAAAGATTACCAAATGCAAATGCATAATAAGTTTAAGTAATGTTGTGACGGGGTCCATTTTAAATAATTCACTTTTTTGGGGCGGTCAAAACTATTTGGGTTTTGACCTTTCTTATATGGTATATAGTTTAAAGCGTAAAGGGTGGACGTTCCTTCTTGAAAAGGTGGGTAATTTAAAGATGTTATCATGTTACATTCACCATGTGATTGGAAAACCGTTAGTCAAATTGATTGGTTTAACCGAGATTATTTACTCTTTAAGGTAGGTATAGAAGATGCAATTTAATATAGAAATCAAACGGATATACGACCCATTTTCAGTGGATGATGGAAAGAGAATTTTAATTGATCGGTTATGGCCTCGTGGAATATCAAAAGATAAGGTACAAATTGATCAATGGATGAAGGACATTGCAATAAGTAGTGAATTGCGAAAAAAATTTAATCACAAGCCGGAGATATTTGATGACTTTAAAAAAGAGTATATGAGTGAACTAATTGAAGATATTAAGAAAAGAGAAAAGGTAGAAGAGCTTCTATCTGTACTCAAAAATGAAAAAATCACATTACTATATGGGGCAAAAGATAGAGAGCATAATCATGCGATTGTTTTAAGGGAATACTTATTGCAGGAAACTGTGGATAAGTGAGAAGTACATAGAACTGTGGATAAGTCAGAAATACATAGTTAGAAAAAATAAGTAAGAATACATAATGAATGAGAAATATGAAAGGAAGCCTTGGTACAAATAGGGCTTCTTTTTGTAGTAGGCCATATAGAGAGCGGCTAAATTGTCGGTCTCAGACTTTTAACAAATACTGCGTCGTTTGCCTCAATTGTCTTCACATGATGGCAACTGCAATTTACATCTTATTTCGTCTGCACTCCTTGCCTGACAAACGTTTCCAAGGCAGTCTGTGGATAAAAAACTCTACTATATAACCACTGGTATAAAGTTGATTACTTAACAACTTTCATTGACTTTGCAATTCCTACCATTATCTCTTTGGTTATTCTTGTACTATCCATTACAATGTATGTTCCATCTTGTTTCCAACAAAGTAAACCACCTGTAATTTCACCTTCCTTATCAAACTCGCCGCTATTTCCCCACTCTGAAAAGTATCCCTTATTGCCATAAATATCTACTTGCTCAACATTTTGCCCTCTTCTAACATCATCATATAAAAAATGACTTGGACTTTGCTCAATACCAACCATAAGTTTTGTGTCATTACTGTTCATAAAATGCAGCCTAAATTTGGAGAAATGTTCTTTTTCTCCCCACGGGTATGTTTTAATTTCTAATGTCCAATCATCAGGAATTTTATCGGGTGAAAGGACAGAAAAAACCACCTTTTCTTTGGCTTCTGAAATAGTAATACTGTTATGGTTATACTGGATTTCCTTTGCTTGTACCATAAATGGCATTGAAAGCATTAGGACTAAATAGATCTGACGTATAAGCATACTTCGACTTCCTCTCAAAGGGCTTTAGAGGTAGTTTTACCTAAAAGGTATTTATAATTAAGTTGTTTGTTTTGTATTTCTGGAGAGGACATTTTGGCTTGTTTGTATTTCTGTGGTGCCTGACACCAATGGGGATAGTGGGGATATGTGGATAAAAATATGCGACGGGTTTGTTTTGACTAACTTGTATATACAGGTTAAACTACTACTAGTGAAATCTTCATAAGATAGTATTGTTTTTCAAATACTAAGTTGAGGTATCACTGCTTTACTTAAAAAAGTCTTACATAATTTATGACTATAAAATGGTGGTGTAGAAATTGAAACAACCTTGGTGGAAAAAATCAGTTGTCTATCAAATCTATCCGAAGAGTTTTAACGATACTACAGGAAATGGCGTCGGAGACTTACAAGGGATCATCGAAAAACTGGATTATTTAAAGGCCCTAGGAGTAGATGTTATTTGGCTAACCCCTATATATAAATCTCCTCAAAAAGATAATGGATATGATATTAGTGACTATTTTGCCATTCACGAAGAGTATGGCACAATGGAGGACTTCGATCGGCTGCTTGAAGAGGCTCACACTCGTGGTATCAAAATAATAATGGATATAGTCGTGAACCACACCTCAACGGAAAATGAATGGTTCGTTCAGTCAAGACAATCAAAAGATAACCCTTACCGTGATTTCTATATTTGGAAAGACGGGAAAGATGGAAGGGAACCAACGAACTGGGAGTCTAAGTTTGGTGGACCAGCATGGAAATTTGATGAAAAAACAGGTCAATATTATTTACACCTTTTTGATGTTACTCAAGCAGATTTAAACTGGGAAAACGAAGAGGTTCGAAAAAAAGTATATGATATGATGACGTTCTGGTTTGAAAAAGGGGTAGATGGCTTCCGCCTAGATGTAATCAACCTTATTTCAAAGGATCAGAGATTCCCAGATGATGATGGCTCTGTTCCTCCAGGAGATGGGCGTAAGTTTTACACGGATGGTCCACGAGTTCATGAATTCATGCAAGAAATGAATCGCGAGGTATTCTCAAAGTACGATAGCATGACAGTTGGAGAAATGTCATCAACCACGATTGACCATTGTATCAAATATACAAACCCTGAGCGACATGAATTAAGCATGACTTTTAATTTTCATCATTTAAAGGTAGATTACCCAAATGGAGAAAAATGGTCTGTTGCTGATTTTGATTTCCAAGCTCTCAAGCAAATACTTTCAAAATGGCAAGTAGAGATGAACAAAGGAGGAGGCTGGAATGCTCTTTTCTGGTGTAATCATGACCAGCCCCGAATTGTATCAAGATATGGAGATGATGATAAGTATCTAACCGAGTCGGCAAAGATGCTTGCAACAACCATCCATATGATGCAAGGCACTCCATATATATATCAAGGTGAAGAAATTGGGATGACGAATCCAAAATTTGAGTCTATCTCAGAGTATCGAGATGTGGAATCCTTGAATATCTTCAAAATTAAAAGAGAACAGGGTATGAGTGAGCAGGAAATCCTTGAAATCCTTAAAAGTAAATCAAGAGATAACTCACGTACACCAGTTCAATGGGATGCTAGTGAGCATGCTGGATTTACAAAAGGAACACCGTGGATAAATGTAGCTTCAAATTATAAAACGATAAATGCTGAAAATGCCATAGATGATAAAAATTCAGTGTTTTATCATTACCAAAAATTAATCAAATTACGAAAAGAGTATGATATCATTACGGATGGTGACTATCAATTATTAATAGAAGATCATCCAGATATATTTGCTTATGTTCGTAATGGTAAGGACGAGAAGCTATTAGTGGTCAACAATTTTTATGGCAAGGACACATCCTTTGAGATACCTTCTGCGTTACCATTAGAAGGATATACAAGCGATTTGCTTATTTCAAATTATGGAGATTCACTAACTGACATAACAAAAGGAATGAAGCTTCGTCCCTATGAATCCGTAGTATATCACTTGAAAAAACAATAACATAGATAAGAGCCACGTACTTTAGAAGTCGTGGCTCTCACTATGTCCGCCCCAGATGGACAAAATGGAGACAATGTATTTCTACGGTGCCTGACACCATTGTGGATAGGTACATGCGCAAGGTTAGTGTTTGGTTTTGGGAAGCGGGTCAACTTTTTTAGAGTCGTATGTGTTAAGAGCTGATCTTAGAAAATAAAGAAAGAATCCAGTTGTTGCAAATAGTAAGATGGTCAATCCGATTAGTGTAAACCATAGTCCTAGCACGTGCATTCCCCCTATTTAGTTAAATATGTTGAAGCTTTATAGGTAGATGTATAGTCTCTTGGTTGGTAATCTCCCATAATGTTATAAGACAAAACATATGGAAGCCTCTCTCTATACATATATGCAACGTGGTAAGGTTATTTACTGAAAAATTCAGATTTTTATTATTGGAAACAGGGTCTATTTTTAATTAGACATGCTAAAGAACGATTCCGTTCATTTAATCGTGCCCCCTTATTAAAGGAAGGTGGAAAGCGGGAACGAAAGAGAAGGAAACGACCTCAATTGTCATTGGAAACTTAGAAAGTGGGAACGAAAGTAAGGGAATGGATTCCATATACCGCCGGAATACCTGATAGTGGGGGAAACAGGAGATAAGGATTCATTGCCTTCACAGGCCATAGATTACTAAATCCATCAAACCAAAACGGGAACGCTTATACACTTATCAACAATCCTCCATGAAAGAAACAAAAAAGCAAGAAACCACATGGTCTCTTGCTCATATGTACTATTTATTTTTACGTAAGCTTCCGAGTTCCTCTACAAGTGCCTGCATTTCATTAGGGCTAAACGAGTTTTTTCTCATCGTTAAGTCATAGATATCCTTTAGTTCTTCATACATTTCTTCATCAAAATGAGAAGGCTTGATTGCACCCAGATTAAGTACTTTTAGCTTTTCTTTGATTGCTTCTATCATAAACTCAACGTTTTCTACCGATTTTTGTGATAGATCCATATTTTCATCCCTTCGTTTTTCAGTGTATTCTTATTGTAACATGTTTTTAAAAGAAAAAATCGCTTCGTTAAATTTCTGTTATTATTAAATATGGGAAAACATTGAAAAATATAACAGATGTAAAATTGTTTTATGTAAAAGGCAAAAGGAGGAAGCAATCATGATACGTGTACTTTTTGTTTGTCTCGGAAACATTTGTCGTTCACCGATGGCAGAAGCAATTTTTAGAGATCTAGTTAGCCAAGAAGGACTAGCAACTAAAATCAAGGTTGATTCAGCAGGAACTGGAAATTGGCATATTGGGAAGCCGCCACACGAAGGAACTCAAGAAATACTTACAAGATATAATGTGCCCTTTGATGGAATTAAAGCACGACAAGTAACCAAAGATGATATCAAAGAATTTGATTATATAATTGCCATGGATGCAGAAAACTTAGGGCATCTTAGACGATTGGCAGGTTATGAAAAAACGGGCTTTATTGGACGATTACTTGATTTTGTAGAGGAAAGTGCTGTAGCTGATGTACCTGATCCATATTTTACAGGTAACTTTGACGAAGTATATGAGCTTGTTTTAAACGGGTGTAAGAACCTTTTAGAAGTAATTAAAAAGGAACACGACTTAAAAGGAGAGTAAAGAATGTCAAAAAGAAATAAGATGATTGAGAGTATGGTTATTGGAGCACTAATAGGTGCAGCAGTATCACTTTTTGATAAGGATACAAGAGAATCTTTTATACATACGAGTAAAAGGGTTGGTAAGAAAACAGCACAGGTCCTTAAGGATCCAGGTGCCTATTCGCAGCTGGTTAAGGACCAGTTTAATGCTGTTCGAACAACAGTTGAACAAGTGGCAGAAGATGTTCGTTTTGTAACCACAAAGGTTAATGAACTAGCGGAAGCAACACCAGAAATTGCGGACCTGGTAAAAGAAACAAAGGACGTTTTTACTAATAAATCTGAGGGAATTAGGGAGGATAATCTAGAGAGGTGAAAACATGACCCAAATTAAGACTTTGGATTTGCGGTTTATTAGGGAATTGTACCTACGTTACCATGAGGATGAGGTGGGCGGTTTATCTGCAGAATTAGCCTATTTCTTCTTGCTTTCCCTCTTTCCTTTTTTACTCTTCCTCGTAACATTGATTGGCTACTTCCCATTATCCCAGGCTGATGTTTTAGAATTTCTAAGTCAGTATGCCCCAGAAGGGACAATGGAGTTGATTGAGGAGAATCTCAATGTGATAATTGGTACTCATAATGGAGGGCTATTATCTGTAGGAATTATCGGTACAATCTGGTCTGCATCCAATGGAATTAATGCAGTAGTCCGTGCGTTTAATAAAGCTTATGATGTGAAAGAAAGTCGGAATTTTTTTGTCGCACGTGGCATCTCTGTTCTTTTAACATTTGGGATGATTGTTGTAATCATAGTAGCGTTGCTACTACCGGTCTTTGGAAAACAAATTGGAATATTTATCTTCTCGACTATGGGACTATCCGATGAATTTTTGAATATATGGAATGCGATAAGATGGATTATGAGTGCGGTAATATTGTTTATCGTATTTACGGTACTATACTTTATTGCCCCCAATAAGCGATTAAAAGCAAAAGAAGTTATTTCAGGAGCATTCTTTGCGACATTTGGGTGGATGTTTGTGTCTTTAGCATTTTCCTATTATGTGAATAGCTTTGGAAATTACACAACGACATATGGGAGTCTTGGGGCTATCATTATCCTTATGATTTGGTTTTATTTATCTGGCATGATCATTATTTTAGGTGGGGAAATTAATGCAATTCTCAACTGTCACCGTGTTCGTTCAGGTCGCTAATTTTCCGAAAGTTACCTTAATCGGATGATTGGAAAGGTGAGATACTATTATTTGTAAGGCGGTTGTCTTACCAATCATTGCTTGCTAAAAGTACGATACATCAAGCATTTTAAGGAGGCTTTCGTCATGACAAAACATACGAAAAAAGACGGTAGCACAAAACAAAAAGGGAAAAAGAATCATACAAAACATAAAACAAGCGGTTCTGCTAACGGTAGCAACGGATATCATTAAAATAAAAAGGACTTTGCCCGAATGAGCCAAGTCCTTCCTTATGCCCTAACTGTCCACCTGAGGTGGACAGTTAGGGGCATTTGTATTTCTTCGGTGCCTGACACCTTATGATTTTAGGAGGCGTAGGCCGTTTAGGATGACGAGGATGGTGCTTCCTTCGTGGCCGATGACTCCAAATGGTAGGTCAATGATTTGGAAGAAGTTTGAAAGAATTAAGAGCATAATTACACTGATTGAAAAGACGATATTTTGTTTAATGATTCGGTTCATTCGTTTTGAAAGACGTACCGCTTCCGCAATACGTGGCAGGTCATTTTTCATTAAAACGATATCGGCTGTTTCAAGTGCAACATCCGTTCCTTGCCCCATAGCGATACCAACACTTGCTGTAGCGAGTGCTGGAGCATCGTTAATTCCATCGCCTACCATCGCCACTGTATTATAGTTTCTTAGGAGCCCTTTGATGTGGTCTACCTTAGTTTCAGGTAAACATTCTGCAATATATTGATCTACCTTACTTTCTGCGGCAATAGCTTCAGCTGTTTTTTCACCATCTCCCGTTAGCATAACGTTATATATCCCAAGTTCTTTTAATTCAGCAACCGCTGAAACTGCATCTTCCCTGACAACATCCTTAAGGGCAAGAATGCCAGAAATTGTGTCATTGCAAGTTACAAATACAATCGTTTTCCCTTCAGCCGCGAGTTGCTTTGCGATACCATTGTCATATTCCATCGCAGCATCTTTACCAACAAGCTCGGATTTCCCAATCTTCCATGTAGTATCATTGACTATTGCTTTAACTCCAAAGCCAGGAACATCTTCAATTCCCTCAATCGGAAGAAGGCTTTGGTCTGTGGTATCCTTCACATATGACACAATTGACTGTGCTAATGGGTGTGTAGATTGATTTTCAATGGAAGCAACTACTCTTAAAAATTCTTCTTTATTTATTGAGTCTTTTACAATTACATCTGTTACTTCAGGCTTTCCGATAGTTAAGGTACCTGTTTTATCAAATGCGATTGCCTTTAGATTTCCTAACTGCTCTAAGTGAATTCCACCTTTAACCAAAATACCATGCTTTGCCCCGTTCGAAATGGCAGAAAGGGTAGCTGGCATTATGGAAGCAACGAGTGCACAAGGTGATGCAACAACAAGCAAAATCATAGCTCGATAAAATGTTTCAGTCCAAGTCCATCCTAGCAAAAAGTGAGGAAGAAACATCATTAAACCAACTGCAATCAATACAAACTTTACATAAGTACCTTCAAACTTTTCAATGAAAAGCTGAGAAGGGGATTTTTCACTTTGAGCTGACTGAACCAGCTTAATAATTTTTTGGAAAAGGGAGTCTTCATTTGGTTTTGTTACTTCAATGGAAATGGAGCCTCGAAGGTTTACCGTACCTGCGAAAACGTCATCTCCAACTGTTTTTCGCACAGGAATGGCTTCTCCTGTAATAGCTGCCTGGTCAACATTGGATTCACCCTTTAAAAGCCTACCATCCGCAGGAATTCGTTCTCCTGGTTTAACCAAGATTTCATCTCCAACCTGTAGAGAAGATACATGAACTACCTTTTCAATTCCATTTATAATAAGTGTTGCTTCCTCAGGCTGTAATTCCATAAGGGACGAAATCTCTTTATGACTTTTGTTCATCGTGTATGTTTCTAATGCACCACTGAGTGCGAAAATAAAGATTAATATGGCACCTTCATTCCAGTACCCGATAACCGCAGAACCAATTGCCGCAAATATCATTAACATCTCTACATTGAGTTCTTTTTCAGCTATCGTATCTGTAATACCTTCCCTTGCCTTCGCGTATCCACCGATTATGAAAGCTAGAATATAAGTGACAATCGAAGTAGTGCTGTAATCATAATGCGCAAGAATCCAACCGATTGCAATCAAGATCCCACTTGCAATTGCAGCTATTAATTCTCCATGTACCTTTATTTTTTTAAAAAAAGAGGATGTATTACTTTCTTTTTTATATACATTGTGCTGTTTTGGTACTGTATTAACTTCTGTATTCATATTCTCGCCTCCACTTTATTAATTGAGAAAAGGAATCAATTTCACTAATCTAATTGAGAATTAAAATCATAGTTAGCAAATCAATTGAGAAAGGTAATCACAATCAATTAGCTATTAAAACAGGAAAACTGCATTCCTAATTGAAAGCAGCTCTCATTTGATTAATTTTTACTTTATAATTATTATTGATTATAACATAATTCGTTATATACGGAAAGTTCTTTTTTAAAATTATTTTAAATAAGCAATTCAAAAGAAAAACCCACCGCAATGGGTGGGTCATACTACTTATTCAACAATTTCTTCAAAATGATAATAGGCTGTATTATAGATGTGTTCAATATCTGCATCAGTCATATACATCAATATAGCCTTATCATAGCCCTTAACCTTTTCAATAAACTCAACCATATTTTTTCGTTCCTGCCTGCTCATTAAAACTCATCTCCCTTAATTGATTCTTTCGTCCTTACACCTGTTTTAATACAGTGTATTTTCTTTAAATGTATTATATAACAGAAAATTCAAAATGGTCAATCTAATTTTAAAAAATAGTCAAATAATCACAAAGAAAAAAGGTTCCCCTTGTTACTAGGGGAACCTTCATCATGATTGTTCTACCGTATTCAATGTTCTTGACCCAAACATAAAAATAACGAGGAAGATTAACAAAAGGATGGTACCGATAATAGTAAAAAAGCTAATACCTTTAAAGTATTGAATGAATAACCCGCCTAAAAAAGGACCAATTAAGCTACCAACACTAAAAGATATTCCACATAATAAGTTTCCTGTAGGTAAGAGGCTTTTCGGAGTTAAATCTGACATATATGATATTCCGAGTGAGAATGTAGACCCAACTGCCATACCAGCAAATGCAAAGCATAAAAAGAGACCAATCGTGGATTCCTCAACAAAACTCGCTACTGTAAAACTTAAAAACCCTAGGAAAAGGACAATCATCAGGACATTCCGACGACCGTATTTATCGCTCAGAATCCCTAAAGGAAGCTGGGTAATAATGCTTCCAATCGCAAACGATGTTAACAGAATGGAAACATATGATACAGAAAGATCAATCCGTAAACCGTACACTGGAAAGCTACCATTTAATGATGATTCCAAAAATCCATATGCCATTGGCGGTAAAAATGAAACCCAGCCATATTTCCATGCATTTGAGAATCGTTTGATCGTCTCGAAAAACGAGTTAACGCCAACCTCTTGGTCTGGGTATTCATTTTTTAATAAAAATAAAAAGACCCAACCAATTAGACATAGAATAGATGATAGGATGAATGGCAGAGATTCATTGATATAGACCAATGGAGTCATTAAAGGACCTGATGCAAAGCCTATTCCGAAAAATAAACCATATAACGATATATTTCTTCCTCGTTTATTTTCCGGAGAAAAGGAGGTGATCCAGGTTTGTGTTCCAAAATGTAAGGCATGGTCTCCAATCCCAATTAGAAGTCTTAGCACAAACCAAAACCAAAAAGACTTCCAAAATGGGAACAGGGCAAGCGAGACGACAACTAGTAATCCTCCAAGGATGATGACAGGCTTATACCCATATTTTCGAAGCGGTTGTTCCATAAAAGGAGACACAAATAAAATTCCGATATATAATGCCGTAGCATTTAGCCCGTTCATCGTTGACGATAACCCACTATTTTCAAAGATTACCGCTATGAGTGGGAGAAGCATACCTTGGCTAAATCCTGATATCGCTACAATACTTACTAAAATCCAAAAACGTATTTTCATAGTTTGATTTCCCCAGTCGTTTACTATTCTTATTTATCATACAAAAATAACCTGTAGATGAAAATGAAAAAACGTAGCTAAATTTTTTTTACACAAACTGTATGTCTTCAAAGCTTGAAAAAACAGTTTTGTATACAGAGTTGGTTATGATTAAATTATAGATAGAAAAAGATGGCATAGGAGTGGATTTTTTTGATTTTTAACATGAAGGAAGTTGGGTTTTACTCAGATGTAGAGTACGGAAAATTAAATGTAGCTGGGGATGAAAAGCATGGATTTAGACCCTATCAGCTGATGGTTTCATCGATTGCAGTTTGTAGCGGAGGAACCCTTCGAAAGATACTCGAAAAAAAGAGGATGCATGTAGAGGATATAACAATAAAAACAGAAGTTGAACGTAATGAAAATGAAGCGAACCGAATCGAAAAAATCTTTATTCACTATCTGATAAAAGGGAATGAATTAGCTGAACATAAGATTCAACAATCAATCGAAATTGCTCATAAAAATTGTCCAATGGCACAGTCAGTAAAAGGGTCAATCGAAATTATTGAGACATTTGAAATTGTAAATTGATAATTTATTGGGGACCCAATTGGCTTTATGCGTTCTAAGCATTTCGTAATAAGATAGAAAAAAACGACTCTGTGCAGTGTATCTACACAGAGTCGTTTTGCTTTTTACGTATATCCATTCTACTTTGACAAAACATACTTTCAAAGGTCCTCTAAGTATTTCTTCTTGTTCAGGGATAATGTTCAATGGTGTCCTCTTCGTCCTGCAATTCGATAGCATACCCCCTTCATAAAAGGTATGGTTCTCCTTATCCCTCCTTTAATTTAAGTTATGTTTAATCATATTTACTTAACATTAAAAATATTCAATTTTATCACAAAAAAATAAGCTATGTTTTTTGTTATTTGTTATTTTTTTGTAAAAAATAAGTATAGGTTGTTGAAAAATTAACAATCTTTCTTCCGATGGATAAGAAGGGAAAATTAAGATATCGTATTCATGATACCTATCGTATATAATAGAGTGCAATGAATAAAACAATTATTTTAATCCGGTAACAATACGGTTAAATAAGGAGCTATTATACATTCATGATTATACGAAGAATTTTGTTTTATAGCATTGGGTTATTTATCCTTTCGTTAGGAATTAGCTTAATGATTAAAGCTGATATAGGGGCTGGCGCTTGGGATGCGCTTAATGTGGGGCTATCAGAAACATTTGGGTTAACGGTAGGAAACTGGGTTATTATTGTAGGAAGCATCGTAATGCTTGTCAATGCATTATTACTAATGGTAAGACCTGCGTTTTTAGCGATTGGTACGATTGTTTTAATTGGCTTCTTTATTGACTTTTGGATGCTGTTTATCTTTAACAATTTATTACCTGTGGGATTTTTGCTTAAGCTTGTTATCTTTATTGTAGGTTTAGTTATTGCCTCGATTGGGATAGCCGCGTACCTGCAGGCAAAATTTCCGCTTTCACCATTAGATAATTTAATGCTTGCCATTAGTAAAAGATTTAAACTAAAAGTTGGCATTGCAAAAACAATTGCAGAACTAACTGGTCTGTTATTAGCATTTATATTTCATGGACCAATTGGGATTGGAACATTACTGTGTACGATTGGAATAGGACCGGTCATTCAATTCTTTTTCCCATTTTTTGAAAGACTTTATGCAAGCGGCTCAAAAGCTAGTACGGAATAACTTCCTACTAGCTTTTTTATTTTGCTAAAAGAATGGATAAGAAATGAAATCTTCGAAAAAACTATGCACAAAGATAATGAAAGGAGTACCGTTCTATGAAACGAAAATTTCTTTTTGTAGTTGCGATCACATTTTTGTTAGTTGGCATGACAACAAACGTGATGGCGGAAGGTACCGAAAAAAACAATGACAATGCTGAAAAATTTAAGATACCTAGTTCTGTTTTAGATATATCGCAAGACAATACGTATCCGAATCCGACACAGGATCTGCCTTATCTTCAGCCAAGTAAGCTTACACAAGAGCTTATTGAAAGTGCTGATATTGATATCGAGAATCCAAACCTTATTAGGATACTAAATGAATCAGCGATACAAACAACACCACTAGCAATTGGGTATCGAGCAACAATTTACCTTGGCCAATGGCCGCTTAATTATGAATCATCTGAAACGAGTACTAATTGGGAGTATGAAAAAGTTAACACGAACTTCTTTGACAATCGTGGCGGTAAGGCTCCTTATAAAATTCATTACAAGCAAGAAATGCAAAAAATAGTAAGGGGCGGTCTAACCGCGGAAATTCAAGATGCTGATGATGTAAAAAAAATGATGTTGATTGAGGCAGCTAAGAAATCTAAGCTTCCGCTATCTTTTTCTACCATCATTGGTGGCGGTACGAAAAAGGATCAAGTCTATAATGTGCCACCGAAAAAACTTGGGTACTTATATGCATATGCTCCTGCAGTTAATGAAAAGGGGAAGGTTACATATGGTGAGGTATACCTTGTATTAAAAGGAAGTAAAAAATTCATTGTAGTTAAAAATGTGACCCACCAAGGAATAGGTGCTTGGATACCTGTTCAAGACCATGTGTCATACGGGTTCTTAGTTACTGATACACCAAGATAGAAAACGACAGGGAGATCCCTGTCGTTTTCTACTTAAAGTATGAAATTGACCGAGGCGCCTACACTTTTCAATCGTCAAGCGTAAGCGGCCTACCCCTCGAAGTCAAATAACCTGTTGCAAGAAAAGTCAAAGAATGACTTTTTTTCAGGTGAGCAAGACGCTTACCCATTTGTTAGAGATTTGTTTCTCGTTTCGTAAAATCAAGGTCCTTGTAATACGCGTTTTTGACAAGGATATTTGGTCCAAGACAAGAAACACTAGGGCAGTGACAGCTTAGTTCCATGGCAAGCTTTGAATTGTTCCAGTTGTCATAGCACTCCTGGAATGTATGAGTTTCGATATTTCCTAGAGGAGGGGCATCTCCAAAATCAGTAACGATAACATCTCCTGTAAAAATATTCACATTCAGTCGAGAGCGGCCATCAGGATCATTACGAACGGTAACGTTTTTACTCGCATACAGTCTTTTCAATAAGCTTAAGTCTGCCTCATTGTCACTGCATGGATAGAAAGGCAATGTTCCAAAGAGCATCCATACATCTTCGTTTCGAATATCGAGAAGTTGATGGATTGCTGCCCTCATCTCCTCTAATGTTAACACCTCTAGGTTACTTGCGAAATCACTTGGATACATAGGATGCACTTCATGTCTGCTACAATTCATTTCTTCCACAATTTGTTTATGGATTTTCTCGATATGTGGAAGAGTCCGTTTGTTTAACATTGTTTCTGCTGAAACCATTACTCCAGCTTTAGCGATGGCTTTACTATTTTCAATCATACGTTCAAAATAACGCGCCCTTTGCTCAAATGATGGCTTTTTCTCCATCATCGCAAATCCGCCTTCAACAAAGTCCTCAATTGTTCCCCAATTATGTGAAATATGAAGTACATCTAAATAAGGAAGAATCGTTTCATATCTTGAAAGATCAACTGTAAGGTTCGAATTAATTTGAGTACGAACTCCTCTTTCGTGGGCATACTTAAGGATAGGAGAAACATAATTCTCAACAGATTTTTTGGAAAGCATAGGCTCACCACCCGTAATACTTAAGGTCCGTAGCCTTGGGATTTCATCCAATCTTTTTAAAAGTAAATCAAGTGGTAATGCAGTGGGGTCAACAGGTTGTAATGTATAGCCAACAGCGCAATGTTCGCATCTCATATTGCAGAGAGTGGTTGTTGTGAATTCTATATTAGTTAATTGCATTGATCCATATTGCTTTACATCCAAATAGGCCTCCCATGGGTCATAGGTAGGAGAGATTTGTTGTTTGGTTGGGTGTAAAATAGTCATATATATACCTCCTTAAAACGATACGAACTTATTTATAGGAACGAAAGGATTATAAAGGCAATACGAGGGGTTGTCAATTTACCCATCCTTTACTAAGATGGATTTTGACTCCACAATAAATGGATTTAGTAAACCTGAAAGGAAAGTTGCGAATTGGGAAATGCGATACATGATAAGGACTTACAATTAAAGTATTTAAAGGATCGTTTAAATATGTTTTTAGAAGTAATTGATACGATGGACCCTGAATCAACTGATCTTGAAGACATTGATCGACTAATCGGTATGCTTGATGATTTAGAAGGAAAGTATGACCAGTTTAAACGTGATTGGAAGGAAGAATAAAACCAAATGCGCCTTTGCTTACTAGCGCCCAGATTTTTTCGAGCTTGCTCGATAAAGTGAAACTTCAATCGGTGGGGCTTTACCCACCGATTGATTGTTGAACCAATCGGGCTATTACTAGCCAGTTACTCCAAGGGTTTAGTGCCAGTTAACGCAGGGAAAACTTCCCCTGAAAAATCTGAGGCATCCGCCGGAGGCTTTAACTTTATTCAATCTTAATTTGATCTCGACTGAATTGTATGCTTTTATTTTATTCATCCCACCACATATAGAAGTGGTGGCCTAATGCTGAATAAAGTTACGTCAGGATTCATGTAAAAGGCGCTTGAATACCCAAGCGCCAACATTTTACTCATATGTAGGTCTCTTAGGATCTCCTTTATAGCTTTCATATACATGATACGTTAATCCAAATGGATCCTTTACCCTGACACTTGTGCTAGAATATTCCTTAGTAATGGTACAACCATTTTTAATAAGAAAATTTTTAGCTGCATGTAAATCCTCGACAGAAAACTCGAAGAAAACAGGATTCTCTTCATTCTCTTCTAGATAAAAGGAAATCCCGCAAATGGTGAGCTTTGACACATTATCAAAGGTTTGTTCCAACTTCATACCTATCACATTTTGATAAAACGAAATTGCCTTTTCGTAATTGTTTACACCAACAGCAATCTGATTTGTAAGCTGAAAAGGTGAATGAGGGTTTAGCTTTTGCTTTGTTTTCACATTGTTTGAACCTGATGGTAGAAGATCAAATAAGTGCCATGGAACGCAATAATCATCACCAGGTGCAAATGGAGCATGTGCATAGAGAAAAATGTTCCCTTGCTCATCTTTGCGGAAAGTGGAAACTCCAGGATAATAGTGTCCGTCTTTGCGAAACCCCATATCAGCAGTAAATGAATGCTCCTTTACAGAAATCATTTGGAATTTCCATTGCCTTTCAGCTGCAATCGATGCCTGTGCTTTTGGAGCATCTGGTGAAGATACCACAAAGCCTGCTTTTGCCGCTAAATGATGATACACTCCATTAAATCCATCAGCCCACATTGTACAATAAGAGCAATTTTTCCCCATATTATGAATAATGAACAATTCATTTTTGTCACCAAATAAATCAAGTAAAGTCACGTGTTCGTCATTGAAAGTGATGAATTTATAATTTTGTACTTGCTTTTCAGGGACTGATTTTCGTAATTCTGCTAGCTGTTTCTTTTTTTGTTGGATTTCATTTTCCAACTCTTTAATTTTGGCATAAATGTCGCTCATATTTGATCAATCTCCAAACTTTTTTGACTTATTATTTAATTTCACCAACGATTATATTTTTCCTTTTTACAAATGAATCGTTTGAACTGGAATCGTTTGCAAATACCTTTCCCAATATAAAATCTAGGAGTATAATTGAAGATGTCAATCATAGAGTCGTCAGACAGGGGATTCAAGGGAAAGGGGAATACAGATGGATAAGCTACAACAAAGTATGTACAAGTTAATTGTAGAGACATCAACAAGACTTCCAAAGGATGTACGAAGAGCAGTTGCTCGTGCGAAAGCGAGTGAAAGTGCAGGTACTCGTGCTGCTATGTCTCTTTCAACTATTACAAACAACATTTCAATGGCAGATGTAAATGTATCACCGATTTGCCAGGATACAGGTCTACCTACTTTTAAGGTAAAGACACCAATAGGAGTGAATCAATTAAAAATAAAGTCAGCAATTCGTGCGGCAATTGCTGATGCTACAAAGGACGGAAAGCTTCGTCCAAACTCAGTTGATTCGTTAACAGGGGAAAACAGTGGAGACAACCTAGGTGAGGGAACTCCGGTTATTAAGTTTGAACAATGGGAAAAAGACTATATCGATGTACGCCTTATTTTAAAGGGTGGAGGCTGTGAGAATAAAAATATTCAATATAGCTTGCCATGTGAGCTTGAAGGTCTAGGAAGAGCAGGTCGTGATTTAGATGGTATTCGCAAGTGTATTATGCACTCTGTATACCAAGCACAAGGACAAGGCTGCAGCGCAGGTTTCATCGGAGTAGGTATCGGTGGAGATCGTACCTCAGGATATGAACTTGCGAAGGATATGCTTTTCCGTAGTGTTGATGATGTAAATCCAAACGAAGATTTACGCAGGCTTGAGGAATATGTAATGGAAAATGCAAATAAGCTTGGCATTGGTACAATGGGCTTTGGTGGTGAAACAACTCTACTTGGCTGTAAGGTTGGAGTGACTAACCGTATCCCTGCGAGCTTCTTTGTGTCAGTTGCGTATAACTGTTGGGCGTATCGCCGTTTAGGAGTAACGCTTAATCCTGAAACAGGTGATATCAATGAATGGTTATACCAAGAAGGAGAAGAAATCGACTTCTCTAAAGAGGTGGCTGCTACTCAGGAGGAAGTGAAGTCTGAAACTCGTGAAGTCGTTCTGCAAGCTCCTATTACTGAAGAGCAAATCCGTGAGTTAAAGGTTGGAGATGTTGTAAAAATCAGTGGTCGTATGTATACAGGCCGTGATGCTATTCACAAATATCTATCAGAAAATGATTCACCAGTTGATTTAAATGGACAAATCATTTATCACTGCGGTCCAGTTATGCTGAAGGACGAAGAAGGGAAATGGCATGTGAAGGCTGCTGGTCCGACTACAAGTATTCGTGAGGAGCCTTACCAAGGTGACATCATGAAGCGTTTTGGAATTCGTGCTGTTATTGGAAAAGGTGGTATGGGTCCAAAAACACTTGCTGCCCTTAAAGAACATGGTGGCGTGTACCTAAACGCTATTGGTGGAGCGGCACAATACTATGCAGATTGTATCAAATCAGTTGAAGGTGTTGACCTTATGCAATTTGGTATTCCAGAAGCAATGTGGCATCTACAAGTTGAAGATTTCACAGCTGTTGTAACAATGGATTCTCATGGAAACAGCTTGCATCAGGACGTAGACAAATCCTCATTAGAGAAGCTTGCGCAATTTAAAGAGCGTGTATTTTAAAAGGATAAGAATCTATGTAAACCCGTTACCGAGTTGTAACGGGTTTGTTTGTAGTACTGAATATGTCAATCATAATGGCTTGTATATTGGAAAACTCTTCCCTGAATGAACTCTCCCTAAATGTGGAAAAACTAACTCTACTACTAATGGAGTTTGGGAGGTTTTATATTGAAAAGGATATGCACCATGTTATTACTATCTACATTCGCCTTTTCATTACTAGGAGCAAATCATGCTGATGCATATTCAAATGCACCTATACACTGGGGGTTTAAGAAAAGTAAGAACCATGAACCAGCATCTGCAGGGGAAGAGTATGATATGCTTTTGGCAAAATACGGGGCCTTTTATATTGGTGATACAGCAAAAAAGGATATCTATTTAACCTTCGATAATGGTTATGAAAATGGATATACGGAAAAAGTTCTTGATGTTCTAAAAAAGAAAAAGGTACCAGCAACCTTTTTTGTAACCGGACATTATTTAAAGGACCAACCCGACCTAGTTAAGCGTATGGCAAAGGAAGGACATATTGTTGGGAATCATTCATGGTATCATCCAGATTTAACAAGAGTTAGTGATGAACGTCTAAGAAAAGAATTGGATGCAGTACGGGAAGAAACAAAAATTCTAACTGGTCAGGATGTTTCGTACCTCCGACCGCCTCGGGGAATCTTTAGTGAACGGACATTGGCTTTATCAAGAGACCTTGGCTATCAAAATGTGTTTTGGTCGTTGGCTTTCGTTGACTGGCATATTGATAATCAAAGAGGATGGAAATATGCATACAATAACATAATGAGGCAAATTCATCCAGGAGCTATTTTGCTATTACACACTGTTTCAAGAGATAATGCAGAAGCGCTTGAACAAGCAATCGATGATTTGCGTGCAGAAGGCTACACCTTCCGTAGTTTAGACTATCTCATGGCACAAAAATCGATTGAGGATGAGCTATTATTTGATATTGAATAAAAGAGGATCCTTGAGGTAACAGTACCTTAAGGATTTTTTTAGTTAATTTGGCCATTAGCAATACTTTTAGTATCTTATTCTATTCTGTATAAGAAATCGATTGTATTAGGTACTAATGGTATAATGTGTACTAACTATATGAATAAGGGTTGGTTCAAATGTGGGAGAAAAGAGTAGAAGTGCGTCCGCCGTATAATTTTGATAGGGTAATTGAACGTTTGTCGTTGGATCCACTCATTAACTTGGATGAGAAGGAAAGAACTGTAAAGGTTCCATTTTATTTTAATCAAGAACCAATTGTTGTAACCGTTAAAGCAATTGGGACAACAGATCTGCCTGTGTTTCTAGTTTCCGGGGAAGTCGATGATGCCATGGAGTACGCTCTACAACGGGTTACACATATTTTTCAATGGAATGTTCCATTAGAAGAAATTCAAACCCATTTTCTACCCACTGACCTACGTGCTATTTTTCTGGAGCATAGGGGGACACCTTTGGTCTTAGATTTTGATCCATACCTTTCGTTAATGAAGTGTATCATCCATCAACAGGTGAATATGTCATTTGCGTTTACTTTAACAGCTCGGTTTGTAAAAACCTTTGGAAAAGAAATCGATGGTACTTGGATCTATCCTACACCTGAAGTAATTTCAAAAATAGCGATACAAGACTTGCGAGAACTACAGTTTAGCGGGAGAAAAGCGGAATATGTGATTGATACATCAAAATTAATAGTAGAAGGATCTTTAGAACTTTTCGAACTCTATAAAAAATCTGATGAAGAAATAACTGAAACTCTTGTAAAGATAAGAGGAATCGGTCATTGGACGGCACAAAATTTTCTGTTATTCGCGTTAGGGAGACAAAATCTATTTCCAATGGCTGATATCGGTATCCAAAATGCCATTAAAAAATTATATAAATTAGAGAAAAAGCCAACCTATGAACAAATGGAAGCGTACAGTAGGCTGTGGGAGCCATACTTAAGCTATGCATCCTTATATTTATGGAGAAGTATTGAATAGAAAGTTGAGTGTATTGATGAAACAACAAAAAGATAACCAAGCAAAATTACAAGTGGGTCAAACCTTCCCATTAACAATCAAACGACTCGGGATTAACGGGGAGGGTGTGGGTTATTTTAAAAGGCAGGTTGTGTTTGTACCAGGTGCCCTACCAGGAGAAGAGGTTGTCGTAGAAGCGACTAATGTTCAACCAAAATTCTCGGAAGGGAGAATAAAAAAAATCCGTAAAAAGTCGGAACACCGGGTGCAGCCACCTTGTCCAATCTATGACCTATGTGGGGGCTGCCAGCTTCAGCATTTAGATTATAGACAGCAGCTAAAAGAAAAACGGGATATTGTGGTCCAAGCATTTGAGCGTTATAGCAAAACTCCGATTGAAAAACTTACGATTAAAGAAACCATTGGTATGGACAATCCGTGGGGGTATCGAAACAAAAGCCAGTTTCAGGTAGGAATCGATAAACAAAAGGTTATCGCTGGGTTATATGGGCTAAACTCTCACAAGTTAATTGATATAGCAGACTGTAAGATTCAGCACCCAGCAACAAGTAAGGTAACACAGGCTGTTAAAACAATCCTACAGGACTTGAAAATATCTATTTATAATGAACGAACCAGGAAGGGTCTAGTCCGTACGATTGTAACTAGAGTGGGAATTCAAACAGGCGAGGTCCAGGTAGTGTTAATCACATCTGAGAAGGAAATTCCACGTAAAAATCTTTTAATTGAAGAAATTACAAAACGACTGCCAGAGGTTAAGTCGATTGTTCAAAATATCAATGGACAAAAAACATCACTCATTTTTGGAGAAGAAACAATTCATCTACATGGAAATGAAGTAATCCAAGAAACACTAGGAGATCTATCTTTTGAATTATCAGCTCGTGCGTTTTTTCAACTTAACCCGGAACAAACAGTTAAGCTGTATGATGAAGTAAAAAAAGCAGCGGAACTAACAGGAAAAGAAAAAATTGTCGATGCCTACTGTGGGGTAGGGACGATAGGTCTCTGGTTAGCAGGCGGTGCGGCTGAAATCCGTGGAATCGAAATCATCCCTGATGCCATAGAGGATGCAAAAAAGAATGCGAAAAGACACGGTTTCACAAATGCAACATATGCGGTTGGAAAAGCCGAGCAACTTCTTCCAAAATGGGTAAAAGAAGGCTGGAAACCGGACGTAATCGTAGTCGATCCTCCACGAACAGGCTGTGATGACCAGTTGTTGCAAACCGTACTGAAGGTAAAACCTAAAAAAATGGTTTACGTATCCTGTAACCCATCTACTCTAGCGAAGGATGTTGAGAAGTTATCGAAGCTGTACCGGATGGAGTACTTGCAGCCGGTTGATATGTTTCCGCATACAAGTCATGTCGAGTGCGTGGTAAAGCTATATTTGAAAGAAGAGTAGGCTGGATACGTTGATATGACTGGTGTTATTAAAGGTTTAAAATATGTTCCCCTACTAATGAAAAAGTGTAAAGAGTTGAGAAGTGGAACATAAAATTGAGCATCTGCACTGATATTGTGTGGGTGCTTTTAAATATTGGGTAGTTGTAATGCTTTCTGGAAAATAAATGAAAATACCCTTTATCTTCTTGAGATTAAGTAAGGTAATGTTGGTATAATGGACTATAAGGATTGTATAGTACAAGTTTTCGAGTGATATAAAACTGTCCAATATAAATTAATATGAATATATTTGCATGTAGGAGGAAAAGAGAATGATTGATACAAAGAAAGAACAAGAGCGTGATGAACTCCATCGTGCGATATGGGCGATTGCAGATGAACTACGTGGATCGGTAGATGGCTGGGACTTTAAAAACTATGTTCTTGGCACAATGTTTTACAGATATATTTCAGAAAACCTGTGCAACTATGTTAACAATGGTGAAATTGAAGCAGGAAACATAGATTTTGATTTTGCAAAAATGTCGGATGAAGAGGCTGAAGAGGCAAGAGAAAGTTTGGTGGAAGAAAAGGGATTCTTTATTCTGCCAAGTGAATTATTCTGCAATGTCCGTGCAAAGGCAGGAACCGATGAAAATCTTAATGAAACACTGGAGAAGGCTTTCCGTCATATTGAAGAATCTGCAAAAGGCAGTGATTCTGAAAATAGCTTTGCAGGACTTTTTGATGATTTTGATGTGAACAGTAACAAACTGGGTTCTACCGTAGCTAAGCGAAACGAAAAACTGGTAAAACTATTAAACGGTGTGGCTGAAATGAACCTTGGTGATGTGAGAGACCATTCCATTGATGCCTTTGGTGATGCCTACGAATATCTTATGACCATGTATGCCTCAAATGCAGGAAAGTCTGGTGGGGAGTTCTTCACTCCTGCTGATGTTTCAGAACTCTTAACACGCCTTGGCACAGTGGGTAAAACAGAAATCAATAAGGTATATGACCCCGCATGTGGTTCTGGTTCACTACTTCTAAAGGCTGAAAAAATTCTTGGTAAAGATGCGGTGCGTAACGGCTTTTATGGACAGGAAATCAATATTACTACTTATAACCTTTGCAGAATCAATATGTTTTTGCATGACATTGGTTTTGATAAATTTAATGTAGCTTGTGAAGATACATTAACTGCTCCACAACATTGGGATGATGAACCTTTTGAACTAATTGTTTCAAATCCACCTTATTCTATAAAATGGGCAGGTGATGAAAACCCACTGCTAATCAATGACCCACGTTTTGCACCTGCGGGAGTGCTTGCACCAAAGAGCAAAGCTGACCTTGCCTTTATTATGCACAGTCTTTCATGGCTTGCATCTAATGGTACAGCTGCTATTGTATGCTTTCCGGGTATCATGTACCGAAGTGGTGCAGAGAAAAAAATCCGAAAATATTTAGTAGATAATAACTATGTGGATTGTATTATTCAGCTACCTAGTAACCTATTCTTTGGCACCAGTATTGCAACTTCCATTATGGTGATGAAGAAGAATAAAAAAGATAATAAGACCATGTTTATTGATGCTTCTAATGAATGTATCAGAGTTACCAATAACAATAAGCTAACAGCTAAGAATATTGAACGCATAGTAGACATCTTTGCAAGCCGTGAAGAAGTAAAGCATTTCTCACATCTAGCAAGCTATGAGAAAATCGCAGAAAATGATTATAACCTTTCTGTTTCTACATATGTAGAGGCAGAGGACACTCGTGAAAAAGTGGATATATTAAAGCTGAATGCAGAAATTGAAGAAATCGTTATACGTGAGGATGAACTGCGTGAAGCCATTCGCAATATTATCGAAGAAATTGAGGTGGGCGAATGAGTCAGTTAATGGAATTGATTGCTGAACTTTGCCCGTATGGTGTTGAAATAAAAACGATTAAAGAACTATCATCTTATCGAAGAGGCTCATTTCCACAACCATATGGAAAATCTGAGTGGTATGATGGCGAAGGAGCAATGCCATTTGTACAAGTAGCAGACATCGGTGATGATATGAGATTGGTTGATAATACAAATAGAAAAATATCTTTAATTGCGCAACCAAAGAGTGTTTTCGCACCCAAGGGATCTATTATCATTAGTTTACAAGGGAGTATTGGGAGGATCGCAATAACTCAATATGATGCTTATATTGATAGAACAGTAGCAATCTTTCAAGATATATCAGAGGAATTATTACCAAAGTATTTCGTTTATCAATTACAACGAATCTTTGCTATTAAAAAAAAGACAGCAAGAGGAAGTACAATTAAAACCATTACGAAAGAGGAGTTTACTGAATTCCCGATCCCAGTCCCCCCTCTGCCAGTGCAGAGTGAGATAGTCCGTATTCTTGACAATTTCACAGAGCTTACAACGGAGCTCACAACAGAGCTTGCAACGGAGCTTACAGCAAGGAAGAAACAGTATGAGTATTATAGAGATATGCTTCTTTCATATGAAGAGAAAGATAATGTAACGATTAAAACAATCGGCGAGTTATCATCTTATCGAAGAGGCTCATTTCCACAACCATATGGAAAATCTGAGTGGTATGATGGCGAAGGAGCAATGCCATTTGTTCAAGTAGCAGACATCGGTGATGATATGAGATTGGTTGATAATACTAAAAGGAAAATTTCAATGCTTGCACAACCTAAAAGCGTATTTGCACCGATTGGCTCAGTCATCATAAGCTTACAAGGCAGTATAGGCAAAATTGCTGTTACTCAGTATAATGCCTATATTGATAGGACAGTGGCTATTTTCAAAAATATATCAAGTGATTTGCTACCAAAATATTTTGTATACCAATTACAACGAATCTTTGCTATTAAAGAAAAAACAGCAAGGGGAAGTACAATAAAAACTATTACAAAGGAAGAATTCACGGATTTTCCGATTGCTGTACCGGAACTAACAGAACAAGAACGAATTGTCTCTATTCTTGACCGCCTTGACGCTCTCTGCAATGACATATCAATTGGACTTACTGCAGAAATCGAGGCAAGGAAAAATCAGTTCGAATACTATCGTGATAAATTATTGACCTTTAAAGAACTCTCATAGGAATGGGGGCGGATATTATGCCTTATTTTAATATTGTTGCAGCCACAAGTGAAAACACCGTTGTCACAGAATATGAGCCAGTCAAGGCACGTTCAGACAGCTACCAGAGCGAGGCTGCGCTGGAAAAGGAATTCATTCGTCTGCTTTGTGAGCAGGGGTATGATTATTTGAAAATCCATACAGAAAAAGATTTGATTTCAAATCTCCGTAATAAACTGGAGAAGCTGAATCATTATGAGTTCTCCAATACGGAGTGGGATCAGTTTTTTAAGAGTGCTGTGGCTAATCCTAATGAGCATATTGTGGAGAAAACACGCAAGATACAAGAAGACTTTGTTCAGGTACTAAAGAGGGATGATGGGACTTCTAAGAACATCGCTCTTATCGATAAAAAGAATATACACAACAACTGTCTACAAGTCATCAACCAGTATGTCATAGGTAAAGCAGATGGTGCGAAGTATGACAACCGATACGATGTGACGGTGCTTGTGAATGGTCTGCCTTTGGTGCATATTGAACTCAAACGTAGAGGTGTTGCGATTAGAGAGGCTTTCAATCAGATTAACCGTTACCAACGTGATTCCTTTTGGGCAGGCTGTGGTCTGTTTGAATATGTGCAGATGTTCGTTATCTCCAATGGTACAAACACCAAATATTATTCTAACAGCACTCGTTTTAATGCCATTAAGGATGCTAATTCCGGCAACACGAAGAAGGGTAAAACGAGCAATAGCTTTGAGTTCACGAGTTTTTGGGCAGATGCCAATAACCGTGTGATTCCAGATCTTATTGACTTTACTAAGACATTTTTTGCCAAGCATACCCTCTTAAATATTCTAACTAAGTACTGCATTTTCACATCAGAAAATATGCTGATGGTTATGAGACCATATCAAATTACTGCTACTGAGAGAATCTTAAACAGAATAGAAATAGCCAACAATTATAAGAAATATGGCAGTGTTGCAGGAGGCGGATATATCTGGCATACTACTGGTTCTGGTAAAACTTTGACATCCTTTAAGACTGCAAGACTAGCTTCACAGCTTCCATATGTTGATAAAGTGATGTTTGTAGTAGACCGTAAGGATTTAGACTATCAGACAATGAAGGAGTATGACCGATTTGAGAAAGGTGCTGCCAACAGCAATACTTCTACATCTATTTTGAAGAAGCAGTTGGAAGACCCTAATGCCCATATTATTATTACAACCATTCAGAAACTTGCAACTTTTATCAAGAAATATGCAGGGCATGAAGTGTTTAACAAGCACGTAGTCATTATCTTTGATGAATGCCATCGAAGTCAGTTCGGAGATATGCATAAGGCAATCGTGAAGAACTTTAAGAAATATCATTTATTTGGTTTTACAGGGACACCTATCTTCCCTGTTAATTCCAATCCTACAAGTAAAAATATGGGGTTCCTTACGACGGGACAGACCTTTGGTGACGAACTTCACACCTACACCATTGTAGATGCCATTAATGATAAGAATGTCCTTCCTTTCCGTGTGGATTACATCAAGACAATGGATGTAGACGAAGAAATCAGCGATGAAATGGTATGGGACATTAACCGTGAAAAAGCAATGATGGCTCCAAAGCGTATTGCTCTTGTGACCAAGTATATACTAGAGCATTTTGACCAGAAAACCTACCGTGGGGATAAGACATACATATTCAATTCCCTCACGAATATTGCAGAAGTTGCTTCTGCCCAAAGAGGTGCTGTGGAGGAGATTAAGCAGAAACAGCGTGTTAGTGGGTTTAATTCCATTTTTGCTGTAGCATCCGTGCCGATGGCGAAGCTGTATTATGAAGAGTTCCAAAAGCAGATGAAAGCTGATCCAAAAAGAAAACTGCGTGTGGCTACTATTTTCAGTTATGGAGCAAATGAAGAAGAAACGGATGGCATCCTAGACGAGGAAAATTCAGAGGACACCTCTGCTCTTGAGCAAAACTCTCGTGATTTCCTTGAGGGAGCAATCAAAGACTACAACGAAATGTTCCATACCAATTATGATACATCCAGTGACAAATTCCAGAATTACTACAAGGATGTTTCCCTGCGTATGAAAAATAAGGAACTGGATTTATTAATTGTAGTGAATATGTTCCTCACAGGTTTTGATGCCACTACACTCAATACCTTATGGGTAGACAAGAATCTGAAAATGCACGGATTGATTCAAGCATTTTCTAGAACAAACCGAATTCTAAATTCCATCAAGACCTTTGGAAATATTGTATGTTTTAGAAATCTGCAGAAACGTGTGGACAGTGCCATTGCCCGCTTTGGTGATAAGAATGCAGGCGGAATTGTTCTGATGAAGAGTTTTAAAGATTATTATTATGGCTATGAGTCAGTAGATGGAAAACCTATGCCGGGATATATGGATATGATGGGGGAACTAACCGAGAAGTTCCCACTATTAGAGCCAAAGATTATCGGAGAGCAGAATCAGAAAGATTTTATTGCACTCTTTGGAGCAATCCTTCGTATGAGAAATCTCCTTTCCTCCTTTGATGAATTCAAGGATAAGGAAATGATTACAGAAAGGGATTTGCAGGATTATCTTGGGAGATATCAGGATTTACGTGATGAATGGAAACGAAAGCGTGAAGCTGGAGAAAGTACAGATATTATTGATGATATTGTGTTTGAAGTAGAGTTGATCAAACAGATAGAAATCAATATTGATTATATTCTGATGCTTGTGAAGAAGTATCACGATACCCATTGTAAAGATAAGGAAGTGCTCGTTACCATTAAGAAGGCAATTGATGCCAGCCCTGAGCTTCGCAGCAAGAAACAGCTGATTGAAACCTTTATTGCAGGAGTCAACGATGCGGATGATGTTATGAGCGAATGGCACAATTATGTTGTGAAACAGCGTGAAGAAGAACTGCAAACCATCATCACAGAAGAAAAGTTAAAACCAGAGGATACTCGGAAATACCTTGAAAATGCGTTCCGTGACGGTGAAATTAAGACCTCAGGAACGGATATTGATAAGCTAATGCCTCCTGTTTCACGGTTTGGTGGCGGTGGCAGGGCTAAAAAAAAGCAGAATGTTATTGATAGGATGAAGGCTTTTTTTGAGAAATATTTTGGCATTGGCGGTTCCCGTTCGTTTACAGAGCAGGAGCGTGAACCTGTGGCATATAATCTAGATACACAAAACCATTTTCCTATGGTGGCTGAACAACCAAGTCAACATAGTTATGATAAAGAATAACATTGCATGGAGGGGCGGTCTGAATCTCTACAAGCTAACCCCCTAAGACCGCTGCCCGCCTTCACGTAAAAAATCGCATAATTCGATAGGGGGTAGCCCTTAAACGGTCAAAATAAAGTCACATAGCCTTGTAAACCTTTATGCAACTTATGAATAGCAACCAATTGAGAAATCTAATAATTAAATTACTTAAGGAATATAACTTTAAAGTTAGTGAATTTAAAATATATCTGAGAGCCGACTATAATAACATGAATAAATGAGGTAGGTACCTAAAATGGCAGACATCAAATTTGAAATCACAAAACAAATCGCAGTCTTATCCGAATCACCAAAAGGCTGGCAAAAAGAACTTAATCTAATTAGTTGGAACGGTCGTGAACCGAAATACGACATCCGTGACTGGGCTCCAAATCATGAAAAAATGGGCAAGGGTGTTACGTTAAGTAATGAAGAAATGGATAAGTTAGTGGAAGTTTTAAGTACTCTAAAATAGTGATTTCGATAGGGGGTTCACAAATGTCTGAAAAAATTGTTGATGTAACAGGTAAGTATAGTCATGAAATACTTGAAATTAAAAATAAGCTTCAACAATTAGAGAATAAAAGAATCTATGAAATATCAAATGTCCAATCAGACGGTTATCTATCTACAAATATTACTCAACTAAAGAAAATGATTGCTGGACTAATTTACAAAATTGAGTATGGGAAAGAGTCTGTAGATGAGCAGTTTACAGAGATATTTAGTAAGCTTAAATAGATTTCTGTTTGTTTAGGAATATTTGCAATTATTCAAATATAATATGCTACTATTAAACTGGAGGGTTTTTACCTTTCAGTTATTTTTTTACTCTTAACATAATCTCTTACGGAGGTCAAAATAGATGAAACAACTGCGACAAATTAAAATGTATAGCTTCAAACGAGACAGTATTTCAGATGGTCAAATTAATTCTGAAAATCTGGATTCATCAATCATTACGTTATCAGATAGTTTTTTACTTTTTGCATTGGAGAAGCATTTAAATAGAGAATTTGCGAATGGCGACTTAATCATAGAACTCATTAAAGTAATGTTACCAATGACAGAAGAAGAAGCAAAAAATGAATGGCAAAATGGGCTGACGTTTAATGGTGCTAAATATTATGCGTGGTTTGCAACGACTGGTGGTATGAAAAAGGAGAATAGTGGTAAATGTGAAACGTTCTTTATTCGAGAGGATTGCCGATCATTTGCGGATGAATTAGAAGAAATCATTTCACTTGGCAAGTTTAAAGAAATAGAAGTAAGCAATGAAGAAGTTTGTATCAATAAAGATATACTAAGTCGACTTTCATTAGCTACAAGTAGTGCATACATGGTTGGGGATATGCCTGATTTTATTGTATTGCCACAGCCAACATTTCGAATCATCAACGATTATAAGACGGTTGAAAAGTTTTCAAAACAAGTAGAAGAAAAGACAGTAGTTGATTACAAATTGGTCAATGTTCATTTTGATGAGGATGTTGATATGTTTGATGGCGGTGCTATTGCAACTCCTGATGTATTTTTGCAGATTCAGGAATCATTAAATCTAGATTATCCAGTGGAATTTGCGATCATTCGAGGGTATGGCATCGGCATCAAGGGTATGATTACAAAGTTTGATATTATCGGGTACTTGGATTCCATTTACAAGGAAGATACAGAATATTTTAGAAAATTAAAGGGTCAATATCAATTTAAAGATATGTGGGACGAATGGCAAACGGTCACTGAAAAGACGATGTTGTTAAATGAGAGCATGGTTAAATTGGCGAAGTACTATAATGCTGATCATGGCGAGAATATGAGTACATATCGAAATAGACTCAATGTGGTAGATTCGAAGTATAAGGATATTATCAATAAGTTATATGTTACAAAGGTTAATAATCGGGATGAAGACATTGAGGATTATCGCAGAACCAATTATCAATTAATCAATGCACTGGCACTCAGTAAGGCGGATTATATGGAATTGTTAAATAATGATGTGAAATCGTATAAGAAAATATTAAAGCCTTTTGATAAATCAAACGAACAAGATGAATGGCTAATTAACATCGATGCAATCCGTTTATTCTTTAAAAACTTAGTGAAAAGTGATTTAGAAGATTCGGAAGCGTTACAGGATGAAATAGTACATATGAGTCAAAATGTTGTAACGAAATGTGAAGAGTTACTTCATATTTCAGAGGATTTTGTGAAGCTAAAGTATGTGAAAAACAACCTTGCACGTTTAATTGAAAAGAAATCAAGGGAACTAGCAAGCGGTAAATTTACAGTAAAAGCGAAATATCAATATATTGCAGTATGTCCAATCTCATATTTGAACTTTGCTATGACACGTGACCAAGGTAAGAATGGTTTACAAGCAGGGCAATTTTACAGTGCAGATTGCGAAGATGGTGTTGTTCGGACAATTAGTAGAAATCCCCTTTGTGCATATTCGGAAGTGCATAATGTAACGTTTGTTAAAAATGATTTATTAAAAAAGTGGCTCAGTCCTTGTCGGGAACTCATTTATTTTAATCAACAATCAGATATACTGGCTCTTATGTCATCAGCGGATACGGATGGTGATGCTTGTACAGTGATTGATAATGAGATTATTCGGAATGCAGTCGTTGTTCCGCAAGATGGTAAGTATTTTATCAATCAAGATGATGGGCATAAAGAGATGATGCAATATAATGCTGAAAATCGATTTTTAGCAACCTATCGTGCGAGTGGTAACTTAATTGGAAAGATTAGTTTGAAGGCTGCAAGTATTAATTCAGATAGTCAGAGAACGCTAGATTACTATGATGTAGCAAAAGGGGAATTTACCCTTTTTAATGAAATCGATATCGAAGACAAGGAAGAAAGAAAAGCGTTTATCCAAGAAAAGATAGATAGTGGCGAATGGCTTACAACATATAAAGCAAGTGAACAGCATAGAGCGTATATCAAGCAACGATTCTATGAAAATGAAAAAGATATTTACACAGTCCTCTATAATGCAATGGTTAGTATTGATGCACCTAAGACGCTTTATTTTCCAAGTGATGACGATATGCAAATAATCAATGAAAAGTATAATCGGAAGGCTTGGTTTTTGCAGTATCGAGAGAATAAAGAAAATGTTGTTAGTCATCAATATGAATATACTTTTGGGTTATTGGATCATGTTTCTCGATTAATAAAGCAACAATTACTAGATGAAATTAATGCGATTCAAACTAAATTCGATAACCGAGCTAATCTTATTCAAGAAAAATTGGTCAATGGAGATTACAATTTTGAACATTACAACGAATGTTTAGCAGAAGTTGAAAGTTTATATTCGGGCTACTCCAAAGAAAGACAAGGTGCCAGCAATGATTCGTATCGAAAAAAGAGAAAATTGGAACGTGATAGAAATGAAACGATCGAGCAAGGTGGCTGGGATCAATATCATGAGTCTGATTTTGAATCAAAGATTAAAACAATCAATTTAGATAGGGTAAAAAAGTATAAGGAAATCGATGCAAACTATTTTGTTCAGTCGAATGAACTCGTTGGAAAATTTGATATGCCGACACTTGCGAATGCTATCGGGAATTTGAAAAATTGTACAGAAGATTTTATCATTAACCTCTTTTATCCAGTGTTTGGTTATTTGAATGAAAAATTGCAAAGTAAGCGTTATGTCTATAAAAAAGATCCAAATGGAGACATCGAGTTTTTAAGTGAACGCTATACGAAAATATCTCATGATTTTGTGGACAATACGATTCGGATTAAAAAACAATATCTTGAAGATAAGAAAAATTACAACCTAATTTCTGTGAAAGCAGATATTCGTGCAAGAGTGCTAGATGAAAGCGTCATTGAAATGATCGAAACGGAATTAAAAGAAAATAATGAACTAGTATTTGATATTCAAGTAAAGGATGACAAAGTGCTGCTATCGAGAGATGAACAGAATGTATTAGAAGTATTTAAGGATTGGCTCCAAATTAACGAATACAATCTTTTAAATTGTAGTAGTGTAAAAGTTGAATTATTAGTGGAAATCGCTAAAAGTAGAAAAAGTTTAAAATTAACCATTACTGAAATCACTATATAGTCGTGGCTCTTCCAGAGCCACTTTTGCGAAAGAGTATGTACTTTTTCAAAATTACTATTATAGGGAGGTCGGTATAATTGAACAATCAAACAATCGTTATTACCCAATCAAGAATGGCAGGGTGGTTAATGTTTAATAGGTTTCATAAAGTCGATGAAAAAGTTGATTTGAAGGATAGGAATCGAAAAATTTATATTTTTAAAGATTCATCTGATTTAAGAGAAGCAATGGAACGATATAACGAGTTTAAAGATTTAATAGAATAGGTTGCAAAATTGGAGGTTCATAATGGATGGGGGAGCAAAACAAAAAACGATAATTGAAGATTTTGAATATAAGCGTGAATATAAAGAATTAAAACACGCTGATGGAACGAAGTATATTGACGGAGGGAATTTTAGTTCTTGGATAAGGAACATAGAAGTTTTAACTCTAAAGCCTAATCACATAGTTAAAATGAATGATGATATAAAAGCCTTTGCACAAGAAACACAAGACAAATTTAAAGAACTCTTTGATGTAAGAAATAGTAAGTTGACAGATGGACAGGTGAAATTTAGTTATGATGCTTCTTTAAGCATAATTGGAGAAGTAAAAAATCCTGATAAAATTACTGTTATACCTGCCAAAGCTGGGTTTGGAAAATCAAGCTATATTTATTCTTTTATGAGAACGCTATGTAATCATATTAATAAAGGCGATTTAAGTAAATTCGCTACTAAAGGTGCCATTATTGTTACGGACAAAATTGAGGTTTTACGAGAATTTGAAAAAGATATTTTCGAGGATATGGGATATTACAATGAGAAAAATAAAACCAAATATTCGTATATGCTGGAATCGTGGAATAAAAACTCTTTTAAGGATGGCATCTGTAAAAATGAAGCTGTTACATCATACGAGTATGGAATGTGTAGTTCAAAGGAATGCCCGTTTTATAAGAACTGCAAAATGAGTTACCAAAAATTTCAACAGATATATAGTCCAATTTTACTTATGACGAATGCTAGATTTAAACAATATGGTGATCAAATTGAAGAGTATAAAAAGTGGGTTGATAAGGCTGGGAAAGAACAAGTTAGAGAAATTATTATTATCGATGAAAAGCCTGCTATTATTGATGATTTTAGAATAGATACTCAGCTTTTTTCTGACTTGAAGAAGACTATTGAAGAAATCGACACTAATGGTGACGAAGCAAGAAATATTAAAGAACAACTGTTAGTTGAACTTCATAAAGTAGAAACGGATTTTCTAAGATTAAGACAAAGTGTGGCTACGTATAGAAATTGTATTTGTAGTGGATCAAAAGGAACTGTTTTTAATGAGGAGTTCAGAAAACATTGGAAAAATTATATTGGGTTTAAACATCAGGATGCACTAGATGCTATCGAAAAACTGTTTATTCAAGGTGCATTATGGTGTAATGCCAATACTCCCTTTTTTAAAACTCTAGGAGTAAAGGACTTTTATTATCCTGGTTTCAAAACATATATATTTGATGCTACCTCGGAACTTGATCCAGATTATGATAATGAAAGGTTTCAGTTTTTGGATATAGAGGATTATAAAAATTATGAAAATGTAACGTTTCATATATTCAAAAATGAAGCAATGAATATGAGTAAATCTGCAATGAGTGCGAAAAAACATTACTGGAAAAATAAAGCGGTTGCAGAATGGATTTTGAATAATTTTAGAGAAAAGACTTATGTTGTCAGTTATAAAAATAACGTAGATATCATTTCTAATTTTTTAAAACTCAAAGCCAACGATGAAAAACAATTTATCATTCTCGATAAAGGTGAAGAGAAACCTCTCATTCCTCATTTTGGTGATACAAAAGGGAGTAATGAATTCAAAGACGCAAAATATATGATTCAGATTGGATGGAACAGAGCACCTTCAGATGAATATTTAGCTCAATGTTTAAGTAGAAAAGCTAATTTGAACAAGGTTTTTGAGAAGCGTGAAAATCAAGAGGAGAAAACAGCGAGTTTATTAGAAAATGATAGAGGGCTATTCCTAAATTATGATGAAGCTAACATTTATATGTGGCGTAAGATGGCTGTTGAATTTGAACAGGAAGTTTTCAGAACAAGTATTAGGGACTTTTCTGCTGATAATGCAGTAGATATTTATATTTTCAAACCAAGTAAAAAGGTAATTAATCTTATATCCCAACGATTCAGAAAATGTAAGTTTATAGAGATTAATGGTGTTCCAATTGAATTCCAAGAACAGAAAGTATTAGGGAGAAAAACACCTAGTGGGGAAGATAATATCATCCAAAGATTTATTAAATGGCTTAGAGATGATTGGGACGGTAGCCAAATTAGTATAAATGAAATTAAGAGTAACTTTAAAATATCGGATAAGAATTGGGAAAAAATTAATTCAAAACAAGTTATAAAGGAAATAAAGAAGGTAAGAAATGTTAAGAGGAAGAGGAGTGGAAAAGGGGCGAATCAAGTAAACTATTGGATTATTGAATAGTTTTAGACACCCTACCATTTTGTATATAAATATATAGGGAATAGGGGGGAGTCAAAGAGAATTATAGTGTACTGCCGTCAAGGAAAAATGGAGAATCTGACCCTGACATGGGCGTGAATTATCTATCTTACTGGATAAGATCGATAATGTTCTCGAACAAATTCTAGTTGACCATAACGAAATCTAGTATACGCTCGAACATAAACTGGTTTATGATTTAACATAATCCATCACCTCCCTGTCAGTTAAGACGGCAGGACATTAATAATTTTACAATATATTTATGTAAAAATAAACCAAATATAATTGATATTGAGCCACTCCTATAGTGGTTCTTTTTTTATGCTCAAAATTAGAATGGAGGATTATAAATGAACAGTAGACAAAAGTTATCACAAGTGAAACGATTTGCAAAATCAAAGGTAAAGGAGTTTCATCAGCTCATACCTTCTGAAATCCATAATGTGATTGATTGGTCTAATATTAATTTGCATATGGACAATTACACATACAGTAATGATGGTATGCAATTAATATCGGTTTTGTATGATGAGAAATTAGTATCTGACCCTGAGCAATTACAAGACCAATTAGAAGAAATCAGCATCCAACATAAACTAGGCATGTATGTAACCGTAGATGAAGAAATGGGGATGATTTATTTTTTCAATAAAGCATTAAATAATCATATTCGAGTGTACCGTTTGATGGCATATGACGAGGATAATTTTGTTCAGCATTGGATGAAACGACTTCCTTTTATAGACTCTAACAAGTTAACGGACATCTTATCATTATTGAAAGAATTAAAATTTACTAGTGATGATGTGTTTGTTCAATTAACGATGGAGGAAAATAATGACTTTGTAGATAATACTACGCTTGAAGGAATCATCAAAAAAGTAACGGATAAAGAAGTGATATTAGAATCTGTTGGTGAAGCAAAGTTTGAAACGGTTGTAAAGGTTTCTGAAGAGTGGAAATTAACAAAAATTGACCACTGGCAACGACAATATCAAGATATATTAATTGAACTATAAAGGAGAATATGAAATATGGAAGATTTTAAAGTAATGTTGGAAGAAGTAAAGGAAATATTAGCACAGGGATATAGAGAGCGTGGAAAGGATGAAATTGCAGCATTCTTTGAACAAGTTGATACAGATGCAGTAATGAAATTGGCTGAACCACTTATTCAAAGCCAACTAGAACAATTAAATATGACCAATGAGGAATGGGCTTCTCTTTAATGAGAGGCTCTTTTTGTATTATTGAGGAGGTAGAATGATGCAAATAGAAATGCAACATGTTGATGTATTAATTCCCTATGCCAAAAACGCTCGACATAATGAGAAGGCAGTGGATAAGGTTGCTTCAAGTATAAAAGAATTTGGTTTTAAGAATCCGATTATTGTAGATGAACACAATGAAATTATCGCAGGACATACAAGGTTATTAGCAGCGAGGAAATTAGGATTAACAGAAGTACCTACAATTAAAGTAGATGATTTAACACCTGAACAAATAAAAGCATTTCGAATCGCTGATAATAAGACGGCTGAGATTGCGGAATGGGACTATGAACTGTTAGCACAGGAATTAGAAGAATTGAAGTTGGCTGATTATAATCTAGAACTTACTGGCTTTGATTTTTCTGAAGCAGAGGAATTATTGGATAGCTTGAAGGATGAAAATGATCATGCAGAAGCAGACGACTTTGAGGTTGAAATTCCTGAAAATCCAATTTCACAAAAAGGTGATATATGGTTACTAGGTAAACATCGATTAGTATGCGGTGACAGTACGAAAGTAGAAGATGTAACAGTATTAATGGATGGAGATAAAGCAAGCATGGTATTTACCGATCCGCCGTGGAATGTTAATTACGGTGCTATTAAAGAAGGAAATCCTCAAGGGTATAAACCACGAACAATAAAAAATGATTTTATGCCAACAGACGATTTTAAAGAGTTTATGAATCAGGCTTTTCAAGTTATGAATCAGTTTTCAAAAGAAGGTTGTATGACCTATGTTGTGATGTCTGCTCAAGAATGGGGAAATCTTATGCTTACATTAACAGAGAACGGATATCATTGGTCATCTACAATCATTTGGAATAAAGACAGTATCGTACTTTCGAGAAAAGATTATCACACAAAGTATGAGCCTATTTGGTACGGATGGAAAGAAGGACAAGCACGATTGCACCCTCTAAAGGATAGAAAGCAAGGTGATGTTTGGGATATTCCAAGACCAAAAGTATCTGAACTTCATCCAACAATGAAACCAATTCAACTTGTAGTTCAAGCCATTAAAAACAGTAGCAATATGAATGATATTGTACTCGATCAATTCGGAGGGAGTGGAAGTACCCTTATAGCTTGTCAAGAAACTGACCGTGTATGCAGAACGATGGAATTAGACGAAAAATATGTTGATGTGATTGTGAATAGATACATAGATTACGTGGGTGACAACGGGGATGTTTATTTAATTAGAGATGGTAAAAAAATAGCATATTCCGAATTAAATACTATGCAATAATTAACTTGCTTTCATCTGTGTTTTGAGTGACTAATGTTAACACAAAACAAACACAGGAGGCAGGTTGAATGGATAGAAAAGAAATAGTAAAAGCGATAGGAGAGCATTTCGGTGTAAAGCCTAAATATTTAGGTGCTCCAAATTTTAACTATCAAATTGAAACAGAACATGGAACTTTCAATGTAGATCGAGAAGGACAGATTACAACTTCAGAAGGTAGAAATGTAGAATTTGAAGCATTGTTAAACGGAATGATTGAAGAGGAAGTGGCTACTCCTGAAGCAGAAGAATCTAAAGGATTATCAATAGCAGTTACAATGAACGGTCATACAGGAATTAGTCTTACAAACTTAGTAAATATGATAAATAGCAAACAATCATTGATAAAGAAGGCATTGGAAATTGAAGAAGATATCGTAAGTGATAAATTGGTAACTACTTTGAATGAAGCAAAAGTTGGAACGTTAGAAGAGTTTCAGAAAGCAATTTGTGATACAACGTGTTCATGTGTAGATTTCAATTTTGAATATAACGAAATTACATTCAAGTTTTTTAGAGAAAGAGATTCGCCTGAGAAAATAAAGGCTTATACCCAGCTTGTAGAACTATTGAGCGAAAAGGCACAAAAGTTAAAAAATGCATCGGACAAAGAGAAGGCAACCGATAACGAAAAATTTACCTTCCGAGTGTGGCTGAACCGATTAGGAATGATCGGGAATGAGTATAAGGAAACGAGAAAGCTACTTTTGCAAAACCTAACAGGCAACTCAGCCTTCCGATATGGCAAACCTGAAAAGGAAACGAACATTTGGGAGTAACGTCCCCTTTTTTCTTTGCCTGTGTGGGCTTGATTAGGAAAGATGGATGAATTAGTTTAGAATAGAAAGATAACCCCTATATATGGCAACGTGTGGCAAAAGTGAGAGTAATAGAAATAATTAATACTAGTTGATTGTCTATTTGGTAATATATACTTAAAAACGAGGCGAAGATAAATGGATAATCAAACTGTGTTAAGTGCCTTATCAAAAATTCCTGAATTAAGAATTAATAGGCACGAAAAAAATGAGTTGTATAATGTTGAATGTATAACTCGTAACCCTCATCATAGAAGGAAAAATATTGTTGGTGATATAAATCCGAGTGGAAGAAGTTTCATCTTATACAATAATGGTAAATGGGTCTCTAAAAATAAACTTGGCATTCAAACCCTAGATCAATTATTGGAATGGGTAAAAAAAGATATCGATCACCTTTCACGTTAATAAACTATTGACTTAATTCACATTCAGAGCGAACATGTGACAAACTTAATAAGGAGTTGGTACACATGGGGAAAACAAAGATTGATATGGTTATTCGCTTCCTAAAGGATATGCAGATTGAAAAGGTGTGCGTATTCGGAGAAGAAGATGCAAAGGATCATGTTGAGTTGTTGCAGAAGGTGATTGACGATATTGAGATGTTTTATGAAGTTGAATTGGAAGAATAGCAAGGGAAGGGGCTGAGAAATCGGCTTCTTTTTTGTTTAGATACAAGGAAAATTGAATGATTATGTAGAAATTTATTTAAGGAGTAAATTGGGGGTCTATGTAACTATGCTCACAGAAAATGATGTAATATCAGCAGTTTGTAGGTATCTTCAGAATAAGCAATTTGAGATAAAACAGGCTTTACATACTTCCGAAAAAGGTATAGATATAATTGCAAAAAAAATAATTTTACGTTGTTTATTGAAGCGAAAGGAGCAACTAGTGCTCTAAAAACATCGAGTAGATATGGCAAACCATTTAATAAAAATCAAATTAAGAGCCATGTAGGACAAGCATTATTAGCAGTAATGAAGATTGCGACTGAACACAATGATAAGGAAAAAGTTAATGTTGGGATAGCACTACCTGATAATGAAGGTCATAGAGAGCTTATTTCAGAAATTTGGTTTGCAGTTGAAAAATTAGGGATTTACATATTTTGGGTAAAAGATTCAAATAAAGTGGAGAGTACTTTGGAATGGAGTAAATAATCAAAAGGAGATTGCTATTATGGAGAATAATGAGATAATATCTTTTTTAAGAGATAAGGGTGTAAAAAATCCTGAAAATCCTAAGGTAGATGATATGATAAAGATTTTTGAAATTTTATCTGAAGGTAAAGACGAATTTAATAAAGATATATTTAAAGAATACTCTAAAACGGTTAATCCATCAGTGCAATCAGTAATTGATGGTATGAAAAGTTTTGCAAAAGAACATGTTAGTAAAGAATATATAAATTCAATAAACAAAGTAATAGACCAATTAAATAAGGAATATGAAAAAGCGAAAACTGAAGAAGAAAAAAATAAAATATATGATAAAATTGAAAAATTACTAGATAGAATTAAAGAAGAAACACATGAACAACGAGAATGGTTAAAGACATTAGGTAAATATGGACTTGGTGCTGCTGTAATAATAGGGGGGATTGGAATCGTAACTATTACTCGTAATACAGAAGTGCTAAAAAAGGGTTTACAAGTATTAAATGACAATAAAAATTTAATTAAATAAAAGTAGATTGGAAGCCATGTATCAATTACATTGGCTTTTTTCTTTTGGAGGTGAGGTGAAAATGAAGAAGAACGTAAAGCCGACTAAATACGATACAAATGTAGTACATAGATTAGATGAAATAAGACAATGGATTGCTGATGGCTGGACTGATGAACAAATTGCAAATGAACTGGATATCAATCCATCAACTTTTTACGATTATCAAAAGAAACATCCTGATTTTGCAAAAGCAACGCATAGATTGAGCAAATGGGAAACCCATGTGCAACCTAGGTTAAAGGAGATTCAACAGTGGTGTTGTGAAGGACTTACGGATGATGTGATTTGTGAGAAATTAGGCATTGTACCTTCAACTTGGTATAAGTATCAGAATGAACATCCAACCCTTAAAGAGGTTGTAAACTGGGGCAAGTCTGTTATGGATTCTCGTGTGGAAAATTCATTATTAAGGGCAGCACTCGGTTATGAATTTGAGGAAGTAAAAACGATCATCGAGGAAGATAAAAATGGCAAGAAGAAAACGAGGGTGGAGAAAGTAAAAAGGTATCAGCCCCCGAACCCAACAGCCATGATCTTCTGGTTAAAGAATCGTAAGAAGGATGAATGGAACGATCGAAGAGAAGTCATCTTGGATACGAAGCAAAGTGAAGAGGAACGTAAACGCTTGTTCCTTGAGATGATTGAGGAAGATAACGATACGATTGAAGCAGATTACATATTAATAGAAGAAAGTACCGATGATAGCCAAGCAGATGAAAGCGTGAGGATGCCAACCGATGATAGTGTGGAACCATAATGTTATGTCGTGAGTTATTTGATAGATAAATGCCCAAATTGAACCGAAATATTGCAAAATAAACGCCATAAAGACAACATAATGATAGTTATGTATTGAGTTGCTTTCCCTTTGAATGAATTATATGATGTGTAACAACAAAGGGAAGGATGGTGCAGATTATGCAATATCTGAACGGTTTTGAGCATTATTTACGGAGCAAGGACAAAAGTGATAACACAATCTCCTGCTACTTGAGGGACATGAAACAATTCATTGGTTGGTATAGTACGAAAACGGAGCATGGACTCAATAAAATAATTGAATTGGATGCGGTTGAGTACAAAAAGTACCTACAGAAAGGTAAACAAGCAGTCATAACAATCAATCGAAAGCTCGCCAGTTTGAATGTATTCTTACAATGGATGAAAGATGCAGGTCATATAAAGGAAGAAATCAGCGTTAAACCGATAAAAAATAGGGAAGTCATTACTTATAAGGGACTTGAGCAACAAGATGTGTGGAAGTTAAGGAAGGAGATCCACCGACAAGGGAACCTGATGCATGTTTGTATGATAGAATTGTTGCTGCAAACAGGGATAAGGGTAAGCGAACTGGTCAATATCAGGCTCTCAAATATAGAAATAACAGAGCGAAAAGGTACATTGGCTGTAATAGGAAAAGGAAATGTAAAACGTACCCTGCCATTAAATAAGGATGTCAGAAAAGCAATTGAACGATATCTACCAGAACGAACTGAAGCCGATACAGACCACCTATTAATTGGTCAACGAGGAGCATTGCAACGAAACGCCATCAACCTAATACTTAGCCATTACGGTGATAGATTGAATATAAAGGTAACTCCGCACATGATTCGCCATACACTAGGTCACACACTTGTGAAGCAACAGGTAGAAATTACAACGATCCAACAAATATTTGGACATTCGAATATCCAGACGACCAATATCTATACAGTAACAACTGATAAAGAAATAGAACAAGCCCTAGAGAGTGTTGAGTGGTGATACTAGCCACTCTTTTTGTCGTTCTAGGGGGTACTTCTATTTAGGAAAATGGGGCTGGTACCAACAGGAGCAGAAATTTTTGTGGTAAATTTTGTAGTGAAATAGTAGCAAAGGTGATAGAATAATTTAGAAGAAATGAGGTTCGAAATTGACTAATATAGAATTACCTAATATTGTGTATCATGGCACTATTTCAGAATATTTTAATAGTCTCATTGATGGAATTGATATATCAAGAAGCAATGATAAAACAGACTTTGGAAAAGGTTTTTATGTTACATTAAATTTTAATCAAGCAATGAAGTTTGCGTCCGTTAAATCAGAGGCATATAATAACCAAGTTAGAGAAATTAAACAAAAAAATCCACAAGCAGAAATTGCATTTGCAGTTCCATTGGTTTTTGCATATCATTTAAATACAACACAATTACTCAAACTAAATGGTGAATATTTTACTCAGATTAGTGACAATTGGGCTGAATTTATATACAATAATCGTATAGGGTATAATAAAGTAAAATCTGATTATCATAATTTAGACCAAAAATTTGATTTTGTTTATGGAGATGTTGCTGATACCAATTTGTTTCCAACTATAAGGAAGTATAGTCTAGGCTTAATTAGTTGGGAAGAATTTAAAAAGGGTATACAGCCATATCGATTTACTAAAGTGAAGTATAATCAGCTTTCTTTACATACTCCAGAAGCAATTGAATGTTTGAAGTTTTCTTACATGAAGTGGGGTGAAGTATAAAATGAGTAAACAAGATATCCTAGAAATGAAAAGCTTTGTTGTAGATTCTTATGCGACATTATTTAACTGTGATATTCATGAGGCTGAAAAAATTGTTTCAAAATCAAGTTTCATTAAAACATTAAATGAAAATCCAGCATTTGTTATGCACTATGATGACGAGTATTGGGCAAAAAGAATTAATAACGAATTAAAAGGTTATATTCATTAAGGACTCTTTCTAATTTATGATTAGGAGAGTCTCTTTTTTATTATAAGTAGGAGTGGAGGGGAATCATGAAAAATGACCAACATCAATTACTCAAGCACTACCTTCAAAAACATTTCACCAAAGATAAAATCAAACAACTCATCGAAGAGTTTTCCTTTTCAGAACTTCGGAAGTTACTTGGTGAGTTAGACATTGAATTTTTCGCATTATGCTATTTTCCAAAATACTTTGACCGCAAGTTTGGTCAATTTCATCAGGAACTTTTCACAGAATTACGATATATGCTTTCTAATCAAGGATTAATCAATGCTTTCGGACTCCCACGGGAACACGGAAAGTCAACGATTAATTCTTTTTTATTTCCTCTGTATGCCACTCTTTATGACAAGTCACAATTCACATTAATCATTTCAGCAACAGAACAAATTGCATTACCATTTCTAGATATGATTAAGGATGAGCTTGAGAACAATCAATTGCTCATTGAGGATTTTGGCATTCAGAAAGGTAATCGCTGGAACAATAATGAAATATGGATTAAATCAAGAAGTGGTATAGATAGCTGTATTATGATTCGGGGAATTGACGGTTCATTACGTGGTGTCCATTATAAACAACATCGTCCAACCTTAGTTTTATTGGATGATTTGCTGAAGGATGATACTGCAAAATCAGAATCAAAACGTGAACAAGTGAAATCAACTTTTCGTGATGTAGTCATTCCGATTGGTACGAGGGATACGAATATTTTAGTAGTCGGTACTATTCTACATGAAGAAGATTTGATGTCTGATTTATTAAAGGGTCGAATACCTGGAGTTAGAAGTATGAAGAAGGCAGCGATTAATCAATGGTCAGAACGAGATGATTTATGGTCGGAGTGGGAGAGACAATATAATGATTTATTAGACCAAGACAGAATCAATACAGCTCTGTCTTTTTTTAATGCTCATAAAGAGGAAATGCTTGAGGGAACAGAAATTTTATGGAATGAATATTTGGATTATTATTATCTGATGTGTAAGAAACAAGCAATGGGCGACAAATCATTTTATAAAGAAATGCAAAATGATCCACGTTCAACGGATGATTACATTTTCCAAAATATTGAGTATTGGAGCGTGTTGCCTGAGTTTGATGAAATGGAAGTGGTGATGTATATTGACCCTGCGATTAAAGCTGGAAAGAAAAACGATTATTCCGCTATCACAATATTAGGTCAACATCGGAAAACAAAGCAACGATATGTGATAGATGGAACTGTACATAAGTTATTACCCGATGATTTATTTCAAGAAGTTATCAACAAGTTGTCCACATTCCCTGTAGAGAAAATTGGCTTTGAAACCAACCAAGCACAAAGTTACATGAAGCAGAAGTTTGAGGAAGCGTTATGGAAAGAGAAAATATATTTACCAATAGAAAGTATCCATACGAAAGGGCAAAAACATGAACGAATTGTAAGTTTAGAGCCAGATGTGAAAAAGGGACATATATTATTCAATTTATTAAATATTAGGTATAATAACCAAATAAAGGATTACAACAAACATTGTAAGCACGATGATGCTCCTGATAGTTTATATGGTGCAGTTCAGTTGGTACAGTCGGTGAAAAGTTTGAAGTTTTATGATAGGAAGTTATTGTTTTAGTGACTTTTGGATATTTTAAGGAGTTAAGTATAATGAAGAAATGGATTGACGACTTTATAGAAATGTTTGATGTTAAAAAAGATAATAAAAAAATACTAAAAGTAGTAATTGGACAGCAACCATATATGCAAAAATTAGGAGGCGTGAATTTTAGCGTTAGTTATAATAAAAATGTTTATAAAGATATTGGGAATATAGCATTTTTTGTTTCTAAATGGATTAAAGTTCAGGATTCATTAGAAATGGTATTTAATCTATTGTTTGGTAGGGAAAATTCCATAAAAGTAATAGTATTTTTAAAAGAACATAATGTAAGTCCGCAAGAATTTGCAGAGTATTTGTATGAAGAACATAGAGTTTTTTTAGTAAATAGATTTGGATTGAAGTTAAGTAAGAATGATAAAAACAGACCGCAAAACTTGGAAAAAATTATTAGTAAAATTAAAAGCGAGTTAATAGCAAAGAAAGTTACTAGTGCTTCTGTTTTATTTATTGGTGATGAAACATCAAAAAGAATACAAAGCATAGAGAAATGTGAGTGGGGTCTGGTTGTGCATCCGAGTGGTGTTAATTTAAATAATAGTAAGCAAAATAGGAAATACTATCAAATTTGGTATGAAGCTGATGAAAATGCGGTCGAGAAGAAAAGTGATAATTTCAAGTTGCAAGATTTTAGAGTATTTAATTAGTGTAGTATGAGTAATTTAAAAGAAAGTGGGATATTTCACATGGGATTATTTTCTTTAGAAATAAGTACTGAAGATTTGGTGGAAATAATTGATGAGGTAATAAGTAGCTTTCATTCTACAATTAAATGTAGGCTAGATATTGAAGAAATGGAATATAAAATTGTTAAGAAGAGTTATCCATATGGAATTGATGGTTTTGTTAAAGAGAATACTCGTGCAAGTTTAGTACCTAGTTCAATTGAATACCAAGTTAAAGAATTGGTATTTTACACTGAAAATATTAAGAAGTTTATTGATTATAACTTTTTTAGATTAACTGATTTAAAGATTTTTTACGAGGCTGTAAGAACAACTATTAAATTCATTGTTGCTCATGAATTAGTTCATGTACAACAAATAAAAAATGGTTTGACTATCGAGGAATATAAAAAAACAAGTTATTGTGATAGTATTTATGAAAGACAAGCTAATGAAATAGCTTCAATTATTGTTAGTGAAGACGGTGAATTTCAAAGGAAAATTGCTAAACTAATTACCAATAAAAATGAAAAGATTGATAATGATAATGTTATTGAATATATAAGAGCTTTTGGTTAAGAGTTTTAAATGCAGTTAAAATTGGTCTGTATCTTTTATGATATAGGCTTTTTTATTTTTTAGAAAGGAAGTGACCACATGCAAGTAACCGAGCAATTAATACTAGAATGCCTAAATGAATTAAACAAACAAGCATTATCCAAGCAACAATATAAGGATTATTATGAAGGCAATCATAAAATTCTCAAAGACTACGACATGCAGGACAGCCGAAGCAATCGCAAACTCATCTTCAATTACCCTCGTAAATTTGTGGACAATGAAACAGGTTATCTTCTCGGTAAGCCAGTTAACTACATATCCAAAACAGATGATGCAGAAATCATTGAGAAAATTGACCATGAAATGAGCCATTGGGTTAAGGAACATAATATTCAGCTTCGGAAGCAAAGTGAAATATTTGGTGAAAGTTACGAATTAAATTATGTGAATCAAGAAGGGGAGTTCAGTGCAACTATACTGACTCCTCTTCATTGTTTTGTCTTAGAGGATGGGTCTGCAGATAGAAATGTGGTGCTAGGGTTACATCGTTTTACAAAACCGTTTGAAGAAAAACAGTTTTTAGATGTTTATACGGATCAAGAAATTCTTCATTATGAAATTTCTCAGGAGCAACAAGGGAGTGGTAAACAGAAAGAAAAGCTTGTGTACCTCGGTAAGCATTATCACATATTTGGACGTGTTCCAATTATCACCTGTCCAGCAAATACAGAAAGGAAAAGTGGTTTTCAAGATGTCATTTCATTGTTTGATGCTTACAATGCATTGAACTCTGATTTAGTGAACGAAATTGCGGATCATCGTAATGCTTACCTAGTAATTGAGAACGCAAGGATTGAAGAAGAGGACTTAATTAATATGAAGAAAATGGGGATTATACAAGTTCCATCTGGAGGTAAAGTGTCATGGTTAACGAAAGAAATTAATGATTCGTTTGTAAAAAATGAATTGGACAATTTAGAGCGTAAAATTTATGACTTAATGGATGAGGTCAACTTTAATGAAAGTTGGAGTTCAAATACTTCTTCATTGGCATTACGAAACAAGTTATTAAATTTAGAAAATCGAGTGAGCATGCGAGAAGCCATAATGGAGAAAGTCATCAAGCAGCGGTTGAAAAATTTCTTTACCTACCTTCAAAAGAAAGAAGGAAAATTATATGACTATCGGGATGTTTCTGTTAAATTTACACGAAACCTTCCGACCGATTTAGTGGGATTAGCAGATGTGATTGTGAAGTTGAAAGATGTTTGCTCTCAAGAAACATTACTATCACTATTGCCATTTATCGAGAATCCAAAAGTTGAGATTCAAAAGTTTAATAGCGAACAAAAACAAATTGTACTAGAAGATGCGATTGCGGAAATAGAATAATCATTCTTGTCCTAAGCATGACATGAAAAGGTTAATAAAAATTTTGCGTTTCTAGTTCCAATTGGAGTTAGAAGGGCAGTAGGAGGAAGCAATATGGAATGGAAAGAGGTCAAACAATTTATTGAAGAAAACAAAGGGAATGAGGAAGTGAGTGGCTATCTTCAGGGCTTACTAAGCGTTGAGGGAGTACAACAATTCCTGCAAGACAATAAGGAGGCGAAAAGTTGGCTAGATAGTACAGTAGATAAACGCACTTCCAAGTCACTTGAAACATGGAAAGCCAATCATCTTGAGGCATTAATTAATGAGGAAGTGAAAAGGCGTTTCCCTGAAAAAGATGCGAAAGATATTGAACTGGAGAAATTGAAATCAGAAGTGGAGAAGATGCAACGAGAGAAGCAACGGGAAATCTTAACGAATCAAGCCATCAAAATAGCGAGTGACAAGAAACTTCCACTACCATTAGTGGATTTTTTTATTGGTGCAGATGAAGAAACAACGAATGCAAATTTAGAAGTATTGGAATCTGTATTTCAATCATCCGTTCAATCCATTGTTGAACAACGATTGAAAGGGGATGGTTATAATCCTCCAAGAGAAAACCACAAAGGAACATTAACATTAGATTCATTAAAAGGTATGTCCCAAGCCGAAATTAATCAAAATTGGGACAGTGTAAAACAACTATTAAAACAATAATAATTTGAAAAGGATTAGGTGATATATATGACAGTTAATAATTTTATTCCTACTATTTGGAGTGCTCGATTAAATGAAAGATTCCAGAAAGCATTGGTGTATGGAAATATCGTTAATCATGATTATGAAGGAGAAATTCAAGGGCAAGGTTCTGTTGTAAAAATTAATTCCATTGGGGATGTAACGATTGGGGATTATAATAAGACGACAGGTATTGGGAATCCAGAGGAACTAAATTCAGACCAAAAACAACTAGTGATTGACCAAGCGAAATATTTTAATTTCCAAGTGGATGATATTGATCGAGCGCAAGCTAACGTGGATTTATTAGAAAAGGGAATTGTTGAAGCAGCTTATGGATTAGCAAATGTGGCTGACCAATATATTGCGAGTTTCTATACAGAAGTGCAAGCAGGTAATACGATTGGTGATGATACCACACCAATTATTCCAGTAAAGGAAAATGCCTATGATTACCTTATTGATTTAGGTGTCATTTTAGATGAAAATGATGTGCCAGAAAGTGACCGTTTTGTTGTTATTCCAGCATGGTTCTATGGATTATTGGTGAAAGATCCACGTTTTACGGTTGACCGAAATGTTCTTTCTACTGGATATGTGGGGAATATTGATAATTTGAACGTATTCAAATCAAACAATGTTCCAAATAATGCAGGTGCCAAATATAAGATTATCGCAGGTCACAAATCAGCTATCTCCTTTGCTGGACAAGTGGATTCAGTGGAAGCATATCGACCGGAAAAACAATTTTCTGATGCAATCAAAGGGCTTCAAGTATATGGTGCAAAATGCATCAAGCCAGAGGGGATTGCGGTATTGACTGCAAATCGTTCATAAATACATACATAGTTAAAGGGTGTCCAGTTTTGTATGGATGCCCTATTTTTTATTTATTGGAGGCGTTGATATGAAAATAGTAAACAAGGAAACAGGGCTTATTTGGGAAATCACAGATACAGCATTACAAATCCGATTGTTAGCACAAGATACTTATGAAGAAGTAAAAACGAACACTAAAAAGTCAACAACAGTTCAAAAGAAAGAATAGGTTATGAACATGAGTGAATCATTATTAAAAATGAAACGATTGTTAGAAATAGACGATACGGATTTAACGAAAGATGAACATTTACTTCATTATTATAACCGAGCAAAAATCGCCATCTTGCATTATTGCAATGTAAATGAATTGCCAATTCAATATGAAGAAACAATCGTAGATTATGCAATATTTCTTTATAAAAATAGAAATTCAGAAGGCATGAATCAAATCAGGCAAGGAGAAAGAAGTGCCACCTATGAATTAGGAATCCCTCTTTCAATTCGTTCTGCATTACCATTACCAAAAATAAAGGTGGGATATAGTGTTCTATAATTCATTTATTTCAATAGTAGAAACTCCAGATTCTACATCGCATATTAAAGAAGTAAAAGGGGATCTTCAACCATTCCGTCAAACGGTCAATTTTGAAGGTGGTTTTCATGTAGATGTGACGAAACGGCTATTTTGTGATGCCGAAATGGAAATGACGTTATCCCGATATGTTCAGATAGATAACTATACATATAAAATAATACTCATTGAAAACTGGTCAGACTTTTTGGAAGTTTGGCTGTATCAGTGTAAAAAATGAAAGGAAGTATATAATGAGCGAACAACAGCTTGAACCATTCTTGGATTTTTTTCTATATGAACAAGGGGTTTCTGTTGAAGTGAATGGTAATATTCAAAAGGGGCTAATAAGTAATTCAAATGAATCCATACGATATTATAATGACAAATATTTAATAGGAAAGTTTGAATTGCACACAGGAGATTTTGTAAAGATAGTTGATCAAAATGATACATATTTAGTTGTTAGTGAGATTGATAATCGAATTAATCACAATAAAGCTCGTTTGAGAAAATGTAACCAGATACTAATTAAAGAGAAACCAGGAGAATATGTCATTATTGGATATAATGACTTTGGGGAACCTATATTTTCGACAGGTGAGTCTACATATCTAAGTTTTTTATCAATTGTAGAAAACACTGTCTTAGATATTGAAACAAATTATCCGATTGTAATTTCAGAAAATGAAATTATCGCTATCTTACAAGAAAATGAAGAAACGTTACTTGAATTTAAAATAGGAGAAATTTTTTCTGTACTTAATAAGAACTATCAGGTTTTTGGAGTAGATCGATTTAAGCCAGGATTATTATACATAAAAGGTAGATTGAATTAATAATCAAAAATATACTTAGGCTTGCCTTCGGGTGAGCCATTTTATTATTTATGAGAGAGGAGCATAAGGAATGCATTTACATACAGCGGATTATTTATTGAGTGTACATATTTTAAAAGAGATGCTTGAAGAGAATCTAATTACAGAGGAAGAATATCGAGAAATAGACCGATTAAATCAGCAGTCCTTTAATAAAAAAGAGTTGGCAAATTAAAGAAGAAATAAGTTGATGTATACATAAAACAAATCTATCATGTGTGTGTGAAAAGAATATATGTTCGAAAGGAGAAGGGAAATGGCGAAAAAAGTTGTTCAAATTTTAGAGAAAAAACCATTAGAAGAATTGGAAGGAGTACAAAGTAAGCAAAAGTTAAGAGTATGTGCTTATTGCCGAGTCAGCACAGATTCAGAGGAACAGAAAGAAAGTTATGCCAATCAGTTAGATCATTATACAAATTTAATTCAAAATAATCCTAATTGGGAGTTTGTCGATATCTATGCAGATGAAGGGATCTCTGGAACGTCTGATAAAAAGAGAATACAATTTAAACAGATGATAGAAGATGCAAAAGCAGGAAAAATAGATATGATTCTAACAAAATCCATTTCTCGATTCTCTCGAAACACGGTTGTCTTATTAGAAAATGCAAGGGAACTGAAGAACCTTGGGATTGCAATCGTATTTGAAAAAGAAAATATCAATACACTGGAAGCTTCAGGGGAAGTGTTACTGACAATCCTTAGTTCCATTGCACAAGATGAAAGTCGCAACATATCCGAAAACTCACGCTGGGGAATTGTCAAAGGCTTTCGTGATGGAAAGGTTTATTGCAACACGACAAGATTTTTAGGCTATGACAAAGATAAAAATGGAGAACTCGTGATAAACGAAAAGGAAGCAGAAATTGTAAAACGAATCTATCGAGAATATTTAGAAGGAAAAAGTACTCAAGCAATTGCAAAAGGATTAATGGCAGATGGCATTAAAACAGCCGCAGATAATGATAAATGGTGGGACTCTACGGTTACAGGAATCTTAACAAACGAAAAGTATTACGGAGCATTGTTACAGCAAAAAACAATCACAGTGGATTACCTTACGAAAAAACGAGTGAAAAATGATGGGCAAGCCACTCAATATTTTATAGAAGAAAATCATGAACCGATTATCCCAAAAGAAGTGTTTGAACAAGTGCAAAAAGAAAAGAAACGGAGAGCCGAATTGAAAGGGTATAAAGAAGAAAATGCACATCGCTATTCAAGTAAATATCCGTTCAGTGGAAAATTAGTTTGTATGTGTTGTGGAAATACATTAAAACGCAGAATTTGGAATAGTAACAATATCTCTAGAAAAGTTGTATGGCAATGCAAAACATATATAGCTGCAGGAAAACAAGGATGTGATGCCAAAGCAGTGGACGATACAGTTTTGATGGAAGCCTTTGTCCGAGCATTTAATCGAATGAAAGAGGATAAGGATCAATTTGTCCAAACGATGAATCGGAATATTGAGAAGGTATTATTGAAAAATGCAGATAAAACTAAAATTCAAAAGATTGATAAGAAAATTGAAGAGCTGAAACAGGAGTATAAAGGGCTTGTCCAACTAAATCTAAAAGGCGAAATGGATGCAGAAATATACCAAGAGGAACAAGTAAGAATTGGTGACCAGTTAGAACAACTTCGTGAGCAAAAACATGAAATCGAAATCAGTCAGGAATCGAAGGAGCAATATAAAAAACGAGTACAAGAAATCATGAATGTATTCAAACAAAAAGAAGGGTTACTTGAACAATTTGATGATGGCATATTCAATGCGTTGGTAGAGAAAGTAGAAATTCTCTCACCAACGCATTTTGTTTTTGTATTGAAGAATGGGATGAGGGTGGAGGAGGAAGAAACTAACCTATAGATAACTCCAAAAACAAAAGTTATGTTGGTAATTGACAAAACATTAGGTTGAATAATGTTTTGTCATTTTCATCTGGTTAGTTGATTTATAGCTGTACAATAAAAATTCGAAACTTTTAAATAAATTATGTATCATTAATAATAATTCTAGTTTTCAGTTGATCAAGTTAGCTTCAATGTTGAATGGGTAATCAATTATAAAACTTTGTTGAGAGGTTTAAAAATGGAAAATAATAAGTCTATTTTTGAAATTATTGAAGAAACATATCAAATGATTGTAAATGAAATTTATAAAAATCCAGATAAAATGGGAATTGAATTATTATACATAAGCGATACGTATAATGGATTTAATGAAAATTTATATAACAAGTATGGCATTACTAAAGATGAAATTATTAAACATATTACATTTGAAATTTACTCAGAATTTCTACAAGAGGATTATAGAATAAATTTTGAGAAATTATCTCTTTCTGATTTTTTGAAGAAAACTGTGAATGATTTAAGTGATAGTGACTTTAGAAATATAACAAAGAACAAAGTAAAACCGTATATAAAAAAATATAGTTATTTGTATTTTGATAACGATATGTGTGGACAAGATAAAATAAAAATAATGGTGCCATTATGGGAAAGGTTAACTCATTACAGGAGCATGTTCCCTAGAGAGGGAATAGAAAGTATGTTTAATTTGGAACAAAATAATGGAAAATATTCGATTTCAGAATTTCAATCCTACCTTTATAGTTATATTATTTGCAACTACACACAAAAAAATAAAATAGTGGCAAAGTTGTTTGGTATGAATTTTAGTAAAGTTGATTGCTTTGAATATATAGAGTTTATAAGTAGTTTAATAGAAAGTTGTAGGGATGAAGATCATAAAAATATTTTGTATTATTTTATAGAAAAAGAGTTCAGTCCAATACTTATTGCAAATGCTATAAACAGGTTAAATAAATTTAATGAGGGAATTGAGGATGAGGTAGTATTTCGAACCATTAATAATTTATGGTATGCTAGCCTAACTCCTTTTACAACATCAAGTAATAAATATTACGATAAAATGAAAGAAGAGATGAATTCAATGGGAGAGCTACAAAAAAAGTATAACCGATACCCTACCACACTTGTGATAGGACTTTTAAGGTTACACAAGGAGTTCCTGCCAGTAATATTAAATGTAGTTTATCAAAGACTCAAAGACATCTTTAAAGAACGTATGAACTATGTCTTTAAGGAAAATGAAAAAGAAATTCTTAAGATATATTCAGAACTTGAAATCAAAGTTAAAGAATCTATAGAAACTTTAAGGAGTAAGGAGTCCGAGCCATTATTTCAAATATTAATGTTTAGCAAGGAAAAAGTGTATAAAGAAATAGAAAACTTAGTATCTTTAATAGAAATACATGATGATAAAATCGTTGAGTATTGTGATACTAAAGATGAAAACGTTCTTTTAGAAACAATTTATTTAAAAGAAGATATTAAATCAATTGTAGCAAATAATATTTATTTAAAGATTCTTAATGGAAATAATTTTGATAACTTTTAGTTGGAAAAATGGAGTTTTTTTGAGTAGTAGTCCTCGTTTAAATTCCAATGCTATAATCATGAAAAATCCTTAGGAGATGATAACATGATTTGGCGTGGGAATAAGCGGATAATAGAATTAAAAGAGACTATTTTAGAATTCGAGGGATTTGAACAACGGTTCTTCGATCATTGCAATGTTCTGGAACAAGAAGTAGAAGAATTTATTTTAAAATATGGTTTTAAGTCTAAAATAAAGAAGAAGGATTATAACCAATTCATTTTTGATTATGAACAGATAATTTATAAAAGTAATGGCTTTAGTTTACATGTTCTTGAATTATTGAAGAGTAGTAAGCATTTTATTGACGGATTTAAAAATCAATATGATGAACATGTTGCGCTAAATGTTGATGAGTTTAAATACAGTAGAAGAAATTTTAAAAAGAGAAACAAGAATAGAATAAGGAAAATTTTTAAAAGTTATTCACAGTATCAGGCTAATAGAAATTTGATAGCCCATAATTGTATAGCAGAACTTAACCTGTATGTTATTTTAAATCAAGAAGAAATAGCTTCGGTATTACGTGAGTGTAAAAACATGCTTTCTGAAATATATGGTTCTATTAATGAACTTGAAAAATTAAAGTATAAACAAGAGCGTAAAAACAACACATTAATCAATATTAAGGATTTATTTAATGAAGAGGAGTTAAGAGGAAATAAATTTATTTATTAAAAATATATCCTTTTCAACGTCTCAACACATGTTGAGGCTATTGCGAAGTTGGTTATAAGATAGTGGGGTTAAGAGAAAAGTATACAAGAAGCAAGTAAATAGAAAACCCTAACCATTCTTAGGTTAGGGTTAGATCTTAAATTGTAGTATCTAAGTAATTTGATTGATTAGTAATAGGTTTAATTGGTATCATTTCAGAAACACCGATTGATATGTTTCCACCTACAAATAGTGCAAAAAATACCGTGAATAGATGGCTCGAAAGACATCGTTCTGTCCTCTCAAACCATGTGTAATGCCCGCGCAATTGATTTTAAAAAAGTATAACCGAATGATAAACTCCTCAGGTGAAAAATAATATCTCATTCAGACCCGATTTCTTTAATAAACAAATTTCCGATTTCTGGGTCTTTTCCTGTTCAAACGTTAAACAGTGTAACATTTTGCGTTTTTTATTAGCATCATTGCTTTTGAATTTTAGGACAAGTGCTTACCTTCTATACCATAAAGAGAGGATCTGAGTTTGAATATGACCGATAATTTTTGGCGTGATTTACCAAGACCGTTTTTTATACTTGCACCAATGGAAGATGTAACAGATGTTGTTTTTCGCCATGTAGTAAGTGCAGCTGCCAGACCAGATGTGTTTTTTACAGAGTTTACAAATACGGAAAGTTTTTGTCAGCCAGATGGTCATGAAAGTGTGCGTGGGCGTTTAACTTTTACAGAAGATGAACAACCAATTGTAGCACATATATGGGGCGATAAGCCTGAATACTTTCGCCAAATGAGTATTGCTATGGCGGAACAAGGATTTAGTGGTGTGGATATCAATATGGGCTGTCCTGTAGATAATGTGGTAGAGGATGGGAAGGGATGCGGTCTCATCCGTCGTCCGAAGGTTGCAGCTGAAATAATACAAGCAGCAAAAGCAGGGGGATTGCCTGTAAGTGTGAAGACAAGGCTTGGTTACACTGAAGTAGATGAATGGCGCGACTGGCTAACACACATCTTGAAGCAAGACATTGTTAATTTATCCATTCATCTGCGTACAAGAGAGGAAATGAGCAAAGTCGATGCTCATTGGGAGTTGATTCCTGAAATCAAAAAACTTCGTGACGAGGTGGCACCAGATACACTTTTAACAATTAATGGGGATATTCCTGACCATCAAACTGGCATGAAGCTTGTTCATCAATTTGGTGTTGATGGGATTATGATTGGGCGCGGTATTTTTAAAAACCCGTTTGCCTTTGAAAAAGAACCAAAAGATCATGGCAGTAAGGAATTGCTTGATCTTCTAAGATTGCATCTCGATCTTTTTGACAAGTATTCACATTTACAAACACGTTCTTTGGGACAACTTCGTCGCTTTTTTAAGATTTATGTCAAGGGATTTCGAGGGGCGAGTGAGTTAAGAAATCAATTGATGAGTTCAAAGTCAACAGATGAAGTGCGTGGATTGCTTGATAACTTTGAGCAAAAAAATGATACGGGGGACAGTAGAAATATGTAACTCCTACAAGTTAGGGTTTTATGTTAAGCAGATAATAGGGCTGGGCACGAATATGGCATTGAACTAGACTCAGTCCAGCCAATTTTTGCTTTATACGTTTGTTGTTTCAGGAGTATCATTTTAATTATGGTAAGCATTACGTAGAGGAAAAGAGGGATTTACATGAATATTCTATGGGATTTTGACGGTACGTTGTTTAACACTTATCCAGCTCTTGTCAAAGGCTTTATCCATTTAAGCGGCAAGGATTTGGATCCAAACGAAGTACTGAAGTGGCTCAAGGTCAACTCGAAAGTGGCCTTTGGGCATTATGGAATTGCTGAAAGCAAGCGCGAGGAATACATAAAATTATATAATCAGTATTCCTTTGACAGTCAGCCATTTGAGCATTTAGAAACGGTTTTACAAGTGGCTGATGACAATTTTATCGTTACGCATCGCGATAAGGAATCAACCCTATTTCTTCTGGATAAATTTAAGTTATTGCATTACTTTAAGGTGGTTGTTTCGGTCGAGGAAGAAGGCTTTGCCCGAAAGCCACATGCAGCGTCTTATCAACATGTGATAAAGGATTATCCAATTGATTTAGTGATCGGCGACCGCGAGCTTGACTTAATTCCAGCTAGAGAATTAGGAATCAAAACAGTTGCCTTTGATAATGCGGATATTGAAGCTGATTTTCACATCAATAACTATGCAGACTTCAGAACGGAAGTCCTTCCTTATTTATAAAAAGCCATGCATTTTGATTTGTCAATACAACACATGTGAGGTGCACTCACAATTTTTACAGAGGGGAATAGAGTGTGCCCTGGTCCCTCTATGATGAAAAAACAGTTACGCACAACGGAGCAGGATGGTAAAATCAATTGATTATTGCAACAGTCTATCTGCTAGAAATAGGGTAAAAACATTAAGGTGGAAAACTTGAAAGGTAAGTACTCAACATCGAGAATATACTGCAATCACTACTCAAGCCATGTAGAAGTGTCGAAAAGATTGAATTAAGATAGATTGAATTAGGCACCTGTTGTTTTAAGTGACAGGTACTAATATTTGAAAAAAGGGAGGTCAAATTATGGATAATAACGATATTTTAATCAGATTGAGATATGCATTGGAAATAAAAAATAAAGAAATGGTAGAGATATTTAAACTTGGTGGCGTGGGGGTATCAGTACCGGAGGTTGTAAAAATTCTCACAAAGACATACGATGATGATGAATATGAGAATGAAGAACAAATAAAGTGTACTCATAGTATGTTAGACTCATTTTTAAATGGCTTTATTATTTACAAAAGAGGGAAACAAGAGCCGAAACCTGGACAGCCTAATTTACCGGAACCTTCCTTAAAGACTAGTGGAAACATGAATAATCTCCTTTTAAAGAAGGTCAAAATCGCACTGGCTTTAACGACTGAGGATATGCTAGATATTTTTGATAATGTAGGATTAAGGGTAACTAAAGGAGAACTAGGGGCTTTATTACGAAAAGAAGGACATAAGAACTATAAAGAATGTGGAGATAATTTCGCCAGAAACTTTTTAAAAGGACTAGCTATCAAATATAGGGGATAACATGATACATACTTATTCAGGTGAGACAATACGTTTTGAAGTAAAATATAAAAACAGAACCTCTATAGGAATTTCGATAGATAGCTATGGGAGTATTGAAGTCCAGGCTCCGAAAAATACACCAGATGCAAGAGTACATCAAGTACTTGAGGAAAATTGGAATCAGATTCAGCAAAAAGTAAAAGAAATGAAGGATAAGATGCATGGCCCACAAGAAAAGGTCTATGAGAATGATGAGGACTTTCTTTATTTGGGTAATACCTATCCCATTGAAATTATCCCAGATCGTAATATAACGCAAAACCATGTCTTGTTTGAGAGAGAAAAGCTATATATTTATGTGAAGCAGCTCGAGGACGAAAAAATAAAACAATCATTGAAACGATTTTACTACCAGCAAACGAAGGCTTTAGTCGAAAAGAGTATTTCTACCTATCAAGGCCACTTTAAAACAAAACCTCGTTCGATACGTATTTCTGATAGTAAGAGTACATGGGGAACCTGTGATTCAAAACTCCAATTAACATTTAATTGGAGGCTTGCAATGGCGCCCCGTGACGTCATTGACTACGTAGTCGTTCACGAAATGTGTCACATGGTCCACCTTAATCACGACCGCTCTTTCTGGCGTCTTGTTGGAAAAATAATGCCAGATTATAAAGAAAAAGAAAACTGGTTAGCTTTATCAAATTGGCGAATGACTGTTTAGAGGTTTAAAATACCATCCATGTTATAGGTCTATAAACTCACCAAAATACATACTTTCCGGTCTTTTGTTACTAAATGACGGCAACAAGTAAGGTTGTTACCGGAATCAAGAATTAAATGCGTCCGATTGTTTCTAAACTTCGTTTCTACCTTTATAAAAAATCCATATATATAAGAGTAAAAGCTAACAGGGGTAGAAATCATTGGATAAAAAAAATAGTAAATTTAGGTGGGTTGTATTCGCTTCTGTTTTGGTTACTTATTTATTAATGGCTAGCCAACGAACAGCTCCGGGATTGATTACAGAACAAGTGATGACGGGGTTTAATGTAACGGCATCAACGGTTGGGTTACTAACAGGTATTCAATTTTTTGTCTACACTGGTTTGCAAATACCGATGGGGATTATGGCTGATCGTTATGGACCTAATTTTTTTCTCATTATAGGAGCAATACTTACTGGTATGGGTACAATCATTTATAGTCTTGGTACACATGAATTTGTCTTGTTTTTTTCTAGAATTCTTACGGGGACGGGAGACGCAACCATCTGGGTCAATATGGTGTTAATTTTGGGGCAATGGTTTAAAGGAAAAGAATTTGTTCGGTTAATTGGTCTTGCTGGTATGACTGGTAGTCTCGGATTCCTTTTGGCAACTGTCCCTTTCTCGGTGTGGATTGACTTACTTGGTTGGAGGGGCGCATTTTTTTCAGCTGGACTACTTTTATGTCTATGCGGAATACTTCTTTACTTTGTCCTCATAAGAAAACCATCACAGCTCTTTTTTTACAAATTTGACTCTGTAAAAAATGAGACACATCGTGAAAAAACGTGGGTTTTACTTCGAAGAATATTTTCAAATCGGCAGGCATGGGCTTTATTCCTTTGTCACTTTGGTGTTGTAGGAGCTTATGCTGGATTTATCGGTTCGTGGGCTGTGCCCTATGGGATGAATGTGTATGGAATGACACGAACAGATGCCAGTCAACTTATTATGATTGGTCTTATTGGTGCACTTTTCGGTGCTCCTCTAACCAGTTGGATTTCAAGTCGGCTGGAAACAATTAAACGTCCTTATGTTGTTGTTCATATCATTGTTTTATTGAGTTGGGCTTCCTTTTTATTATTTAGTGAGGGACCACCACTTTTCTTGTTGTTTATTCTGTTCTTTATTATTGGTTTTGGATACGGAGCAAGTGCCTTAACCTTTGCACTCGTTCGTCAATCTTTTTCAATGAAAGAAGCGGGCGTTGTCTCTGGTTTTGCGAATACAGGTGGATTTTTTAGTGCTGTATTGCTACCAAGCATTTTTGGAATGGTATTAGATCATATTGGCAACGGATATTTCTATGGATTCATCACTCCAGTTATATTTTCCGGTATTGGATTGATAGGAGTCATTTCTATAAAAGAAATGCGTCGGGAAAGAGTATATGTAGACCAGGGGGACGGTTCTTCTGGCCCTAAAATGAAAAGATAAGAACCTGCTTTTTCAACCTGATAGAAAAGTTTGTTAGGAAAAGGATGTGTCAAATATGTTTGACACATCCTTTTCCATATTTTATCATATAGGTGTAAAAGGTTTTTTACACCCCAGAAGTGTGTGGAGGCAAATGAATGAATAATAAAATTAGGGAGTACAGGGAAAGTAAAAGTCTTTCACAAGGGAAATTAGCGGAATTATGTAATGTTAGTAGGCAGACGATAAACGCAATTGAGAATAACAAGTATGACCCGAGTTTACAATTAGCGTTTGATATCGCAAGAAATTTAGGAGTTACGATGGAGGATTTGTTTATTCCCAAAGTGAATGGAGGAAAAAAGAATGAATAAGTCTAGAAAGGTAATTGCTGTCTTAGCCTTTGGTGTATTTTCCATATTAGCAGGGATGGCCATATACAAATATGTGAGATTTGAAACAATTGATGGAGGAGCAATATTCTTTAGTTTTATAGCTTTATCTTACTTTTTTAACTGGCTCAATTGGGGTCATCATGAAGGGGGTGGAGAAAAAGACGAATTAGATAGGCATATTGAAACCCAAAGTGCTAAAATAGGGTATTTTGTATTAATGATTTTGGCAGGTTTAATTCTGTTCATTTCTGAAGGTGTTACAAATTTGAACGATATCCAAAACTATCCTTTGTTGATCATGGTGGGACTTACATTTATTACACTTCCAATTACAGAGTTCATATATTCAAAGAAGTATAAATAAAGGACCAGAGGGACGGTTCTTCTGGTACATAAATGACGTAAAAGTACAGCTAATTAGCAAAAAAATGACTATAACAGAAGCTTTTGCATCGAATATTTGCTGTTAATCAAACGTTTGGTTGAAATCTAGAAGTCCTGTAGAAAATGGGTTGAAAGGCCAATCAAACGTAAGATTTAATTTTTATTTTGTAAATTGTACAGATAAAACTAAAATAATATTTCATAGATCATGTTATAATGTTAATTTGTTGAGGTTAAAGATTGTCTTAGAATTCGAGGAATGGATTAGGTCAAGTTAATAGATCATCTGTGACAAAAGTGCCCATTATTTCCAGCTGAAACTTCGAGATTATGGAAAAGATAGATTACTAGAAACTTTAAACAATGATCCTTCCCTGATTTAAGACGAGTAATGACAAAAAAATGATCCAGGAGAACCGTCCCCGTGGATCATCATCAAAATATGGTCCAGGAGAACCGTCCCCCTGGTACACCCCTGGTACACTGGTACACATCTGGACTAATTATTAATGTACTTTTCGAAGACAGCGCCGAAGTCTTTTTCGTGGTATTGTTCGCGGGCAGAGCTTAGCCAAGAGAAGCCGAATTCGGTTAGTTGCTTGTATTGGTCAGCAAGTTGCACTTCGGAGGGTCTTGAGTTTTGTAAGATAGCAACTGCTTTTTCTAAGCTTTTGACTGCTGTGTCATATTTTATGCTGTTTTCATGAACCACTTCTGATATGTAAACAAGTGCTTTGTATAGATCGTTTAACTTATCAATCTGTTTTTTATCGACATCAATATTGTACGTTTGGTTACCTAATGTAAATTTAATTTCTATATCTAAATCAACTCTACCAGCAGTTTCAAGTAGGACGTTTGAAATTTGATATTGTGAGTATGGATACCGTTTTAATACGCGCTTGGAAGAAACCGCATTCGCTCCATCTACATGAATAAAAGCAATATTTGTAAAGCAATATTCATCTGCTTTCGTTTTAATTAAAAAGTAAATTTTCTCATTATCTTCATGGCGGATGTAATCATCTGCATCTGTTTTGTCAAAATCCTCAGGACCAATAATCTTTCCGATATCCGATAAACCTAAAGCATCTGAAGCAAACTTTTTTAACATATGTAAAGCCCCCTTATGAATTCTTTTATTCTGAATTATTATACCATTTGGTTTCCTAGATTATAACCAAAATTTGTAATCACCTTTGTCCGTTATCTCCTTAAAAATCGCTCGAAGACACATTATTCAAACATAAAAAATCTGTGATTTACCAACATCTAAGCAATACAATCTTCCACCATACGCACAACCACCATCTATTCCGATGATATTATTTTCTCCAAAATACATTTCGTTGCTATTGTGTAAATAATTAACCGGTGTATGCCCAAATACAACTGTCTTTTTTCCAGAGTATCTCTTGTGGAATTCCTCTCGTATCCATACTAATGTATACGGATCCGTTGATTGTAATGGTGTTTCTGGATGAACTCCTGCATGTACAAATATGTGAGAGTCTGTTTCATAGTAGTATGGGAGCTCTTTTAACATATCAATATGCTTACGAATTTCCTCGTTCATTTGAAGCGGCTCGGGAAATTCACTAGTCTCATACCAATACTTAGCATCATCCTTTTCAATTTCATAACCGTAGTTTTGAAGGGTTTTAATGCCACCATTATAAAACCATCTTTTCAGGTTCATTGGTTCACCCTGGAATGCGTCAATCATCATCTTATCGTGATTGCCTAGTAAAGCAATTGCTCCTTCATTTTTTAGTTCAAATACCTTATTTAAAACGGCTCTCGAATGTGGGCCACGATCAACATAATCACCTAATAAAAGCAATTGATCTTGTTCTTTGTCGTATTCGACAAGATCTAATAGTCGCTCGAATTTTTCTATATCCCCATGAATATCACTAATAGCAAGCATCCGTTTCAATTGTCTCACAACCTTTAAGTAGTTTGTCCAATTATTCTACCACGTTCTAAGAATCTTTAATAAAACTATTTTGAAAGTTATGAAACATATCAGCCTAAAAAGCCGTATTATTAATAGTATGATAGTTGATTCATTCGTTCATTTTCTGGTTAGATACGCGTCAACTCAGCACAGACTTAAAAATAAACGCAGCCTTTCTTTAAAAGGCAAAAGGGGAGCATTATGAAGTATGTAAGTGTATTTGTAGTTACAGCATTAATAGTCAGTTTGGTTACAAACTTTTATCTTTTATCCAAAATGAAGGACATAGAAAATAGTGTCTATAACATTTCCAATCTTCAAATGGATCTTACGAATAACATGAGTCATCAAACGGCCAATATTAACAACATTTTAGATGAATATAAGAGAGAACAGAGCTGGATTAGTACTGTGCAAATGAATGTTGAAAAACAGGATATAGAAAAAGGTACGGCAAATTTACGTTTTGAATGGCAAGTAAAGGAGCTACAAAAAGGTTCTGAGGTTATTTTTCACTACAAAATGGAGGAATCTCAAAAGTATACGTCCATTCCGGCTGAAGAAAAAGGAAACGGCTTGTTTGAAGTGCATGTACCTGTAAAGGTTCAATTAGAGCCAGAATGGTTCGTTCATACCACAATCGTTAGCAGTCGCAATTCTGAACCAGTAATGGAAGAGCATGGAGAGGAGAAAATGGCTGACGATCTGGTTTGGTATTATGTTACAGTTTCTCATGATGAACTTGTGAAAAGTAGCGAAGCCACTACGGCTCATCTTGAAAATATGGGAACTATGTATTATGGGATTTTAGAAACAAATATTCATCTCAACAACGAGGAATTCACGATTTCAATTATGGAGCATGGTAATGTGAGCGATGTTTTTATAAAAGAAGCTTACCTCCTCAAATATAAAAATGAAAAAGTGGTTGCCGAGGAGAAGCTTAGATCGGGGAATTTACATGGGGACCCAGAGGGGCAAGTTCGGGATCATTTTATCAGTTTTATTAAATCATCCAAAGAGGATTTTTCAATGCTCGAATTAAAAGTAACATATAGTAATGGTACATCTTTTGAGAAGGAGATATACACACAACAATAAGTGTTTTCTTATTTTGTATAACGGTTTGCATAGCAGGAAGCCACAAATGCATTAGGTTTGATTTTTGCTTTTACACCAAAGGCCTCCATTCTCGTTATCATTTCTTTAACAAATTCACGAGTTTTGTTCCTATTGCCAGCTCCGATATCGATATGACCTTCTATCGTAAAAGAGGCACCTTGATAAATAAAGGGGAGAACGATATCGATTAGCTGGTTTTTTCGGTCGTTGGTAAATAATGAAACGATTTCCTCAGATAACGTTAATTCATAGGAAATCCGTTCATGCAAATGTATCATTCTTCTTGGGATTACCAATTTTCTGATACATGCCCAAACACCTTTACCTTCGTTTTGTATCACAATTCCTGTAATAAAAACGGTTTGCTTGTTATGAACTTGAGAGTCTGTTCCAATCATTAAGCGAAAATTACCACAAGGTTGTGTCTGCATGAACTTCGTTATATGCTTAAAGACCTGCTCGAATGACATATTGTTCTCCTGCAAATTCTGAAAGATTAACATTCTTCACATCACAACCTTCTTCTTCAAAGATGTAGAATCTTACTCTATATTTATGGTATAACACATCATAAGGTGTGGGTAACCACAACTGGATTTGTTTTTTATTGGGATGCCGGAATGTTGATAATTTGACCCGCATAAACCAGATTAGGGTTAGTGATTTGTGGGTTCACTTGTAAGATGCTTTCAACTGTTATCCCAAACCAGATTGCGATACTAAATAAATTACTTCCTGGCCGGACGATGTACTGGACAATCTCTGGCCGTTCGTTACATTCAAAACCTAAAGACACCCATGTTTCCTCATCTACAATTCCAGTTACATTAATCTCCTTCACGCTTTGCTGCCATGCAACAAGAGCCCTTTGTGTAAGTGGCCCATAGATCCCGTCAATTGCTCCGGTGTAAAGTCCCTGCTGACGTAAAAGAAATTGAATTCTACTAACTGCAGGTCCACGATCCCCTTGACGCAAAACGGGACATAGTCTGAAGGAATGTCCTGTAGGAGGTAGGTTTAAAATCTGACCAGGAAAAATCAAAGCAGGGTTTGTAATCTCAGGGTTAAACATTAAAAACAGATTGATTGTTGTACGAAATCTTTGGGCAAGTATATAAAGGGTATCACCAGGCTTCACAACATAAATCATGGATATTTCCTCCGTAACATCTTGTATGAATTACTACAATATATGTTCTTTGGCGAAACTTGTGATAGACGCCCACCCAACTTAAGAGAAGCGTTAAGAGGCAGCTTTAAGGAAAATGTGTTAATATCTACTAAGCATTAATTCATTCCAAATTGTTCATTTGTCTTTTATACTAGGTAAGTATGCTGTAAAATTGGTTATTAGTGAAAATCAGATGATACGAATGCGTTCATTTTAGAGGATAGAATAGAATAAAATGTTGAACATATTTTTCAATGTCTGGCTCCAGCGCCTAGCCCCTCGAGGTCAAATCACCTGTGGCAAGAAAAGTCAAAGAGAGACTTTTAAACCACAGAACATATGCTTGTCGGACTTGCACAGGAAGTGCTGACGTCAACGTTCGCCAAAGGACGTGGCGGATCTTAGTTGACGTTCCTCTTCCAAGGCGCTTGCCCATTTCTTATAAAGTATGAATAGTTTTTCGTTAGGAGGAATAAAAATTGACGGTTTCAAAAGAAGAAACATTTTTAGTAGAAGTCGAACATTTGGATGAAAAAGGTTCAGGACAAGCAGCAGCTTGGCGAGAAAATGAATTAGGAAATAAGAAAAAGCTTAAGCTTACAATCCCACAAACCTTACCAGGTGAAAAGGTACGTGTTATTGTCGATCAGCCAGACCGTAAAAGAAGAAAGACGAAGCCAGCAGAAATTATTGAGGCGCATCAAGAAAGAATAGCACCTCCTTGTCCACATTTCGAGCTATGTGGTGGCTGTGTGTGGCAGCATTGGGATTACAGTGGTCAGCTTAAGCACAAGACGGCTTATGTAAAACACACTGTTGAAGCGCAAGGTTTTGATCCTAATCTTGTATTAGATACAATCGGCATGGACAACCCGTGGCATTATCGTAATAAAATGGAGTTCACTTTTTCTCCAGATGGTTCACTTGGCTTACATGAACAAGGAAACTTCCGTAAGATCATTTCTCTCGAGTCATGTTTAATTGCAAGTGAAAAAATGGTCGAAGGTGCTATGGAAGTAGCAGAATGGGCAAAGGCTCACAAATTAAGTGGCTACAATAAGGACTTACACGAAGGATTACTTCGTCATTTAATGGTTAGACAATCATTTGCTACTGGCGAAATGATGCTCGCTCTTTTTGCAACAGAGGGGCCAGAAGGTAACCTTAAACAAGCAGCTGACGATTTAGTAAAGCGAATTGAACAAAAATTCCCAGAAGTTAAGGCGTTATTATGGCTTGAGAATACAGATTGGGCAGACCGTACTCAATCAGAGAAAACTCATCTTCTAGCAGGAAGAGATTTTATCTATGATGAAATGAGCGGATATCGATTCCGTGTATGGTTCGATACATTCTTCCAAACGAACCCAACTCAAGCTCAAAAATTAGTGGATATTGCGATTGAATTAGGAAAACCGAAGAAAACTGAAAAAATGATTGATCTTTTCTGTGGTGTGGGAACATTCTCACTTCCGTTTGCTGACAAAGTAGAGAAGCTAGCTGGAATTGAAATTGTAGAAAGCTCAATTGAATCTGCAAAACGTAATGCACAAGATAACGGAATCTCAAACACATATTTCTTGGCGAAAGACGCGCGTAAAGGAATAGACGAAGTCTTAGAGAGCTTTGGAAATCCAGAGTTATTACTTCTTGATCCTCCACGTTCAGGTGCAGGTGGAAAAGTAATGAGAAGAATCGGACGATCTCAGCCTGAAAGAATAGTATATGTATCATGTAATCCAGATACTTTTGCAACTGATATTAAAGAGCTTGAACCATTTGGTTATACGCTAAAAGTTGTTCAACCTGTTGATTTATTCCCTCATACCGTGCACGTAGAGGCAGTTGCGTTACTCGTAAGAGATGATAATTAAAATAGCAAGTGAAGGGCCTTTCTATGAAAGGTTCTTTTTTAATTGATACCCAATCGATTTAATAAAGGTTTTTTCTGGTTTTTCATAGAATGTAACAATAGTAACTATTATTGAAGTAAGGACTATACCCATGAAGAAATATACTTTTATCGAAAGACTTTTATTTTTGCCCACTCATTTGCAAAAGGGAAAGCTACGAACGTGTTTAGGCGGAAAAACCATTCTTATTACCGGCGCAAGCTCAGGCATAGGGGAACAGATAGCATCTCAACTTGCTGACATAAATGTCCATTTGATTTTAGTAGCTAGAAGAGAAGAAAAGTTGCTATCAATGAAGGCTAAAATTGAGAAGCAAGGAGCGAAGGTAACTGTGTTCCGAGTAGACCTTCGGAATGTGGAAGAAATGCAGGGCTTGTTGTCTTTTCTTCATCAGCTACCAAAAGGATTGGATATTGTTGTGAGCAATGCGGGGTTATCCATTAATCGGACAATTGAACAATCCTTAGATCGATTTCATGATTTTACACGGACAATGGCTATTAATTATTTTGCTCCCGTACAACTACTTTTGTCAGTCATCCCGTTACTACAAAAAAATCAAGGACAAGTCATTAACGTCTCTACCATAAATGCGTTGTTACTTCCTTTTCCGAGCTGGGCGGCTTATCAGGCATCGAAGACAGCGTTTGATACGTGGTTTCGCTCAGCTTCTTTTGAATTAAATGCGAAGGGTGTAGCGACGTCGTCCATCTATCTTCCATTAGTAAGAACACCTATGATTCTACCTACAAAGGCATATCAGCATATGCCGGCTATGAGCCCAGTTCACGTGGCAACAATTATTTGCAAAGCAATGTATACAAAAAAGAAAATTTATAAGCCATGGTGGTTACCATTTGGACAAGCTGCTTCCCTCCTTTTTCGAGGACTTATTGAAAGAGTTGTTCCGCGTATAATACAGAAAAGGGGGAAATGATCTTGCAGCTCGGGAAGCTATTCTATGCTATGTATAAAATGAAGCTATTAAGTCCCTTCAGTCTATATAACCTAGTTGCAGCACTCCTTACGTGTGGAGTGAATGTAATGGCACTTTTACGGTTTGCAGGCAAGACATATAGAAATAAAGTTGCATTTGTTGATGATTATGAAACAGTTAGCTACTATGAATTGTTTTTACAAGCGGAAGCATTATCGATTGCCCTTCATAAAAGTTTCCAACTAACGAAAGGGCAAAAGGTGGGTCTTTTATGCAGAAACCACGGTTCTTTGGTTAAATCGATTTTCGCTGTATCCCGGCTCGGAGCAGATATTTATCTATTGAATGTTGAAATGAGTAAAGACCAACTTCGCAACATCTTTGAACGCCAACAATTTAATTTAGTAATCTATGATTTTGAGCTTACATCCTTACTAGAGCGTGCCAACTATAAAGGGACGAGTATCATTAGTTGTCATGATGAGTTGCCAGCTATCAATCATCTTTGCGGTAAAAGTGATGACCAATTAGGTAAACTGCCAAGAACATCAATGGGAAAACTGATACTGCTAACAGGGGGTACCACGGGAAAATCAAAGGAGGTTGCACATAAGCCCTCTCTGTTTAATTATTTACCTCCATTTTTAACTTTACTTACAAGGGTAAAGCTATTCAACTACAAAACTGGTTATATTGCGACTCCAATTTTTCATGGCTATGGTGTAGCGTTTATGCTCTTGTTTATCGCGTTAGGGAAAAAAATAGTGATAACGAAACGGTTCGACGCTACAAGTGCCTGTTCGCTGATTTGCGAGCACCAAGTAGAGGTTGTGACCGTAGTTCCTTTGATGATTCGTAGGATGTTAAAACATAACATGGAAGAATTAACATCTCTAGCTTGTATTGCGTCAGGCAGTGCAGAGCTGACCCCAAATCTAGTTGATGAGGTTTTCCGTAAAGTAGGAGACGTTTTATATAATTTATATGGCACTTCTGAATCAGGATTAAATATAATTGCAACACCAGAGGATTTAAAGTATTCACCAAAAACACTTGGTAAGAAAATAAATGGAGTACAAGTGAAACTTGTTGATAAAAACAAAAAGCCTGTACAAGAAGGTGTAATCGGACAATTTTGTATGAAAAATAAATGGTCTATGAGAAATCGTAGTGCGTCATGGATAGAGACAGGCGATTTAGGATACCAAGATAAAAACGGATATTATTTTTTATGTGGAAGAGCAGATGATATGATTGTTTCCGCAGGGATAAATGTATATCCATTTGAACTAGAAGAGGTTCTACTGAGTCACCCCAACATTGAAGACGTAGCCGTGATAGGTATACAGGATGAAGAATTTGGACAAAGACTAAAAGCATTTGTTCAGCTGGTAAAACATACATATCTACATGAAGAAGAGCTATATGGTTGGTTGCGCCCGAGAATTGCGAGGTATCAAGTACCTAAGGAAATTGTTTTCGTAGAAAGCTTACCATATACTCCTTTAGGAAAATTAGATAAAAAGAAGCTTCTAACTAAATGAAATTAAATGGGGATTCCCAACTTGGGGGTCCCGATAGCCAGAAAAAAAGAAATATGAGACTTCCCATTGATGAGATCAAAATTGATAGAAAGTTTATCCGTAATATAGATCAACATGAAAAACAATCACTGTTAGTAAAATCTATTTTTGAGATAGCTCATGGGCTGAACCTGAATGTAGTGGCAGAAGGAGTAGAAACGACAAGTGAGAAGGCTCTCCTTATACAGATGGGCTGTGATGATTCAAGGCTACCTTTATAGTGAGCCTTTAAGTAAAGAAGACATGGTGGTTTTTGTATAAGAGAAGCAACCAAAGGGGATTGTGACTAAACAGTTTTGTTGAAGGATTTCCTTGACTGGTAGAGTAAATGCAAGGTGGAACGTTAATAATTTGAACAAAAAAAGGGAAGATGGGGTTATCCATTTTCCCTAATCTTTCTATATTTTTAAATAAGCAATTCCATCAGGATGTATGCCTACGTCGATGCGACCTTCTTCTTTTAAGGTTTTCATATTTATGATAGATATATCATTCGTCTTGTTATTTGCAACATATGCTCGGCTTCCATCTTCATTAAAGACGATACCTCCTGCCCATCTTCCTACTGGGATTCTTTTAATTTCCCACGGACGAACCAACCCATTTACTTTATGCTCTACTTGGATAACAGATACATCATTTGATTCCCGATTTGCGATAAGTGCATACTTCCCATCAGGTGAAAATACTAAACGCACGGGTACACTACCAACTCGGCGTTTGTGAAGAACTTGGTAACTATTCGTATCTAAAACAAATAGGGTGTTATCATCCTGATTTGCTACATAAAGATGTTCTCCATTTGGATGAACAGCGACGCCCTCAGGACCTGGTCCTACTGGAATATGATTGACGATTTCCTCTTTTTCCACATCAATAACAGTGAGGTTATGGCTCCCAATATTCGGAATATAAGCTGTTTTCCCATCTGGTGAGAAGGACACCATGTGGGAGTATTTTTGAAAAGTCGATAGGACTTTTTCGATTTCGTCCGTTTCCGTATTAATGATAAACACTTTCTCGCTATATGTAGATGCTAAGTATAGCTTTTTCCCATCCTTCGTTAATCCTAACCCATGAGGGAAGTTAAAGTCTGGATGAGTCAGCCTTTTAACAATTTCAAATGTTTCATTATCAACGATATCAACTGTATTGCCTAATGAACACGCCACATACGTTTTTTTTCGATCAGCTGACACAATAACCTCGTGTGGATTATGATCTGTTTTAATCGTCTTTTCAATCTCGTTTGTCTCTACATTAACAATTGAAATTGTATCCTCATCTTTGTTTAAAGCGATTAGATATTCTTTCATTTTGCTTCTCCCTTATGAGTAGTCTAGTATATTCCGATTTTACCATAATTATTTCGAGAGTAGAAACATTTCTGATGTGTAGATACAAATGCTCTACAAAAAAATGACGTGCTAAACTCTAACAGTTTACACGCCATTCTTTATGTCAAAAAACAAAGCTTAAAGTGTAAAGCTAACATCACCATTTTCACTGATTTCAACAGTTGAATAGCTTTCAAAGGTCTGTATATTAGTAATTTCATGTTCTCCTGTTCTACCGAAGCTCTCCATGTATTCCTTATAGACCTCTGGATCTTTGACAATGTGATAGTAATAAACCATTTTTCCTTCGATTTTATCGTGTGTACGTAGCAAGAATTTGTCTTGAAATTCATTTTTAAACCACTCTCTGGCTTCCTCATGATTCTGAAAATCAGGCATTTTATCATATAAAGTTGTAAAATCAATGTTCATGTTAGACACCTCTCTTAAGATTCTGCAGTTAGTATGTCCCGAAATTTACATCAAATTCCAAATAGCCATTCGTAAAAACGAAAATATAATCTATTTCTCTCTAGCATATAAGGTATTTTCGGGCTTATCCAGGAATAAGGTATATCAAACATAAGTAGATACATAGCATTTGGTTTAAGAAAAGGAAAGGGTGATTTGTATGTCTTTGAAAGGTGGAAGGTATATTGAGGTTGACCCAGGGATTGAATTATTTATCCAAGACATCGGTACAGGCGACCCACTTGTTTTTATGCCAGGCTTTACTTTTACAACAGAGGTGTTTTCGGAGCAAGCAGAATATTTTTCGAAGAAGAATCGAGTGATTGTTATTGATCCACGAAGTCATGGACGGTCCACCTTAACACTTCATGGAAATGACTATGCTACACATGGAACGGATTTAGCGAAGGTGTTAGATGTATTAAATCTCAAGGACGTGACCCTTGTTGGCTGGTCATTTGGGTGTTTAACAATTTGGGAATATTTGAAACAGCGTGGGCTAACAAATGTAAAATCATTGGTTTTAGTAGATATGTCACCGAAGGCATTGTCAACTAATCATGAGGAGGATTGGGTAGAGGGGCCACTGAATGATATTGCTGCAGCATATACGACTTATTTGAGAAATTCGAAAGGGCAGAGAGAGTTTATTGCTGGATATGCCAAGAATGTAATGGTTCAGCGTGAATTATCGGAGGAGGAGCTAAACTGGTTGGTCGAGCAGTCCTTACGCACACCATACTATATTGCAGCAAATTTATTCGCATCTGGTATGTTCTCTGATTACCGCCAAGAGGCAAAGCTTGCAAGCGAAGCCGTACCTACTCTTACCGTTATCGCAGAGCATTGGGCAGAAACAGCTGTAAAGTTTACGCGAAACCTCACTCCGCAATCAAAGATTGAAGTGCTTGGAGGACATCTCATGTTCTGGGAGCATGGGGAAAAGTTCAATACGTTACTAGAAAACTTTTTAGAAGGAAAATAAAAACAAGAGCCTGAACCCCTAGAATAATATAAACAGGATCAGGCTACTATATGTTCTTTGCCTATTTTTTGAAAGTGCTCATTTTAAAAAGTATTTGACATCAAGAGGCTTCTAATAAATGCTCGGAATAGTAGAGTAAGGAGTTAAAAAAGAGGGTCAAACTCTAGTTTTATAAATTCTCTTAAAAATTTTTTTGCTTGATATAAAAGGAATGTAAGCGTTTAACACTAATATAAGAACAATTTATGTGATTGACAAAAGATAAATAGCTTTGTAGTATCTTAAATAGATTAAAAATTACATATACATCAAACTTATCCAGAGCGACCGAGGGACTAGGCCCTACGACGTCCGGCAACCCCCAAATTGGGAAGGTGCCAATTCCTGCAGAATGATTTTCATTCTGAAAGATAAGTCGAGATAGACGTTTTTGTATTTCGATGCCTCTTTCAGTTTGAAAGAGGCATTTTTGCGTGTAATCGAAAGAAAAAGAGCTTGTAATCAGGGGGAAGAGAAGGGGATATCTATGATAGACATTCAAAATCTTTCAAAAATATATAAAACAAAGAGTGGCACAGTAACGGGTGTAGATAATGTGTCATTAACCGTTTATGAGGGTGAGATTTTTGGAATTGTGGGTTATTCAGGAGCAGGCAAGAGTTCTTTGCTGCGCTGTATAAATCTACTTGAAAGACCAACATTAGGTACCATTCGGGTAGATGGAGTGGATCTTACTTCTCTAAAAAGTGAGGAACTCCGTGCAGCACGGTTGAAGATTGGAATGATATTTCAGCATTTCTATTTAATTAGTCAAAAAACAGTCTATGAAAATATAGCATTTGCTTTAAAAGCTGCGAATCTTCCGAAAAACCAAGTACAGAAACGAGTGGAAGACTTACTTGAGATGGTAGGGCTATCTGATAAAAAGGATGTTTATCCTTCACAGCTAAGTGGCGGGCAAAAGCAAAGGGTCGGTATAGCAAGGGCACTTGCAAATGATCCGAAGGTTTTACTATGTGATGAGGCTACTTCTGCCTTGGATCCAACGACAACTAAGTCAATTTTAAATCTATTAAAAAAAATTAATAAGGAACTCAATATTACAATCGTTTTGATTACCCATGAGATGAATGTCGTCAAAGAGATTTGCAATCGAATGGCAATCATGCAGGAAGGTAGGGTAATTGAAGAGGGCTCTGTATACGATGTATTTGCGAGCCCAAAGGCGGACCTGACAAAGGAGTTTATCGAAAGTGTCGTCTCTTTTGAGATTCCAGATGTGATCTTGGATGGATGTGAGGGACCAATTGTAAAGGTAACGTTTAGAGGTCAGGTCGCTGGAGAAGGTGTGATATCAGATATGCTACAAACCTTTCAAGTAAAAGGTAATTTCCTTCACGGTTCAATCGAGTATATTCAGGATTTACCACTCGGAATTTTCATAATGGAGCTAAAAGGGAAACAGGAAGAAATTCAGGCGGCACTTACATATGTTGAGAAACGTGCGGCCCAAGTGGAGGTGTTACGTGATGGGATTTGATTTTAATCATCTCGTGGAACTTCTTCCCGATATTAATACAGCTTTTTTTCAAACGATTTACATGATTACGATTTCGCTTGTTGTCGCAATTCTAATTGGTTTACCAGTAGGAATTCTCTTATATGTGACAGATAAAGGGTTATTTTTGGAAAATCGAGTTCTACAAACTACAATAGGCTTTCTTGTAAACTTAATCAGATCAATCCCGTTTATTATTTTGCTGGTTGCATTGCTTCCGCTAACGAATTTGCTAGTGGGCACTACAATTGGTCCCACTGCGGCGAGCGTTTCATTGTCAGTGGCAGCGATTCCGTTTTTTGCCCGAATTGTGGAGACAGCTCTACGTGAGATTGATCGAGGGGTAATTGAGGCAGCTATTGCTGCTGGTGCAACACCCTGGATGATTATAAAGGATGTTTTACTATTGGAAGCAAGATCTGGAATTATTTCAGGAGTAACTTTAACCCTGATTAGTTTAATTGGATTTTCGGCTATGGCAGGTACGGTTGGCGGTGGAGGAATTGGAGACCTCGCGATACGCTTTGGCTATTACCGCTATGACAATACAATTATGATCGCAACAGTTTTACTTTTAATTATTTTAGTTCAGGTAATCCAACTACTTGGTGATTACATCGCCAAAGTTGTAGATAAAAGATAAAGAGAAAGAAGGAGAATGGATAATGAAAAAATGGATCATAGGTTTTTTATTCGTATTACTTGTAGCTGTTATGACAGCTTGTGGAAGTAGCGAAAGCAACGGAAATGGTAGTGAAGAAGGAAGTAAAGAAGCGTCAAAAGAAATTAAGATTGGCGCAACTGCAGGTCCATACAGTGATATGGTGAAAAAAGCAATTCAGCCCGGCTTGGAAAAATTGGGTTACACAGTTGAACTTGTAGAATTTAGTGACTATATCCAACCAAACAAGGCGTTAGATAATGGAGACATTGATGCAAACCTTTTTCAACATACAATCTACCTAGAGAACTTTGAAAAGGAAAACAATATGGATTTAACTGCTTTATTAACCGTACCAACAGCACCAATGGGGATTTATTCAAATGTATATAAATCATTAGATGAAGTGAAGGATGGTTCAACTGTTACGCTTCCAAATGATCCAACAAATGCAGCTCGTGCTTTAAATACATTACGTGATGCAGGTCTTATTACAATAAATGAAAGTGCAGATCCATTAAAGGTTTCTGAGAAGGATATTGTGGAAAATAAAAAGAACCTAAAGTTCCAACCAATCGAAGCGGGTCAGCTGCCACGTTCTGTAGAAAGTGCTGATTTGGCTGCAGTCCCTGGTAACTTTGCACTAGCAGCAAAAATGGATCTACTTGATGCTCTAACTCTTGAGAATATGGCTGATTCCTATCGAAATGTTGTTGCAGTGAGTGCTGCAAATGAAGATTCACAGCTAGCGAAGGATTTAAAATCAGTTGTAGAATCAGATGAATTTGAAAAAATTATCGACGAAGAGTTCAAAGGATTTGGAAAGCCGGAATGGATGAAGTAAAAATCATTCTATAGAAACGAGTGATAAAAGTGGAGACCTTTTCTGTTCATGGAGCACCAAGTGAGTATATAGCAAGTGACGGTATTTTGAATCAACTCGAGGACAAACTTAAGGAACGGGGGTTCAAAAGGGTTCTCTTCGTCCATGGTGTAAAATCATGGGCAGCTGCTAAACCATTTATACCGGATTTTAAAGAGATTAGATATGAAGACTATTCCTATAGTGGGGAATGCTCCCTATCGGAAATCACCAGTCTTACTTCATTAGTTAGTTCACGTTCCTTTGATGCAGTCATTGCAGTAGGTGGCGGGAAGGTACTCGACCTTGTAAAGGCAGTCTGTCACAAGACACATAAGCCATCTGTATTAATCCCGACACTAGCATCAAATTGTGCACCATGGACACCTATAAGTGTGTTATACGATGAGCAAGGTTCATTTATTCGATATGATGTATACCCGGTTAGTGCAAGCCTTGTGCTTCTTGAGCCGAGAATATTATTACAAGCACCAATAGAAATGTTAATTGCAGGTATTGGAGATACACTAGCAAAATGGTATGAGGCAGATGTACAAATGGCTGCGATTCCTAATAAGCCAGTACCATTACAAATCTCACATTATACTGCTAGACAATGTAAAGACTTGCTACTCGAACATGCTGAAGCAGCAATTGAATCAGCCAAAAAGGGCGTCTTAACGGACGACTTTCTGAAGGTGGCTGAGACAATTATTATATTGGGTGGAATGGTCGGCGGATATGGTGATCATTACGGGAGAATTGCAGGTGCGCATTCAATACACAATGGACTTACATGCTTAGAGGAAACCCATCAAGCATTACATGGTGACAAGGTAGCTTATGGCATACTTGTTCAGCTTGTACTTGAGAATAAATGGAATGAAGTGAAATCACTTCTACCGTTTTACCGTAAGTTTGGCTTGCCACTGTCTCTTACGGAACTAGGAGTACTGGATATTACAGAGGATAGAATGAATGAGGTGGCTAAAAAGTCTACCATTCCAGGAGAATCGATTCATATTATTGGAGATATTACAGCTGGAGATGTGAATAGGGCAGTTAGTTTGCTAGAAGGCTATACCAGAAATTATTCCATATAGGTCATGAAGTTGAGATGAGAGGTCACTTAGAAGAAGAGGCCCTCATCTTTTTTTTATGTAGCGAAATAGAACATTATCAAATACTTATATAAATAGTAGAAAACCATTTGGTTAATACTACTAAAGGTGATGAAAATGCCTTGTCAATCAGATATTGAGCTAAAAAAATTAGTTGAAGAAGCGAAAAAATTTACGCAATATGGGAAGGTTGCCGATTACATACCAGAACTCGGTAAAGCAAATCCAAATGATTTGTCAATTGCGATTAATTATCCTGATGGGCGTTGTTTTTCTGCAGGAGATATTGAGAAAAAGATTTCCCTACAGAGTATCTCAAAGGTAATTAGTCTAGCACTTGTGCTAATGGACAGAGGAAAGGACTATGTTTTTGAGCGTGTAGGTATGGAACCTACTGGAGATCCCTTCAATTCCATTGCAAAACTTGAAACTACGGCTCCAGCAAAACCCTTAAACCCTATGATTAATGCCGGTGCACTCGTTGTAACACATATGATTCAAGGAGAAAATGTGGAGGAAAGGTTTAAAAGGCTATTGAAATTTATACAGGATTTATCTGGAGACACAACTGTTGCATATAGCGAAAATGTAGCTCGTTCAGAGTTTGAAACAGCATTTTTAAATCGTGCCCTTTGTTACTTCCTTAAACAACATGGGATTATCAAGGAAGATGTTGAACAGTTGCTTGATTTGTACACAAAACAATGTGCAATTGAAATGAATTGTTTAGATTTAGCTAGGATGGGGATTGTTTTCGCAATGGACGGGGTTGATCCACAGAGCGGGAAACAAATTATGCCTGTGGATGTAGCGAGGATTTGCAAAACCTTTATGGTAACTTGTGGAATGTATAATGCCTCTGGTGAATTTGCGATAAAAATCGGTATCCCTGCAAAAAGTGGGGTTTCCGGTGGGATAATGGGAGCAGTTCCGGGCAAGTTTGGTATTGGTATATTTGGTCCTGCTCTTGATGAAAAAGGGAATAGTATTGCAGGAATAAAATTACTTGAATTCTTATCAAAAAAGTATCAGCTTAGTATGTTTTAACCTTGAATGATAAGTAGATGGAGTCTTTTTAATTGGGCTCCAACTTATCCAAATATTGGTGACTTTCAATTGCATTCAAAAGTTTCATGGTATAAGATATAGTTTATGGTTTATATGAAACATTGGTACAAATAATGAACTGACTGTTTAAATAGGGGGAACTACAATGGACTTAACCATGAAATCCGGGCGTCCGCCATACGGTATAATTACCGTCTTGATGATTGGTGCTTTTATATCATTCTTAAATAATACCTTATTAAATATAGCACTTCCTGCCATAATGACCGAGCTAAAAGTTGATCCTCCAACTGTGCAATGGTTAACTACTGGATTTATGCTAGTTAACGGTGTTTTGATTCCAACTACTGCTTATTTAATACAAAAATATTCGGTGCGTCGATTATTTTTAGTAGCTATGGGACTTTTTACAATTGGCACAATACTTTCAGGTACGGCCCATGAATTTTCGATTCTTTTATTAGGGCGGATGATACAGGCTTCTGGATCAGCGATTATGATGCCTCTGTTAATGAACGTGATGTTAGTAAGTTTTCCAGTAGAAAAACGTGGAACAGCAATGGGAGTCTTTGGCCTTATTTTAATGTTTGCTCCTGCAATTGGTCCTACGTTATCAGGATGGATTATTGAACATTATGACTGGAGAATGCTGTTTCACTTTATTACTCCAATTGCTGCAATCGTCCTTATATTAGGATTTATCATGCTTAAGGACAAAAAGGAAAAAGTTACCCTACGATTAGACTTTTTCTCGCTTCTTCTATCTAGTTTAGGTTTTGGTGGACTTTTATACGGATTTAGCTCTGCTGGTAGCAAAGGGTGGGATAGTCCACATGTCTATCTTTCAATCATTGTAGGTGTGGTTACACTTGTCTGGTTTATTGTAAGACAATCTAAACAAGAAAATCCTATGCTTAATTTTGGTGTATATAAATATCCGATGTTCGCTTTGTCTTCTGCGATTTCAATGATTGTTAATATGGCGATGTTTTCAGGATTTTTACTGCTACCAATTTATGTTCAAACAATTCGTGGAATCTCTCCTATGGATGCAGGGTTGATGCTTTTACCAGGGGCCATCCTAAACGCTGTAATGTCTCCAATTAACGGTAGATTATTTGATAAATTCGGTGGGCGGATACTCGCAATTACAGGTCTTACTATTACAACTGTTACAACTTATTTATTTAGCCAATTAACGTTTGAAACAACCTATACATATCTTGTTGTTTTACATGCTGTTCGAATGTTTGGAATGTCAATGGTATTCATGCCTGTATCAACGAATGGGTTAAATCAGTTACCAAGACAATTTTACCCGCACGGTACAGCAGTAAACAATACACTAAATCAGGTTTCAGCCGCAATCGGAACAGCGTTTTTAATTACGCTAATGTCAACAAAGCAGGAAGCTTCCGCTAAAACTGCACTAGAAGCGTTAGCTGCCCAGCCAACAGAGGCACAGCTTATCCAAATTAATCTTAATGCAATGCTTGATGGAATAAACTATACGTTCTTTATTTCAACCTTCTTAATTTTACTTTCTCTTATCTTAGCTTTCTTCATTAAACGAGCAAGACAACCAGTGGATTCTGTTGATAAAAAGAAACCTGAACCAAAGGCGGCACCAGCATTAGCAAAAAATTAAAAGTAAAAAAGGAGAAGTTATCCCTAGTGGATGGTTTCTCCTTTTTTTAATAGTAAAGTATAAAATTTTGAACAGAGTATTCTTCAATGTCTAGTTCCAGCGCCTACCCCGTCGAGGTCAAATAATCTGTTGCAAGAAAAGTTAAAGAGCGACTTTTTTGCAACAGAACATTTGCTTGTCGGACTTGCACAGGGATGTGCTGACGTCGACGTTCGACACAGGACATGGCGGTTTTTAGTTGACGTTCCTCTGCATAGGTGATTGTGCTTTTCTTATTTAATGGCAGGTATTTTGATTTTTAACGCAAATTCCTGCTCCTTATAAACAAAATCTAAAAACCCACTGTGTCCCTCAACAATATCCTGAATTATTTTTGTACCTAGTCCTTCATGGCCATTTGCTTTAGTAGTATGACCAAATGTTTGAAACAGGTTATCTAGTATATTTGTAGGAATCGGCAAGGAGTTATTTTTACATTGTATGATATGTAATCCACTTCTTTTATAAAACTGAATTGTAATCATTGCTTGTTGTTTTCGTTCGTTTTGCCATTCCTCACAAGCATCAATGCTATTGGAAAGGATATTTCCGAGTAGAGTCACAATTTTACTGTCTGTGAGTGGTAGGGTAGAAAGAGGTAAGTCAAAATCATAGACAATCTCTATTCCTGCTTTTTTCGCTCGACGATACATTTGATGTAAGACTCCTGCTACAACACCGCGTTCACCTTTAATGGATAGATTTGTTTCCTTATAACCATCCACAATCTCATCTAAATAAGTCTTTGCTTCTTCGTTCCTTCCATTTTCCAGCATAAAATGTACGGCAGAAACATGCTTTAAAAAATCATGACGTTCACTTCTGACAACTCTAAACGTATCATTGAATTGTTGACGTTGTTCATCGAATTTTTTTATTTCTTCGTTTAAATTAAATAGTCTGTTTGAAAAAGAGAAGCGAGCATATTCAATTCCAACAAATAAAATCAAAGGTATTATGTATAGTAAGGTTGGCTTAACAGCTACATAAATAGAAGGAAGTGTAAGTTGCAATAAGAAAAATAGGATGTTCCATTTTACATCTAACGAAAGGATCCGAAAAAATGTCCTCTTTTGAAGAAGATAAGTAACCCCCACGACAAATAAACTAGTTCCGTAGATTGGTATATGCCATGGCAGGGTTAAAAACAATGCATGTAGATGAACAATCCCCAGCAATGTAATAAATCCCCAGTATAATAGTGCTTGTTTCAAAAATGACGCCACCTTAAAAATAATGTTCTTGCAAAAAGTCTACTTTTTCCTTGGTAATCATTGCTTGTTCCTCGATACCTTCGAATGTAACAATATATGAGTTTTTCGCATACAAAGAAAAGTTTTTCACATAGTGAATATTAATAATGAACGAACGGTGTGACCGAATAAAATCTCGTTCTCTCAGTTCACCCTCTAATTCATTAAGAGTCTGGTACGTTTTGATAGGTCCTGACTTCGTATAGATAGTCGTTGAACGTCCAGATCTTTCGATAAAAATAATGTCCTTCTTCTGGAGGATATGGATTTCATTTTTATGTTTTAGATATAATCTTCCATGGATTTCGGCTGACTTCGTTTTTTCGAGTAGACGTTCAATTGATTTGACAAGTCGTTCCTTTTGATAAGGCTTCATAATGTAATCATGAACATTTAGTTCAAATGCATGGACTGCAAATCCGCTACTACCCGTAACAAAAATAACCGAGATGTTTAAAGCGTGAGAATGAATAATATCGGCTAGCTCATAACCGGATAAATTAGGCATCTCAATGTCGGCAATAAGCAAGTCAATTTCTTCTTTTTTAATTTGCTCGTAGGCTTCCTCTGCAGAAAGGGTTGAAAAAACAATATCAACTCCAGGAACACTGCTCACAATTGCATGTAATTTATCTAAATCAATTAACCGATCATCTACAAGACCTACCCTCATGTAAACCGCCCTCACATACTTACTCTGTTAAACTATATTGTTGATAATCAATAGAATGATTTGGCTTCCATCTACCTCTTGTTCCTCATGAAAAAATTACACACTTTGACAGGGTCCATACTTAAATATATCCGAAATAAACCTTTCAAATTAGCAATCTTTTCTTATTTTACCATCTTTAGTACGAAATTTGACCTTTTCGCGACAAAAAGTGGAATATTCGCGACATAGTTGAAGACTTCTTTCCAGGAACTTTGTATGATAAGAGCATGAAGAATACAGACGAGGTGAAAGTTAAATGATACAAATTAACGAGGTTACAAAGAAATTTAAAGATAAAAAAGTGTATGTTACAGCATTGAAGCATGTATCGTTTACTATCCAAAAGGGTCAGGTAGTTGGACTTTTAGGGGAGAACGGGGCTGGTAAGACAACTCTACTCCGTACGATAGCAACTTTATTAACTCCAACGGAAGGAAACGTTAATGTTGGTGGATATGATACACAAAAAAATCCTGAAGAGGTTAAAAGTAGAATCGGAGTTTTATTCGGTGGAGAGACAGGGTTATATGATCGGCTAACTGCACGTGAAAATCTTGAGTATTTTGCTGCCTTATATGGATTAAGTAAGCATGAAACAAAAGTACGGATTGACGATTTAGCTCGCATGTTTGGAATGAGAGATTACTTGGATCGAAAGGTTGGTGGATTCTCAAAAGGGATGAGACAAAAGGTAGCAATTGCACGAACATTGATTCATAACCCGGAAATCATTCTCTTTGATGAACCAACTACAGGCTTAGATATTACTTCATCAAATGTGTTTCGTCAGCTGGTCCATCAGCTAAAACGAGAAGGCAAAACCATCATCTTCTCAAGTCACATTATGGAAGAGGTTTCGATGCTTTGTGATTCGGTTGCAATGATGCATAAAGGAGAGCTTGTGTATCATGGGGATATTGAGGACTTGTATCGAAAAGAAGGAAATAGAGATTTGAATTATATTTTCATGAGCAAACTGGTAAGGGGAAATGAAAACTATGCTTCGTAAAATTTATATTAAAGAATTAAAAGATAGTTTCAGAGATCGTAGAACACTACTACTAACGGTTTTATTGCCAATCATTATGATGACAGGAATGACCTTCTTCTATGAAAGTCTAATCTCAGATGGAGAAGGGGAAACTTTTAATCTTGCAGTGCAAGATACAGCAGCTGCAGACATGGAACAAGTTTTTTCAGGATTTGAAAACATTGAGCTAATCCCATCATCAGACCCGGAAGCAGCACTTGAAGAAGGAGATGCACAAGCAGCCATTGTTGTAACACCTGGATTCATAAGTCAGGTTCAAAATGGTGCAGAAGCAACAGCAACCATTATTGGAGATTCATTTAGTTCAAAGTCAACAGCTTTAATGAGTATGGTTGAGAGTGCCCTTACAGGCTTTGAAAAAACGGTAATCACACAACGTCTTCAACAAGGTGGTATGGATCCTGCTCTAATGCAACCATTCACAGTTGAGTACAAAGAGATAACAGAAGAAAATCCGCATGTTGATTTACTGGCTATGTTAATTCCGCTTATTTTAGCAATTGCCATTGGTGTAGGTGCAGGTCCTTCTGCAGCAGATCTATTTGCGGGAGAAAAAGAGAAGAAAACAATGGAAGCTTTATTAATGACGCCTGTAAAACGTTCAACAATGTTGTTTGCAAAGTGGTTAACCATTACAACAATTGGTTCAGTAATTGGAATTGTAACGTTAGGTGTAGTGGCTTTGGAAATTACATTATTAACGGAAAATCTTAAGAAAGCAGTATCTTTTGGAGATAACGGAACTATCATTATCGCAACGGCTTTATTTGTGTCAATTGTTTATGCAGCATTTAATGCTTCATTATTAATGATTACAAGTATTCTGGGGAAAACAATTAAAGAATCCCAAAGCTATAGTTCACCGGTCATGATGCTAAGCATGTTCCCAGTAATGATCATTACCGGGGTGGGAATAAATGAATTAACGACATTCCATTTTATTATTCCGATTATGAATGTATTTACGATCTTAAAAGAATTACTATTTGGAATTGTGAACTACCAACATATCTTACTTGCTATCGGAAGCAATATCATATGTGTGATAATTTTCTTCGTCATTGGCCGCATTTTATTCTTGAAAGATAAGTGGGTAATGAACTAAGGAAAGCGTAAGTTTCTTAAAAAGGAACGAATTATTTACTATTTGAAAACAACCGACTTATTAGGGGAACTAGTTCGGTTTTCTAGTATAAAACAAAATTTCAGAGCACCAATTAACAGTCCATTTCGTATATGATTTGGACTGTTTTATTTTAATGGCTCTTTTGGGTAAACTCTGTTGCTCTCTGTAACAGTTTAGTGGTGACTTCTGATAAAGTTTGGTGAATTCTAGGTAACATATTTAGTTCAGGGGTGTATTCTGCCAGCTTTGATGAATTCAAGAGTAGCCGTTTCTGAATAATATACCCATCTGTAAAAACTAAATAGTAAACACGTTCAAAAAAAACAATAGTCTCTGCGAAAACAGCCATTTTAATTGATATTTGCACCATACGAATTAAAACGTTTAAACAATTGCGAATTGATTCAATGATATTCATTTATTACAGGTTTGATTTATGGATATTTATGGTAAATTTAAAAAGGGCGTTGTTCACTAACTTGGGCGGTTGGTTAAATAAATACTAGAAACAGTCAATCCAAAAGTGTTGTCTTTACTCCATCCAGGAGGGGAAACAAAATGAAGAGGTTAAAATATGTGGGAGTGGCTGGAGTTATTATGTTGCTGATTGGAGTAGCAATATTGTGGGCAACAGCCAAGATGAAAGACCATAAGGATATGCTGAACAACTCTGATGCATTTGTGAACAGTAATAATGGTACAGTTTATTGGTTTGAACTAACAAGTAGAAGAGGGAAAGTGGAGGGGAAACTTCACCAACAGAGATTCATAGAAAAAGTCGGGAAAGCACCGGTTATGGAAGAGAAAAAATACCCACTGGCTGGAGAAATAACCGAAAATGGGTATGTATTTAGGGTGAATATTGGAGATGAACTCATAACATTTGACGCTTGGTTCTCTGGACCACATCTTTCAGTACAAAAGCATGGGGAAAAAGACAACGTATTATACAATCCTGTTAATCAGGAAGAGCTTAATGGGTATGTAAAAGCGTTACAAGATTATCACACGGAAGAAAAAGAAAAGAAACGTATGAGATTTCTTTTCTGAACTTCGAAGTGTTTACGGATATCTTTACTTCGATAAGAGCGGCTCGTTCCAGTTGTTCATCAATATCGATGAAGCTTTACTCCAAGGCGAATTGACGGGCTCTCTTCTCTTGATGGATGATACGGGTGAAGAACTAAAGGAAACCAGATATGGATTGAATGGAATAACTGATGGGCTGATGGTGAAATTCTTTACTACCGTAAACGGAAAAGAAACCAAGTTGGAAGGCAATTTTCATGAAGGTGCCACTGAATTCAACCTATCGTTTTGGACAACCGACAAAAAACTGTCGTTTCACGCTGTAACAGAGGAAGAATTTAATCATATATACAAAGAAATTAAAAAGAAGTAGAGATAAAATTCAATAATCATATAAATAAAAAATTGCTCAGAGGCTTCTTTATTACCCTGAGCAACTTTCAAAAACTTACCTGTAATCATGAGGGTCGGTGTTTATTTTTGATAAGTATAAAACTAAAAAGAAACTGATTCAAAGGAAATGTTCTACTTACTTATCGCTTTATAAATAAAATAATCGAAATCGGCAGGTTTATTTTGCCCAGATGTATCCTGACATTTCATTCCAACAAATGCACCTGTAAAGAAACCTCCACCTTGGATGTAATCATCTGATAGTTTATATGATTCGAATTTTATCGGGATAAGTGTCCAGTTATTACCATCAAAAGAATAAGAATACTGGTAAATATGGGTATTTACCTCTACACGTAAGTATACATACTCAATCTCAGCTGGAATGACAATCTCTTCTCCTAGCAGCGGCGCACCAAATGAGAAGTTATCACAAGTCATAAGTTCTAGTATTCTTCCATTTTCCTCATTCCATGAGATCTGCAGAGAAGTCCAATTTTGGGTATTATAATAATTGACTAACCCAGCAGATTGTTGGAAGGTTTCGGGATGAAATGCAACCTTTGTTTCTGCTGTAAAATTAAAATGCTGCCAGCGTCTAGCAATAAAAGCTTGAGTAAATTTGGATGTTAACGATTCCTTTCCATACAAGCGTAAATGCCCAGGATTATCTGTTAGGGATAACGTATCATCTTCTAATGGAACACGTAATGACTGGAAGTGAAGATTAAGAGTTTTAGAAGAAAAGTCATCTTTTTCCGGATAATCTCTTTCCCATTTTACTTCCTCAATTGCAGGGCCGATAATTTCAACTGATGGTTGGTTCCCTCCGGCTACATAGGGCCAATCATTTTTCCATTCCAAACGTTGAATTGCTGTTTCCCTTCCAAGCGGGCAGAATCCTCTTGGATCCAGTAAGGCATGTTCACCACGAGGTAATGGGCGACCGGTCAAATGAACAAGAAACCACTCATTAGTATGAGTATGTACAATTGAAGCATGACCAGCTTTTTGTAATGGATTCCTTGGATAAGGGAATGAAGTAATCAGTGGATTCTCTGGATGTACTTCATATTGGCCAAACAAGTCTTTTGAGCGTGCAATGGTTGCTTGATGTTCATACTTTGTGCCGCCTTCTGCTGTTAATAGATAGTAATAACCGTTCATTTTATATAAGTGAGGTGCCTCAGTAAGCTTAATATCCGTTCCTTTAAAAATAACTTCCGCTTTACCAATCAATTTTTGTTCTTCTACACTGTACTCCTGTAGGACAATACCATAAAAATTATGATTTCCAACTCGGTGGTCCCAAAGCATGTTGACTACGTATTTTCTTCCATCATCTTCATGAAATAAAGAAGGATCGAATCCGGAGCTGTTGAGACGATTTGGTTCGGACCAAACTCCATCAATTGTATCGCAGGTAACAAGGTAATTATGGCAGTCCTTCCATTGGCCCTCAGTAACCTTCACGTCTGTATATATAAGCCAGAACTTTCCGTCGTTGTAAGACAAGGCAGGGGCCCATATTCCACCAGAATCTGGATTTCCTAACATATTTAATTGGCTTAAACGGTTAAGTGGTCTTGATACTAAGCGCCAATTTTTTAAATCTTTCGAATGGTAAATACCAACACCTGGAAACCATTCAAAAGTTGAAACTGCAATATAGTAGTCTTCTCCTGCTCGACAAATACTAGGGTCTGGATTAAAGCCTGATAAAATCGGGTTTTGAATAGTTGTCATACAAAAACACCTCTCGACTCATATTTAATATTTCTAGAGTGCGGCGGAATAGTTTTGGCTATCGTTGTTGAAAAAATTCTCAACAACAAAGGCAGCTACACCTAAAGCCGCGGAATGTGTTGAAAGCTCAGAGAAGTCAATTTGTAAATCTTTTTGTTGAAACCAGAGTGTGCGATCTACCATTCTTTTTTCAAGTGGTTCTGTCAACCAATGTTTCGCAGAAGCCATTCGATTACCTATAATGATTTGTTGTGGGTTAAAGATGTTAATTATGTTGTTAATACCAACCGCCAAATTTTCACCTATAATTTCAAATTGCTCGATGGCTTTCTTATTACCAGACTCTGCAACTTCATTTAAATATTCTAAAGAGAGTTCTTCACCAGCCGGAAGGAGGCCAGCGTGCTCAGCATTTTTTATCAATGCTTGTTCAGAGGCATAAAGCTCCCAACATCCTTTGTTGCCACAGCTACATTTCGCACCATTAATTTCAATTGTCATATGACCTAACTCACCTGAAAATCCATTATTACCTTTATAAAGTTCATTATTTAATATGAGACCTACACCGATCCCGATACCAACAGAAACATAAACAAGGTTTGTAAAGTCTTTGCCAGCTCCAAATTTCTTCTCACCATATGCTCCAGCATTTGCTTCATTTTCAATGATAATAGGGAGTTTGTACTTTTCTTGAAGAATTGATTTTAAGTCAATATTTCTCCAATTTAAATTTGGTGCTAATAAAATCTTCCCACTATTATTTACTGTTCCAGGTACACCAATGCCAATACCGATAATTCCATACGGGCTCTTAGGGGTTTTTGATAGTAAATCATCAATTGTATCAAATAATTTTTGTTGAATTTGTTCATATGAAAGGTGACTAAACTTAACGATTTTCTCTTCATATATCTTTCCTTGAAGATCTGTTAATACCCCTAATAGATAATTTACGCCTAAATCAATACCTATTGAAAAACCAGCTACCTGATTAAAAAGGAGCATAACTGGTCTTCTTCCTCCACTTGATTCCCCAGGACCTGATTCATAAATTAAATGTTCATCAAGGAGTTCACTAACAAGGGAAGAAACAGTACCTTTGTTTAATCCAGTTTGATTAGCAATGTCTGCTCTAGAGATAGGAGAAAGTTCTCGAATCGTTTTTAATACAAGTGATTTGTTTTCTTGCTTAACAACATGCTGGTTCCACGTTTTACTTAAATTCATTTCACCTTCATCTCTTTCTTTTAAGTAGTTATATATAGTTTAGCACTTCTAACAATTTTATTATACACTTAGTTTATCCACTAGACAAACAATGTTTTGCATGATATTCTATCAATAAGCCTAGAAATAGGAATAAAAATCCATTTTAAAATCTAAGGGGGTTTTACGCATGAAAAATAAGAAAGCGATTACAATGTTATTTACTCTACTTCTATCTGCGCTAGTAATTGCAGGATGTTCAGGTACAGATGGTGAAAAGGCATCAGGTGACGCAAAAACAATTAAATTTATGCACTTGTGGCCAGAAGGGAGCTCCAAGACACATCACACAATTGTTAACGAGATTATCGCTGATTTTGAAGATGAAAATCCTGGGGTGAAGGTTGAACTTGAGGTATTAAGCAATGAGCAATATAAAGATAAGCTTAAAGTACTTTCAACTTCAAACGAACTTCCAGACGTTGGGATGACTTGGGCAGCAGGATTCTTACAACCTTATGTAGATGGTAAAAAATTTACTCCTTTAGATGATTTACTTGAAGGTGACTTAAAAGATAAATTTGTTTCTGGTACAACAGAAGCATATGCAATCGATGGGAAGACATATGGGCTTCCATTAGAATTGAATATAGCGATAACATTCTATAATAAAGCTATTTTTGAAGAATACGGACTCGAGGCACCAAAAACATATGAAGAATTAAAAAATGTAATTGATACTCTAAATGATAGTGGTGTAGCACCAATTGCCCTAGGAAATAAAGACCGTTGGACAGGATCATTATGGTATATGTACCTTGCTGATCGTATTGGTGGCTCGGATGTATTAACAAGTGCAATTAATCGATCTGGTTCTTTTGAAGACCCAGCTCTTGTTGGAGCAGCAAAAGAGGTTCAAAATCTAGTTGATATGAATGCTTTTGTGAAGGGTTTCAACGGTTTAGCTGATGAAGAAGCAAAAAGTATGTTTATGAACGGTCAGGCAGCAATGTACTTAATTGGTTCTTGGGATCTACCAAACTACACGACAAATGAAGATGTACCAAAAGAATTTAGGGATTCAATCGGTTTCTTTAACTTCCCAACAGTTGATGGTAGTGGTGATGTAAATAGTCACGTTGGTGGACCTGGTGTAGGATTATTCGTTTCAGAAGACTCAAAGGTGAAAGAAGAAGCAAAGAAATTTGTTTCATTCTTTGTTCAACAATGGGGTGAAAAGTCAGTAACTAAAGCAGGTGTAATCCCAGCTACTAAGCTTGATGCTGATTCTCTTGAACTTCCTCAAATGTATATTGATGTACTAAATGAATTAAACGCAGCAACAAATATTACATTATTTGCTGATGTACAGATGAGCCCAGAAGTTGCACAAGTTCACTTGGACATGATCCAAGCAATATTTGGCAAGGAAGTAACACCAGAAGAATTTGCTAAGAAACATGAAGAAGCGTTAGCAGCAGAATAATTGTTTGAAAATTCAGTAATTTAATAGATAGGTAAATTCCAGTAAAGAGAAAAGGACATATCCTATGGTTCAGGTTGTCCTTTTCTACTTTAGATGATATGGGGTTGAATGTTATGGATAAGGTAATGTCCAACAAATGGATTATCGCATTGTACGTTCTTCCTGCACTTCTCTTAATTGCCGTATTTATTTTCGTTCCGTTAGTCCTTACCGGTTACTACGGGTTAATGGATTGGGACGGAATCGGTGCAATGACATTTATAGGATTAGAAAACTACGTTAATGCTTTGCAGGATAGTAAATTTTGGGACAGTGCTTGGCATTCATTTTTACTTGCGATATTTTCAACAATGAGTTTGATAATTTATTTAGCGATTTCACTTATTTTAGCTTCAAAGGTAAAAGGGTCCGACCTTTTACGAAAAATTTATCTAATACCAATGCTATTATCATCCGTTGCGATTGCCCAGCTTTGGATAAAGATTTATAACCCAGTTAGTGGTATGTTAAACCACATTCTTATCGCTATTGGAATTGAAAATCCTCCTGCATGGTTGGCTGATACTTCAATCGTTCTATATGTAATCTTTATCCCTATACTTTGGCAGTATGCGGGTTTTTATATTTTGATTTACTACGCAGCTCTGAAAAACATCCCTGAATCGATCATAGAAGCAGCAAGGATTGATGGTGCATCACCCTTCCAAATAGCATATAAAATTAAATTGCCCCTCATAACAGGAGTTGTAAAGGTAACTATTGTTTTGGCAATCGTTGGGTCATTGAAGTATTTTGACTTGATTTATGTAATGACTGGTGGAGGTCCAAATGGTGCTAGCGAGGTTATGGCTTCCTATATGTACAAACTGGCGTTTGATGGAAATAACTTCGGTTATGGCAGTGCGATTGGATTCCTATTATTGCTAATTACACTAGTTGTAACATATATTGTCCGAAGACTTACAGCTACAAAAGAAGAAATTCAATATTAAAGGAGGCTAGAAGAATGAAGCGCATAGGTTCCTTTTTCCTCTATCTATTTTTAGCGATAGTAGCGGTTTTTCAGGTTTTCCCAATTGTATGGTTGTTTTTATTTTCGTTAAAGGATAATCGTGAAATATTTTCAGGGTCGCCGTTTGCATTTCCATCAGAGTTCAGATGGGAAAATTATGTAAAGGTTTGGGATGGAGGAATTGGAGTATATTTTTGGAATAGTGTTTGGATTACGGGTCTAGCAATTCTGTTTACTGTACTTATTGCAAGCATGGCTACTTTTGCAATCACACGAATGAATTGGAAGCTTAGTAAACTTGTTCTCGGATTGATTATGGTCGGACTAATGATACCTATTCACTCTTCTATTATTCCGTTATTCAGTATGTTTCTAAATATAAATCTAATTGATAGTCCTTGGTCGATTGTAATTACATATACGGCTTACAACCTGCCAATTACGATCATGATATTGCTAGGTTTCTACTATACATTACCTCGTGAAATTGAGGAAGCCGCCATAATTGATGGTTGTTCGATTAATCGGATGTTTTTCAAAATTATTTTACCAATGACAATGCCTGTCATGTCTACGACGGTAATTATTAATATGATTTACAATTGGAACGAATTTGTATTTGTAAACACATTTATTAGTTCGGATAAATATAAAACACTTACAGTCGGAATACAAAATTTTATTGGGCAATATATGACCGATTGGGGCGCAATTGGGGCAACATTGATCATTAGCGTATTACCAATCTTACTAGCGTTTATTTTCTTTAGCAATAAGGTTGTTGAGGGAATTTCATCAAGTGCTGTAAAAGGATAATAGATTTTTATAGTAAAAAAATCACCTCTCTTTAGTTGAGGTAATTTATAATTTTAAGCTTTATGAGCCTTATTAAAGGCATATAACGAAAACCACATTGTAATAAAAGCGTAACTGCTTGCACCAAAAATAAAGGCCAAAGCTGGGAACAAACACATTATTGCAAAGAGTGAAGCTAAAGAAAATACGATAAAAAAGGTATTGATTGGGTTAATTAGCATAATTAAAAAAGCATTTTTAAAGATCGAGATGTTGTTAAGGTCATAATGAACAAATGCCGGAAACAAATAGAATAAGAATAAGACAAATAATGCCATGAAAGCAAATAATGGGATAGATGTCCATGATAAATATGTATTGGCATTTTGCTGAATATAATAGAGGTCGAGTCCAACAAATGCTACAACAACCATGATCACTATTCCCAGCTTATTACTTTTTATAAACTCACTTTTATAAAAGTTTACAAAGGATGTAAAGATGGGGATATCTGAGTTTCCTCTTATCCAGCTACGAACAATTGCAAACATTGCAATTGTAGAAGGGAAGAAACCTAAAATAATACCACCAGCTAACGTAAAGAGGATCCATAGTAGTTGAATGAATGCAAAACGGGTAATCCATTCCAAAAGACTGTAAATGGTGCTACTGATGCTGTTCATAACTTTTTTCCTCCTTTTTTGTAAATTCGTAGAAGGTAGCAAGGGAACAATTTCATTTTTTGTAAAATACCCTTCGTTCGTCCAATGTACCAACGAACTTACTAGTGATAATCATAATGCAAAAAGGTCTATAAAACTACATTTTAATAAAAAATATTAGGAGGTAAAATCAATGTCCTATTTTAACAATATTCCCAAAATCAAATTCGAAGGCCCATCATCAAAAAATCCATTTGCTTTTAAATATTATAATCCAGAAGAAAAAGTTGGCAGAAAAACAATGGAAGAAATCCTACGTTTTGGCGTTGCATATTGGCATACTTTTACTGCTGACGGTTCAGATCCATTTGGTGTAGGTACAATGCTTCGCCCATGGGATCATCTTACTGGAATGGACCAAGCAAAAGCACGTGTTGAGGCAGCATTTGAGTTCTTTGAAAAACTAAATGTTCCGTTTTTCTGTTTCCACGATGTAGATATTGCACCCGAAGGAAAGACGTTAGCTGAAACATATAAGAACTTAGATGAAATTGTTACAATGATAAAAGAATATATGAAGATTAGCAAAACAAAATTGCTTTGGAATACAGCAAATAATTTTACAAACCCACGCTGGTTGCATGGGGCTGCAACAGCACCAAATGCAGATGTTTTTGCTTATGCAGCGGCAAAAGTAAAAAAAGGCCTTGAAATTGGAAAAGAATTAGGAGCGGAAAACTATGTTTTCTGGGGAGGGCGTGAAGGCTATGAAACACTATTGAATACGGATATGAAGCTAGAGTTGGATAACTTAGCGCGCTTTTTCCATATGGCTGTTGATTATGCAAAAGAAATAGGTTTTGATGCTCAATTTTTAATTGAACCAAAGCCAAAAGAACCAACAAAGCATCAATACGATTTTGATGTAGCAACAGGGCTTGCCTTTTTACAAAAATATGGCTTAACCGACTACTTCAAATTTAATATTGAAGCAAATCATGCAACACTTGCTGGCCATACATTTGAGCATGAGCTACGAACAGCCCGTATTAATGGTATGTTAGGATCTGTTGATGCTAACCAGGGGGATACATTAATTGGATGGGATACCGATGAGTTTCCAACTGATTTATACTCTACTACATTAGCAATGTATGAAATACTCCTAAATAATGGTTTAGGCTCTGGAGGGCTTAACTTTGATGCAAAAGTTAGAAGAGGTTCATTTGAACCTGAGGATTTATTCCATGCACATATTGCAGGAATGGATAGCTTTGCTATTGGATTAAAAGTGGCACAGCGTCTACTAGAGGATCGTGTACTTGAAGATTTTATTGCAGACCGTTATGAAAGCTATACAAATGGAATTGGGCTTGATATCGTGGAAGGACGAACAGATTTTCACAAGTTAGAGCAGTATGCTTTATCATTAGGTGAAATTACAAATAAATCGGGCCGTCAAGAACGGTTAAAGGCAATCTTGAACCAATATTTATTAGAAGCTCAAGTTGCTCCAGTTAGATAAATAGCCTGATAGAAAATGTGCTGGGGGTTCAATTCCAGCACATTTTCTCTAATAAACGTGATTGGGTGATAAAAATGAAATATGTAATTGGTATTGATTTAGGAACGAGTGCTGTAAAAGTATTATTAGTAAACCAACAAGGTGTAGTTTGTTCAGAAGTATCTAAATCTTACCCGTTAATCCAAGAGAAGTCTGGCTATAGTGAACAGAACCCTGAAGAATGGGTGGAAAAAACCGTACTAGCTTTAAAGGAACTAGTGGATTCCTTTAAGGGACCGGTCGAAAACATTGAAGGAATTAGCTTTTCTGGTCAAATGCATGGGTTAGTCCTACTTGATGAAAATCATGTGGTTTTACGAAACGCAATCTTATGGAACGATGTTCGTACAACCAAGCAATGCCACGAGATCTATCAACGAGTTGGGGAGAAACAACTAGTGGAAGTTGCAAAAAATCCTGCTTTAGAAGGTTTTACTCTTCCTAAAATTTTGTGGGTCAAAGAAAATGAACCAACCAATTATGAAAAAGCAGCTATTTTCTTATTGCCTAAGGATTATCTACGCTTCAGATTGACAGGTAAAATGCATAGTGAATATTCGGATGCAGCGGGAACACTTCTACTAAATGTAAGTAAAAAACAATGGAGCAGTGAAATTTGTGAGGCAGTTGGAGTTAAGTTTCAGCTATGTCCACCTTTAGTAGAGTCACATGAGTTTGTTGGTAACATTTTAGCTGAAATATCAGAAAAGACAGGACTAGCAGAAAATACAAAGGTTTTTGCAGGTGGTGCGGATAACGCATGTGGAGCAATTGGTTCAGGAATACTTGAAGATGGTAAAACTCTATGCAGCATCGGAACTTCGGGAGTTGTCCTTTCTTATGAAGAAAGCAAGGATCGGGAATTCGAGGGTAAGGTTCATTATTTTAATCACGGCAAAGAAAATGCATTTTATACGATGGGGGTTACCCTTGCTGCAGGCTATAGTCTAAGTTGGTTCAAGGATACTTTTACAAATAATGAAGACTTTACATCTATGCTACAAGGAATAGAGGATGTCCCGGTAGGGGCAAATGGGCTTTTATTTACTCCATATCTAGCAGGGGAGAGAACACCTCACGCAGATTCTTTAATAAGGGGAAGCTTTATCGGAATGGACGCATCACATCAGAAAATTGATTTTGTAAGAGCTGTTATAGAAGGGATTACATTTTCACTCAATCAATCAATCGAAATCTTTAGAAAAAGTGGGAAGCACATTGATACCATAGTTTCAATCGGAGGGGGAGCAAAGAATGATACGTGGCTACAAATCCAAGCAGATATCTTTAATGCAAAAATTCAAAAGCTCTCAAGTGAACAAGGGCCAGGTATAGGTGCTGCAATGTTGGCAGCGTATGGCTGTGGGTGGTATTCATCTCTCAGTGAATGTGCTTCTGAATTCTCCCAAGTAGTGAAAACATATGAGCCTATAGAAAGCAATGTCGAAAAATATAAAGAACTATACTCCTTATATAAACGTGTCTATAAACAAACAGCTGAGTTAACTAAAAGCCTTTCCGCTTTCCGCAAGTAGATCTGTAGAAATCCTAAAAAACCTGCCTTTACGGTCTCGGCAGGTTTTTATGTTCCTAGTTTCCAAATGAGGATGATTATATATCCTTAGTGTAATGATCATCTGGTATCTTGTTTAACATCACATATAGGCTAACATTTTGCGCTCCATCATTGACAAAGCTCAGCTCCTCATCTCCAGTACAAAGAATCACATCGTTCTTTTTCACCTTCACGGGTTTTTGGTTAATTGAGAAGGTACCGTCTCCGTCAAGTACTAGCAGGTACACATTTGTGCCGGGGTGTTTGTGTGCAGGTAAGGCTTGGTTTGGCATGAAGTTCAGAATAAATACCGTACTGTCACCCTCCCTATACACAATGCGTTTTGTAAATCGTTCCTCGGTATATTGAATAAAGTTTTCGAGCATTTCCTTTTTCATATTCATTGCTCCTTTATACCTTTTGATAGGTTATCCTACAATTTTATTATAAGGTTCTGATTATAGCTTTGATGTGATATACATCATAAAAAGTAAGATTTGTATGCTACGACTAGTGGAAAGGGGAGGTGACAAGGAATGGGTAAATTTGGGGAGGATGAGGTAGGTTATAGGCTTAGAAAAAGGTGAGTGAGTTTCACAGTTCTGTTGTAGAACACAAAAAGGGTTGTATAAAAATAGCAAATGAATTATAATTCATAATATGCCAAATATTCTAAAAATAAAAGGAGGAATAGTATGCAAGCTTTTGCAGATTGGCTGAATGGAATACTTTGGAGCCCAGTAATGATTTATGGTACTCTAGCAGTTGGACTGTTATTCTCAATTTTAACCCGTTTTTTACAAGTAAGGCATATCAAGGACATGACTACCCTCATGTTCAAGGGGAAGAGCTCAGAAGCAGGAGTTTCTTCGTTTCAGGCATTATCAATTGCTCTTTCTGGTCGTGTAGGTACAGGTAATATTGCAGGTACAGCAACTGCTATCGCTTTTGGTGGACCAGGTGCCGTTTTTTGGATGTGGACAATCGCATTCATTGGAGCTGCTACCTCGTTTATTGAGTCAACATTGGCTCAAATTTATAAGGAAAAGCAAGATGGGCAGTATCGTGGTGGTCCAGCATATTACATAGAAAAAGGGATTGGCTGGAAGTGGTACGGTATTGTATTCGCTATTGCAGCACTTTTAGCGATGGCTTTCCTTATGCCTGGGATTCAATCTAACTCGATAGCAGCGGGCTTGGATAATGCATTTGGAGTTAATAAATGGGTTACTGCAGTCATTCTAATAGTTCTTATTGGAGCTATCATTTTTGGTGGGGTTAAACGTATTGCGACTGTGGCGCAGTATGTAGTACCTTTTATGGCTCTGGGTTATATTTTAATGGCAATTATTATTATGATTATGAATATCTCAGAGTTACCAAAAGTTTTCTCTTTAATTTTCAAGAGTGCATTTGGATTGGAACAAGCATTTGGTGGAATTGTTGGTATGGCAATTGCTTGGGGAGTAAAGCGTGGTATCTATTCAAATGAGGCTGGCCAAGGAACCGGACCACATGCTGCTGCCGCTGCAGAGGTTTCGCATCCCGCCAAACAAGGTTTAGTTCAAGCTTCTTCCATTTATATTGATACATTATTAGTTTGTTCAGCAACTGCTTTTATGATCCTATTTACAGGAATGTATAATACTCAAGCTGAAGACGGAAGTTTTATTGTAAATAATCTTGGTGAAACTGTAGAGGCAGGTCCTGCATATACACAAGCTGCTGTTGAGACTGCACTTCCTGGTTTCGGAGCTGGTTTTACAGCAATTGCATTATTCTTCTTTGCATTTACAACGATTATGGCATATTACTATATGGCAGAAACAAATATTGCTTATTTAATGAGAGGTCGGAACAGCAAAATTGCCATGCTCATCCTAAAGATTGTTTTATTGGGGTCCATGACGTATGGAACTGTTAATGAAGCAAAATTAGCTTGGGCTTTCGGAGACATTGGTTTAGGCTTGATGGTATGGTTGAATGTAATTGCAATTCTTATTCTAGCGAAACCAGCGTTGATAGCGCTTAAGGATTATGAGCAACAACGTAAACAAGGAATAGACCCAGTTTTCAATCCAGTGAAGCTCGGTATTAAAAATGCTGACTACTGGGTAAAAGATTACAAGCATGAGGATAATCCTTCAGGCTCTTTAGCAAATAATGATAAATCCTTCCCAGGATAAAATGAAAAAAGACCAAGAATCGAGTAGGATTCTTGGTCTTTTTTGTGTGCAGAGCATATGGGTCGTATGCGAAGAATTTAGCTAAATCTCAATCTAGTCGTCAAAGGAGGGGGTTCCCTTAGCGGGGCTGAGAGACAATAAGTCTTAATAGTGGCCAGGAAATGTCCATAATCAATGCGTCTTATGTGACAACAAGGCCTGAGGATATTGTAAGACAAAAAAGCTTCATATAAAGAAGAAACCAAAAGCTGTACTTCCTAAAAATTTGAGATATCATTTAAATATAGGCAAATGTAAGTTAAAATGGTAGGTATATAAAAAAGTAAAAGTGACAACTAAATTTGCTATAAGGATGGTAGTTTGATGTCTGAAGAAAATATTACGAGGATACATTTAGACGGTAAAGAATATATACTCATTGGAACTGCTCACGTTTCTAAGCACAGCGCAGAGCAGGTAAAGGATGTTATCGAGGCGGAACGACCTGATTCTGTCTGTGTAGAGCTTGATGAACAGAGATATAAATCGATAATGGATGGTAACAAGTGGAAGGAAATGGACATTTTTAAAGTTATAAAAGAGAAAAAGGCTACATTGCTTTTAATGAATTTAGCGATTTCCTCCTTTCAAAAACGAATGGCAAGTCAATTGGGTATAAATGCTGGGCAAGAGATGATTCAAGGAATTGAATCAGCAAAAGAAGTTGGGGCAAAGCTAGTGTTGGCTGACCGTAATATTCAAACAACATTTTCTCGTATCTGGCAATCAGTAGGGTTTACAGGTAAAATTAAGCTCCTTATGTCAATTATCTATAGTATCTTTAGCAATGAAAGCATTACAGAAGAAGAGCTTGAAAAAATGAAGACACAAGATATGCTTAATTCAATGCTCAATGAATTTTCTACTAGCTTTCCAAAGTTAAAGACACCATTAATTGACGAGAGAGATCAATACTTAGCTCAAAAAATTAAAGAAGCACCTGGTGAAAAGATTGTTGCTGTTTTAGGGGCTGCCCATGTACCGGGGATAAAGGAAGAAATTAAAAAAGATCATGATCTAAAGAAATTATCACAGGTTCCACCTAAATCAAAGGCTCCAAAGATTGTAGGATGGGCCATTCCAGCTCTAATCGTTGCAATTATCGTATTTACGTTTATTTCAAATCCGGAAGCTGGGATACAACAGACGTTAAGTCTCATTCTTTGGACAGGTTCATTTTCAGCTCTTGGAGCTGCAATAGCGCTTGGACACCCGTTAACCATTGTAGCAGCGTTTATAGCAGCACCGATTGGTGTAATGCACCCACTAATCGCGGCAGGCTGGATTGCAGGATTTGTACAAGCATTTATTAAGCGTCCGAGTGTTCGAGACTTTGAGAATCTTTCAAAAGATGTATATAGTATAAAGGGATTTTGGAGTAATAAAGTAACCCGTATTTTGCTAATCATTGTATTATCAAACTTAGGTACGTCACTAGGTTTGTTTATTGGCGGTGCTGACGTAGTTCGATTGTTCTTCGAGAATCTATAAAAACATATAAAAATAAGAGCCTATCCAATCGGACAGGCTCTTTCTTATTTATTTTACACCCTTCATAAAGCTTTGAATCTTTGGAGATACGAAGAAGAGAATAATACTTAGGACAATTGAAGCTCCTCCGATAGCTCCGAAGTATACCATTTCTGTTTCAGGTGTATAGAATTTAACAAGCTGCGCATTTAATGCTTGAGCAGCAGCGTTTGATAGCATCCACAAACTCATCATTTGAGCTGTGAAAGCTGCTGGTGCTAGTTTAGTAGTTGCCGAAAGTCCTACAGGAGAGATTAGTAATTCACCTAATACGACAATAAAGTAACTTAATACTAACCATAATGGACTAACTAATGAATTTGTACCACCAAAATATGCTGGAAGTAGAATTACTAAGAATGAAAGACCAGCAAATAATAATGCTAACGAGAACTTCTTAGGAACAGAAGGCTGACGATTTCCTAGTTTTACCCAAATCCAAGCAAATACAGGAGCTAAGAAGATAATAAATAATGGGTTCAATGATTGAAACCAAGCAGGTGAAATTTCAAAGCCTGCAAATGTAAGCTGAGTACGTTTATCTGCGTAATTTGCAAGGATAGTTGACCCTTGCTCTTGGATTGACCAGAACATTACCGCTGCCAGGAATAGCGGAATATATGCTAGAATTCTAGAACGTTCTACTTCTGTTGTTTTTGGACTACGATACATTGTAATGAAGTAGATTGTTGGAATTAAGAAACCTAAAATACCTATTAGTGCAATAAATGAATCAAAAGTAAGAATTCCAGCTGGAATTGAAATTGCTACTAGAATAGCTAGAATAACTGCACCTAAGCCAATTTGTGTATAAACTTTCTTCTTTTCATTAGGTGAAAGCGGGTTTGGTACAACCGTACCAGCAAGACCAAGATTTTTCTTTTTTGTAAAAACAAACATTAATAATCCAAAGAACATACCAACAGCTGCAATTGCAAAGCCCCAGTGGAAATTATGTTTCATTCCAACTTCCCCAACGATTAATGGAGCAAGGAATCCACCAAGGTTAATTCCCATATAGAAAATACTGAAACCAGCATCACGTCTTGAGTCGTTTTCGCTATAAATTTCACCAACAACACTTGATACGTTCGGTTTCAGTAAGCCTGTACCAAGTACAATTAGAACCATAGATACGAAAAATAGGCTAACACTGCCTGGGATCGCAAGCGCGATATGACCTAACATAATTAAAATACCACCGTAGAACACTGCTTTTGAGGTACCAAAAATACGATCAGCTAGCCAACCGCCAATGATACCGGACATATATACAAGTGATCCATAGATTGACATAATAGCAAGGGCAGTATGTTCATCAAGGCCAAGTCCACCTTTAGAAACCTCGTAATACATATAGAATACAAGAATGGCTCTCATACCATAATAAGAGAATCTCTCCCAAAACTCAGTAAAGAAAAGAGTGAATAGACCTTTAGGATGTCCAAAGAATCCTTTCTGTGGGACACTGTCCACAATTTTCTGTCTATTAAAGTCTGACATAATACAACCTCCTCTTAAATATATTGATATAATAATTGAAATAGTCGCATTATGTCAAATGGGCTAATTTTCTTTATTTTTGAAGATTTATATTATGATATTATGGTTGAAAGGGTTTTCTAGCATAATAATTTCCATAAACAAACAGATTGTCATGACAATCTGTTTGTTGGGAACCATATTTGGTTATTATTACCTGTAATTTACCTGTAATTATGGTTGGATTTATATAAAATAACTAATAATACCAACATGGCTATATCGAGCCTTGCAGAAAAAGCAAAATCTAAGAAACCATTATGAAGAACAGGGACCTTTGTAAACAATATCGCACCAGTCATAATGATTAGGAGAGGGATAGTTGCTATTTTCACTTCTTTATTTGCGAGTAACAAGGCTCCGCAAACAATTTCGAGTATAGCAACCAAGTACATAACATACAGTGGCGTAGGAACAGGTAGTTTCATGAATACACTGTGGAGCTCCGGACTTACGAGTAGCATCAGACCTGATATGATAAATACATATCCAACTACATATCTGATTAGATTCATAGGTGAAAAAGACATATTCATAGTGATACCCCCTTTTACTAACACTTTATGCATAGAAGGACAAACTAGCACAAAAACGTATGGGAAAAATTGTTGACAATGGTATTTATTGTGTATTATCATCGTTATCGATAATGATAATATATTTTTTTGCTGTATTATTATCATTATTGAAAATGATAATAATGACTACAATATAGATAAAGAAACTGAAAGGATTATAGAGATGAAGGAATCAAAAGCTAATCTTATTCTACACCCAGTAAGAATGAGAATTGCACAGACACTTCTAAATGGTAGAAGACTAACTGTACAACAGATTGGAGAAAAGTTAGGTGACATCCCGCAAGCAACTTTGTATCGTCATTTAAAGAAGTTAGTTGATGGAAAGGTTCTAGTAATAGTTGATAAAAATCAGGTCAGAGGGACGATTGAAAAGGTTTATGCACTTCCTGAAAATGCAGGTGTTATATCAAAGGAAGACATGGAAAAGTGGGATAAAGATGATCACATGGAATCATTTATGAAATTCATAACTACTGTTCTAGGAGACTTCGAAAGATATCTTTCACAAGGAGATTTTGACGTAGTAAAGGACCAGGTAAGTTACAGACAAATGTCAGTATATGCAACAGATGAGGAGTTCCTTGAGTTTGCTGATACTTACAGAAAAGCGATATTTAAGCTAGCAGAAAATGAACAAAGTGAGAATAGACGTAAACGCATTATTACAACAATTGTTACTCCGGATAAATAAAAATAAGTACGGGAATTGTAGAGGGGAGGTATAAAATTGCGAAAAACATTTGAATTATGGACACTAAAGGAGCTTGAGGACGGAATTGTTGGCTCCAAACGAAACTCATCCTTTCTATTTTTTATTGCAGCAGTATATTGGTTGATATTGGGAATCATCAGTATACCTTTAACAGAAATGCAAACCTCCATCTTTTATTTGATAGGAATGAGTAGTTTATTTCCGACTGTAATCCTTATTACTATTGTATTAAAGAAGCAGCTTGAAAAAACAGCCTCCCCGATTATCACATTAGGATGCCTTGTATGTGTAACACAGCTTTTATTACTTCCTTTGTGGGTTGTCGTCTACATCAATCATAACGAATGGATACCTCTATTAGTAGGAGTGCTAGCAGCTTTTCACATGTTACCTTATGCAAAAAGGTTTAAAAGACTGTCTTATTTACATTTAGCGATTGCATGTGTTCTTTTGTCAGTTTACTTTGGAACTCAATTTGTTCAGTATTCGTATCTTTTGGTACCAATGAGCGTAGCAATTATTCATAGTATCACAGCTCTATTATTATTTTATGAGCCAAGGACTTCGCGTTTAAAACTAGGCTATGATGAATACCTAACTAAGCCGAATTAAAAAGGAAAGGGCAAGAACTTATCAAAAGCTCTTGCCCCTTTTAGGCGATTTTAGCAGATAATTTGTTTTTCCCTAATTGCTTTGAATCTAAAAGCAAATGATCTGCAGAAATATATGCCTTTTCCATTGTAATCGTATCATTCGTCTTAAAGTAATAAAGACCAAAGGAGGCTGTGTATGGAATTTTGATTTGTTTCGATTCAAATTCAACCTCAAAGAGGTTATTTGCAAATCCTTCTTTTACTTTCTCAATAGTGGCAATACATTGTTCGTACGACTTATTTCGCAGGAAAATGGTGAATTCCTCTCCACCACTTCTAAATAAGTAATCATTAGTATCTACTACTTGTTTGAGAGAATCTGCAAAGTGTTTAATGGCAAGATCCCCAACCACATGGTTATAGGTGTCATTAATCTTTTTGAAATTATCAATATCCGCCACAACAATTCCAATGTATTCATCAGACTCGTTTAATTCTTTCATCCGCTTATTCATTAAGGCACGATTTGATACTCCGGTTAGAAAATCTGTGTATGCCATTTGTTCAAACTTATCGCGTTCGTTTTTATCCTGAATACTTTGAGCTTTCGAGTAGAAGGACGTACTCACGATATAGTTAAGGATGAACACCATAATTACAACTTCCCAGTTCCCCTCTAAAAGAAAGACAAAAAGTAATCCATTTGTAATTGCACTTTTCCATATGTCGAGAAAGCTTATCGTTTCAAACACAAATTTACTGGCTTCTCTTATAGTCTTAATATCTTTTAAGATAAGTAATACTAATGATAAGAAAATGCCGGTGAGTGTTTGAGATAAAGTAACTAATACAAAAATAAGGATATAGAATCCAAACGGGATGCTTTGAGCAAATGGATATAAATTTTGAAATAAATAATAGGCAATAGAGTTACTTAAGACAAAGGACCCAATATTGTAAAAAGTGTGGGATAATTCATCTGGATCTGCTGTTTTTGTCCATTTTTTATAAAAGAAGACTGAGAATCTATAAACTGTTTCAAAAAGTAAAAGACCAATAGGTCCGGTGAATAGGGCAAATGAAATACTATAACTTATACCGTAATCAATACTTGTGTTATTTTTTCTAGTAACGACTCGCAAATGGTAGTATAAAATGGAAAATACCCAATAAACGAGTAAGGTCCTGATGAAGGTAGTATTTTCTATTAAAATACCTTTTGAGAAAAAAGCCACAAGTATGGCAACTAAAAATAAAGATATATCAAAAAGCTTCGCTTGTAGCATTTACGTTTACTCCACCTTCCAGGCACTTATACTTACATATTTTACACTATCTCCCAATCTTCTTACATACTTTTTTGTAAAAATTTCCCCCAATTCGGAAAATTCGAACCATCTCCATTTTTCCGAATAGAATAGGCTAGAGACCCTTTCAAATTTGGAGGTGGAAATTTTGTCGTTTATAAACATCCCGATTCTGAGTGGCTATATCGCATATACCTCGACTCGTGGAGGACAATACGATATTTGGTTATATCATCTACAGAATGGAAGTAAGCAACAGCTCACAAATGGTCTGGGTGATGCTTTTTCTCAGCCGGTTTGGTCAGGGGATAATAGTAAACTAGCATTTGTAGGAAGGAATCAGATTGTCTATATTATTTATCTATCAACTGGCAGGATCGCAGCAATTGACCAAATTGACCCTGGTAGAAATCTAACACTAGACTGGTCACCGGATCATACGCATATCTCCTATGCTACTAGAAATCAGATCATGATTTATAATGTAGTCACTCATCGGTCATATGGTATAACTGAACCGGATGCAGCTAATGTGCAATGGTTTCCAAGTGGGAGAGAATTGTTATTCCAAGGAATAGATGGTGCTGGGATTCATCAATTGTATCGGATTTCAGTAAACGGAACTGGTAAGACGCAAATAACGAATAACACAGAGGGTGCCTTGAATAATGTTAGACTTTCACCGGATGGTACATTTGTTCTTTATACCACACCAGGAGTTAGTATCTCTCTGATTCGAACGATTGATTTAACAACTGGAAATATGTATGAAATAGAAGGAGGAGGACAAGGAAAAAATTATTATCCTACTTGGTCCCCGAACTCTCAATCGATCGGCTTTAGTGCGACTGCCTTTTCAGAAGAAACTGGATATTTTAATGAAATTAGAACAGTAGGGAAGCGTGGGGAAAATGAACGGGTTATTGCAACCTCAACCTGTTTTGCAACACCACTTACCTGGTCACCTGATGGTAGAAAAATTGCCTATCTATCTGGTTGCAAAGAACAAGAATTTGCTAAGGAAATGTGGGTCGTTTTGATAGACGGGTCATCAGCAATCTTCATTACGAGAGAAAATCTAATTGCTGCGCTTGAATGGTCTGCACCTTTTCGTCCTAATGGGACGAGAAAAAGATACAGAAATCAGGCATACAGAGTCAGTTTTTATTATCCATTCATATGGACCCAGGTAGACCCGGAGCGTTATGAGGGTTCGGATGGATTTTTCCAAATCTCAGCAATTAGTGGAGGGGACAATATAGAAGAGATTTGTAGGGGAGAGGCATTTCATCAATTAATGCCGTACGGGTCAGCCCCTAGAATCCAAAGAACAAGAATACAGAACCAAGAAGCCTGCTTTATCTTTCCTTCAGCCGACCAGCCACAGGAAATGAGAAGGCAGTCAGCTCTCATTGTAAGATACCCATCCCCTGTTCAAATAAACGGAGCTACCTATAACTATTTTATTTTGTGGGCTGACGAGAATCATATTCGAGAGATTGCGAGTACGTTGGTGTTTATATGAAAAAAGAGTTGCATCGGAGGATGCAACTCATTTACATTTCGCGTAACTTTTTGTTTAGTTCACTGATTTCTTGCTCAATTTCAGAGATTTGTTTTTCCAGTGGGGCGATATTTCCGTTCACTGAATCTAATTTTTCTAGGTCATTTTGCAGACGTACATAGTCAAGCTTTAGCTCTTGAATTTTATACTCAATTGTTTTTCTGTCCATTTGTAGCACCTCGGGTCCAATAATCTACTGTAATTATAACACTGAACAGTAGATAATGCTTCTACTAGCCTTACCTTGAGGATACGGAAGTAGTTTCCGGTACACGAGTTAAAATGATGAAACCGATGATAAATAGGATGACTAAGCTAAAGACGCCTGTGCTTGAGTTTCCAGTAATTTGTGCGGTTGCACCAACTAATAATGGTCCCATGATTGATGCAAACTTCCCGAAAATATTATAGAAGCCAAAGAATTCATTTGCATTTTGTTTTGGAACAAGCCTCGCAAAATAGGAACGACTTAATGCCTGGATACCACCCTGTGAAGTCGCAACAAGCATAGCTAAAATCCAAAAATCGATGGTAGTTTCTAAGAAATAGGCATAAATACAAACAATAATATAAACGAAGATTCCTACATAAAGCATCTTTTTGCCAGTATATTTCTTAGCTAGCCTTCCATATAATACCGCAAATGGGGCAGCTACTACCTGTGTTACAAATAGTACGATTAATAGGCTTGTTGCACTTATGCCAAGGTCTGTGCCATAAGCGGTAGACATAGAAATAACTGTACCAACGCCATCAATATAGAAGAAATAAGCTAATAAAAATAAAAAGACAGCTCGATATTTTTTAATTTCCTTAAATGTATTTCCTAATCGCTTAAAGCTATTTACAATTGGATTAGGCTCACGTTCTATATAATAGCGTTGTTTCACATTCTTGAACAATGGGATAGCAAATAATCCCCACCAAGCTGCTGTAATTAAAAATGCAATTTTACTAGCTACCGTAGCAGTTAATGGAATGATTTCTTGTTGAGCTAAGAGGATAATCGCTATGCTTAGTAGAAATGGAATTGTGCTTCCAATATAGCCTAGTCCATATCCGCGTGAGGATACTTGATCCATACGGTCTTCTGTTGCTACATCAACAAGAAACGCATCATAAAACACATTGGCACCTGTGGAGCCTAATGCAGCAAATGTATAACAAACTAATAAGAGCAGCCAGTTGTCACTAGGAATAAATGCTAATAATGCGGTTGCAGATACACCTAAAATAAAGAAAAAGGTAAAAAACTTCTTTTTATAGCCTTGATAATCAGCAATTGTACCTAAGATTGGGCCGATCATTGCCAAGATAAACGTAAAAATCGCGATGGTATACCCTAAATATGCAGTTGAATCTGCAGCACTGACTCCTGCATTTGTTGCAGCTGATTTGTAAAAGATAGGGAAGACAGCTGTTGTGATGATAATCGAATAAGCAGAGTTTGCCCAGTCATAAAACATCCAGCTATTTTCTTCTTTCGAAAACCGCTTCATGAAAATTCCCCCTAGTAATCTATAAGTCTATTTTACAGTAGTACTAAATCCCACAGGCATTATTTACAAACTTTTCCCATTTCTTTTACACTTTTAATAATTCCTTAATAACTCTACCTTCTGTGTTTCCTAAAGATAGTCCGAGTAGACGAGCGAAAGTGGGACCTTCATCAACAAGGTGAATCTTTGGAATGATTTTATTTCTCTGAATTCCTTGACCTGTTGCTATGAATACGGTCGAATAATTTTTCTTTTCAGGTGAATACCCATGACTTGCAAATGTGTATTTTTTCTCCCTCACATCCTCCTCATGAATCTCATCGATAAATTCACCGTCAAGCTGTTCCTTAAAATAGTATCCAAGCTGGGCTTCAATCATAAAGGCGGCTTTTTCATCTGCACCTTTTTCACGAGCCTCATCTGATGTAAGTACTCTTTCAATACCGTTTTGTTTATCCTGCATGAGTTTGGTTAAAAGCGTTTTCAAACTTTTTTTCGTTGCTGAATCTGATTTGTCTTTTAGATAAATATATGCAGAACCGTCACAGCTTTTGCAATATGCCTTCCAATCTGTTACTTTGCCATTCTTTTTAACCTGAATTAATCCAGCCTTTCGTAGCAGTACGTTAAGTTTTACCGCTTTTGATTCATCTAAGGCACTATGGTCACCTAATGCAATGAGTGTTGAATTCTCATAAATGCCACTTTCTTTTAACGCATGAATGATACGACCAAGTCGATCATCATGCCGCTTGAGTGCTGCCATTGCTTCCTCTGATGAAAATCCATGGTAGTGACGTTGAGTATCGAGGTCAGTAAAATGAATTAGCATCAGATTTGGTTTTCTCGTTTTTATCGTTTGCACGGCTGATGCTAGAACAAAGTCATCAAGTTCTGGCTGATTGAGACCTTTACGTATATGTCCATAACGGCGATTCATATCAAGCTGATAAAATGGACTACCATTAAATAAGGAGACTAAAATCTGATTATGCCAAGGGCGATTTGCAAAAATCTCGGGCATATTGTAATCAATTTTGGCTTTTGCAGTTACAGGCCATAATAGGGCAGCTGTTTTCATACCAGTCTTTTTGGCTTCATCATATAATGTTGTTCCTTTCACATGACGACGGTGCCAATACCAGTCTGGGGAGAGCCTACCAGGCTGTAAAAACGTATTGTTTATGATTCCATGTTTCCTTGGATAGTTGCCAGTTACAATGGTTGCATGGCAAGGATAGGTAACAGAAGGATAAATGGTTTCAACATTTTTACAATACGAGGCGTTCTTTAATAGCTTGCTAAAGTTCGGTAGCTCTTGAAGGGTTGGAAAGTCAAGAGCGGATAAGCAATCAAACGAGATCACAATCAAGTGATTTGTTAGTCGAGACATATGAACCTCCATAAAATAGTAAGATAGTCTAAGAGTATCTTACCGATAGGATTAGCTTTTTTTGTAAAAGAATAGGTCAAATGCTTTATGTCCTACCTTTAATATAGCAGAAAATTTTGAATTAAAATATCAATTTTCAAAATAGGAGGGAAAGAAAGAACAATCGTTTCGAGGGAAAAAATTGTTCTTTTCCTGTCTAGATGGAATATAATTAAGGTTGTTATTAATGGATATTCGTTCGAGGAGAAACCAAAATGTATGAGACAAAAAATACAAAAGAAAAAATTAAACTAATATTTGTCCTGTTAATTCCTATATTAATTACACAACTGGGTATGTTTTCGATGGTGTTCTTTAATACGATTATGACAGGAAGATATAACTCATCTGATTTAGCTGGAGTAGCTATCGGTTCATCGATATGGAACCCGGTTTTTACAGGCCTAAGCGGGATACTTTTAGCAGTTTCGCCTATCGCTGCCCAGCGGTTCGGTCAAAAGAAAAGTAAAGAGGTCTCTTCAGTGGTATCAAGTGGAATTTACCTAGGGGTTTTGATTGGGATTGTTGTTATTCTACTTGGTGCTTTGTTACTAAATCCACTTTTACATTTGATGGATCTTCCTGAGGGTGTGGAAGATACGGCACGTGATTACTTAATCGGACTTAGCTTTGGAATTATACCGCTATTTGTATTTAATGTGTTGCGTTCCTTTATCTATGCACTCGGAATCACTCGTGTGGTTATGTTGATCTTACTTGTTTCCTTACCTGTAAATCTTCTTTTAAACTATGTTTTAATCTTTGGATATTGGGGATTCCCAGAGTTAGGTGGAGCAGGAGCGGGATATGCAACCTCCTTTACCTACTGGGTGATTGTCGGGATTACCGCATTTATAATTAAGGTGAAGGACCCGTTCTCATCCTATAAAGTGTTTACGGGATTGAAGGGCTTTTCTTTAAAACAGAGCAAAGAAATCTTAAAGATTGGTGTCCCAATGGGCTTTTCAACCTTCTTCGAAACAAGCATGTTTGCAGTGGTAACGATTTTAATAAGTAAATTCTCTGTGACGACCATTGCAGCGTATCAATCTGCATTAAATATCGTTTCCTTCCTATATATGATACCGGTAAGCATTTCAATGGCATTGACGGTTCTAGTAGGATACGAAGTAGGAGCGAAAAGATATAAGGATGCGAAAGTATATAGCTGGCTTGGTATCGTGCTCTCTATGATAATTGCGCTGGTAACAGGATTATTCGTTATTCTGTTCCGTTATGATGTTGCAGGGTTATATTCTACGGAGGAGGCAGTTATTACGCTAACAGCACATTTCTTGATATATGCACTATTTTTCCAAATTTCAGATGCAGTCCAGGCAACAGCACAGGCTGCACTGAGAGGATACAAAGATGTGAATATTGCATTCGTTATGACGTTGGTTGCATATTGGCTCATTTGCTTGCCGGTTGGATGGGGTCTTGCCCACTTTACAAGTCTCGGGGCGTCCGGATATTGGATTGGTTTAACGATCGGATTGTTAGCCGCAGGCATCGGTCTTTCTGCAAGACTTGTCTATATCCAAAAAGCAAAATATGGGGCTGTGGTTGGTAAAGAAGTTGGGGATACGAAGTGATAGTCGTGGAGAAGGATGTCTTAGGAGGCATCTTTTTTATGTGCGTTGGTAGGGGCTTTGATTAAGTCCATATAAATGTGTAAAAACAAAATGAGTCATATTATTCCTTTTTGGCTACAATGTTTTCAACCACGATAACATATAGAAACGAGGAATAATAATGTCTCATTTAAAGTTTAACCTACATATGGACCTTTTAAATTGCTAAAAGCCATAGAACTAAAATAACGACCATAGAACCCGATTAACGACCATAGAATCGGAATAACGACCATAGAACCCAATTAACGACCATAGAATCGGAATAACGACCATAGAATCCAATTAACGACCATAGAATTAGAATAACAACTATAGAATCGGAATAACGACCATAGAATCCAATTAACGACCATAGAATTAGAATAACAACTATAGAATCGGAATAACGACCATAGAACCGGAATAACGACCATAGAACCCAATTAACGACTATAGAATCACAATAACGTCCATAAAACCGATATTTACAGCAAAATAGGGCGAAAAACGAATGACCTAGAGCCAAAAATCACAATATTTTACAATCCCGAACCTATTTTCCACTGAAAAAAACAAAAAAACCGCAAGGAACACCCATTCCTTACGGTAAAAGCCACTTAATTTTCTTCCCCAACAAAATTTACATAGTCCATTCCAGTAAGAGTGAGGCTCTTAGGAATCCGGATGTACATAATTTGATAATCTGAAGGGCGGTCAATAATATCAAATTTAAACTCGTCGTACAGTCCGTCACCTTTAAATTGTGAAATGACAAATTCCTTGTGAAATCCTGCAAGACTAATCTCAAATTCCTTCGGGTTCGTAATTAGTAACCGATCCTCAACCAATGAAACAGTGGGAGAGGAGAGTCTATCAAAGAAATCAACACCATTGTATTTGGTATCGGACACATAATAGATAAGCTCAAGGGTTTCATCGTCACTGTCTTTTCGCTCAAATACGGTAAACATATTCGAGTCTCGTATGGATGTAATATTTAGTTCGCTATCCTGGTAGGACAGATTCCAGTTTTCCTTTTGTTTCACACCATCAACTTGATCAATTTTACCTTCAATAGCGGCACTATAGATTTCCTCATAGCGTTTGGCATTACCAGAATCAGAAACGGTCTCTGGAATAAAAAAGTTATCAGGCAAAATGTAATATACGATAACGGAGAGGACTAGAATTACAAGATAACTGCCGATAACTAGCTTTGTTCCCTTTTGTCCAAACTGTTTCTGCATACTTACAAATAGGAAAATACCACCTACTATAACGATTAGGAAGATGAGTAAAGAAGTGATTGCCATTATCTACGTACCTCCATTCGGTTGGTAGCTGATATAACAAGTGTTCCCAAGGCAGCAACTATAGTCAATATTTTAATAGTAAAAATAAGAATTGACGTTTCATCTAAAAAGAACGAAATAGCACTAAATGTATTTACGTTTTTTCCTTCAATATATGCCCAGCCAATTAGTAATGCGGGAATAACAAACGCAAACAGTTTGTTAAGCTGGACAAACATTCCGATTATATATCCAAACATGGCAAACAAAAGGATATATAAGAATCCAATATAGATTCCAAGACATAGCTCAGGAATGGATAGAAGGAAATGATCTGCGATGATATTTTCGCTACCAAATTTGAAATACATGTATACACGCAGTAACACGCCAGCAAACATGGCTGTTACACTTGCGAACAATGAATACACAGCTAGAGTAGCAATCGTGGAAAGATGGCTACTGACCCGATTGGACACGAAAGAGAAATCGATGTACCGATAGGGCTTTGTTGTAAAAATAATCGCCGCGCAAAAGGCCCAGAAAATAGAAAAGAATAATATGAGATTACCCGAAAAGCTTTTTACTGTAAGAGAAATCGCGTTCCCACCTGTCCCCATTTGTCCAACTCCGTTTAAGGAGAACAGGAATGCAAGTCCCTGAAGAAGCAGTAATGATAGAAGAGAAAATAGATTCGCCTTCAGTTTGAAAGTAATCTGTTTCTTGGTAATGGCTAGTAGGTTAGTCTCTGTTAAATACATCATTGATCCCTCCTTTGAATTCGGCAGTTAGATACATACAAAGGTCATCCGTAGCAATTGGAAACACTTCGACACCACATTTTTTTGCTTCTTGCCAAGTTGACCGCTCACTTTTTACGACAGTAAAGACATAATCAGTTCCAAATTCTTCTTCATGGAGCACCTCCAAGTGCTTTGTAAACTCTACTATCACCGACTTCTTACCTCTTAGACCAACGGCATATTCCTTCAATTCAGTTACGGGCAAGTGGAGAACGAGTTGCCCTTTTTTAATAAGCAAGACATCCTCGAGGAAGCTATCAATCTCATTAAGAAGGTGACTAGAGAACAAGATTGTTCTTGGATGGTCAATGTAATCCTTAAGTAAGGCTTTGTAAAAATCCTTTCGCACAGCGGCATCCATACCTGTAGTTGGTTCATCAAATATCGTTACAGGGCATCTTGAAGAAAGTCCAATTATCATATTAAAGGTGCTTTTCATTCCTTTTGAAAGATGGTGATGATGCTGCTTTGGTTTTAATTGAAAGTAAGTAAATAAACGGTTTGCTAAGTTAGCATCCCAATTCGGATAAAAGCTTGCTGCCGATTCTAAAATCTCTCTCAGTGTTAGTCCTGGGGGAAACAGCATATTGTCATCGATGAATAGTAAATTACTAGATACTTGTAAGTTATTGAAAGGGTTCTTCGAAAAAACCTCTACTTCTCCAGAAGTTGGCTGATAAAACCCAGCAATGGTCTTTAAAAGGGTTGTTTTTCCTGCACCATTTCGTCCGATAAGGCCTGTAATCGTATTCGGTTTAATTGAAAATGATAGGTTATCTAGAGAATTGACTCCACGATACCGTTTCGTTATATGTTTACATTCAATCGTGCTCATCTTTAGTCCCCCTTTGCTTTTCCATTTCGGATTGGATCATTCCGATTAATTCATCTTCCGTTACACCTAAGCGCTCCGACTCCACAACAAGATCGAGTATTAGGTTTTTCATAATTTGATTTTTCCTTTTCTCTAGAATAAATTGCTTGGCATTCGGTGTAACAAACATGCCTAATCCTCTCTTTTTATAAAGAATTTTCTCATCTGCTAATAGGTTTAAGCCTTTTGCTGCAGTAGCAGGATTAATCGTAAACATCTCTGCAAGTTGATATTGTGAAAATACCTTGTGATCCTCTGATAGGGCACCACTTAAAATTTCCGTTTCAATCCATTCCGCTATTTGAACATATATAGGCTTCGTTCCGTCCTGATTAAAAATCATATGCCACCTCCTCAAGGTGAGTAAGTACAATAGTGCATTAGTGATATAACGTACTATACAACATGCTGTAAAAAAAATCCACAACTTCTGTTATGTATTTCCAAAAAGGTTTATAATTAGGTTATATCAACTAAGGATTGTCCAAAAAAATACGCCTCAAGTCTTAGAATCTTTTAATGTCTAAGTCCATAGGAAGGGTACATATGCTGTAGTATAGTTTAAAAATGGAAAGGAACCCAAGAGTTTCTTGAAAGAAAAGACTACTATATGAAACCTTGATTCTTTTCATTCGTATAAAAAGTAAAGAAAGTATGTCAGGAGTCGATAGGATGAATCCATTTCTCGCTTTTATTATTAAGATGTTTATAGCGGTACCATCAACAATTACAGTGTGGCTGGTAAGTTTTTTTACATTTGACCAGACCTTCCTCCTTTCATCAGGATACTCAATTTTAGGTGGAGGACTCACCTTTTTTATAAGCTCTTTATATATGAATCATTTATTCCTAAAGAAACATCATTTAACAAGGAAGGAATACAACTATATAAAGAAAAATCTGAATGAAGCTAATAAAAAGCTATCACGTTTAAATAAGGCACTGCTTTCCATTCGGCATATTCCATCTTTGAAGCAGAGAGTAGACCTTCATAGACTTACAAAGAAAATTTACCGATTAACCAAATCGGAGCCAAGACGCTTTTACTTAGCGGAGCGATTTTATTTTTCCCACCTCGATTCAGTTGTGGAGTTATCGGAAAAATACGCGTTGTTATCCTCGCAGCCTAGAAAAAATAGTGAGCTTGAGCGCTCTTTACATGAAACACGACGGGTGCTTGAGGAACTAACAGAAACGATTGAAAAGGATTTATACAAAATGCTATCGAATGATATAGATGATCTACATTTCGAAATTGATGTTGCTAAGAATTCCAATAAAAACGTGAATGATACCAGATTTATTGACCAAAACAGGAGGTAACGAATATGAACGAACAATATAGTCCGAAGTATAAAGAGCCAACCAATTTAATGGATGAGTTATTAGCAAATCCATTTAATGAAGAACAAGAGGATACTGAAACAACAGTGATTGCTCCTTCAGCGGAAGAAAAACCATTACGACTTGTTGATGTGCTACCAGAGGAAAACAAAGCGAAAGCGTTACAGCTCGCACAACAAATTGACCCTACGAATCATCAAGCAATGATTTCATATGGTACGCCTGCTCAAACTAAACTTCTCTCCTTCTCAAATACAATGCTTGAGCATGTGCAAAAGAACGACGTAGGTGAAGTTGGGAAAATCATTTCTGACCTAATGAAGCGCCTTGATGAAATGAAGCCGGAAGAGCTAAATCCAGAAAAACGTTCCGTGCTTTCAAGGATGTTCGGGAAAATTTCTAATTCAGTACAAGAAGTGCTGTCGAAGTATCAAAAGACAGGGGCTCAAATCGACCGTATCAGTGTGAAGCTTGAAAGAAGTAAGAATGTCTTACTATCGGATATTGCTATTCTAGAGAAGCTTTATGAGAACAATAAAGATTATTTTGATGCCCTTAATGTTTATATTGCAGCCGGAGAGTTAAAGCTTGAGGAGTTAAATCGAAAAGTGATTCCTGAGCTAAAGAAAAATGCAGAAGTGACTAAAGACCAAATGAAGGTTCAAGAAGTAAATGATATGGTCCAATTTGCGGATCGTTTGGAAAAACGTGTTCATGACCTGAAGCTAAGTAGGGAAATCACGATTCAAAGTGCTCCACAGATCCGTTTGATTCAAAATACAAACCAGGCACTTGTGGAAAAAATACAGTCATCTATCATGACAGCGATTCCGCTATGGAAAAACCAAGTGGCCATTGCATTAACGTTAATCCGTCAACGTCATGCAGTTGAAGCTCAAAAACAAGTTTCAAAAACAACGAATGAGCTTCTGCTAAAAAATGCAGAAATGCTAAAAAGTAATACAATTGAAACAGCAAGGGAAAATGAACGTGGTCTAGTTGATGTAGAAACATTAAAGAAAACGAAAGAAAACCTAATCTCTACATTAGAAGAAACGCTTCGCATTCAGGAGGAAGGTCGACACAAACGTCGCCAAGCAGAACTTGAGCTTGCAACGATGGAAACGGAGTTAAGACAGAAGTTGTTGGATATAAAAACGGAGTAGTAAACAAATGTACAAGAAGAGGGTACCAGCCTATGTTGGTATCTTTTTTGTACTTATAAAATTTTGAACATAGATTTCACTGTCTAGTTCCAGCGCCTACCCCCCTCGAGGTCAAATAACCTGTTGCAAGAAAAGTCAAAGAGCGACTTTTTTGCAGCAGAACATTTGCTTGTCGGGCTTGCACAGGGATGAGCTGACGTCGATGTTCGCCACAGGACGTGGCTGTTTTTAGATGACGTTCCTCTACAAGGGTGCTAGAGCTCTTCTTATTTTAGTAGCTTGTAGGTGTTCCAGAAAATGTCCAAGAGAATCTATTTTTTCACTATAAACTAGTTATCTCCTAATAATGACTTAATAACTAGGTAATGAATAACTCTCAACTTTTCCAATCTATAGTCCTATAATAAATGGGCTCATTGACACTGTTCCTGATTTTTACAGTGTTTCAAAATAATAGGTATTAACTAACAAGGAGGTATGTGATACCGAAAATAATTAAAGCGCTTTCAAAATAAGATGTAGTAGAATTTTAAGTTGAGAGGAGAAAGAAAATGAAAAAAGGAATCTTTCGTAATGTCATAGTATCAGCTGCACTCGTAGGTCTTTGCGCTGGTGTTGTTAGCCCGGTTCATGCTGCTAGCTCTGATAATATCCATCCATCTTTAACCCCTAATAAAATACTAAATGTATCACATCGAGGAGCATCAGGGCATGCACCTGAACATACTATTGCTGCTTATGAACTAGGGGTAGCAATGAAAGGGGATTATATTGAAGTTGATCTTCAGATGACTAAAGACGGGGAACTCATTGCCATGCATGATGAAACTTTGGACCGTACGACAAATGGCACGGGCTTAGTAAAGAATTATACACTTGCTGAAATTAAAGAACTAGATGCTGGGTCTTGGTTTAATGAACGATATCCTGACATGGCAAAACCAGAATATGTAGGTTTAGAGGTACCTACTCTTGAAGAAGTTATTCAGCACTTCGGAAAGGACAAGAGATACTACATAGAAACAAAATCACCTGCTGTCTATCCAGGTATGGAAGAAGAATTATTACAAGTATTAGAGAAATATAACTTAGTAGGACAAAATGCACCTTCTAGTAAAGTCCTAATTCAATCGTTTAGTGCAGAAAGTTTGAAAAAGATGCATCAATTAAATCCTGATGTTCCTCTTATTCAGCTCATTTCATATAGCAAACCTGCTACCATTACGGATGAGGAACTGAATGAGTATATGTCATATGCTATCGGTCTTGGTATGAATTATACAAGAATTAACCAAGAGTATGTTCAAAAAGTAAGAGACCATGGCCTACTTATTCATCCTTATACAGTTAACAACAAGGAAGATATGGCAAGACTTCTTGATTGGGGAGTAACAGGAATGTTTACTAATTATCCAGATCGTTTACGAGAGGTTATAAAAAATCGATAAGTAGCCATTAAATATACTAGAGATCTAGAAGAAAGCCCTGAAAAAATCTAATTCAGGGTTGTACATTCAATCCAGTCATTAGATGGGGTTTTCTTTTACTCTTTATGTCGAACTTTCAAAATAGAGTGCATAGATAGTTAAACGCGAAAATTACTAATGGAATATTAATTTAAAAATGTCAAAAAATTGTTGATTTTGTATTTTCGTGTTGCTATACTAGTCACAAGATAATATTTGGGAAGAGACGATGAGAAGAAAACCCATTTACAATAATCTACTTAACTTGTAATAGTTAATGGATTATTTGATGTGGGTTTCTTCTCTTTTCTTTTGTCTGAATAGAATCGAAAAAATTAATACTAGGGGGAAATTATTATGAAAAAGAAATTGTCTATTTTTCTTTCGTTACTACTTTTAGTAAGCGTTATCACAGCTTGCTCGTCTGATTCATCTGGAAAATCAGAGGAAGGTGAAGGCTTAGGGAACATTACTCTTTATTCACCAGAAACTCCGGACATGACGAAGGAACTAGCAGAAGACTTTGAAAAATCTCATGATGGAAAAGTAAATGTACACTATGCGGGGACTAATATTCTAGTAAATAAAATGTTAGCTGAAATAGACAATCCACAGGGTGACGTTTGGTATGGTGGTGGAGGTATCCTACCTTTCGAAACAGCTGTTGATAAAAATATCTTAGCATCTTATATCCCAGCTGCTGCTGAAGAGTGGGATACAGTTGAAAACGGTATCAAAATGAAACATCAAGATGGTAAATATGTAGGTGTTGAAGTATTCGTTCTTGGATTCGCTTACAATACAGAATTAGTAAGTGAAGAAGAAGCTCCAAAAACTTGGGATGACTTACTTGATCCAAAATGGAAAGGTAAAATTCAACTTCCAAATCCAGCTGCGTCTGGTACGGCAACTCTTCTAGTTCTTAGCCAAATCATGGAAAGAGGAGAAGAAGAAGGTTGGAAGTATTTTGAGAAATTAGTTGAAAACGCAAACTCAATGCCGGATTCAGGTTCTGCACCTACAAAAGCAGTTGCGAAAGGTGAGGCTCACATTGGTATCGGTTTTGACTTCATGGCATATGAGCAACAAGCAAAAGGTGAAACTGTAGACTTCGTTGTACCAGAAAAAACACCTGTAATTGCTAACCCTGTTTCTTTAGTTGAAGGAGCTCCAAACGAAAAAGGTGGTAAAGCATTTATCGACTACCTATTATCTAAAGATGCTCAACAAATTTTAGCAAATTGGTATCACATTCCTGTTAACCCAGATGTAGAATCTAAAACTCCACTTTCTTTAGAGACTGCACAACAAAGTGCAATAGATTTAGATATTGATTGGGTTATTGAGAACTATGACAGAATTCGTAACGAATGGAAAAACAGATTCCAGTAATAAAGGGTGGTAACAAGAATGGGTTCAGTAAAGGTAGAAAATTTAACAAAGAAGTTTGATAATGTTACGGCACTTAATGATGTGAATTTGGACATAAAAGAGGGCGAGTTTTTCGCCCTTTTGGGTCCATCAGGTTGTGGGAAAACAACTACAATGAGATGTATTGCAGGCTTTGAAAGCCCTACTTCAGGGAATATAAAAATTGGTGATAAAATCGTAAATGATTTACCTGCAAATACTCGAAATTGTGGGATGGTATTCCAAAGTTATGCATTATTTCCGCACTTAAACGTTTTTGAGAATGTAGCATACAGTTTAAATATAAAGGAAATAAAGAAGGGCAACATTTTCACTAATATGAAAACCTATGGAAGAATGCTTAATGGCAGATTCTTTAAGTATCCAAAGGAAATAACAGAAAAAGTTGAAAAGATTTTAAGTTATGTAGAGTTAGATAAATATTCGAATCGATTAACTAGCGAGCTCTCAGGAGGACAACAACAACGTGTAGCACTAGCAAGAGCATTGGTAATGGAGCCAGCAGTTTTACTAATGGATGAGCCTCTTTCTAACCTCGACCAAAAGCTACGCCATACAATGAGAAATACGATACGTAAAATCCAACAGGATTTAGGAATTACTACTATATTTGTTACTCATGATCAAGAAGAAGCAATGAGCATGGCTGACAGAGTTGCTGTTATGAGTGGTGGTGAAGTTATGCAAATCGGTACTCCAACAGATTTATATAGTAATCCTAAGACACCATTTATTGCTGACTTTGTAGGAACATCAAACATTCTTAAAGGGACAGTTGTTGAGAAAGCTTCGGATTATGTTGTAGTGAAGACAAATGGATTACTATTAAAATCATATTTAAAAACAGAGAAAGATAATGTTGATATTATCATTCGTCCTGAGCATATTAATGTAACGAAAAACGTTGATACAAACAGTATTGCAAATATTCTAGAGGGTGAAATTTTAGTATCTACTTACCTAGGTTCTATTGTTCGTTATGATGTAAAGGTTGGAGAACAAGAAATAATTATTGATACAACCTATAAGTCAGGGGAAGGAATAATGGCTGCTGGGGAAAAAGTGAATCTTGTGATTGACCCTGAGAGGGTGTTGCTCATATGAAAAAGGGATTAAAGAACTTTTCAGGGCTAACCCTGATGAAAGTATTTATATCGATATTTTTTGGGGTTTTTCTGTTATTGCCACTTTTATCAATATTGTTAGTAAGCTTTACTGGGCAACCAGTAAATATTCTAGGGTCTATCATTGATCCGAACATCTTACAATCAACAATTGAGAAATTTAAGAATGGATCCCTAGATTTCTATAAAGATATTTTTAGCAAATCAGGTTATTTCGATGCATTGGTAAATAGCTTAGGATTAGCTTTACTTGTTTCAGTATTAGTAATCGTATTGACGTTACCAATTGCTTACGGAATCGCTAGAACGAATATGCCTTTTAAGAAAACAATATCGGCTCTATGTACAATTCCGTTAATTGTCCCAACCTTTATCTCTGCATACGCATTCATTGTAATGTTTGGTCGAGCTGGATGGGTAACACATATTTATCAAACTTTAGGTGGAGAAGGAACATTCATAGATCCTTATTCCATGACTGGTATTATTCTTGTTCAAATCTTTTTCTTCTTTCCTTATGCGTTATGGCCACTTGTAGCAGCGTTTAAGATAAGCGATGTTACGTTAGAAGAGGCATCACAAAACTTAGGGGCAAAGAGCTGGTTTACAACATTATTTGTAACACTACCACTTGCTTTACCTGGGATTATTTCCAGCGCTCTATTAATTTTTACAGTGAGCTTCTCAGACTTTGGTACACCGATTATTTTGGCACCAAAGGATTTGAACCTAATCGTAGTAGAAGCATACCGTGAAATCGCTGGATTCTTTAACTGGGCAGGTGCTGCCATTCTTACAGTAATCATGGTGCTGGTAGCAGCATTCTTCTTCTGGTTACAACACCTAGTTACAAAGGGTAAAAACTATGGTTCTGTATCAGGTAAACCGAAGAAACAAAAGATTAATGACAATAAAGTTGTAACTAGAACTTTATCTGTGTACTCTGGTTTCTTTGTTCTAGTACCAGTTTTAGCGATGCTTTCAATCGTAGTTCAATCCATTGCAACAACCTGGGGTAGTTCTCCATTACCGAATGGATATACGTTAGACCATTATAAAGCAATCTTTAGTTCTTCCTTCGATAATATTACAAACAGTATCGTATTAGCGCTGGGTGCTTTAGTTCTAAGTGTGGTTGTTGCTACATTTGTATCTTATTTTGTAGTAAGACAAAACTCTGCAAAGCTAGATTTTATTAGCTCAATCCCATTAGTAGTACCTGGAATCGCATTTGGTATTGCATTAATCCAAACGTTCAATACTGCTCCTTTACAATTGACAGGTACTGCCATTTTACTGATTGTGGCATATACTATAAGACGTCTTCCTTATATGATTCGTTCAACAATGGGAACGATGCGTTCGATAAAACAAGATATTGAAGAAGCGGCAATTAACTTAGGGGCAACACCTCTAACAGCAGCGATTACAATAATTGGTCCGTTAATGCTTCCGGGTATTGCAGCTGGATCGATCCTAGTTTTTATTACAGTTATAAAAGAAACTAGTATATCGATTTTATTAGCGCCAGCTGAATGGGCACCAATGAGTTTGGCAATCTTCCAAAACATTCTTCGTGGTGAATATTATACTGCGGCTGCTATGTCAGTGTTGCTTGTTGTGATTGTTCTTATCTTGCAAGCAATTGCAAATAAATTATCAAAATCCAATTCGTAACATCTATTGGGGGTAACTTTCGTGACAAAGGGGTTTATTTTTGATTTAGATGGCACTGTTTACCTAGGGGATGAAATAATAGATGGTGCAGCAGAAGCTATCGGAGAATTAAAAAAACGGGGAGATAAGGTAGTTTTTCTTACAAATAAATCTATATCGACAAGAATGGATTATGTAAAGAAGCTAGGAGCTCTAGGTATACCTGTATCAATAGATGAGGTAATTAACTCAAATTATATAACAGCAAAATATTTAGAGCATCACCTAAATCCAGGTGAAAAGGTAATAGTCATAGGGGAAGAACCGCTTATAAAGGAATTAGAAGAACAAGGAATCCCTTTTACTTCTGATCCTAAAGAGGCAAAGTTTGTTGTTGTCGGCTGGGATCGTCAATTTAACTATGAAAAATTAGATCTGGCATACCAAGCGTGGTTGAACGGTGCAAAGATTATCGCAACGAATCCAGACCGAACCTGTCCAATGCCGAATGGGCAAATTCCTGACTGTGGCGGAATGATTGGTGCTATCGAAGGAACAACAGGTGTAAAAGTGGATTATATTACAGGGAAACCATCTAGTTTTCTCGCTACTTATGTTCTTAATGAAACGATTAAACTACCAGGTTCACAGTGCTATATGGTAGGCGACCGACTAGAAACGGACATTAGAATGGGGAATGAAAATGGTATAAACAGCGTCCTTGTTTTAACTGGAATTACAACAAAGGAAATGCTTGCCGAAACAGAATATAAACCAACACATGTGTTTGATAGTATAAAAGGTTTGGTTACAATATAAGAAAAAAATCACCTCAGTCAAACTGAGGTGAAATCCTTTTATAACTCTATATCCCATAATTCAGGATTTCCAACAGAGACGGCGAGTGCTCCGGCCTGTAGGGCTTGTAAGCAGTCTTCTTTATCCTGAATTAATCCACCGACGATCAATGGTAGTTCAATTCGTTCAGTAAGGTCATAAATTATTTTTGGCATTAACCCTGGAAGTACTTCAACCGCATCAGGCTTACAAGATTGAACCATTTCAATACCTTTGTTGAGGGCGCCACGATCCAAAAGAAAGATTCTTTGAATAGTCATTAATCCTTCTTCTTTAGCAAGTTTAACTAAACTTGCTTTTGTTGTGATGATGCCACAAGGCTTCCATTCTTTTGCGATAAATTTAATCGCACTTTTGGAATTCGAAATACCATCAATAAAATCAAGATGAATAAATACATGCTTATTCGCTTCTTGTAGAGGTTTTATAAGGTCCTTAGCAGAAAGTAAGTCTCCTGTTAAAAGAAATACAACATTTGAGTTACTTTGAGTAGCTTTTTCAATGGATGCAGGATCCTTTATAGAAATGATAAGTTGGGATTCAACCAAATCCACTATATTATTCATGATTTGTAACCTCACTTTATTGAACTAATAAACTTGTATTACTATTTTACCATAAAAAAATAGTCAGGTCAGAGAATCTAGAGAGACCGTAACAAAATGTTCTTGCTTTTCTGCAAGTTTCCTTTTTGTTATGGTCTTTTTTTCTCTTGGAAGTCAAAGGTTCATTCTTAAAGTAAAGGTGTAAAACAAAAAACTTTTTATTATTAAATAACAAGCTAACATCAGGAGGAGAAACAATGACTACAAATTTTTCTAGTAAGCAACGGGAAAATAGACTAGAAGAAATGTCTAATAAGGAATTTGATTTACTAGTAATAGGTGGAGGTATTACAGGCTCGGGCACTGCACTAGACGCAGTTACGAGAGGGATGAAAGTTGGCCTTGTAGAAATGCAGGATTTTGCTGCAGGAACATCTAGTAGATCGACAAAGCTTGTACATGGGGGACTCCGCTATCTCAAGCAATTTGAAGTGAAAATGGTAGCCGAGGTTGGAAAAGAAAGAGCAATTGTATATGAAAACGGTCCTCATGTAACCACACCTGAATGGATGCTTTTACCTATTCATAAGGGAGGAACATTTGGGAAATTTTCTACCTCTATTGGTCTGAGAGTTTATGACTTCCTTGCAGGCGTAAAACGTAGTGAACGTAGAAAAATGATTAATGCTGATGAAACTCTTCAAAAGGAACCTCTCATTAAAAAAGAGGGAATTAAAGGCGGGGGGTATTATGTTGAATACCGGACAGACGATTCTCGCTTAACAATTGAAGTCTTAAAAGAAGCGGTAAAGCATGGAGTAGATGCTGTTAATTATTCAAAGGTAGTTGAGTTTGTATATAAGGAAGGAAAGGTAATAGGAATTAAAGTAGAAGATCAGCTTACTGGTAAAATTTACACGATGTCAGCAAAAAAGATTGTTAATGCAACAGGACCTTGGGTGGATTCGCTAAGAGAAATGGATAATTCAAAGAAAGGAAAGTCATTGCATTTAACAAAAGGCATTCACCTTGTGATTGATAGTACTAGATTTCCTTTAAAGCAGGCTGTTTACTTTGATACTCCTGACGGTAGGATGGTTTTTGCCATTCCAAGAGACGGAAAAACATATGTAGGAACAACAGACACGGTATACAAAGAGGATATAGTTAACCCAAGAATGACAATAGATGATCGGGAGTATGTGATCAAGTCCATTAATTATATGTTTCCAAAGGTCAATATTACCGTGGAAGACATTGAATCTAGCTGGACGGGGCTTAGACCACTGATTCACGAAGACGGTAAAGGGCCATCTGAGATTTCTCGTAAGGATGAAATATGGACTTCTGAATCAGGGTTGGTTACTATTGCAGGAGGGAAATTGACAGGTTATCGGAAAATGGCTGAAATGATTGTTGACCTAGTCACGAAGCAATTAGCGAGTGAAGGTAGAGGGTCATATGGTCAATGTCGTACAAAATATTTACCTATATCAGGTGGAGATGTAGGTGGCTCAGCAAACTTCCCGAAATTTATCGAAGAAAAAACAAAAGTAGGCATGAACCTAGGCTTAACAAAGCACGAAGCAAAATATCAAGTGAAACAATATGGTTCAAACGTGGATAAGTTATTTGAAATTGTCCGAGAAAACATGGACAGTTCTACTAATGAAAAACTGCCAATTGTAATTTTAGCCCAACTCATTTATAGCATTGATCATGAAATGACTGTAAAGCCAATTGACTTTTTTGTAAGAAGGACAGGTGCTATGTTCTTTAATATTGCATGGGTTAGAAAATGGAAGGAACCAGTCATTGAGTATATGGCAAAAACATTTCAATGGACAGATAAGCAAAAACAAGATTATAAGCAGGAGCTTGAGATGCATATAACATATGCCGTTACTCCTGTTGATGAACTGACATTAGAAAGAAAAACCGTATAAAAGAAACCTAAACAGTGGAGTAAAGGCTCCACTGTTATTTTTTTAATATGTTAGCTTAATTCTGGGGAAAATATCTATTTTTGTTGCGTAACGTAACAGTGTTATGTTACATTAATTATGCAAGGAAGGAGCCGGTTTGAAATGAGCGAGGAATTACTGTCTAAAAAAGATCTACTTGAATTAACAGGCATTTCTTATGGGCAATTGTATAGGTGGAAGAGGAAGGACCTGATACCAGAGGAGTGGTTTATTCGTAAATCGACCTTTACTGGGCAGGAGACGTTTTTTCCGAAAGAGAGGATTTTAGAACGGATTGATAAGATTCAAAAAATGAAGGAAAATCTTTCACTTGATGAGTTAGCAGAAATGTTTTCCCCAAGTGTTTCGGAGCTTAGTTTACGTAAAGAAGAGATTGTGAAAAGAGGGATAGCATCAGAAACAGCTTTCAATCTTTTCTTAGAAATAGGTAAGCCTGGTGTGGAACAGTTTACTTTTGAAGCGGTACTTACTGTTTATTTGATTGAAAAGTTACTCAGATCTGGTGATATCAATCTAGAGGAAGCCAAAATGGTTATTCAGGTTACGAATGATTACTTTAAGCGTCTTAATCAAACGAATGGAGAACTAATAATTGTTCGAAAGCTAGGGATTTCTACATGTTTTATCATGTCGGACGGAACTGATTTTAGTATTGAGAAAGATGCAAAAATAATTAAGCGTGTCGCTTTTACTAGTGTTAGTGAAGAGCTGCGAACAAATTTTTTATAGGAGGCTGGTCTTAAATGGTAAAGGTTGAAAGTTACGGGGATTTATTGATAAATGGAATGGGTTCTTCAGGTGGAGGAAGCTTTAAAAAAGTCATTATTAACGGCAAGGGTACAGTACATGGAGATGTAGAATGTGAAAGTTTTCAACTAAGTGGCTCAGGAACAGTGAATGGAAGCATGAAGGGAAATAAGGGGAGAATAAGTGGTACTGGAACCATTGAAGGGGATATCGAATTTGATACGTTCTCAATTGAAGGTAGTGGAGGCATTCAGAAGGATGCCACTATTAAGAGTATGACGATATCTGGTAAAGGTAGTATTGGTGGAAGCTTAAAGGGTGACGAAGTAAAAATTAGAGGCAAGGCTGCAATTAAAGGAGATTGTGAGTCAGACGTGTTCAAAGGAGAAGGTGGCTTTACGGTTGGAGGTTTATTGAATGCCGACCTTATTGATATAACAATCATTGGCGAATGTAGCGCAAAAGAAATTGGAGGACAGACTATTAAGGTTAAACAAAAACCATTTGGGATAATGAACCTCTTAAAATCTGTTTATCCAACTTCTCTAACTACAGAGATAATTGAGGGCGATGAAATTGAAATTGAAAATACAAATGCCAAAATGGTAAGAGGAACAAACATTATTGTGGGTCCAAATTGTACAATCGATGTTGTGGAATATAAAGGAACATATACTCAGCATCCTTCTGCGAAGGTTAGAGAAAGTAGAAAGCTTTAATAAAAAGTGTAACAATGTTTTGTTTGTTGAAACTACGTATACCAAATGCGTAGTTTTTTTGTACTTGTAAAGAATATAGTTTAGAATAGAGGGAGTGTATAAAAACTAAGGATATTACTGGAAATTACAACGCATTATAAGGATGGTACATAGAATGTCAAATTGGTCACAATTAGAAAATATGAAACCTTTTATCCAGAAAGTTTGGCAGGAATCTGGGTTTGAAGCACCTACAAGTATTCAAGAGAAATCAATACCTGCTATTTTAGAGGGGAAGGATGTAATCTGTGAATCTCCAACTGGTACAGGAAAGACACTATCCTATTTATTACCAGTACTCAACAAGCTTGATGAAACGAAGAGTGGGATTCAGGTTGTGATTCTTGCTCCATCACGTGAGCTAGTTATGCAAATTTTTGATGAGGTTCGAAAATGGACAAAGGGCACAAAGATTGTGAGTGCTTCGTTTATCGGAGGAGCCAACATTAAGAAACAGGTTGAGAAGCTTAAGGAACGTCCACAGATTGTCATCGGAACAACAGGCCGTATTGTGGAGTTAATTAAAATGAAGAAAATGAAAATGCATGAGGTCTCCACTCTCATCGTTGATGAAGCAGATCAGCTAGTTTCAAATGAGCACCTTGGTAATGTACAAAGCATTATCAAAGCGACATTGCGTGATAGACAAATTCTATTTTTCTCTGCTACGATATCGGAGCACACGGAGAAGGTTGCAAAGTCATTGATGAACAATGCAGAAATTATTCGTATAAAAGAAACGATAAGCCATGAAAACACATCCCATATTTATATTGTTAGTGAACAACGAGATAAAATAGATGCTCTACGAAAAATTATGTATACCGAGCCTGACAAAGCAATCGCTTTTGTCAAAAGCCTTGAAAAAGTCGAAGAGGTAGAGGCGAAGCTTACTTATAACGGTATGGAAGTTGCAGTGCTTGCAGGAGAATCTAAGAAGCTTGAGCGCCAGCAATCATTAAAAAATTTCCGTGCTGGTAAAGTTCCTTTACTACTCACAACAGATGTAGCAGCTCGTGGGTTAGATATTCCGGATGTAACCTATGTGATTCACTTTGATTTCCCTAAGACAACAAGTCAGTATTTGCATCGCTCAGGTCGTACGGGTCGGATGGGGAAAAAAGGTGTCGTTATTTCGATTGTAAATGCTCGTGAGGAGAGCTTTTTGAAAAAGATGGGACATGAGTTAGGCATTACGTTTACAAAGAAAGAATTATATGGTGGAAAAATTGTGGATGCTCGTGAGGAAAAGAAAGAACCTTATAGACCAAAGAAACCATCGAATAATCGAAAGAAGTAAGAGATAACGAAAAAACAGACCACTAGTAGTGATGAAACTAGTACGTCTGTTTTTTTATTTGGAAATCACTAAACCATAATGGAAAAGATAAAAGGAATATCCTTAGAGAATTCTTTTAGAATTCATAAAACCCTAGATAATGAATTACAAATTATTTAAACTCTAGTTTTTCGGATACGTTAATTCTCTTTATATTTCTAAAATCCTCTTTTTCCAAAATTACAGTTATGTATTCTTCTTTAAATGCATTTCTAATATCTTCTTCTTCTAGTCCTCTAGCAAAGAAAACCATTTCTAAGGTGTATTTTGTGGATTCTTTGGATTCATTGCCAAACCAGTAACGTTCATGATTATTGTCTATAGAGTTTATTATTTGTCTGAAATTTGGAGTTGTAATTTCATGACTTTGTAAATTTTCTACATTTTCAATTTCTAAGTTTACTTTTAGTCTTTTAAAGTCATCTATATTCGGATTTTCAATGTCACCTACACCAATGACTTCAAATTCTTCAGCTGTTATCGAATGTATTTCAGTTTCTGCATTAATAAAAACTTGATCTTTGTTACAACCACTTAAAAGTAGAATAAAAATAGAAGTATAACCAACGAGATTCATAATACTTTTCTTCATAAGTACACTCCTTTACTTTTTTCTACTATATATGTCATGAGGTTGTGCTGAAGTCATTGTTCGCCACACATCGTTGCTGGTATTAGTTGACTTTCCTTTTTCATTACGCTTGCGCATTTCGTATTTCAGATCAACCCTTCTTGCTGGGCTTTAAATGCAGCTTGGAAGCGGTCCTTCACGTCTAGCTTATGGTAAATACTAGAGATATAGTTTTTAACGGTTCCTTCTGATAAAAATAATCTTTCAGCAATTAGTTTATTACTTAGGCCTAAGGCTAAGCACTCGAGAACTTCCTCTTCACGCTCGGTTAAGTCATACTTTGTTACACTAGTTTCTTTAGAATCTGATCCAACATTTTCATTGCTTTGAATTTGTTGAACCAAGAGCTTTGCTAAATCCTGTGGTAGCAATGTACCACCCTTATGTAGCAGCTTGATGCCAGCAAGTAAATCCTTTGGATGAATTGCTTTTAGGAGATATCCTTCCGCACCTATTGTCAAAGCATCGATGACATGGTTAACCTCCTGGAAGGTTGTCAGGATCATTACTTTTACATCAGGCCAACGTTGCTTAATTATTTTTGTAGCGGTAATACCATCCATCTGAGGCATATTAATATCCATTAATATAATAGTAGGTTTTTGTTGTTCACAAAGGGAAATGGCTTCCGCTCCATTTTCAGCTAACCCCACAATTTCAATGTCTTCATCCATATCTAATACGATAGATAAACTCTCGCGAATCAGCTCCTGATCATCTGCGATTATAAGTTTTATAGCACTCATTTATCCAACCTCCCTTATAGGTACTGTAATTGTTAGTTTTACTCCATAATGTTTTCCACTAGTGATTTCAAGCTTCCCGTGTAATTCTTCGATTCGATCTCTCATTGCCTTTAAACCAAACCCTGGCTGTATCTCGTTTATCGGAGTACCATTATTAATGATGGTTAAGGTCATGTCTGTATTTGTAAAAAGGAAATGAACTGTAATTTTTGAAGCATTTCCATGTCTTTTGGCATTTGTTAATGCTTCCTGTAAGCAACGGATGAAAGTTAGCTTACTATTTTTTGAGATATGATGTTTTTCTTTTCCTTGTATATGGAATTCAACGTCCGTATCAGTTGTTTCTCTAAAGTCGTCAGCTACCTTTTTTAATAAAATCGATAAGAATTCTTCGTTTTCGGAAGGGGCAATTTGATGAATATGCTGTCTGATTTCTTCTAATCCTTTCCTTGATACGTTCGCAAGGGTTTGGATTTTCTGTTTTGCCTTGTCAACATCTGTTTCTAGTAAGTAGGAAACGGCATCAAGGCCTACGGTAACAGAGGTGAAATGGTGTCCAATCGTATCATGTAATTCCTTTGCAAGCCGATTTCGTTCCTGGAGAAGGGTAACCTTTTCAATTTGGTCCGTGTACTGCTGCAACACTCGATTTTGTTCTTTGATTAATTTATACTGCTTATTATTTTCTTCAATGATTTTATTGGTTCTCCTCTGTGAATGGATTACATAGTTAAAGCAAGCACCAAAGCCTAAGAAAATGAAAATATCAATATATTGTAGAAAATAAGAAACGATGTTTGTTGTCCATAGGTTAGGTAAAGGAAAAATAAGTAAAAATACAGGAAATGTCCACATTGCTGTCTTTTTTGTAGCAAGATACCCTATCATTAACAGCGGCATCAATATTATAGAAGAGCCGAGAATAATATGTAAAATACCATTAAAGTAAACAGCCGCTCCTCCAGTAATAAGTAGTTCAGCAATCGGATAGAGAACAGGGTTCTTATAGCCTGGACGCCAGAATAATTGGGGCACAATATAACAAACTGCTAAAATACCAACAAAATAAGGATACGGAAAATCCCCCAAATGACTACGGTCTAAAAAGAAGTAAAGAACTCCGGATAAAAACCAGCATAAACGCAGGAAAAAAATAAACCAATCAACCCAGATCCAATTTGGGTCTGTTTTCTTCATATATACACCTCAATATCTCTATTTACCTATCTTTTCCTATCTTACAAGAAATTGGCCAATACTAATAGCCTAAAAGGATAAAATATTTGATTTTTACAAAGGGAAAACTTCATATGCGTTCCCGTGGAAAGTTATGACCACCTTCACTATGGTCATATGACTTTTTCTATATATGATAAGGTCATAGGAAACAAGAAGGGAACGAGTAGGATGGAAAAGGAACAATTGCTCAAGGAATTAGAAGAGAAACTGAAAGGGATACCGCGGGAGGATCGTGAAAAGCTTATTGAGCTTTACGAAGATCTCATTGATGTTGCAAAGGAAAATCGACAAGACCACAAAGAGCTTGTTGATGTAGCTACATTGGAGGATGACTTTGTAATACCAGAAATAGAGATTCACACGTATCGAAATACGGGTCGAATGATATTAGCTTCTGTAAGTTTACTATTATTTAACCTGATTTTTGTACTTGGTCCAGCAATTGCAGTAGGATCTGTTTATTTATCCTTTTGGATAGTATCGCTTTGCTTTGTGCTTTCGCCAATAATGGTAGTTACCCAGGTGTTAGCAGGAGGATTTACGAGCATGGAATTTTTCCTTTCTATTATGTTATGTGGCATTGGCCTTGCAGTAGGAGTAGGAAATCACTACTTTGGTAAGGGTTTATATAAAGCTTTAATGAATTATGTGAAATGGAATATTCAATTAGTTAAAGGAGAATAAAGATATGAAAAAAGTATTGTACGGGGCATTAACGCTAGTCTTGGTAGGACTACTAGGGGCAATTATCACAATTAATACCTCAGGCGCGGAAGCCTTCACGTTTAGTTCTGTGGATGTAAATGAAATACAAGAGATTGAGGCTAAGAATATTACGAAAGTAAAAGTTGATTCTGACCAAGTAGACGTAAATATCCTTCCCACTAATGGAGAAAAAATAGAAGTTGAATTTTCAGGTAAGGTAGGCAAAAAGAGTAAAAAGCTATATAAGCTAGACATTGAAGAAGATGGGGACACGGTTGAAATCAGAATGGAAAAAAAGAACAAATTTCAATTTATGATGTTTAATTTTACACGTGTTAGTCTTAACATTGAAGTTCCACAGAAACTGTATGATTCACTACAAATCAATACTGCTTCAGGTGATATCAATGTTGACGAAATTGAAGCAAAAGAGGTCGCCATTGAATCACAATCGGGGGATATGGAAGTTGTAAATGTAGTAAGTGAGGGAAGCCTCCTACTTAAAACATCAAGTGGAGATGTTATTGCAAATGACAATCAAGGAAAAGTAGTAGAAATTAAAACAAGTAGCGGGGATATCGAGGAAAGAGATAGTGAAGCAAAGGAAATCTCACTATACAGTAGCAGCGGTGATATCGAGACGAATTATCAAATCACATCTACTCTAAACATTAATACAGCTTCAGGTGACATAGAGGTTGATACAGAGGAAATAACGGGTGACTTACTGCTAGAATCGAGTAGTGGAGATGTGGATGTTCGCATTGGAAAGTCACCAGCATCGCTAGCCGTTGATTTTAAAAGTGGATCAGGGGATGGAAAAGTAAACCTAGATGACCTAAAGTTTACTGAGAAAACAGAGAAACGAATTATTGGTGAAATTGGCTCAGGAAAATATAAACTCCATGCAAGAACAAGCTCAGGAGATTTTACAGTAAACTAACGTAGTGGTGGTAGACACAATATTATACAATTCTATAAGTAAAAAAGTCCCAAGTGAAAGGGTTTCACTTGGGATTCATCATTTTAAGAAGCCTTCAATTCTGATTTCTCAACTACCGTTTCTTGCTTAGTAAACTTAGTAAAAAGTAATCCTACAACAAACCCAACAAGAGCGGGGGCTACCCATTCTAATCCAACAGAAGAGAATGGAAGCATATTTCTTACTGCGTCTATTGGCCCCAAATCAACTCCAAAAGTTTCTAAACCGCTTAGTGCCGCAAAAACACCTGTAAACAACATGGTTGTTGCGTAGACCTTCTTTGAATGAGAAAAGAGGCGACTAAAAAACGCCAACAGGATTAACACAATCGTAAGAGGATAAGCCGTAACTAAGAATGGTACTGATACCTTTAGAATTTGAGCTAATCCAAGATTAGAAAGAGTGAATCCAACTAAAGAAACTAGTAAAACCACAGTTCTATAGCTAGTCTTTGGAATCAATTTTGAGAAATACTGGCCACAAGCCGTTGTTAACCCAACTACTGTAGTAAAGCAGGCTAGAGTGAAAATAACACCAAGTAAAGCAGTTCCGCTTTGTCCGAATAATAGCGTTGCAACTGAGGATAAGATGTCAGTACCATCCTCGAACGAACCATTAACGGCCATTTTTGCCCCAATTAAACCAAGACTCACATATACCACCGTAAGTAAAACGCCAGCTACCACAGCTGCTTTAAATGTATTAGTTCGCAATTGAACGCGACCCTGTACACCTTTCTTTTGAATCGCAGTTAAAATAACAATCCCAAAGGCCAGTGACGCAAGTGCATCCATTGTATTATAGCCTTCAAGGAAGCCAGTGAAGAAAGCTCCTGAATTATATAGCTCTGACGGTGATTGAAGCGGCGCATCAAGCTGAACCAGACCAACTACAATTAAAACGACCATTGATAATAACAAAACTGGGGCAATAAAACGACCCATGTATTTTTCCATCTTAGTAGGATTTAAGCTAATCACATAAACCAGTGCAAAGAATACGAACGAGTATACTAGCAAGTATAATGATGTATTTGTTGATCCACTTAAAAATGGAGTTACACCCATTTCAAATGCAACGTTTGTATTACGAGGGATTGCCAAGAACGGTCCAATAGATAGATAGACTGCTACCATAAAAGCAGTACTGAAAATCGGATGAACACGATCTCCCATCGCTTGAGCTCCACCTTTTACTAGAGAAACTGCAAAAATAACTGCAATCGGAAGTCCTACCCCTGTAACAATAAATCCTGCGATTGCAAGCCAGAAGTTTGTGCCTGATTGAGCACCAAGAAATGGTGGGAAAATTAAATTTCCAGCTCCAAAAAACATTGAAAATAACATGAATCCGATAAATAAATTGTCTAGCTTTTTCATTCTCCATCTCTCCTTTTTGTTTTTGTAAAATAAAAAACTCGTCCCTATATAAAGGGACGAGTTTGTGCTCGCGTTACCACCCATTTTCCGCAGTCTCCAAAATAACATACGGCGCTCAAGTCAACGTACAATCATACGTGTTCCATCGTAACGGCGGACAACCCGGCAAAAGCTTACTTAGTTCAGCCTTGCATCTCGGAGATGATTTTCGGATAAGCTCTGAACATCGACTTTCAGCAAACGTCGACTCTCTGGGGAACAGGATTCCTATCGTACTCTTTCTCGTCATCGATTTTAAATATATTGATATATTAGCAAAGTGATTTATATGGGTCAACACATTTTTTTATATTTTTTTATTATTTTGATTGTACTGTATAATTAGACTCTTCATTTATCAACCATTTTCCTTGTATGAGAGGGGTCCGACAATAACTCCAATATAGTAAACTACATCTTTAGTCTGAGATTTATTCCTTCCTTTTTTGTAGCCAAAACTCCCTCAATGTTTTGATTTATTTGTTTTACTTTCCTTTTATACTAAGGTCAAATAAGAGTTCGAAAGGGGAAAGAAAGATGAAAAACAATCAAGTAGTTATGATAACAGGTGCGTCAAAGGGACTTGGAAGAGCATTAGCGCTCGCATTTGCAAAAACAGGGGCAAAGCTAGCGATTTGTGCGAGAGGAGAAGAGCTGCTACTTAAAGTTAAAAAGGAGATTGAGGATTTAGGGGCTGAAGTAATTGCTACTCAAGCGGATGTTGCAAACGAAAGGGATGTGGATAGATTTGTCTCGATTGTAGAAAACGAATTTGGAAGGATTGATGTCCTTATTAACAATGCATCCATTTTTGGTCCGGGTCCATCATTGTTACTCGATTATCCAAAAGACGAATTTTCACAGGTTTTATTTGTGAATGTAATGAATCCGTTCATGCTAATAAAGCGTGTACTACCAGGAATGCTGGAACGCAAATATGGTTCTGTCATTAATGTAACCTCTGAAGCGGGACGTACGGGATTTGCGGAGTGGGGTGCTTACGGTATATCCAAATTTGCTGTGGAAGGATTAACACAAACATGGGCTGATGAATTACAGGGGACTGGTGTCCGAGTGAATATGGTAGACCCGGGAGAAATGGATACGGACATGCACGATAAAGCTGTTCCAGATTGTGATTATGATCTAGCGAATCCAAACGATGTGGTCGATGTATTTCTGTATCTCGCATCAGAGCAGGCAAAATCGGTAAACGGCCAACGCTTTGAAGCTCAAGTATTTCAAATGGAAAGTGGGCTGAGTTTATGATGGTAGACACAAAAGGTTTTCATGTGCCAGCAAAGCTTAACGCGACGATACCTGCTGAAAAAAGAGGTACAACAAGGGATCGTGTAAGACTAATGGTTATGAACGGAACAGGATCTATCACTCATGATTCATTCTTACAGTTATCTTCCTACCTAAAAGAAGGGGATTTACTTGTGATGAATAATAGTCGCACGTTACCTGCTGCACTTAAAGGGATGCATGGAAATCGTGAAGTTGAAATCCGCTTATCAAGGAGAATTTCAGAAAAAGAGTGGGATGTCCTAGTGGTTGATAGTTCGTTTAAAGTTGGTGATACGATAGATTTTAAAGATGGAATCTCTGCCACCATATCCGATTTTGGAAGTGAAGAACCACTTGTTAGATTGCTGTTTTCAGTGGGTGGGGTACGCTTGACGAATATGATTTATAAATACGGAGAGCCGATTCGCTATGAATATATTGATCAGCCTTGGTCTCTTGATACGTACCAAACTGTTTATGCAGCAGCTCCAGGATCTGTTGAAATGACATCTGCTGGCCGAGCAATTACATGGAGACTATTAAACCAACTAAAAAGCAAAGGAATTAATCTAGCATTTTTACAGTTACATGCAGGCCTTAGCTATTATGGAAATGACCATTGGCCAACACCAAGCAAACATCCGGAGAAATACGTAATTTCTGAGGAAACAGCAAATCTAGTAAATGATACACATCGGAAAGGTGGTCGGGTGATAGCAGTTGGAACAACCGTAGTCCGCGCTTTAGAATCAGCTACTGATTTATCTGGTCGAGTGTCAGCAAAGGAAGGAGTAACAGATTTATATATTCAGTCTGGTTATCATTTAAAGGTGGTAGATGGACTCTTAACAGGATTTCATGAACCGGAAGCAAGTCATTTGGACCTGTTAACTGCTTTTGTTAATTATGATGTTCTAATGAGTTGCTATCAAGAAGCAATTGCATATGAATACCTCTGGCATGAGTTTGGTGACATGAATCTGATTTTACCGGAAGTGCGATTACAATGAAATGGCATCATGTAGGTGTGGAAGTTGAAAATCTTGATAATGTAATCGCATTTTACGAGGATGTGTTCGGTTTTACTACTGATACGATTATGAAGCTAGGGGACGAAAAAATAGCCTTTTTAAAAAAGGATGGTGTCCAAATAGAACTGGTTGAGCCTGAGGTTCAAAGGGGATTACTGGTGAATGATCTTATCCATTTCTCATGGGAGGTTACCAATCTTCAGGAGTGGATTACCGAACTAAGAGGAAAAGGGATTCAGCCGGTAGAAGGTCCCATTTTACTAAAAAATGGGTGGGAAACAATCTTTTACGAAGGTCCTAATAAGGAAATCATAGAACTCATTCAGGTTAAGGAGGTAGCTGGTTAGTGCTTTGGCTGTAAAAAAACCCACTTATAACAAGTGGGTTAGTTGTCGTTTAGTTCCATACGCATATATTTTTTTGTGTTAGGTCCATATACTCCATCATCTTTTAATGCAGCATACATTGACTGAAATCTTCGTACAGCATCCTCTGTTAACGGACCGTAGCTACCATCAATGTATTTTGGATCAAAATTTAGATGCTTTAAGGCACGCTGAATCATGCTGACTTCTTCACCTGTATCGCCTCTACTCCAAACTCCATCTGGAAGAGGAAAATCATCATCATTATTTACCTGTCTAATAACCTCTTGAAGTTTATTTAACGTATTAGGGCCAACAAGTCCGTCGACTGCAAGGCCGTACCGTTTCTGGAATCTCATAACTGCACTTTCGGTTTCTGGACCAAAACTGCCATCAGCCCCATACCGGGGTAGCGCAAAGCCCGCCTTTATTAGATCTTCTTGAATCTCCTTCACAAAAGGTCCTTTGTCTCCTTCTTTAAGCGGCAGTTTTGTTGACACACCTTTAACAACCGGTGATGGATTGGATGGTGCCGGAGAAGGTGCTGCTTCTCCTTTGAAATCACGGGCAAGAGAGGCTTGCACATCACTAATAAATTCTTCCCAAGAAATACCTCTAGGACGTAACGCATTTTGTGGATCGGATCTTCTTGCAGGGTCAAGAGTGCTGTGGGCAACAATATGCTTTAGTGGATCTAATCCGAATTTGTCACATAAATACGCGTGATACCAAACGTACCGATTATATGCCTCTTGGAAATTGATTTTTCCACCATGGCAAAGTTCAATACCGATAGCTGCATCATTGGCGTCATCACCAAAGCGTGCGTTATCAGTTGACACATTGTAGCGGACATGCCATGCTTTTTCATTTATCGGAATAATTTCTAATATATATTTATCATCGATAAAAGTATGTGCTGATGCAGTTGGCTGCTGTCGATCAAAATAGTTACGGTTTCCATATGCGGTTGACCCTGGATTTCCAGTATCATGACTAACAATAAAGCGGACTTTCGCGATTTTTTGACCAGATCGAGAATTTCCAAAACGAATATAATCTCTTGTAATTGTATACTCCATTGAATTCACACCTCCATAATCTAAGATAATAAGGATTCGTTTCATAATATGCATTACATGTAGATTTCGTTCTTTGAATAAAAGAAATTAGTTATCCTTAGCGAAGGGGAGGGTTACATCAAATATATGAACAACCAGCATTACTAACAGGGGCGTTCATGAATCTCATCATATGGGTACAACAAGAACAAATCCAATCCTATTTACAGTATACTACTAGCTATGGGAACAGTAACCAACTACTACGGTGCTGACAGATACTTAGTACCATTTATGTTTTTTTACTTAAAAAGACAATGAATAAAACCCCAGCCCATAACTAAAACAAAAGGTACCCAAGTTGGGTACCTTTTTAAGCATTGCTTATTTTTTTTGGCGTTTTTTAGCTCGTGCATCAGCAGCGTTTGAGCGTGCTAGAGCTTCTAAATCGTCTTGGTCGGCTTTTTCTAAAGAGAACTCAACGTCACGACCATCAGATTTCATGTTTTTAGGTACTTGTGGAAGTGTTGCCTTATTTTTATCACGTGTTTTATGTCCATGCGATCTTCCCATTATAAAACACCACCTATGAATAATGTAGAGGCTGCATATTTACACAACAACCTCATATATAGGATGGCCTCGCTATATCAATTCATAAGTGGAAGAAAATAGATAATCTGCCTAATATGTATGAGTAGTGTCTAGCTCAAGCGTGTATCGTCCCAAAAAGAAAATGCAACATTTTTGAGGACGTGCTGATGCCAACGTTCTCCATAGGACGTTGCGGTTTCGAGTTGGGGTTCATGTTTAGTTGCTTGCGCTTTCTCTTAGTGTCTAGCACGCTTTTCTGTATAGCCACCAGCTTGGTCAGCCATTTTAAAATCCCTTGCGTAAGAAACCGCCTGCATACTGCTTAATGTGCTTTTTGATTTTTCACGTTTTTTGTTATCCTTTGCCATGTTTTATTCCTCACTTTCATTTATTGGTAGTATTATTTTGTCCATTACGAAAAAATCCAAACAAAAAAACCTGTTAAAAAACAGGTTTTTCAAAATAGGGGGTGTTTTTTACATAGCCCATTTATATAATTTTTATGCTTCTTTTAAATGATCTTCCTCCGTAAAGTGCCCACAACGCATTGTGTGAAGGGTATATAAGTCCTTCGATACTTCAAACAAATTGTAGATATCTCCACCAGCAGCTTCATTAAGTTCATCTAACAGATGCTTACGCGTTTCATTAGCTAATGTAACGTACGGTAGCTTTTCAACGGCTTTTGTAGAACGGATATTTACTTTTTTCACACGCATAAAGATTGTCTCAATGTCTAGTTCATAAAACAATTCAGCAAAAAAAGCATCCTTTGCGATTTGGTTATACCCCTTGCCATGGTATGGTTTGCCTAACCACGTTCCTAAGAAGCCAGCCTTGTCTTGAATATCAAATAAGTTGATCGTTCCAATTGGAGAGCCCCATTCATCTAAAATGGTACGTGAAATCAATTCACCACGCTCTTCCGCTTCAATCGTTTGTTTCGTTAAGAATAAAAACTCTTCATAAGAATAAGCTTTTTGACGCACAAATGGGAAGACATCCGGGTGCATCATTAAGTCATAAAGAGCTTGACTATCTTGAAGTTCACGCTTTTTTAGCATCAGTTTCCCCTCCAAAGAGGACAGACCTGTGTTTCATCGATCCACCCTCGAAATTTTTTGTTAGAGATGTTCAAAATGTCACCAAATGATAAGCTGCGAATCTCTATGTCAAACGGCCACTCCGGTCCGCACGTATTAAAAGCATACGCTTCGGTCCTCAAAGCTGTCGTTCCTTGACCTTCTTACTTTTTCGATTCGCCGACTTTTTGAACACACACTATGAGATAAAAAATTTCGGGGTGGGAATCGAACCCACTAGAACCAGTGAAACTGGTGGCGCACCATTTGCCTTCCCTTAAAATAACCAACCTAGTTGTTGATCAAATTAAAGTTATATTCTGTTGTTTTGTTACTCGAAAAATTGCTCACTTAAGGTATGATACTCGATATTATTGTAAAAATAAATAGGTATTTTGTTAATTTTTTTTATCAAATTATTGGAAGTTTCGACGTTTCTTCATCAACCGTGTCACTGCCTGTTGTATGATGTCGACTATTGTTTTTTCTTGTACACAATTTCGCCATTAATCATTGTAATCTCTGGCTTAGCTAAGAAAGAAAAGGGATGTTCATTCCATAAAACCAAATCTGCATCCTTTCCAATTTCAATAGAGCCGACGGCATGATCAACCCGTAAATTTCTTGCAGCTGTAATTGTAATGCCTTCCAATGCCTTTTGCTCATCAAGCCCTTCTCGAACAGAAATTGCTGCACATACATTCAAGTATTGAATGGGAGTATAAGGGTGATCAGTCGTGATGGAAACTTCAACACCTACATCCGTTAAGACCTGATAAGTTTTCCAGCTCTTGTTCTTTAGTTCTACTTTTGATCGTCTCGTTAATGTCGGACCAACTGACACCTTAAGACCACGGTCTGCAAGCTCCTCTGAAATCAGATGACCTTCTGTACAATGCTCAATTCTAACATCCAGGTTAAACTCATCAGCAAAACGGAGGGCTGATAAAATATCGTCAGCACGATGAGCATGTATCCGGACAGGTATTTCACGCTTTAAGGCTTGTAAAAGAGGAATCACTTTTAAATCATCAATATCATCCGTATATTTAGCTTTGTAAAAAGCATCACGAAGCATCCCCATGATTCCCATTCGAGTGATGGAATCCTTATTGCCGGAGCTGTGAATTCGTTTTGGGTTCTCACCAAGAGCAATTTTAAGTCCAGCGGTTTCTTGAAGCAGCATTTTACTTACGTTTTTACCAAATGTCTTAATGACGGATGTTGTCCCGCCAATGACATTTGCACTTCCCGGCATAATATGAGCCGTCGTAATTCCGGCTTGAATCGCATCTTGAAATGCAGGATCCAACGGATGAACACTATCAAACGCACGAATATGCGGAGTTAACACTTCAATTGTTTCGTTGGCATCATTACCTGCCCAACCGGTACCTTCATCATATAATCCTAGATGGGTATGGACGTCGATAAATCCAGGGAATAAATACTTTCCACCGCAATCAATAACCTGCATCCCATCCTCAACTGGAAGGTTATAACCTATATTTGTGATTTTCCCATTCTCAACAACTACATCTGCATTGTTCATTACTTCTGACGTGATTGGGTATAAACAAGCATGCTTAAAAATCGTACGATCCATGTCGAACTCCTATCTTTACATAATACTTATAATGAATTGCTCAAAGCGTTGGAATCACTTTAGAACACGCAATTTTTTAGTTCATATTTCTTTTATATTACCTAATGCGTCTTTTGCTGTCACGTAGGAAAATGAGTATCCGTGGTCTTGTAGCTTTTTAGGTAAAACCCTTTGTCCTTCAAGCACAAGAATGCTCATTTGTCCGAGTAAAAGCTTTAATGCAAAGCTAGGGACGGGTAGCCAATGTGGCCTTTTCAGAACCTCGCTAATCGTTCTACCAAACTCCTTCATTTGAACAGGGTTGGGTGCTGTCAGATTAATGGGTCCGGAGATGGCTTCAGTATATAAGAGAAATTCAATACTTTTGATGACATCATCAATATGTATCCATGATAACCACTGCTTGCCCGAACCGATGGTGCCACCTATAAAGAATTGATAGGGCATTATCATCCGGTTTAGTGCTCCTCCGCCTTGACCTAATACAACACCTAATCTCAATAGGCAAGTTCGTATTCCAAATTTGGTAGCTTTGAGGGCTTCCTGTTCCCACACAGACACAGTTGTTGCTAGAAAATCTGAACCAACAGTTGACGAACTTTCAGAAAAGGACTCGCCCAGAGATGTTCCATATATCCCAATTGCACTGGTATTAAGCAGAACCTTTGGTTTGCTTTTGAGAGAGGATAGGATACGAACTACCTCTTTCGTTGTATCAACCCGACTCGATACAATCCTTTTCTTACGTTGCTTTGTCCACCGTCCACTGTTCAACGATTCACCGGATAGATTAATAAAGGCATCGATTCCTTCAAGATGTTCTTCTGGGGTGGTTTTTGGTGAAAGCCATTCAATAAATTTAAGATTTTGTTGGTCTTCTTTATTTGAAATGTCTCTTGTTAAAATATATATCATATGTTTTTTCTTGAGGAGATAACTAGTAAGTGCTTTTCCGATAAAACCTGTGCCACCCGCGATTGCAATTTTCAACGCAATTTCCTCCCTACTATATCCTTTCTTACTTATTCCATAACTTTTACATTTATCCTCTAAATACTTATGCTACTATATAAATAGAGGTGTAATTGATGGCTATAATTACGAAAATCACGACTCAGAAAAAGAATAGTGAACGATTTAATATTTTTCTTGATTACGGTAAGGGTGAGGAGTACGCTTTTAGTGTCGATCAGGATGTGTTACTGTCCTTCCGTTTGAAAAAAGGAATGGAGATAGATGAATTAGACATAACTGAAATCCAATTTGAGGATGAGGTTAAAAAGGCTTTTAATCTTGCCCTTACATTCCTTTCGTATCGGATGAGATCGAAAAAAGAAGTAATCGAGTATTTAAAGAAAAAGGAAATCGATGAACCGATTATCCCAGACGTACTTCACAAGCTTGAGGAATATAAGTATATAAATGACGAAGAGTTTGCGAAGGCGTATGTTCAAACGCAAATAAATACGACGTCTAAGGGACCTGAAGTACTTAAACAGGAGCTCTATGAAAAAGGAATCGAAAAAAATAGTATCGACCAAAGCTTAACACTGTTCTCAAAAGAGGAGCAAATTGAAACAGTGACTAAATTAGTTGAAAAAGCTCTCTCGAAAAATGCGAAAATATCAGAAAAACAAGCGAAACAAAAGCTCGAGGTTGCCCTTCAGCGGAAGGGTTATTCCTGGGAAGTTATCCAAATCGCACTGGAAGAGATTCAGTTCGCGAAGGATGTTGATGAGGAGTGGGAGGCTATGGAACACCATGGTTTTAAGGCCCATCGCAAGTATCAACATCTTGAAGGCTGGGAATACGAGCAAAAAATGAAGCAGTCTCTTTACCGAAAAGGTTTTGCGATTGAAATGATTGAAAAATGGATTGAACAGTTAAAGGACGGGAACAACTAATGCAGGAAAAACGATATAGCCAAATGACGGAATATGAACTACATCGAGAAATTGCATCATTAAAAGAAAAAGCGCGAAAGGCAGAACAGCTTGGAATTGTCAATGAATTAGCGGTGCTTGAAAGAAAGGCTGCAATGGCTAAAGCTTACTTATTAAATCCGAAGGACTTCAAACCAGGAGACATTTACGAAATCGAAGGAGACCCGGGGAGCTATTTTAAAATCAATTATATGAACGGTGTTTTTGCGTGGGGCTCTCGTGTTGGCCAAGAAGACAAAGAAGAAGCATTACCGATATCTTTATTAGTTAGAGAGTAAGAGGCTGGGACATAACTAGCTTCCAATAGTGAAAAAGGTGAATTTGATCTCACTCAAATTCACCTTTCTCTATTTTTGCTTGTAAATTCTTCTATTACCTTAGTTGATGGCAGTGAATTTTCTTAAATTCACTGCCATTAACGCAAA
>JBLKRX010000009.1:0-172137 GCA_047608075.1 Ferdinandcohnia humi
TATATCTCTCATAATATATTTTAAATCAAAAAAGACTGTAGGCAAACTCGATTTCATCGAGTTTGTCTACAGTCTGAAACCTCTCATTTAGAGAGGTTCTTGATATAGTCGAAAACTTGCTGCCCGCTTTCACTGTCAAGCCACTTAATACCCAATTTAACTTTGTTCCTTTTGGTAGTTGTACGTACAACTTGACCAATATAAAGGGTTTCATTATTTGGTAGCAGTACACCAATTAGTTCGTCTAGGTTGAAATGAATTTTTTTTACGATTATTCCACAACCACCGTATCCTATATCCGTTATGACTGCATTTGTCTTTTCACTAATAGGTAATGAGAGAACACTAACAGATACTCTCTGTGAGATATCATGTAGTGTTTCATTAGCATTATCTAATTTTATGACCTGACAATTTATTTCAGTTTCTAGCCTCGGTATTGTTCTCTTTTTCTTACTTGTAGGAGAAAAACGATTCTTCAAATATGTTACAACCACATGTAAAATACCGGTTTTCCTTTTATAAGTAAACAAATTCTCAGATGGTTTCTTTCCGTACACTTCTTTAACCCACAATTTATAAACAGTATCTTCCATTTCATGGAACATTACTCCTAATTGGTATCCTTTTTGATAGGTATCATAATAAACGATTGAGCCTTTTACTACATACCTTCCGTTTGTCCCATGAATGACAAGTGATAGATTGTCGGAGAATGATTGTAGTTTTCCCACGAACAGACGACAGCCTGATTCACTAATGTCAATAGTTGAACCGCTAATGATTTGATTATTATCAAGAATATCAACTATTAATTTTTTCTTGAACCTCTCAGCCTTCCTCACTTTTGGTTTTTCTCTAGCTAATAGTATCACTGGAATACTGATGATAACATTATAGATTGCCCAGAATAAATTAATTAGGATTCCTTCACTTTTTTCTTCTTGCAGGTTAATGATCCCCACAATGATGGCCAGTAATCCTATACCTATAAAAATAAGGTGAGGAATAAGGTACGAAATATTGATTTTTGCTTTCGTTGTTGTGACACCTTTCGTTGTTACTTTAAAAGGGATCCCCTTTTTTGTTAATACTTCAACTAAAACTGCCCATGCTAGAAATGGGGCAACTGATACTTCGTATATACTGCTCCATGTTCTTTTTAATCTGTTTTCAAGCAATAATTTTTCTACTATAACTGAGAGTATGTATTGTGGTACCCAAAATAAAAGCATACCCTCCAGTGTTGCCACTAGTGCTGGAATTCCAAATAGCAAATAGAGGATAGGAGCTAGAAGAAAGACCATTCGAAAAACACCAAAGAACCAGTATAAAAAATAACTGGAATATACCAAACGCTGAACTCCATTAAGGCCAGGTAATGTAAGTGGATTCCATTTTCGCATCGTTTGAATTGTCCCACGTGCCCAACGGATCCGTTGACTTAAATAATCTTGTAGAGTCTCAGCTGCGAGTCCTTGTGCCAATACTTCATTATGAAATATGGTTTTAAAGCCCTTTGATTGTATGAGCATCCCAGTTGCCATGTCTTCTGTGATAGTCCCTGTTGCAAATCCACCGATTGCTTGAATTGCACTTCTTCGAAAGACGGTATTGCTCCCTACATAAAGGGTAGAATTATAGCGCCCAATTCCATTTTGGATTACTCGCATAAATAAATCCTGTTCATTTGGAATATTATTACCTTGCCCCAAATTGTACTGAAAGATATCTTCATTATAAAAAGATTGAGGGGTTTGAACAAATGCAACCGCTTCATCGTCGAAGTATCCTAACGTCTGTTGCAAAAAAGATGGTTTAGGCATCATGTCTGCATCAATGGTTACAATAAATTCTCCATGTGTATAAGTTAATGCATTGTTTAGGTTTCCCGCCTTGGCATGTGTATTATTGTCTCTTGTAATATATCCAACACCTAGAGTGGAAGCTAGGTTTTTCATTTCCTCCCGTCTTCCGTCATCACATATCCAAATGGAGAGAAGTTCTGTAGGATAATCGATATTCTGACACGCCACGAGAGTTCTTCGAACGATATCTATTGGTTCATTATACGTAGCAAGAAAAATGTCGACTGTAGCCCTTCTGTTTAGAAGAGGCGTTTTTATCTCGTTATCTTGTTTATACACTATCGAAAAAAGTAATGTATTTTGTGTTGCCTGAATTGTTTCTGCGAGAAGAAGAAGGATAGCAGGTATTAATGAAAATCCTGAAGGCAATGTAAAAAAAATGCGCCACCCTATATAAAGCCAAATAAATACTAAAGTAAAAAAAATAATGATTTGCCTAAAAACTCTCATATAATCAAGCCTTTTGTGGCAAATATATTTAATTCGAATACGTTTACGAGTCCAAACATACTTCTTCCCCTCCTCTTTATAATTTGTGTGCATATTCTATAAATATACATCTGAGAGAAGGGTAACATTTTATAAAAACAAATACACAGCATCCCTTTTTTGAAGGAGAGCAGTGTGTAAAATCTGTAAATCAGATCTCAATAGCTTCATCTTACTTTTTCAATTTTTCTTTTATATTTTGAAGAACTGAAAGATAAAATGAAATTTCATGTGGTACAAATCTTTCCCTACCTACAATTTCATTAATTTCATTTTTACTACCTTGCTTTGTTACAATAAACCCGTTAATAGGAATAGTTTCTTTTTCACCTAACCAAAGTTCAACAAAGTCGGTAAGTCGTGCTTTTACAATGCCTGCTACTTCTTCCTCTTGGAGCATAAATTTATCGAAGACATCTTTGTTAGTTATATATAAAAATACATTGGCTATTTCGTTATCAATGAAATTATTTTCTTTTACAGAGTACTCAATAACCCCTAGTGATATTAATTCATCAAACTCAACATCTATTCCTAATTCCTCTTTTATTTCTCTGACTCCATGTTCTACGGTTTCATCAGCAAGTAAGTGTCCTGCCGATGTGATGTCAAATAAGTTGGGATAATCCTTTTTTTGCATACTACGGAGCTGTAAGAATATATATACTTCATCTTCATCAAATGTAACAAACCAACACTGAAATACTTCATGCCAAAACCCATTTTTATGTACTTCAGCTCGTGTAGCAACACCTATCGGATTTTTTTCTTCATCAAATATACGAAGCAGTTCGGTTTCCATATGAGGGATCTCTCCTTAAGTAAGTAAACGCAAGCGCCTTGGAAGAGGAACGTCAACTAAGATCCAACACGTCCTGTGGCGAACGTTGACGTCAGCACTTCCCCGAAAATGCGTGCATTTTCTTCGTGTGATGATTATATTGCCGGTGCTTTCCTTGTCCTGTGCAAGTCCGACCAGCAGGTTCTGTGGCAAAAAAGTCGCTCTTTGACTTTTCTTGCCAAAGGTAATTTGACCTCGAGTGGCTAGGCGCTGGAGCTAAACATTAAAAACTAGGTTCAAACTTTTATACTTTCTAATCCTTTAAAAAACCCGGCATTTTCAGCCGAGTCTACACGATTTTATTTCGGTTGCATGCGAATCGCTCCATCTAGACGAATTGTCTCACCATTTAACAAAGGATTCTCAATAATGCTTTGCGCTAGCATGGCATATTCGCTAGGATATCCTAACCTAGAAGGAAAAGGAACCATTGCTCCTAGAGCATTTCGAGATTGTTCAGGAAGTGAGCCGAATAAAGGTGTGTCAATTAGTCCAGGTGCAATAGTCATCACTCGGATACCATATCTCGCAAACTCACGAGCTATAGGCAAGGTCATACTCACAACCCCACCCTTAGATGCACTGTATGCCGCTTGACCGATTTGTCCCTCGAAGGCTGCAACAGATGCGGTGTTTATCACAACGCCTCGTTCTCCTTCAGCGTTTGGTGAGTTCGCCATCATTTGTTCTGCGACCATACGTATTACGGTAAATGTACCAAGTAAATTAACTTGTACCACCTTTTCGAAGTGTTGTAAATCATGTAAGGAATTTTTACCTACAACTTTTTCTGCAATAGCTATTCCAGCACAGTTAACTGCTATATGAATTGCTCCAAACTTTTTTACAGTTTCAGAGATTGCGAACTTTACATCAGCTTCCTTCGTCACATCTGTTTTAACAAATAAAACACGTTCAGGACCTAGTTTTTCAACAATTTTCGCTCCGTTTTCCTCGGAAAGATCAAGAATTACAGCGTATCCTCCATTTTCTACAATTCTAGTAACTGTTGCCTCACCTAATCCGGAACTACCTCCTGTTACAATTGCGACACTTCCATTAATTTGCACAAATTCCCCTCCCTCAACTTAAGAATCAATTCGTTCAATGATTGTGGCATTTGCCATACCGCCACCTTCGCATATTGCTTGAAGTCCGTACCGGCCACCTGTTCTTTCCAGTTCATGCATCATCGAAATCATGATCCGTGCACCAGTTGCACCTAGGGGATGTCCTAGAGCAATTGCTCCTCCGTTTGGATTAAGCTTTTTTGGATCTGCTTTAAGTTCGTCTAACCAGCATAAAGGTACAGGAGCAAATGCTTCATTGACTTCATAGGTATCCATGTCCTCAATTGTCATACCTGCCTTTTTTAATACGAGTCTTGTTGCTTCGATAGGTCCAGTTAACATAAGTGTTGGGTCTGAACCAATTACTGAACGTGCAATAATCCGAAATCTTGGCTTTAGTCCCAACTCCACAGCTTTTTCTTTAGACATTAAAAGAAGTGCTGCAGCTCCATCACTCATTTGGCTAGAGTTCCCTGCATGAATCATTCCGTCTTGCTTGAAGGCTGGCTTTAGTGTTCCTAGTTTTTCTAGTGAGGTATCCTTTCTTGGACCTTCATCAACTGTCAGAACTGTCTTTGTACCATTCTCATTTATGATTTCAATGGGCATTATTTCACGTTCAAAATAGCCCGATTCTTGAGCCCTTATTGCTCGAAGGTGACTTTCCAGAGAAAATTTATCTAATTTCTCACGGCTATAGCCCCATTTTTCTGCTATTCGTTCAGCTGACAATCCTTGATGAATCATTTCATATTTTTCTGTTAAGCTCTCACTCCATGATGAATTTTGGCGAGTGGATCCTAGCGCTACTCGTGTCATACTTTCCACTCCCCCAGCAATGACAATATCCATATCTCCGCACATTATAGCCTGTGAAGCGAAGTGAACTGCCTGTTGACCAGATCCGCATTGTCGATCAATTGTAGTGCCAGGTACATGAATTGGGAAATCAGCCATTAAAGCTGCTGTTCGTGCTATATTAATAGCTTGTTCTTCCACTTGTGAAACACATCCTAGGATTACATCCTCCACTAAGGCCGGGGAAATACCCGCACGTTTTACTAGCTCCTTAAGAACCAATGATGCAAGTTCATCTGGACGTACGGAGCTTAACGCCCCCTTCCTTTTTCCAACTGGAGTTCGTACAGCTTCTACAATTACAACTTCACGCATAAAAATGCCCACCTATCTAGTAGTTAAACGCTTTCAATCATAAAAGAAAAAGTGGTTTGAAACACATTAATACCTGAGTATATCTTTTTATATTTAAGGGACTTAAACCATTTTTTCTAAATCATACCAATATTCAGTCTAGCAAACAATGACTTTTACAAACTATCGACATAAGGGATTTAACGTAGAAGGAATAACAACAGCATTACATGCTTTTTCATAAAATTCTAATGGCCCTGCTCCTCCAATAATTGCATATTCATATCCAATTTCACTCATATCTTTTAAACAATGATGGAGTAAAGAGTACCCAATACCTTTTGTCCTTTTCGATATAGTAACTCCCATTGGCCCAAAATAACATTTTCTCTTTTTATAAACATCAAATGTAGCAAAACCAATAATCTCTTCTTTTTCATCAAAAGCTATATAAACTGTAGGTTCATCTTGTTGAAATCCATTTTCAATCGTTTGGGCCCATTCCTTTGAAAAATGAGTCTCTACGTACTGAACTAGCCTACTACGGTCGTTACTTGTTGCTCTTCGAATATCGTTGGAATAATTTGCCGTGAAAGTATAATTTCCTAAATGGGTAATCATATCCCTTGAAGTAGTACCGAGAATTTCAATCATTTTTCTATCTTCAACTGATACAAACAGTTCGATTACTTTTGATCTGAGTAGTGCTTTTAGTAAATGACCTTCATTTAAATAGATTTGTTTATATTTCTTCATATATGAAACGGCTGTTTCCATAATATTACTTACTTCATCAGTTTTGGGTATTTCAAGAAAATTACTATGTGTGGACTGATTATTTTGCTGGAGTTTATCAGCTACTAAAGATCTTAGTTTCTCACTAGTTATGCTTGTTTTGCTTGTAATTTCACCGAGAGCACCAGTTCTTTCATTCAAGCATGCGATTAGCAAATGGATAGGCTCTACTACCCCAACTCCCAATAATCTGGCTTCCTTTTCAGCATTCTGCATAATCCTTGTCATTCTACTCGTTAATTTATAATGCGAATGTGTCAGTTTAACCTCACCCTTTCTACTTTTAAGGATATCTTAAAATGTGTCATCTATTTCTATTCAAGATACCCAAATATTTGATCCAAGGTCCAACATCATTATTATATCTATTTGCCATAACTCTTACGATTTGTGAAATATGTGTTAAATCATGAACAACCCATGTAGAAACTAATTCTCTTATCTTCACGAGCCCAAATGCAGGATGATATCCCGTTACTTCCAACTTTTGTTCAGAATCAAGTAGGGAAGTAAGTTTCTTAATGTTTTCAGAACGTAACGCTTTGAAATCACGTAATGCTTCTTCTATTGTTCTTACCTTACTATTGGTTAAATGTGAAAAACGATCGAATACTGGAAATGGTTTACTTTCTCCCTCTTGAAGAATAAATTTCAGTCGTGGGATCCAATTATTTTTTTCTCCCTCAATTAGGTGTTCAATGACTTCAGAAGCATTCCACGTTCCTTCTCCTTCATTGCATTGCAACCAATCATTTGAAATACCTACTAAAAACGACTCTAAAGTATGAGGTGTACGTTCCAGAATTTCAATAGCTTCCTTTACATTAAAATTCATAAGCTTCCCCTTTCTGTGTTACGTTTTTTGATATAAGAATTTTACCATAAAAATCCAACTTAATTACCTTACAAAATTTTATTATTTTGTACATATTAAGAAATAAGATTATATGAAAGCGAGTGAAAATGAGGATGACGAAACAAGGTAGACAAAACAGTGAGCAAACGAGAGAACAAATTGAAAAGCATGATTTAAAAAACGAGGTAGAATTCGGATCTGAATATCGTGTTGGAAATGCAAAGCATCAAAGTCAGAAAAAGAGCGGGAGACAAGTTAACAAAAAATAAATGACAAACGCGGCGTTGCAGATATTTTTATTCAGTTCTATGGTCAAAAATGAAACGACACACGGTGAATGACTACCGTGTGTCTTCGTTATACTTATATATCATTCAAATCCAGCAGACATAACGTCGGGGTTCGAGCCTACCCTTTCATCTTTATTTAACGAATTAATTCCTTCCATATCCTCATGTGATAACTCAAAATCAAATATGTCTGCATTTTGTTGGATACGATTCTCTTTAATAGATTTTGGAATAGTAACCACTTCATTTTGTAAATCCCAACGGAGAATTACCTGTGCAGCTGATTTATTGTATTTTTCTCCAATTTCAATGATAGTTGGTTCACTTAATAGCTGCCCTTGTTTTAACGGAGACCATGCTTCTAATTGAATACCATTTTCCTTACAAAATGCATGTAACTCTCTTTGAGCAAGGTGAGGGTGGTATTCTACCTGGTTCACCATTGGCTTAATTTCAGAATTCTTCATTAAATTTTCAAGATGATGGATATGGAAGTTACTTACCCCAATCGCACGTACACGACCATCTTTATATAGCTTTTCTAACGCATGCCATGTATCAATATATTTATCTTTTCCTGGCCAGTGGATAAGGTATAAATCAAGGTATTCAAGCCCTAATTTATGTAAGCTTGTTTCATAAGCGCGAAGTGTTGATTCATATCCTTGATCTGCATTCCAAACCTTAGATGTAACAAACAAGTCTTCTCTTACTATTCCCGATTCCTTAATTGCCTGTCCAACGCCTTCTTCATTTTGATAGATTGCAGCTGTATCAATACTCTTATAACCATGTTTAATCGCTGCTTTTACGGAATCAATAACTTCTTGACCCTCTTTAACTTTAAATACACCTAGGCCAAACCATGGCATCTTAACGCCATTATGTAATGTAGTTGTATCTTGAAGACTCTTAACCATCTGTATCCTCCTATCAAATATGAAAGTTTTACCAATATAAGTTTCTCATATGTGAATTCAATTTTCAAATATAGTGACTTGAAAAAACTTTGAGTGAATGAAAAATTAACCGCTCTTCCTTCATGCTACTTTTGTAAACCTCTAATGGAGACTGAAGGTCAAAAAAGCGAATCTGTTGTGCATAAAGTAAGACAACAAACTTTTAACGAATTTACCTTATGTATTAATCACAGCCAAAAATAAAGAGGGTGCATTCCACACCCTCATCATGTTACTTATTATTTTTTGATTTCACTTCAACATCGTCTTCTAGAATACCTTTTGTTGCATTCTTGAATTCCCGAAGTGTTGTACCTGCTGCCTTCCCTAGCTCTGGAAGCTTTTTAGGCCCAAAAAGTAATAACGCAAAAAATACAATTAAAATAATTTCTCCAAAACCTAAGTTCCCCATGCAAATTCCACCCTATGGAAAGAATATATTATTTACCTTGCAACCTAATTCTAAGCCAGATTTTTAATATTATCAATCAAAATAATAGGGCTAACGGATATGATACTCTTAAAAATGAATATTTAAGTAACTTTCCCGTCCTTTTAATGAGTCTATAACTCTCAATGAACATCTTTTTGGGACAAGGAACCTGTCCCTACTGTCCCACTTCAGTCATACCATTTGTCGGTGATGCCATCGATGATACGTTCGAGTTCCATTTCGAAGTTGAGTTGAAGTGGGCCTGGAAGGGAGTTCTGGATTTCTTGGATTTCAGCAATATTTTCAGCTTCTTCTTGGCTCTTCGGTCTATCTGTCAACTGGTTAAACCATTTCTCAAATGCATCAATAAAGACATAAAAGTCTCTTTCAAATCGTTCTGCCCAGTCTGCTCCCTCATCTCCAACTGTCTTTTGCATCATTCCCCAGTCTTCCAGCGCGTTTTTCAATGTCGATCTTACTTCTTCAAATATCATAAACTCGAACCCCTTTCTCTCTATGGCACATCTTGATGTATTATTTAAACCAACCCTTCTCCTTAGATTGTGTAATGGCTTCAATACGGTTTTTTACTTCAAGCTTATCTAAAATAGTCGATATATAATTTCGAACTGTACCTGTTTTAATCATAAGCTCATCTGCTATCTCCTTTGTATTTAAACCGTCAGCAACTAATTCAAGTACCTCTAGCTCACGTTCCGTTAAAGGATTTTCTTCGGCATATAAGTCATCCATTAACTCGGGAGCGTAAATACGTTTTCCGTTCATAACACTTCTGATAGAGTCTGCTAATTCCTCACTTGGGCTATCCTTTAACAAATAACCCTTTACACCGGCCTTTAATGCACGTTGAAAATAGCCAGATCGCGCAAAGGTCGTTAACATAATAACCTTGCAGTCCATATTCCTTAACTCTTCTGCAGCCTCCAGCCCACTCTTAAGTGGCATTTCAATATCCATTATACAAATATCTGGCTGGAGTTTCTTCACTAAAGAAATGGCTTCCTCCCCGTCACTTGCCTTACCGACAACCTCCATGTCATCCTCAAGATCCAGGAGTGACCCTAGTGCACCCAACACCATTCGTTGATCTTCTGCAATGACAATTCGTATCATAAAAGTCCCTCCACTTCAACTTGTTTTCTGACATTTGGTATTTTTATCTGTAAAACAGTTCCTTTATTTGAAAGGATATCTAAGCTTCCATTTACAAATTCTAATCTTTCTCTCATACCTTGTAATCCATGTCCATCGACTACATCCTTTTCTGGTACAGTTCCAATGCCATTGTCTTGGATAGATATACTTATTTCGTCCTGCGTTTGTTTGATTACTATTTTACAAGCAGTTGCCTTGCTGTGTTTCACCACATTATTAATAGCTTCTTTAATACACATGCTAATTATATTTTCATGAAATAATGATACGTTTTCAAGTGGTTCTTCTTGAATATATTCGAAATGAATTTGTGCAGCCCGCAATAATTCTTTCACTCGTACAATTTCTTCCTTTATACGAATTCCACGCATCTGTGACACCATTTTTCTCACTTCGTTTAATGCAGTTCTTGCAGTTTGCTGGACATCCTTTAATTCATTTCGTGCTTGCTCGGGATCCTTGGTAATCAATTTTCTAGCCAAATCACTTTTCAGACCAATTAGTGATAGCTTTTGCCCGAGTGTATCATGAAGATCTCTTGCTATTCTTTGACGTTCTTCTTGTTTTACAAGATCTGCGATTCGATTATTTGCATGTTCGAGCTGTTCTTCTAAACGTTCTTGTTTCTTCTTATTATAGATGTTAAACGGCAGTAGGATAACACTAATCCAAATCGTAATAATAAAAGGAATTTGTGTTAAAAATAGCTCATCCTGTATAACCAAATTATAATTTATTGAAAAAGTTGTGCTCACTAAATGAATAATATATAGCGTCAAAAACGCTGCACGATTGCGAATGTTTCCATTGTAGTACGCAATGTAAAACGCAAAATAAATAAACTGGAATAAGATTGTCATTGTAAGAGATATTCCAATTAATATGAACGTCCATAAATAGACTGGCCATTTTTTTGAAGCAAACGCAAGTCTTAGTGAAATAAAAAAGATAATCGTTAGTGTTATTCCTACAATAATTTCCGGCGTCGAGGACGATTGAAAAATAAAGTAAAATGGCAGAATGCTAAAAACAGTCCATATATATGGGGAGATACCCGAACCTTTTTGAAACATTAAATATCTTTTCATGTAGGATACCCTCATTTTTATAGTAGATATGTTGTATCATAACATAAAATTGTGAAAATAGAGAATTAACAAAGGAAATATATTCCTTTTAAAAAAACCCAGCTTATTTTTCTAAGCTGGGAATTTTGTTCATATTCTTTTGTTTTGCCACTAGCTTTTTGATTTCTTTATAACCTACAAAGTTCTTATTATTTTCATCCCACAAACGGAACTTCAGAGATTTTAGACTTGTTTTTAACGTGATTGTTGGTACATTTTGCAATGGTGCTGTTTGATTATGAACCTCTTCCAACATATAGTTTGGCACACGAGGACTTAAATGATGAACATGGTGATAACCTATATTTCCTGTTAACCATTGTAGTGGCTTTGGTAGCTTATAGAAGGAACTACCTTCTACGGCTGCCCGAACATATTCCCAATTCTCATCTGCTTCAAAATATGAATCTTCAAATGTATGCTGGACATAGAATAGCCATACACCAGCCATACCAGAAACCATAAAAATTGTACCTTGTACAAGAAGAAATGCCTGCCATCCTACTGCCCATGATACAAGTACTGCTAGTAAGACAATTCCTATATTAGTTAAATACGTGTTAAGACGTTCTTTTGTTCTAGCCCGTTTTCTGTTAAAACGATTTTCAATTAGGAAGACATAAATAGGTCCTAATACAAACATAACAAAGGGATTTCTATAGATTCTATAGGCAATTCGTTTCCAAACCGATGCTTCGATATATTCTTCTACTGTTAGGACCCATATATCACCTGTCCCGCGTTTATCCAAGTTTGAACTCGTTGCATGGTGAACGGAGTGATCGTGACCCCATTTACTATAAGGAAATAAGGTTAACATTCCAAAAATGGTTCCCACTACTTTATTTGCAAGCCGATTCTTGAAAAAGGAATGATGACAACAATCATGGAAAATAATGAATATCCTTACAAGAAATCCAGCTGCAATTACACCGATAACAAATGTTAAAAGATAGGAAATTGATAAAGCATGATAAGCAAGTATCCAAAGTATGAGAAACGGCACTAATGTATTGATTATCTGCCAAACGCTCGCCTTCACATCTGATTTTTCAAAGGGAGCTACTTGTTTTCGTAAGCTTCTGTGATCTAAATTGTTCATTAAACCCTTTCCTTTCTTTTTTAACTTACTATCATGTTATAAAAGATAAATAAAAATAGGTAGACATAGCTGTCATGTAAAAAACATGATAAATGTCATATACACATTACTTTTTTTTGTAAATTTTCCTCAATTTAGGAAATGACACAGAAATTTTTGCGTACTAGATAGAAAAATCTTCATTTTCTGTGCTATACTTAAATAACAGAATATTTTTACTATATTTTCTGAAACAAAAAGGAGGTTACCTATGTATCAATTAAAGGACAAAGAAATGATATTTATTTATACTGGCCCGGATGGGTCTGGTAGAAAAACCTTAGCAAAAATGGTTGCTACAGCATTCGATATGGAAACCGTTCCCTCATTCACAACCCGAAGCCCCCGCCCTTTTGAAAACAACGGAGAAGATTACCACTTTGTAAGTAATGAAACATTTCACCAAATGATGCAGCAAAATGAATTCCTTGAAAGTGTAGAAATAGATGGGTATTTTTACGGAATCAGGGAGATTGACATTATAAATATTTTCAAAAAGCATAAAGTGATTTACCTTACCTTAAATCCTGAAGGAGCAGAAGCTTTAAAGCAAATGTATGGAGATAAAGCCGTTCGTATATTTGTATATGCTGACAGAAATACAGTCTATGAAAGACAAAAGACACGTGGGGATAGCGAGGAAGATATTGTACGTCACCTGAAGCATTATGACGATACTATGGCTTATAAAAAATCATGTGAGCATGTCTTTGAAAATTACGACCTACCGCAGGTCTCTTATCAAATTAGCGAAATGATTGAATCATACTTAGACAGACAATTAGTTGCAGACGATTACTAAGAGGGAGTATTAACAAATAGGTATAGTAAAAGCACCACTCACTTTGAGCGGTGCTTTGTCATTTTTTATAGACTTGTAAAAGCTTCCGTTAAAACTGGTACAACTTGTTTCTTGCGAGATACGACACCTTTTAATACAGCAGTGTTGTTGTCAAGTGTTACATTATATGCCTTTTCAACTGCGTTAGTTTTTGACCCTAGTGCTAGACCAACTGAATCATTGTTTAAAATGTCTGTGATTACAAGCAAGAATAAATCTAAGCCGTTGTCGTTGATTTGCTGATTCATTACTTCTTCTAATTCACCTTGTCTTGCAAGTAATTCCTCTGGATCAACCACATTTACCTGAGCAATTTGTACTTTATTTCCATTCATTGAAAACTCTTTTGAATCCAATGAAACTAATTGAAGAGCTGTTTTCTCACTTACATTTGCACCTGCTTTAAGCATATCTAAGCCATATGAGTCCGCTTCTACTCCTGCAATCTCAGCTAGCTCGCGTGCAGCAGCAATATCCTCTTCAGTACAAGTAGGAGATTTAAATAATAATGAATCAGAAATAATTGCTGACAACATTAATCCAGCAATCTCTTTTGGAATAGTTACATTGTTTTCTTTATAAAGTTTAGTAAGAATAGTTGCTGTACAGCCAACAGGCTCTACACGGAAATATAACGGATCACTTGTTTCGAAATTTGCAACTCGGTGATGGTCAATTACTTCTTTTATAGTTACGTTTTCAAGACCATCAGCACTTTGTTGACGCTCATTGTGGTCAACTAAGATTACTGATTTCACTTCTGCCCCCACATTTTCAACAAGTCTAGGTGCAGATACCTTGAAATAATCCAACGCATATTGTGTTTCACTGTTAATTTCCCCAAGACGAACTGGCTCAGCGTCCATCCCTATTTGTTTTTTTAACTCAGCATAAGCAATTGCTGAACAGATCGTATCAGTGTCAGGATTTTTATGTCCAAATACAAGAACTTTTTCCATTTCAAATTACTCCTTATTTACAAATTAATATGTATTGTTATTCTACTCTCTCATTTTACACAAAGTTAATAGTCCAATAAACAATTTTAGACTATTTTATGCATTTTCTTCATTTGCATGTTCCTTACAATATTCATTAACCATTTCTAGCTCGTCATCCTCTAACTCGAAATCAAGCACCTTTTCTGTAACATTCTCTAATAGATGGTATTGGGCAATGCGAGGTCCCTTACTGTCAATCGCATAAATAACTTTCAATTTAACTCCATGTTCTGAGAATAACTCATCATCCTCTGAAATAACTAAATTAAGAAAAAATTCATAACGATCACCTTCTAAAATACCTGTTGGATCATTTAATTTTTCAACTGTATGCCCGATAATTTCCATGCCTTTTCCTTCCTTTCCAATAGAGCTATAAGTAGTAAAACTCCGTAACTATTATACACATTGTACCCTCTTTCGTGGAAATATTTCTAAAGTAAAAGTGAAATTCTACATTCGTCTCCATTGAAATTAAGATGAGAAACAGAACAAAAATATGTTCTGTTTCCCTTCACCTTGCTAGTACGAGATGCCAAGTACCCTAGTTAAATAAGGTTCTTAGTTTTAACGACGTCTGCGTCTTCTGCGAACAACCACTTGCTCAGCATTGATCACAACACGTCTAGCATCGATCACAACCTCTCTAGCATTGATTCTTTTTGGTCTTCTATTTTGTGGCATCTAATTGTCACTCCCTTCACTTTGGAATACTTCTACAATATGTATCGTGATGAGCGATGTGTGGACGAGTATACGAGGATAATTTTCTTATTTTTCAAGATTGGTACAATTAATTCATAGGACTACCCAAGAGCTTAATAGGATAATATACCATCCCATTTAAAAGGAGCTGTCATAAATTTGCGTATATTAAACAAAATCGCATTATGTTTTGTAGTCGTTTACTCGGTAATCACTGTGTTAAATACGTATCTTGGGGAAATTGAACGTGCTCAATCAAATATGGTTATCTTTGTTTTAAACGGGTTTGCATATTTAGTATCAGCCATTGAAATCGAAAAAGACAAAATTCAACACCATGAAAATACTGGTTCGAATGCATAAAAAAGATCTGAATCCCTTTGGTAGTCGTTACATTTTTTGGGCATTTTGGGTCTTCCTATTGTTACTTTTTCAACAAACGTACATCCTTTTGGGCCTCAGTGACCGTTTCGGATAGCGTGTATATTTTTTCGGTATTGAGTGAGTGCCTCGGTGACCTATTTCGGCTATCGTGTATATTTTGGGGTATTGAGCGCCTTCCTCAATGATCATTTTCAGCTATCGTTCAACCTTTTGGGCATTGAGCAGCTTCCTCAGTGACCTTTTTCGGACAACATTTATAGTTTTGGGCATCGAGTACTGTCTCGGTGACCGTTCTCTGTTAAAGTACATCCTTTTGGGCATCGAGAACTTATCTCAGTGACCGTTCTCTGCTAACGTACATCCTTTTGGGCATTGAGCGACCTCCTCAATGACCTTTTTCTGCCAGCATGTATAGTTTTGGGCATCGAGTACTTGTCTCGGTGACCGTTCTCTGTTAACGTACATCCTTTTGGGCATTGAGCGACCTCCTCAATGACCTTTTTCTGCCAGCATGTTTAGTTTTGGGCATCGGGAACTTATCTCAGTGACCGTTCTCTGCTAACGTACATCCTTTTGGGCATTGAGCGCACTCCTCAATGACCTATTTCTGCCAGCATGTTTAGTTTTGGACATCGAGTACTTGTCTCGGTGACCGTTCTCTGTTAACGTACATCCTTTTGGGCATTGAGCGACCTCCTCAATGACCTTTTTCTACCAGCATGTTTAGTTTTGGGCATCGAGTACTTGTCTCAGTGACCGTTCACTGTTAACGTACATCCTTTTGGGCATCGAGAACTTGTCTCAGTGACCGTTCTCTGCTAACGTACATCTTTTTGGGCATTGAGTGAACTCCTCAATGACCTTTTTCTGCCAGCATGTATAGTTTTGGGCATCGAGTACTTGTCTCATTGACCGTTCTCTGCTAACGTACATCCTTTTGGGCATTGAGCGCCCTCCTCAGAAACATTTTCCCGCTGGCAAGCAATCAATTTGTACCTTCCTTTTAACAAAGCATCTTAAGCAAAACCCTTCCCAGTACAATAATAAAAAGAAGGCAACTCGTTAACCGAATCAGCCTTCTTTTTTATGTTTATATGAATGGAGAAATCTCTTTGAACTCGTATAGAAACGATCCTTCGAGATAGGGAACTACTTTATGTTAATAAAGCCCTATCACTTGCAAGTTTAGTGCCCCTAATTCGTTGAAACTCATTTAACAACTGTTCAATAGTTAACTGCTTTTTACTTTCTTCATCAACCTGTAAAATGATTTGCCCTTTATCCATCATGATTAGCTTATTGCCAAGATCAAGAGCCTGTTGCATATTATGAGTTACCATTAAAGTTGTTAGATTATGCTTCTTAACAATTTCTTTCGTTAGCTGTGTAATTAATTCTGCACGTGACGGGTCTAACGCTGCTGTATGTTCATCAAGCAATAAAATTGAAGGCTCAGTAAAAGTTGCCATTAATAAAGACAATGCCTGTCTTTCACCACCTGACAATAAACCAACTCTCGCCGTTAATCGATTCTCTAAACCTAAATGAAGTGACTCAAGAACTTCCTTGAAATATTCCTTTCTCTTCTTAGTAACCCCTTTTCCTAAGGTTCTACGCTTATTTCGGGAATATGCCATCGCTAGATTCTCTTCAATTGTCATATTAGGTGCAGTTACAGCCATCGGGTCCTGAAACACCCTGCCAATTAACTTTGCTCTTTTATATTCTGGTAAAAAGGTTACATCCTTTCCATCGATATAGACAGTTCCAGCATCAGGAAATAATACTCCCGCAATTACATTCATTAACGTAGATTTTCCGGCACCATTACTACCGATTACCGTAAAAAAATCACCTTGTTTTAGCTCTAAATTTGTCCAATCGAGGGCTATCTTTTCATCAGGCGTACCTTCATTGAAAATTTTATGAATTTGATTTAAGCGTAGCATTAGCCTCACCTTTCTCTTTCGAAGGTACTATGACATTACTCATTTGTTGTCTCTTTGCTCGTCTTCGTTTTTCACGTGTCCCTTCTAAGACTTTTGGAAGGACTAACGCAATAATAACAATTGTTGCTGTAATTAATTTCATGTCGCCTGGTTGCAGGAAATCTACACGGAGTGCAAGTGAAACAACGATTCGATAGATGATAGCACCGCCAATGACAGCAAGTGTTGCTCTAGCAATGTTTTTTGTACCAAATAGTGCTTCACCAATGATTACCGATGCTAACCCAATTACAATCATTCCAATCCCCATGCCAACATCTGCGAAACCACCTTGTTGTGCAATGAGTGCACCTGAAAAAGCTACTAATGCATTTGAAAGTCCTAGGCCTAAGATGGTTGTAACATTTGTGTTAGCTGAAAAGCTGCGAATCATTCGTTTGTTATCACCAGTTGCTCTAATTGCTAGACCTATTTCAGTCTGTAGGAAAAGGTCAATAAGAATTTTAATAACAAATGTAACAACAACCATAAAGAGTAAGATACCCCATGTGTTAGGTAGGCTATCACCGAACCCAATCGCAGTGAATATGGAGTTAAAAAATGAGTCAGCCCCTATGGTGGCAAAAAAGTTCTCGACATGTGTAAATGATGTATCGATATTAAGTAATGAAACTGTCGATTTTCCCATGATTCGTAGATTAATAGAATACAGGGCGATCATCATTAAAATACCGGAAAGTAATGCATTTATTTTACCTACTGTGTGTATTAAACCAGTAATACTTCCTGCAACAAACCCAGCAATTAGCGCTAAACTTGTTGCTAAGAATGGATCTGTACCATTTGCTATTAAGATAGCTGAAACGGCAGCTCCAGTAACGAAGCTGCCATCAACCGTCAAATCTGGAAAATCAAGAATACGGAAAGACAGATACACACCGATTGCCATAATCGCATAGATGATTCCTGATTCAAAAGCCCCAAAGATTGCAGTAAACATGTAGAATCATCCTTTCTTACTTACTTATTCACCTTCATAAATTTCAGCTATTTCTTCCCATTCTGCTTTTAACTCTAACCCTTGAGCTTCAGCAGCTTTTTTATTAATCACAAGCTGTAGGCTATCAGGAAGCTCTACAGGTATTTCAGACGGCTTTTTCTCTCCGTTTAGGATTTTCGCAGCCATTAAACCTGATTGGTAGCCAAGATCAAAATAGTCAAACCCACTTGCCGCAACAGCTCCTGCTTTCATTGAATCAAGTTCTCCAACAAATAGTGGAATCTTTTTGCTGTTTGCAACTGAAATAATGGCATCTAATGCTTGAACAGCTGTATTATCCGTCGGAATATAAATGGCATCTACGCGATCCACTAACGATTCCGCTGCTTGTTTAACTTCTGAAGTATTTGATACGGAAACTTCTACTAATTCAGCACCATCTTTCTCAGCTAATTCTTTCACTTGTTCAACTTGAACAACTGAGTTTTGTTCTCCAGAGTTATAAATAACGCCAATCTTTTTAGCTCCTACTTCCTTGGTAATAAAGTTAATAGTTGTACTGGTTGCCTCAGGATGGTTATCGGTTGTACCGGTAATATTATTACCAGGCTTATCAAAAGCTTCAACCAGTCCTGCTCCTACTGGATCTGTAACAGAAGTAAAAATAATTGGAATGTCTTTTGTCACATTTAAAGCCGCCATTGCACTTGGTGTGGCATTGGCAAATATAAGATCAACCTTGTCTCCAACAAAGTTCTGTGCAATTGTTTGCGTATTACTTTGCTCACCTTGAGCATTTTGAAAATCAATTTTTAGATTTTCCCCTTCTTTAAATCCTTCATCCTCAAGTGCTTTTTTAAATCCTTCCGTTGCTGCATCTAATGAGGTATGTGGAGCATATTGTGTGATTCCAACCACATACTGTTCTTTGTTTCCGCTGTCTTTAGAGCCATTTGTGCTCTCACCACTACTACATCCAGCTAGTGCAAGAAAACTAGCAACTATCAACCCAATTATTTTACTTGACGCTTTCATTGATTATCCCCCCGGATTCTTTTATCTACTATTTTAAGAACTAGTAAACTACTAAATTTACTAGTATTCGTCTACACATACACTTTAAAGCATAAAAGCTTAAAAGCGTTAATGTGTGTAATTACCCGTTATCATAACATCATCATTGCCTAACGTCAATCGTTTTCTGAAAAATTAAAAACTAAAAAGAATGGAAATATGCTGATGGAGTTGTAGTGCTAGAGAAGGAGCTGGGGTTTATTGTTAATTATATAGTGATCAAAATGTGAATGAAAAAAGGGAATGCTATCTACGAGTTTTTAGATAAGCATAGCAAATGATATATGTATTGAGAAAAAGTAGGAAGAGTAAGGACAAAATTGATATAAAGGACCTCTAATTAGAAGTCCTTTGTATCATATGAATGAGTTGGTTGGGACAAGGAACCTGTCCCTTCGTCCCAATCCCTTATCTGTACCGTTCTTCTTTAAAGGGGTTAGCGGTCATGGAGTAACCGAGTTCTTCCCAGAAGCCCGCTTCGTCTTCTTTCATAAATTCGATGCCTGTCGCCCATTTTGAACCCTTCCATAGGTAAAAGGAGGATGGTGGAATGAAGCGCAGTGGATATCCATGCTTTGGTGAAATATCTTGCCAATCCCCATCAACGTCCTTCCATCGGTATACAAATAGAGCGTCATCTCCTAGCAATGCATGAAGCGGTAGATTGGCAGAATAACCATATGGGTCACCATTATAATAACCATAAATTTTTATGTATTTTACGTCATCGTTAACTTCGACTAGCTTTAACAGCTCCCGTAAAGGAATTCCTTCAAAGGTTGTACCAAATTTAGACCATGTTGTTACACAATGCATATCAATTGTGGATACTGCCTTTGTGAGCTTCATAACTTCATCGTAAGATAAGATTCTTTCCTTTATCACTTCGCCAAACAGCTTAAAGGTCCACGTTTCATCATTAAATTTGTATACATCTCCTTGATGTAAAATTGGCCAACTTGTCGTCTCAAACTGTCCTGGTGGTAGCTGATTACCCATTGCCTTCCATCCCCTTATTTTTTTGTTTAAAAGTCAATTTATAAATATTAGTATGTACATGATTATAATCATTATAGTATTATGAACATCTAGTAGAAAAACGAATCGAATATTCTGTATTATAGTCTACATGTAATCAAATTACGAATAAAAAAAGTATAAGTAACCAACCTACTTTAATCTCAAATTAAAGAACAGAGTTAAGATATTTTTCAACATAGAATTTACAAGTTATGAGGTGTATTTTAATTGAAACAAGCTGATCAATGGTCTTCAAAAATAAGCTTTATTTTAGCTGCGGCAGGCTCTGCCATTGGACTAGGAGCAATTTGGAAGTTTCCATATGTAGCTGGAACCAGCGGAGGAGGTATCTTTTTCCTCATCTTTTTAGTGTTCACGCTACTTATTGGATTACCCTTATTATTAGCCGAATTCGTTATTGGACGTAAAACACAAAAGGATGCGATTCAGTCTTATAAAGAGCTTGCTCCTTCTACTTCTTGGCATTTGATAGGCCGTCTTGGAATTTTTACAAATTATATTCTGCTATCCTTTTATAGTGTTGTCGGTGGCTGGATTCTCATTTATTTATTTAATGGAGTACTTGGAAATTTAAACGGATTAACAGAAACTGAGTATGGACAACTATTCGGGGAGACAATTGCCAATCCTATCCTAGTTGTCATTGCACAATTTCTTTTCTTGCTAATTACAATCATTGTAGTTGCAAAAGGAGTACAATCAGGGATTGAAAAAGCAAGTAAATGGATGATGCCTGCCCTATTTATTATTTTTCTAATTATTATCATCCGATCTGTGACTCTAGAAGGTTCCATTAAAGGTATACGTTTTTTCTTAAAACCTGATTTTTCAAGCATTACATCAGAAACAATTCTATTTGCGTTAGGACAATCTTTCTTTGCATTAAGTGTTGGGGTTTCTGTAATGGTAACCTATAGCTCCTATCTCTCAAAGAAGGAAAACATTGTTCAGTCAGCATTCTCAATTGTTTTTCTAAATATTCTTGTAGCTCTTTTAGCAGGATTGGCAATCTTTCCAGCTGTATTCTCTTTTGGACTTGAACCGAACGCTGGACCTGTACTATTGTTTAATGTATTACCAACTGTATTTAGCAAAATGCCATTAGGCATGTTATTTTTAGTTGCGTTCCTGCTACTCTTTTTGTTTGCTACTTTAACATCTGCCTTTTCAATGCTAGAAATTATAGTTGCAACTATGTCTAAGGGAGATGCTATAAAACGCAAACGCAATTCTTGGGTAACAGGAATTATTATCTTTTTACTTGGGGTACCATCTGCCCTATCCTTCGGTGTACTTAGTGATGTCACGCTGTTCAATAAATCAATTTTTGATTTTGCAGATTTCCTAGTAAGCAATGTTTTATTACCAATCGGTGCTTTGTTTATATCAATATTTGTATCCTACAAAATACCAAGGAATGAACTATTAAAGGAGCTACGTTTAGGTAGTAACCTGCATATCCCCCTTTTTCAGACGTGGTTTGTATTAATTCGATATATCGTTCCAGTCGTGATTGTGATTGTATTTTTAGATAGTTTAGGAATACTTTAAACATAAGGATAGACACCCTGATTTGGGTGTCTATATTATATTGAAAGGTTCGAGAAAATAAAAAAGATGCCCTAATGTTAGGCACCTTGAAAATTGCAATATTATAATGTATGTTCTACTGCTTTTTTAACAGACTTAACCTCATATACTCCACCTTCTGAATGAAGAATATATTCTGGTTTCGGCTGACCCATTTTTGCTTTATGGCCAGCAATATGAGCATCGCTCTTTTCCCATTGCTTCCATTTTTCTTCAGATTCCCATCTTGTTGAGATGACTACTTCCTCATCCCCTCTTCTTACCTTTTTAACCATGACTGTCATGTCGATGAAGCCTTCTTGCTCTTCAATAATACCTTTTTTACTAAATCGTTCTACAATTTTATCGGAATTACCTTCAGTAACTGTTATTTTTCTCATTTGTACAAACATATAGACATCTCCAATCATTATCACTTTTCTTTAATTGTAGTGATAATGATTATCAATGTCAATTAATTTATTCTGAGACGAGAATATCCTGCTTTGCAATCACTTGAATTCTCATAATTCGTTTTTCATCCATCTCATCCACTTTGAAAATAAAGTTTTCATACTCTACTTCTGGGTGAACATCTCCTGAAGGTATATAACCTAATTGACCTATCACAAAACCGCTTAATGTATCATACTCATCCGTCGGAAAGGTAATCTTAAGTATTTCTTGAACATCATGTAGATTAACGGTCCCTACCATAGAATATGAATGCTCATCTAATTGGATAATTTCCTCATCACTAATTGTGTACTCGTCATACTCATCAAAAATATTTCCTACGATTTCTTCTATTAGGTCTTCTATTGTTACAATTCCATCTGTCCCACCATATTCATCAATGACAATCGCCATATGAAGATTATTCTTTTGCATTTCTTTAAATAATTCATCCGTACGTTTTGACTCTAATACAAAATAAGGGTCTCGTAATAAATCTTTTAGTTCAAAGGAACGATCCTCACAGTTTTCTGCAAACTGTATCAGTTCTTTTGTATGTAAGATTCCTACAATTTTGTCAATGCTCTCATCATATACAGGAAAACGAGTGTATTTTTCTATAATAGCTAAATGAATGATCTCTTTTAACGTATATTCAAGCGGTATGGCCACTATATTTGTACGGTGTGTCATGATATCTGACACCGTTTTATTGTCAAATTCAAATATGTTATTGATCATTACCTTCTCGGCTTCTTGAATGGTACCACGTTCTTTTCCAACATCGACCATCATTCGAATTTCTTCCTCTGTCACATTCTCGTCTTCAGCGTTGGGATCAACCCCGAACAAACGGACAATTCCATTTGTTGATAACGTAAGAAGCTTTACAAATGGAGATGTAAGCTTAGATAAGAATGTTAATGGTCCAACAGCAATATTTGATATTGCTTCTGCTTTCTGCAATGCAAGTCGCTTCGGAACAAGCTCACCTATGACTAGCGTAAAATAGGATAAAATTAACGTGATAACAACTACTGAAAGTGATTCAAGAATACTTGGCGCAAGAGGTACACCTATATCAACTAGCCACTCTGCTAAATAACCAGCAAAGCTCCCAGCAGCGAAAGCAGATGCTAAAAACCCAGCTAGAGTAATCCCTATTTGAATCGTAGCTAAAAAACGGCTAGGTTCTGAAAGCAAATTCAGAAGCATTTTTGCTTTTTTATCCCCGTTTTCAGCCATCATTTTAATTTTATTATCATTTAATGATACCAAGGCCATTTCTGAAGCTGCAAAAAAAGCATTCAGTAAAATCAAAATCACTAGTATAAAAATTTCTATTCCCAATGAAAACTACCTCCAAAAACATATATGAAACTATATCCTCATTTTACTATAGATTATTTTAGAAAATTTTACTATTAAAATATACTTGTTTCTTACTAACGTCCCCTTATTTTACTTGAATTATGCTTTTACTAAAATACATAGAAGCTATTTCTATATTATTGCAACGTGGTTAATTATCCCTTGTTTACAATTTTTTGATATTTTTTTATTGACATATATCTATTTCAACTTTATAATTTATCTTAAAGTAATTTATCTTGAATTTAAGATAAATGAAGATATTATATTTTTTTGAATAGGGAGAGATTAGTTATGACAAAAGCAAAATGGGCAGTAGACGCATCACACAGTAGTGTAGATTTTTCAGTAAAGCATATGATGATTGCGAAGGTTAAAGGTTCTTTTCAAAATTTTGAAGCCTCAATTGAAGCTGACCCAACAGACCTGACAACAGCTGATATTGAATTTAAAGTTGACCTTGCAAGTGTTGATACAAAAAATACTGATCGTGACAACCACTTACGTTCAGCAGATTTCTTTGATGTAGAAAATCATCCAGCAATGACTTTCAAGTCTACATCAATCGTAAAAACTGATGATGGCGAATATGATGTTACTGGGGATTTAACAATTCGCGGTACAACTAAACCTGAAACCTTCAAAGTTGTTTTCGAAGGTCAAGGAAAAGATCCTTGGGGTAATGAAAAAGTTGGTTTTAGCGCAGAAGGCAGCATTAACCGTAGTGACTATGGTTTAGTTTGGAACGCCGCTTTAGAAACTGGTGGAGTTTTAGTAGGAGATCAAGTAAAAATTTCTCTTGAAATTGAGGCGCAAAAAGCATAATAAGTTTCAATTGTGAAAGCAGGCGGATAGCCTGCTTTTTATATGAAGAAAGAAAGTATAAAATTTTGAACATAGTTTTCTATGTTCCGCGGAAGTGGCCTACCCCCTCGAGGTCAGAGAACGAATTTTTTGCAACAGAACTTTGCTTGTCGGGGGTGATCAAGGCGCTTGCGCATTTCATATCAATACTCAAATAACATTGTAACAATTCTATCTTCAATTGGTTTTCCGTAGGCATCATCCATAAGGTTATTTAGGAGAATAGAAAATATCAATTGCTCACCACTTCTCGTTTCTATATAACCTGATAAGGAACTTACTGTGCGAATGGTTCCTGTTTTCGCTTTTATTTTACCAACCATATCTGGAGACTTCAAACGATTCCGTAATGAACCCCCTATCATTCTTTCATTATTACCCGCTACAGGAAGCGAATGCTCAAAACTCGGAAACCACTTTTGTTTTTGAGCAATGTATAGTAAACGGGATATATCATTTGCGGATACTAAGTTCACATGTGAGATACCAGAACCATCCCGTAATACCATTCTACTCGAATCAATCCCTAATCTTGCTAATTCTTCTTTTACAACCTCTAACCCTTTTTCCCAATCCCCTTCACCTTTATGTAGTCTACCCATTTCCTTTACAAGTGTTTCGCCATGGCCATTGTTGCTCAGCTTCATAAAAGGAACTAATAGATCACGAAGTGGGATTGATTTATTTGTTGCTATCACCCTCGCTTTTTCAGGTGTCTTTCCTATTCCATCAGCACCAATAACATGAATATCTTGTTTAGCCAAAGCCTGCTTAAACATATCAAGTGCATACCCAGTCGGTTCCCAGACTGCAATCCACTCTTTTGTCGTTAAAGAGTTAAGTGGGATACTTCCTTCAATCATTATCAAATTTGTTCCATGCTCACGATTAATTGATAGGCTCTTCTTCTCATTTTCATTAACCGTTGTTGCCAGATTAGTGACCTTCACATAGTTTGTTGAAGGTGTTACTTTAATTCTCGCCTTTTCCCCTACTTCACGCCCGGGTGAGATCTCGATAATGACCGTTCCTGAATCATAGTCCTTATTAGGCGATGCAGTAAGCCCAGAAACTGCTGATCCATAATAGTACGTTTCATCACTCCAGGTTAGATCAATTGAATATCGTTCATCATCATACCATGTATCGTCAGCAATTAGATTTCCAAATACCACGTCTACTCCTGACTTTTTTATTTTTTTTGCTAATAAATCAAAATCAGATTGTAAAAGGGTTGGGTCCCCTCCACCTTTTAAATATAGATTCCCTTCAAGTTTATTCCCTACTAAAGAGCCATCTGTTAGTACATATGTACGAAACCTATACTCTTCACCTAATGAAGAGAGCGCAGTTGCTGCTGTTAGTAGCTTTAAATTCGACGCAGGTCTTAGTCGTATATTCCCTGCATGTTCATAAATGATTTCACCTGTTTTAGCAGAACGAACGCTTATACCTGCTATTGCCCCTGATAAATGAGGCTCATTTAGTAAATACTGGTGTATTTGTTGAATGGCCGGATTTTGACTAGTAACAGCGTCCACAGAGAGAGTTTCCCAATGAATACAAGTAATTGCTGTTATAAGTAAAAGTGCCAAAATTATCATTTTATTTGTCCTCTTTATTGGTCTCCCCCCTCAAATGACTAAAACAAGTTCGCAATCATTACCATATTTTATACAATTAATTGAAAAACTATGAATAACTTATATCAGTTTGATATGATTAATAGGAATAGCCCAGTCCAATGAACTGAGCTATTTCTATTTAAACAATCGCATACGATTAAAATTAACTTTCTTCCAGTGAAATTTCTACCATTTCATCAATGTATTTTGTTGTAGAATACCCATTTATCTTCATCTTAGTTGGAATAATTTGTTCTTCAGACAAATCATTGAACAACTCTATAGTAAGGTCTGTTTGATAATATCGTGGTGGATGTATCTTTTTAGTTGCTTCTGGATAATAATCTCTTATGTAATATTTATTACCATTTTTATCGATCCAAACGCCATCATTGCCTGTAATATTCATCATAAGTGGTATCTGCGAATTATCGGAGAAAAAATCAAAATAAAACACCTCATATTCTCGATCTTCAGTATTCTCGTCTCGAATAATAACTTCTGTCGGATTTCCTATTTTTATAGTGTCAATCGAAATTTTGTTGCCTAAATATTCAATGGTTTGAGGAAATTTTTCTAAATGTTTGATATCGTATGTAACATTGTCCAGTATAAATGAATTTATCGAACCTAAATGAATACTTACCATTTCGAGTTCTTCAAAATAAAGCGATGCAAAAGCTGATTGGTCGGAGCAATAATGAGCTTTTGAAAAACGATTGGAATCCCTTCAATTTCTGTTTTCATTTCCAATTCATGTTCAATAGAAGGTTGTCTTGTTACAGGAATTTCAAATGTCCAGTCACCCTCAATAATCTCGGTCTGATCGCTGGTTTCTAGCGATGATGCTTCAGAATTGATTGAATCCGATATTATTTTTTGAAGTGTCGAAAGACTCAAATTGATGGTAGCACGCTCTTCTTTAATGGGTAATAAACTAATAGTTCCAATGTATATATGCTTTTCTTTCTTATATAAGTTCGATTGGGTAGGAGCAAGTGTATAACTTGGAAAGTACTGCAACACTTCTTTTTCATTCTCAATCTTGAATCCACCGTGAGGATTAATTTTATATTGATTTGGTCCAGTGATATCTTCAACTTCATAATAAATAAGAGTCTGGTATTCATCAGCTATAGCGCTTTTAATTGTTACTTTTACACCATTGCTTACTTTTTCAAGGTTTAATGGTTCTCCCAAACCATTTTTTAGATATTGAAGCAAATGTTCGTCCTCAAGTTTCCGCAATTCTAACCATGAATAATAGAGATATGAATAACTATTTGTAACAAACCCTGTAATAATCAATAGTGTAAAGAAGCCTGCGATAATACCGCCGTAGGTTGCACGCTTCCTTTTTACCCTCTTTCTCTCACTTTCAGTTTCATACAACTTATCTTTAACATTGTCCATAATAACAGAGGGGATTTCCAGAGCATCAAAGACTCTTGTCAGGGAATGAATGACATTTTGTAAAGTAGAAAGCGCATCTTGACATCTTTGACACGTATGTAAATGGATTTCCAGTTCTATCTTCTTAGCCCTATCTAGGGTTCTGCCTAAATAATCAATATACTTATTTTGATAACCCTCACAACCTTCATTATTATCTACCATTCCTTCATTAAGTGTTTGGATTCCCTTAAAAATTTGAGCTTTTACAGACTGTGTAGTGACATGAAGTATATTTGCCACTTGTTCATGGGTTAGTTCACATATAAGTGTCAAAGTAAGGAACACTTTATATGTATCTTCAAGCTTCCTAAGACCATTTACTATTTTTGGTTTTGTTTGAACCACATTTTCCTCCTCAGAAGCTTGAAATCTCTTTTCTTGATATTTAATAGACAGATCCCTACATTCACTTATAAAAAGATAGGTAACCGCTGATTCAAAGTCTTGATTCTTTTTTACATGATGAAAATCATCAAATACCTTCAGAATGGTTTTATAAAACACTTCTTCTATAAATTGTGGGTTTTCCAAATAGGTCCATGCAAGTTTATAGAAAGTGTTTTTCCGGTGATAAAACCAGTCTATAACAGCACCCAACTCTCTTTCTTCAATACTCTTTAACAAAATCGGCTCAGTTTCCATTTTTATCACAATTGTTTCCTCTCCTTATTAGCATCAACGAACGATTAACTAAGACAAGTGAAAGGTATGCGGAATAAATATTTATTCATCAAGGATATTTTCAGGAAGTCGATAGTGATTAGAGGACAAACTACTATAGTAAGGTATCTACAAAATAAATTCAGCAGCAGTATAAGCTAACATAACAATGGATGCGCTTATTCAATTAGTGTTAAGTCTATACACCCTATTCACTTTTTGTTAGTCTATGTATTCCTAATCATCAGAATTTAGATCACCTTTCTCCACCTACTGTTTTGTTACAATTTCCACAAAAAATACGTAAATCCTTCTAAGATTTACGTATATGAAAAAGTAGATATTTCTTGTAAATAAACAAAAAGATGCCCACCCAATGGTAGGCATTTTATACTATTTAAAACGGATAAAATAATTATTCGCTACGAAACTAGCTTTTATAAAAACACAAAATAAATAACGGCTGCTAAAATAATACGATAGATTGCAAATGGTAATAGCTTTATTTTATCAATTAGCTTTAAGAAAAAACGAATTGAAATAAGTGCAAATACAAATGCACTTATGAATCCAACAATAAAAAATGGTAATGCCTCAACAGTAAAATATTCTAGATTTTTAATAAATGAAATACCACTCGCTCCAGCCATAATTGGTACAGCCATAATAAACGTAAAGTCCGCTGCAGCCTTATGGCTTAAGCCTACAAGGACACCACCCGAGATGGTTGCTCCTGATCTAGAAAAACCTGGCCATAATGAGAAACATTGAATCAGACCAACTGTTAATGCTTGCTTGTACGTAATTTGATCAACTGTTTGGGTATTAGGATGCTTCTTACTATATCGGTCGGCAAAAATCATTAATATAGCACCAATCACCAATCCAATTAGTACATATTCAGTTGCAAATAAATATTCATCAATTGTATCTTCAAATAATACCCCTAGTACTCCCGCGGGAAGAAGTCCAACAATGATATGTGATAATCGTAAGTGACTAGACCCTACAGCCACAATCTTATTTTTACGGTTAAGGCCCAGCAAATCAATAAATCGGGCCCTAAAAACAACGATTACCGCTAAAATCGAACCAAGTTGAATTACAACTTTAAAGGTGTTAGCTACATACTTACCTAAGAAATCCTTTGATTTTAACCACATATCATCCACAATTATCATGTGACCAGTTGATGAAACAGGTGCAAATTCTGTTAGTCCCTCAACCATACCCAAAATAACTGCCTTAATAAGTTCTATAATCTCCATTATACGTCAGATACTCCTTTATTCATTTTTAACAAACATTCAAACGTAATGTGAAAACATGGTAAGTAAGATAGCTGATTATCTCGTTTTGGATCTCCTTTTTGAAATGAATACAATTATAAATCCAATACAAGCGATTGCAAGTAATGCATATGTGATATTAGAATAGATATCCATGTAATGTACAATGTCTTCCCATGATTCCCCAACTGCAGCTCCAACCGAAACAAGAACCACATTCCAGATTAATGTACCGAGCGTCGTAAACAAGATAAATAACAAAAATTTCATGTTCGACATACCCGCTGGAATCGAAATTAAACTTCTAATTAACGGAATCATCCTGCAAAAAAAGACGGTCCAATAACCATATTTCTCAAACCAGGCATCTGCTCTGTGTATATCCTTTTTTGTGACTCGTAAGATATGACCCCAACGATCAACTATTTTTTCTAGTCTCTCGACATCAAGCAGTAATCCAATACCGTATAAAATAACTGCACCTATCACTGAACCAAATGTAGCAGCTATTACTACTCCTGTTATTGTTAAATTTGTCTTCGTTGTCATTACCCCACCGAATGTAAGAATTACTTCAGAAGGAATGGGCGGAAAAATATTTTCTAATGCAATCAGTAGAAAAATTCCTAAATACCCAAATTGCTCCATGAAATTCGTTATCCAATTTTCCATTTTTACCTCCAGCTAAGAAGCTATTATGTAGTAGTTCAATTTGATGTAGGCACATTCAATCACTTTCTTCGTTCAATTGCCGTACACTACTAGATAGCATTCTTATTGTAATCTATGTTTGTCCATGATTAAAGTATTCCTTAAAATTAATTGATTTCGTATTAATGAAGTTCTAACACAACAGGGCAATGATCACTTCCCATTACATGTGAATGAATCTGTGAATCCTTTATCCTTTCCTTTAATTTTTCGGAAACGATAAAATAATCAATCCGCCACCCAATATTCTTTTCACGAACATTTCTCATATATGACCACCAAGTGAACTTATCGGTCATTTCTGGATAAAGGTGTCTAAAAGAATCAATAAAACCGGAGTTAAGCAGTATTGTCATTTTTTCACGTTCTTCATCTGTAAATCCTGAGTTTCCTTTATTCGACTTAGGATTCTTTAAATCAATTTCAGTATGAGCAACATTAAGGTCCCCGCAAAGGATAATTGGTTTAAGTTTATCAAGCTGAATTAAATATTCTCTAATACGCTCTTCCCATTCTAACCGAAACGTAAGTCTAGCAAGGTCTCTTTGAGAGTTAGGCGTATATACATTTACAAGATAAAAGTCATTAAATTCTAAAGTAATTATCCGACCCTCTTCCTCTTCATTACGATCTCCTACACCATATGAAACTGAAATTGGTTTAATCTTCGTAAACACAGCTGTTCCAGAATACCCTTTTTTCTCGGCGTAGTTCCAATACTGATGGTAACCTTCTAGGTCTAAATTGATTTGGCCCTCTTGTAGCTTCGTCTCCTGAACACAGAAAATATCTGCATCCATCACGTTAAAATAATCTAAATATCCTTTTGTCACACATGCTCGTAATCCATTTACATTCCAAGAAACAAGTTTCATAACGTTATAGCTTCCCCTTTAATCTCTTTCTAGTTTACTCCTCATACATCATTTTCTTTGTCATGCCTCCGTCGACAACTAAGTTGATTCCTGTAACAAAATTATTATTCTTATCTGTTAAATATAAGCAAGCATTTCCTATATCACTTGGTTTACCAACTCGCTTTGAAAAATGCTGCTCGTGATCAATATCTCGTAAATGATCATAGTCTCCTGTTTCAATCCACCCTGGTGAAATGGCATTTACCGTTATTAGTTCATTCGCAAAAGATGCAGCCAATGCATGAGTAATTGCGACAATTCCACCTTTTGTGGCCGCATAGGCTTCTGAATTCGGCTCTGACATAATCGCCCGTGTTGATGCAATATTAACAATAGAACCACCATGTTCATTCTTACGCATGTATTTTGCAGCTTCTCTTGAGCACAAAAACACACTTCGAAGGTTCGTATGAATAACATTGTCCCATTCCTCAATGGTTACATCAAATGGAGACTTAAATAAACCTATACCTGCATTGTTTATTAAAATATCAATTTTATCATATGTTTGTATAGTTTTGTTCATTAAATGTTTAATATCGTCTTCTCTTCTAACGTCCGTCTCAATAAAAATGGCTTCACAACTCTGTTGATGTAGATCTTTTATAACCTCATTTCCAGTCTTACTATCCACATCTGCTACAACAATCTTCGCACCTTTTTCAGCATAAGCTAACGCAATACCTTTCCCAATTCCATTAGCCCCACCTGTTACAATGACTACTTTTGAATCAAAACTCATTTTGTCCCAACCTTTATTTTCATATTTGTAACCATATTTATTATAGTCGAGCAAACCCTTCTTTTAAAACGTGATTGGGAAAATAAAACAACGAAATAGATCAGATAGCGTGATACAATGTCCAAAGAGGAGTGAGTAATATGAGAAAAAAGGGTAAGACATTGATTCTTTTGTTTATCATTTGTACACTACCAATACTAGTAAGCTTAGACCCTATTACGTATAACTCTTCTTACCATGCAAAGTTTACATCTCCAGAGGGGATACTTTTTCTGAGTTATACAGAAAAATGGGATGAAGAACAACTAAAGGATTTATACAAAGAACTTATTAAAAATCAACATGGAACTGAAATAGAATTTTTACAGGAAATTAGAATAATGGGTGGTCCATCTCCGTCTAATTCTAAAATTACGGGAATATATCAACCTCTTATCAATAGTATCACATTGTATAATGGAAATTCGAATACTGATGCCAAAGCTTACCGGGATACGCTTTCCCATGAGTATGGTCATCATTTCGCCTATTATTACTTTCCTGCTCATCATTTTTCATTTTCAAAATGGGCAAAGTTGAGAGGATTGACTGAAGATGATATTAGGTGGGATTCCTTCTGGAACTATTCTATTTCTGTACATCAATGGCATCCACAAGAAATTTTTGCAGAAGATTATGTATTATTGTTTGGCTCTACAAATAAAGCAGAAATAGAAGATGTATATACGAATGAAGCCTTTTATTTACGTACTCAGCATGAAAACCAGGAAATACCGAATGTTTTAGAAAACAAAAAGCTTCATAAATATCTAGAACATAAAACAGGATTAAAAGTAAACGTAAATCGTATTTTAGATAGTCCTATTTTAACAGATATAAATGAAAATCATTTAACTTATTCAATTACTTGTCGAAAAGATGTCGCTTATCGACTAAATATTACATTGTTTGAAGCTAGTGAATTTGGTTTCGAAGAAGTAAATGAAGAGGAATTGGTAGAAATAACATCCAATCACGAGCAAAGTGAAGTTATATTTAAAATTGAAAACCTCATGCCCCTACCTCCAGAAGGATACATGAGAGTTAATATGGATATCTTAGATCTTTCCACAAATATCGGTTTTACAACTAGTGATATAAATATAGAAATAAAGGATGGTAAGCTTAGTAGTTACAAGCTAACAGAACCAGAATAAATAGGTCACAATCCCCAAATTGTGACCTTATAAGTTTTTATACGTTTCTGCCTAACTTCAGTGCCATACTCTCTAATCTAGGGTCCTCTTGCATAACCCTAAGTCCATTTAAAACAGCCATCATAAACTCAAAATGAGCATGTCCTTTACTTGTTATGATTCTATCATTTACACAAACATCATTATCCGTATACGTACTAGAAGTAAAATACCGAGAGAATCTTTCTTTTGCAATAGGTACACATGTATAGTTTCCTTTTAGTATACCAGCTCCTGCAACGATAGCAGCTGAAGCACAGCTAGCCGCAATTAACCCATCAAATGTCTGTAAAAAATGTTGTAACGTAGGATCTTCAATGATTTCTTCAGTTACATTACCACCCGGAAATAACACTAAACTATAAGATTTTGAATTAGCTTTACTTAGTGGTTCCGTAAGAATAGAAATGCCCCCATCAGTGGCAATTCCCCCTCCACTTATGGAAAGAGGCTCAATTTGGTAACCAGCATTTTTCAAAAACATTTGTAATAATGAAACCTGCCACATTGCAAAATGATCATATACAATGAACCCTACCTTCTTCATCAAAACACCTCTCTATTCGTATTCACAATAATAACCCGAGTCTATTATTCATTCTAACCTAACCGAAATGGTATCATTATTTGGATAATTATTCTATCTTTAAATAGAAAATTACTGTCCCTTCATTATATAATATGGGTATGAAGCTTTTTGAAAGGCGGTAATGACTATCCCAACACCTAGTATGGAAGATTATTTAGAAAAAATATATTTATCAATTCAACAAAAGGGCTATGCTCGAAGTGTAGATATCGCTTCTTCATTGAATGTCTTACCTTCTTCTGTTACAAAAATGATGCAAAAACTAGATGAAGAAGGTTTTGGTATCTATGAAAAATACAGAGGATTCGTTCTAACCGATAAAGGAAACAATATTGCAAAAAAACTAGTGGAAAAGCACGAAATGCTTGAAGACTTTCTTAAAATGATCGGGGTCCAAAATAAGAATATATATGAAGAAGTGGAAAAACTTGAACATTATATTAGTAAAGAAACTGCTTTTTGCTTATCTACCCTACTCGAATTCTTCGAGGAAAACGCTTCTGTGAAAGAAGAATATATACGTTTCCGCAAGTCAAAACAATAATATAACACTTAGAATTCAAAAACTCGTCAACTTCAGACGAGTTTTTTGCATAAAAATAGACCAAATCCTTGTTTCGATTTGGTCCCTATCTCCCCGCAATTAATCCCTTTTCTTTCGTGAAGGGAGCTCATTTTCCTCAGCAAATTCTGTTTGATAGCTTGGTCTGAATTGTTGCTGTCTATTTTGTTTGTAGTCTTTATTATTCAGAACCTTGTTTTGCATATATGCGTGAAAGATTGCTTCACTTGCCCCAATTGCCAATGAAGACACCAATGCAGCTGTTACTAACGAAGGAGTACGTTCAAGAAACATATAGCTCAGAGCCCAAATGGTGAAGAACGCCAGTCCAATATCCGCAACTGTTGCAATCAGGTTTCCCATTCTAGGTAGAATGAATAAATCACCAAGAATATACGCAACAGCTGTGACAAGCAAACTAATTAAAAGTAGCTCTCCTACTGAAGTATCTCCAAAAATACCTAGTAATGACAAAATAACGATAGAAACCACGATAAATTTTATTCCTAGTGCTTTCAGATGCTTCATATCATCAATAATCTCCTTCTATTCCAATTGTAGTATTAGCATTTGATGTTATTTATAGGAATATAAACGGAAATTTACGGAAATTCTTTATGTTGTAGTGCCATCTATCTACAGTATTAGCATTACAAAAATGAAAGAACTCCCTTAAATGGAGTTCTTACATGACTTGTTTATTAAATTGACTATAGAAAAGATTATGGTAATTGCCTTTTTCTGAAAGAAGCGACTCATGAGTACCCTTTTCTACAATTTCGCCTTCATTCAATACAATAATTTGATCAGCTCTTTCAATCGTATTCAATCTGTGGGCAATAATAAAGCTTGTTCTACCCTGCATTAAACGTTGAAGCGCCTCTTGAATTCTCATTTCGGTAACCGTATCAATGCTACTTGTAGCTTCATCTAAAATTAAAATAGATGGATTTGCTAGAATTGCACGGGCTATAGACAAAAGTTGTTTTTGACCCTGACTAATACCACTTCCATCCTGCTTCAAGACGGTATCATATTGATTGGGCAATTTCATAATGAACGAATGAGCATTCGCTTGTTTAGCTGCGTTAATGACTTCTTCATCGGTTGCATCTAGTTTTCCATACCGTATATTTTCTTTTATTGAAGCTTGAAATAAATATGAATCCTGTAAAACAAATCCCATTTTCTGACGGAGGCTATCTCTCGTTATAGTGGTACTATTCATTCCATCAATTAGAATTTCACCTGTGTCAGGGTCATAAAATCTTGATAATAAATTTATTATTGTCGTTTTACCTGCACCAGTAGGTCCCACAAAGGCTACAGATTGACCAGCTTTTACTTGGAAGCTAACATCTTTAATAGTGTTCCCCCCCTTTTCATAGGAGAAACTTACATGTTTATATTCCACATCACCATTGATTGTATCGATAGCCTTTGCCTCAAGTTCATCCTTTGCTTCAAGCTCTTCATCAAGAATATCAAATACACGTTCTGCTCCTGCGATGGCTGACAATAAGGTATTAAATTGGTTTGCAAGATCGTTTAATGGGCGGGTAAACTGTCTTGAATACTCAGCAAATATTACAATTGTACCAATTGTAATCGCATTGTTTAATGCTAGGACTCCTCCAACCCCAGCGATAATCGCAAAACTCGCATTATTTAATACGTTCATCAACTTTGGAATAAAACCTGAATATGCCTGTGCTAAATAGCCAGCATTCTTAAGCTTGGCACTCTTCTTTAAAAACTCATTGATTACTGTTTCCTCTTGAGAAAATGTTTTAACGATTCGTTGACCTGAAATAGTTTCTTCAATAAATCCATTCAACTCTCCTAGATGTCGCTGTTGTTCCTTGAACAGTTTTCCTGTACGATTTGTTATCCACTTCAATCCCATGAACATTAATGGAATGATAATCAACGTTATCAAAGTTAATAATGGGCTAAGCCATAGCATGATGGTAATTGTACCGATTAACGTTAATAAGCTTGAGAAAATTTGGATAACTGAAGAATTAAGTGTAGAACTTACATTTTCTATATCATTTGTAACACGACTCATTAATTCTCCATGCTGTCTTTTATCAAAGAAATGTACTGGAAGACGATGTAGCTGGCTAAACAGCTCTGTTCTCATGGAAAAGACTGTATTTTGTGCAATCCCTACCATCCAATAGTTTTGAAACCATAACGATAGAGAATGTAGAATGTAAATAACTACCAATGCGTATAAAAGAAGAAGTATCCCTTGATAATCCTTGGTTACAATAAAATGGTCGATTCCTTGGCCTAATAGATATGGTCCTAAGAGACCTAATCCAGAACTAATGAAAACCATTGCTAATACGGCATATAACAGTTTTCTATTAACAGCTAGGTACGACCAAATTCTTTTTATCGTTTCCATTCTATTTTTTGATGTAGTATTTTTCATTTTATGCTGGAAAGGTTTACGAATTCGCAGAAACATATTTGTGTGCACCCTCCCCAAACTGAGATTCAACTACTTTTTGATAAAAAGGAGAAGTCTCGGATAACTCCTCATGACTTCCTAAGCCAATTACCTTTCCATCCTCTATTAATAAAATTGAATCTGCTGCCATTGCAGTATATATCTTTGACGTAATAATTATCGTTGTACATTTGTACCTACGTAATTCAGCAAGTAGTTTTGCTTCTGTTTTTAAATCTAATGCACTAGTACTATCGTCAAGCAATAAGATTCTTGGATTTCTAACAAGAGCTCTTGCGATGGAAATTCTCTGCTTTTGACCTCCTGATAAGTTTACACCCTTTTGACCGATAATCGTTTCATATTGTAATGGAAACTTTATAATCGTTTCATGAATTTGAGCACTTTTTGCTACCTCAATAATTTCATCCATGGAAGCATGTTGGTTTCCCCACTTGATATTTTCCTTTATCGTACCTGTAAATAACAACGCCTCTTGTGGTACAAAGCCAATTTGTTTCCTCAATTCATCAAGACTAACTGATTTGACATCTACATCATCAATTGAGACACTTCCACTTGTTGCATCATAAAGTCTTGGTATCAATTGGAAAAATGTGCTTTTCCCTGATCCTGTAGCCCCTAATACAGCAAGAGTCTTACCCGCTTCAACAGAAAAAGACATTTTTTGAAGTACCTTAGTCTTGGTACCTGGGTATGTAAATTCTACATTTTTAAATGTAACGTTACCTTCAGCTCGTGGAAGGCTATTAGGCTCATTATTTTCAATTAAATCTACTTCAGTATCTAACACTTCAACTAGGCGTTGTGAGGAAGCTCTTGCTCTTGAAAAATGCATGATAATCCATGAAAAAACAGATAATGCACCAGTAATACGAGTCGCATAATTGATAATTGCAACTACCTCACCTACCTGTGCTTCTCCTGTATTTACATCAATACTTCCAAACCAGAGAATGGCAAGGATACTTCCGTTCATCAGCAGTAAGAGGACAGGCATAGTAAGTTCAATCAAGCGAAGGGTTGTCACAGTGCGGTCTTTAAGCTGTTGATTTGCATAGAAAAACCTGTTTGTTTCATGCTTCCAACGAACAAATGCTTTGATTAATCTCATACCTGAGAGGTTTTCGCGCATAACTCCATTTACATTGTCTAGTTTATCTTGAACAGACTGAAAAAGCTTTCTTGCCTTAGTCATTACATAGATAAGAAATCCGACTAATAGTGGAATCGTAATTATGAGCATAAGGGCTAGCTTAATATTCACTACCAATGCCATTATCATTCCAAATACAATAAGTAATGGAGCGCGGAGCATTATACGTAAACTCATAAAAACCGTATTTTGTAACTGAGTGACGTCATATGTCATTCTTGTTATCAAAGAGGCTGTTTCAAATTTTTGAAGATTTGAAAAAGAAAAAGCCTGTATTTTTCCGAACAATTCCTTTCTTACATCATAAGCAAAGCTTTGACTGGTTTGTGATGCAAAAAATGAATTTACAATACCTGAAATAAAGGCAATTAAAGAGATACCGACCATAAAAATTCCCCATTTTATGACTACAGAGAGGTCATTTTTTAGGATACCCTCATCAATTATTTTTGCCATCAGCAATGGTTGCCATAGCTCTACTGCCAATTCTAACAGTGTTAAAAACAATGCTACCGCGATTGGTAACCGATACGGCTTTAAAAAAGATAACATTCGTAACATAAAAAGCCCCCAACGTATGTAACTGACTCTAATACTTCGTTTTCCGAATTATTATTATAGTGACTATCATACAATAATTTTTTATAAAATTCACTTAAAATATGATTCTTTTATACGTACGTTTAGTTCTTACATAGAAAAAACCACTTCCTATTTAGGAAATGGTTGTAATATATCCAATTATTTTATTGTTGAAGCTTGCCATTTCTCTAATAACTCTTTCTCTTTTTCCTTGGTGAGTCCAGCTAATGTGACTTTTCCACCCTTTTCTCTCAGATTCCATCCAATTGTTGCTTCAACTGTTTCTTTAAGTGGTCTAAATTGTAAGCCATTATCTATCGCTTTAGAGATATCAACTGTGAGCATACCCTTCATCTCTTTTTGTCCAGGAATGGAAGGTAGCCAGAATGGCATTTCAACCCAAGGACCAACACTGTTTTCAAGTAAAAATTGTTCATCAACAAGTTTAACTTTAACTTCCTTATTTGTAGCTGCTTTACAAGTTTCAAGTAAATCTCCAAAGGTTGTTTCACTTTCGGGACCAGTTGCATTAAATGTTCCTGTTTTATTACTCTCGATACAGTCAAGTGTCCAGATTGCTAGGTCTCTAACATCAATCCATTGCACCGGTTGGTCTAAACAATTTGGTGCAACAATGTCTCCCCCATCATAGAAACGCATCGGCCAGTATGTAAAACGATCAGTAGGGTCATCTGGTCCTACAATTAGACCAGGACGGATAATCAAATGTTGACTTGGTAGACTTTTTCTGACTTGTTCTTCACAAAGAGCCTTTAAAGGACCATATGTTTCACCATTCACTTCTTCTATCGTTTGATCTGTTAGTTTACCGACAGTATCAGACTCTGTAATTCCAGTATGACTAAAGTCATCATATACAGAAATTGTTGAGATAAACGTATAGTTTTTTACTTGATCTTTTAAGAGTTTAACAGAGTCTCCTACTATTCTCGGAACATAACCTGAAGTGTCAATGACTGCATCCCATGATCTTCCCTTTAACCTCTCTAAATTACCATCTCGGTCTCCAATGATTGTTTCAACCTCTGGAAATAAATTTGGATTGTTTTTGCCACGATTAAAAAGTGTTATCTCGTGACCGCGTTTCAAAGCCTCAAGTACGAAATGCTTCCCTAGAAATTTTGTCCCACCAAGAATTAATAATTTCATTATACGTTCCCCCTTCTTTTAAAAATGACTAGTCGGTTTAATAATAGTAAACCATATTTTTGACTTACTTTCCAATTATTTATTCCAGAAATTGAAAAAACACCAAAAGAGAATACTTTTGATGTTTTCCTAGTCTAATCCTGTTGTAGCTTTTGAAAATATAATTTTTGACTCACTATAAAGCTGATGGCAATGGCAACTGTTATAGAAGCTAACATGTATAAAACAAGATCATTCATACCTGCCTCAACTGTAGCTTGGCGTGTAATGAGCATTCCCATTATGCTTGCACCAAAGGTCGTGCCGATGTTTCTGGCAAAGAAATGTAGACTTGTTGATAAACCCTTCTGATGAATTTCTGCTAATTCTTGAGACCCAATTGTCCCAATTGTAACAACGAGCCCGAACGCAAATCCTTGGACTGTTAAAAGTGTAAAAATATACCAAAAACTTGTATCCTTGTTAATGAAGAATGCAAGAATAGCAGAAACCATTAGCAAACCATTTCCAATGAAAATAGTATTTTTGTATCCATATTTAATGATTAGTCTTCCAGAAGGTACACTCGCAACTAACCAGCCCATACTCATTCCAAATAACACTAAGCCACTTACAATAATAGAAGTACCCTGTACCTCCTGCATAAAGAGCGGTACGTAGTTGGAAAATGCAAAAATACTTATGAAAACTAAGAAGCCATTTAGGTTTAACCATGACAGACTTTTATTATTCAATATTTCTAAGGGTATAAAGCGCTTATTTGAATTTTTCTCTGCAAAGTAAAACGCAATTAAGAATATGACACCAATCACATTATATATTACAAGATAATTTGTTGTGATCGTATTCATCAAAAAAGCTAACATTGTACCGGTAAATAAGAAAGCACTTGTGTAATTTAATGGATCCTTAGACTTTGTAATGCTTTCTTTATAAGGAATAAGTAGCAAAAGTACGATGATACCAATAGGGATATTAATAAAGAAAATCCAGCGCCATGTCACTGCTTCAACAAAGAAGCCTCCAATTAATGGGGCAATTACTGCAGCTATTCCCCACATAGCTGAAAAGAAACCCTGAATTTTACCACGTTTCTCCATCGAATATAAATCACCTGCAATAATCATAGTAAGTGGTGTCACGCCACCTGCTCCTAATCCTTGAATACCACGGTAGATAATAAGTTCTATCATGGAATCTGCTAAACCGCAAAGCAATGAGCCTATTGTAAATAGAATAATAGCAAAGCTGAAAATCTTCTTTCTACCGTACATATCAGCTAACTTCCCAAATATCGGAAGTGAGACAGTTGAAAATAAAACATAAATTGAGAACATCCATCCATAAAACTTATAACCACCAAGAGTTTCCGCGATTGTGGGGGCTGTTGTTTGAAGAATTGTTGTGTCCATAGCACTAATAAGCATGGCCAACACAATACTAACTAAAACAAAAGGTCTTGATTTCATATATGTCTTCCCCTTTAAGTGTAGAATCACTCTATTATACCTACAGATATTGGAAAAGAAAAGCTCAATATAATATATGGTTATTTTAGAAATTCATCTAGTCTTTGTAGGACAATTACTTTTCAACTATAATAAGTAATATTCTATGTTGAGTGAGGTACATACATGATACGTATTGTTGCGGTTACAGAACAAAATGAAGTATTGACGGATGTTCCTATTAAAAAGATTAAAGAACTTGCATGTAAGTGGTACTGGATAGATTTTGATCGACCAACTGATTCCGAAATTGAAGAATTGACTGCCACTTTACAATTCCATCCGTTAGCAATTGAGGATTGCATTCATGTCTTACAAAGACCAAAATTAGATTTTTATGAACAAAATACGTTTTTTGTAACACATAGTCTTCATCAAGAAACAATTGAAAAAGAAGAAATCAATATGTTCTTAAGTGAAAAATATATTGTTACCTTCCATTTAAAACATTCTGCTGAGGTAGATGATGTGTGGAATCGTCTTCTTTTATCAAAAAAGCCTGGTAAATGGGAGCCATCGCTCGTCTTATATCATGTCATTGATAAGCTTGTGGATAATTATTTTCCAATCGTCTATCAACTAGAGGACACGCTTAACGAAATTGAAAACAACTCGAACCAAAAGTCCATGGAGGAGCTCCTCGATGAGCTTTTCGATACAAGACATAATCTACTTACTCTTCGTCACACAGTAATGCCAATGCGCGATCTGGTGTATCGAATGATCAATTCTCATCGCCTCGATAGCATTAAACACCGATTGGAATATTTTTATGATATTCATGATCACTTATTGAGGCTCACAGAAAAAATTGACGCTAACCGGGAGCTAACCGCGGATATTCGAGATAGCTATCTGTCGTTAAACTCACATCAAACAAACAAAGTCATGCGAATCCTAACAGTTATCACAACCATTTTCATGCCACTAACGTTCATTGCTGGAATATATGGAATGAACTTTAGTCATATGCCAGAGCTTACTTATCGAAACGGGTACTTTGCGGTACTAGGAATCATGTTTTTGATAGGGATTGGGATGTTCTTGTGGTTTAAAAAGAAGGGTTGGTTTCGCTGAGTAATGGTATAGTTGTGCTGGATATTCAATTGGAATTCGTATTTTTATATTGTAAATCTGATTATTTTCTACCTTATTAGTGATTTTATTACATTTCAAAACAAAAAATGGTACTTCAGGACTTAATGTTCTTCAAAAAGGCTGAGTTTTTACTCTCAGATACGGTAAAAAAGAACTTTTTCTTTTTGCTTGATAGTTCTATGGTTATTATTTTTGTTTTATGGTCGTTATTTTTGCTCTATGGTCGTTATTTCGTTTCTATGGTCGTTAGCTACATTTCGATATAAAGAGGTGTTCGAAAATCCACATTTTCGAACACCTCTCTAACTGCGGCTTTATTTCACTAACTACAAAGAGGTTATACATATAAATATAAAATTATCTTTAACTTTCTGAAAATACTATTAATATTTCTCTATTTTAGTATATAATACTTTTAGGGTTACGAAATAATTGCTTTTTATATTTGAAAGGAGAAAAGACGATGACAACAGTTAAAGAAAAACTATTAACTCGTGCTGAAGTTTCTGTTGAAGAAACTTGGCAGCTCGAAGACTTGTTTGAAACAATAGAGAAATGGGAAGAAGAATTAGCAGCAATTGAAGAAGCAGTTCCTACCGTTACGAAATACAAAGGACACCTTTCTGAGAGTGCAAAAACACTATTAGATTGCTTACTTGCTAGAGAAGAGCTTCAAAAACGAATGGTATTAGCTGCAACGTATGCAAGCCTGCGTTTTTCAGAGGATGCTACAAACCCAGTAAACCAAGGAAATTCTGCGCGCGTCGCTTCTGTTTATTCAGCAATAAATGCAGCTCTTTCCTTTATTGAATCAGAAATTCTAGCATTACCAAAAGGTACTGTAGAAACATACATAACTGAAGAAAAAGGATTAGAAGTATTTCAGAAGAATTTAAATCTTATTCTTGAGAAGAAACCTCATACCCTTTCTCCTGAAACGGAAGAAGCATTAGCAGCATTAGGTGAGATCCATGACGCTCCATATATGATATACCAACGAAGCAAAGCTTCAGATATGACTTTCTCCTCCTTTGAAGATGAAGAAGGCAATGAATTACCATTATCTTTCGCACTATTTGAAGATCGTTACGAGCTATCAGAGAATACCACTATTAGACGTAATGCGTACGAAGCTTTTTCTAAATCATTAAAGCAATATCAAAATACTTTTGCTGCTGCATATGCAACCGAAGTAAAAAAACAAGTTGCACTATCAAAACTACGTAACTATGAATCTGTGACACATATGCTGTTACATCCACAGCAGGTTACATTAGAAATGTACAATAATCAATTGGATATTATCCAAAATGAACTTGCTCCACATATGCGTAAGTTAGCAAACCTACGTAGACGTGTGCTTGGCTTAGATACAATGCGTTTCTGTGATTTAAAAGCACCGCTTGACCCAGAATTTAACCCGAAAACGACTTATGAAGAAGCATCACAAACTATTCTCGAAGCTTTAAAGGTTATGGGGCCTGAGTACAGTGCTATTATGGAAAAAGGGCTTACTGAGCGTTGGGTAGATCTTCCTGCTAACGTTGGAAAATCAACTGGTGCATTCTGTTCAAGTCCTTATGGATCACATCCATACATTTTAATAACTTGGACTGATACAATGCGCGGTGCATTTATTTTGGCTCACGAATTAGGCCATGCCGGTCATTTCTATTTAGCCAATAAACATCAACGTATTGGAAATACACGTCCATCAACATATTTTATAGAAGCACCTTCTACAATGAATGAGTTACTCTTAGCTGAGTATCTTCTATCCAAAACAGAGGACAAGAGAATGAGACGTTGGGTTATCCTACAATTGTTAGGAACCTACTATCATAATTTTGTGACTCACTTGCTTGAAGGAGAATACCAACGTAGAGTCTATTCATTGGCTGAACAAGGTAAAGCTATCACTGCTCCTGCCTTAAGCTCAATTAAACATGATGTATTGACTTCATTCTGGGGAGACTCTGTAGAAATTGATGATGCGGCAAGCTTAACATGGATGCGCCAGCCTCACTACTATATGGGTCTATATCCATACACATACTCTGCTGGTCTTACAGCATCAACTGCAGTTCACGGATTAATCAAGGAAGAAGGTCAGCCAGTAGTTGATCGTTGGTTAGAAGTTCTAAAAGCTGGTGGTACAATGAAGCCTCTTGAATTAATGAAATATGCTGGAGTTGACATGTCAAAACCAGATGCAATTCGAAAAGCAGTTTCCTATGTTGGAGAATTAGTATCTGAATTGGAAGCTTTATACGAATAAAAAAATAAACCCTTAGCTCGGTCAATCGACTAAGGGTTGTTTATTTTATTTTTGCCAATACAGACGCTATGTTATCTAGGTGTATCATCCTTTTCTGTCTTATAGCTTTGTTTTGACATATTTCCTATATTTTCAATTTCTCCTTTGTCTCCTTTGGCATTAATTATTTCAAAAACTTGATTTAACGCTTCCCCTGTTTGATCATTATTTTGCTTCATATAAAAAAACCTCCTTATAACATTACTATTATCATTTCATCAAATCACAAAGCATATTCAGTACCTAAAATTGGCTCACATCTTTTTCGAAGGCTATTTTCTAAAAGATTGTTGCTATTTGATATTCTAAAGTTAGCCATGTACTGTTATTTCCGCTCCTGGCACTCGCTTTCCACGAGAGGTACGTGAACCTCCTCGTCGCTACGCTCCTGCGGGGTCTCACCTGGCTACGATTTTCCAGCAGGAGTCTCGTGCCCTGCTCGAAAATCACCTTTAGGACACCCTCGAACAAGTAGCATTAATATTGTCTATTGGTGAAACAAAACAAAAGCAACAAAGTTTGCGAAAACATCTATTTCGAAAAAAAAAGACCAACTTACGATAGGAATTGGTCAAATTAAAAGTGTTACTTATTTATTTATCCATCTTTAACTTCGCTAATGCATCAGCTAGCGCAGTATTGATAGGCTCTTGCTTATCTTGGTTTTTTAAGTATTTAGAAACATCTCGTTTTGAGACCTTACCTGCATTGTTCTTTTGTCTTCTTTCATTGAATGCTGACATTTTCTCTCTATGTCCACATTTACACATAAACATTTGCCCTTCCCCTTCGCCACGGAGTTCGAGCTTTTTATGACAATTAGGACATCTAGCATTCGTTAGCTTGGCAATATTTTTGCGGTGACCACATTCACGATCCTGACAAACTAACATTTTTCCTTTTTTCCCATTTACCTCAAGCATCAGCTTTCCGCAATCAGGACATTTTGTACCTGTAATATTGTCGTGCTTAAATTTCGAATCACTGCTTTTAATTTCGGAAACTATCGCCTTTGTGTACCTCTTTATTCCAGATATAAATTCATTCTGTTTCATTATACCTTTTGAAATTTGCTCGAGCTTTTGTTCCCACTCTGCTGATAGCACTGGGGATTTAATATCCTCAGGTACTAGTTCTAAAAGTTGTTTACCTTTATTCGTAATGTGGATGTCTTGCCCTCTTTTTTCAATGAGAAAGCTGTTAAATAATTTTTCAATAATATCAGCTCTCGTTGCAACAGTTCCAAGTCCACCAGTTTTACCAATCGTTTCAATTAAGTCTTTACTTTCTCCAGTCATATATTTAGCTGGATTCTCCATTGCCGATAGTAATGTACCTTCATTAAAAGGCTTTGGAGGCTGTGTTTCTTTTTCAATTTCTTTAATAGAAAGAACGTCAAAGCTCATTCCCGCTTGGATAGCTCCTGTAATTTGCTTTTCCTTCTCATCTTCATCTTCTTCATTTGAACCCGCTATTTCCTTCCAACCTAGAGATGTAATGCTTATTCCTTTTGTAAGAAAAAGTTCTTCCCCAATTCTTGCAGTGATAAGCTTTTGTTCAAATGTGTAAGGTAGGAGGAAAACTCCAAGGAATCGTTTGACGATTAAATCATAAATCTTTTCCTCCTTAGACGAGAGCTTTTGAAGGTTCGCTCTCTCTTCAGTCGGAATGATTGCATGATGATCTGTAACCTTACTATTATCTACAAATGATTTATTTGTTTTTATTCCGGTATTTATGATCTTTGAAGCAAGCTTCGCATAAGGTTGAACTACACAAGCTTCAATACGGTCCTTAAGTGTATCCACCATATCCGTTGAAAGATACTTCGAATCTGTTCTTGGATATGTTACGAGTTTATGTTGTTCGTATAGTTTTTGAAGAATATTTAACGTTTCTTTAGCTGAAAAGCCGTATCTCTTATTTGCATCACGTTGTAGTTCCGTTAAATCATATAATTGTGGTGCATAGCTTTTCTTCTGTGAAATCTGTATATCTTCAATAATAGCCTTTTTGTTCTTTGCTGAACGAATTATCGCTGATGATACCTCTTTATTATATATACGTCCGTCTTTTGTTTTTTCGTTTTGCCATTTTAACGTGAATCCTTCAGTTTTTGCTTGAATTTCATAATAAGGCTTTGGTTTAAAGTTTTTAATTTCTTCCTCTCTTTTCGCAATAATTGCTAAAGTTGGGGTTTGTACACGTCCACACGACAATTGAGCATTGAATTTTGTGGTTAATGCTCTTGTCGCATTTATCCCAACTAACCAATCAGCCTCCGCACGAGCAACTGCAGAAAAGTAGAGGTTTTCATATTCTTTTCCATTCTTCAAATTTGCAAATCCTTGTTTTATGGCTTTATCTGTTACAGAAGAAATCCATAATCGCTTAATGGGTTTATGTGTATTCGATTTCTCAATTATCCACCTTGCCACTAATTCACCCTCACGGCCAGCATCTGTCGCAATAATAATTTCATTCACATCTTTACGATGGAGCTGAGTCTTTACTGCATTGTACTGCTTTCCTGTTTGTTTAATCACAACAAGATGTAATGGTGAGGGAATGATAGGTAAATCCTCTAATCTCCATGATTTATATTGATCTCCATATTTTTCAGGATCTGCTAAAGTTACGAGATGTCCTAATGCCCAAGTAACGACATATTTGTCACCTTCCAAAAAGCCATTGCCCTTCTTATGGCAGCCTAATACTCGAGCAATGTCTCTTCCTACAGATGGTTTTTCGGCAAGTACGAGTGATTTCATATTAATTCCTCCAATTCACTCATCTATTATACAGGTAATTGAAATGTATTACACTTATGAGCCATATGTCATTGAAAAAACAAAAACTCGGAAACGCCTAATGGCGTTTACCGAGTACCTTACATTGAATGGATTTCTCTACTTTTTGGTAAAACAATCTTAAATTCTGTATGCTGTGGAGTGGAAGAACAAGTTATTTCCCCACCATGCTTTTCGATTATTTTTTTGCAAACAAACAAACCGATACCAGTCCCAAATTCCTTTGTTGTATAAAATGGCTCAAAAACCGTATCAACAGATTCTTTAGGGATCATCGGACCATTATTGGAAATTGAAACAACAACCTGATCATCTATGGTACTACCTTCTACCCAAATCTTTCGGTTTTGTTCAGTTTGTTTTAATGCATCAATTGAGTTCATAAGAATATTTAACAAAACCTGTCTAATTTCGTCTCTGTTTGCGAATATATGTAAATCGCGATCTAAGTCAGTTTGAACATCAACTTCGACATCTAAAATGCTAGCATAAATAAAATCTGTAATCTCAGCAAACATTTCATCTAGGAGTATATCTTTTTCGTTCCTCTCAATTAACTCCTTTTTGGAAACATGTAAAAACTGAGATATTTTATAGTTTAGTTGATTTAATTCATGACTAATAATGTCTAAGTATTTTATAGTAGGATGTTCATTGCCAATTAATTTCACAAAACCAATAACGGCAGTCAACGGATTTCTGAATTCATGCACAAAAGTTGAGGCCATTTGCCCTAAGATAGTTAATCGATCTTGATGACTTTGATCAATATATTTAATTTTTTCTTGAAGCTGGTTGTCTTTTAGTTCAGTGTATTTCGTTACTGCATAATACGAAAAATTATCAAATACCCTATTTACTTCTTCAAAAATTGGTTCTAATTCATTTCTTCCAATGTTCGACTTATATATGTATTTGAGAATTTCACTTCTCCCTAAGTTCACATTATATACAAAATCGCCGATGTTGATATTTGCTTCTGCTCTTTCAGCAGCAATTTTGTAAGCAAATTTTTTCAACTCTTCATCTTTTATTGGCTCAATTATCGTAGTTTTTATGATTTCAAACATTTTAAGACCGTTTAGAATGATTTTGTCTTTATGGGCATCTTCTTCTGTTAAAACAATACGTTGTTTCCAGGATTTTAGAAAAATACATAAATTACTTTCAAGGTAATAAACAAGTTCTGCGGTAACTGAATCCAAATCTGCTATTCCCCCTCGAGGCACGATTACCTTCTAAAATGAATGATATTTATAATATTCTACCACAAATAACATTCTCCTTTTATTATTTTAAAAATATTATTAGAATTTTCTAACAGATTTTTCCGATTTCAAATGAAAATGTAAAAAGTAGACAAGTTTAGGAGTAGGTCAAGCATACATTAGAGTAAGACAAACGAAGGGGGATTATGAATTGAGATTTATTTTTATTAAGAAGAAATGGGTAGTCGCTGTTTTTGTTTCAGGTGTATTATTTGTAGGGGGGTGGTTTTGGCTACAGCCTCAAATCATACCAACTATTTCTACAATGATTCCTGAGGATAACGTTGTCATACATATTACTACAGGGGAATTGAAATCAAAAACTGAGGATGGGAAGGAAATAGAATCTTATTTCTGGAATCCAGGTACAGTCTACGTTCCCCAAGGTAGGAATGTTACTTTCAACATCTATGGGGTTAATGGTACTGAACATTCATTTTATATTGAAGGCACTGATGTGAAAGGAACGGTCAAAAAGGGAGAAGAATTACAAATTAAAACAAGCTTTGAAAAAGAAGGTATGTACCGGATTATTTGTTTAAATCATGCGGATATTAAAAATAACGGTCCGATGATTGGATACATTGTGGTCGACTAGAGTAATAAAACAGGAGAACAATCTCTCCTGTTTTTTCTATTTAAAGAGAAATTATATTTTACGAACGACGATTACCGGTGAGCTCTTTGTAACAATGCAGTCATCAATGTCTGTTTGTCCTAGTAACCCCAAAGTTATAGCAGCTTCTATTTTTGGCTGACTAGGTTGTTTAACGATTTCAATACAATCCATCAACTGTAAATCTTCTAATCTTTTAACCATTTTCTCATCATGATAACTTTCTGAAGAACGAATTTGGCGTTGAATCTTATAGCTCCCAATTAAAGACTCCCCCTTTTCGTTCTTGCCAACTGTTTCATCAAAATACACATTAATCACTTTCTTCATTTCCTTTAATTCTTTTTCTATTTCTTTTGCCTTTTCACTAAGAGACACATACTTTTCTACTAGCTCCTCAGGTAAACTAACGAAATGACCTGAACCATTTTGATCTTCATGTTTCATAGAAATACCCCCAATTACTAGTTTTACTTCATCATATGTTTTAAGTCCTACTAACATGCTTTAAAATTTATCTAATAGAGTGCATTACGGGCCATTACACTACTGATAACTAAAAATCAAACTGCTCTTTTACATGGCATTTGGATTTATAATTAAATACTTCCTATTTTATTCAGAGTAACTTAAGCGGCTGAAATAATAGCTTAAACATTGTTATGGTCAGGATCTATTCGTTAAATTTGTTGTTCTCTGTACCAGTTTAGTGGTGACTTCTGATAAGATGTGGTGACTTCATGGTAATTTATTTAGTTCAGGTGGCTATTCTGAGAGCTTTGTTGAAATCAAGAGTAACCATGTCAGAATCAGGGGGCTATTCTGATAGCTTTGATGAATTTAAGAGTAATGGTGTCAGAATCAGGAGTGTATTCTGACAGCCTTGATTAATTCAAGAGTAATCGTGTAAGAATGAGGGGTCTATTTTGACAGCTTTGTTGAAATCAAGAGTAACCATGTCAGAATCAGGGGGCTATTCTGATAGCTTTGATGAATTTAAGAGTAATGGTGTCAGAATCAGGAGTGTATTCTGACAGCCTTGATTAATTCAAGAGTAATCGTGTCAGAATGAGGGGTCTATTTTGACAGCTTTGTTGAAATCAAGAGTAACCGCATCAGAATCAGGGGTCTATTTTGACAGCTTTGTTGAAATCAAGAGTAACCGTGTCAGAATCAGGGGTCTATTTTGACAGCCTTGATGAATTCAAAAGTAACCGTGTCAGAATCAGGGGTCTATTTTGACAGCCTTGATGAATTCAAAAGTAATCGTGTCAGAATCAGGGGTCTATTTTGACAGCCTTGATGAATTCAAAAGTAATCGTGTCAGAATTAGGGGTATATTTTGACAACTTTAATGAATTCAAGAGTAATCGTGTCAGAATCAGGGGTCTATTTTGACAGCTTTAATGAATTCAAGAGTAATCGTGTCTGAATAATATACCCCTGGAAAAAAACTAAAAAGCAAACCTGTTCGGAAAAGAACAATCTCCGCGAAAATAGCCTATAGTAATTAATTTAGAAAAAGTATCCTTAAGGAATTCATGAAATACGGTCGTTATTCGGAAAATGCAATCAATATTTTAAAATAAAGTCATTTCCTTAAAACACCAACATTACCCTCCATAAAGCTCAAAAAAGACCAAATCAAATCGATTCAGTCTTTTATACTTCATTTATATACTTTTAAACAACAGCTTTTTTAGTAAAGGAAATAATACATCGGGAAGCTGTTCAATATTGGGGACTAGGATACTAAATTTACCGTATATGTTTTGGATCGTTTTTTGCTGGCCTTCTTCAATTTCTCCATTTGATAAGAAGACATTAATAACTTCAATCCCAAATTTCCGTGCGGCTAACACGGCTTCATGTGTATCTATGATTCCGTTCTGTTCATAATCAAAGGCTGCTGGTTCACCATCTGAGAAGACAAGAAGAAATTTTTGCTTTTCTGTTCTTTCTAATAATTTCTTAGTTTTGAGCCTGATTGAAAACCCATCGCGATTGTCCTCCTCAGGCTGTAGCTGCATAATCTCTGCACCCTTGCTACGTTTCAAGGAAGAATCAAAATCAATTACAGTTTGCATATAATTGGGTTGTTTCTTGCTATCCGCGTCATTTGTATCCTCCCAAAACCCTGTAATATCGTGTGGTACTTGGACTGATTTTAACGCTTCGTGGAATAAAGCAATTCCTAACTTTGTCTGCTCCATTTTATCGTACATAGAAGCTGAGCAGTCTACCAATAATGAGAAAACCGCATCAATCTGTGGAGACTGCTCGTCTTTTTTGTAAAACAGTCTTGGGTTTTCATCTGTAAAAATGCGGATTAGTTTCTTATTCAAACGGCCAAAATGCAAATCTCCCCTAGGAAGGTTTTTCTTGTGCTCCAAAGTTTTCAAGATCATCTGCTTTAATTTCTTTTGATACGGTGCAATGATTGTTTTATTCTTTTCATATTCTTTTTCTTCGGTGACGCTAGGTTTTCGAGCCTTTACGAACACGGGGTATGCATACTTGTTTTCTCGACCAAATTCAGAATCAAATACTCCTTCTTTTTCCGAATGGACCATTTCCATTGCTTCTATTTGTGAGTAATCATTATTAGTGCTTTTTCGTGAGGAACCCTGTACCATTCCCAATGCCTGGTCTCCTGCCTCACCTTCCCTAGCACCTTCTCCAAGTAAGTTCGTTCGAGAACCTTGTTCAAGATCAAATTGAAGAAAGCTCTTCGTTGGAGTACTAGTTTCTTGGTGCCAGGTTGGAAGCTTATCCTCATGGAGGTCTTCATCACCCTTTTTCACATCATCCAATACATCATTATTCTTTAATTTATCTTTGCGCTTTAAATCATCAAAGGTTAGTCCATCTTCTATCAGATTGTATTCAAGCTCTGGTAGATGAAAATACGTATTTAGTAAATCATCGTCAATGACTTCTTCAAGAACATCCATCATGTCTATACATATCGTTATGATATCCTTTGTTAATTTTGCGTCAAATACAGACACAATCTTATTTCGTAAATAAGGTAATACGAAGTCAATTTTTTCTTGAATTGGTGGAATTTCTTCAAGTGGAGATGAAGTTGTAACTAGTAAAAAGAGGGCATTAAAAAGAGCATCTGAATACACGCTTTTTAAAATATTTACGTGAAGCTGGTCTTGGAAATAGGCCCGATAAATTCTTCTTCTTGCCTGAAAGGCCCTTCTTGTACCAGGACGTTCTTTTTTACAAAGTTCCTCCAAACGTAAATCCTCAAATATCATAAACAGTTGCTTAGCAAAGCTTTGATGCTTTATTTTCTTACAAAACTTCAAATACCTATCAATCTCATGAAACTCTGTATAGCGAAAGCTACCTAGTGATCGTAAAAACACATCACTCAGTAAGCCATTACGTATATCCTCCTCCGGACGGTTGTCCCAAAAATGACTAATGATGATTTTATTTTGAATGGGGTCGAGGTATGATCGATAGCCAAATTCTATTTCAAGTTCTTCTCTCTTTGACAATGTTTTGGCAAGATCTGATAGTTCCATAAATAGAAAAGAGTCTATCTTTTTATCATTAAATTGAATGAATCTCATACTAAAAACCTCACTCAAATAGAGTTTCTGCTACATTTTTTACTGCTGCCTTTTCTCTGTCGTCATCAAGTTTCTCAATGATTCCTCTTTCAATTGCTCGCAATGGTGGCATATATAATGCTAAGTCACAAGTGTCAATCAATGCTCTAATTGAGGCTGCTTCTTCTGATAATAAGCCACTTCGAACTTGAGTAATTAAATCAGTAGATAATGACACAAATTTATTAATCACATTCACATCTTGAAGTGATGTTTGGTTCTGTAATACCTCTTTTAGGGTTTCACCTTGAATATATGGTACATCAATTACAACAAAACGGTTCTTTAACGCTTCATTTAAAGGTACTGTCCCAACATAACCTTCGTTAATAGCAGCAATCACTCCAAACCCCTTTTCAGCTCTAACCACCTCTGCAGTGAATGGGTTTGTAATCATTTTTCTGTAATCTAAGACACCGTTAAGAATTGGTAATGTCTCGGGTTTTGCCATATTAATTTCATCAATATACAGTAAGTACCCTTTTTTCATCGCATTAATGACTGGACCAGAAATAAACTCTATTTGCATTTTGCCTTCTTGATTCTGGATAGTCTTATAGCCAAGCAATGCTTCAGCATCTAAGTCTACCGAACAGTTAATACTATACATTGGCTGTTGGAACAATGAAGAGATTGTTTCAGCAAGCTTCGTTTTTCCCGAGCCTGTTGGACCTTTTAAAAGGACGTTTTTCCCGATGCTTAACGCAATGATCGCGTCTTTAATAATATTTATGTCAGATGGAGTATATCCACCGCTTCCAATTAATAGTTGGTCTTCAGTAGTTTTCACTAAATTTTTCCGAGTATTTATATCATTAAGAATAGTAGATGGTAATTGTAAATCCCCTATTTGAATGGTCATATAATCGAATCCTCTCTAACTTTGTATACCGCCATATTGTACCGAACTTTATAAAAGCTGGCAAAGAATTTACCTAGTTGAGCTAAAAGTCAATCTAAATATATGAATTTCTTTGCACTTATGGTATGATGAGTACATACATCCGTAAAATATAAATAAGACCGCAGATGTTGCGAGCATCTACGGCCTAGCAATAGAATGGTCCCACTATGGGGATCGGCCTAAGTCGAAAATAGACCTCACCCTGATTTTAGCGGAAAAGGGAGGTCTATTTTTTGTCGTTGTTAAAAGATAAAATCGTAACAACAAGAGACGCAAACGAAAGCATTAAAACCAGACTTTCAAATATCGTCATAGGCATCACCCCCTTTCATGGGGCTTAGCCGACCACCCTATATGGACAAACTATTGCATATTTGCATTATACCACAAACTACCATACGAACGTATGTTTTATTTCAAAAAATGATTCTTTAGACTTAGTAAGCTTTCTTGGAGATTCTTTTGAATCGCATCTTCATTCATTTTAAGATTTTCACTAACATAAGATACTAATTCATTGTCGAATGCTAAACCACTTGCATGTAGACGTTTTATATAACGCTCTGCCTCTTCAAACGTCGAAAACGCTTGATCAAGCATTTTCTTTTCATGATGAATAACCCATTGTCCCTCTGGTTTGATAAAAATGAATGACTTCTCCCCTTTCCGATTCGTATAGAGTGTTCCGTTTTCATTTTCCTTAACATTAAATTGATTTTGAGGAGCATCGTGGCGTATTGAATATAATGGGAATGTATTTTTCACAAATAATTCAAATGCTGTATCACCTAGTGAGCATCCTGATGCCTTAGGATGTCCTCCACCTCCGAAACGCTTTGCGAACTCAGAAACATCCACCTCATTATAAATTGTACGAAGGCCGATTTTCTTTGTTCCTACATTCAGAATGGCAATCAAATCGAGATGTGGATTTAACTTTGCTAGTGCATTTCCTAGTTCTGAAATATATTGTTCTGCATGGACAACTCCAACACAATATTCTTCTATAAAGGTTTGAACCATTTGCCTATTTTTTGAATTTATATAACGCTCAATTTTTTTATCCTCAGTATCTAATAGAAAATCTTCAGAATCGGTTAACCTGAAAGTATCACTTTTATGTAATCTCTCCAGCATTTGCCCTTCAAATTGCTCCAGGCCAATTATAAAAAACAAATCATTCAATCGTTTTGCTTCGACCCGATTATTCGGTTCCCACTCCCATGTGTCATAAAGACGTACAAGTTCTATAAATTCTTCTAACCCTTTATTCTTTTCAATAAGGTTGCGTTCAAGAAGAAATTCATAAAAAAGAGAAGTAGCACATGTTTTCCTTCCATCCTCATACTCTGCTTGAACAAACCCCCACTCATACTTATTAAAGTGCATGGCCGTCTTGTGGTGGTCAACAACTTGTATGTGATTCCCCTTTTTATAACGTTTCTCTAACTCTTTTTCAATTTTTTCATTTACGGCAAGGTCGGTTATGTAAATCGTGGATTGTTTATACTCCGGGTTCTCAATGTATTTTTCCACGCGTTCATTCAGATTTCGATATGAGCAATAGGAGACATCAACTGAATCACCAAATGCTAATTTTGCCACAAGGCCGCAGCCTACTCCATCTAAGTCACTATCAGAAAATAACTTTATCATGTGTCTTTATCCCCTTTCACTCCTAGTTTCGATAATTGAATCATATTTCATACTGTCTTTTCAAATAAACAGTACCTCGAATCATTATAACAGTCTTTTTATAGAAATTTGTAGAAAAAGAAAAACTCGACGATTGCCGAGTTCAAATTTATCGATCTTCAATTAACTATGATTTAAGCTTCGTGATTTATAGTAGGATTTTCCAGTATATGTTTAGATTTAATATGTTTAAGATAATAAATAACGACTAATAACAAGGAGATTACCCCAAATATGAGGGCCATTTTTTGTAGCCCAACTGTGTCAAGTAACAGGCCAGTTCCAAGTAATACTACCTGAAACATCACTCGATCTAGCATATTGCGAAATGAGAAAAATCGTCCATGGTACTCTCTAGGCACCTTTGTTTGAAAAATTGTAGACGCGATTGGGAAAAAGAACCCTAAACATAACCCAAAGAATCCAAAAGTAAGTAATGACATTATTCTAATATCTGAAAAATATAAAAGTAATTGAGAAATCGCAATTCCAAATGTAAACAAGAACATAAGGTTAACTTGATTTCTTCCTTCAGTTATTCGTTTTACAATGAATGCTCCAGTCATAAAACATATACCTTCCGCTGCATATAGTAAACCTTTAATTGTCGAATCATCCTGAAGCTCACTTATATTAATAACCATCAAATTAAAGCCACCTATAAATAACGTTGGGACAATCGTTAAAATTAACACCGTAATGACAATTGGTAAGCCTCTTAGAACCGGAATAATTTCTTTAAAGCCACCCGATTTTCTTTTTGCACCTATATTCGTTGAAGGTAGGCTAGCAACCTCTTCATCGATTTTCAATAGAAAAGTGGATACCATGAGAAATGCATAAGCAATCATGGATGAAATATATAAGGAATATAAACTCATTACTACAAGCATTGCACCTGCTAATGCTGTTCCCAAAACCCTTGCAATGGTTCCAACATTCATGTGGACACCGTTCATCTGCATTAAGTCCTTTTCCTTAACAACGATTGGAATTAATGATTGTAGGGCTGGGAAATAAAATGCAGCTGAAATTTGTAGACAAACCATAAAGAGTACCATCCACCAAATTGAACCGAATTCTATTGCCAAAAACATAAAACAAACACTAACAAGTCTACCAAAGCTTGCGTAAAGCAAAACTGTTTTTTTCTTATAGGTATCTATAACTCTTCCGGCAAGAGGTCCCATCAAAACTCCTGCTAAGAGTCCGGCAAATAAGATAAGTGATTTGTGAAAATCTGATGGTACATATTGTTGCATAAACTCTAAATTTCCTATAATACCAGTCCAAAGACCTAACCCTGCAATAAATTCCCCGCTTAAAATAATCCATACATTCCTATTTTTCCACATCGTATTTTCCTCGTTCCCATAATAAAAAACCTTTTATACCAACTAACATCTTATCAGTTATTATGATAATTCGCCATACGAAATAAAAATTTTATAATTACTTATTTGTATTTATGATATAATCCATTAATCAACTAAAAGAATGCTGAAGGTAAATTATATGGAACAAACATTTACATGGAAACAAAAAAATAAGCTATTCATGGGCATCGTACTCCCTATCTTGATTACACAGGTCGGACTTTATTTAATGAATTTTGTAGATACTGTGATGTCTGGGCGTGCCGGTGCTAATGACCTTGCAGGTGTAGCAATTGGTTCAAGCCTATGGGTCCCTGTTTACACAGGATTAAGTGGAATCTTAGTATCGATAACTCCCATAATCGCACAATATATAGGAGCAAAACAAAACAAGAAAGTTCCCTTTGCCGTGATGCAAGGTGTTTATCTGTCGATCGTTTTATCATTGTTTATTTTTATTGTAGGTGCCTTTACAGTAGATCTGGTTTTACAAAAAATGAACCTGGAGACCGAGGTTCGAACAATTGCTAAGGACTATCTAATTGGACTTTCTTATGGAATCATCCCGTTATTTGTTTATTCCGTTTTACGTTCCTTTATTGATGCGCTTGGTCATACAAGAGTCTCTATGGTTATCACTCTATTATCGTTACCTATCAATATAGTGTTTAATTACCTACTTATCTTCGGAAAGGCTGGCTTTCCGAGACTAGGTGGAGCTGGAGCAGGATATGCAACTGCTATAACCTACTGGATTATTGTTGGTATAGCCATACTCATTATTTTAACTAAGGTCCCTTTTGTGGAATATAAAGTTTTCCGCCATTTTTATTCGATTTCTTTATCAAACTGGGGAAGCATTTTAAAACTCGGATTACCAATTGGGTTTGCTATATTCTTTGAAACAAGTATTTTTTCTGCAGTAACTCTATTGATGAGCTCATTTAGTACTATTACGATTGCTGCACATCAGGTTGCTATAAATTTTGGAAGTCTTTTGTATATGATACCATTAAGTATTTCAATGGCCCTTACAATTGTAGTTGGATTCGAAGTAGGTGCCAAGCGAAATCCAGATGCTAGGCAATATACCAAACTTGGAATCGGATATGCATTGCTAATGGCAATTGTAAGTGCAGCAATTATCTACTTTTTTCAGGAACCAATCGCGAAAATATACTCGACTAATCCTGATGTCATTGAGCTAACCAGTCAATTTCTGATATATGCGATATTCTTTCAGCTCTCTGATGCAATTGCTGCACCTATTCAAGGTGCTCTTAGAGGATATAAAGATGTGAATATAACCTTTATCATGACACTCATTTCATATTGGGTGATTGGTCTACCATTGGGGTATGTACTTGCTAATTATACCGAACTCGCTGCCTTCGGGTACTGGATTGGATTAATTGCAGGTCTCGCTGCCGGTGCCATTACATTAACTTGGCGTCTACTTATAGTTCAAAGGAAGTCTTCAGCTGTAAATGAAACTCTATAAAGAAGTTAAAAATGGCAACGAAAAAACTAAATTGTTTTTCGTTGCCATTTTCTTTGTTGGAGTTTATGGGGCAAAGTCAAATCAGCTTTCTCGGGCTAGTTATTTTTATCTAAAATGGAACAAATGAACCGCAAATTGACCATTTTATTCGATTTTTAGCTCCAGGTTGGTAATTATGGTATTTTACATACTTAATAACTACTTTGATTCGTTCTCAATATTTGTTTTATGTTTACATTTTGTTTTCTATGGTCGTTATTTTAATTCTATAGTCGATATTTGCTTTCTATGGCTTTTATTTGGATTCTATGGTCGTTATTAACTATCTATGGTTTTTAGCAGTCCATACAGATAAAAATCAATACAACTTCGTTATCCCTACGACATCAATTCATTCACGTAACGTATTTCGTCTTCATGAGAAAAGGCACTAGAAGTAGGTGTTTCAAGTATTAATGGTAGCCCGCTCACAACAGTGCTTGAAAGTAACTCTTTCATTTGCTCAACCTTAATGTGACCATTGTGAATGTTTGCGTGGCGGTCTTTCATTGACCTTGTTGGATACATCGAATTATTTAGATGAACAGCATGAAGATGCTCAAAATAGCCCAATTCTATTCCTTTTGATTCTACTTCATTCCAATTCTCTCCGTTCCATACACCACTTGCGAAAACATGACAGGTATCCAGGCAGAAGCCTATTTTCTCAGAATACTCAGTAAGCTGTCTGACTTGGACAAGTTCTTCGATTGTTGTACCAGTTGGCCCGCCCTTTCCTGCGTTATTCTCTAATAACAGCAAGGATTCACCTTTCCACCTTGACAGGATATCATTTAGTGTTTCAATCATTCTTTTGTACCCTTCTAATGGATCATTCGCATTTTTTAAAACACCAAAATGAACGACAACTCCAATTGAACCACATTCATTTGCAATTTCAAGATCATTTAATACTGAATCAATAACGAGCCCAATAAGGTCTTTTTCAGCAACAAGGTTTGTTGGGTATGGGGTATGAGCAATTGTCAGAATATCATGGTTTCTGCAATATTCGGCGCATTGTTTGGCATCTTCCTTGTCAAAATCTTTTACAGATAGACTTCGTGGATTCTTTGGGAAGTATTGAAATGCTGTTGCACCGATTTTATGTGCGTGCTGGGCAGCACCTAAATAACCGTTCCGAATGCTAATATGACTTCCAAATCTCATTATGTTTTCTCCCTATTTATATATACCCTTAGATTAATCATTTACAAAAGAACTATTCAAAGAGTTATTTCTGGACATACTATTCTTGAGGTGACAAAAATGGGAAACTTTTCAAACAAAAAAGACGAATTGAACTCTGTTCAAAATAAATCGATGAAAGAACTTGAAGAGGAAATGGGGTTATACTTTCTAAACTCTAAAAACCAAGACAAAATAAGCACACTTTCTGATGAGGAAGAATTTTAATTGATTAATAAAAAGAGCGAGAAAAAACTCGCTCCTTGGCTCATTCTACTATTCTAATTGAAATATGACAAAAGACTTGCTGCTCTCCAAACGATAACAAATGAACATAAGCTTATACAGGTTGCACTAACTATTTTAGACCATTTTTTGTGAGTTCCTTTAAATACAGAGAAGGCAAAAGAAAAGCCAACTACCAAAAATAATATTACTGAAATCTCCATATAAACATTCATCTCCATAAAAATACCCCTTTCATTACTGGTAGATGAGATATTTTAATGAGCCATTTTATATTTAGAAATTATAAAGGAATCACAGTAGTTGTACAACATTATATTTACCTATTTGTAATATTTTTCAAATTACGTTCACAAATTATTTACTTTTTCCATTTCTTCAATATAAATTTGAAGTAAGTTTTGTTTATCATCATCTGATAAAGCTGACTCTACAATCCTTTTGCTCGCTATATAAAACTTTTCAAATCGATTTTTTCGAACACGCGGATGTGTCATTTCATCAAGAATATCCTTTTTAACCGTTGCACGTAGGATTTCTTCACTTTTTTCAGACTCCTCACGTAGATTTCGATTATTCCATAAAGATTGATAAACATCCAAAAGTAATGAGTAATTGGTAGGATTTTTATCCATATTACGAAATGACTCCTTTTTATTAATTGTCAAAGTGATATGTCCAATAGATTTCTTTCCGAATCCATCCCATAACCTCTTCGTCCTGAGCCGCAATTTTATCTGATAACCGTTTCATCATTGCTTCTGTTTGCGAACGATGCGCTCTAAGCGTTGCAAGCTTAATCTCCTCAGCTTCTGTCACATCAATTTCGACATCATGTTCACCAATTTTCTCTACTCGATCATGTGTAATTGCTTTGCAGTATACGGTTGGTCTTTGTTCCTTTGGGAACCGCGCAACTGCCCGAATTGTCGCTTCACCAGTAGCATCATGGTCCGGATGAACACCGTGACCAGGGTAAAAAGTAATTACAAGAGAAGGGTTTACTTCTTTAATAATCTCCTCAATCTTGTCGGCAATTAACTCTGGATCTTCAAATTCCAACGTTTTATCACGGTATCCCAACATACGTAAATCTTCAATACCCATAGCTTTACAAGCCTCTTTAAGCTCCTTTTTCCTGACCTCAGGAAGAGTTTCTCGATTTGCAAAAAAGGGATTTCCAAGATTTCTCCCCATTTCACCAAGAGTCAAACAAGCATACGTAACAGGGACCCCTTTTTTTGTATTCAAACCAATTAGCCCTGACACTCCAAATGCTTCATCATCTGGATGTGGAAACACAATTAATATATGACGTTCCATTTTACTACTCCTTTTGCCTTTATTTAAGTTATTTTTTATTAAACTAAAAAGGTGTTGTACTTAATTGGAATGCTACAGCCAATCTACCCTCTTCATCAAGTCCAGCTAACAGTAAACGGCCTTTTTCATCTAGTTCCCAATCTGTTAGCCCTTCTGCGTACACCCAGCCATGTTCTAACTTAAGTCCTACACGAAATGTATCTTCACCTGTAATTTTTCCATGACTATATGTGATAAGACTATTTCTTATATATGCACCAGCTGATGTTTTCCTAGTTCCCGAATGGACTGCGTATGCTCCATTTGTTGTTTCAAGATGTATAAAGACACTTTTATTAGCTAGACGGTCAAGCTCTGCTTGAACTTCTTGTTTACTAATCGATTTCACTGAGAATCCCCCAAACCAAATAATTAATGTTATACTACTTAAGTATTTTCGATTTTATCAATAAAATTCCAATAATGCGAACGATACGAATTATACATTTGTAAAATTAGTAAATTTTGTATGTAACGATTTGTTATGGGTTATATTACAAATAACAAAAGGTGGTGAAGTAGTATGAATGCAAAAGCGAACATAGAATTGGTTAAGAATATGGAGTTCGACATAACAACAAAATTCATTCCAAATATTTGTGAAGCTAAAACCTTAAAAGTTGTTGATATAAATGGTTCTTCTGTACGTATTGAGTTAGAAAATGCACGATCAAGGGGTGTATTCCCTCTCTCTCACTTTCAATCATTAATTCGCCAGGGTGCATTAGTTTTAACAGAATCACAGGATAATGAAGAAACCGCATAAACAAGCATAAAGTATACATTCTAAGAAAAGCGCAAGCGCCTTGCTCACCCCCGACAAGCAAATGTTTTGTTGCAAAAAAAGTCGCTCTTTGACTTTTCATTGCAGTGCGTTTTGACCTCGAGGGGGTAGGCGCAGGAGCGGACTAGAAATCTAGGTCAAAATTTAATATTTTCCTTACTCTTAAACAAAACAACCATCGGAAGGGATGGTTGTTTTTACTAATTGTTATTCACCTAGGCCTTCTTCTTTTAACACTGATTCAAGTCCTTGAATTGCTTCTTCCGCATCATTTCCTTCAGAAGAAATTACGATTTGAGATCCTTTTGGTACCCCAAGAGACATAACACCCATAATTGATTTTAAGTTCACTGTCTTCCCGTTAAAAGTTAATGAGACTTCAGATGAGTATTGGCTAGCTTTATTCACTAGTTTTGTTGCTGGTCTTGCGTGTAGACCTGAGTCACTTGTAATAGTAAAAGTTTTTTCTGCCATAAATATCCCTCTTTCTAATTAATATACCTATAGAATAGCCATTAATGTATGAGATAATCAAGTGAAATTATTTAGATTTGACAATTTGGACAAAAAAATACCTTTCTAGAAGATACAGTCTGTTTGACAATTGTATTTCCACATCTGACACAGTTTTCTCCTTCACGGTCATATACTTTACATTTATCGTTATATCCACCTGTTAATTGATCATCTTTAAATAAAGGTAGCTCGATATAGCCACCAAAGTGGATAGCTTCTTTTAATACAGTAGAGATTGAGTTATACAACTTTTTTATCTCATCCTTCTTTAATGTATTAATTTTTCTAGTTGGTAATAATCCTGCAACAAAGCATATCTCATCAGAATAGCAATTCCCTATTCCAGCTATAAATTTTTGATTTACAAATGTCGTTTTAAGCATACCTCTTTTGCTTTCTAGTAATGATTCGAAGAATGAATGAGTAAAATCAGAATGCAGTGGTTCTGGTCCTAAATCAGCTATTTCCCCTTTTACAGAGGTTGAATCGTGGAGATGTAAATATCCTAATCGTAAACCTATAAATACAAGTTTATGGGAGGAAAACGAGAGAATCACTTGTTTTGTTCTTGAGATAATATCCGTTTTGTCTTCAATATACATAAGACCGCCTAACATTAAATGCAGTAAGAGAATTTTTCCTGTCTCTAATTCAAACAATAAATACTTTCCACGTCTATGTATCTGAATAATCCTTGTTCCTAGTAGTTCCTTTGAAAATTGGCTTACAGGAGTATTAATTGATTTCTCACGATTTACTTCAACAGCCACAATTTGTTGTCCTGTCACTTTCATTTGTAAAAGATTTTTGTATGTTTCCATTTCGGGTAATTCTGGCATTTTTCCACCTACCATGATTTCTGGTTTCCTATATCTTTTGCACATTGCCCAATTTCCATGTATAGTTCTCGTTTCAATGTGTTTAGACATGGCTTTGTCACAATTGTAACCTTATTTGGTCCAAGCTTCTTGAATACACCTATATATACCTATAAAATAAACAAAGGAGGGATCAATATGTTAAAAACCATTATCCAATATCCCAGGGATAGGGATCTACATATACAAAATGTTTTACTAAATATCAAGGATACCATCAAATTAGGTGAAACAGAGTATCTTTTATTGTTTAATAACAAAGAGTTAGCAAGGATCTCCCTATCTTCATTAACTAGAGAAATATTTATTACGTTCTCTGGGTCATTTAACCTAGCACAATATGAAAGAATACACAATGTAATCCTGTTCATTTCTAAGGAAGTGGATGGCACAATAGACGATTCTGAAAGTAGGCTAGGCTATTTGGAAAATGGAGAACCTGCATATATAGTAAATAAATGGAGTCAGTGGACAGAATTACTGAACACTGCAAAATACAAAACACTAGAAGGCCAGATGGTTCGTGTAATGGATCAAACATGTAACGAACTGGGTACAGGTATGCTCGTAGAATATAAGTTTAGCACGTCATTAAATCAAACCTCAGTTATCACTGAATGTACCTTAATCACCTTGTTAGGAGAACGGCATTACGTAGGGGAAACGCTTTATATTGAACCAACTGGACAATGGTAAAATAATATTTTCTTTTCGGCAAAAAAAATGAACAGCCTGAGCGCCGTGAATGGTACCTTTACTAAAAATAGCCGTCCTAATACGAACATTAGCATCTGCACTTCCTCGAAAATTTAAATTGGGGACTACGTCAACAGTCCCCTAGTGAAGCTTTTCTATTTCATTTTGTAATTGCTTTGTCCTTTTTGCGTTACCTTCGGCGAAATTAGCAAGCCTTTCTTTTAACTCTTCATCATTATGTACCCTTTCAGAAGTAATTAAATACCTTCTCATTAACTCTGATTCAGCTTCATACGCAGTTTGAAGTATGGTTTTTAAAGATTCCTGATTCAGAGAATCTTCTCGATCATAATCCCTGTCATAGTCTTTTTCATGATTCATTACATCACCTCTTTTTCTTTCATTTTTTCTCTATTTGTTGTGAAATATTCGAAATTAGGATAGGGAGAACGACCAATTGCTGGCATTTCTTTCATAGTCTCTTCATTTTATTATTTGCTGAAGTTTAATCTGCTTTGGACGCAATGAATCTTAAAGAATGTTTCTAATAATAAAAGGCTCTTTTCTATAAGCTTGTTGCAATTTGCTTTATTCAATAAGGCGCTATTACATAGATTGGTGATTTCCGCTCCTGGCACTCGCTCCGTGAGCCTCCTCGTGAGCTGCGCTCCTGCGGGGTCTGATGTCTACGTTCGCCACAGGACTTGACGGTCCTTAGTAGACGTTCCTTAACTTTAGCTGGAGTCTCGTGCCATACGCTCCAAATACCTTCTGAAAACGAATCTGTCAACTTAATACAAAAGCAACACAGTATGCGGAAACAGTCTAATAAAAAAAGAAGCTACCTCCAAGATAGCTTCCATCATTACTTCTTTTTATATTCTAGCTTCCGCCAATATATATAAGTTATAAATGCAATCAGAGAAGAAAAAAGCGCAATTCCAGTGTTTTGATATACATGTTCATATTCACGACCGAAATACGCCTCGACAGTATGCTGAAGCATAACAACATTGATTGCAATGGTAGCAAAAACAATTCCCCAGCATATTTTTTTAGCCATGTCGAATCTTCCTTCCAACTGCATATACAGTATCATTTATTACTTTTACCTCAATTAAAGGCAGTTCTCTTTGAGGTGGTCCTGCGATTGGATGACCACTTTTAACATCAAAGTAACCTTTATGACATGGGCATAACAATACATCCTGCTCACTTTCGTAAAAAACGGGACATTGTAGATGAGTGCATTTGTTATTGTAAGCCTTTAACTCTCCATCTTTAGTATGAACAAGAATTGCTGGTTCTTCAGCAGTTGGATAGTTAAAGTTGATTGCATTACCTCTTTTTACATCGGAAAGCTTTGCAATTTCAACCTTAGCTGAATCCTCTTGACCGTTATTTAGCATTGCTTTAATCGATATGGGCAAGGTTGCAACTCCAAGTGCAACCGATGCCCCAACAGCCGATTTTAAAAATGCGCGGCGATTGTATTTAACATCATCATCTCTATTCAAATTGTCTACTAAATGAATCATATCATCATTTGTATCTTTTTGGTTTCGTCCAAGCTTTTTATCACTCATGCTAGCCCCCCCTTTTCTATTCACCTTACCATGCGAATCAATCTGTATATACCCCAAAGAAATCTGGTACATATTGCCATTTGTTTCCTTCTTGAGGCTTCTTACCTTCAACTAGATTCATCTGTGTTCTTTTACGTCTCAATGCCTGCATTTCGTCAAAGTCAATAAAGCGAATTGCATCACTTGGACATACTGACGCACACATTGGAGCAATATCATGCTTAGAACGATCGTAGCACATATCACATTTGTACATTTTATTTTCTTCGAAGTCGAATTTCGGTATTCCGAAGGGACAACCAAAGGTACAGTTACGGCAACCAATACATTTTTCTTCCATAGCAGAAAGAACGACACCCTCCTCTGTTATTTGAATGGCATTTGCGGGACAGACTCTTGCACAGGCAGGATCTTTACACTGCATGCAAAGCATGGGATAGGTTTGCCTACTCTCGAAAAAATCTACATATTCTACATAGTTACGTTCTTTCGCATCATGGTCACCACATTCCCGACATGCTGCCTGACATGACCGACAACCGATACATCTTTCAAATTCAAGATACATTATTTTATTCATAACGTTCGTCTCCCCCTCACCTGTCTTATGCTTTTTTTAGTTTAACTGCACATACTTTAAATTCTGGCATTCTTGAGACAGGATCTAAAGCAGGATTTGTAAGCTGGTTCACCGATAATTCCTTGCCCCAGTGGTACGGAATAAAGACGGTATCTTTTCGAATTGCTTTAGTTATGCGAACTTCAACTGACATACTAGATCTTCGAGTTGTCAAAGTTACTTTATCGCCATTTACAAGATTGTATTGACTTGCTAATTCAGGATGCATTTCTGCATATGGAACAGGACATTGCTCCATAAGGAAGCCTACACGTCTTGTTTGGTTTCCAGATAGATAATGAAACACTACACGACCAGTTGTTAATATATGTGGATATTCTCCCGATGGATATTCCCCTGGTTCCTTCCAGTCGACAACGGCTAAGTTTGCCTTTCCATTATCGGTAGCAAAGCATTCCCTAAACATTGTTGGTGTACCTGGGTGATCCTCAGATGGACATGGCCAGAATACGCCATCTTCCTTGTCGATTCGATCCCACGTAATTCCGTAATAATCCGCTTTTCCACCCTTTGTTGCGATACGGAATTCTTCAAATATCTCAGCTGGATTCTTATAAGGAAAATGCTTACCTTTACCTAAACGTTCGGCAATTAAACTCATTATTTCCCAGTCTGGTTTTGACTCTCCTAGTGGATCGCGTACTTTTCTAATGTGAATGACACGACCTTCTATATTTGTTGTAGTTCCTTCATCTTCAGCCCAAGTAGTTGTAGGTAATACAACATCAGCAAATTCTGCTGTTTCTGATAAGAAGAAATCACTTACAACTAAGAAATCTAGTTTTCTAAATCCATCCCATACATACTCACCATTTGGTGCGGAAACTGCTGGATTACTACAAATCACATGCATTGCACGGATATTTCCTCTTTGGATTTCATCAAACATTTCATATGCAGAAACACCAGGCTTTGGCATTTCCTCTGGATTAATTCCCCATACACCTGAAATGTATTTTACTGCTTCCGGATCAGTGAGCTTTCGATAACCTGGGAGTAAATCTGCCTTTTGACCATGTTCACGACCGCCTTGCCCGTTTCCTTGTCCAGTAAATGTTGCAACACCAGAAGCAAACTTTCCAACCTGGCCACGTAGTAACGCCATGGAACTGTATAGGGCAACATTGTCTACACCTTTTGTCTGTTGTTCTACACCACGTGCAAACATAACAACAGAACGAGGTGACATACCAAAAATATGAGCAGCTTTTATAATCTTTTCTACTGCTACACCTGTTATAAATGAAGTATATTCAGGTGTCCAATTCTTAACCATTTCTTTAAGTTCTTCATAATTGTTACAACGGTTTTTCACATACTCTTCATCGACATATCCTTCTTTTACAAGTAAATGCATAATTCCATTTGCAAGTGCTGAGTCTGTACCAGGTTTTAAATCTAGATGCACGTCCGCTACACGAGCAGTTGGAGTTTCACGAGGATCTGCAACAATTAATTTTGCGCCTTTGTCCTTCGCTCTCCAGAACCATTGAATACTCGTCGGATGACATTCTGCTGTGTTAGAGCCTGCTATAAAGAAACAATCACTGTGCTCAAGCTCTGTCCATGGCAGGGTTGAACCACGATCAATACCAAAGGTCTTTATGAATCCTCCTGCTGCTGAACTCATACAAAAGCGACCATTATAGTCTATATATCTTGTACCAAGTGCTACACGAGCATATTTACCAACTAAGTAACATTTTTCATTTGTCATTGATACTCCACCGAAAACACTGATGGAATCATTACCATACTTGGATTGGAGTCTCTTAAAATTAGTTTCAATTAGATCTAACGCTTCTTCCCAACTTGACTCAACAAACTTGCCATTCTTTTTAATCAGTGGCCTTAAAATTCGATCTTTATGCTCTACTGTTTGATAGGCCGTAACTCCTTTTGGACACATTTTCCCCATTGTTACAGGCCAATCGTAACGAGGCTCAACACCTACAACTTTGCCAGTTTTTTCATTGACACGGATATGCATTCCACACTGCATACCGCAGTAACAACAGTGTGTAGTAATTAATTTTTCTCCAGGTTTAATGAGGTTTTTCACTCCATCTTTTACTAAATACTGACTCATATCTGTTTCCTCCCCATTACTTTACGGCTTCTTTTTCTTCCTCTTTTTTTGGTAGATTATAAAATTCGTCTGAACGCTTCTTTCCAAATCCAGATAAATGGATATCATTCATTGTAGAAATTGGACCATACGGATTACCTAGTGGAGCTTCCATATTCATCTGTTTCATAACACGGATTCTACGTCGACAAGCTGGGCAGTAGTCCGATAAATATCTTCCATCTGCAAGCTGCAAATCAAAATTCTGTGCCGAAAGGATTTGTTTCACATCTGTTATTTGATCATCACTACTATATGAAGTCCCACATTTTTCACATGCTCTCGTATCCACCTTTACTACCTCCTGATAGTTCATTGGAACAGCAGCTGCAAGTGGTCGAATTGGTAAATGAAAAAGCTTACCGAAAGGAAAATACACTAGCAAAACCACTACAGTCATCTGATGGAATAGAGTTAAATATGGGTGCATCCAGCCATCTAAAAATGTATAGGATACAGTCAGTACTAAACCACTGACTGTTACACTAAGCAGTAAATATAGAGGAAAAAGATCAAACTCAACACGTTGTGTAACCTTGACATCCTGACTTCGAACCCTACGAGTAAGAGCCATAATGACCCCAATTAATACCATCATTGCTGTGATATTTAATCCATTGTATAAAAGCTCAGCCAGGAATCCATGTGCTGCCATTTTCATAGTTGGAAAATTAAAGACAACAACCTGATAGGTATGTGGATCAATAAGATCAAATCTCATCCAACCAAAGGTTAAACTAAACGTAATCGCAAAGGAACCGATGCATCCCCATGCAATCATGAAGTGCTGAACCCCTCGATAGATACCACGCTTAAAAATAAATTTTTGTAAAAAGATATTTTCAAATGCTGTTTTAACAATAGCTTTAACATTTCTTTTTGTTCGTTTCTTTGTTTTTAAGTTTTTAATACTTCTCTTCACTACTTGATGAGTTGCGGGGCGAATAAGCCATGAACACATTCGAATAGTTAATCCTATCGCAAATATAAACGAAGAAATCATATAACCAAGTAACGCCATATCAATATCGGTAAATTGATCAGTACTAATCCACATAGACATAAATAACAGCAACGTTACAAAAAAAGCATACATGCTCGTCTTAGAATAAAAAGAACGTTCTAACTGTTTCATATTCAAAAACCACCTCTACAAAAATTCACAATCCTACGTTTTCATCATGTTCGAGTTGTTATGTTAGTTCTATTGTAAATGAGGTGCTCTGAGTAAAACTGTGAAGTATATCACACTTTGTGTGGCGATTTAGTGAAATGAGTGAAGATCAATTATTCAGACAAATAAGCACAAAAAAAATACGAGAACAAGTCTCGTATTTTTGATTCTGTTATTAGTTCTTTTAGAAAATAGCCTTTCTTAAAGAACTAATTGCTTGCTTTATTCAATAAGGCGCTATTACATAGATTGGTGATTTCCGCTCCTGACACCCGCTTTCCGCGGGCGTTCCGTGAGCATCTCGAGAGCTGCGCTCCAGCGGGGTCTCACCTGACTTGCACAGGATGTACTGACGTCTACGTTCGCCACAGTACGTGGCGGTCCTTAGTAGACGTTCCTTATCTTCCGCTGGGGTCTCGTGCCATTCGCTCCAATCACCATGCTGAAAACGTAACTGTCAACTTAATACAAAAGCAACAAAGTTTGCGAAATCAGCCTTACGAAAATAAATTCTTTATTTAAATATACCTTTAATTGGTCTTCCATTTTTAATCTTTGTTAAAACACCTGTTTCATCCTTTACAATCTTTCCAGAAACAAGTACATATTCAATCCCCTTTGGGTAGGTCGCTGGTTTTTCTGGAGTCGAGGTATCAATAATTTGATTATAATCAAATACTGTTATATCCGCATGTGAACCTTCTTGCAGCCTTCCTCTTGTTTTCATCGCAGGTGCAATACCTTCCAATTGTCTAGCCGCGTGAATTGTGACTTTTTTAAGTCCTTCCATGAGCGGCTGAACATCCTTATCTCGGATATAGCGCCCTATATACCTGGAGAATGTACCAGCTCCTCTCGGGTGGTTAAACTCACTGTCCATGGTTGCATCACTTCCAATCATACTGTGATCCACCTCTAATGCTTGAATAAGTTCTTCCTCATTCATAGCATAGACAATTACTTGTCCACCCTTTTTTCGATAAATGGGAAATGTCTCCTCAGTAAGTCGTTCGGTTGTACCTGCAACCTGAATGTCAGAATACGTAATTCCAAAACGGCTCTGCCAATCTCCACTTAATCTTTCAAAAGAGATGTCTGTTGCCCATGAGTCATATGGATAGACATCATATGTTACTTGATAACCATCTGCCCTTGCTTCTTCAATTAGCTGAAGCGCTTCGTCCATCGCCCCAGTACCTCCCGTACTATGTAGATGCATAAAATGGACCGGTGCATCGAGCTCTCTGGCATACCCAAGTACTTCCTTCACAGAATCAATACTCGTAAATTCTCCGGTTAAACTTGAATGTCTTCCATGAAAATGTGAAACAATACCATATTCCTTTGCTACCTTCATAATCGCCTTTATTTCTTCAGGAGTTGTTCCTGGATAATATTCAGGACTGAAAGCAACCGCTAAAGCACCCTTTTTAATCTCCTCTCGAGCTCGATTTGCCATATATTCTATTTGTTCTGGAGTTGGTGCACCATGATTCCCTAAGCCAGCTTCATAGCGAAGTCTTACAGCAAATAGCGCTCCTCCGTAATTTACTAAAGTAGGGAACTTTTCATAGTGGGCAAATAAGCCGTCGAAATCTACTGTACTTCCATGCATTGATAGATTTGTTGTAACTCCATCCCCAATTTTATATTGTGCAGCCATTAGGTTAGGATTGAAGGAAAGCATATCAATAAATCCTGGACTTACTATTTTTTGAAAAGCATTAATAACTTTATCACCTGTTATATCTGTTTTCGTGATAATAGCTACCCTATCATTGGTAATTCCAACATGATACCCTACCTTTATTGTTTCCTCAGCTGGGTCGATAACCATTCCATTTTTAATTACAATATCATAATTGGTTTCTTGTTTCTCAGTACTTGCCTCTATCGAATTTTTGTATTTGTATTCAATAACATCTAATGTATCTTTATTTCCTCTAAAACCAAGAAGACTGTCTCCATTAAACAAAAGATTTTTACTACCTTTAATGTCCTTAACTTCAGATGTTTGATTTGTAGCTAGGTTATGAACAAAAGTAGATATTTTCTTGTTTTCATTATCCTTAAGGGAATAAACAATGTACTCCAAATCCGAAGTACTATCTATCCAATCGATATAAGAGTCTTTTGACGGTAACTCCACAACTAACAGATCCATATGAGAATCAAATGAAGGGGTATTTATAATAATTTCACCTTTTTGTTTGGCTTGATTTGTTTTAGCATAAAGCATACCTTCCATGTAACCATTTTTGTACTTGATATTGCTCAATATTGCATTGTCTTCAATCGTAATTGAGTCTACAACTTGTTTTGTTGCAATATTGATGGTATCAAAAAAATTCGTTCCGTCATCTTTCATTCCATAAAGATATAGTAAATGGGCATCTGCATTTATTTCGATACCTTCATACTCTTTTGTTTCGTTTGATGGAAGTTGAAAATCATCCCATTGCTTAATATTATCAATGGCAGACCCATTATTATCACCGATGAAAAGAGTTGTTTTATTATCTTCCTCTAGTAACGCTAAAACCTTATCTTCATAAAAAGTAATACCCTTCAAGTTCAAACCATTAATAACGAGCTGGTTTTTCACTAGTTCTTCTTTTTCGATAGTTGATTCTGATGGTGAATAAAATTTAGTTCCAAATAAACCTATAAAAAGGAAAAGTGCAATTAAGAATACATATCGTACATATTTATTTCTCATACTTTCTTTCACCACCTTTTTTCTTTAAAATAGGAAAAAAATTCCGCCTGAATGACGAAATTTTTCTCGATTTTTTTGTTGAGTTACTCTTTTAACGCTGCCTCGAGTGCAACTTCAATCATTTCATTAAATGTAGTTTGTCGTTCTTCAGCAGTGGTTTCTTCGCCTGTTAAAATATGGTCACTAACTGTCAATACAGATAAAGCTTGTCTTCCGAATTTAGCTGCTAATGTATATAATGCAGTTGTTTCCATTTCAATAGCTAAGATGCCATATTGGGCCCATTTTTCTAACTCGGCATTGTCATTGTAAAATACGTCACTTGTAAAAACATTTCCGACCTTAAGCTGTAACCCTTTTTCTACTCCCACATCATATGCGTTTTTAAGCAAATTAAATGAAGCAGTTGGAGCATAGTCCACTCCCCCGAAGGTTAACCGGTTTATTTGCGAGTTTGTAGAAGACGTCATAGCTAAGATTACATCTCTCACCTTTACATCTTTTTGAATGGCACCACAAGTACCAACTCTTATTAATTTTTGAACACCGTATTCCTGCATTAACTCATGAATGTAAATAGAAATCGATGGAACACCCATACCTGTACCTTGTACAGATACTTTTTTTCCTTTATATGTACCTGTATATCCTAACATTCCACGTACATTGTTATAACAATGAATATCCTCTAAGAATGTTTCAGCAATAAACTTTGCACGTAATGGGTCTCCAGGAAGCAGTACTGTGTCTGCAATTTCACCTGCTTTTGCTCCTATATGAACGCTCATCTAAAATTCCTCCTATGTATTAATCAAATGCGCCTTGACGTATTTACGCCCAGATTTTTTCGAGTATGCTCGAAACTTCCTATAATATCTGAGTCATCCGCCGGAGGCTTTAACTTTATTCAGCCATAGTTTGAACCCCACTGAATTGTTTAATTTTTTATTAATCTCATCATTTTCATATGTAGAGAACTTAAGCTGAATAGAATTAAAAAAATAGTACCATTATCCAAGGATACCATATTTTATATTCTACCTAAAAGTATTCATTAACGCAAAATGATAGGGAAAGATAACTATGTATCAATTCCATTTAGGGAGGGTTACGCCTTGACAGAACAAATGAGTAAAAAGTTGAAGCAAGCTGTAGATTATGCTAATGCTACTGACACGACAAAAGGACCCGGAAATCCACCGAATACATCAAAAAAGGCAAAGCAAGGCTTCATGCAAACGCATAATAATAATGGACAATCTAATGGAGGGTATTAAACGTGGGAAAAAAACATAGAAGTCGGATAAACGCACCTAAGAAAAACAATCATATTCCACCAGAAGCAATCATTGCTGAACAAGACGCTCATGGAAAAGAATACTCAGCCACTGGCAGAAAAAATGGACCAGGGCATAATCAATAAATAAGATAAGCGAAAGCACTCTAAGCAAGATTTTTACGAAGAACCAAAAAGGCTTGAGCGTATTAATGCTCAAGCCAAATTTATTAGCTATAACGACTGATGATTTGATTAATTTGTTGCTTTATATTTGGCAAATCATCTGAATGCACATTGAAACGAACAAATGACTCATCCATTTCCATTGCCTCAGCTAAAAAGCCTCCTAACCCTCTCGCACGTCGATCCACCTGCATTAAAGCCTCAACTTTATTTTCAGATTGAGGGAAGAACATCAACTCAACTTCATCTAATCTTCCACGATATTGACCACTAGTTGGAACAAACTCAAATTCTTGAATAAATGGGAGACGTTTTTTAAATCGATAAGGAGCTGCTTCACACTCCACCTTTCGTAGGCTAAATCCAAGATCATAGACAGCATTTAATATCCCAGCAACGATTGGAGAAGGAGAAACTGTTAAATAATCCTTGTCAGAAGGATCGATTGCATTTTTAATATCCAAGCCAGTATGAAGCCAAACTCTTGTTTGCCCCAGAGTAACTGGCGTATCGAGTGGAAGTACAAAGGAGAATGTAAATTCACGTTTCTCTTTACTTCCAATTGTAAAAGGCTCCACTATTTTAATTTTTTCAATCGTGGCTTGTTGGGTGTATTTACGGTCATCAGATTCCTTAATATACGTTGTCATTAATGAAAGATAAATTTCATCAATATGTTGTTCACTTGAACCACCTGTTACCTCTACAATTCCCCTAACCACTTCCCCAACATTAAACTGATCTTTTTCTAGCTTTGCATCAACTCTAGCACTTCCAATTCCAATGCTTGTAAAAATCTTGTTAAATAAGGACATTCTTTTTCCTCCTATGTTCTTAGTTTCCTTGATATTAGGATATACGAACCAGAAATAGAAAAGTTTCTAAATTTTTTATTTTCATTATTTAATTGATGATGCAGATATTCGGTATGAAGATAACCTTGGATTTAGTTAGTAGACACGTCGACATAGTTCCGAAAAAAACAGAAAAAGCAGTATTCCTTGCATGATCGACATACCATAGTAATCAACATATAAATTTGATTCCCTACAAAAGAAAAAAACGACGGCGAACCGTCGATATGTACTTTCTTATTCATCCTCTTCATCAATCACACATTTATAAAGTAGATATTCAAACGTAATATCAGCTAGTTCTTCCAGCTCATCATCACTCGGAGCAAAACCTCTTCGTACCAGCTCATTGTAAAAAAATTCCGCAATTTCCTCGGTATCTATAACAACCTCTATCTCCTTCAGAATATCGCCCCCTTTACTAAGATTTATGTTCGTATCGTAGTTCCTATGTCAAATCCTTATGTATATCCTTTTTATTTTTTAGTCATGAAAGCGAAACTTCATACATAGGATGGAATAAACAAATTTGGACAAGCAATTGGAGGAATGGACATGATTAAGCAAAACACAATAGGAAGAGTATATAATCAATCAGAAGAAAACACGAAGAATTCATTATTATTGGAATTTATTGATGGAGAGCAGTTTGACAAATTATTAGGAAAAGTAACTAGGGGTCTATTTTCACTTATCGTATTTGTAGGAATCCCTTATTTTATCTATGTGCTATGGCAGTTCTTACTCATGAATTAATCGTTACTTTTCCCAGTTTCAAATTTTTCTAGGTTTTTTAACGCTAGGTCCATGACATCTTTATATTTCTGATCCTGAAACATATCATACAAGAACTTATAATCGTTATATACATCTAATAGGCCATCAATAATCTCTTTTTTCTCTTTTTTAATACGTAAATGTTCTTTCTCAGATTTTCGATGGATATCCATGTTTTCATACATCCCCACATTTTTGTTTTTCTTTGTTACATAGTACTTTAACTCATATTTTTGAAGGAATGTCTCCGCCTGTTCATAGTCAGCAAGAAGAGTAAGTTCATTTTCACCTGCTTCTAGCCACTCGCCGTCAGAAATTCGAGATAATTCGTAAATAATTTCCTCCCAAGCACCCTCTTTGTATCTCCAGATTTCAGTGTGTATCCCAACTATCTTAAAAATATCTGTCTCATACCCCTGTACGAATACTAGATCACCAAAATAGTATTTATACTCAATTTCCAGCTTTTCAATCTCAACCTGTTTACCTTTGTAATTGGAGAGTAAGGTTAACGAAGACTCGGAATAGAAAACTTCTCCTTTATTTACCTTATACAAATAATTTCCGTCTAATTTTTTTATATCAGTTACAGACCCAACGGTTCCATGAGGGGTAACTACAACAATATCACCTATTTTATATTTGGGTTTTCTTTCCTTATTTTCCATTGTCTCATCCCCACAAGTAAGATTCTGATATTAAGGGTGTGAGATATTATATGCAAGTCTTTGGCAAAACGCCAAACGAATGGGACAGAACGAGTAGAAATTCTTACATGTTCCAAGCCTGTATTGATGAAGAACTTTGAGACTGGTTAGTAGCATTAGATTATTGCTGAGAACTATAGAATTAAACAAGAATAAGAGTATTACTAACAATCATAGAACCGTTCAAAAGCAAAGCGAATTTTACTAACGACCATAGAATCAAAATATAAGCCATAGAATCTAAATAACGACCATAGAATTCAATTAAAAACTATAGAAATTAAATAATGACCATAGAACAACATAAAAGCACTTTGTATGACAATTTCACGACTGAATCAAGTTAAATAACAGGCTCATATAAAAAATTTTTATATAAAACACCCCAAAAACCGCAGAAAACCACGGGATAATTCTCCCGTGGTCATCAAACTCAATTATGATTCCTATTTATCCTCAACGTATAGCTCCCATGCTCTATCAAAAATAGACATACTTGTTAAAAAATCCCCATTTAACTCTAAGTACGAGCTAATATCGTGGTAGTCCTTTGAATACTTTGGAAACCCGTGATCTTCGTAGATGTCATTAGCAAATTTGCTGATTTCATCCTTTGCTTTTTCGTTACGAAACTTTACTATATAATGATAAAATGACTTCCCCATAACTCCACATCCTAATCTATCTAAACCGTTTTTGTCATTTTACCATTTTATAATATAACTACCTAATATAAAAGTTCCCAAGCTTATTTTAGTATCGGAAATAATTTCTTTTTAATAATTTCGGTACCGATAGCAGTTCTTCATAACTGAGTTTTTTATCTAGTTGTTTCGTGTCAATCAGCATTAGTTGGTCTTCAATCTCATTTATGATGGATTCCTCTTGGTACTCCATTCCACAGCTTTTACATATAACACATGGAGTATTGGTAATCTCAATTGCTCGGGTTCCATCTGGCAGCTCCCAATATACACTTTGGGTACCTTGTTTTGCTTCATCTGAATGGCACCACATACATTCCATAACGCCCCTCCTTACAGGAACCTAATTAACCCCTGACTCTTTATAATGTTCAATTCGAGAAAAATCCTCACTAAAACAGATTATTTAGATACTTCCTCCTCTGAGCTTTTTATTTTCTTAAGGGTAGATTGGTATTTTTTGTCCTTTAATTCATCACGTTTTTCGCGTTTATCCTTCAACGTAGAGTGGGTAGGATCCTCATTATATTTCTTTCTTCTATCAATCCGATTGATCCCTTCAGGAACAAGGTTAAATCCTTCTTCTCGTAATAATCCCGCTACTCCAATTGTAGATTTTTTCTCATCTATTGAACCATAAGCCTCCGTAAAATAAGCGTCCGCACGACCAGGCACATAATTTTCTGGCTCAGGATAAGTAGTAATAACACCTTCGAAGTTACGTAACACTACTTTCTCAGGACTTTGAGATAGTAAATAATTTGGTTGTAGCGCAATTTTACCCCCACCACCCGGAGCATCAACTACAAAGGTAGGGACTGCATATCCTGATGTATGCCCTCGAAGTCCTTCAATAATTTCCAGACCTTTTGACACGGGTGCTCTGAAGTGGCCAATCCCCTCAGATAGATCACATTGGTAGATATAATATGGACGTACTCTGATTCTTACAAGATCATGCATTAGCTTTTTCATAATTGCAACACTATCATTGATCCCAGCTAAAATAACTGATTGATTTCCAACAGGTACACCTGAATTAACAAGCATTTCACATGCCTTTTTAGCTTCTTCAGTAATTTCAAGGGACGTATTAAAATGCGTGTTCAGCCAAACTGGATGATACTTCTTTAATATATTGCAAAGGTTTTCTGTAATACGTTGTGGAAATACAACAGGTGCCCTCGTTCCGATTCGGATGATTTCAACATGTGGGATGGAGCGTAGATTCTTTAAAATATATTCAAGAATATTATCATTAATTAGAAGACCGTCTCCTCCTGAAATAAGGACATCTCTTACTTCAGTCGTTTGAGCGATATATTCAATAGCAGAATCTAGTTGTTTTTTAGGAACACCCATCCCAATTTGGCCGGAAAAACGTCTTCGAGTACAATATCTGCAATACATCGAGCATTGGTTTGTCACGAGAAAAAGAACTCGATCTGGGTATCGATGTGTAAGACCTGGTACAGGTGAATCCTCATCCTCCTCAAGTGGGTCTTCTAGGTCATATTTTGTTTTGTAAATTTCTTTACCAATTGGTACAGATTGCATTCTAATTGGACAGCGGGGATCATCTGGATTCATTAATGAAGCATAGTAAGGTGTTATATTTAAAGGTATTGTTTTTGTTGAGATTAAAACACCCTCTTCTTCCTCAGGTGTTAAGTTGATTACTTTGCGTAAATCATCTATCGTACGTATGGTGTTTGTTAATTGCCAAAGCCAGTCGTTCCATTGTTCCTCAGTTACATCTTTCCATAATTCAATGTCTTTCCAATGTCGTTTTGGTTTATAAGTATTTGTAATCATAAATAATCTCCTCCCTACTTGCTTATATTACATGCAAATTGCATGCCAAAATTTAAGTAGGAAGGAGGTAAATTATTATTTATTGTAAACTTTGTTTTTGTTTCAGAATTTTGTATTGCAGAGTCTGACGAGGTATTTGTAGGAGTTTGGCTGCTTGATTAATATTTCCCCCGGTTGTACGTAGAGCAGAATCAATAAGCTCATTCTCCGTATCTTGTAGTGCTTGACGCAGTGGTTTTATCGTTTTTAAACTAGGCTCTTTAAACTTTTCCGTGGAATGAGTGATATGTCTCGGCAAATGTTGTTGAGTTACCTTTTCACCATCCGTCATAATCATTGCATGCTCAATTATGTGCTTAAGTTCTCGTACATTACCTGGCCATGCATACTGTCCGAATAACTGCAATACTTCATCTTCAACCTTATCGACATTTTTTTGAAAGCTATGGTTATATAACGAGACAAAGTAATCAACCAGGTAAGGAATATCCTCAAGCCTGTTACGCAATGGAGGGATTTCAAGCGAGAAAACATTTAAACGGTAATATAAATCTGGCCTTAGCTCATTATCTTTTACACATTCAGCAGGATATTTATTTAATGCAACAATTACTCTCACATCAACCTGAAACGTTTTCGAGCTTCCAATTCGTCTTACCATTCCGTCTTCGAGTACACGAAGCAATCTAGACTGTAATTCTAGGGGCATTGAATTAATTTCGTCAAGGAAAAGGGTTCCTCCATGAGCAATTTCAAATAGTCCTGCACGGTCAACTGCCCCTGTATAGCTTCCCTTAACCGTTCCGAACAGTATACTCTCTAGGAGGCTTTCGGGCAATGCTGCACAATTTTGTGCAATAAAAGGTGCCTGTTTTCGAGCGGAAGCATTATGGATAGCTTGAACAAGCAACTCCTTCCCAGTACCGGTCTCACCATAAATAAGAACAGTGGAAGAGGATTTTGCCACCTTTGAAGCTTGTTGCTTCACTTCATTAAATTGAATATTTTTTGTTACTATATCCTTAAACGTGTATTTTGCACCGTAAAATTCATTTGGCTTTTTAGAGACTCCTTTTACCTTTGATTGGAGATCCACTAGCTTATTTGATAATGTTTTAATCTTCGAATAATCTTTTCCTATTTCAACTGCGCCTATAAGTTTACCATCAACTTGGATGGGCAATGTTGTGTTGATTGTATCAATTAACTTTCCCCATTTGTTTTTATAGGTTTGTGGAAGATGAAAAATGGGCTGCTTGGTTTGGATGACCTTTAATAATGTACTAGATTCCCTTGTCAGGGAGGGAAACACCTCAAGGATATGCCTTCCTAGAACCTCTTCTTTATTCAATCCATCGTGCTCAGCAGCCACCTGATTATAAAAGATTGTGATGCCTTCAGCATTCACAACATGAATAGCTTCATCAATACTATCTAAAATTGCCATTACCATTTCTTCACCGATATGCAAGAGTTCCCACCTCCTTTGAACAGGTGTTACTTCATGATGAAATATCGGCACTTCATGCCAAAAATTCGGCACATACCCTTTTGGAATATTATATCTAATCTAAACTTCAATCTCTTTAGATAAATCCTTAACCCAAACATTCATGTCTTCGATTTTATCAAATATATAACAATTGTTTGTTAGTCTCCCAGTATATGAATATCCTAACTGGAAAAAGCATTGGTTCATTCCATAAGACAATGCTCTCGCAATCGAGTAGGCACAGTAGACTCCATTTTTAACTAGTTCCTTTTCTAATTGGATGAGAAGTGTCTTCATTAGACCATGTTTACGAAAAGAAGGTAGAGTAGCACAATCAGTAAGCTCTGCATTATGAAATGTTGAGTTCAATTCTGCGGAGGCAGAACTAACGATTTTACCATTATCTTCTACTACATAAAAAATTGTTTGATCATTCATTGTACGTTCTATATAAGTTGGATTGTTCAAAGGTGTAGGGTAAATTTGAAAAACTTGACTGTAGAGACTTGCTAGTTCGGTTGAGTCTTGTGGAACTGCTTTTCGGATACGAAATGCAGTTGTATTATTCAGTGATTTTTCTATCTGCTTGTTTTGGATGTTCGTTAAGAGCTTCTCTTCCTCCATCCACAAATCACTATTTCTTCTTTCATTTTTATAGTATTTTGTTAGAAAATATGCATCGCTGCCACTAAAGTATTTCATGATAACTGCTTCAATCACATAGCCTTCAGCCATAAAAACAAACAAATCCTCATATCGTACCTTACAAATCATTTTTTCAAATTGGTTACTGATTGCTATCGTATTGATTTCTCTTAGGAGATTCCTTACGTTACCACGATATTCCTCAAGCTTTAAACGGCGGTTAAAATAGTCTAGAATGATACTTGCTTGATATGTAGCATCGACAATTTCTTTTTGATCGCTGTATTTTTCGTTAGACAACTGAAAATCCTCCTACATAACCTATTTCTCGAATTTTTTACCCGAACCTACATAAGTGGACCTAGTTTTTGCTAGTAGTCCATTAATTCTATTATTCTATCTTACCATTAATCTTCAGAAACTTCACACCAAGCAAGGATTGTACATGCTATGATTTCAGCAACTTCAAACATTCGATCAAGCTCGATATATTCATTTGGATAATGAGCTACCTCTGTTGTTCCCGGTCCAAATACAAGAGTTGGAATCTCACCAACTGCTGTTAACAATCCTCCATCTGTCCCCCATGGAGATGCTTCAATCACTGGTTCTGTTTCCTTCACTTCTTTAAAACTCTTTCTTAAGAGGTGTAGAAGTTCATGCTCTGGATCAATTGTCCCTGGCACCCAACGCGCTCCAAACCAATCTAGTTCAACTGGATAATCTAGAAACCAGGGATCGATCTCTGGTAATTTTCGGAGCCATTTATTCATCTCCGTTTTCGCATTATCTATTGTTTCCTCTGGTGCTACACCCATTCGTCCTTCGATTGTAACCAAATCCGGTACAGATGATGGCCAATTTCCACCATTAATTTTGCCAATATTGATTGGAACTGGTATCGGTGTATTATTATATAAGGGGTCAGATATAGATGCATTCCTAATCATTTCAAGCTTTAATAAATGCTTTATAACAATCATACTTTTTTCGATGGCACTAACTCCTTCATATCGTGTCCCTCCATGGGCTGATCGCCCACGAACATGAACTTTAAACCACAAAGACCCTTGCTGTTTAGGGAAAATCTTCATATTTGTAGGCTCTGGAATAATAGCACCGTCTGCTTTATAGCCTTTTAAAATAGCAGCTAGTGTACCTGCTCCACCACTTTCTTCCTCTATTACACTCTGAAAGATTACATCACCCTTCAAGCGAATTCCCATTTCCTTAATGGCTTCTAAAGCTAAAAGCAATGCAACATTCCCACCCTTCATATCGGTGGAACCACGTCCGTATAATTTTCCGTCCTTTACTTCAGCAGAGTATGGATCATACTCCCAATTGGCTTTATCTCCCTCTGGAACTACATCTATATGGCCGTTTAATAGGAGAGACTTTCCTCCTCCTGAACCTTTCAATACTCCAACTACATTTGGACTATTCATAAAGTTATTTCGTGGTGATACAAAATATGGATGGTTCAATAGAGTTGTTCCATTTGGCTCCCAGATATCAATTTCAAGCCCAAGCTCTCTACATTTCTCAATCACAATTGCTTGTGATGATCCTTCATTTCCTTGAAGGCTGGGTTCTTGTACTAGTTTCTTTAACAGACGAATTCCTTTTCCCCGATTTTGTTTGATCCATCTACGAATCATCTCTTTTTGATCGCCCAAGCTATCTCCCCCTTTATTTCTATACATTGACGAAAAAATATTACTTACCAACCATCCTTTTTTAAAATCATATTCTTAACACTGTTGGAGGGCAGTTACTACTGATCAACTACCCCTTTAAATCTATCTTCAAAAAAATTTATCAATGGAAATAAATTAGGCTATATGAATAATCGAATCATTCAACTTAAGTTTAGCATTTGTGTTTTTAACTACATCCTCAATACTGTATGGCTTCATTACTTCTATAAGCTCTAGCCCTTCGTTTGTTACTTCAATCACAGCCATTTCTGTTATGATAAGATCGACACAACTTTTTGAAGTTAGAGGTAAGCTGCACTCCTTTACAATCTTTGAGTTACCGTTTTTATCGATGTGATTCATTAATACAATTACCTTTTTTGCTTTTTGTGCCAACTCCATTGCTCCTCCCATGCCTGGGATACGCTTTCCAGGTACAATCCAATTCGCGAGGTCTCCTTTTTCACTCACCTGTAGGGAGCCTAATATCGTAATATCAATATATCCTCTTCGAATCATTCCAAATGCTATCGAACTATCAAAATACGATGACCCTGAAACAGTTGTCACCGGATATCCAGCTGCATTACAAATATTCTCATCTTCACTGCCCTTTACTGGACTAGGCCCTATTCCCAAAATTCCGTTCTCGGCATGAACCATCACATTGATTCCATCAGGAAGATGATTTGGAACAAGTGAAGGAATACCAATACCTAAATTAACAATCATTCCATCCTTTACTTCCTGTGCTGCACGCCACGCAATCTTATTTCGAATATTTACTCCCATACCCATTTCCAATTCACCCCTTTGCTTTTGATAATCATATCAACATAAATACCAGGTGTGATTATTTCTTCTGGGTCCAATTCTGAAAGTGGTACAATCTCATCTACTTCAGCTATTGTAAATTTACCTGCCATCGCAACAAGGGGATTCATGTTTCGTGCACTTTTGTCATATACAAGGTTTCCGAATGTGTCAGCCTTTTTGGCATACACGATTGAAACATCCGCTGTTAGTGGTGTTTCAAGTAAGTACTCTTTATCGTCAACTATTATTCGTTTCTTACCGTGCGAGACAATGTCGTTGTCTATTCCTACGTCGACTAAGATGCCTCCTAATCCAACACCACCAGCGCGAATTCTCTCTGCAAGTGTCCCCTGTGGAGAAAATTCAATCTCCAGTTTCCCTTCTGTCATTAACTGACCAGCGATAGGGTTAGAGCCTATATGTGAAACAATGCATTTTCTAGCATGGCCTCTACTTACCAGTCTTCCGATTCCAATATTAGGGAAACCCGTATCATTGCCTATTACAGTTAAATCTTTTACCCCTTTGTTCAATAATCCCTCAATTAGAGTTGGTGGAGATCCTATCCCACCAAATCCTCCAAACATTAGTGTCGTACCATCATTAATATATGAAAGTGCTACCTCTAAGGTAGAAATCTTATTGTATCTATTCTCAATCACTATTCGTCCCCTCCATTATGCCGGTATAACACCAGCTATACGTAATTCCTTCTCAACATCAGACAGTGTTTGACTAAGTAAGATAATTATTTCATCTATTTGGTCACAAGTAATCGTTAATGGAGGAGCGATCAGTATTGCATCCCCGCCTATTCCTTCAATTCCAGCAGCTGCAGGGTATAATAACAGACCATTTAGTTGTGCTTGTTTTACAATCATGGTTGTAAGATCGATTTCCTTTTTAAACGGGAATTTAGTTATCATGTCTGATACAAATTCTATACCACACAACATACCCTTCCCTCTGATATCTCCTATGATTGGATATTTTTTTTGCAATTCTAGCAATTTACTAAACATGTATCTACCATTTTTCTCGGCAGCTTCTACAAGATTATTAGATTCAATATACTTTAAAACGGCTAAAGCTACTGATGCAGATTGAGGATTCGCACTGTACGTATGACCACTCATAATAAGCCTTGAGCCTTTTTTTATTGGCTCCATTATTTTCTCGCTAACTAAAGTTGCAGCAATTGGTGTATAACCTGCGCTCATTCCCTTACCAAGCGTAATAATATCTGCGTTTGTTTCCCAGTGTTCTAATGCAAACATCTTACCAGTTCTTGCAATTCCCGTCATAACCTCGTCCGCAATAAATAAAATATTATGTTTCTCACAAATTTTTTTAATAACTTGATAGTATCCATCAGGAGGTACGATTGCACCACCAGCCGCACCAATAATTGGTTCTGCGATAAACGCTGCAATATGTTCAGCACCTATTCGATTAATAGCCTTTTCTAATTCATATGCACATAAATAATTGCAGCTTGGATAGGTTGTATCATAAGGACATCTAAAACAATATGGTGGTGATATTGTCGGATAATCCTCTAACAAAGAAACAAATCTTGCTCTCCTTACTGTATGACCTGACATTGATAAGGCACCAATCGTGATCCCGTGATAACTCATCCATCGGGACAATATTTTATTTTTTCCCTTTACACCTTTTTCCTGCCAATATTGAATCGCAATTTTCATTGCGGTTTCAGTTGCTTCAGATCCACTGTTCACAAAAAAAGACCAGTATCCACCATCTGCTCCTTTTGCCAATTCACTTAATTTTGTAGCTAATTTTTCTGCAGGCTCACTTGTAAACTGAGAGCGATAGACAAATGAAATTTTATTGGCCTGCTTTTCCATTTCGTCAATGATTTCCTTTACTCCATGACCAATACTTGCTGTAATTGCCCCTGATGACCCATCAATGTATTTTTTTCCGTCTGTATCATAAAGATATATCCCATCACCATGACTTATCATTGGATACTCTTTATCTAATAACGGCTTGATTAAGCGGGTCTCCTCCATCGTAATCCTCCTTATTGTAATAATAGACTAGTAAATGAATGAAAACATTTTAATGAATAAGCCTACTATTACATCATATGTATGAACTGATTGATAATTTCGTTATAATTACGATGGAGAAATATAATTTATTCATTTTTGAGGCTTTTATGAATCCAAATCGCAGCTTGCATCCCATCCCCCATTGCTATAGTTGTTTGTTCTGAATGTACTGTAATATCCCCTGCCGCCCACACATGTTCAATATTTGTCTTTTTTGTACGTGGGTCAACAAGGATATGCTTATTTTCAGTTCTTTCTATACCAAGCTGTGTTGCTAAATCGGATCTTACTTCATTTCCACCAAATCCTAAAAATCCACGATCTCCATTGATGATTAGACCGTTTTTTAACTTAACACCTAAAAATGTAGTGGTAGCTTCCTCTAGTAAGATCTCTTCAACATGGTCTTGTATATAAGAGATATTTTTTTGTTCTAGCTTCTTAGCTAATTCCCTATCGAGCTTGTTCCAATCATGATCTATATAAATAATATCTTTTGTCCAATACTTCAACGTTATTGCCATATTTGCACCAGGGTTCCCAGACCCAAGTACAATAACACGCTTGTCTAAGACCTCATAACCGTCACAATCAGGACAAATGTATATTGATAAGCCTAAACATTTGTAGATGTTTTTTATTTTCGGAATATTATCTTTAATACCGGTAGCAAGTAATAATCTTTCTGCAAAAAAAGAATCACCTGAACTACACTGTATTTGAAAAAAATTTTCCATCTTTTCAACTTTTATTACTTCATTATCAAAAAAAGAAACACCGTATCTTTGTGCTTGTTCCTTTCCTATAGCTCTGAGCGTTTCACCACTTACTCCTTCGGGCCAGCCAAGGATATTATGATAAGATCTACAGATTGATGAACGTCCATCATTTGAGTCAATTACTGCAATAGTATGCTTGTATCTCCCAAGTTGAATAGCAGCCTGTAAGCCCGCTATTCCACCACCGATAATTATACAGTTATATGTAGTAGCCATTTCGACACCTCTTAAAGTAAACAGATTACCTTTTATCTTTTGTTTGAAAACGGAAAAACTATTCATTAGATTTCAAGTTTACATAATAAAGTTATGGTTAATAATTTGCTTTCAAAAATTATTTCTACATATTCTTCAATTGACACTATACCTCTAGTTAAAATCAACACATATAAAATAGAGTCATTGTTACAAAAGAATAACTTTTTACCCAATGAAAAATCCCCTTCACTTTAAGAGTGAAAGGGATAAATTTGATTATCGTACGTAAGAAGCACCAACAATAATCAATAAAATAAACAGAACAACGATTAAAACAAAACTGTTGTTATATCCGTATCCACCATATCCATGTCCGCAGTGATCATGATATCCGTAATGCATAGTGTCATCTCCCTTTCTTTGTATTTACACTTTTACGATATGAGCCTATAGGTTGTACTGTATGTGCAGATGCCCATTTGAACTAAAAAATTTATAAAGTACTGGAAAAGTTCGAATTAGTTTCCAATTATTTGCAGGAACATATTGTGAGAATACTAGTTTTATTGAATTTTTATTCATAATATTTTATAATAATCCAGACCACATATTAAGGGAAAGTAGGGTAACCATGAAGACAGAAATTATTGCAGCTATAGACCAATACAAGAATCGTTTCTATGAAATTAGTGAATATATTGGAAAAAATCCAGAACTTGGACATGAAGAATTTAAAGCTTGTAAGATACTCTCTGATGAATTAGCTAGTCATCAATTCAAAGTCGAGGTAGGCACAGTTAATCTCCCTACGGCTTTTGAAGCAGTATATGATAGTGGATTACCTGGTCCCACAATTGGGATTATGGCGGAATATGACGCACTTCCAGAGTTAGGACATGCATGCGGACATAATTTAATTGGAACAATGGGTATTGCTGCTGGTATTGGATTAAGTAAGGTTCTTTCTGAAACTGGCGGTAAGGTTGTTGTATACGGAACGCCTGCTGAAGAAACGCGAGGCGGTAAGGTTACTATGGCTGAACAAGGAATCTTTAATCATCTTGATGTAGCTATGATGGTACACCCATTGAGTCATTTTGAAAAAAGTGGTTCCTCTCTTGCAATGGATGCGATTCAATTTGAGTTTTTTGGTCGAGCTGCGCATGCTGCAGCAAGTCCTCATGAAGGGATAAATGCATTAGACGCGGCAATTCAAACCTTTAATAGTATTAATGCATTAAGACAGCATATTACTCCAGATACGCGAATCCATGGGATTATTACTGAGGGTGGTAAAGCAGCAAATATCGTACCTGATTATGCCGTAGCACAGTTTTATGTAAGAGCCGGTTCACGCGAGTACTTGAATGAATTAGTTGAAAAGGTAAAAAGTTGTGCGGAAGGGGCTGCTCTCCAAACAGGGGCAAAAGTAACCTCTTCTTATTACGAATTCTCTTATGATAACATGATAACTAACGAGGTTCTTTCAGGGTTATTCACAAATTCTCTACTAGAATTAGGGATTGCTGCTGAAGAGATTCAAGAAAGAACCGAGGGCGGCGGCTCCTTAGATATGGGTAATGTAAGTCAAGTAGTCCCTTCTATTCACCCTTATATTAAGATTTGTAACGAACCATATGCCTGTCACACCCATGAATTTCGTGATGCTGCATTAAGTATACAAGGACAAGAAGCTATGATTCTAGGAGCAAAGGCAATGGCACTAACAGGTTATGAGATTCTAACAAATCCAGAGCTTTTAGAAAAAATAAAATTAGAATTTGCTCAATCTAAAAAGTAAGAAAAATGGAAGGATGCCTTATGGTCAATCATATGCATCCTTTTTTAATGTCAAATTGGCTACAACGTTTGCTAGTTATTGTATCTATACTCCTAACACAGACATCATAAAAAAAGACCCTGTAAAATACAGAAAAGCAGTCCCGAGGGACTGCTTTAATATGTGATTGTATATGTTGAATTATAATTTAACTACGTTAGCAGCTTGAGGTCCACGGTTACCTTCAACGATTTCGAAAGAAACTTCTTGACCTTCTTCTAAAGTTTTGAAACCTTCACCTTGGATAGCTGAGAAGTGTACGAATACATCGTCTCCACCTTGTACTTCGATGAATCCGAAACCTTTTTCGCTGTTAAACCATTTTACTTTACCATTTTGCATAAAATATGCCTCCTAAATGTTAACACACAAGCCAATTGTGCATTCAAAAAATTAACCATTAAACTACTTACATAAATCTAAAACAAAATTACATATAACTCCAAGAATCGGTAATTCAATATGAAATTATCTTTCTTTAAACTTATATACGCAACAAAATGGTCTGTTTAATCATACCATTCCTTATTGGTAGAGTCAACCATTCCCAAATATTTTTAGCAATAATAATAAAAAATGGTTCTTTTGATGCATCAATTAAAACAACAAGTTTGATCGGCATTTATGTTACCGACGACCCCTATTAAAAATGCGCCGGAGAGAAGCGATGAAAGTCAGTTTTTACGAACTCAACGTTCAGATACTATTACTTGAATAGTTTCTTATATTCGCCATATCCTTCCTTTTCCAGATCTTCTTTTGGAATAAAACGAAGGGCTGCAGAGTTAATACAATAACGTAAGCGATTGGGTCCTGGTCCATCGTAAAACAAATGTCCTAAATGGGAGTCAGCTGTATTACTTCTCACCTCTGTACGGATCATTCCGTGTGACGTATCTAATTCCTCAACAATTTCTTTCTCATCAATTGTTTTTGTAAAACTTGGCCAACCACAGCCTGCATCATATTGGTCTTTAGAGCTAAATAGCGGTTTACCTGATACAATATCTACGTAAATACCTTCCACAGCATTATTCCAAAACTCATTTTGAAAAGGTGGCTCTGTGCCATTTTCCTGTGTTACCTTATATTGCATCGGCGTTAATTTTTTCTTTTGTTCTTCAAAGCGTTTCGCCGCCCAGTGCTTGCGAATAAATGCATCTCGGCCAGAACTTTTCCGATATCGGTTATAATGCTCAGGCTTCTTCTTATAATAATCCTGGTGATAATCCTCAGCAGGATAGAATTCCTTGGCTGGTAAGATTTTAGTCACAATCGGCTTTGAGAAAATACCGCTATTCGTTATATACTGCTTTGACTCCTCTGCATGTTTTCTTTGCTCTTCTGAATGATAAAAAATAGCTGTCTTATACGAATGTCCCCTGTCGTAAAATTGTCCCCCTTCATCTGTAGGATCAATTTGCTGCCAGAATAGTTCTAACAATTTTTCATAAGGAAACACATCAGGGTCATATGTAATCTGAACGGCTTCATAGTGACCAGTCGTATCTGCACACACCTCTTCATATGTTGGGTTAACTGTTGTTCCACCTGTATATCCTGAGACTACCTCAATAATCCCAGGCTGCTCATCAAAAGGCTTCACCATACACCAGAAGCATCCACCCGCAAAGGTAGCCTTTTGATATTTGTCATTTGAATTTGCCATGTGTTCTCATCCTTTCTTTCCTGAATACTTTGTACATTATTATAACACTATATTGATTGGTTCCAATCATTTCGCTCATAATCAGTAACAAGTAAGGAAATAGTAGGAAATAGGAGGTGTAACGAATGAGTGATCCATATCTATGTCCAAACTGTAAATCAAATCGAACTAGATTTAATATTATTGAACAGGTTGCAAAATCTGTGAAAATGGACCCTCAAACTGGCGAAGTAGTACAGGAATACACTGATAATCTTGATACTTTCCATGTACCTTATCGTGGACCAGATTATAAAGTACAATGTGGGGTATGCGGACTTATTGAAGATGAGAGGTCCTTTGTCAAAAGAGCTCAAAATCATAAAGGCTTGTAAGATAAACAAAAGGCTTTAGGAAACTAGTACCTAAAGCCTCTTTGTTTTTCATTAAGAAAGGATCTTTTTAATATGGATGTCCGTAACTCAATCAATGGCTGTGAGATTGCACGAATTAACTTAGAAGATAGTAAAAATGTCAGAAGTAAAGTTGCTAAAGCCAATAACAATATGCTATTTGTTTCTTTAATAACATCAAGCCATTCACTGTGTCTAAAATACTTAATAACAAATCCGTGAAGTAAATACACGTAAAATGTGTGTGTACCCCAGCTTGTAAAGAAGTATTGCTTCTTTGGAATGATTGCAAAGAATGCAAAGGTTGTTAAAAATGAAATAAGATAGATTGCTAGTCTGATAAGACCTCCGATGTTTTCTTGATTCAAATATTCATAGGATTTTGAACCAAGTAACCATCCTGTATTGAATTCGGGTACAAAATAATACCCTATTAAAATAGCAAACAGTAACACCCATGACCCAATTTGGAAAGCAGGTCGTTTTAAAATTGTAAAATGCTCCTTCTTAACGTAGTATCCGAGAAGAAATAAAGGGAAAAATACAAACGTTCTTGATAAACTCAGGTAGTTACCAATAAACGGAAGATAACCTATTGCTATCCCTATTAAGATTGAGATGGTAATTGACCATTTATAGCTGAATTTAGTAAACAAGTACAGCATTACATTCCAACAAAACATACTAATTAAAAACCATAATGACCATTGTGGATTGAATATTTCAAATAGCAGGTTTTCCCCTTTGTATAAGAAATAATAATAGATTGTATATAGTAGTTGAAAGATTAAATATGGTATTAACAGCTTTTTTGCTGTCTTTTTTATATATCCTTCCTTCTTGAAACCTTTCGCAAAATAACCAGCAACTAAAATAAATGCTGGCATATGAAACGAATATACAAATTGATACAATGTCATCATTAGTTTATTATCTTGGATAAATGGCTGTATAAAATGTCCAAAGACAACAAGCAGTATCAGGATAAATTTAGCATTATCAAAATAATACTCTCGTTTCTTTTCCATCTGATAACCTCCACTTGGTAATTGTTATTGCATTATAACATCAATTAAGTGGATTTTATGATGATGTCTTTGATTTGTAAATGTCTTATCACCAAATTCGAACAAGATGTAATTATATTGAAAAATCTTAACAGAAATGAAATGTATGTAAAGATGTGATTTACTTCATCCCATTCAATCGTTGATAAACCTATACTAAATATGGGGTGATACAAATGAAAAAAGATTGGTCAATTGATTTAGAGCACGGAGATTATGAGAGGAACATATCATTAGTCATTGAGGACGGTTTAAAAGCGATTCATGTGACTGAAAGCGGCTATTATGTTAATTTAGTTACACCAGCTGTCTTCGGAAATCCAGTTCATTACATGACAGACCCAATCCTTAACAGGTTTCAGTCTGGTGTAACCTTAAAATTTATCGATCAATGTGGATGTGGTGGGTATGTCCTTAGAGCTTGGAAAAAATGAGGAATGCTTAAGAAGGCTTGAACAGTATCATAATCGACAAGTTGTTGTAATTTAGTATGAAGATGAGCAGGTTTATAAACGTGAAGGTGTATTCTTTTAAGTCATACAAGTGGATGATTATGTATAGAGATTTTTACAAAATAACAAACAGGACAAATGACATTGTACAAATTTATTTTTCATAAATAAATAGCAAGGGCCTTCTGAAAGAATGAATTTTTGGGAGGTTGATTCACTTTCTGAACACAAACATAACAAAAAAGAGGAGACCCAGTTGCCCCTCTATCCCTCTGTTGGAACTTGTAATATAAATGTAAGTTCATTAGAGCTTAAGTTAAAGGTTTTTACGCGGACCTTCAAATCGCTCTTACCTTCCATCTCCGAAAGGTAAACAAAGATATCCTGCTTTTTCGGATCAATTTTAACCCAATCAGGAAGATTGTAATAATCATTAATGTATCGAAGTACAAATGATACAGGTAAATTAACTTGGCCAACTGTGAAGGCTTCTTGTTTCAGAATAAGATTGCCATTCTCAATTACTTCTGGTTTAAAGGTCATTACTAAATCGATTTCCTTACCAAAAACAGTTATTGTTCCAACAAGCATGACCCTTTCTGTTAACAGCACCTTATAATTAAGTGGATCATCCTTTGCTTCCTTTTTTAAGTAACTATTGATAACCTTGGTAAGGTCCTCTTTATTTGTTTCTACAAGTAGATCTATGTGTTTCTCCTTACTCTTCTCCTGTTTTATATTAACAGTTTCATTTGGCCATACTATCATAGCTACAAACACAGACAGTGCGGTGAGATTTACTGCTAGAAGTATTATAAAAAGAAGCTTCCATTTATTTGTGATTTTCATGTAATGTGCCTCCTATACGAAGGATATCAGTCAGTAAGAATGGTCTTTAAAATTCTTTCACTTATTAACTCATATCCTTTTGCATTCGGATGAAATTCATCAGATGCTAATAAATTTTCTTCTGAATTGCTAAAGATATCCGCAACTGTTACATATTTGGTATTGGTAAATTCAGATAGAACATTACTGCTTCCTTCATTCCAATTATCTATAATAGCATTTATTTCAATTGAAATATCTACCAACCATCCAAAAGGATTATAAAGTCCCACGAGAACAATTTCTCCATCACTATTATAATCCCTTATTTTTTCTAATACCTTATAAAGTCGCTTTTCATATTTAGTCTGTTCACTTTGGAACACTTCAAACGATAAGTCAAAAAGGTTATCTCTGACTATCTTCATTATATCATTACCACCAATTGTAATAATAATAATGTCAGCCTCCGCAATTCCTTTTTGTACTTCCTCATCATCCAGTCTATTTAACAGGTCTGTTGTTTTATGCCCCTTAACACCATAGTTATTCAGGGTAACTTCTTTAATCTCTTTTTGTTGCATTAGATTTTCCTTAAGGATTGTAGTGTATCCCCCTTGCTTTGTTTCATCGCCTACACCTTGAGTGAGTGAATCCCCTATGGATGCTATATTTAGTTCTCTAGGGATAAAATAATCTGGCACTTCCTGTTTTGGCTGGAGACCAATCTTATTTTGTGTTAGGCCACCGGTATAAGTAGAAACCGTTGATGAACAGCCCCCAAGTAGTATCAATATTATGAATATTATCAAAACCATTTTTTTCAAGATATGTTTCACCTACATTTCTATCTAACTTGCATTCTCTAAAGTCTATAAGTTTGTATTATAGCATATGTCAGATTATGTGATTAACCAATAGTTTATTAATAGCTCTTTCTAAAGGCTGTTTTCGCAGAGATTGTTGTTTTTCGAACAGATTTACTATTAAGTTTATACAGAAGAATATTATTCTGACAAGATTACTCTTGAATTCATCAATACTGTCAAAATAGACCCCTCATTCTGACACGATAGTCCATAAATTCATCAAAGCTGTCAGAATAGATCCCTGAACTAATTAAGTTGACTTGAATCCACCAAACCTTATCAGAAGTCACCACTATACTGGTACAGTGAGCAACAAAGTTTACGAAAAGAGCCTTTCTAAAAGATTGTTGCTATTTGCTTTATTCAATAAGGGGCAATTACATAGATTGGTGATTTCCGCTCCTGCCACTCGCTTTCCGTGAGCTTCCCTCGTGAGCTGTGCTCCTGCTGGTCTCACCTGACTTGCACAGGATGTGCTGACGTCTACGTTCGCCACAGGACGTGGCGGTCCTTAGTAGACGTTCCTTATCTTCAGCTGGAGTCTCGTGCCATTCGCTCCAATCATCCTGCTGAAAACATAACTGTCAACTTTTGCGAAAACAGCTTTTTAAAAACACTTATAAAAACTACCTACATCTCTATAAATTATACTTTTTTCTCTCACTCACCTACAGCAAAAGACGTCAAGGTCATTGACGTCTTTTTTCTAAATTGCTTGTTTTTCAGTTTTTACATTACCTATCGTTAATTCATGAAATGTTATTTCCGGAGTGCTTCCAACACGAATATTGACTCCAGTTTGTCCAAGTCCTTCGTTAATATAGAAGGGTTTCCCATGGTGTGTATGGTAGCCTTTAATCATATTCATTCTTACAAGCTTCCCCATTTTTACCAAGTGATACGGTTTTGGGTAACAAATTTGTCCCCCATGGAAATGTCCTGATAGGAGATAGTCAAAATCATACTCCTTCATGTGTAGAACAAGGTTTGGATCATGCGTTAAAACTAAATTGTATCCATCCTTTAGGTTAGAATATGATTCTTTAAGATTGCTTCTCTTTGTACTGAAGTCATCAATTCCAATAATATTGACACGGTTGCCGTTCACAAAAATTGATTCATTTTCATTTTGGAGTGTTTTACATCCATTCTCATTTAATACTTTCTTTAGGTCCTGAAAATGTTTCTTGTTTAAAACATAGTCGTGGTTTCCAAAAACCGCATAGACCCCATGGGTTGGGTTTAATTTTTGAAAGATTTGTAGATATGGAATAAGTTTTGGAATGCTCCGTTTTCTATCTAAAAAGTCACCTGTTACTGCAATTAGGTCTATTTTTTCTTCTTTTACTCTCTCATATAAATCTTCAGGAGTAATCGATAAATTTTCAAGATGTAGGTCAGAGAGGTGTAGAACATGAAGCTTTGTTTTATCGGTAGGTACATGATTTTGTTTATTGTTATCCACAAGTACTCGATTCACGTTAACAACATAGGTGTTTTTATTTGCTCTATAGATAAAATACCAAACTAGTAATATTAAAAGTATAAGAATAAAAAATTTCATAAGAAAACACCACCCTTTCCACTTACAATTATAGTAAATTGAAAACAGAAAGATAGTGGTAATGAATGGATAGACTATTCTTCTTTGTAGTATAAATCCAAAAGCCTGTTTTTTGACATGAATAAATACATTGGCGGCCTACGTAAGCTTTTTAACGAAACATTTGATACGGCTAGACAATACATTGGCATAAAGACAACCTGTTTAAACAGTAGATAATATTTATTTGAGATGCTATGTGTTTCAAACCCTAGTCTCCTACACCCTTTATTTAGTGCTGTAATTCCGATAATTCCTTTTATATAGCTTTGCTCAGGGTGGTTATGTAAATATTTTGCCAAACTAGGAAGTGAGTTCTTAACTTGATTATAGATGATTCGTGCTTTTATTGTCTCTCCCTGATGGCCAATCAATTCTTTGAGAAGAATAACATTGTGAAGATGAATTTTTACTAGCATATCATTTTTCTTAATGGTAGTTCCATCCGAAAGTACGCAGGATTTCCCCTTATAACGAGTTAATCTAACTCTAAAAATATTTTTGTTGGATTCATCATCTATGTAGGTTAAGCGTGTAAAAAAATAATAAATTGGATCAAGGATTGTCCAGATAGTTATCACATAGGACCTCATTTTAGCATACATCTTTTAAAATTCTCCTTTACTTGAGTTATGTACATCTTCATTTTTTGTATTTAGTTCAAAATTATATTTGGAAAAGTAAGGAATTCTAACTTGATACATCTGAATAAAATGTTCTCATCTTATTGAAACTAAAGGAAAAGCTAATTTACATTAAGGAGATTTTTTATGAAGAAGGTCCTTTTTATGCCTTTTCTACAACTTCCTTCTGGCCACCATCAGGTTGCAGATGCAATTATTGAATCATTAACATTTATCGATCCTACTCTTATCTGTCATAAGGTAGATATTTTACAGTATTCGTACGGAAAAATTGAAGCACTTGTCTCGTCAATCTATTTAAAGTGGATACATCTATTCCCAAAAACGTATAGCTGGTTATATAGAAAATCCGTTTATCAAAACATCGAGAAAGATAAAGAGTATGTTTTATTTGAGATATTATTCAAGCGCTTTGTGTACCGATTAATTTCTGAGTCAAAACCAAATCTCATTATTTGTTCTCATGCTTTACCCTCCTATATGTTAAATAAGCTGAAGGAACAAGACATACTCAAAACACCCGTTATCAACGTGTATACCGACTATTTCATACATTCGTTTTGGGGTTTACAACATATTGATTATCATTTCGTTGCACATCAATCTATGAAATCCTTTTTACTTAAAAAAGGGGTTGACGAACAGAAGATTTTTGTTACCGGAATACCTGTCCATCCAACACTTACAAAAAATCTAAAAAAAGAAGTGACTCCTCCTACACAAATAACCTGTACCATTATGGGCGGAAGCCTTGGAGTTGGTGCAATAGAAGAGTTATCAAAAATGATTCAAAGTACAAAAAACATCACCTTCTATATCTTGTGCGGAAAGAATCAACGACTTTTTAATAAACTTAAAAATCTTAATCATAGCCGAATTTTTCCACTACCCTATTTATCATCACGTGAAGAAATGGATGCATTGTATCAAAAAACAGATGTTGTACTAACAAAGCCTGGTGGAGTCACAATTAGTGAATGCCTTATTAAAAAGATCCCTGTTTTTATTTATCATGCACTTCCTGGTCAAGAGGAAATTAATTTACAGGAACTGCTTCGAATGGGGCTGGTTGTAAAATTACCTAAATTGAAGGAAATCACGGACTTTGAATCCCTATTATTTTCGGAGTCAAAAAAGCTGAAAAGCCTTTATAATAGCATCGATTTATTTCACAATACATTAAATAAAACTTCTGTTGGGGAAATCATTCACAATTTGTTAAAGGAAAGGGGTCAAACCTATGCGTGATAAAAAGGAACAAAAGAAACAACAGGAAAATGAATTTCCAGTAGAGTTATCAAATCATTGTTTAACGTTCACTAGTCATGAATTGTTCTGGAAGGAGCTTGAAACAATCGTAGAAGATGGAGCAGAAATGGCAGATGAATAATAGATTTTACTATATTTACCCTTAAAAAAGAAATGCGCAAGCTCCGGAAGAGGAAATCCAACTATGAACCACAATGTTCTATGCGCGAACGCTGACGTAAGCCCTTCATCGAAAATGCAAAGCATTTTCTTCGTGGGATTATTATCATACTAGAGCCTTCCTTGTCCTGTACAAGGCCGACAACCAACTATTCTGTTGTAAAAAAGTAGCTCTTTGACATTTCATTACCGCACGTTTATGACCTCGGGGGGGTTAGGAGCTGGAGCCTTACATTGAAAACGGTGTTCAAAATTTTATACTTTTCAGTCCTTTAAGAAAAGACAAAGCCATAATTGACTTTGTCTTTTCTCTTAATGGACTTGTATCCATTTTTGCTTATTGAATTTTTTTAATGTCAGCTATTATTTGGTCATAAGGAGTATTTTCAACTCCGTTGTATTCCTTTAGAACCGTGCCATTTTGATCCACTAAATAAAAATTAATTACGTGTAATACTTGATCTTGGTTTTTTGGTTTTTCCGCAATCGCAGCAAAGCTATCTTTCGCAAACTCTTTTATGTCTTCTTGACTGTAACCAGTTAATAGGTGCCAATTGGTAAAATCAGCTTCAAATTTTTCACCATATTCCTTTAGCATCTCAGGGGTATCGACCTCTGGGTCAACAGAGAAAGACACAAACTCAACATCAAGCCCCTCTTCTTTCACCATTGCTTGTAGCTTCGCCATATGTGCTGTCATTGGAGGACAAACCGTATCACAGTTTGTAAAAATCATGTCAGCAATCCATATCTTTCCCTTCAAATCTTCCAAGGTAAATGCTTCACCATCTTGATTTACATACGAAAAATCTGACACCTCATAGTTTAAAGGATCCTCAATTCCGTTGTTAGCACAGGAAGATAGTACAAGAAGAAAGCTTATCATTAGTAAAATATGTAGTTTTTTCATCTCTTCTCCTTCAATTGTTTATTGTAAAAACATCACCAGTATTTAATTTTAAAGAAAAATTGAGAGAGTTACAACTTTAAACTATGAACATTTTTCAAACATATTAAAAAGCTTGTCAACATAAAATGGACAAGGAGAGCGTTTTAAGGGGGAATACGAGCATGCAAGCATTGAACCAAAACAATATGAAAGGTCATGTTGATAAATGACCAAACAAGTAATTACTTATATCCTCATCATTATTGGTGCAATCTTCCAAGGTTTAGCAATGTCCTTATTTTTATTTCCTCATAACATCCCTTCTGGTGGCGCTGCCGGTCTAGCTATACTAATGAATCACTGGTTACACCTTCCATTAGGTATATCTTTGTGGATTGTAAACTTTTCCTTTTTAATACTAGCTTTAAAGTATTTTGGTTTCTCTTGGACTATAAAAACGATGATATCTGTTACAATAACATCGGTTACAATTAGTATCATTTCAACAGAAGTTGTAATGGAGACTTCATTTTTCTGGATGGATTTACTTTGTGGAAGTTTATTATTTGGGTTAGGTGTAGGACTTTTAATTCGTAGTGGTTCATCAAGCGGAGGAATGGTTATTCCAACACTTTTAATTGCAAAATATAACGATTGGTCACCAGGGAAGGTAATGTTATGGCTTAACTTTTTTATCTTTCTTTTAACTGCCTCTGTAATTGATATGAAGATTGTATTTTATGCGATTCTTTGTCAAACAATCTCAACTAATCTAATAGATTTCATCTATCACTTACGGGCTCCTTCGTTCTTACTTACTCCTTCATTAGGTTGGAGAAAGAAATAATATGTAGAGTAAGAAAGCAATAATCACTTTCTTACATTAAATAATATTTTTGTTTTTTAAAAAATTGATAATTTTTGTTACAGACTGAGGAATTGACATCGTATCTGTTTCAATGATCAGTTCGGGATTAATCGGTTCTTCATATGGAGAGCTTATTCCAGTAAATTCTCTTATCGCTCCACTCCTTGCTCGCTTATATAGACCCTTTGGATCCCGATTCTCACAAATTGAAATTGGACATTTCACATAAACCTCAATAAACTCACCTTCTGGGAACAGGGCTCGAACCTGCTCCCTATCCTCTCGAAATGGAGAAATAAAAGCAGTCGATATGATCTGGCCGCTGTCCACAAATAGTTTTGAAACTTCTCCAATTCTGCGAATATTTTCTTTTCTATCTTCTTTACTAAATCCTAAACCAGCATTTAAACCATGACGAATATTATCTCCGTCTAAAACATAACTCTGAATACCATGTTGAAAGAGCTCTTTATCTAACGCATTCGCTAATGACGATTTACCTGAACCAGATAATCCAGTAAACCATATGACGCAGCTCTTATGCTTGTTTCGATATTGTCTATCTAGTTTTGAAATTATAGAGTGATGCCATATTATATTTTGGTTATCGTCCATTTTAACCACCTTTATATCTTAGAATATTCTTCTACCATTCCTCGAATGAGGACGTCTACCACTTCTGGTCTGCTAAATTCTTTTGGTGGTTTTTTTCCCGCTTTTAGCATTTCACGAACCTTTGTACCCGAAAGAATGACATGTTCCTCAGAACCATGTGGACATGTCTTCGAAGAAGCCATATTTCCACATTTGTTACAGAAGAAGCTATGCTCAAAAAACAAAGGAGTAATTCCTAGCTCTTCTTCTGTAAAGTTACGAAAGATATCTTGGGAATCGTACGTACCATAATAATTTCCAACTCCTGCATGGTCACGACCCACGATAAAATGGGTACAACCGTAGTTTTTCCGAACAAGTGCGTGGAAGATGGCTTCACGTGGACCAGCATATCTCATTGCTGCTGGGAAAACAGAGAGAAACACTCTGCTTTTTGGATAATATTTTTCAAGCAAAACCTTATAGCTCTCCATTCGAATATTGCTTGGTATGTCATCGTTTTTAGTCTCACCTACAAGAGGATTTAGGAATAAGCCATCAACTGTTTCTAAAGCTGATTTTTGAATATATTCATGAGCTCGATGGACAGGATTTCTCGTTTGAAATCCAACAACCTTTTTCCAGCCTAAGCGTTCAAATACCTTTCTTGTTTCAATTGGATCTAAATAATATTGTTCAAATGTTTCTTTTTTAGGGCGTCTTATTAAATAAATCGGTCCTGCAAGATAGACGTCTGGTCTTTCATATAATTTTTTCACACCTGGGTGTGCTTCCTCTGTTGTTCGATATACCTTAAATGCTTCTATTTCTTTGTTTGGGACATACTTTTCTGTAACCTTAAGAACTCCATATACTTCTCCATTCTTCACAAGCTTAACAGTTTCCCCAATTGCAATTTTCTTCGCGATATTCTTTTCAGCAGCCAATGTAATGGGTAGGGACCATGGGAGTCCATTTACCAGTCTCATCGAAGAAAGGATAGATTCATAGTCTTCCTTTCCGACAAACCCCTCTAATGGACTATATGCACCGACTGCAAGTAATTCTAAATCGCTTAACTCCATATTGCTTAACTCAATTTCTTTATCGATAAAATCGTACTTGAATGTACTATCGAAGCGGTTAACTAAATGACCGCCATGTGGTTTACTTACTGTCACTCCAAAAACCTCCATTACGAGTTTCGCGCTTATTTTGTTATTGCACATGAATGCCGCATTCTATTTTATCTGAATTAACCCATCTGCCTGAACGCAAATCACCATTTAGTACTTGTTTCGTACAAGGCTCACATCCAATACTTGGATACTGTTGATCATGCAGCTCATTATATGGTAAATGATTCAACCTAATATAATTCCAGATATCCTCCCAGGTCCAATGGATAAGTGGACAAATCTTGATATTTTTAAATTTTTCATCTTTGTTAATATATTCCGTTTTAACACGAGTAGGACCCTGCTCTCGTCTGAGACCGGATATCCAAGCTCTTGTGCCTGCTAAAGCTTCCTTTAGAGGTTCTATTTTTCGAATTTGGCAGCAGAGATTAGGGTTGGTTCTCCATAATTCCTCTCCATATTCTCTAGATTGTTGATCGAGGGATATTGAAGGCTTCTTAAGCTCAATAATCAAAGTAGGATATCTCTGTTTCATTTTTTCAATTAGTTCGTAAGTTTCTTTAAAATGAAGTCCTGTATCTAAAAAAATAATCCTTGCTTCCTTTTTGACTTTATAAATCAGATCTGTTAAAACAACCCCTTCAGCTCCGAAACTACAAGCATATACAATGTCCTCTGTTGAATAGGTGTTATATGCCCACTTCAGGATATCAAAGTAATCTTTATTATTTTGACTGACCTCTTTAAACTTTTCCTCGCTCCAATTTTCATAAGTGATGACGTCCAAAATTGTATTCCTCCTCCCCAAATGAAAATTGTGTAACGTCTATTATTAGCAGCTGATTATTTCGAATATCAATATCGTTCATTCTATCGATTGTTCCATATCTTTCATAGGATAAGCATGTTCTCATCCATGACCCATGACCGAATGCTAAAACAGAATCAACATTTTTATATTTGTTGATAAATGCCAGCATTCTATTTTCTAGGTCTGTTAATTTTTCTCCCAGTACAACTTTACTAGGGGTATGAAACCATTCTTTCTTATACGTCTCGATTAGTTCTCGCTTCGCCTTTCCTTCGAAATCTCCAAAATCTAATTCATCAAGCAGAGGCTCTACTTTAAAATTTGTATACCCGTATGCTTCTGCTGTTTGATGAGTTCTTTTCAGACTACTTACCAATACGTGTGAGAAAGTTTCTCGTTCCTTTAACTGTTTCTTATTCCTCAAAATGTCCTCTTTGTCACTTTCTGAAAGATCTTGGATTGGAATATCTCTTCTACCCTGTAAAATACCTTTTGTATTCCATGGAGTTGGCAAATGTCTGATTAGGATAAGCTCCATGTCGGCTCCCCCAAAAAGAATGTTTCACTTCGTAAACCATGACGTTGAGCTTCTAACACTAGGACATCTTGTAGCTTTACATTTCCTAAATTCACATTTGCTCCAAATTGATTAATGAAGAACATTTGCTGCTTAGGTGTCGGTGCTTCAAATATAATCTTTGTAACATCAATATTGGCAGTGATTTTATTAATAAGCTCCAAATTTACGTTTCCTGAACGATTGTAAATACCTGCAGTACCGGAATCTCTTCCTTCTGTTATAACGTATTTACACCCCGCTTCTAATAACAAATTAATTTCGTGTTCCCATTCTTCTAAAGGCATTTCTTTATCCTGGTCCTTTGAACCGACCTCAGCAATAACATGAAAGGATTTTTTATATTTCTTAATCAGTGAGAGTCGGGTCTTAAGTGAAATATCAACTGTTCCATTGGATATTTCAATCCACTCGATCCCCAATTCCTTTAACCTTTTACAATATTCTTCAAGCTTATCTTGTATAAAACATTTTTCAAACAGCGTACCACCACAATATGGTATAACCTTGTATTCTTTATACAAGTTGATTTTTTCTTGTAAATTTGGGGTAACATATGCTGAACCAATACCAATCTTGGCAATATCGATATATTGATGAAAATCAATAAGATATTGTTCAAGTTGACCTATAGGCGTACCGAAATCAGCAATTGAAGTGATTCCATAACTACGTTCCCCTTTTGTTCGAAATGGAACATTTAAAAAATCCATAGGCATTACTCCTCCTTTTTTGTATACGTAAGAAGTTCCAGTAACTGTTTTACGTCTGAGCACTCTTCCTACTCTGAAAGTGCATAACTATGGAAGAAAGATATCTGTCATCCAAAGGTTGAACAGTATTTTTTGTTTATATATGCATTCACCTAGTGTTCTTACAGTTGATATGTTATTCAAAAATAGGTAAATGGTGTATATAATGGGCTTTTATAGGTTAATACCCATTTTGGTAACTACTTACAATTTATTCTTGGAATAGCATTACCTGTAACTAGAAAAAATAGTAAAGCGTTATATATTTTGTATAAGGAGTTGCAAAGACTTGTCCAGTCAAAAAAATTCAGCGATGACAATAGTTGCAATTGGCTCTATTCCACTCATCCTTGTACTTGGTAATTCGATGCTTATCCCCGTCTTACCACAAATGCAAAAAGAGCTTGATATAAGCCAATTTCAGGTTAGCCTTGTAATTACAGTATTCTCAGTTGCAGCTGCGATCTCTATACCTGTCTTAGGGTATTTCTCAGATCGATTTTCGAGAAAGGCAGTAATTATTCCTTCGCTTATTCTTTATGGTACAGGGGGATTGATTGCAGGAGTCGCTTCTACCTGGCTTTCAAATCCGTATTTTTGGATAATGGCTGGTCGAGTTATGCAAGGTATAGGTGCTGCAGGGACAGCTCCAATTGCAATGGCACTAACTGGGGATTTATTTAAAGGGGCAAAGCAAAGTAGAGTATTGGGGCTTGTTGAGGCTTCCAATGGTTTCGGAAAGGTTATTTCTCCAATCATCGGGTCCTTACTAGCTTTGCTATTCTGGTATGCAGCCTTTTATGCTTTTCCAATCTTTTGTTTAATCTCAGTTCTACTAACAGTATTCTTTGTAAAAGAAAAGAAGCGCAAAAAAGAACCTCCTCCTGTCAAACAATATGTGAAAGGTTTATTTTCTGTCTTTAAACACGAGGGAAGATGGTTATTTACAGCATATCTAGCTGGGGCTACATGCCTCTTTACACTATTTGGTATTCTTTTTTATCTTTCAGATGTATTAGAGAAAACGTACAATACTGATGGTGTTTTAAAAGGTAGTATTTTAGCAATACCGCTCTTATTTATGACTACTACCTCCTATATAACAGGTAGTAAAATCGGTAAGAAAATGCCGTTAATGAAAAAGCTTATTGTTCTTGGATTAGTTTTAATGACTGTATCCTTTTCATTATTGGTATTTTTTGAAAGCTTAGTGCCTTTTATTGCAGTTCTTGTCATTAGTAGCATTGGAACAGGACTAGTACTTCCCTGCATTAATAGCTTTATTACAGGGTCCGTTTCGACTGATAGACGCGGATTTGTGACCTCTTTGTACGGTTCAGTAAGATTTCTAGGTGTAGCAATCGGTCCACCAGTCTATGGCTGGATGATGAATTGGTCTAGGTCAGGAATGTTCCTAACAACTGCTTCACTCACATTAGCAGTTGGACTGTTATGTCTACTGCTGATTCGGGTTAAAAAGCAAGAACCAAGTAAGGAGACAAATGATTCTTTATTTGAAAAGCTTCAATTTACGTAAAAAAACATTGAATTAGGAGGAGTTTCCTTGCAAATTTTTATATCTCCAGAAGTTATAAAAGAACAATGTCAAATCCTTAATATTGTGAACCAAGACCATAAAGCTGTTGGATACATCTCTTTCTTCTTCGACGATAAAAAAATGTATGTATATGGACAATGTGAAGAAGAAGGTGTAAGTAAGGATTTTAAAGATGTCATTCAGCCGTATATACAAGGAATGGCAAAAGCTAAACCGGATTTAGATATTTACTCCTATATTTCTATTGGTGGTGAAAAATTAGATTTATCAGAAGAAGAATCAAAGGAAAAATAATGGGTGTCTAGTTAGATACCCTTTTTATGTATGTGGCATAAATAAAAAGTAAGCTTTCATTTGTTGGCCCCTCTCACTACACTTTACATTTTGATTGGTTGCAATGTTACATCCCCTAAGTCTTCTAAATCTAATTCATATGCCTCCTATGAATATAATGTTTGTTCATAAGGACAAGAGTACAAACAAGCATAGTTTCCTCTTCATAAACTGACATAGAATTGAACCTTAGGAGGATACGTTATGCAAAATATCTATGAACAATGCTGCCGATATCAAGGCCAAGTTGTAAGTATTCGCTGTCGAGATGGGCGCAAACATGTAGGTAGAATTGTTAGAGTTACTGGTAGACATGTGTATATTCAACCAACAGGACCCCGTTCATTAGGTGGTTTTGGATTAGGATATTGGGGCGGTTATGGATATGGATACTACCGTCCATTTGCCATTCCATTAGCATTTATTACAGGATTAGCCGTTGGCAGCTTATTCTTTTGGTAATACGTGGCTGTACAGCATCTAAATCAAATTGATAGCATTCAAACAAAAGAGTTCACCACTTTTTTTGACAAAGTGGTGAACTCTTTTTTATTTAAAAGCCTTACTCATCAACTATGGTACAATATTATTGATACTTAAGAAGGGGTGTTAATATGAAACATAAATATCTTGTACTTATTTTTATATTACTAATTAGTATTGTAGGCTGCTCTCAAACCGAAGAAAACCATGAATCACATAAGGATGAACCGTTGGGTGATATTAGGGAAGAATCTTCAATCGATGAGTTACCAAGCTTCTTAGACAGTAAACCTGATGAAATGGTAACAATATATAAAGCAGCAGCAGCACATGAAGATTTACTTAAAAATATTCCTTGCTATTGTGGTTGTGCTGATTCTGTAGGACATAAAGACAGCTATGATTGTTTTGTTCATGAACGGAAGGAAAAAACAATAGTCTGGGATGATCATGGTACGAAATGCGGGGTTTGTATGGAAATTGCAGCAACCTCTATTCTTGAATATCAAAATGGAAAGTCAATAACTGAAATTAGAAACTTAATAGATGAAACATACAAAGAAGGATACGCGGAGCCAACACCAACTCCACTTCCAAAACTATAATAATTTACTTTTTACTAAAGCATACAACGCCTATCAGCACGATAGGCGTTGTATGTTATTCCACATAATACATAAATCCAATAGCTCCTGGTCCGGTATGAGTACTAATGACTGGTGTTGTATCAGCTATTTCAATATTTGTATAGCCCGTAAGATTTCGAATTGCCTCCTTTATATTGGTTGCTAACTCGTGGGCATTTGCATGTACAAGACCAACCCCTTTTATTGTCTTTCCTCTAACATCCTCTGCGAATTGCTCACTTAAGAATTTCACAATCTTGGTATGGCTACGAACCTTAGTAACAGGAGTATACACGCCATCATCAAGTGAAGCAATCGGCTTGATATTTAATAATGAACCAATCATTGCTTTCCCACGACCTATACGTCCACCCTTGACTAGGTTGTCCAATGTATCAACTGTAACGAACAGTTTAGTATGCTGTCTTATTTCATCGATTCGTTTTACAATGGCATCAACAGATTTTCCTTGTTTCGCCATTGTTGCAGCCTCAATTACTTGGAAAGCCAAAGCTCTAGAAATAAATCTAGAATCAATTACAGTTACCTTTGCATCAGCAATTTGCGCTGCATTCTCTGCAGATGCTACTGTCCCGCTCATACCACCTGTCATATGTATGGAGATGATTTCACTACCATCACTTGCTAATTTATTATAGATCTCAACAAAATGCCCAACAGCTGGTTGAGAGCTTTTAGGTAACTCAGGCGAATGTTTCATTTTTTCTAGAAATTCTTGTGGTGTAATGTCTACTCTATCCAAAAAAGTCTCTCCATTTATCGTAATTGATAAGGGGACAACCTCAATCATAAGCTCCTGAATTACTTTATCTGAGAGGTCAACTGTAGAATCTGTTACTATTTTTACATTAGCCATCTTTTCACTTCCTAAACTAAACCTTTTTAATTATTATACCTATAATTCATAGGAAAAATAATGATACTATTAAGTAGTAAAGCCCAAATTAACAAAGAGTTGTTTTACCTTCCGTTATCCAAAAGGAACAAAAAAGCAAACGAATCTAATTTAAGTAACATTTCCGGTCTCTACCATTGGTCCCTGCTAACCTGGCTTATCCAAGAGCGCTGGAACCCTATTAAAGAGACTCAAAATTTTTTCAATAAAAAAAGTCGATTTATGTTTTAAAATCGACTCATCCTAAAACCTATGCATTGTGTTTTAATTTATCTAGTTTAAATAATTGTTCATAAACAGTCCATTTTAATACTTTTTTTAGATACTCTTTAAAGGAATATATCTGCGTTGGACTTTTTTGCACCAGAATAGTAGACATAAATGCTTTTAAACGTTGATCGAGCATAAAATGATACGTGTTGCCTTCCTCCAAAACTGGAATTTCAATAATTTTAACCTTCTGTCCATTATAATTTTTGAACTCTAGGCTTTTGAATAGCAAACTATCAATCCTCTTTTTTACCCGTTTCCTATATTATACCTTAATACACGCCTGAAATGTGTATTGAAATTTACAAATTAACGAATTTTTCTAGTCATTATTTTTATTTAGGAAGTAACAGTGACTATCGTTTTTATTAGCTAAAATCCCCTTATACCGAAAGGACCGTCGAGACTCCTTTAACATATTGATCAACAAGGCGTTCCTACACGGTGGGATAAGCCTAAATTAACAAGTGAAATAAATTACTTTCCTTATTAACTTCAGTGAACGGAAACCCTTTTTTTATCATCCTGTTTAGTAATGGCTGGTAGTCCGCTCTGTCCTTCAACTCTATACCAACTAATGCAGGACCATTATCCTTATTATTTTTTTTAGTGTACTCAAAGCGATTGATATCGTCTGTTGGTCCAAGAACATCAAGTAAAAATTCCCTTAAGGCTCCGGCCCTTTGTGGAAAATTAACGATAAAATAATACTGAAGACCTTCATACATCATTGAACGCTCCTTTATTTCCTGCATTCTACTAATGTCGTTATTTCCTCCGCTCAATACACAAACAACAGTTTTTCCTCTAAGATTCTCTTTATATAAATCAAGAGCTGCAATGGAGAGTGCACCTGCAGGTTCGGCAACAATTGCATTTTCGTTATAAAGGTCAAGTATAGTAGTACAAACCTTCCCTTCAGGCACTACAACGATATCATCTATTAATTGTTTACTTATTTCAAATGTCTTTTCACCAATTGTTTTAACTGCAGCACCATCTACAAATTTATCAATTTCAGGAAGAGTTGTCACATACCCATTTTCAAAGGATGCCTTCATTCCAGGTGCACCTTTAGGCTCAACGCCAATAATTTTTGTATTAGGTGAAATACTCTTCATATATGTACTAATGCCTGAAATGAGGCCACCACCCCCAATACTTGCAAACAAAAAATCTACCGGCTCTGTACAATCATTAAGTATTTCTACCGCAACTGTTCCCTGCCCTGAAATTACATCCTCGTCATCAAACGGGTGGATAAACATTCGATTTTCTTTCTCACTGCAGGCAACAGCATGCTGGTAAGAATCATCGAATGTATCTCCTATTAAAACAATTTCAACAAATTCTCGACCAAAAGATTCTACCTGAGAAACCTTTTGTCTCGGGGTAGTAGTTGGCATGAAAATTTTCCCTCTTATTTTTAAGGCAAAGCAAGAAAATGCTACTCCTTGAGCATGATTTCCAGCACTCGCGCAAACAACACCATTTTTGAGTTCTTGGTCTGAGAGATTCTTTATCCGGTTATATGCACCACGTATTTTAAAAGAGCGTACAACCTGTAAATCTTCTCTTTTTATTAATAGGTTACATTCATAACGTTCAGATAATAATTCATTTCTTTGTAAAGGTGTATGAATTATTACATCCTTCAATGTTTGGTTTGCTTTTATGATATCCTCAACATGGATTCCATCTAGTTTTTGTGTAAGCTTATTTGTCATAAGATCCAATTTCCCCTCTCGATATTGCTACACATCACAGTAATAAAGTGAGACTATAATAATCGAGGGGCTATTATGCCCCTACAGTCAACATGAAAAAACCTCAGAACGGTTCTTTTTTTAGGTATCAGGTACTCACAAATATTGATTCCAGCTACGCTGCTAGCTTTTCCACTGAATATTTACTTCACTTAATTTGTGCCAGTTTAAACCGAATAGAGTATTTAATCTGTACATTATAACATGAATTTTCAGATTTTGAAGTAAATTTTCTAAATATTTTATTAGTTTTCTATTTGTATATATGATGAAATCTCTATTAATTGCATACATTATAAATAAATCTCTAACGAAACAATTACTGAACCATACATACTCATTATGGAGGTGATACGATGGAATATTCAATTTGCTCACTTGACAGTGCAATTCCTTGTGAGATTACTTTAGATGATGACAATGGTCGTTACATGATACGTAAAGCAGACACTAGTGGAGAAGTGTTTAACACTGCCCAGGAATTAATTTCTTGGATCAAATCAAATTGGAGTGCTGAGGAGTTTTGTAACCCTAGTGAGTTTACAAAAATGCTTGAAGAACTAAACTTATATGAAAGCATTACAGGGTAGCAGATAGGCTACCCTCTTTTTCTTCATTCAAATGTACCTTTTACAATAACTTGTTTATTGTGGACCATCAATCTCCCATTTGCAAATACGGTATTTAGGTCCAGAGAATCTTTCTCTAGTACAACAATGTCCGCATCACTGCCTTCCTTAATCCTTCCTTTATGATGTAGCTTTAATATAGATGCTGGGTTTGATGTAATGACACGAAAAGCCGTTTCAATTGAGATACCTTCTACTTGAATAGCATCTTTCACTTCCTGATAAAGTGAGCTTACCTTTCCAACCTTAAGCCCAATAAATTCACCCTTTTCATTGAACTCAGGTAGACTTCCTTGTCCATCTGATGTAAACGTTATTTGTTCAATAGCTACACCAGAATCAAGCATCCTTTTTAAACCTTTACTTGATTTAACTTCTCCTCTAGAGATAAATTTTTGAACTGAACTCGTCGTAAAATCCACATAACCGCCCATTTTCGCATATTCAATTCCTGCCTCAAATAACTGTTCATTACGGTTAATATGAGTTGGATGAAATTGGGTGATAGGGATTTCTGTTTTTTCAACTACTTCTTTAAGTAATGATAATTTGCCTACTCCGTCACCAACATGAATATTAACGATTCCTGCTTTTCCAGAAAGCATGCCACCAACTCTAGCAGCAGATGCAATCTTAGCGATTTCCTCCATAGTTGGCTGCGAAGACCTATGGTCAGAAATAGCAATTTCACCTACTCCGATTATTTTATCAATTAAAATTAAATCATCTTCTATTTTGGAAGTAAGAGTTTTAACTGGAGTCTGGTATGAACCTGTATGAATATAACAAGTGAGTCCCTCTTCCTCTAATCCTCTAGCTTTTGCTAATAAACTGGCCATTGTTCGTGTTGTACCGTCCGTCCCTAACACCCCTACAATGGTTGTTATTCCAGAAGTAGTTGCTTCGCTAAGATATAATTCGGGAGTTCTTGTCCTATAGCTACCCTCACCACCCCCACCGGTTATATGAACATGAGAGTCAATAAAGCCAGGAACAAGAATCATACCTGTTGCATCGATTACTTCGATATCCACAAAATCTGGTGGTAGTTCAATCTTATCTTTTATATAGCCAATTTTATTTTGGACGATTAGAATATCCTTTTTCCCAAGGTACTCTGGAGCATATACCTCTCCATTTTTAAGTATAGTTAACATTTAATGAGATCCCTCCGTGTTGAATATATCAATCTAATATGTTCGACAATAGTAGTCAAAATTCCTTGTTACTGATATAGTAAAGTTCTGATGAATTGACAATTCATTTTTTAGAAGTATGATGATAAGAAGAAAGTCTGATTTTGATTTGAGGTGAACAAAATGGAGATGAACAGACAAGAAACATTAAAAGAAGAAATTGCAAATGCAATTACACATGGACTTGGTGTTCTATTAAGTATTCCTGCACTAGTCATGCTAATCGTTTTTGCAGTTAAATATGGAGATGCTTGGCATATTGTAAGCTTTTCTATTTTCGGAAGCACAATGTTTCTTCTATACTTATTTTCAACTCTTTTACATAGCATCACGCATCCAAAAGCTAAAAAAGTATTTGCAATATTGGACCATTCTGCTATCTATTTATTAATCGCAGGAACTTATACACCATTCGTGTTAGTAACTCTACGTGGATGGTTAGGCTGGACAATTTTTGGAATCGTATGGGGTCTTGCTATAATTGGAATTGTGTTTAAAGTTTTCTATGTAGAGAGATTCATCATTCTTTCAACTGTTTGTTATGTACTAATGGGATGGTTAATCATTGTCGGGATTAAACCTCTTTATGAGAGTATTGGATTTAATGGATTTATGCTACTTCTTTCAGGTGGCATCCTCTATACAGTTGGAGCGGTATTTTATGTATGGCGTAAACTACCCTACAATCATGCAATATGGCATGGATTTGTTTTAGCAGGTAGTGCCGCAATGTACTTCTGTGTATTGTTTTATGTGCTGGATGTGCCATTTATTTAACAAATGTGGTTAGATGTAAAACCCCCGCAAAATACGATGAATTGCGGGGGTATTTTTATTTGTATTCCAAATATCTATTTATTTCTTTCGTAAACGAGAAAGGTATAATCATATGGGTTTTTTGTATCCCTTACTCCCTTTTCCTTCGAAATAAGCTTCCATTCACTTTTGTTAAATATGGGGAAAAAAACATCTCCCTCAAATTCCTCTTCAATTTCGGTTATGTATAAGCGGTCAGTAAATGGTAGAATCTCTTTAAAAATTTCAGCTCCACCTATTACAAATAGCTCTTCATTTCTTTCATTGTTTAATTTAACGATTTCTTCAATAGAATGAATCACCTTACAACCATCTGCTTCATAATTCAAATCTCGAGTTACTATTATATTTTCACGACCAGGTAATGGTCTTCCAATGGAAACATACGTTTTCCTTCCCATTATCACGGGATGTCCCATTGTAACTCTTTTAAAATAAGCAAGATCGGCTGGTAACCTCCAAGGTAGATCGCCATCCTTACCAATCAAATGATTTTTGTCCATTGCGAATAGTAATGAAATCATTATTTTTATCATCCTCACATTATAAGACTAAATTTTTATGCAAAATCAGTATCTTTCAAACAAGTAAAATATCCCAAGATATCATTATACCTTAGGACATTCCAAGTTTATACAGCAACTGGTGCTTTTATTGTTGGGTGTGGATCATACCCGATAACTTCGATATCGCCCATCTCAAAATCAAACACTGATTTCAAACTTGCATTTATTTTAAGTTCTGGAAAAATTCGCGGCTCACGGCTGAGTTGAGTTGAAACCTGCTCAAGATGGTTTGTATAAATATGAGCATCCCCAATTGTATGGATGAAATCCCCTACTTCTAATCCACATTCAAAAGCTATTAAATGGGTTAGTAGCGCATAGCTTGCGATATTAAAGGGAATTCCTAAAAATAAGTCTCCTGATCTCTGGTATAACTGACAGCTTAGTTTCCCATCAGCTATATAAAATTGGAACAAGCTATGACATGGAGGTAGCGCCATGAAGTTCACGTCTGCTGGGTTATATCCGACTACAAGATGTCTCCTACTATCTGGATTTTTCTTTATTTGCTCAATGACATCCTTTAATTGGTCAATTGTCTCACCTCGAGAGGTTTCCCAAGCTCTCCATTGTTTACCATATACTGGACCAAGCTCACCGTACTTGTTAGCAAATTCGTCATCCTCTAAAATTCTGTTTTTAAATGATTCCATTTCTGCTTCGTAGAGCTTATTAAATTCTGAATCAGTTTGGCTTCTTCGACCGAAGTCGTTCATATTTGGCCCACTGTATTCATCACTTTCTACCCAGTTTTTAAATGCCCACTCATTCCAAATATTATTATTGTTTTTAAGTAAATAACGGATATTTGTATCACCTTTGATAAACCATAATAACTCACTTGCTATTAATCGAAATGGTACTCGTTTCGTTGTTAGTAATGGAAATCCCTCACTTAGGTTAAAACGCATTTGATATCCAAAAACCGATATCGTACCTGTACCAGTTCGATCCATCTTTTTTGTTCCAGTTTCAATAACATGTTTCAACAAGTCTAAATATGACTGTTCACCTTGTTTCAAAAATTCTCACTCCCAAACTATCTGTTTCTTAAAATTTCGTATTACAACTACTAATTTTGACTTATGTCCTTGTATTTATTAAACCCTATTTCAACAATTTTTTCACGAGAAAAATTAATACTAGGTTTAGAAAGTAGAGAGTACACTATACTTTACGGGAGAATCTACCTTTTTTAAATTCATAAACAACTCATATGTTAAAGGGGCTGTCGATTGTAGCTCTTGTCTAGTTTCATTAGATAAAAAATACATTGCAAATGCTTCAGCAAAGTACTCCTCAGGATAAGTAGTAAAATAGGTTCGACCTGGGAACAATTTATTCGATTCTTTTTCCCAAATTGATAAATACATAGGATTTTCACTGATAGAATCAAAAACAACAACATCAATGGAATGTGCCAATTCATGTAACTCCAGATTTACTGAGCCATGCCCCTTTCCTTTTTCACTATGCCCTATTTTTGCTAATACTACTTTAGCTCCTCCAATACCTGGAACCGTATCCCAAGTTGGGCCATCTTCGCTATATCCGCGCGGTTTTTTCCCTTTTAAATACGCTGCTGTTGGTTCGTCAGTTAAATTCCCTGTAAAAAGCTTCAGCTGAACGCCTTCTTCACGAAGGCGTTCTAAAATATACGAATCAATACTATTAATGCGGTCAATCATTTGGGACGCATTCGTTTCGCTAAAGTTTTTCTCAGGTAATAGAATGATATCTTTTAAAATATCATAGTTTTGCATAGTTGTAGTTTGAGTGAAAAGAGTAATAGAATGATAGTCTTTGAGTAGAATTCCGTGATGAGACGCTTCACCAAGTGGATATGCTGAGCCTATCAAGACGATAAACAAGAAGATAAAAACGATTTTTTTCATAACAAAGTCTCCTCATTTGCAGGTAAAATTCTAGTTGTTTTGTGAAGGAGTAATCGAAATAATTAATTTGTAATTATACAAATATTATAACATATATAGAAAAATGTGTACGTATTGCCGAACATGACAATTTTCCCCAATTTATAAGTATAAAAAAAGACTACTAATAGAAGTAGTCTTAACTCATCCATTTTGGTGGTGTATTTTTATCCCAAAAGATTTCTCCAAGATTATGATGAGCTTGAAAGCCATCATGATAAGTATGATAATGAAAATTAAACCAATAGCCTTCTAGAGGTGGGTGATCTTTTCTTACATGAAAACGGACTATATCCTTTCCAGTTGTAGCATCGAAAATATGGAAAATTTTTTCTCCATTTCCACCTGATGGCTTTTCTGAAATTTGTAGTTGATCTAGCTGTTCATTTGGGTATTGCTCAGCCAATACAGCAATAACTTCTTCAATCCTTGGTAATATTTCTGTTCGGAACTCATCTTCAATAACGGGACCTATTTTACCCCCAAATTTTTCAAACGACTTCAATTCAGCCTGGGAAAGAGCGTAATCAATAAATCTTTGGCTATCGTATCCAAATAATTTTTGTTCTTCAAACGAATATAGGCTCGGTTCAGAGCTTTGGTCATTAAAGGAATTAAACTTTTTAGGTTCATCAGAATCCGCTTGCTCCATCGTCAGTGCAGGCGGTGGAGTTACGAGTCCAAAGGTCAATATTGTAAATGATACAACTAGGGCCTTGCGCAACCATTTGTTCATACGATAACGTCCTTTCAACTACTTCTAACGTTAGAGATATTTTAACACATTCTACTAGATTATTTTACTATGAAAATAGTTTTTTTATAAAAAATAGGGATACTTACCTATACGTATATGATCCCATTAGGTTTCATTATCATGATTTTTTATTTTTATTTTCAATAAAAGTTCATAAAGATTTTGCTTTTTGGTAAAATAGATGTACTATACATAATTGAAAGGATGAAATGAAAATGGATCTTGAATATATCTTCTTTGGTGCTAGCGTTTTAACACTTGGTTTTTTCATCTATGCATGTATTACTGAATAACAAAAACCCGCTACCTTGGCGGGTTTTGTTTTGCCACTTTTTATTTATGTTCGTTTTTGTTTTCGTCTTGATGAATCCATCTTCATGTTTCCTGTTTCCTGTTCGGTTGTCCCTTGTCCCTCTACATCAGGTGAGTTGAGCCCTACTTTAGAAGGATCCTTTTTACGCTTTGGCATGGTATCACCTCCGTTATATAAAATAACCAAAGGTGCACCAAAATATCAGCTTTGTTACTTATGCATCAATCACACCAAAATGAAACTTTGCCGTTTTTCGTCTGAAAACAGTAAATCCGTATTTTTCAAATTGATTACTTTTCCAATGATCCTTAAGAACTACCCTCTTTTTGGCAACCCTCAATGCATCCTCGATTACTTGATCGGAAAGACTTGAATATATCGCATAATGTCGTAGCCCTTTAATCCCAACCGATTCATCAATACCTTCTTCAAACATGGGGTCAAAATAAACTATGTCGAAGCTGTTAGAAGGACAACTCAATAGGAAACGTTCGAAGGTATCGTGTTTAACTTGAATTCGAGCCATTGCTTGGTTCATCAGAGGAATCCCTGTATCCCAACTATGAAGTCCTCCCTTGAGAAGATAATATAGATATTCATTTCCTTCAAGTGCAGTAACCTTTCCAGAATTTCCAACGACATAGCTTGCAACGATACTATCCGATCCTAATCCAAGCGTACAGTCTAATAGTGAATCTCCTCTTGCTAGCCCGCATGCTTGTACAAAAGGATCGTGTTCACCTTTCTTGATTCGCTTGATTCGGAACATCGCAGAATTGGGATGGAAAAAGATTGGTTCATCACTTGTTTGAGGGTAGATTTCAAGACGATTTTTCCCTACAATTAATATATCATCGTTGGTCACAGCTTGAATATTCATAATTGAACGCTTATCCCTTTTCAGATAAGGTGCATTTAGCTCCTCTGCTATTCTTTTTGCAAGGCCAATCATTTCATTATTTGTTCTTCCTGCCGTTGTCACAATCAAACTTATCACCTAAACTTAAGAAAGCGCAAGCTCCTTGGAAAGGTACCTCCTGTGCAAGTCCAACGAGCAAATGTTCTGTGGCAAAAAAGTCGTTCTTTGACTTTTCTTGCCACAGGTTATTTGACTTCAAGGGGCTATGTACTGGAGCTAGCAGCAAAATCTATGTTCAAAATTTTTACTTTCTTTATTATCCTTTTAAAAAGGATGTCAAGTTGACATCCTCTTAGCAATACTTATTAATAGCAGAAGCTACATTTTCCATAATTGTTTCCATTGAATTTGATTCAATCTCGTGTCTAGGAATGAAGTGGAGAACTTCTTTTCCTTTCAGCAATGCCATTGATGGTGAAGATGGTTCATAGCCTTCAAAAAACTCTCTCATTTTCGCAGTTGCTTCTTTATCCTGGCCAGCAAATACTGTTACAAGATGGTCAGGCTTTTTATCACTTGTTACGACTGCTTGAGTGACAGCAGGTCTAGCTAATCCAGCAGCACACCCACAAACAGAATTTACCACTACTAATGTAGTCCCCTCAACATTTTCCATGAATTTCTCAACGTCTTCTGCTGTTGAAAGCTCTTCAAATCCAGCATTTACAAGCTCTTGTCGCATTGGTTTAACAATCTGTTTCATGTATTCATCATATGCCATTGACATAGAATTACCCCCTTAAGACTTATTGATATAAGCATACTATATTTAATAATTTAAAATCAATTTTCATGTACGAATATCAAAGATTCCTTCGATTAATGCTTCCTATTAATCAGGTAACTCAATTTTTAATTTGTAACTGAATTAAATTCCTTATGACAACAAAGGGAAAATTTACAATCTGTGCGAAAAGACCTATTTTTAATAAGAAAAATACAATGACTTCCATATTTAGTCTATTTATACTATAGTAAAGTAGGATATATATTCTATTAGTTTATGATTTGCAGAAGGAAAGTGGACATCAATGGACCTTAGACGTTATTTATACATATCTACTACAATTACGATCTTTACATTTTGTATACTCCTATTTTCAAAGGTATTTTCTTCAATTGGATTCGAAAATGATGGAAAAGTTTATCCTGTTGAGTTGCATTCAGTTAGACACGATGGATATGGGAGAGAATTAGCCCAAAATAGAGTATCAAATGAAACAGCTGTTATGTCAGCAACCAGTAAAAATTTACGTTTTAACCAAATGAACCAAGTCTATTTGACGTTCGATGATGGTCCTACTAAATACACAAACGATATTTTAGATATATTAAAAAAACATGATGTCCAGGCTACTTTTTTTCTACTAGATGCAAATATTAAGAAGTTTCCTAAGACAGTTAAGCGAATCATAGCTGAGGGACATTCTGTAGGCTGTCATGGAGTAACTCACAGAATTGACATGTTCTTTATGTCTCCAGAAACAGCATTAAATGAAATAAAAACCTGTAATGACAGTATTATTGCTTCCACTGGTTTTAGTAGTAAACTATACCGAGTACCATTCGGAAGTTATCCATATATGAAACAGCCTTATCGTGATGCACTTGCTGATGAAGGATATATAATGTGGGATTGGAATATTGATAGCTATGACTGGAAGACAAATAGTTCACAGCTTGTAGTAAAAAATATTAAAGAGCAAATTATACCGTTTGAAAATGGAACGATTTCCCCTGTATTACTTATGCATGATAAATTAGTTACTAGCAAAGCACTTGATTCTATTATTCTATTATTAAAAGAAAAAGATTTTCAGTTGGTCCGCATTTTAGAAACCAGTCAACCCGTTCAATTTAAAATGGTTAATCAGTAAAACAACCCCTTGGATATGACTTAACGGGTTCGGTTGAGAGGGAGAATCATTGAATTAACAATATAAACAACACATTAATTACCAATGGAATAACAAAGAGACTAGCAGACCGAAACGTAAAATTAAGGTCTGCTTTTCTTTCTGGAAATATTTTACTGTTCTTATGTTATACTGAAGTGAGAATGTGAAGAATTGTATTTTAAATAACGAAGCAGAAGAGTTCAAGAAGGAAAATAAGGAGGGGGAATTTTGAAAAGAGTATTTTCATTAAGGAACGTTATCGTTATGGCTGGTTTCATCATCCTCATACTTATTATTGTATTACAATTCGATGGTAGGGGATATACATTATGTTTTTGGTAATATAGATAACTTTGAAGTACAAACAATTCCTTATAATGGGGAAATAGAGTTTGACTTACAAGCTAATGATATATTAAATGGATTAAAGGAACCTAAAAAGCTTGAAACAATTCATAATACTGATGTATATCTTTGGTACATAGAAGAACGTGAAAATACAATAAACGGCGAGAAAGAAATAAACATTATGATTGGGTTTGACAGCCATTATAAGCCCCCACAAGGTAAGATGGTAACCTTTACAAGAATTTCTCAAAATAATTCTAATATCACTTACTCAAGTTCAACTTTATTAGAAGTATGTAATGAAAAGGAGAACTTTGTGAATTTTGGAAAAGGGTATGGAAGTAGTAACGATGGTCGATTTGAACAACATGCTTTATTTGTATTTCCTAAAGAAGAAATAACCAAAAGTAATGAATGGTCTTTTAAAATTAGCGGTTTACACCTACTAGAGTATAAAGAAAAAAAACTAAGCTATCGGGTACTTTAAGTAGAACAAAAAATTTAAAAAAGCCTGTGTCAAAGACTACGTAGTAATCTAGATACAGGCTGTACCTTTATACAGTTGACCGTCACTCAAACGGATTTCTTTTGGAAATATACGGAATACAGCTGTAATAAGTGATCTTATTTTATTTCGTTTCTGCTTTCAGTCATTTGCTTCCAGACTGAACCCTTTGCTTCTTCTCCACCCTCAATTCGTTCAATGGCAAGTTTTATTTGCATTTTCACTTCAAATTCCGGATCATCTTCAGCTGCTTTTAAAGCAGGTAGTGCAGACTCATCACCTACTTCATATAAAAACATAGCTGCTCTCCACCGTACTAATTTATTTGGATCTTTAAGCGCCTCTGCCATTGAAGCAATCGCTTCAGGTTTTCCTATATCTGACAGACAGTCTCCAGCAGTTCTTCGAACGGTTACAGACTTATCTTTTAAAGCTTGATAAAGGTAAGGCAGTACCTCTGGGCTTTCAATCATTCCTAGATATACAGTTGCCAATCTTCGAATAGAAGCTTTTTCATCTTTTAAAGCCTTTACTAACACTGGTAAATCATCCTCAGATGGATCCATTTGTTCTAAGCTTGCATATCGTTTTGTCCAATCAGAATCATCAAGCATATCCAACGTAACCTTATAAGGTTGTCTCTTTTGAATTGTCGCTTTTTGTGAAATAAGAGTTACTAAACGGTCAAGTCTTTCTTTCGGATAAGCAGCTGCTAACTCTTCCACTACTTCTGAACCGATTTCATCTGAACTTCCATAGCGAACCCCTTGTTCCTTCCATTCTCTCTCAAGTACAACATTTCCAGCAGCTTCTTGAGCTTTTAATAATGCTTCTCTAAAAATTTCGGGTAATCCTACACGAACTTCCTTTTCACCATCAAGAAGCTTAACCTGCATCGGAATTCCTTTATACATTTGTACAAATACTTTTACTTCTCCAAAATGTTCATCAAGTTTTGGTCCTTTGTTTGTTCCGTCAGACACATCTTCACCAAAAAACTTACGTACACTTGGTAATAACTCCTGCCAATCATATTTGGCATTACGTTCTACCGCAAGGAAATCGGCTACATGATAAACACCTTTAATCCCTTCAATTGACATAATTTCCTTAATAATTGGCGGCGCTTGATCTATATTTTCTTTCTTATAATTCGTACTTTTCCCCTTTGGGAGTTCCTCGTCTAATGTAATTTTCATTGTATTAGGACTAGGTGTTGGTTCTATTGATACGATTTTCATATTCTCCCGCTCCTTCTCCTACATAATGTCATTATCATGATTGTAGCATAGGATTCAACTATTTTTCCATTTAGAGACCTTATTAATGGTACTTGTCTTATTTTAGCACTTATTTCCTAAATTTCTGTATTTTTGTCATAATCATTTTTGGGGCTAAATATCATTAAATTGAATTTGATTTTTATAGGCTGTTTTCGCATGTAATGTTGTACAATTATTCTTTGACTAGTAATACATAGACTTTTTGAATCAGTAATTCATCCTTTCCATAGCTCTTATCGGCAACAAGGCTTACGAAAACTTCCTCACAAATTCTATCCCTGCACGACACCAAGGAGGATACTTTATGAAAAAACGCTATGGAACACGTGAAGCATTATTTGTTACATCTGTAGCAGCAGGATTTTTCTTTGGCGCTCCACTTGTGGCTGACGCATCAGAACAACAACAAAATTTAGATCCCTTACTAGATAAAAATTATCAATTTGACACTAACCAGATACTAAGATATGGGCATACTGGTTATTCGGTAAGATTCCTTCAATTCGAATTAAAAAAATTGAACTTTTACTTTGATACTATCGATGGCCATTTTGGACCTAGTACACAGGATGCTGTTAAACGATTTCAAGAACTGTATAATCTAAAAGCTGATGGAATTGCGGGTTCAAAAACACTAGAAATGCTAAACAAAGTGATTTTACAACCAAAGCCACCTTTTTTTACTGTTGGTGATGAGGGGCCTGAAGTCGAGCAATTACAAAGTAAACTTCAGAAGCTCAATTATTATTTCGGATTAGTGGATGGAATCTTTGGTGAGTTCACCGAAAAAAGTGTAAAGGCATACCAAACAAAATACAAATTAGAAGCAAACGGTTTAGCCACAGAAGAAACGATTGACCATATCATGAAAAATATTAATGTGAAAGGCCCAACAATTAAAACAAGAGTTGTAAAGGTCAATACGAATAATCTTTCAAATTCAGAAACTACTACTGATACAGAAAAAGTAGCTTCAGTGAATACAAGTGTTATTTCAGTTGCCATGAATTATATAGGTGTGCCATACGTCTGGGGTGGGGAGTCTCCTAGTGGCTTCGATTGCAGTGGATTTTTACAGTATGTATTTGCCCAGAAAGGAGTCAGTCTTCCACGCACAGTTAGTGGAATATGGAGCCAAGGAAATCGCGTTAATAAGCCAAGTGTAGGTGACCTGGTCTTCTTTGAAACCTATAAACCTGGACCTTCACATGCCGGTATATATTGGAAATAATAAATTTGTTCATGCAGATTCAAGTAGCGGTATTAGTGTGGATGACTTGAACATGAATTATTGGAAAGCCCGATATTTGGGTGCAAAACGATTGTAATTGAGTGGCTCGGCATATGCCGAGCCATTTTTATTTTGTTATGGAAAACTATATAAACTTACTGTTGTGATAACTTTCCATTAGGTCTATCCACGTTCAGCTCCAGCGCATAGCCAGTTTTCACCCTGAATGGCTTCTGCGATTATCTTGCTCAAAGCTTTGCTTTAAGTAACTCGAGGTCAAATAACCTGTGGCAAGAAAAGTCAAAGAGCGACTTTTTTGCCACAGAACATTTGCTTGTCGGACTTGCACAGGACGTGGCGGATCATAGTTGACGTTCCTCTTCCAAGTCGCTTGCGCTTTTGCTCCTTATTCATTTACAAGCTCAGAGAGCTCAGACCATCTTTCCATCAATTGTTCGAGTACTTCTGTTTCCTTTGCATGCTCATCTATCGCCTTTTGTGCTTTCTGATAATCACTACCCGCACTTTCTATTTCAGTAACTAATTGAGCCACCTTTTCTTCTTGGGCAAGAATTTTATCCTCAATTTGCTCCCATTCAAGTTGGTCCTTATATGAAAGCTTTTTCTTTTTTGCTTTAACAGTTTCCTCATGAATAGGTTTACTTGGTTTTTCCTTTTGAGCTTTTAGAAGTGCTTCATTATTTTCCTCTAAATAATCGGAATAATCACCATAGTACGAAGTGATTTTGTTACCTTCTTCAAAAATTAAGAGATGATCTGTTACTTTATCCAGAAAATATCGGTCATGTGAAACAGTAATAACTACCCCTGAGTAATCCCCTAGATAATCCTCTAACACTGTTAATGTTTGTGTATCAAGATCATTAGTCGGTTCGTCAAGTAAAAGCACGTTTGGCTCCCCCATAATGATTTTCAGTAAATAGAGTCTTCTTCTCTCCCCACCAGATAATTTACGAATAGGCGTCCCATGTGTATGCATAGGAAATAAGAAACGTTCAAGCATTTGAGCAGCAGAAATCATCTTGCCATCTAAAGTATGGATTACCTCAGCTGTTTCCTTAATATATTCAATCATTCGTTGATTTAGGTCCATATCAACACTTTCTTGAGTATAATAAGCTAGCTTCACAGTTTGTCCTATTTCAATCTCACCTATGTCAACCTGTGTTCGACCTGCGATAATATTCAGAAGTGTTGATTTACCAGTTCCATTTCTCCCAACAATGCCAATTCGATCACCAGGTTTTACAAGCAAATTTACATCCTTTAAGATTGTGGTACCATTAAAGCTTTTTGTGATGTTTTTAAGTTCAATAACCTTTTTGCCAAGTCTGCTGCCACCGATTGAGATATCGACTGATTCATTCGAAGTCGTTGTTCTTGCATTCTCAATTTCATCAAATCGTTTGATACGAGCTTTTTGTTTAGTTGTTCGGGCTTTCGCACCACGTCTAATCCAAGCTAATTCTCGTCGGTACAAGTTTTGACGTTTTAATTCAGATGCATGTTCTTGTTCAATTCGAAGCGCTTTTGCTTCTAAAAAACTACTATAGTTTCCTGTATAGCTGTATAACTTACCTTGATCAAGTTCAATGATACGATTTGTTACACGGTCAAGAAAATATCTATCATGGGTAACGACTAATAATGCTCCATTATATTTCCCTAGATAATCCTCTAACCACTTAATTGTCTCATAATCTAAATGGTTTGTTGGCTCATCTAATATAAGTAAATCGGGGACCTCAATTAAACTTTGAGCAAGCGCTACTCTCTTCTTCTGTCCACCAGATAATTCCATTACATTTTGTGTGAATTGTGTAATCCCAAGCTTTGATAAGACAGCTTTTGCATTGGAATTTGCCTCCCATGCGTTTGCAGCATCCATCCTTTGTTGCAACTCATATAATCGTTCTTGAAAAACAGAATTCATTGGTTCCTTCTCAATTTGAATGAGTGCCACTTCATATTCTTTTAATAATCGTAACAAAGGTGTATTGCCTTGGAATACCTGATCTAATACAGTATTATTATTCGAAAAATCAGGTTGCTGGGACAAATAGCTAATCGTGTACCCTTTAGAATGAGTTATTTCACCCTTGTCTTCCTCTTCTACACCTGCAATGATTTTTAATAATGTTGATTTTCCGGTACCGTTTACTCCAATAATCCCAATTCGCTCATTATCTGTGATACTAAAGGATATGTCTTCAAACAATAATTTCTCAGCATAGCTCTTAGCTAAATTTTCTACCGTTAAAAGCTTCATAACTGTCCATTCCATTCTTTGTAAAATTGTTCTAGAAAATGTAACATAAACTCATGCCTTTCCTTCGCAATTTCCTTAGCCGTATCTGAATTAAGGGTTTCTCTTAATAATAGTAATTTTTCATAAAAATGATTAATAGCAGTTGATTTCCCATTTCGATATTCTTCCTTTGTCATATTTTCCCGAAAAGGAAGATTCGGGTCGTAAATAAGATCACCATGCGATCCTGCATATGCAAAGGTTCTCGCAATTCCAATAGCGCCAATTGCATCTAACCTGTCTGCATCCTGAACAACTTTTCCTTCTATTGTTCTCACAGGAGGTCGATTTCCACCTTTAAAGGACATAGTCGATATGATTTCAATAATTTCATTTTGATCTTGTTCAGATATATTTAATGAAGAAAGCCAATTAGATACTTTTGTAAGTCCTTCTTCTTCTGAGTGATTTAGTTTTTCATCAGCAATATCGTGTAACAAAGCTGCTAATTCAACAATAAAAAGATTGGCCTTTTCTTTTTCACCAATTTGTAGTGCTACTTTACGTACTCTCTCAATATGCCACCAATCATGACCGCTGCTATCATTTTCCAATATGCTCTTTACAAAACTAATTGTCGCTTCAATCGCTTCTTGTTTAGTAGTAGTCATACGAACCCCCGTTGATTTTACTTTCGTTTTCCATTGTACCATATTCCGATTTTACTGCACTTTTTTCGTATATGTAGCGGATTTCGAAAAGAGTGCATAAACTAGGAATGATAATTTTATGTACTTACTTAAATGTTCAAAAACAAAAAAGCTGGAAGAATCCAGCTAAAAAAGGTGGTCAAACAAATATGCATAATAATTATAGAACCTACCGGGAGATTGGAACAGCGTGGTATGGTCGTCATATCGTATTTATTACATGTAACCCAGTAACAAACCAATTTCTTCAGCTACAAAAGAGCCTTCATGCTCCCACTGAACCACCCCATCCAAACTGTGCGGAAACGATGTCACAGTTTGTGAGTATCGGTTATCAAATAACTGCTGTTGTTTCACTTTCTCCAACAAAAGTTCAATATGTGTTAATGAAATAGAAAACTATTTTTGTTTATTTATCCAGCTTATTCCGATTGTTTCTTCCCCGGCATGTACTCCAAGAGCAACTCCTAGTGGATAAGCACCAATTGATAATTGATTGGCAAACTCCTTTATGCTCTTCTCCCATTCTTTTGCCTTTGAATCACGCAATCCATATAAAAGGTACACTTCTTCAATTGAATGTTTGGAAACGGCATCTTTAAGATAGTTAAATATCTTATTTGTTGCCTTATTTTCAGACCTTACCCTTTCCTTTACAGAGAGAGCGCCATCTTGAATTGTAATGATTGGTTTAATTTGTAACATACTTCCTAAATAATATTGTGCAGTGTTCATTCTTCCACTTCGATGTAATTGTTCGAGACTACCAATTAACACATAGGTCTCGATTCGATTTGCTAAATCCATCATATGCTTTTCTATTTCCGAAGGAGAGCCACCAGTCTTTAATACTTTAATACCCTCTTTTATAAGTACAGACATCGGGTAAGTTAAGATTTTTGAATCGATAACAGTTACTGGAATAGTAACAATTTCTGCAGCTTGTCTTGCAGAAGAAACTGTACCACTAAGCTTTTCAGAAACATGAATTGAAATTATATGATCATATTTCCCTTCAAGACTATTATATATTTCAACGAAACTACCAATTGAAGGTTGTGATGTCTTTGGTACTGTTTTCGATGTTTTTAATCGTTCAAAAAATTGAGAAGGTGTGATTGTAACACCATCCAAATACTCTTCCTCGTCAAAAAAAATCGTCATTGGTATGACAAATATATCTTCATTATTTTTTAACTCATCATCTAGAAATGCAGTGCTATCTGTTACCCAAGCAATTCTATTCATTTTCTACCCCCCTTTAAAAACATATAAGTACTAATTTTATTTATATTATATACATATGTATTTCAATGTTGAAAACGGATACTATTTTCTTCCTTATATTAGAAAATGTGTGGCCTAATTTTGAAGGGATGCGTTCGGCATCCCTAGTTTGACGTCACATTATTTATCTGTTGTAGAGAGACAAGTAGATATTCAAGCATTTCAAGGAGATCATCGACATTGTCTTCATACAGTAAGCGATTGAAAATAATTTTAATATTATTTGTATACTTATTATTAGCATTATAATCGAATGAGATTTCTTGCTGAATAGTTCGAGTTTCTCCCCAGATTTTCTCTAAAATTATCGGAATCGTTGAACAAACATCCAGCGTTTTTATATCAACGATAAAACCAATTTCCAGCTTACATCCGGGTCTTCTATCCGACATGCTCTGTAACTCTGTAGCTAAATTATATAAATCAAATGTTAAATCAATATAAGCATTAATACGGTCTGCATGGTAATCTTTTCTTGTAAAGGTTATTCGATAGTGCCTAGCCATTGTGGCTAATTCAAGCTCATCCTTACGATCAGTGATAGTAAGGTCACCATCTAAATCTAAATCGTACAGGGCTCCTTCGATGACAACTTTTAGATTATCAAAAACAGTAGGATCAAACATAATTCGTATTCTCCTTAAAGTGCATGTTCTAAAAAAGTCGACGAATCGAAAAGCAAGAAGATCAAGGAACGACAACCTCAAGGACTGTAGCGAGGTAACTACGTTGAAATTTACTTCTTCGCTACCTTGTGCTGAGGAATTCACCTCCTTGAATAGTCTACTAGACGCAAGCAAATATACTAGGTATACTTTCTATTTGGGTCTACAATACGCAGAGATTCGAAGCTTATCATTTGGTGGCTCTTTGAAAGACCTTTTAAAAAAGTCCAACAGCTTTTCCTTCCTCATTAACATCCATTTTAAGTGCGGCAGGTACCTTTGGTAAGCCGGGCATCGTCATAACATCTCCTGTAAGAGCGACAATAAATCCAGCTCCAATGGAAGGTCTAAATTCCCTTATCGTGATTGTAAAATCTGTTGGTCTTCCAAGTAATGTTGGGTTGTCAGAAAGTGAGTATTGTGTCTTCGCCATGCATATCGGAAGATTATTCCATCCGAATTTTTCAAAATCTACCATTTGCTTCTGTGCTTTCGTGCTAAACTCTACATCCTTAGCACCATAAACGGTTTTTGCAATAGTTTTTACCTTATCCTCAATTGAAGACGAAACATCATAAAGTGGTGCAAAATTATTTTCTACTTTTTTAATTACGTCAAGTACCTTTTTCGCAAGCTCAACGCCACCTTCCCCTCCCTTTTCCCACACTTGTGCAAGTGCAACAGGGTATGAGTTATCAGCGCACCATTTTTCAATTTTATCCACTTCACTTTTGGAGTCAGTCACAAATTGATTAATGGCTACAACGAATGGTAACCCAAATGCTTGAATCGTTTCTATATGCTTTTGTAAGTTTGAAAGGCCTTTTGTTAAGGCTTCTACATTTTCTTGAGTTAAATCACTTTTCGCAACACCACCATGCATTTTTAACGCACGAATCGTTGCCACGATTACAACCGCTTCTGGTTTAATACCTGCAAACCTAGCTTTTATATTTAAAAATTTCTCAGCACCTAAATCTGCACCAAATCCACCTTCAGTGATTACATAATCAGCTAATTTAGCCGCCATTTTCGTAGCAATAACTGAATTACACCCATGTGCAATATTTGCAAACGGACCCCCATGAATGAGTGCAGGTGTGTGCTCTAGAGTTTGAACCAAATTCGGCTTTAATGCATCCTTTAGTAAAAGAGTAAGTGCCCCCTCTGCTCCAAGATCTGCAACTGTAACCGGCTCTCTATGTATGTTATAAGCAACAACAATACGAGACAATCTTTTCTTTAAGTCCTGCAAATCCGTCGCAAGACAGAAGATTGCCATAATCTCTGAGGCTACTGTAATATCAAAACCATCTTCACGTGGAATACCCTGAATAGGTCCCCCAAGTCCTATAATCACCTGTCTTAAAGCACGATCATTTAAATCGACAACCCGTTTCCAAACAACTCGTCTAACATCTATTTGCAGCTGGTTCCCCTGGTGTATATGATTATCTATAAGTGCGGATAATGTGTTGTTTGCCGTCGTAATCGCATGAAAATCACCAGTAAAATGAAGGTTAATATCCTCCATCGGTATTACCTGAGAATACCCACCACCGGTTGCTCCACCTTTAATTCCCATTGTCGGACCTAAGGATGGTTCCCTCATCGCAATCATTGCCTTTTTGCCAATCTTTGAAAAGCCTTGTCCAAGTCCAACCGTAATGGTAGACTTCCCTTCACCTGCAGGTGTAGGATTAATTGATGTAACAAGGATGACCTTTCCATCTTTCTTTGTTTCAAGTCGTTTTAGTACATCCAAGGAAATTTTTGCTTTGTAATGTCCATAGGGTTCCAACTCTTCATCATGTAAATCAAGTTTCTGAGCAATATCTTTTATTGGCTTTATTGTAGCTTCTTGTGCAATTTCAATATCAGACTTTACCTTTGTTGATAGATCCATGTATGCATCCCCCAAGTTTTACTAATTTTCGTTAGGCTTTGTTAAACTTTGCTGTTGATTTCCGCTGCACATTGATAAGCTTCCTTGATATTTCATCGCACGAAGGAAAATGCGAATGCATTTTCGAGGAGCCGTACCTTACGCGCAATCAACAAAGTTGTAAAAATCAACACTGAGCTTTAATACAGACTATCGTTAAAAATTTCCTCAACATTTATATATTACCTTATAGACCTAGAAAGTATAAAGCGAAACTTTAATTTGAAAAGAGATTTTTCTTTTCAAATTAATTAGTTGAGCTTATCGGACCATTAGTAGCAGTTCCCGCCAGCAAGGTGGGATTTCTGCTACTTTTGGTGGGGCAAAGCGAAACTTTAATTTGAAAAGGGATTTTTCTTTTCAAATTAATTAGCTGAACTCATCCGACTATATAGTCGCAACTTCCTCCAATAAAAAAATGGGATTTATCCTTTTAAAGTACTAAAAACTTTTCAATTGATAATAATGTTTGAATTGTTGTAAAATTTCTAATATACACAACATATACTTAGGGGTTGATAAATAGTGCCTATTAATATACCTCGTGATCTACCTGCAAAAGAAATCTTAGAAAATGAGAATATATTTATAATGGATGAAGATAGAGCTTATCGACAGGATATACGACCTTTAAACATCCTAATACTAAATATAATGCCAGAAAAAGAGAGAACGGAAACTCAGTTATTACGACTACTTGGAAATTCCCCATTGCAAATAAATATTACATTTTTATTTCCAGAAACTCACCAAGCTAAGACAACTGGGAAAAACCATTTAGAAAAGTTTTATACAAACTTCTCTTCTATTAAACATAAAAAATATGATGGAATGATTATTACTGGAGCCCCGATTGAACACCTTTCATTTGAAGAAGTTAATTATTGGCGTGAACTAATAGAAATCATGGAGTGGTCAAAAACAAATGTAACATCTACTTTACATATTTGTTGGGGAGCACAGGCAGGGTTATATTATCATTTTGGAATTAATAAATACCCTCTTTCTAAAAAATGCTCAGGTGTATTTAGTCATCGATTACTTACAAAGGATGTAAAACTGGTTCGTGGTTTCGATGATTTATATTACGTACCTCACTCACGGTACACCGATGTGTCATTTGATGACTTGAACAAAAAAAAGAACTTAACTATTTTGTCTGTATCTGATGAAGCCGGTGTATGCCTTGCTACTTCAAATGATGGAAAACAAATTTTTTTAACAGGACATCCTGAATATGATGTGACTACTCTCAAGGAGGAGTATGAAAGAGACTTAGCCAAAGGAATAGACATTCATCCTCCTGTGAATTATTTTCCAAAGAACAATCCTGAAAATACGCCTGTACATTCTTGGAGATCACATGCAAACCTATTATTTGCAAATTGGTTAAACTATTACGTCTACCAAGAAACTCCCTATAATTGGGAATAAGTTTGCTACATAATAAAAGTGTCTCATAAGGTACGACATTACCATTGAGACACTTTTTCTATTATGAAACTGGTATACCCCTGTTAAATTTGAAAATTACCTTCGAATGTGATCTATATACCTCTCAAAACCTACTCCTTGCGTAAAATAAATATCCACATAAAAGACAATGCCTGCTTTTATTCCTTTGGCAACCCCCTTGCAGTTTCACTTGATACTGCTGCCTTGTAAACAGGTTTGCCATCATTGACACTCCACCCGTTTTCACTAACTAATAATTCTAATTCCCATGGCATCATTGTATTACAAATTACTGATTCACCGTATAAGCGCCGGTACGCATGTTGCCTAGGACCTGCAGTAGGACCTAGAAAGCCAATACAAAATATACCACCCGTCTTGGTTACCCTTTTGATTTCATTTATTGCACGTAAAGGCTGTTCTGTCCATTCAAGAGAGTTTATAGCCATAACTCCAGAAAAAGTTTCGTCTTCAAAGGGGAGTTGAGTTATATCACTTTGCATGAATGTAAGTGTATTAGTTTGATGTCTAGTATTGGCCTTGTCAATCATTTCTGCAGAAATGTCTACACCTACTACCTGATATCCCTGTTGATTCAGCAAATAGGAACCATAACCATCCCCACAGCCAGCATCCAGAATTATCGAGTTATCCTGCAAGTATTCCATTAAAAAAGGGATGATACTTGAGCGACTCCCTGTACTCCACATCTGTTGGCTTTGCTTACTCCAAAAAGTTGCTCGTTCATCCCATTCTTTTTCGGCAGCTATATGCCAATTAAACTCCTTCAATATATTCGCCTCCTTTTGTTCCTACAAAATTATAACAGTAAAAAACAATGAAGCACTAGCCCCATCGTTTGATTGCTACAAGTATTCTTTTACATTATACTGACGTAAAATGCCTTCCATCTTTATTGCTTTTCCTATGTCACCTTTAATTTTTAATTTACCTGACATAAATGCAGCAGTACCATTCAGTTTACCTAATAAAAACTGTCGAAAATTTCCTAGAGACATAATTAACGTACAATTTGCTTCTGATTCTGAGCCTTCTATAACCTTTGCTTGACCATTTGCAAGGTGTAGCTGATAAGTACCTTCTTCATCACCAGTAATGTTATATTGATAAATTGCTTGTAATCCTTCGATTGGCCCTGGATTTTGATTGAGGATTTCTTCAATCTTCTGCATTACCTCTGTTAATGAATAATCCTCTATAGTTTTTGTCATGTTTGCTTCCTCCATCATTTAACTATGTGGCTCTAAGAACACGTAGTAACAGTATTTTCCTCTCATTATACATAGAAAGAATAATATGCTCAATACTATTGCCAGAAAATTTAAATAACGTATATACTACGAAATTTGAATAAGTCTAAAGCATATATGCAAAAGGACAACATTTTAGTTGCCCTTTGAAGGAGTTGTTTGAAATTCAAACTCTACTTTTCCTGTAGTGTCGTTCCATACAAGGAAAGCATCAAAAGACTTGCCACCCTTTTTAAATCCTTTGATTAAATTGGTTTTGTTTTTGGTTAACAATTTCTCAATATTCGTTTTGGAGATTGTTTTCCCTAAAATTTTTCCAGACAGTGTAAATTGACACCCATTTGTCTTATAGTTTGAACATCCATAGAAGCTACCTTTGTTTATGACCTGTCCGTTACACTTCTTACAGGAACCAACCACTGTTCCAATGTCTTTATTCGTTGTTTGTCTCTTTTGAGAGCTAAAATCTTCTTTATTTACATTCGATAAATCCCAGCTACCACTTTGTTCCTTGGCATCATCAACAATTTTTTGTGACAATTTCTTTGTCTGTGTTATAAACGAACTTGGAGACGCTTCCCCTTGTCCAATTTCGTGTAATCTTTGCTCCCACTTAGCTGTCATCTCTGGAGATGCTAAAATCTTTTCACCGATAACGTCAATAAGTAGAATTCCTTTTTCAGTGGCAAACACCTGGTTTTTCTCAACTCTTATATAATTTCGTTGCTTGAGCATGGTAATAATCCCAGCTCTAGTAGCTTCCGTGCCAAGTCCTTCTGTTTTAGCTAGTATTTTTTCGAGTTCATCATTCTCGATATGCTTGCCTGCTGTCTTCATCAAGGTAATTAACTGCCCCTCTGTATATCGTTTTGGTGGTTGCGTTTTCCCCTCTTTTGTATAACTCTCTTCAACAACACCCGCTTCACCTTTCGTAAGTGGAGGCAAGATAACATCATCTTCTTTTGAGTCTGTATCAAAAATGACTTTTCTCCAGCCCTCCTGTAATTTCACTTTCCCCTTTGTACTAAAATGAGCTCGTCTGTCTACCAAAGTCGTAACGGTCGTATAATGAAAAATCGCTGGCTGGTAATGTGCTGCAATTAATCGCTTTACTATTAGATCATAAATTTTTCTTTCATCACCTGAGAGCACTGCCGGATTAGGAACCTGCTCTGTTGGAATGATAGCATAGTGGTCAGTAACCTTTTTTTCATTTACATAGCGAGGATTTGTGAGTATTGATGAAATAGGAGTTGGAAAATACATCTTATAATCGTCTAATTTTTCTAGTTTAGAAAAAATATCTGGGATCGTATACGCTTCACCTTTTGTAAGATAGCTTGAATCAGAACGTGGATAAGAGATAAAGCCTTTAGTGTATAGACTTTGAGCAACATCTAAGGTTTTCTTTGGTGAAAAACGAAACGCCTTATTGGCTGTTGCTTGTAAGTTTGAAAGGTTAAATAATAAAGGAGGTTGGTATTCTTTCTTTTCAGTTTCCACGTCTAAGATTTCTGTAGGTTTATCCGTACAAAACGCTGCAATTTTCTCAGCAGTTTCCTTGTTATCTACACGCGATTCATTATCTTTATGCCACTTTCCTTCAAACTGCTTTCCTTCTATATTAAATTTAGCAAAGATTTCCCAGAAAGGTTCAGATTTAAAATTGGCGATTTCCTTTTCTCGCTTAACAATTAAAGCCAAAGTAGGAGTTTGTACTCTTCCTGCTGAAAAAACATCAGTAATCCCTTTTTGTTTTAGCAATAAAGTATATACCCTAGAAGCGTTCATTCCTACAATCCAATCTGCAACCGCTCGTGACTTGGCTTCATAATATAAGTTTCTTGTTTCTTGTTCGGAACGCAAATTACTAAAACCTTCCCTTACTGCTTTCTCAGTCAAAGAAGATATCCAAAGGCGTTTTATTGGCTTAGAAACGTTTGACATTTCTATAATATTACGAATGATTAACTCTCCTTCGCGTCCCGCGTCCCCTGCGTGTATGATTTCAGTCACTTCTGATTTACGAATTAAGTTTTTTATAATTGTAAACTGTTTTGACTTTGACCTCATCACCCGATATGTAAACTTTTCTGGAATAATTGGTAGGGTATCAATTCTCCAGCTTTTCCAAGCAGGGTTATATTCCTCTGGTGGTAGCAATTCACAAATATGTCCAACTGCCCATGTAAAATAAGCCCCCTTTGGAAAAAGTGGGTCTGGAGCAACTTCAATATAGCCTTGTGACTTTTTATTTCGAAACGGAGCAGCTAGCTTCATAGCTTGGTCCGGTTTTTCTGCAATAATGACCTTCATAATCGATCCTCTTTTCACTCTATCACATACAAATATAGTACAACTATTTTATCACATACAATCTATGTATATCTGAAATTAATAATAGAAATATAAGTAAATGGTGTTGGAGGGACAACATTTTCACTAACCTGTAAAAAAAGAAAAGCCATGATATTGATGGCTTTAACTACTTTTCTTTTCTATAAAAATTTGTGTAGTTTCTACAATATGTTGAATTGAGATAACGATCAGTTCCCCTTTTTGTATCTCACCAACCACTAATCTTCTCTTATCATCCTCTACAATAAAGGACGTACCATTATCTGCCCCAATAATTTCATCTAAAATGGAAGCTATCTTTTTATACACATACTCCTTGTTACTATTACTTGCATGAGAGGTGAACCGTATAATAATTTCTTGCCCTTTATAGCCGAAACGGTACATGAAAACTACCTCCATCAATTGGTCTATTATTTTAAATGATTAATCTGATAAAACTCGTTCGATTTGTATGAACTTTCGTGTAGATAAATCCACAATTTCACCATTTACTTCTACAAGTGGATTCAGTAAATCGTACGGATTAAGGAATTTAATAATACCCTCATTGCCATCCGTTAGTAGTACTTGATGACCAACTAATGTATTCATAATTCGCTGTAAGAAAGGCACTAAAATGGTTCCGTCAAGCTTACCAAACATATCTTCATTCATTTGACGAATTACTTGATAGAATGGCGTTGCATCATGATAGACTCTATTTGAAGACATTGCATGAAACACATCTGCAACTGCTACAATTCTTGACAAGTAGCTTATTTTATTTCCACTTACTCCAAATGGGTACCCTTTTCCATCTTCTCTCTCGTGGTGCTGTAAAGCAACAAGACTGACTTCCCTACTGATATCTTTGGAATTACTTAATAATTCGTATCCGTAAATTGTATGCTTTTTAATAATTTCATATTCTGCTTGCGTTAATTTATCTGGTTTATTTAGAATTTCTGGAGGTATCTTGGTTTTTCCAATATCATGAAGTGTAGCTGCAATTGTTAACTCTGTTAATATTGGCTCAGGTAATGATAGCCACTTTCCAATTAATGTTGCAATCACTCCGACTCCAAGATTATGTCGGTAGGTATAATCGTCAGCCGATTGAAGTTGATAAAACAAATGGAAAATCTGTGGTATTTCAGAAGCTGTTTGTATAATAGGGATAATCGTATCTTTAATTTCTGTTAACGGTATCACATTATGCTTTTTTACATTTATAAAGATCTCTTCTACTTGATTAATTGCATCCTCTAGCTGAGCTGTAACAAATGGTATGGTCGGCTTTGGTTTTTTTGAATCAACAATACTGTAGTCGCTGTCAAGTTGTTCAATGATTGAATCTAGCTCTTGAGATTGTAAATATATCGATTCACAGCCATTTAGCTTCGTCATCTAGCATCTCTCCAAATTACCATAGTTTATACTATTATATCAAAAATTGGAAATCTCTCAATTACAATTTACTTATGAAACTATATGACATATTCTTGAAAAAAAATGTTTCCTATGCCCCATTAATTTTTTCCATATATGCTTAAAAAACCCTTTATTTCCTTGACTTAACAAAGTCCTGTATTGTATATTAAAATCATCATTTAGCTAAAAATTTTGTAATCTTTTCCTAGCTTGATAATTTAGAAGATACATATATAAGTGGCTATTTGATAAAAATCTTTTCGGAGCACGACTGTGCTGAAGGTATTAGGAGGAAATGCATAATGCAAAACGGTAAAGTTAAATGGTTTAACAACGAAAAAGGATTTGGATTTATCGAAGTTGAAGGCGGAGACGATGTATTCGTACACTTCACTGCTATTCAAGGCGAAGGTTACAAATCTTTAGAAGAAGGTCAAGAAGTTTCTTTTGAAGTTGTTGAAGGAAACCGTGGACCTCAAGCAGCTAACGTTGTAAAACTATAATTCTTTTTATTTCATGATAAGAATGAATAATCAAGGCTGATGTTACCATCAGCCTTTTTTGATGCATAAAACCCTACTTCAAGCTCTCATAAAGTAAGAAAGTAAGTTAGATCAGGACTGCCATCGCTAAGCATTCTTTACAAATTCAACAAGAAAATTGCTTAGCGATAACACCTATGATAATTTCCGACCATATTCTTTCAGCTTTTCCCCTACAGTACAGTTTTTTATACAAAAGGATTGAGCATAACGCTTCCCGCGCTCCTTCCGAAAGAATTCCTTTACAAAGCAATCTTGGCAATACGTATCTAATACTTCACCAACCTCCAATAAAAGCTTCTTCCGATCCATTTTTTAATCAACTCCTGTTTTATTTCTCTCTTAGTCTTTCTTAGTTCTTTCTGTCTAAGTGGCAGTGATCTCTACTTAACAGCGCCACTCAACACCCCTTGCTTTCTTTTCAAAACCAGCTGAGTGACGTTTCACTATATAATTAATGATTATGTTGAGTAGGCTTATTTACTTAACCTTTAATTTCATATTTACTTGAAACTATTGTTCCTTCTAATGCTTGGGTTGCCAGTTTATCGGCTTCGGTGTTTTGTTTTCTAGCAATCGGTTCATATATCGGTAAAATATCTAACTTCTTGATTTTCTCTTCAATTCGGTCTAGCCATCTGTTTAAATTTTCCTCAAAACATGGCCAGTCTCCTGATAATTGGTTTAGAACAACATGGGAATCACCTCTAAATGTGACTGTTGAATGTTGTACCCCTAATTCCTCTAATGTATTTAACATCAGCCAAAAAGCAGCATATTCTGCTTCATTGTTTGATTCCATTTCCTCAAAAACTCCATTTACTCTGACCCGATATAGTTTTTTTCCTTGAGAATAATAAATGGCAACCCCTAAACCAGCCTTGCCTGAATGGACCTCATATCCGCCATCAAAATAAGCGATGATATCCTGCGGTTCTGTTTCAGTCTGCTTAATAAGCTTTAATAGTTCTTTTTTTGTCCATTTTGTGTGGCGTTCATCATAAAAAACGAGGTCCTTCGTTCTCCCTGTTCGTTCAAAATCTTCTGCAATACGCAATGCATCTTCTACGGAAACTTCATCTGAATATAACGTAATCTCCTGATTTTTTGGAGTTTTATATGTCCATTCCAGTTTAAGTTTCATCTCAAACCATCCTCTCAATCTGAAATTTATCTAAATATAGCTTAAAACGATATTCTTATTGGTAATAATTTTTCATTAAATCTGTACCATTCATCATCAATTTTTATTGACCATTCCTGCAAACCATTATGCCCCTTCTATAGAAGGATCAATTACCTACATTTTTCCTAATTATTACCTCATTATACACTCTTTACTCTTTAGTTTACATCGACAATCTCGGTTTTGTTCTTTCCGTTTTATACGAAGCGTATTATAATATATCTTTGACAATTAAATGATGGCCTGTCGCGGTTCGGGAACTCCCGCGTTATCAAAACTATAGGAGGAATACTATGTTTAACGAAACACTCTGGTTTATATTTGCTATTGTTAATTTTATTTTAGTTCTTTCGATTTACAGAATGTTTGGTAAGTCTGGATTATTTGTTTGGATTGGATTTTCTACAGTTGTTGCCAATTTACAAGTTGTAAAGACTGTTGAATTATTTGGTTTGACGGCTACTCTTGGGAATATCATGTATGGTACATCTTTTTTAGTAACAGATATTTTAAACGAGAAGTATGGCAAAGATGAGGCCAAAAAAGGAGTATGGCTCGGCTTTTTCACTCTACTTGCGATGACAATCATTATGCAATTTGTACTACTCTTTAAGCCACATGAAGTGGATATTGCACAAGGCTCACTCCAAACTATATTCGGATTACTACCAAGGATTGCAATAGGAAGTTTACTTGCATTTATTATTAGTCAATATACCGATGTTCTCATTTACGCGAAGATTAAAAGTATGTTTCCTAAAGACAGTCAGCTTTGGTTACGAAATAATGGTAGTACAATGATAAGTCAGCTGTTAGATACATTTATCTTTACAAGTGTTGCGTTTATTGGTGTATATCCATTTGAAGTGTGGATTGAGATATTCTTAACAACCTACTTAATTAAATGGTTAGTAGCAGTCATGGATACACCATTTATGTATATAGCAAAATCATTTCATAAACAAAAAGCAAGTCATTCATAATGGAGGATGTTAGTTGGGCATCCTCTTTTTATGCAATTACCATTTTTGCATCATTTTATCTTTCACTGCACCATATTAATGTGATAAACTGCTATATAGTCTTCATAATTGGAGGAAACTTGAATGATTGAAGTATATATTGATGGAGCTAGTGCTGGAGATCCTGGACCATCGGGGGCTGGAGTTTTTATAAAAGGAAATGGGAACCCTGAAAAACATTCTATTCCACTTGGGACTATGACGAATCATGAAGCCGAATACTACGCACTACTAAAAGGACTTGAGATTTGTATTGAGAATGGCTATAAAGTTGTTTCCTTTCGTACAGATTCTCAACTAGTAGACCGGGCCATCGCTAAGGAGTATGTTAAAAATAAAAAATTTGCACCTCTTCTTGAAAAGGCATTAGGTTTATCAAAGGAATTAGACCTCTTTTTTATGAAATGGATTCCAAGTAGTCAAAATAAAGTCGCTGATGAGTTAGCTAGACAAGGTATCAGAAAAAATTAAAGGTAAAGGAAGGAGAAACTTGCAGAAATCACTTATTGCAGATATAAGTCTTTTGTTTGTAGCGTTAATTTGGGGATCAACGTTTGTTCTTGTTCAAAATGCAATATCCTTTTTAGAGCCTATGACCTTTAACGGAATACGTTTTTTTATTGCAGGGTTATTTCTATTCATATGGCTTGTCCTATTTTATCGAGATCAATTACGGGCTATTAACAAAAAATTACTGTTATCCGGATTTATTATGGGTGTTTGGTTGTTTGGTGGTTATGCCTTGCAAACCATTGGATTACTGTATACAACCTCATCAAAAGCTGGATTTATCACTGGCTTGAGTGTTATATTAGTACCATTGTTTTCATTTTTATTATTAAAACAAAAGCCTAAAATGAATGCGGTCATGGGAGTTGCTATTGCAACTGTAGGTCTATATTTATTGACAATGGCTGGCACTTTTAGTGTTAATCAAGGGGATGTACTTGTCTTTTTCTGCGCAATTTCATTTGCATTACATATTATTTTCACAGGAAAGTATACATCTCTATTCCCGACATTGTTATTAACTGTTACACAAATCTTTACTGTTGCAGGCTTATCCATCCTTTCCTCACTTCTTTTTGAAGATTGGAAAGCTGCATTTTCACTTGAGATTCTATCCAAAAATGAAGTAATGCTTGCACTTATTGTAACTTCATTATTTGCTACTGCAATTGCGTTCTTATTGCAAACGAAGTTCCAGCAGTTTACAACACCAACACGAGTTGCACTTATATTCGCAATGGAACCAGTTTTTGCAGCAATTACAGCATATTACTTTGCAGATGAGAGACTCACGTATTTTGCTATCATTGGATGTTTATGTATCTTTATCGGTATGATTTTAGCAGAACTTCCTACTAAAAAAACGAAAACAACAACTAAGGCAATTGATCAACCTATTGGCTAAATGTATGAAAAACAACCTCGGGTTTCCCGAGGTTGTTTTATTATATTAAATTTTTATTTTCAGCAAATTGATAAGCCTCTTTTCGTGAGGTTACCTTATTTTCCTTTAACATTTCCAAAAAGGAAATAAAGAAGCTACCATCAAATTCTTTTTGAGCTTTAAGCGTAATTTCAATTGCTACATTTACAAGGTCATCTGTAGCTGCAGTATAATGCTGACCAAATGAAATAAAGCCAATGGCATCCTCACCTAAACTAAAACCTTTTTGTGCTAAAAATTGTAGATAATCCTCTACCCTTTTTTCCAATTTGAACAAATGCCCCATCCCCAACAAAAAAATACATATCTTTCATTTATAGTAACGCATTTTTTGTCGTAATACTACGATTTTTTTGTTAGATAGTGACCGATTATTCCTGTTGCGATTCCTAACAAAGCACCTCCAAGAACCTCCTCTGGTTGGTGTCCGAGTATTTCCTTTAATCTTCTTTCATTTCGATCGTGATAGTGGTTATCTTGTTGACCCGCTAAGCGTTCCACTTCTTCATCTATCTCGTTAACCTTTAATGTTAATTCACCAGCTTGACGTCTAATTCCTTGCGCGTCATACATGACTATTAATCCAAAAATACTGGAAAGTGCAAAATCAATTGTCGTGATTCCTCTTTGTAAGGCAATGAAGGTCGCTAGCGAGGAAACACCCGCTGAATGGGAGCTTGGCATTCCACCTGTCTCAATCATTGTTCTCCAATCCCACTTGCCTGTTTTGGCCATTTTTATTGGAATTTTTAAAAATTGAGCAAGTCCAATTGTTAATAAAGCAGTACAAACACCTTTATTCACGTTAGTTCACCTCACCATTAGTGTCCTAGTTTGCTTCACTTTCTATTCAAGACATAATCCAAAATAGGATGGAAATAATACGAAATGGAGGTGACGATAATGGCACAAAAAGGTAATAATCGTGGAAAAGCTCCTCGAGGTGTTAACCCACAGGGCTATGGACCCGATACTGAGTATTCTATGGAACCGAAAAGTCAATTAGAACAAGCTGCAAAAAAATCCAATACAAAAAGATAAGTGTTCTTAAGTAGGAAAACTTTGTAAATATACAATAAAAAAAGAGGAGGTCAAGTAGACTTCCTCTTAACTGCAGTTCCTATACCGAAAATAACATTAACTAATAAACTGATCTAAACCTTTAAACTCCAACTCAGAGAACTTTTCAAAGACTTTATCACGGTTGATTTTGATTGAAGCCTCATCTAGGTTACAACTTATAGGTACTTCACAATGAATTCGTGCAAGCTTTCTAGATAAGTGTAGCATTTCTAAGTCTTCTTTAATTTTTGTCTTCTGTGCCTTCGATAAGGTTTCTACATTTTCAAGAATTCCTTCGATTGACTCAAACTGTTGTAGTAACTTCAACGCTGTTTTTTCACCGATTCCTCTTACTCCAGGATAATTATCACTTGTATCACCCATTAAAGCCTTCAGATCAACCATCTGTTCAGGTCGAATTCCTTTTTCCTCAAGAAAATTTGTAGTTGTATACTCAGCGTAATTACCGATTCCCTTCTTAAGAAGCAGGACTGATATATTTTCATCAAGAAGCTGCAAAATATCTTGGTCTCCAGTAAGAATCAGGACCTCAGAATCCTGACTGTATTGTTTGGCAAGAGTACCGATGCAATCATCCGCTTCATAGCCAGATAATCCTACGTTTGGAATATCAAATGATTCAACAACCTCCTTTACGAGGTCAAATTGAGGGATTAACTCCTCAGGTGGAGCACCACGGTTTGCTTTGTAATCCGAATACATCTCTGTCCGAAATGTTGAGCTTCCCATATCCCAGCAACAAATAACATGAGAAGGCTTGTACGTATTAATTGCTGTCATCATATGTTTCACAAACCCATGTATCCCATTCGTAGGAATACCTTTACTATTAATCATAAAATATCCGCTCATTGCTGTTGCATAAAATGATCTAAATAATAAGGCCATTCCATCAATTAACATTACCTGATTTTTCAATAGCATACCCTCCTAGAAAAACTTCATAAAAGAAATTATACCATATTTCTACAAGATTTCGCCTTGCATCTTCCTACCAAAAATAACCCCCCTTATAAAAGGGGGATTTCGTTCTACTTACTTTTCATTTTTTCAGCTTCCACTTCTGCATAGGAAGCAAAGTGGTATGGCGTTGTATCTTTTCCAGGTTGTTTCTTCTTCGATTTTGTAGTTCTATTATCGGCTTGCTTTTTCAACATGCCCTCTCCTTTACAAGAGACTTTGTAATAGTATGACAATCCGACATGTTGATTATCCCAATTTTACTATTTGTTTTGTGACTTACGATTTACGTACTCTTTAACCATTTCAACAGTAACAAACTTTCGCTGAGGAACAATTCCTTTTCGGGACAATTCGTTGATCTCAGCCGTTACTTTATTAATCTTTTCAACTGAGAAAGAATTTCCCTGCTGAGCTAATGTTACAGCCTCTTCGATAAAGTGCTCACGTTTATTATCCAACTCAACAAATGTTCTTACAACTTGGTGTTGTGCTTTTGAATGCTTTGTAATTTCTTCATGTACATTACTCATTCTTATCCTCCGGTGTTATCTTTGACATGAGCTTGATGATATGCGGCTTCGGTTCCCAACAGTTAAATTTATATTCAGGTTTTGTCTGATAACCTAAGCGTGAGCAAGAATATCTCATTGATTTTTCTATTCTTAAAGCAACAAAGTTTATACAGGTCGCACATGCATGGTATTTGGAATAGTTGAGATTATTCATAGTAACCTCATCCGATACGCTCTTTAAAGAATCCTCTTAACATTTCCTGGATCCCTTCTAGTTTGGTAATATCAATATTCTCAGATAATATTTTTGTCACTCCATCATAATACTCATCGATTTCCTGTAAAGCTTTATTCTGTATGGAGTTTAATGCGTGACTAAACTGCTTTTCATATAGCCCCTGAAGAATGGTTTTATTTTCCTCAATATAATTAGAAACAGACTCTTGTAAAAGCGCTACAAACTCCTCAAGCATATTTTTCTTCTCATTTTTCTCAAAAAATGATTTTGGATTCTTAAACATGGTAAGAGCTTTTTTATAGCGAGATTTATCCTCTTCTTTTAAACCCGTTTCAAATTCAACTGAATTAAAATAATAATCAACACTATTTGAGATACTTACATTTTGATTGATTAATTTAATATTCTCATTGAAAAGATCAAGGTGACCATACAGTTGTTTTTTTAGAAATGTTTCGATTCGTAAGGAAGTTGCCCGCATTTCTTGTGCCAAATCAAAACCAACTGATTGTAAAAATTCATCAAGACATGATTGCAAAGCCTTCTTTAAATCTCTTCCATCATCTCTAAGGGTCGCTGGATTAAATGCCTCTTTAAACATGTCTGACATACGAAGAAAAATTCTTTGTTTTATATAATAACTAAGCTCAGTAATTTCTTGATCCACTACACGTAAGGAGGATTGTTCATCTGTACTTACAATCACTTTTCTAATTTGTTCGTGCTGTTCATTAGCTTGCTGTAGGTTTTGCCGCTTAATATCTTTATCTTCCTTCGCAGAATCTATATAAGACTGTAATATGGTTGAAGCTCTATTTATATCAATATATGCTTCATTAATAGCAACCTCTGTTAGTTCTCCAATCACAAAGGCTTGGAAATCCTTCTCGAATTGCTCTATTCCGGATGTAGGTAGGATTCCTCTTTCACTCACACTGTTTTTATTTTGTTTTTCAAGCAATGCAGCTCGGCTGGAAACCGTATAGAGACGTGGAAAACGAATTCCATAGCTGACTAGCTGTGAATCTACATATTCTTTCACATCAGCAAGCTCTTCTTCTGTGTTTGCTAAGTCTGCAGCATTGATAAGAAAGAACATTTTATCCATACTAAAAGCATCTTTCACTCGTCCAAGCTGTATCAAGAATTCGCGATCCGCTCTTGAAAAAGCATGGTTATAATACGTAACAAAGAGGATTGCGTCTGCATTTTTAATGTACTCGAAGGCAACCCCAGTATGTCGGGCATTAATTGAATCAGCCCCTGGAGTATCTACCAACGTAATTCCTTGTCGAGTTAATGGACAATCATAGTACAACTCAATCCATTCGACAAAGCATGCCTTATCTTCATTCGCAACAAACTCATTAAAGCCTTCCATATTACTTGTCAAGACGTTGTCCAAATCGGAGGAAATATTTTCATATCCATCGATAACAGCTTTAAGAAATGAAAAATGAGGCTTTTCCTTTGCTTCAATAGTAGTAATATTACTTAGTATAGACAGTATGATTTCTAGTGCACTAGATAAGTTTTCAGCTTTCTCTCCAAATACATATAACGAGTGGTTGATATCGTCTAATAATTGCACAGCAGATTTTATCTTAACGAGAACCACACCATGTGGATGTTGTTCGTTTGGAAACGTAATTTTATTTATTGTTGCAGTTGTAGGATTCGGTGAGACTGGTAATACATGATTCCCCATTAAAGCATTCGCAAATGAAGATTTACCAGCACTAAAAGCTCCGAACAACGCAACCGTATAATGCTTATTCTTTAGACGGAATGCCTTTTCTTGCATGTCCTTTGCCAGTAAGGACAAACCAGTAATTGGTGCTATTAGATAGTTAGACTTTTCAAGATGCAGAATTGCCTGTTCAGCGGAACCTTTTACATCTTTTTGGGGCTTTACATGTTCCTCAATATCCTTCCCTTGTGTATATTCATTTAGTTGTTCCTGCAATTCCCTTAAGACCTTTTCTGTAGATGAGATTTCAACCTTATCTGCATTTACATTTGCTACTATCTCTTGGAGAGTAAGGGTCGTTTTGACTTCAGTCTTTCCGGTGATAATATCCTCAAAATGGTTTAAAGTCGTTTTCCGTTTTTCTTCATATTCATTTAGTTTTTCAAATGCCTCTTTGTAAGATAGATACTGTTGTAACTCATTGTTTATTTTTTCCGCTTCCTGAGCGACATTGATTTTTAACTTATCAATTATTCCATGTAGAAGAGAAACCGCAAGTTGCTTATATTTTTTCTTAATATAACCACTAACATCATCAGTATAGGTTAAAATATATTCTCCAGTTACCCGAGCACCTGGTTTAACAAGGTTCTGTAAATCGTTTGGAGTGAACTCAATGGTTACTTCATCCGTATTAGATAGATAACGTGTCAGATTTGATGAAGTCACAAAGTTTTTCAAGAAGTCTTTCAAATGCCACTCTACCTGTGTTGACATTTTTTCTTTTACGTCATTAAAAAATGTAAGCAAACGTTCTTCACGTTCTTTTTCTGTTTTATTTTTAGAAAATAATAAGCCTACCTTAAAATCTGGCTGAACGGATTCAACATAATGTTTTGCATTTTCCCGTGTTTGAAAGGGCATTAAAATTGCATTTGCCAAGATTGTATCAATTCCCTTAACAAATTCAGCTTCAACTGCAATTGGCATCTGTTCTAAGCTTTCCTTTTGTTTGAAAAGAACTTGAATTTTCTGAGAGAATTCTTCCTTGTCCTCTTGTGATAATGTCGAAACGACCTCTTTATATGCCTCTATTTCCAAAGCGTTTTTATCATCTAAAAAAGCAATGTGGTCTAGAATAATTTGTTTTGCTGAGTGGTACACACCATCAAGTAAGAGCTCGTCCTTATGGTTCATTTTATCAAGTAATAATTGTCTAACCTGTTGAAGCTGGTTGTGAGGATGATTCTTATCTTTTAATGTTGTATAAAAAATATCAGAATAAGCAACATTCCAATTTTCAAATGCCTCTTCTACCCCTTGCTTGAAGGAAGTAAAGCTTAACTCTGACTCTTTATGCTTATCTACTTGATTAACAATCAAATACAATGGCTTGTTTCGATCAGTGAGTTCCTTCGTAAATTGGAAATTCAGCTCTGAAAGAACGTGATTGTAATCCATAACATAAAAAAGTAAATCCGCCAAATGTAGTGCTGATTCCGTTGATACTCTATGGGCATCATCTGTTGAATCAATCCCTGGGGTGTCCATAACGGTAACATTTTTTGGTAGTTGCTTGTTATCATGACTTATCTCAATAGATTGGATAGACTCTCCGTCCTTACAATACGATTTGATCACACTATAATCATATGGAGCTGGATATTCAATTATTTTACCGTCCTTGTAATACACGCGTGCATACTCTTTCCCAGTCTTTACTTTAACCAAATTGGCACTCGTAGGAATTGGGCTGGATGGTAGCAGGTTTTCTCCAATTAATTCATTAATCATACTCGACTTTCCTGCAGAAAAATGTCCTGAGAAGCCAATCATATACTCGGATTTATCAAGCTTGTCAAGGAGCTGGAGAATCTTATAACTATTTTCTTCATCTTCATTTTTACTCATAATCTCATACAAATAAGACAATCTATTTAATAACTCGTCCTGCGTTAAAATCTTGTGAACTTTTTCTGTCTGAATCATGTCTCGTCCCCTTATTTGCCTTACAATTTATTTCCCATATATGTAGTATTTTACTCTATAAGTCATTGATTTGACAAAATTAAATCTATTTACGATAATTCAGAACCTTTTTCTTAAAAAAATAGCAAAATCAATATTCAGCTTTAACACAGCATAAATAAAAGGACTCTTTTCTAAAAGATTGTTGCTTATTGCTTTTAGTTACGCATGAGGTTTCCCGCTTCTGGCATTCGCTTTTTAGCGGGGGGGCCTTGAGCCTCCTCGTGAGCTGGGCTCCTGCGGTGCCTCACCTGGCCACACTTTTCCCGCAAGACATTGAAGGGCATCCTCGAAAGAACCCACGCACGAAGAAAATGCGAATGCATTTTTCGAGGAGTCTCGTGCCATACGCTATAATCACCTTTTGGACACCATCGAATAAATAGCTTTCATATAGTCTACTGGAGAAACATTTAAAAGCAACAAAGCTTGCGAAAACAACCAAATAAAAAGAACCAGGCATTTGCCTGGTCACATGTAAAGATTATTATTTTTTACAACTGAATATTTTGACTTTATATGTTTCTACACTACATTTTTCTTAGTTTTCGTGATATTTTTAAGTACGTAATACATTATGTAGCCATATACAGCTATTGTAGTTAAAATAAAGATTGAGAGCATTTAACTCACCAGCCTTCAATTGATAGTGATAATTATTTTCATTTATGAAATTAGTTTACCAGGAACTATCAATATTTTCAATCTTTTTTTAAGGCTCGCATAGCACGTAATGGATTGCTACCAATATGTTGGTATTCAGCGTGAACTTGTAAAGCCCATTCTTCTATCGGAATGCGTATTGATAAAATCATAATATTTAGCAAAGAAAATACTATAGCCGTAAAATACGCTGAAAAGAAAAGAGGGAGTATGATTAGCTCTATTGACACAATTAGATAATTGGGATGCTTCAGGTACTTATATGGTCCTTTAACACGAATTTGACTTGCAGGAAGAATCATTATTTTGGTATTCCAAAACATACCTAATGAATAAATTACCCATACTCTGCCTACTTGTGTAAGTAAAAAGAAAGGAAGTAAAATTCGATACATGGTTGATAATTCCTTGTCAAAATAGCTCACTTCATAAAGGAAGGAAACAAAAAACATCACATGCATCAGTACCATGTACTTATAATGACTATGGCCAACTTCATAGCCTCCCTGTTTAATGATCGATTTTTCATTTCGTTTTGCTATCATCAATTCAATAACCCGTTGAATCGCAAGTAAAGATATAAATATCCAAAATACCATGTCACTTCCTCCATTGTAATAGGATAAGTTCTGAACTAAATCCAGGGCCTAATGCCGTCATTAACCCATACTCGCCATCGTTCGCCAGTTTTTTTTCAATATAGCTTTTCAATACATACAATACTGTCACAGAAGACATATTTCCAAACTTTGTTAATATTCCCCTTGAAATATCATTCATTTCTTGAGATAAGCCTAATGAATCCTCATAGGCATCTAATACCTTTTTTCCACCAGGATGAGCAATAAAGTGCTTAATATCTGAAATATTAATGTTATGTAACTGAAGAAACTCTTCTACATTTCCTTTTAACCAGTTTCTTACAATCGAAGGAATATCCTTTGAAAAAATAACATATAGACCATTGTTCTTAACTTCCCAGCCCATAACATCTTCTGAACCCTTCATTAGTGTTGAATATGCATCAATAAATACCGGTAACGTATCAAGGTTGGTATATGCCTGGTATTCTACCCTATCACCGACTATACAGATACATGCAGTTCCATCCGCAAATAATGATGTTCCTATTAAATTACTTTTTGAGATATCATTTTTTTGAAAGGTTAGACTACAAAGTTCAACAGCTAACACAATCACTTTTGCTTTCGGATATGCTTTACAATATTCAAATGCTCTTGCTAAACCAGCAGCACCACCTGCACAACCGAGACCCCAAATAGGTATTCTCTTTGTATGGGGTGAAAAATTCAACTTATTCATGATTCGGGCCTCTATGCTAGGTGTAGCTATTCCCGTTGTTGATATAAAAAAGAATGCATCAATTTCAGTGCATTCTATAGTCTGTGAAAGGAAGAACTCATTTTGCAAACAATTGGTGATTGCCTGTGTGCCATATTCTATCGCTTTTGAAATGTAGGTATTATTTTTTTCTTCAAAGCTATGTTCTTTTGCATACCAGTCTAAATTTTCACTAAAATATCTTTCTTCAATTTCGCCATTTGAAAAAACCTTTACTAAACGGTCAAAATCCTTATATTTATCTTGGAACAGTTCTCTACTAAATTCACTCGTTTTCGTTTGACTCATTTTAATTGGTGGATTGTGTACACCTATCGAAAGGATTCTTGGCATGATAGCCCTCACTTCCTTTAAAGACTTTAACAAGGTTACTTTTACCAGTTTCGGGGAAAATATACATTAGAGGGAAACAGAAAAAAAGCCTTCCCGACAGATGGGAAAGCTCACGTTTTAAAGGAGTTGTTTTTGTTGTTGTGCATTATTAGTATAACGTAAAATTGTCCATCATTCACTAGTTAATTTTTGGATTAAAGAAATACGCCATAAAAATCTCGTCATCAAATGCCCCATCAATCAATAGTTGCTCCTTTTGTCTCCCTTCTTCCACAAAGCCATATTTTTTATATAGATGGTAGGCTATATCATTGGAAGCAAATACAGTTAAACAAAGTTTATGTAAACGATGTGCATTACACCAATTGAGTGTGTATTCCATCACTTTCTTTCCAATACCTAGCCCCTGAACATCACTTGTAAGCCATGTACGAAATAGCCCTGTGTGATGTTTCATTTCTAATTCCCCACGTATTACTCGTGCAATTCCAACAACTGTATCTTCTTTCACAACCACTGAATACATATTATCCTTTTCAAGCATTTCCTTGATAAACTCCTGCTCTTCCTTTACGGTTCGTGGTCTTTCTTTTTGAATGTATTTGCCATTCCGAACAATTCCTTCTACTGCTTTGACAATATATGGTGCATCCTCGTTTTGGACTGGTCGGAGTATAACAAGTGAATCATCCTTAGCTTGAAATTCCTCAATCACATCTTCAGCTCCCTTCACCCTTATTATGTGTAAAAACAAAGTAAACTTGCCTACTTTAATAGATAGAAGTTCAAGCTCTTGTTATTTTCTTACAAAAAAAAGGAACACCTACTCGTGTCCCTCATTACTTTTATAAGATTTCTTTTACTATTTCTTCTCTTTTTTTATCAATAGCTTTAAAGTCCATTGCTTCCTTATAATATTCCTCAAGTTTATCGTGAAGTCTTTTTGCTTCACTTAAATAATTTGTTGCAATCGTCATTTTATTTTTGTAAGCAAGGTTTAGTTCGTCTATTTCTTTTTTGTGTGTTACTTCTACATTTGAATCCATACATAATTCAAACATATCCACGACTTCATCTTGCTCACGAAACGGATCTACAACATGTGGTGCTGTGCCATCAACTACCGAAACCCCTAACTTCGGAATAATAATCATATCAATGCTTTTCGGATCAAACGCACAAAGATAATATTCTACAGATAAGCTATTTTGTTCGGCATGCTTTCCTAGCTTTTTCATAAGAGTTGATTTTCCACTACCAGGTCTTCCCTTGATGATAATTCGCCTCTCAAGGTCCTCTGTAATATTATCAATGAAATTAACTGCTCCTTTAGGTGTAGCAGCACCAAAAAATCTCTTTCTGGTTGTTGGATTTTCCTCCCGCTCGACCGGTTCACTAAAAATACTATTAATCAATGATTGTAAAACTCCATCTGCCTTTTTAAAGTTCATGGAGGAGAGGTAAATATCTTCACGTTTTAGGTGAATTTTTTTTGCTTCAGCGAATGCATTATAAGCATCTTCAAAGCTTTTAGAAATATCGTCTGTTAATGTAATGATTTCTTCTCGATACTGACTTAAGTACTGATCATCTCGAAAAAGGCCTAAATCAATAACCTTTTCAACTACTCCTGGATACCTTGGTTCGATTACATGTGGTGCTGTTCCGTCTACAAATCCTAACTTTCGTGAAGGAACAATAATTCCGTCAATGGATTGATTATCAGACGAACAATGTAAGTATTCGAGATCATAGCCCATGTTCATAAATACAAGTCCTATTTTCCTCATAAACGTTGACTTCCCAGTACCTGGACCGCCTTTTAAAATATATAGATTCTCCACATCCTTTAATGCTTCATGATATAGAGAATAAAAACCAACACTTGAATTAGATCCAGCATAATAATTTTTTATCCTTGCCATATCGCATCCTCCTTCTAGACACTAGCCTACAATAGAGTATGGCAAAGGAAGTTTAAATGTGATTAAAATCCGTGAATGGTCATTCCACCATCAACAAACAAAGTTTGCCCAGTGACATAATTCCCAGCATCAGATGATAGGAATACTGCAGGTCCGACTAACTCAGGGAGCTCTCCTATTCGTTTAATCGGTGTAACTGCTAAAATATCATTTACGTACTGTTCATCCTGAAGGAGCTTTTCAGTTAATGGTGTTTTAAAGTACCACGGTCCAATTGAGTTTACATTGATCCCATACTGCCCCCATTCCATAGCAAGCACCTTTGTCATTTGAATTAATGCTGCCTTTGTCGCAGCGTAGACAACTCCCGTCCGAAGCGCAACATGGCCAGCAACTGATGAGATATTGATAATTTTACCTCCATTGGTTTGTTCCTTCATGACTCTACCAACCTCTTGAGCCATCATAAAAGCAGATTTCAGATTGGTATCCATAATAGTTTGCCATTCCTCGTCCGTAACGTTTAAGGCTTTCGAACGAATGTTCATGCCAGCATTATTTACTAATATATCTATCTTTTTTGTTTGTTCTAGTACTTTTTCTACCGCTACTGTTACTGCTTCTCTTTTTGTAACATCCGTTTGTACAATATACGACCTGCGACCAAGTTCTTTTATAGTGGAAGCAACTTCTGCTAAATCGCCTTCAGTCCTCGATAGAAGTGCAACATCAGCTCCTGCTTCAGCTAATCCAATTGAAATTGCCCTTCCTATTCCTCTTCCAGCCCCTGTTACAATAGCAACTTTATCTTCCAGTGTAAATGATGGTAAATACATCGTCTTCTCTCCTATCTTAAGTAGCCTCTATTACTATTTCAACATACCATCTAGTTTTTCCTTTTAAAAATTATTCTGATTTATTTTTACTATCATTTGTTTGAACGTTTATATCAATTTGACTGATCTCTACATTACCACAGGAATGGCATTTTTCTTTGTTCGTTACTAAAAGTGTATGACATCTAGAACAATAAAATCGAATCATCGTTACACATCCTTTTTCAATTAGAATATGTTGGCTTTCCACTAGTTGACCTTTACCATTGTCACAAATTATTCAAATATTTGACTCACAAAATGTGATTTATATCACTGTTTCCTTAACTTTACACCATTAATATAGTGATTAGATTAGGAATGAACAATTTGTGAAATCATTGAAACCATCTAGATTTTGCTAAATTGTTTTGTATTATGAAATTGTAAAAAAGGTTAATTTTACTTTTGAAGGAGGTTATGGGAAATGCCAAAAACAGAGATGTCTAAAACAAAAACTAAGACAAAAATTGAGGATGATCGTACTTCACTAAAAGGTACACTGGCTTCTGTATTTTTACTTGGACTTTTCTTAATTGTTACTTGGCTAGGTGTTTACTTCTTATTTATGGACAGATTGTAAGATTTATATAAGAACACAATCTTACTTAGCTATCGTATTAAAAGTTTTATGTAAAAAACGGCAGAAAATGAATGAAAATTTGAAAGGGGAATATAAGCCATGCATTTGCACAAATTTGAGAAAATATGGCTAATTTTTGGTATCGGAATGCTCATCGTCTTTTTAGCAGTCGTAGGCGTAGGCGCTTTCGCAATGGGCCACCAACCAGCTAGTAATATTAAGACGATTGATCCAGAAAAAGTTACTGAGACTGCACCTTTTGATAATCCTGGATTGGTTCACATTGAAGGTAATAAATATGAATTAAATCTTGTTGCTGAAGCTTTTGCTTATACACCAAATACAATCCAAATTCCTAAGGGAGCGGAAGTAACAATCAATGTAGCAACTAAAGATGTAGTTCATGGATTTTCCATTGCAGGAACAAACGTTAACATGATGGTTGAGCCTGGTTATATCAGTAGTTATACTCAAACATTTGATAAAACAGGTGAATTCTTAGTTTTATGTAATGAATACTGTGGAGCTGGGCACCACCTAATGATGTCAAAGGTTGAGGTGATTGAACAATGACGAATACAAATGTTGTGGTAGATAAACGAGACAGTAAACTGGCAATGGCACATTTTTATGTGGCTTTTACTGCTCTCCTTTTAGGTGGTACCGCCGGTTTATTACAAACTCTTGTACGTTCAGGTAAATTCACATTACCTGCAGGTATTGGATATTATCAATTATTAACGGTTCACGGCGTATTATTAGCACTCGTACTTACTACATTTTTTATCATCGGTTTTTTGTTTGCAGGATTAAGTAAAACTTCAGGAACTCTCTCACCAAAGATTCGTTTAACTGGATGGATTGGGTTCTGGACAATGACAATTGGTACTACAGCAACTGCAATTACAATTTTATTGGGAGAAGCATCAGTACTATATACATTTTACGCTCCTCTTCAAGCACACCCAGTCTTTTATATTGGGCTTGCATTGGTCGTCGTAGGTAGCTGGATTAGTGGTTTTGCAATGTTTACTCATTTTGGTAAATGGAAAAAAGCAAATCCAGGAAGAGTAACTTCTCTGCTTAGCTTTATGGCTATAATGACAATGATACTTTGGTTAGTTTCTACACTTGGTGTAGCTGCTACTGTTCTTATTCAATTTATTCCGTGGTCATTAGGTTTTGTCGATACCATTGACGTATTAATCAGTAGAACTTTGTTCTGGTACTTTGGACACCCACTTGTATATTTCTGGTTATTACCAGCTTACATGGCATGGTATGTTATCATTCCAAAAATTATCGGTGGAAAAATTTTCTCAGATGCATTAGCTAGATTATCCTTTATTTTGTTTCTACTTTTCTCAATCCCTGTTGGATTCCACCATCAATTAACGGAACCAGGTATTGACCCAGCTTGGAAGTACTTACAGGTTGTGTTAACATTCTTAGTTGTTATCCCATCACTTATGACGGCATTCTCAATGTTTGCATCGTTTGAATTGTATGGTAGATCAAAAGGCGCAACGGGTCTTTTTGGATGGTTTAGAAAGCTCCCTTGGGGTGATGCTCGCTTCTTTGCACCATTTATGGGTATGTTAATCTTCATCCCTGCTGGTGCAGGTGGTATTATAAACGCAAGTCACCAGCTTAACCAAGTTATTCATAATACAATTTGGGTAACCGGTCACTTCCACTTAACAGTTGCGACAACTGTATTATTAACATTCTTTGGTATTGCATATTGGTTAATTCCTCATTTAACCGGTCGTGTGATGACAAAGGCGATGAATAAATTAGCGATTGTTCAAACTATTGTCTGGACAATTGGTATGGCATTTATGTCAACAGCTATGCACTTTGAAGGTCTATTAGGGGCTCCAAGACGTTCTTCCTTCTCAACGTATGGAGATTCAGCGCAAGCTCTAGAATGGATTCCATATCAAATTGCTCAAGCAGTTGGAGGTACGATCCTATTCATTGGTATTATACTAATACTGGTAATCTTTGTTAACCTAGCATTCTTTGCACCTAAAGGTGAAACTGAATTCCCTATTGGCGAAGTTGCTGAAGAAGCAGAAAAAACACCAATGATTTTAGAAAACTGGAAGCTTTGGGTAGGTGTATTAGCAGTACTGATACTTATTGCTTACACGATTCCATTTGTTGATATGATTCAAAACGCTCCTCCTGGAGTTAAAGGCTTTAAGAATCTTCTATAAAAATAAGGCTACACAAATGAAAAAAGTTTGTGTAGCCTTTTCCTATTAAGAACCGAATTAGAAGTAACCATGACCTACATCTAAGAAAAGCGCAAGCGCCTAGTAATAGGAACGTAAACTAAGAACCGCCACGCCCTGTAGAAGTCCGACAAGCAAATGTTATATTGCAACAATAGTCGCTCTTTGACTTTTCATCGCAGCGCGTTTCTGACCTCGAGGGGTAGGTCGCTTGCGCTAGAAAGTGGAATGTTCAAAATAATATACTTTCTTTACTTTTATGTAAGGCACCGCAAAAATGCAGTGCCCTACCAACAATTACCCTTAACTATTAAACTAGACGATAAATTTCTTTGTATTTATCTTCTAAGTATGATATCAAATGTCTTGCATTAAGCCCTTCCCCTGTTACATCCTCAAGAATTTCTAAAGGTTTCTTGAGCTTTCCAAATTGATGAACCTTTTCAGTAAGCCACTCTTTAATTGGAGCTAAATTTCCTTCTTCTAGCAACTCATCATAATTAGGAAGATCCTTTAACATCGCATTCTTTAATTGTGCTGCATACATATAGCCTAATGCGTACGATGGGAAATATCCAAAGCTTCCACCTGACCAATGTACATCTTGAAGTACACCCTTCGCATCATTTTCTGGTCGGATACCTAAATATTCTTCATATTTTGCATTCCATACCTCAGGAAGGTCCTTTACTTCAATCTCATCATTGAATAGACCTTTTTCAATTTCATATCTAACCATTACATGAAGAGGGTACGTTAGTTCATCAGCTTCAATTCGAATTAATGATGGTTTTGATTCGTTTATTGCTCTGTAAAAATCATCAACCGTTACATCATCAAATTGCCCATTAGAGTACTTCTTTAATAGCTCATAATTATTCTTCCAAAACGGAAGACTACGTCCAAGAATATTCTCATAAAAAAGTGATTGGGACTCATGTATCCCCATCGATGTACCATCACAAAGGTTAGTACCAATTAGGTTTTTTGAAATATTTTGCTCATAAATGGCATGTCCGCCCTCATGAATTGTACCAAATACAGCTGTTCTAAAGTCATTTTCATCATAATTCGTTGTAACACGAACATCACCAGGATTTAGTCCTGTTGCAAAAGGATGAACTGTTTCATCTAGACGGCCAGATTGAAAATCATACCCCATTTTTCTAAGTATTTCCAAACTCAGTTCACGTTGATTTTCCTTTGGAAACTCGTTAAACAGGAATGATGTATTTGGTTTATTATCCGACTCTGAAATTGCTTTTACTAACGGAACTATTTTTTCTCTTAGTTCTAAGAATACTTTATCTATAACATCAACGGTAATACCTGGTTCATACATATCAAGGAGTGTATTATACTTATTTCCTTCATAGCCCCAATATCCAATAAACCTTTTCGTAGTTTCAACCAATTTTTCTAGATATGGTTGAAATAATGTAAAATCTGATTTTTCTTTTGCTTCCTCCCAAACTGATTCTGCCTTAGATTGTAAGATAACATATTCCTTAAATTCATCAGCTGGGATTTTTTTATTCAGGTCAAACTCTTTCTGGCACTCTTCGACCATCTTTTTCGTTACATCACTTAGATTCCCTTGATCAGATGTTAGTTCTTTTAAATATGACTCCATCTCAGAAGATGTAGACATAGCAAATACTTCTGATGCTAACATTCCAATAACTTCAGATCGTTGTTCAACCCCATTTTTGGGTGCACCAGTACGCAAATCCCAATACATTACTCCAATTGCTTCATTATAACTTGTCATTTTTTTTACTAATTCAAGAAAAGCTATTTCTATTTGTTGTAGTTTTTCACTCATTTTTAATCCCCCTATAAAAACAATATATTTGATAACAGGAAAAATATCTCCCTTTTAGCATTATACAGTTATTAGCTTAGCACTTGTCGGTAGTACATTTTGCATTTTATCGATAACCGTCTTATCAAGTCCATCATCTATTAAAATACTTACTACTCCATGATCCTCACTAGATCTTATCAAGCGTCCAACACCCTGTCTTAGCCTTAAAATCATATACGGAAGATCAACTTGCTCAAAAGAATTATCAGTACTCTTTCGTTTTGCTTGGAACACTGGGTCATTAGGTGGAAACGGAAGTGCCCATATTATTACGTTTGATAGCGAAGGGCCGGGTATATCAAGTCCTTCCCATAAAGATACGGAGCATAAAATGCTATGTTCATTATTTTGGAAACGAGATACGAGTTCACTAATTTCCTGGTCGCCTTCAAACAAAAATTCATATGAAGTTGGAGCTTCTTGTTTACAAAGTGCTTTAAAGGCTAACAAGTCTTCTTTTAAATGAAATAGCAATAACGCTCTACCTTTTGTATTCTTGATTTCTTCCATTGCATAATTAACTTTTGATTGAAAGGAGTTAATTTCAGTAGAAAACACGGGCAGCTTAATCTCCATATTATGTTCATAATCAAATGGAGATTCTACTGAAAATGAATGATAATCTGTTATCCCTAAACTGTTAGCAATATAGTCGAATGACTTATTTTCAGATAAAGTAGCTGAAGAAAAGATGAAGGGAATCTTTTTAGAAAATACCCTTTCAGCTAAGATGGTCTCAACGGCTTGAGGCATAATTACTAGAGTCTGGGTGTTTTCTTCCGCTTCAACCCATGTTATTACATCATTTTCTTCTGCAAATAGTTTTAGTGAATATTCCATTTGATCTAGATACTCATCCACGATATGTAATTCATATTGGTCAATCGTATATGTCTCGGCTTCAAAAACTAGGTTGTTTCCAATATCTACAAGCATTTGGTGTAACTTTTTGGAATGTTCAACAAGTTCCCTGGTATACTCTATATTCATTCGATAGGAGCCCTCTACATGTTTGCTGTTGTGTAAAAGACTGTTATAAAAACGTTCGTTCTGCTCCAATGTAGCCTCGATTAATTGTGCAAACTCTTCACGGATATCATTCTCTAACAGTCTTGTTAAAAGAGTCTCTAATGTATTCTCCTTTACTCGATACGTTAACGCTTTTTGTGCAGAAAACTCTAGCAAATGTCCTTCATCAAATACCACACAGCTGCCTTCAGGTAAAAAGGGAAGTTGTCCTTCTCTTTTGCGTGCATCCATTGTCCAAATATGTTCCATATAGAAATCATGTGAACAAATCACTAAGTCAACCGCCTTTCTGTAATGGTCCCTAGAGAGTGTTAGTCCACAACGATGACGCATGTCACAGGAAAAACAATCCTGGAAATGGTCCCATGAAATTGTCCTCCATTCATCATCCGTTAAATCCGGAAACGTTTTTCTATCTCCATAATGATGAAAGGTTTGCAAAGTTGAGTAATTCGTAACAAAATCCGGTAACTCCTTGTATACTTGAGCGATTCTTTCCTTAGGCATACGTTTTGTCGTTTCATCAAGTTTCCGTAAACACAGATATTGATCCTGTGCCTTAGCTAACCGGACATCAATGGTAAGGTTTAGTGCATTTGCAACTTTTGCTATATCTCCCTCAGGTTTTACAAGCTGTTCAATTAATGATTCATCGGCACAAGAGATAATAGCTGGTTTTCCCATGTATCTTGCATAGCAAATCGCATATAAAAGATAAACAATTGTTTTACCTGTTCCAACCCCTGCTTCAGCAAAGACTATGGACTTTTCTTTAAAAGCACGTTCAAGCTGAAATGCCATATAGACTTGCTCATCTCTAAGTTCAAAGCCTTGTTCGGGAAGAATGTCATAAAACACATCGCCTATCCATTCATTTAATTTATCGAAAAAGTTCTCATTCTTTGATATTTGAAAGGGTAACCTCTCTCCAATCATTCATAAAACCCCCATAACCAAATATACACGCTAATTTTTAATTATCTACTACTGTGAACGGCAAGTCAACTTTAGAAGCCGTAAAAAAGAACTCTGCCATTTTGGCGAGTTCTCTTCTTACACAGTATTAGTACGATTCATTCATTTGTATAACGTAAAAAATCAACTTCTACAGAGGTTGAATGTGAAAGAGCATGAAGAAGATCCTGTTTTGCCTTCGTAATTGTATGTAAAGGGTCTACTTCCTCTCCAATTTCATTTTCAAGTGCTCGGTATGTTCCGTTTAAAGCATCTTGAATTTTTTTAAAATCAAGGTAATTCATTAATGGTTCACTCCTGTAATAAATGTTTGACATTATTACAGTATATGTTCCTAGGAATTGAACTATTCATTCATTTTACTGTTGTCTAGGTGGCCTCTTCCCCCAGTATTGGTAGTAGTCAGTACGAATAAAACCATTGAATAGCTTTCGTTTTTTAGTAGCCGGTTTCCCATAAAATTGCTCAAATTCAGGATGTGAAGTAAGCATGTATACAGACCAAGTATCATATTTGCGTAATGCTTCTCCCATCTGCTTATACATTTCCTCTACAGCCTTTTTCTCACCAAGTCTCTCGCCATATGGAGGGTTTCCTACAATAACACCGTAGTCCTTTGTAGTTGTAAAATCCTTAACCTGCATTTGTTTAAAGTTTATTATGTCACCTAATCCAGCTTCCTCAGCATTGTCCTTTGCAATTTGAATCATTCTGTGGTCAATATCATATCCGCTTATGTCAAGTGGCTGATCATACTTTGCTAAATCCTCTACTTCTTGTCGAGCTTCATCCCAATTTGATTTGCCTACCCAATCCCATTTTTCAGAGACAAAATCACGATTAAACCCTGGGGCAATATTTTGTCCAATTAAAGCTGCTTCGATTGGGATAGTTCCAGAACCACAAAATGGATCAACAAACGGGCGGTCAGGTATCCAGTTTGTTAACATTACCAATGTTGCCGCTAGCGTTTCCTTAAGTGGCGCTTCTCCTTGACCAGCTCGATATCCACGTTTGTGAAGCCCTACACCACTACAATCGATTGTTAATGTTGCAATGTCTTTCAATATTGATATCTCAATTCGATAAAGTGGGCCTGTCTCCTCAAACCATCCAGATGTTTTTCTATAATGTTTTTTCAAACTATCCACGACAGCTTTTTTCACGATGCTTTGACAGTCTGAAACACTGAAAAGCTTTGATTTAACAGACTTCCCTACGACAGGGAATTCTCCATTTTCTGGAATATAGTCTCCCCAGTTAAGGGCTTTTGTCTTTTCAAATAGTTCATCGAACGTGGTCGCCTTGAACTCGCCAACCTTTAATTTAACACGGTCAGCTGTTCGCAACCATAAATTACTACGACAGATCGCTTTTTCATCTGCAACGAATGTTACCTTCCCATTTTCAACACTGCATTCATACCCTAAATCCTTGACTTCTTTCGCTACAATTGATTCTATTCCCATTGCAGCTGTTGCAATAAGTGTTACTTTTCCCATTACCTTCACCCTAACTATTTACTCGATATATACTTACAAGAATAAAGAAACTATTGTCTCAACGCAAGAAAAGCTAAGACAGATTACCAAAAACAATAACTTTTATCTTGATGATGATTATTTACTATCTTCCTATCTAACAAAGACTTTATTATAGGAAATGTGCAAGCGCCTTTTAAAAGGAACGTCAACCAACACCACAACGTACTGTGGCTAACGTTGACGTCAGCACGTCGAGTGCAAGTCCGCCAAGCAAATGTTCTGTTCCAAAAAAGTCGTTCTTTGACTTTCTTACAACAGGTTATTTGACCTCGAGGGGATCGACCGCTTGCGCCAGACATAGAGGACTATGTTCAAAATTTTATACTTTCCTATCCTTTAATAAAATAAACTCGGCAATCAACGTGCCGAGCCTTTGGACTTATGTATTCCTAGAAAATCTAACAAAAAGCTCTCCAATTGGAGAGCTTTGTTCCATTCAAATGATTCATTTCATCAATAACGTTCTGTAAGCCATGTTTTGTTCCTTTGTACTACAAGCGGCAAAAGCCTCGTACTCCGGTGGTAATCATCTATCTACAGATGGTAAACACCATCTGTCTTTCTCCTCGTTCATTTCCTCAGAGAAAGTGCCCCTACCATTATTTGGGTTTCTCGCTCGTGGGGTTTACCTCGTTCCACTCCTGCAATTTCTTGCAAGACTCCGTCACTGTGGCACTTTAAAGGTAGTCAAACCATATCTACAAAGACTTAGGTTTTTTCCCTGCCGTTAGCCCAGTTACACCAGACTACCCTAGCTTATCTTTTCGCTAGGCACGAACACTACGGACATCTCAGTCCGTGCGAGCATGGACTTTCCTCTGCAGAAAACTCTGCAGCGATTACCCGAACGTTATTAATGTGTGCAAGAAATAGTATAGTAAAAATCAAAATCAATTGCAATACGTTAATGACTGGTAATTTTTACAAGACAATTAACTTAATCGAACAATTTGCTTCCGAACACATGCTTTTCAAGATTTGATAAACGTTTTAAAATATCAAAATTTGTAGTACCGGTCGGTGCTTGTGTTGGTTGTTTCTTATAAGAATCTTCTACTTGTCTCTTCAAACGTAAATTCTCTTGTTGGAGCTCTTCAATTTCTTGATAGAATACTTCATAATCCTTGATGATTACGTCCAAAAATTTATCAACTTCTTCTTGTTTATAACCCTTCATACCTGTTTTAAATTCTTTTTCAAGAATATCCTTCGCTGACAGCTTTATTTTGTCTGATAACATTCTATTCACCTCGATACACTTTCCCCATTATTCCTTCTCTATTTTTTCAAAAATTTCGTGTATTGTCAATTTAACTTTAAAAGTACGTGTTCAAAAGTTGACGATTCTGAAGAAAGTAGATCAAAAGACGTCAGCATATAGGATCTGAGTGTTTACTTTATATACATGAATACCTTTAAGACCAAGTAACTCCAAAATTTAGTAACTCTTAAATATCCTCTAAAAGTCATTAAATGTGAGTTGCTCCTCCTCTACAATCGCCTGAAGATCATATGCGTTTATCTTCAATAGCTTATACCTTCCATTTTCAGCTCTTTTAATAGCTTCTCTATACATATATTGTGGACTTCCACTTTTTTCATCATCGTATAAAATCAATAATGCATCACTTTTTTCAAGAAAAAATGTATTCTTCAATCGAAACTGTGAAGGATTATCATATTTCCGATTTGTAATACTATTAACGTAGTCAGCCTGTGACAAGATATATTCATAGTACTCTTTATTCGTTTCATTCCAATTTTCTTCTTGGTTCAGAAAGGGTGTAATAACTGCAAGTTTTAGTTCCGGAAATAATTCTTGAAGCTCAAGAGTTACTTCTGCTCCCCATAATTCAACACCTAATTGTCCACTTATGATTACCCATTCAAGGCCATCCTCGATGAGGGAAATTAAATGCTTCCTTAATGCCTTTTTTATATATCCAATTCCAGGATGGTTTTGTCCAAAAATACCAAGTTCAAATGGCTTGTATCCTGTTATTGCAACTACCTTTGTCATCTCTGGCTCCTTCACATTTTAACCAACTGAATAAATAATTTACACACATTATGTAAAACAGGAACTATTACAGTTCCTGTAAATCGTATTGTTATTATTATCATCTTCACATTACCATTGTTAACTTACATGACAAAGTATTTTATCTTCCAAAAAATGGCCCAGGTGGTCTCGCTCCACAGCTAAAGTGTTGATGTGAAACTTCATTCGCAACAGACTCCGTATGTGGGTAATAATGCATATGCTGAAACATATGACGATTTACATGTTGCGTATGTGAAGGGTGAATATGTGGAACAATTGTTGTTGCACAGTGATGTTTCACACAGCATTTTGTTGGATGAACTATAGGCTGCATTACATGTGGTCTTCCATTCATTTTTTCTATCTCCTTCCTTCATCTGTCTTTCAATAACAGCCTATGAAGGAATGAGGATACATGTACTAATCAAAACACCTATTTTTATGAAAAAAACGCATAAGTGCCATCACGAATACTTGAAAGTAATAATACAATCAACCCAAGGACAACAAAGTATAGAAATAAAATTTTCTTATACATTGAACTCTCTCCATTTAAAATATTCTATCTTTACACAGAACAATATTTTACATGGTATTACATCGTTCTACAATGACAAATCAAGGAAGTATAGAAAGTTCACAATATCGACAAAATAAATGCAAAAAAACACTAATTTTGCGCTTGCCCGGGTAATATTTCCACACTATTTTGAAGTTTCCTCTTAAGTCTTTGTATCCTTTTTTCAAAATCGTCCCCTATATTCTGTTTTTTACCTATAGCACCTTGGTCAGATATAGCTTTCCACTTTATAAATGAACCTTGTGCGAAATTCCATGCTTTTTGATAATCCTTTTGATGATGCTCATAATACTTTGCAAGTTCAATTCCTGCGAAGATGCTATCTTTTTCATCTACGTTCTCATACACTTCATAAAAAAGCTTCATTGCATCTTCAAGCTTATTTTCCTTCTTATATATGAAAGCAAGAGCTATTTTTGCTTTCATTTCATCTGGATTTTCTTCATTAACTACCTGCTCATATAGTTTTTGTGCTCGTGATGATTCTCCCAATGCTTGCAACCATCTAGCCACTTCATATTTTTCAGTTATAAGGTTTTCTTTTTCAGAAAGGACGACAACTCCAGACAGATGAATATATAAAGTTACTAAAGAAAGGATATCAATTTCATTATGGTGTAAAACCCCAAATATACCATCAGGTATTTTATTTTCAACATAATCAAAATACAGAATAGGTGCTAAATACCCAGGTACATCATTTTCTCTTTTTATCTCTAAAATTTCTGTTTCCACATTAGTTAATCTGACTGACTCAAGCTTATTTTTCCACAATCGTCTTGCAGCATGATATAAATCAAAGTGGCCGAACTCCGGAAGCTTCGGAAGTGCATCTCTTATTAATGTATGCCTTGTTTTAACTTGTGGCCAATCAAATGATTTGCCGTTATAAGTGACCAGAGTGGTGTAGTCTACACTTGAAAGAAAGCTTTGGTAGAGTGCTACCTCGGCTCCAGGGTTAGGTAAAAAATGCTGTGTAAGTATTATCCTATCGCCATTCACTCTCGCATGCCCTAATAAAAAAATTGTATTTCCTGTTCCTCCACCTAATCCCGTTGTTTCTGTATCAAAAAAGAACAAATCGGATGAATCGTGTCCTTTTGATGATAATGGATGTTTGATATTTGTTGATTCCCACATCTCCACGACATCATTCAATTTTGAAAAGCTATATAACCCATGCTGATAGTCTAGAGGATATTCAACTTTTCTTACAAAGCAGTATGAACCATCAAAATAAAATGGTTCAGCGCCAAACTCCCTCCATCTATCAAGAAAAGGAATTTCTTCATGGTCTGCTACCGTTACCACTGAAGTAGGAGCTTTTTCTTCCTTAACAATATGATTTTTCAAACGATTTAATTTCCCCTTAATTGTCATAACAAACTCCTTACTTCCTAATTCTTAAGGGTTACTCCTTGCTTTAATTTCGAAACTAGAGTCAGGGCATCTACCTTTGCTTGTTCATGTAATACATCTGTCCCAATACAGGAAGGACATCCCGATTCGCATGCACATTTTTTTATGATTTCTTCTGACTCAGCAAGAAGTTTCTCCATGACCTCATATACTTTTTCACTTAGACCAACCCCACCAGGATATCGATCATATAAAAAAATGGTCGGCAGTTCATTATGTGCAGCCTTTACCTGAGGAACAACGTGGAGATCAGATGGGTCACACATGGTGAGCAACGGTGCTACGTGCTTTAGAACATTGGCAACACCAATAAGACCTTCTTCGATGCTTTTTTCACTAATGCCCTCTAGCTCATTTTTATTCAAGCTGATCCACGCGGATGAAGTATGAAGTTCTTCTTCCGGTAAATGAATTGGCCCAGACCCTATATTTTCATGTGTTTCAAACTTAATCTTCTTAAAGATAGTTGCCATTGCTTGGACAGAAACATCACCATAGCCTATTTCAATTGAACCTTTAGAACGTTCTTTGTCGACCTCTAATACTTTCAATTGAACAGCTAGGTTTGCATCAGTAAAATAATCAACATCTACTTCCCTTACAAACGCTTTTTTCTCTTCCCAATCTAGCTTTTCAACTTGGTATTGTACACCTTGATGTAAATAAATAGCTTCTTCATGTAAAAGTGTTAAAGCGCTGAATCTGTCCATCTCTCCAATAACCTTCACCGATGCTATATCAGTTTGATCAATAATCACAACATTTTCTTGGGAAGCAGAACGCAAACTAATGTTATGTGCCGGAAAGGAATCGTTCATCCAATACCACTTATCTCCATTTTGATGAAGTATCCTCTCTTCTGTTAGGAATTCTAGTATATCTTCAAGTTCTAATTCGCCAAATGTATCGCCAGCCTTGAAAGGTAACTCATACGCTGCACATTTAATGTGGTCAATTAAAATAACTAAATTATTAGAATTAATTCTTGCTGTCTCTGGATTTCTACTAAAAAAGTAATCTGGGTTTTGAATCATATATTGATCGAGTGGGTTCGAGCTTGCAACCATAAAAATCACGGCTTCTCCTTGACGTCGACCAGCACGCCCTGCCTGCTGCCAAGCACTTGCAATTGTGCCAGGATAGCCAGTCATAATACATACTTGAAGCTGGCCAATGTCAACACCAAGCTCAAGCGCATTTGTTGAAATGACTCCATAAATATCGCCATTTCGTAGTCCGTGCTCAATTTCACGCCTTTGTTTTGGTAAATACCCTCCACGATATCCTCTAATCGCCTTAGGACCAAGCTTATGTTTTACTAGTTCCTGAAGATACGTTAGGATGATTTCAACCCTTACCCTACTTCGTGCAAAGACAATCGTTTGAATTTTGTTTGTTAGGAATTCACTCGCTAGTTTTCTAACTTCCAAAGTGGCACTTCTTCGAATATTGAGAGGCTTATTTACAATCGGTGGGTTGTAAAAGACAAAATGCTTTTTCCCAGTCGGAGCACCATTGTTATCTATCAGTTCCATTTTTGTACTTGTTAACTCTTCAGCTAACTCTTTTGGGTTTGCGATAGTTGCAGAGGTACACATAAAAACGGGAGAACTACCATAAAACTCACATATTCTCTTTAAGCGTCTAATTACATTTGCAACATGACTACCGAACACTCCGCGGTATGTATGTAGTTCATCAATTACGATATATTTTAGGTTTTCAAACAAGGATACCCACTTCGTATGATGTGGCAATACGGCAGAATGTAGCATATCTGGATTCGTAATCACGATATGCCCTGCCTTTCTTACCTTTTGACGAATGTTTGCTGGGGTGTCTCCATCATATGTGTAACTATTTATCGTTACGCCCATTTCTTCAATTATTTCATTCAGCTCACTCTTTTGGTCCTGTGCGAGTGCTTTAGTCGGAAATAAATATAATGCGCGTGCTTGTGGATTTTCGACAATTGTCTGTAATACAGGGAGATTGTAACACAGTGTCTTTCCAGAAGCTGTTGGAGTTACTGCAACAAAGTTCTTGGCGTCTCTTGTAATTTCATATGCCGAGCGTTGGTGTGTATACAATTGATGAATTCCTCTTTTTTGTAGAGCTACTCTTAATCGGATGTCTATCGAAGCTGGTAGCTCAGCTGTTTTGGCAGGCGATGCGTCAATCGTATGCCAATGAACAATATTCTTAGAATACTCTGGTTTATATTTCACTATATCGATTACTTCTTGTATATTTTTACGAAAATACATCAATCATCACCTCAGTTTTTCTATTTTTTATTTTACAGAATAAATGTTCGTTTTTGAAGTGATTTAGTACAAAGTATAATTGGTATTTTTTAATAGTCACTATTAAAGAGCAAAAGTGCAAAGTATAAATTTTAATAATTCCTATAATTCAAAAAGGATACACCTGTTTTTTGCTGGTGTACCCTTCTTCATCCTATTTCAAAATTACTGTCCTTTGATTTAAAGATGTATATTCTTTTATACGCAACTTACCTATTAAGTACCACAGAATGTCTTGTAAGGAAGATTAGATGGCTGTGGCAATTCGCAATATTCATCCTGTTCAGAAGAGTATGCATATGGGTTTGATAAAACACTAAGCAAGCGTTCCATTACACGATAGTCCCCTCGTGCCACTCCAGCTTCTATAGCCTCTTCCACTCGATGATTACGTGGGATAACTGCCGGATTAGAGTTCTTCATCAACTGTATCGAAGAGTCCTTTGATTCCCCCTGTCGACCCAGTCTCTCCTGCCAGCGCTCGTACCATTGAGTGAATTCAGTTATTCCATATAACACAGTATCATCCAATTTACCAAATGTTAAAGCACGGAAGGTATTGGTATAGTCTGCCTGGTTTTTCTGCATTAATTGTAGCAGTTCTTCAATGAGAGACTCATCCTGATCCTCACTGTTCAATATGCCTAATTTTGCTCTCATTCCATTTAACCAATAAATACGGAACAAATCTTTAAAATCAGCAATTGCATCCTCTGCCATTTTAATAGCTTGCTCCTGTACTTCATGTAGTAATGGTAACAATGATTCAGCAAATCTAGCTAGATTCCATACGGCAATATATGGCTGATTGCCATATGCATAGCGACCTTGAGTGTCAATTGAGCTAAATACAGTTGCAGGGTCATACGTATCCATAAAGGCACAGGGACCATAATCAATGGTTTCTCCACTTATGGTCATATTATCTGTGTTCATAACACCGTGAATAAAACCAACTAGTTGCCATTTTGAAATTAATTCTGCTTGTTGTCTGATTACATTTTGAAGAAGGTAAAGATATCGATTAGGTGCAGACTTACATTCTGGATAATGTCTTTCTATGGTATAATCCGCCAAAATTTTAAGCTCCTCAATATTTCCTTTTCCAGCAGCGTATTGAAATGTTCCAACACGAATATGACTAGATGCAACCCGAGTTAAAATTGCACCAGGTAGATCCGTTTCACGGATAACCACTTCTCCTGTTTTAACCACAGCTAGGCTTCTTGTTGTTGGAATGCCGAGCCCATGCATTGCCTCACTTATGATATATTCCCGAAGCATTGGTCCAAGTGCCGCTCGACCATCACCACCACGAGAATAAGGTGTTCTCCCTGGTCCCTTTAATTGAATATCAAATCGTTCTCCCTTTGGAGTTATTTGCTCTCCTAGTAGGATTGCTCGACCATCACCAAGCATTGTAAAGTGGCCAAACTGATGGCCCGCGTAGGCTTGAGCAAGAGGTTCTGCACCTTCAGGAACTTGATTTCCAGCCATTACTTCAATACCTTCATTTTCTTTCAATGCATCAACTTCTAAACCTAATGAAGCTGCCAATTGACTATTAAGAATAACCAAATCAGGTGAACTAACAGGTGTTGGTTTAGTGTGTGAAAAAAATGATTTCGGTAAGTGCGTATACCTATTATCAAAATTCCAACCTATTTTATGATTAGCCATAGTTTCTTCCTTTCACATTTCACTTTTTAACGTATTTTATATAAAAGCTCTCTAGCTATTTTAGTATACCCTTTATACCCTATTTATCTAATTAGTATATACTTACTCCTACCAGTTTGCTGTGAAGCTTTCGACAATTATTTCTATATCAATTTTTTTATTTTAAAATTGCTCTGTTAAACTTTTCTGTTGATTTACGGTCGAGACGCTCGCTTTCCGCGGGCGATCCGGGAGCCTCCATGGCGCTTTGCACCTATAAGGTCTCCACTGGACACGCTTTTCCTGTAGGACATTGAAGGTCATCCTCGAAAAAACCCACGCACGAAGAAAATGCGAATGCATTTTCGAGGATTCTCGTGACTTCCGCTACAATCAACTTAGGTGCCAAATCACATTATGCTTTAATAAAGTCTGAAAAATCAAGTTAGACCTAAAAAAGAAGCGACAACCTCCAAATTTGGTCATACGCTTCAAAAAAGTATCATTTTGGAACAAGTAGATATCTTAATTCATTCTTAGGAAATACCATACAGAATTTGTGAATACGTTAACTTGCGCTTCAACCGACGAGTGAACGAAAGCCTGTCGAAATGGGTTGATTAATGGCTGAAGAACACTTTTTCGTATACGTTCTTGTTGCAGTTCTGAAACAATCGTATCATATAAATCCCGCTGCTCTATTGTAAATGTTGCTTCTTCCTCAATATTTTTGGCCATTTCTAAAATTTCTTCTACTGACATTACCTTTCGATCAATCTTAGAACGTAGAAAATGAAGGACAGAATCATCTAGTAAAGACGTTCTTTGGGTAATCATTTTCTGCATAATAAGTTCTGTATAGGAGAGAAGGACATCTACCATGTGATGTAGAGATCTTGTTGTATTTGTTATTCGCGTTGTAAAAAGCATGTAATGCAACATCCCATAAAATAATATAGAAAGTTCAAAGGAGTACGGTCTAAGGTCTTCCCCATATACTTCAACAAACCGTTCTCCTAACCAATCTAGCTCGTAAATACGATGATGCATGACTAACTTTTTTAAGTCCATCTCATTTGAGTTTAAAATAGCTTCAAACAGTGCATGTAGATTTCGATCTTCATTTAACTGAATCAAAACCGATATTTGGTCAATAAATACTTCACGATTTTTCGCATCTTTCCCGACTTGCATTTCCATTCGCAATTGGCTTGCATCGTAACGTAAGCCTTCTAAAATTTCTGCAATACAATCATTTTTTGTTGAAAAGTAATTATAAAATGTCCCCTTAGATATCTTTGCTTGCTCGATGATATCTTGAATTGATGTTTGTTGAATCCCTTTTTCAACAAATAGCCTTAACGCTACATCTGCTACATGTCTCTTACGCTTATTCATAAGTCCTCCAACACTATTTCTCTTGAGTATTAGTATAAATTTGATGTCAAGGAATATCAATTTTTTAACCATCAGTATAAAATCATTGCAAAAATTGTACTCCTAGTTTAAAATCATTCAGTGATAAAATTTTTGAATAAAGGGGAGTAAATAATGGACGTTAACTTAGAAAAGAAACCGCCATATTTAATGATTGCCATTTTATTTGTCGGGGCCTTTGTTTCATTTTTAAATAACTCGTTATTAAACGTTGCATTACCATCGATTATGGTCGACTTAAATATTGAAAACTATTCGACTGTTCAATGGCTAGCTACAGGATACATGTTGGTAAGTGGAGTGTTAATTCCGGCATCAGCGTTTTTAATAACCCGCTTTTCGAATCGCAGTTTATTTATTACCTCTATGGCGATATTTACATTAGGTACAGCGTTGGCTGCTTTTGCTCCGAACTTTGGAGTATTAATAGCTGGTAGAATGGTGCAAGCTGCTGGTTCGGCGGTAATGGGTCCGTTATTAATGAATATCATGCTTATCAGTTTCCCTCGAGAGAAACGTGGTACCGCTATGGGGATATTTGGTCTAGTAATGATAGTTGCACCAGCAATTGGACCTACACTATCTGGATATATTGTTCAACACTACGACTGGCGCTTATTATTTGAAATGATTCTACCTCTTGCTATCATTAGCTTAGTTTTAGCTATTTGGAAGTCAAAGAATGTAATGGAGACGAATAAAAACGCTACTATTGACTATTTATCCGTTGTCTTATCAACTATTGGTTTTGGAGGATTATTATACGGATTCAGTTCGGCAAGTTCTGACGGCTGGACAGATACACTCGTATTAACATCATTAATTGTCGGTGGTATTTCACTAGCTATTTTCATCCTCCGTCAATTAAGAATAGAAGAACCACTTCTAGATTTACATGTATATAAATATCCAATGTTTGCTTTAGCATCTGTCATTTCAATCGTTAATGCGGTAGCAATGTTCTCTGGGATGATCTTAACACCTGCTTATGTGCAAAGTGTTCGTGGAATTTCTCCACTTGATTCAGGATTAATGATGCTTCCAGGGGCAATCGTCATGGGAATCATGTCACCAATAACAGGTAAACTTTTTGATAAATTCGGACCCCGATTATTATCAGTTATTGGTCTAGTAATTACAGCTGTTTCAACCTATTTATTAGCCCATCTACAGCTTGATTCTACTTATTTTTATATCATTATGATTTACACATTACGTATGCTTGGGATGTCAATGGTGATGATGCCAATCATGACAAACGGTTTAAATCAATTACCAACACGGCTGAATCCACATGGTACTGCACTTAATAATACAGCTCAACAAGTTTCAGGCTCAATTGGTACTGCTATTCTTGTAACGATAATGAATAGTGTTACGAAGACTGAAGCGGAAAACTTACTGTCAACAGCAGATCCGACTACTCTAACAGAAGCTACACAAGCTGTGCTTGGTCAGCAAGCCTTACTCGCTGGAATACAATATTCATTCCTTGTTGCTTTTTGGATTAATATTGTCGCATTACTATTAGCATTGTTTATAAAACGCGTAGACGTTAGTAAAGAAGCCCTTCAAAAGATTGAAGCAGGAAAGACTGCTCCTCGCCCAGCTACAAATTAAGATAGAAACAACCCCAGAAAGAATACATTTTCTGGGGTTTGTTTTAATAAAAATATCTCTTACAACATGTTCAAAATTCTTACTTTCTTACGTAAAATATTCAAGTTTTGCTTGTGGGAAAAATTTTTCCATATATTTAGTCAAATGCTCTTTAATATCCGCTTCTTCGTTTTTTTGATAAATATATTTCCCAATACCATATTTACCCCATTTATATCTTCGTTTTGACTCGTCTAATTCTAACTTAGTCATAGGATAATTCTTCTCAATTACACGTTTTGCAGGTTTGGTAAAGCGATGTTGAATAAACTCGAAGGTTAAATCTTTTTTAGCATGTGCTGGTAATTCAGATTCGAGGCGCTCAAACATCTCATGGTACCCTTCCTCCCAGCCTTCATGGAGGTAAATTGGCGCAACAATAAATCCAAGTGGATAGCCCGCTTCAGCAACCTTTCTAGCCGCTTCAATCCTCTTATCTAACGGAGAAGTACCTGGCTCAAAGTTTTTGATAATGTATTTTGCATTTACGCTAAAACGAAATCTAGTTCTACCATTATGCTTCGCGTCCAGCAAGTGGTCCACATGATGGAATTTCGTTACAAACCGTAGCTTAGCAAAATCCTTATTGCCAAAATACTCAATCGCCTTTTTTAATGTATGGGTTAAATGATCAATTCCAACAATATCTGAGGTACAGGATGCTTCAAATCTTGTAACCTCTGGAACGCGTTCTGCAATGTACTTGTCTGCCTGCTCAAAAATGTCATCGATATTTACATATGTCCGGATGTATGGCTTATTTCCCATCGTTGTTTGCAAATAACAATAATGACAATGTCCCATACAGCCTGTTGCAAACGGAATGGCATATTCAGCTGAGGGCTTTGAGGTATCAAATTTTAACGTTTTACGGATACCAACTACTAAGGTTGACTTTGCTACCCGGTACTTTTGAAAATCGTTATCTCCAGGTAAATTACGTATTTGATTATGAGAGGTTGTTTCTTTAATTTCCAAACCCATATTCTGAAACTTTTCATAAAGCTCTTTCCCTAATGGATATTCTAATGCCTTAGGTTCAAAATAAACCAATTGAGGCGTAAATGGTTTCATCAAAAAGCCTCCTTAGTAACCTTGAAAATAATGCTTGTAAGCCTCATTTGCCTCTTCTTTACTGGAATACACAGCAATTTCATTAGTTAATGGATAATATGTATTGTAAAGAAATAACGATAGTTCTATTGGATTATTAGGATTACTTACCACTTCAGCTTCCTGGATGTTTGCGACATCCTGTGTATGAGGATTACGATAAAAAACGTATACTATGTCGCCAGGTTTATAGGAAGAATCTTCATTAAAAATATCCATTTTCTTCACCTAACCTTATATCAATTTATACTCATTTTGCCTTTTAAACGAAAAAATATAATTCCTTGATTATGGAAGTAATGGGACATGATTATTTTAACAGGTTATTCCTCCCCTTGTTTGCTCATACTATCTTTGATTATTTGTGAAATGGAGATGAATGTGAATGCAACATGAACCTAGGAATTCAACAGAAGCTGCCCTTCATCACTTTAAAGCAGGACTTGGTGTTTTTACCGAGAAAATGCCTGAGCTGGCTTCTAAGTTCAATTCGTTTACAGAAGAATGCTTTAAAGAAGGCGTATTATCACAAAAGGAAAAGCAATTAATTGCTCTTGGGATAAGTCTGTATTCTCAGGATGAATATTGTATTATCTATCATATAAAGGGCTGTTTGGATCAAGGTTGCACGGAACAAGAAATACTAGAGGCTATAGGCGTGACAGCAGCCTTTGGTGGAGGGGCTTCAATGAGTCAAGCAGTAACACTTGTGATGGAAAGCATTGAAGAGCTTAGGAATTCAAAAATACAATAAAGTAAAAAGGACAGCAACTAAGTGTACGCTGTCCTTCTATTTTGTTACACTAAATGCTCATAGCTATTATTATAAATTTTATCTACTTCATCTATTTGATAAATCAAAAGTTCATGGTCTTCATTCTCTTCTAGCCGATTCTCTTTACAATATATCTCTTTGGCTCCAATAGCCTTTTCTTTTGACGTAAAGATTCCTACAATATTTGATGCTTCACCACATTCACTACATCCGATATCAACCAAAACAAAAAACATAACTCTCACCTACTTTTAAAGATTGAATATATTAAGGTGTATTTATTTTAACTTAATTTGTCCTAAATACAAAGAAAAAGAGGTGAGGTATGTATAAATGTGTTGATATCGTCTCCAGACACAATCTTGATTACCAGTGCAACTTACTTCTGTAACACTTGCATATATTATACAATCCTCCATTATGTTGAAATATATCGACAATTAAATTGTAGATATTGTATTACACCCTTGAAATACGCATCGAGTAGGAGGATAATCATTGATTGACTATCCGACCTCTCACACCACCGTACGTACGGATCCGTATACGGCGGTT
>JBLKRX010000010.1:0-165997 GCA_047608075.1 Ferdinandcohnia humi
GACACTCTTATTCTACCAAGAGGTTATTTTTATTCTCAAATCTCATTTTCATCCATTACAGGAATGCTGCTTCTTTAGCCGAATAACAAAAGGTATCTCCAAATCAATCCCTCTTCCTTAATTCTAGCTACCCGTTGTTAAATAACATAAAATCATTTACTGCACTTATCTTGTTTAACACCCTTAATTAATTCATCCATTTTTTCATTTCTTTCTTGGTCTAATTTTATTTTCGAATCCATGAACCTAATTACTTTAACTACAAAATAAATTCCAAATGCGATAAGTGCTAATTACAAAATAATTGGTAAAAAACTTAATAACATTTTAACACCCCTTATTTGTAATGTGTTTTCTTTATTTCTTAATGCATTACCTGCTTCTTTAGTTTAATAACTTCAAGAAAAAAGTGCATTAATCCTTCTTGGATCAACGCACCCAGTAAGTTTATGTACATTTATTCACAATACAAAGTCTAAATAATGGCTATGCTTGAATTAAAGTGTAACAATAATCGGACCATTTTTAGTAAGGATAATCGTATGTTCTAATTGAGCTACATAGCTTTTTTCTGTAGCATAGGTCCAACCGTCTTCTTTTTGGAATACTTCTTCTTCAAAGGTTGAGATAAATGGTTCGAATGCGATAACCATACCTTCCTTTAAGATTTCATTATCCCATGGATCATAATAATTTAAAATATGGTCAGGTGCTTCGTGTATTCTACGTCCAACACCATGTCCTGTAAGGTTTTTGATAACAGTGAATCCATGCTGTCTTGCTGTTTCAAATACTGCTTTTCCGATTCCACTTTTTTTGGAACCGGGTTTTGCTTTCTTAAGACCTGCTTCAAATGCCTTTTTAGCAACGTCGCATATTCTTGTTAATACTTCTTCTCCTTTTCCTACTACAAATGAGATTCCTGTATCTGCGAAATAACCGTTCTTTGAAGCAGATACATCTATATTTACTAGGTCCCCTTCAAGAATAACCCGATGACCCGGAATACCGTGTGCAACTTCTTCATTAAGACTAATGCAAGTATAGCCAGGAAAATCATATTCCCCTTTTGGAGCTGAAACTGCACCTGCTTTTTCTAAAAGTTCTCCGGCTATATCATCAAGTTCTTTAGTCGTTATGCCAGGAATTGTTCTTTGTACCAATTCATCTCTAATTGAGGCAATAATTTTGCCAATTTCTTTCAAACCATTAAAATCTTCTTCTGTTTTTGCAATCATTTTTTTCCTACCTCATTATCTTTTATCATCAATAATCTATATAAGTATTAATTGTACCTTTACTTCTCGAAAAATAAAACTAAAGTAAATTACTTGGTACAATACCCCTGAGCTGAATTTTTCTTCGATAAAGAAAAAGACCATAAAAAGGATTTGGTACATATGACTAATATTGAAAACCTCAAGAGGAAACTAATCAACTAAATCAGTACCAGAAGTATGGACATTAGTATTAATCTTTTTCCCTCTACGAAACCAGACTACAACTGGAACCAGTAATAATGACAAAATTCCTCCAACCCAGGATAAGGTAGTGTAACTAGAACCAGCCACAATCATTCCAGATAATGCTCCCCCACTAGCCCCTGATAACGCAATTAAAACATCCACTGTACCTTGAGTTTTAGCCCGTGTGGAAGTTTCAGTTGAATCGACAATAAGTGCAGTCCCACTTATCAAACCAAAATTCCATCCCAATCCAAGTAAAGAAAGAGCAATTACTAGAAGAACCATAGAATCTCCTGGTGCAAATGCTCCTATTAAACCTGCCAAAAGCAATGTAATTCCAGAAGCAATAGCCATCGGAGTACGACCCAACTTATCAACAAGGACACCTGTAACTAGTGAAGGGAGATACATTGCCCCTATATGAAATCCTATAACAAAACCCACGGCACCCAAGCCATGTCCATGATGTTTCATATGAACTGGTGTCATTGTCATAATAGCAATCATTACAATTTGAGTAAGAACCATAATTGTCGCACCAACGATAACGCCTCTTTTGTTGTCCACTTGATCAATTGATGCCGAATGGACTCTAGCTTTATGTTCATGGTCAGACGATTCTATCATTCTTGCAATAACAAACGGATCTGGACGAAGCATTAAGAAAAGTACAAGGCCTGCTAATATATATGCTGCTGCTGATAAAATGAAAGGTCCAGCAAGTGATGGAACTCCAATAGAAAGAGCAAAATTCCCCATGACATTCACTAAGTTTGGACCCGCAACAGCACCAAATGTTGTAAAAACCATAGTAAGACTAATTGCAGTCGCTCGCTGTTTACTATTTGCTAAGTCCGTACCTGCATAACGAGCTTGTAAATTTGTTGCGGTTCCTGCTCCATAAACAAGTAGGGAAGTAAATAACAGGAAAACACTATTTATTATTGCTGCAATTATGACTCCTATTGCTCCAAGTCCACCTATCATAAAACCAGCTGTTAGACCAGTCCGACGACCATAACGTTGCGAAAGTCTCCCAACGATTAAAGCAGCCACGGCGGAACCTAAAGTAAATAAAGCCGAAGGAAGTCCAGCAAATGCGTCTGTTCCGAGCATTTGTTGTGCAAGAAGCGCACCAACAGTAATACCAGCTGCTAACCCTGCACCACCAAAAATTTGTGAAATACTTACAATTATTAATGTACGTTTATATAACATTTTCTGTTTTTCTTGTGAATCTACATATCTCTGATTCATTTGATAGGCTTTACTCATTGGTTAGGACCTCAATTCATTTTTTATTGTGTAATTTGTTCCAATCATGTACCCCTTCCTCTAAACGAAATGCATTAACCCCTTTTGATTTTAAAAGTTCAACAGCTTCCACCGACATTAAACAGTAACAACCTCGGCAATAAGCAACAACATCACAATTGGTTGGTAAAGTAGACAGTTTCTCTCTTAATTCTTCAATTGGCATAGAAACTGCGCCGGGAATGTGAGCTTCTTCGTATTCTTCTTTAGGTCTCACATCCAACAAAATTACTTCACCTTTCTCCATCCGTTCTTTAAGTTCCGAAAGCGAAACCCCCGCCATTCCAAAATTGTCATTTAAGAACTCTTGTTTTATTTGTTGTACCTGTACAAACTGGTTTTCCGCCAGCGTGTGCAGAGAAGCTAGAAAATTCGATATAGCTGCATCTGCCAGTTCGTAAATTACGTAGTTTCCTTTCTTCTGAAACTTTACCATTCTAGAATTGGCAAGGGTTTGTAAATGTTGAGATACGTTCGCTACAGACATAGTTGTTGCTTTTGATAATGCCTCTACGGACTTTGGACCTTGAGATAAAATATCGAGAATCTCTAATCGTTTTGGACTAGAAAGACTTTTACCTATTCTTGCGAACTCTAGATACAATAAATCTTTTACATTTCGTTCATTAAGCATTTTAAATCACATCCAACCTATTCAAGTTTTTTATTGAATACTTGAATAGTAATCATAATTATTATCTTTTTCAACAATATTGCTTTTACTACCTACTTGGTTAGATCAACAATGAAAGTGTTTCTACTTCATAATTTACTCGTATTGCGAATTAATATTTCACCTTCCAGATGGACAAATTAAACTTAATTTGGAAGGAGGACAATAAATTGGGTAAAAGTTTTGAAAGAACTTTCTTGAGATCATTACTTATTATTGGGATCGCTTCTTTATTAAATATAATTAGAAAAGCCCCATTGAAGGATTGGTTAATTATCTTTTTATTAAAAAGTTACATAGCTTCAATTCTTGATACAATAACAGTAAAAAAAGGTTATATAGAGTATCCTATTAAATTAATTAAAACATTTGAGATAAGTGCCATTTTTAGCTATTTGATTTATCCAATTACGTGTATTTATTATAATCAACTTACTAGAAATTCAAATTTAAAGGATATCTTGATTAAAACTTTAGTATTTAGCTTACCCTCGTCAATAGCTGAGCATTGGCTTGAAAAAAACACAAAATTAATAAAGTATAAAAGATCATGGACTTCTGTGCATAGTTTTTTTTCGATTGCAGCTACCTTTTTGGCAGTAAGATTTCTGATGGCATTAATTAGGAAATTTGCGGAGAAGTAATCTGCTTTTTAAATTGCTTCTCATCTGCTAATTCCCAATTTCTATCTATTGGACATAAATTAGGGTGATTATTATTTAAGTAAATGTAAATAAAATTCGAACTTTATTTTGGGTTACCTTTTTTCCTTAATTTAATTTGTAAATTTTCATTTAAGAAAATTACTCCTAATTTTCAAATTAAACATATTAGATGGTTCTTTACATGTTATTTAACGAAAGCACCGGTTTGTTTAAGTACAAAGATTCACAAACTACTATTAACTATTTGTTAAATAAATTCGTACCATAGGAGTTATCAATGGCACAAAGCCACTCACCTTGCTGATGTTTCTTAAACACGTATGTTGCTCGTCTATCCATTGAATATTCACTATCATTTTTATCAGCTTCGAGTAAGGTTTGGGATATAACTAAGGCAGTGTCACCAGCTTCTAAAATAATCATTTCCCCTTGTGTTGGGACAAGGCTGTTATTGAAATATCTCGCAATTTTAATAAATGCTGCTTTAATTTCGTTTTTGCCTTGTGCAATCATACCTGGCTTTATAACCAAGATTGCATCATCAGTATAGTAATTCATTAGTGTATCAAAATCTTCCTGTTTAATTGCGGTATCACACTTTTTAATAATTTCCTTTAATTCGTGTTCCATAATATCCCCCCTTACCTTAGTTATATTATATATTCTCCATTTATTACCTTTACCCTTCTTTAGCTAACCTGTTCGTTAGTGCAATTAGTATTAGTATTAATCTCTTATTCTTATAATGGAATCTTGGTCGTGAAATGCCATACAGATTGCAAGTGAGTCTTCTATAAATATTTTATTATAAGCTTTAGGAAATACGTCTTAATAATTCCATAAAAGATCTGAAGAAATGTTAGTATCTATTGTATTAAAGAGCATAACTCCCTATTAAAGTTATGCTCTTTTTAATACACTTGTTGAATGTAAATAGGAAAGAAATACTTAAAATAACTTGCATTTTTGGCTTATTGTAAATTTTGGATATTGAACAAAAGCTATCCTATAGTTCAATAGTACTCCTTCGACCTTACCTTGAATCTCGATGCCCGCAATATGGGCAGGATGTAAGTGTGTCATCATATTCATAGTTACAATTAGGGCATTTTGTATATTTTTTATGAAGTTGTCTCGAAAATTCATTATGTACTTGTAATTGATATAAAATGTTTAACTGATTTTCTATAATCTTAGAAACCGCAAACAATATCACTGCAATGCAAACTCCACCTGTTAACCAAATCAGGAACCCCAAAAATGCTCCCGTAGAAAGTCCTGCTACTACGCTAATAATAATTGCTATTACTCCAATGATAACAAGTGCAATACTCATTATTAACAACTCCTTTTTATTGAACTATCTTGCTAATTAGTTCAATAACTTATCATAATTAGTTAAACATTCAAAGAGAGTCTAGATGTTCTTTTTAAGTACCTATAATCTTATTTGCTTCGAATTTTTTAAAATCATCCAAATAAATACAATACTATCGAAAAGTATATATAATAACGTTATTAATCCCAGTGGATTGTATGTAGCCAAACTATAGCACCTTGTTTCGTTTTGGAAACTTTAAAGCACAATACCTTTTTACTGTATTTTAAAACAAAACTTTTTTGCTATCTCGCTAATGTTATATACGTTTTAGATTACAAAAAGTTCCAATTGTTTTGCTTGTTTCCATTTACTGTAATCTGTAGAGCTTTTTGAATAATTTCAATAAAAAAGCGCATTATCCTGCTTGGACTACACACAGTAAGTACGTTTTTAAAGTAACAAATTTTATACTATTAAAACTATGTAAATTTATCATCTCATTGATTCGGCTATTAGTAGCAAGTCTTCCACTGAAAACTTTCTTAATGTACTTCATATTCCCAATCCCAATTGAGTATTGAAACCCATCCTTTAAGGTATGATATTCATCATACTTTGCATTAAAGTGTTTCAATTCGCGTACAACAGGATATCAATGGGTTTATATTTTCTGTAGTGAGCATATAACCCCGATTAATAGGTGTGGTGCCCGTTATAGAATCTGTTTGCTAACTCCCAAACTCTAGATACATGTTAAACTTTTTCTTATAAATTCCTTTCTAACAATATCTCAATTTGTTTCTCTATAACATGAGGTGGGTAAGGCATTTCATTAGTGTACCACCATTCCACCACTTGAACGTAAGCAGACCTAAAAAAAGAATAACATCCTCACTTAATCCTTTATTTTTTCCTTCTGTTGCTATATCCCAACCACTTTTTAAATCTTCAATAACAAACTATGGGAACCGACTTCGAAAGAAAGAAGCTCCTTTACTGACTAACATCCTTGAAAAAAGATAGAAATTGCCTTCATTGTTACTAGTAGTTTTTCCTTATTTAATATACAGTTATTAGAAAAATGAAACTTTTTCAAATTGTTATTCGTAAATATTATAATCAATATACAAAAGAGGGGAGAATAAAATGTTACAAAAAATTGATAAGACCTACTGGGTAGTTTTATTAATAATTGGCGGAATTATAGGCATTCTATCTGGATATATCGGACCTGATTTGATTCACCAGATATTTTTTAAACACGGTGATACCTTTTGGGTTATAACGCCATTTTCTGCTAATATTTTTATGTTTGTTGCTACTGGTTTTTTCGTATTGTTTTGTATCGGTATGATATATAAAAATAAAGTATTTAATTATATAGGTATAATGTTTTTTGTGTTTTCGATTGCTACGGGTTGTTATGCTCTTTTAGGAAACTACATTCTAGTTTCAATGAATGATATTACTACTGTGAAATCGATGACTAATGAAGTTTACGAATGGAATGAAATTACTGAAGCAACCTATCTTGATAAATATGTATCTGATGGTAGAAAAATTCAGCTTACATTCCAGGATGGCAAAGAAGAGACACTGGAAATAAATGATTTTAATATAAACAAACTTATAGAACAGATATTGATACAGATTGACATCCAAGTCAACTGATTTCAAGTTTTCATTTTGCTACATTTCGATTACATATACTTGACAAAATGTAAAATAATTAAAAACCAGATGCGAAATTGCACCTGGTTTTTTTATTATGGTGTTATATTTTTTGCATTTTAAATAAGGCGTTAAAAATAAAATTTGTATAGAATCTCTTTTATAACACCTTATTTATAGTAATTACTTATTGTCTAAAGGCATCCCTTAGTTCAAAAAGAAGTACCTTACAGCAAAAAGCCAATGGTTTGATTCATTATTTTCTCGTAGAATTTACTAATCATTTAAACCCTTTCCATTGAGAATTTGCTGTATATATTTTCCAATCCTTGACTCTCGAGTTTTGGATTGTTTGGGTTTAGTAAAATAAAGAATGTATGCTCTTTGCCGTCCCGGAGTCAATGCTTCAAAAGCAGTTTTCAAAGCAGGGATTTCTTCGAATTTCTTTTGCAATTCTTCAGGAATTGTGAAGTCTGTATTCTTTTTAAAATTCACTTCCAAACCGGCTTTTTCAACTTCAATGGCTTCGTAAATATAGGCTTTCAATATGGTATCCATTGCAACTATTTCTTGAACATTGCTGAACCGAATTTGGCGCTGCGCCTGCGAATTCTCCCCGGGTTTGATGAGAATACCTTTGGGATCATTTAACAAGGCACCTTTGAAAAACATAAGCGCACAGTATTCTTTAAATCCTTGTATTATAACTATGTTACTTTTCTGAAACGTGTAACAAGGCTTGTTCCACTTTAACTCTTCGTTCAGCCCACAGTCAAGAATGATCATTCTCAAATTCTCAAATTCTTCCTCCCACTTTTTGGCTTTGCTTAAATATTCATTAACCTTAGGACTCAATCTACTATTTGTCATCAAGGAACACCCCTCGTCAATTTTTCGATCGCTGACAGTCAAGTTTGATTTTTCTCAATTTCTTCAATTCTTTCTGTTACTATTGGGCTTTACTTGAATATTTATCAACCTAGCATTATTTTCCTTGATCCACTTGGCAAGCTTGCATAATCTTCCAACAAGAATTCATATAAACATTTAATATTGTTTGTAATTACTTGATGTATTTTTATATTGATATCCACTTAATTCCACAAAATTTAGTCTTTGTAAGGTACCAGCTATTCATCCCTTCAAGCATTCGGCTTTCGACACTCCACGTGGTATAGGGACATATTCCTTCTCCTTCAGAACTGCACCTTTAGTACAATAATTCAACAAAAAGAAGCGTTAATACTCCTTAAACTGAACCCTAACCAAATAATCAATAACACAGAGAAAGGTTTCTCCTGCCACCATACCCTTATTTAGTTCATAGCAATGCTGCATTTAATAATTCTCCCTTTACCATTAATTAATATCCTATCAACTCCTGGATATACCAAGTGTTTTTTTGTAACAATAAGGATTGTTAAATATTAAATTAAGGAGGAATAATATGCAACAGGATCAACTAACTAAAAAGAATTTGGGTTCTATTATGAAACCAGATTTTGCAAAAACTGATGCACAAAAAGTAAAACATGAAATACAAAAAGATGTAAGTGAAGGAAAAGGTGCAATGACTTCCCGAGAGGCAGGAGCAATGCAAGATTAAAAAAACTCTGAGTGGTTAAAATTATACTTTACATCTCTCATATTAACTAAACAAAGTTACTGCAAATTTAATTTAAGTATGTTGGTTTGGAAGGAAATGTAAATTAATGGCTATTATAACGGAGGGAAAAATTTTGTCTAGAAAAAATATTAATCCACAAAACACTATAAAGTTTAGTATATGGGAAACAAAAACAGATAAAACTCTTTCTGCTTCTTCTGAAAAACCTCCTGAAGTAATGAACAAACCTAATTCCTTACGAAGCAAAAAAGAAAGTTAATAACTTCTAAACGAAAAGCAGCTCATATGAGTTTGCTTTTTTATGATTGGATCAAGTAATTGTAATATCCCACTCTTTACTTTAAGTACTTATTTTCGCAAACATAACTGCTAGTTTATATAATTTTAACGTTTGTTGGATAGTACCATTTCTTTAATTTCTTTCTCTTAGTTTGTTAACTTCAATAATTGGACAATTATTAACCTAGAAAAAATCCCAATTTATATACCTGAATCTAAATATGTGTCTAATACCGTTTGAACATCAGTGTTTTAATATTTGCCTCTAATAACTCCTCCAAAAGCACCTAATATAGTTCCTAATAAAATCCTACCTATTAACTTAACGAGTATTTTTATCATTCCCTCTCTTATTAAAGAAAACTGCTTACTTTAGTCAACAATATTTGACGATAAGAATACTCATAAACATTGAGAAATATGAACAATTCCTTGAATAACAGAATCAACATCCTCATCGTTTTTAATAACAAATAAATGGTCTGCTTCACCTTCTACTGGATCTGTCACATCTTCTGTTAGAGATTCTGCCTTTTGCCGAATAAGGACTTCCTCAAAATTCGAATAAGCCCCCCTAAATATATTGGTACTCGTTGGCTTTGTGTAACTCGTTCCATAAGAATAAATTCTGGAATATCAAAATGAACGAGGATACGGACAAACTCATTTTTTTTAAACAACTCTTCAAGCAAATATAATCGACCTATTCTACTTCGATTGGAGTTACTAATAATAAGGTGAAAATCAGTATTTTCTATGGCATAATCGACTATTAGCTTTGAGATGGCTTGCTTAAGAGTATTAGGACCTTGTTTTGGTTGTAACTTTTTGTAGTAAGAGTTTATAAATCCAGCGTGGTTATCTTGGTCCATCACAAAGGAGTTGTTTAACTCTTTTTCTAAAGCTTTTGCAAATGTAGTTTTTCCACTATGTGTTTTGCCTACTGTCATAATCACTAATCTTTTCACTACGGTACCTCCTCACGTTCAGGGAGAATTATATATATTATTCAAAATTGATATATCTTCGTTATATTTTAATTGAACTAAAATGCTCCGTTAAGTAAGTTTAATAATATTTTCATTTGAATTTTTGTAAACTTTCTAAAATCCGGTTATTTTTTCATCTAAAAAGCCAACAATATTGACCATTGTACCTACCATTACTGCTTCATCTTAACTACAAAGTTAGTAAGTTCAACAAAAAGTGTTAATCCTTCTTGAATTTACTCACCCAATAGTTCAATAGGATTATTATTTAAGATGTACTGTGCAATTATAAAGAATACAATCCCAATTACCTTTACTATTTTGAAGAATTGTAAGAGAAGTATTTTCAATATAAGTAGTTGGAAATTTATCAGGTAATAAATGTTGCAATGTTAGACCTATTAACGCACCATGGCTCACTACTAAAACCTTTTTTCCGCTATTACTACGAACTATATCTTCTAAGAAATCAATGCCTCGCTTAGCAACATCTTCAAATTTTTCCATTCCAAGGTCCAAATCACGCCAATTCTGACCCCACTTTTGAGTCCTTTCCTCTTCAGTTGTTCCTTCAATTTTCCCACAGTTTATTTCCTGAATTCTTTTATCAAAACTCTTAATTGGTATATTAGTTCTACTACTAATAATTTTTGCAGTTTCAACTGCTCTTGATAAATCACTTGTAATAATAAAATCCCATTCTTTTTCTTCTAAAAGTCTATCTCCCAGTTTAATAGCTTGTTTTAAACCCTCACCATTTAAAGGGATATTCGATCTACCTTGTGCCTTGCCAAGAAAATTCCATTCAGTAATACCATGTCTTATTAATCCTATAGTAGACATTAACCACACCCCTATTTTCTCCAAAATAATATTTTGTTTAACTAAACTTCTTCGTTAGTACAATAAGTTCAACTAAAATAGCGTTAATCCTCCTAGGAATAACGCTTTGAATTACTATATTAAATAGAAAACTTGTTACTAATTACTCTCCAATCCTTAGTTTTTTACACATGAAAGGAAAATAATCACAAAGTTGTTGTTATCCTCCATAATATAACTTTCAATCTAATTCCATTCCATTCCCGCTCTTCGAATCCTGTGTTCTACTTTTACATCAATTTTCATTTCTTTGTAAATTTCAGACCAAATTTCTTCTGACTTAACTTTTGTATCCCAATAATCACCATATTTTGCTCTAATCCTTGCTCCCAGACCTAATACATCGGAACCTTCCTTTTGGAGTTTGGCAAGCAACTCGTTGCAGATTTCTTCTTTTTTATGGTTGACTGCTATTTCAATTTGTTTTATCCTTTTTTCTCCCAACAAACTTGTATTTACCACTTCCTCAATTTGTGCATCAACTTCAACGTTAATTTCTGCATATGGCTTTCCATCTATTACATATACATTAATATGGGGTTTTCGTTCTTGAGACTTAACTAAATAGACCCCTCTCTCTTTGTCCAAGGATACATTAAGCGAATATCCTCCCCCATTTTTTTCTTTCATACTCATATAAGCTCCTATCTCAATCGGCGTAGTTCGGCCAACCATTTTTTCATTTTGAAAAAAGGCAAGACCATCAACTAAAATACGGTCACCATCAATAACTTTAACCGCTGGTAGAATTGCATTTACTCCATCATCCGAAATATCTATCCAAAACTTACCTAGATATTCTCTAGGTAGCTTTCCAAAACGAACAGCATTATCTAAGGTATCAGACAGATAAAGAGAAGGAACAGTCTCGAGAGGAGGGGCGGTTTTAATTACTTTTGAGGCATCTTTTTCGTTTACAATCATCCAAGCAGTTCTTCTCACTTCATGATCACGTCTAAGAAAATCATTTACTTCCGACAAACCCCTTTTCGCAATTTCATCTGAAACTACAACAATTTGCAAATGACCTAAGTACAGTTTCTCAGCGAGCTGTTGTTGAAGGTTTGACATCGCATCTTTCATTGTATGACCATACGTTTCAAGAATCCATGCAGTCTTTTCTGAACCTTGTCCTCCCCCACCTTCGGGACCTAATTTAATTTTTCCGGGAACTGCAATTTGAGCAGTTACTTTATATAAAGACTCTCTTCCTTCTTCGGGAAAATTATCTTTGCGGTGGGTTACTTCTGGTTCATCATGTAACTGATTTAGTTCTGCCAAATCCACAGCTAGCCCTAATATATTGGCTCGATCTTCTAACTCATATCGGTCCCAACACCCTGTTAGGACTACAGTAAGTAATAAAAATATTAAAGATATGAAAAATCTACTCAAGCCAGCTCCCCTCCTATCTTTCGAATCATAGCAATAATTAAAAGGAAGACCGGATAAACAATTGTTAAAAAAATACCATAGCAGGTTACTGTTAATACATACTCATACATTTCATATATATCTTGCGGAAATATTGCAATCGTGAACATTATTGGAAATCCTATAGCGGAAATCAAACGATATCTTTCAGATTGGAATAATTCCGCAACACCCCTTACATACATAAAGTAAAAAGATAGAAGTGTAGTGAATACTCCATAAATCCATGAAATGAGCAATAGTGAATCAATTCTTGACAATATTTGAGCAGGAACATGAACCATACGACCAAGACTCAATGTTGGCCAAAACGATTGTTGGATTTCATTTTCACCAAATACAGCCAGTGTCATTGTAATTATAAATACTACAAAGATGCTACCAATTAGAAACCCAAATATCCCACTTTTAACACATTTTTCTGGTTCTTTCATAAAGGGTATGACCATTGTAATTACAAAAAAGTTCAAAATAGCTTGTGTTACAACAATTCCCCCACCTACAAATTCCTTAAAAGAAGGGTTATTACCTAGTAATGGTGTAAGATGATAGACCTCTATATCCTGAAAAGCGGGTAGGAGAACCAATAAAATTGGAATTAATATCAAAGGCATATAAAAAAAATGTATATAAGCAAATGTAGTAACATTTTGAAATCCTGATGATGCACATAAAAAAGTCATAAAAATAATAGGGATATGGATTGGTGTATTGGGTAATAAGGCTCCAGCAACTACCTCAGCAAATTGCCTTGTTTCAAGACCCATTAGTAAACTAAAAAATAATATTATTGAAAAACTAATTAATTTACCTAATTTGTTTCCTAAAATCGTTTGGCTATAGCCAATAACTGTTTGTTTCGGAAATCTTTTTCCTAAATAGACAACTGAAAGCAATCCTAAAAAAGCAAGTAACACCCCTATTAAACTGGCAATAGGGGCACCTAGACCTGCTCCTCTAACTACAAACCGAGGAAGGGCCAACATTGCCACTCCTAAAATCGTACTAATGATGATCACCGCCAATTGATTAGGCGTTACAAATTCTCTATCTTTATTCATCATCATTCCCTCCTTTGTTACCTTGTAGGGGATTAGTTGGACCATTTTTCAAACCTGGAGCCACTCTTTTACTATTTTGTGGGTGTAATTGGGCAGGACGTTCAGATAGCCAACGTAAAGGTGCTCGAATAATTGAATCCTTAAATCCTTGGTAATTACCAGGGGTAACAGGAGCCAAATACTGAACACCAAATGAACGAAGCGATAGCATATGATTGATGATAAATATAAGGCCTGTCGCTAGTCCTAATAATCCAAAGCAACCGGATAAAATAATCAAGGGAAAGCGTAATAAACGAAAGGCATTGGCTGCGTTGTACGAGGGTGTTGCAAACGAACCGATCGTAGACAAAGCAATAATAACAACAGTGATAGGACTTACAAATCCAGCCATGACTGCAGCCTGACCAATAACTAATACGCCTACAATAGATAAGGCTCCACCAACTTGCTGAGGCATTCGTACCGTTGCTTCCCGTAAAATCTCCATAGCAATCTCCATAAGTAATACCTCTACGACAACTGGAAAAGGAACCCCTGCGCGACCACTGGATGCTGCCACTACGAACTTCGCAGGTATCATTTCAGGATGATAAGATAAAACCGTGATATAAAATGAAGAAAAAGTTAAGGAAAAGATTAATGCCATGAATCGAATGATTCGAATAATAGATGTAATTAGAAATCTTTCATTGTAATCTTCACTTGTCTGATAAAATTGGTTAAAAATGGCTGGCACAATTAATACAAATGGGGAACCACCAACTATAATGGCAACCCTACCTTCTAAAATGTTTCCAACTGCTTTATCCGGACGTTCTGTATTTTGAACTTGTGGGAACGGAGATTTAGGATTATCCTCTATGAATTGCTCTACATATCCTGCATCTAAAATGCGGTCAATGTGAATGTTCCTTAATCTTTTCTTCACCTCTTCTACCAATTCCTGATTAACAATATTCTCTAAATAACATACCGACAACTTTGTTTTGGTTTTCTTCCCCACTTCCATTTGTTCTACTCTGAATTCTGGCACTGGAAGTCGATACCTAAGCAATGCTATATTCGTTTGCATTTGCTCAATAAATCCATCTCTAGGTCCACGAACCACCCGTTCTGTTTCGGGTTGTTGAATTCCTCTTTTTTCAGGTTTAAAGCTGTCAAGTATAAGCGCTTTTTTATACCCTTCTATTAACACAATCGTTTTTCCATTTAAAAGACCATCTAACAAAGTTTGAAAATTAGGTGCTATTTTTCCATCGCTGTGAGACAATACGTCTTCAAGAAGCCACTTGAGGAGGAAACCTTTTTCTATGTTTATAAAGGTTTCCTTTTCTTTCTCTTGGAGTGGTTTTATAATATCTCGATTAATGATCTCTTTATTAACTAAACTACTTATAAAAATGGCAACAGCAGGAATACTACCTCCTATTTGAAAGTTCTTGTTTGAAAAATCAATATCCATTTTAAAAATACCTTGGATACTTTTAAAATTCTCTTCTAAACTTTCCTTCAGGTTATTTGACTCAATCTCACTCGAATTTTTTACGGGAACATCCTGTAATTTTCTTTTCGAAAATCTCATTATTATCCCTCCTTTGAGTTCACGAATAGCGAACTACACTTAGTATGCCGAAAGCGTACTTTTCAATTCAAAAAATCAGAGATACCATAATAGGTATCCCTGATTTCTTAACCCTCTTTTGAATGTTCTGATTGTTTTTTTATAGCATCTTCAAGTGTTTTTTCTAAAAGGAGTAGTACTTCTTCTGGTATTGAAAGCCCATCCCAGTGAATGCCCCTTTTCCTTAACTCCTCTTTTAGTCGAATGTTAAATGATTCCTCGTTATTTTTTTCATCTGTAAGTCCCAAAATATAATCTACTGAGACTCCGTATAGTCTAGAAAAACTTTTTAGTTTTTCAAGTGGGGGTTGTCGGTATTTGGTTTCATAAGAAGCATAACTTGATTTTTTAACTCCTATTTTTTTCCCTACTTCTTCCATTGTATAACCATGCTCTACTCTCAATTCTCGTAAGCGTTGACCAAACAACCTTCTTCCCCCTTCCTTTAATTTGAACGCACCTAAACTTCGTTTGATAGTAAGTTATTAGAAAGATGTAAGATTTCTTTTTTGTATTCCAAAACCTTTTGTTTAGCGAGAAATATCTGTTTCTTTGTTGGTTTTTTTCGTTTAGTTTGATACATTGCAAACGTTCCTATAATTGTATCCTCTTGAAAAAAAGGAATCGACCAAACTGATTTATATCCTTGTTCTTTTGAAATAGTTCTTTCATGTATACAGTTCGGATCCGAAAATATTTCTGAATATACTATATTTCCAGAAGAAATAGCCTTACCACAAATCATCTCATGGAATAATTGTTTATCGTTTACTTCATTAAAAAACTCAAAGTTATGTAAAGGAATATTTGGTGCTGCCCCGTGGTATATTTTATTTTCCTCTTTATCATAAAATAGCAGGGTAGCATAACTATATGGAATTATTTTTTCTAAGTCTAAGCATAATTTCCCTAATTTCATTTTTGTCTCAATCACTCTATATTCTTCTTCTGTTATTAAATTATTTACTAGAGATTCCAAGTGTACTCGAATATTATCCTCTTTTTGAGTAAGTAAGGGGTTAATAATCTTCAGTAAGTCCTTTATTCTTTTGTTTGACGCATATTCTTTCATAATAACAACTACATTTGACTTTTGCATACATATCCTCCGACTTGATAAGAGCTATTCCAAAGTATGACCAATTCCTTATCTTAACAAACGTATAAATTCCTTTTATTCCGTTTCCTAATGCATTTTAATATGTATAAGGGAGATGTTTTTTAGTCGAATAACAAAAGTGCTGCATTAGTTGGCAGCACTATCAATAGCTCTACTATCTGGAAGATTAGTTAGTTATTTATTTTTACTGTTGATTCATTAAGATGAAAATATAATTGAACAACGCAGAAGAAAACCTTTTTGTATCAACCAGGTTTAGATTAAACCGCTTTACCTAAGTGTCTACGACTAAAGACTAAGATAACTTTACCTCTTCAAGACTAGCTACGAGTGAATGGCTAGTTCTTACTCGACGGGAATCCCACCCGTTATATCATACAACCTATGCTCGGCCGCACAACTGCTTCGTTGATACAATTACTTCAACATAAAGAAGCATTAATCCTTCTTGGAAAATGCGCCTTATTATTGAAATAACCCTCTGATGATTCCTATCCGTCAAGTTTGAATAAGTATTCTTAACTGGAGGATATATTTAAATGTTTGTTTTTGATAGAGCAAGTTGATCCTCAGGCATTGGCTTTGTAATACCTTCACTATCTAAAACCTTGCGCCATGTATAACGTGGTTCATATCCTATAATCTTCTTTGCTTTATCATGTGACATAAGTGTTTCATGTCCCTCTATCGGCCTCTTTAAAGTTACATTAGGGAAGTACCTATCGACTAAATCTTTACTTAGGTCAGGCATGATTGTATCCGAAGCTGTAATATGGAATATATCATTTCCTAAATTACTCTTTTCAATAGCAAGAAGGCATGCCATTGCTGCGTCCCTAACATCACAATAAGCCCAAACATTTTTCTTTTGAACATCCTTTTGTCTCTCATCGTTCCAATGCATAATAGGAATTTTTTCATATTCATCTGGCTCATATATATTCGCAAAGCGTAGAGTAACGACCTGCGCCTTCGTAAGATTTTGAAACATTTCAGCAAGATGTTCAGTCAACCGTTTTGCCATTGCATATGATGACTTTACTCTTGTTGGGTGTTCCTCGTCTAATGGAAGATAGCTAAGTTCTTCTGGAACAAAAGGATACCCTAATACCGTTTCACTTGATGCCCAGACAAGCTTTGGAATTTTGAAATCTTTACAAGCTTCAAGGATATTAAAATTAACGAGCATATTATTTTCAAATATAGCTTGTGATGTATTCCTCACATCGGTAGGAATATTTCCAAGATGGACTACTGCATCACTTCCCTTCAAAAGCTGGCATACCTGACCATAATCACGTAAATCAGCTTGGATAAAATTTTTTGATCGTGATTCTTCTCTCAATTTTTTATCTGATGCAATAACCTCATGGCCGGCTTCTAGGATTGTCCTTACAGCCCATCTACCAATGTTACCTGCTGCCCCTGTTACTACTACTTTCACAAGTTCATTCTCCTTTTTGCGTTATTTTGATATTAGGGTAACCATTATAAGTTTTTTATCCGTTGTTTTACATTTAGTTACTGATAGAAAGATATTGCAGAGCTAAGGCTACACCAAGTATCTATCGTTGTTAGACTTCCCCTTAAACTATGTTTTATCGAAGGTAAATAAATGGAAAATAGTTGTTATTAAAGTCTTGGTCATTGATACATCAAGTTAATTTAAATAATATTTTTATTGCAACAGGACTGGGGGTAATTTACGGGCGGGTGTAACAGTGCAGGTACGTTAATATTTGCCAAAATAACAAACAAATTTCAAGTATGAAAGAAAAGTTATGGTATTTTATTTTTTGATTTAATTGTAGCTATTACTGGTGGGGAAGGATATATGTGAAAGTCTTGTGTATATTGGTCTATGAAATGTCTTATTTTTTGTCTTCTCTAACAAATTTCTCAATAATATTATTATTAGACATTTCTTTTTCAACTTAATTTTACCCCTCCTATGTTTAATAATTACTTTAAAATAAAACATATCCCACCCCAAAAAACTATTTAAAGTCTTGGAGATGAGATTTGATTTACTGTACCACACCATATTGTTTTTTGCCAAATAAAGCATCTTCTAAAGAACTTTGAAGATAAGCTAATAATCTTTTCATCTAACTGCCAACTTCATTGTCCTACTCCTCATATGTTTTATACTTATATTTAAGAACAACTGATCATTGTAATTAAATATCAACCTTAAACATTAACTAGCTTTTATAAAACGATTGAGTAGGGTCTTTTTATGTATTATCATTTTTCAATTCTTGAAGTAGTTATTTTCATGATAGTCTAATAACTTCTACAAAAATAGCGTTAATCCTGGTGAGATCAACGCAGCACACAATATCTACAGAAACCATTTCAAAAGCACAACTATTGGCATTTGGGAGTAATTATTCTCCACAAGTATCAATCTATCAATGTCACATAATCATTTAACCATTGGGGTACTCCGTTTTATATTTTTTTCATTGTACATATTATTATCTGCCTTAATGAATAGTTCTTCCATCCTTCCTAATGAAGAAGTATTGAAAGCATAGCCTTTTGACATTTTTATTTTAAATAATGTACTTTTATTATCATTGAAGTAATCTATTTCATTTTGTAATTCAGCAAAAAATGCTTCAATTTGAGAGGGTTCAGTATTTACCATGATTAAAGCAAATTCATCTCCTCCGATTCTTGAAACAATAACATTATTACATGAGAATCCTTTTAAAAGTTTAGCAGTTTCTTTAATTAAATTGTCGCCAAGTTTGTGTCCAAAGTTATCATTTACATATTTAAGTTCATCTAAGTCACAAATAATAATACCTATTGAAACGTCTTCAATTTTGTCATAATTATCAATTAGGGCTTCAAAATATTCCCGGTTATAAAGTCCTGTCAGCGAATCATGAGAAGCTTTATACTCTAATTTTTGCTGCAGTAAAACTTTATCATTTATATTTCTAATAATTCCTTGTAAAGCTACTATTTCGCCATCCATATATATCGGAGTTGCATATTCTTCAAAAGTGATGTAAGTTCCTTCATCATTTCTCCATCTTTGTATAATTGGTTTACTAAAATCGAGTTCACCTAACTGTTTTTTCACTAATATATGATAATCATCCGGATGAATTCTTTCAAAAGCTGTATATGGATTTTTCATGCTTTCTGTTACTAAGGAAGGGCTTAAGATTTTCTCTATAGCTGGACTTAAATATATATACTTAAAGATTGGTTTTAGTTCAATGTAATATATGATATCTTTAGAATTCTCAACTAATTTAACGATAGTTTTGAAATAATTAATTCTTAGCTGTAATTTATTACAGACTTCCTTTATTTTATAGCAAATAAAAATAATTACAGTGATTCCAAACAAAACTAAGAAAATTTTTGTTAACACTAGGAAATTTCCTTTCTACTCTAAGTCTGTTTATAAAGCATTAACATACCCTTTCAATGGAATTGTTTATTTAATGTAGTTTCTAATATTATTTATTCTTTCAGAAGGGTTAATAAATTTGGGGGTTGGATTATAATACGACCTTAATAGACCTAAATACCAAAGCTTTTATATCATGGAGCTCATAAACTGGTTTTAAAATGATGTTAAGTAAAATAGATTTACCCATTGGATACTCATAAATTAACTTAAAAAATCATAATAAAAAAGAACCTGAAGAAAAATCAGGTTCATCCTTTTGAACTAATTTCTTCGGCGGCTAGGCTACCATTGCATTGCTTTAGGTCCTTAGCTTTGCGTCCTTACCTTTCGATAAGTTTGCCTTTATCTAAATTATGACTTATATACTATCTTATTAAGGTATATTATACTACTATTCATCAATCTTCCAATACTTTCGACAAAAACAGACAAAAATACTATGATGCATTCTAAGTATCTTACGGTTAAATCTTTTGAAAAATAATACATTTCCTTCTATAACAAAACTTAAGAGTTGAAAATCAGTAAATGATTATCAACTCTAAGCTTTATTGAAGTCTTTATTGTTTTGTATCGTTCATTAAGGGAATTTGGTTCACCGATGTGGTTTTAGCAACTTTTCAGGGGTCAGTTGTTAACAAATCAAATCTTTTTTCTCTTAAGATTTAACAGGAGATGCACTCTTGTTAGTTCCAGATCTACTTAGGGACCACATACTTCTGTTGAACAGCACATCGCGGGATCAAATATCTCAATTTTTTCAAATAAGCATTTACTTATAATTTTCATAAAAGAAAACCAAGAGATGAGTCTATTGGTTTTTTGATATTATTATTCTCCAGTTACTGCAAAACGCTTAATTCTTTCACCAATTTGGTCGCGGACACGTTGAAAAACAGCCCATTTTTCTTCATCAGTTCCCTGTGCTTTTGCAGGATCATTGAATCCCCAATGATCACGTTTTACATGTGGTGGTGTTATTGGACACTTATCAGCAGCATCTCCACATAAAGTCACTACAAAATCTGCATTGTTTAGGATAACAGGATCAATAATATCTGAAGTTTGGTTAGAAATATCGATACAGACTTCATTCATTGCTTTTACAGCATTTGGATTCAAACCATGTGCTTCAATACCAGCACTGTATACGTTCCACTCATCTCCTAGATATTTTTTCCCCCATCCTTCTGCCATTTGGCTTCTGCATGAGTTACCTGTACATAAAAAGTAGATTGTTTTTTTTGACATATTGGATAACTCCTTTATTGTTTAATTAAATAATTAGTAACCAAATATATAAGCCAACTAATGTTATGAACAATGTTGGAATGGTTAAAATAATACCTGTTTTAAAATAAGTCCCCCATGAAATTTTAACCCCTTTTTGAAAGAGAACATGTAACCATAAAAGAGTAGCAAGTGAACCAATTGGGGTGATTTTTGGTCCTAAGTCAGAGCCAATTACATTGGCATAAATTAGAGCTTCTTTTATAACACCACTTGTGTTTGTATCGGCAATCGCTAGAGCATCAATCATGACAGTAGGCATATTATTCATTACAGATGAAAGAATAGCTGCTATAAATCCCATTCCTATGGTTGCAGCGAATAAACCTTGATCAGCTGTAAGCTGTATAAGACCTGCTAGTATATCTGTTAGTCCTTCATTTCTGAGCCCATAAACAACTACATACATACCAATCGAGAAAAAGACGATTGCCCATGGTGCTCCTTTAATAACAGCACGTGTATTTACTGCTGGACTTCTTCTTGCCATCAATAGGAAGAAGATTGCAACAATACTAGCGATGATTGATACAGGAATACCTGTAAATTCACTTGCAAAATATCCAAACAGTAGTATCCCTAACACAAGCCAGGATAAACGGAACATCTTCATGTCACGAACTGCTTCGACTGGCTTCTTTAATTGAGCCATATTATAATTTATTGGTATACTCTTACGGAAAAATATATATAAAAATAAAATACTGGCTGCGAGTGAAAAGAAGTTTGGAACAATCATTCTTGATGCAAACTCTGCGAAACCAATACCAAAAAAGTCTGCCGAAACAATGTTAACTAAGTTACTAACGACGAGCGGTAAAGATGTTGTATCTGCGATAAATCCACTTGCAATGATAAATGGAAATACCATTTTTTCATTGAAATTTAGGTTTCGAACCATTGCCAAAACAATTGGTGTTAATATTAACGCTGCACCATCGTTCGCAAAGAAAGCTGCAACTAAAGCTCCTAATATAGAAACAAATACAAACATCCGTACTCCGTTTCCTTTTGCAGCTCTAGCCATATGTAGTGCGGACCACTCAAAGAATCCAATTTCATCTAAAATTAATGAAATAATAATAATGGCAATAAATGCTAAAGTAGCGTTCCAAACAATAGATGTAACATCTATTACATCTTTAAAATCAACTACTCCTACGAGTAAAGCAAGAATAGCTCCACCACACGCTGACCAACCTATGGATATCCCTCTAGGCTGCCAAATAACTAATACAAGAGTTAGTAAAAAAATCACTGATGCTAATATAATTGATGTCAATGTATGAACCCCCTATTACTCACAAGAAATGCGTAATCCCTGTTCTTCTAGTTCTTGAAGTTTATAGTCTTGGTTAGGAAGATGCCCTAGAAGATTCTGAACGAATGGATAATAATCGCTTTCTTTATTTAATGAATAAATAATCCATTGTCCTCTCCTTGTTTCGCGAACAATTCCAGCATCTTTTAATTTACGAAGATGCTGACTTATTGCTGGTTGACTTGTCTTAAACATTTCAACAAACTCGCATACGCAACAATCAAATGAATCCAAGATTTTCACCATTGTTAATCGTGTTTTATCTCCAAGCAATTTTAAAAGGGATGCCGCCTTTTCTATTTCTACTGTTTCCCTTTGCATAAAGCACCTCCTATAATACCATTATATAATAATCTGCTTATATAATATTTCACTTATATGTTGATTTCAAGTTTATTTTTGTAAACATTTTGTTAAGAAAAAGATTGGCTAGAAACTATATTGGAATAGTTTTAACCAATCTTTTGTTTTATAACACTACTATTAGCTGGGTTTAGATAAAAAACTTATACAATTCATAGAACATTTTTTGACCTTGATTTACACGTTAATTACCTTAAGAGTCAATTCTTTCAATAAGAATAATAAACATACACCTGCTATATTTCAAAAACACTTCGCAAATCTGATTTTTTTCTAGAAAATATACTGTTATTTATCCAAGGGCGGCACCTAAATCTACTATCATGGTAAAGGTAGTCATTCTAAATATCTTGTTTCTTTTGTTTCGTATTCTGTAACAATGATATCAATAGCATTTAGAAGTATTATTGAAACTTGGAAAAATTGCAGTAAGTAATACATGTGTAACAACAAGTAGTTTATGCTTTCATAACATTATTGCACCTTCTCTAAAAGTAAAAAACCAATCTAATGTATTACAGATTGGTCATAAAATTTTAACTACAACAAGAATTGCTCATTTTATTTAATGGTAAAGGTTTTGTCTCACAACAAGATTGAGATTCTATTTGCGTAATATTTGTTTCTGTTGAACAACAATTCGATTCTATGTTTGTTCTGCATACACCAGTTTCTGGCAACTCTAAATGTACTTCTTTGGCTCCTTCCAAGTCTCCTGTTAAATAGGCAACAATTGATCGAACTTGTTCATACCCTGTTGCAAGTAAGAAGGTTGGTGCTCGCCCATAGCTTTTCATACCTACGATATAGAAGTTCTTTTCTGGTTGCCTTAATTCCTCTTCCCCATGCGGTCTAACCGTTCCACAGCTATGAATATTAGGATCTATAAGAGGAGCAAGAGCTTCCACACTTTCCACCGCAGAGTCGAGATTTATTCTAATTTCACTCAAGAAAGATACATCTGGTCTAAACCCAGTACTTACAACAAGTTCATCAATATCCTGGATTGAAACTTCATTTGAATCTAGGTTACCTGTGACACTAATTTTTCCGTTTATTCCTTTAAGATTATAGATATAAAATGGGGTTAAGACTCTAATTTGTTCAGATTCAACCATTTTCTGAATTCTAATGCCTAGTTCACCACGAGCTTGTAGTCCATCATTCTCCTGACCACCATATGCTTCTTTCACATGCAGCTTTCTCATCGCCCAAAAAATTTTGGTATTTGGATACTTTTCTTTCAAAACTACTAGTTCAAGAAGTGCATTAATGGCTGAATGTCCACTACCAATTACCATAACAGTTTTGTTCTTATAACGATCCTCAAGTGAATATACGTTTGGAATTCCATAATAGATGTGAGCTTTTAAAGACTGTTCTGCATTCGTCCATATTCCATTTGAAAGGGATGGATTAGGGTTGGTCCAGGTACCAGATGAGTCGATGACAGCTTTTGCTTCAACAACCTTTGTCTCTCCATCAGTATCTACATATAATTGAAAAGGTGCATTGTCTCTTTTGGCATTTTTTAATTTATCAAGTTCTTTTCTCGCTACACCTACTACTCTAGCATTTAAGACGATTTTATCTTGCATTTCTTTAAGTCGGCTTAATGGGAGAAGATATTCTTCAACCAACTCTTTACCTGTGGGTAATAAATTTTCATTTGGTGATTTCCAACCTGACATTTCAAGTAACTCCCTTGAAGCCTTATCGATATTGTAGTGCCATGGAGAAAACATTTTAACGTGTCCCCATTCCAAGATATTTGCACCAACAGTCATTCCTGCTTCAAACAGAATGAAATTTTCTCCCTTTTGAGCAAGATGAGCAGCTGCTGCAAGCCCAACAGGACCACCACCAATTATTGCAACTGGAAGATTACTTTGATTAGATTTTTCCATTTCATTTACCTCCTAAATCAACAATTTTTCCATTGCCATAACATCAACAAATTGACCGTCTAACATTCCTTGATTTTTAAATATGCCAACTTCCCTAAATCCTCTTTTTTTATATAACCCTTGACCAAGTCTATTGAATGGAAAAGTAAATAAGACGATTTTATGAAACCCGTTTTCTTTCGCAATCACTTCGATGTGAGAGAGTAATTTTCCCCCCACACCTTTACCGCGATAATCTCTCCTAATATAAACTGATAAATCTGCAACTCCATCATATGCAGAACGGCTATTGTATTGATTTAAACTTGCCCAACCTACAATCTCACCTGCCACTTCCGCTACTATAACTTTATAACGTCCTGTATGCCGATTAATCCATTCCAACATATAATTCTTATCCTTTATTGTTGTTTCTAGCGTTGCAATTTGATCAATGATACCTTCGTTATAAATCAAGAGAATTTCTTCAATGTCAATAAAAGATGCGATTCGGATATTGATTTCATTCATTTTGAACAATCTCCCTCTCTAACAACTACTCTTCTCAGTTTTGATTCCACAACATAGTGGTGATTTCGTCATTACTTCAGCTAGAAATGTAACTGCTCGCTGTGTCGTTTCACGTTCAAAATCAGTCATTTCACTAAAAATATCTTCCAAAAATGCATTCACTTGCTTATCAATCTCGGATGCAACTCTTTTCCCTGTATCCGTTAGCGCCAAAATACTTGCTCTTTTGTCTTCTTTTGAAGGTAGTTTCATTACAAGTTCCATTTTTATTAGTGTTTGTATTTGCCTACTAAACGTTGTAATGTCAATACCAAGCATATCTGCAACCTGTTGCATGGTTGGATTCCTGTTTGCGTCTATTTCATAAAGGATATGACTTTGTACAGTCGACACATCTATCCCATCAACAGAGCAACATGTTTTATTTAATAACCCAAAACTCCGTGTAATTGTTTGAAAAGAACTTCTCATGGAAATAATCCCCCTTACATTTTTACCAAGCTATTTTCCTTCTCCCTAACGATAGAAGGAATAATAGAAAACGCTGTCTTTCTTAGTCCTAGAATAAATCGAAAAGTTGGTCCATGACTATGTGATGACAAGGGACCAGCAAAGTATAACCCATGTAAACTGGATTCAAATGACTCGTTTAATTTAGGAAAATGTGCATACCCTTCTTCTCTTTCGATAGCACCTAATAATTCATTATCAAAAAACGGTACTTTATCAATATCAATTCTGAATCCTGTTGCTGAAATAATATGATTAACTATTCTTTCGTCACCATTTGATAAAGAAATCTGAATTTCATTTTCACTAACCTTATCTACCTTATCTACTTTTACTCCAGGATTTTGGGGAACGATCCCTTCCACAAATGGTTTTAAGAAATGAGCTATACTTCCTGGTGATTGCCCCCAACCTTCTTTCTTTTCTTCTTGTGGCAAGTGATAAAATACATCTCCTACGTCCCTCAATGCAATTTCATTCTCTCTACTACCTGCATAATTTGGCCCTTGTTTGCGATATATTAACTCAACTTCTGCCCCTTCACGTTTTAATAGACCGGCTGCTTCCCAAGCGCTCTGTCCACTTCCCAATACAACTACTTTTTTACCTTTGAATTGAGAAAACGTTGTATATCCTGAAGTATGTGAAACTAAATTTGAAGGCAAACCTTTTAAAAAGTCTGGAAGATATCTATAGTGCTCTACACCTGTTGCAACAACTACATTCTTTGCAACGTAGTGCTCACCAGATTCAGATATCACTTCATAATAACCATCATTATAGGATACCTTTGTAATTTTTTCTTTTGTAAATTCAATTCCTGATTTCTTTGCAAACCAGTTAGCATATTCGATAAAAATAGGTCTTGGTAGAGGTGTAACCAACTCTATTCCAGTCTCTTTTGAGAATCGTTGCACAGTCAACTCATCCTTTGAATCAGAAAAACTAACAAACTCATGTGGTGTACGGATAAACATGTCTTGAGGCATTTGATTTTTCCAAAAATCCATAGGATATCCAAATAATTTATACTTCAGATTATTTGAGACTGCATGTGATGCTAACGATATTCCAAACGGTCCAGATCCGACAATAATTACATCCAACATATAAACATCCCCTTAACAATTGTAATAATCAAGTTTTTAAATAACAAGAACCTTTTTATTTGTTCTACTATTTATCCAATTTATAACATTAATAATTGCAAATTACAAGTATTATTTATCAATTTTTTTTGATTTATCATGCAAACAATTTGGATAAAAAAATACCTCAAAGAAATAATCCGGCTGTACAAGTAGGTATATAGCCATTGGCGATTGGGTATAATCACTCAAATGCCCATTCATTAAATGCTTCATTTTTTCTTGCATTCTCTGTCTGGTTTATATACGAAACTTTCTATTATAATCACGTACAGGGAACGGAAAGTTCGAAATTACTTTTAAAATATAGGTCTTTTCGTAAATTTTATTGTTCTCTTGTACCAGTTTAGTGTTGACTTCTGATAAGGTTTGGTGAATTAAGGCAATTTATTTAATTCAATTGGTTTATTCTGACAGCTATGATGAATTGAGAGTAATCGTGTCAGAATGAGGGGTTTATTCTGACAGCTTTGATGAATTCAAGAGTACTCGTGTCAGAATGAGGGGTCGATTTTGACAGCTTTGATGAATTCAAGAGTACTCGTGTCAGAATGAGGGTTCTATTCTGACAGCTTTGATGAATCAAGAGTACTCGTGTCAGAATAAGGGGTCGATTTTGACAGCTTTGATGAATTCAAAAGAACTCGTGTCAGAATCAGTGGTGAATTCTGACAGCTTTGATGTATTTTAGAGTAATTAGTAAAACTGTTCGAAAAATAACAACCTCTCTGAAAACTGCCTAAAATATTGATTGAAATACCAATTTACTATTATACATATACTTTTGATAGTTTTATTTTACTAATGAAACAAGCCAATCCTTAATATCTAGGGTTCGTAAGTACTTAGGGGTTGAATCCGTACCACAAATAATCATAGATACTAAGGAATCTTGCATGTGTAGTCCACCATGACTTGCACCACCTACATGTCTAGGAGAGCCCTCGCCGATGAATTCATAACCAGGTTTTGCACTTACGATAATGTACTCACCATCATGGGAGAAAAATGGTGCATATAATCTTGCTAAAGCATCAGGGTAATTGCCATATTTAATTTTATTATTCACTATTTTAAGGTCTAATATTTGCTGACTTCCCTTGACAAACCACGATTGACCATATTCATCTATATAGTCCCCTTGAGGATGAAAATAAAGATGTCCTTCATGAATCCCAGATGTCACTGTTATGGTTCTGTCTTTTTTTAATGCAATAACATCAATTCGATTATCCGTTTGTAATATCCTTACTAAAGCATCTAAAGGTACCTTTTGTGAATCGAGGGAATAAATAAAAGACATTCTTTCGTTAACACCTAAAACAATTTCATCTTGTGGAGTAATCCCCTTCTTTAACTTGACTATTTTAAATGAGTTTAAAAGCTTTCGTAGATCAATTAAAGCTTCATTACGATTCTTATCAATCCACGCTTGACCATTATCACCTAAAATAATCCAGATATTATTGGTTAAAGCATCCTCCCATGACGCATATTGATTTAGAATTTTTTGTAATTCTTTATCTACATTTTGAATTCCCTTTATATTCGTTCTACCATTTTTATGTACACTTTGGTCCAAATCTGGAAAATAAGCAATCGTTAAAGGTGGTAATTTGTTTTGACTTATCAGATAGATTAGTTCATTTACAGAAAATTGATCGTTAAATCCATACTTTTGCCAAAAGTAAGAATTCCTTTTTAAAGGGTTAAGTCTGTGCGTTGCTCCATATGAAAATAAATCAGGTGAATACGACTTTACTGTCCTCGTTATCCCTGTAAATAACGATACGAGAAATGGTATTTTTAATATATTAGGGTTACTTCCCCTATATAAAAGGGCATTTATTGATGCAGTTTGAATTCCCTGTTCATTTAAGGTTTCATGAATGGTTTTATATTCTTTACTTAAATGTACATGATTTAAATTAAATAAAATGTCTTCCATCGATTGCTTTAGTCCTAATTTAACGAGTTCTCTAAAATGGCTTCCGTAATTAACAATTCTTTTTTCTTTTTGGTTATACCATACTAGGCCTGGAACTTTGTGTCTGTCGCAGGAAACACCGGTCAATAACGTACTATCAACATTAACTGACATTGTTGGAAACGGACTAACAAGATTTGAATAGTATTGACCCTTTTCAATAAAAAATTGAAAGGCTGGAGCTTTTCCACTCTTTAACGCAGCTTCTAAGGAAGAATCCATTAATGTGTCAATAATAAGCATAATTATTTTCTTTTCTTGGAAATGGGCTGATTTCATCAATCATTCTCCTTTTCATAGATCCTTTATTTTGATTTGCGAAATGTTTTTATCTAAACAGCAGTGTTGCTTTTAACGGTAAATGGTCAGATGCTTTTGGAAAATCCGTTATAACCTGTGCATCTACAACTTGAAAATGAGGACTAATAAATAGATAGTCCAATCTTAATCTAGGTCGATGGGACGGATAAGTATAGCCTATCCCACTTCCTCCAATTTCCCAAACATCTTGAAACTTACTCGTTATTGTTCTCCATCCTCTTGAACCAGGTCTCATATTGCAGTCTCCCATGATTACCATTGGATGAGAAAAGTTATGAGACTGGTTTACAATAAAATTAGTTTGTTTACGATGAAGAAAAGGATTAAGGCTAAGATGAGTTACAAATATTTGAACAAACTGATTTTTAATTTGAATTGTTGCATCCAGTAGTGACCTTCCCTCTATTGTGCCGGGGATAAAATTAAATAGATGACTCTTTTCGTTAACTATTGGATAGCGGGATAAAAGCGAGTTTCCATATTGTCTTACATGTGTTGAGTTTTTAGATTTTAAGGAAAGAGACGGGCTGAAAGCATGTTCCATATTTAATTTTTTTGCAAGCCAATTAATTTGATCCTTATACTGACTCCGTTTAGAAAAATGTTTGTCAACTTCGTTTAGACCAATAATATCTACATTACTTTTTTCAATTACTTCAGCAATTCTAGATAAATCCATTTGTCTATCATTGCCCTTGCCATGATGTATATTAAATGTCATAACCTTGATTTCCAATTAACTTATCCTCACATTTTACATTGATTATTTTTACACAAACACCCATTTAAGTACTACATATGATGTAGTACTTTTTATAAAATATAATTGGGGCCTTAATAGCCCCTTTTTTGTAACTTTTATAGAAAATGACTCTTACGTGTATCTAAATTTTCTCCATATCTATAATTTAGACAAATTTACTCATTTTTATTGCTCTCTTTCATATTTTCCAGGAATGGGGATGTTATTTAAATAAAAACAAGTTTTAAAATGAAGGATATTAGAAAGATATGTACCGTAAGAAGAAGTAAGAGAAATATTTATAAGTAGACATCATCAACCAATTTAGCAAGGAATAACCGAAAAATGGTCTTGGTTTATTTTTTAGTGTGCCAACGTTTATTAATAGGATAAACAGTACAATAATTTGTGGTTAACAACAACTATTATTATAACAACCCTGTTCATCTCTACTACCAGCCAAAAGGTATCGTATCCGTATACACCTTTTGGTAAAATCTCAATTAAATAAGGTTAAAAACCTTTATTAGTAACCATAACTAACGTAGGAAGTCCCTACGATAATTAGTAGGATGAAAAGCACAACAATTAATGCAAAGCCTCCTGAGTACCCGTATCCTCCATCTGACATTGAAATATCACTCCTTTTTTCGATTAATATGAAACAGGAAAATAAATTTCTTATCTCAATCATAAGATATGTGATTGGACCCGGAATGTATCAGGCATATTCATTAAAATTAGGTAAACACATGAATATAGTTTCATAACCTATACTTACATTCATAAAACAAAATGTGATATATGAATCTATTTAATGATTTAACACCTTTTTGTTCACTTCATATCATAAAAATAAACAAGAAAGCTGGTAATTTTTAAAATGGAGATTCCTGTATCAGGTTTATTATTTCAATTCTTAAGAAGGGTTACAAACTTTATGAATACTTACCTTAACGGGTTATGGTCTGAATTAGAATTTTTTAGAAAGGATATCATTTATCTTCCATGATTCAAAAGTTTAATAAGCAGTTTTGGGTCGTAGCCTTTTCCCAGCAGCATATAGCTGTCCCTCCTGTCAAAGCATTATTAAAAAGTACTAATTCACTTAATCAAACATTAGAAATTGTAATATTTTAGTGGGGATTAATCATTGGAAATGCCGCTGGTTGTTAGTATGAGTTGATGTAGGTTCCTATATATACTTAGTTGATTAAATCTAGTTGCGGTTGAAAAAATGAAAAATCTAACCTTCACCCCACAATAATATAATGAGGTAAAGAATACAAAACAGTATTAACATTACTAATCTTACAGTTAGAAAAAGAATAGAGAAGATAATAGAATTAAAGATACGATTGTAAAAAATGGGAAAAAGAAACCTCCCCCACCTTCTCCCCTAACATAAACTCCTTGTCGATTAACTCTTGTAATTACACCACGGTAAATTCTACCATAGCGATCACGTATTTCAACAGGTTTTCCATAATACCTATATGCTTTGTGATAGTAATACTCAGCTGACATCTACGTCCCTCCTTTAAATGTATTTACACTATTTTATGAAAGTTATGGAAAGACGTATAGACAAGTTATATAGGTTATTTGTATATTTTTCTCTCCAACATTTAGCTTTTTAACAAATTGCATCTGTTTTTCTCATTAGATGATTTCAAAAATATGGTTAAGGACCTCTTTCGTCATGAAAAGAGGTCCTTATTGATTAAGATTCTTCTAAAGTTTGTGTTCGAAGTGTGGATTCAACCTGACTTATTAATGCTTGAACTTGGGCAATCTCTTGTGAAGCTTGTTTCAAGGCTTCTCCAGCCAATACTTGGTTTGCAGATGACTGTTCTATTGCCGATGTAATCATGTCTTTTGCAAGTGAAGATTTAGCTTCTGCTTCTTTTAATTTGTTAGTGTCAATTTGATTTGTCATTTTACTACCTCCCACTTTTTCTTGTTGTTTGAACAACGATTATATTTTACCTATTTCAGCATTTTATATAATAGAATTTATTGTAAAATACTTGATACCTGTTGAGTTACGGGCATATTGTCTTCTTTCAAAACACACTAATTTCAGCATTTGCTTCAAAAATTTCATATTGAATTAACCAGACATCGGTACTTGAGATAATATCCGTCCTTCAATTCGTTCAAAGATGTCATCTAAATTTCGACCTGTAATCGTAAGTCCATGATTTTTAAGTCCAATGATGGCCCTAGATGGATCTTCTGAGATTCGTACTAAATCCGCTACGACTTTAGCTAGTTGAATCGTTCCACATGGATAGTTGATTTCAGTTGCTTGTACTCCATCTATCCATGCATGTATATGTACGATTGCCCCAACCTTTGGATGTTCCTTATAGATCATCCAATGCTCAATCGCATCAACAGAAGCCCTTTTTGGTGTAATATTAGGTGGAACACTGATTTCCATCGCGTTTTTATCTGGATTAAAGCCATTTATATATAAAATATCTTGTCCAATTATGCGCATATTGGACTTGTCAATCCCACTTGCACTCATCCAAAAATTAACTTCATCTTGGCGACTACTAAGATTCCCATAGCTAAGACCGCCTATCCCGTAAAGCTTCTTTAACTGCCTCATATCTCTGGGACTTAAATAGTTTTCCAATGGGAATGGCGCAGGCAATAAATTCATTTCATCTAATTTTTTACCAGATAAGTACATTTTCTCCGTTATTTCATTACCTTTCCAAAGGTCCATATGTAAATTATCGTTAAAATCGTTATTAATAACTAATTGTGCTGAGGCAACTGGTTCTAATCTTTCATAAATATTATTGAAAAACGCCGTTTCACCTTCGTCCATCTGATACTTCATTTTATAAAAACCTTGTTCGGGTGTAATAAAATATACCTCCGTTTTTTCATCGTTATGTATGATATAAATTAAATGGTTTGCTAAGGACCTAATTAAGTACGGATAAGCAGATTCAAAGGTATTTACTGTCTCCTCATTTTGTTCTAATATTGATATGACGAATGTAGCCTGTGCTTTTCGACGAAACGGGCGCGGTTTATCTTTATCAATTAAATTAAATACAAGCCTAATATCATCTACAGGCTCTTCACAATACTTGTATCCTTCAGTTGAAAATTTTTCCTTCAAACCTTCTGTAAACCATGAGAGAAATGGGCTCCTTTTGCTACCTGTTATCATAAATACACTCAATTAGAATTCCTCCTTTTTTGAAAACGCCAAATTTGTAACATTTGATTATTATTTCATTTTTTCATAAGGTAATTTTTCCCAACAACTATTTATTTATACAAAATTTAGTATTCTATTTTGATGGTAATTAACCTGATAAAAAGGGGGCATGCGCTCAATATATAAATTAATGATTAATTGTGGAGTATTAATCGTTAAATTATAAATCATAAAAATGTATTTTATTGATTCTCTCAGAGGGAATTGGTAATGGTCATTCAAAAGAGAAGCATTGATGTAAGGACTATACCGCCTTCCTCCATCTATAAATACAAATTTTATTGGGACATATACATAAAAAAAACAGTTAATAATCATGGGTAAATGTACGGGATTTGGATTGATTCGTCCACTTGCCTAGATTTATTAGCATGGAAAGATAAAATTCAAGTTATCATAATTAGAGGGTGCAATGAAAAAATAAAATTTATTACAAGGGGTTGATTTATAAGTCAACCCTACCTTGTTTGGATTGTCTTAATAGTAATCGTTCCTGAGATTACATCATGAACCTCCTGACTCTATTACATTCCATTATCTAAATAGCGGATATCTGCATACCCTTTTTTCCGGCGGTACCAAATAATAAGAATCGCTGTTAGGATTAGGACGACGGAAATGACTTGGGCCATCCGTAAATATTCTGTTAACATCAGGCTGTCCGTTCTCATTCCTTCTATAAAGAAACGGCCAAACGAGTAGTATATTATGTATGTTAAAAACAATTCCCCTCGCCTTAAATTTAACCGCCGTAGTAGCATGAGCAAAATAAAACCGACAAAATTCCAAAGTGATTCATATAAAAATGTAGGATGAAAATACTTCCCCCCAATATACATCTGATTGATAATAAATTGGGGCAAATACAGGTTCTCGAGAAATTCTCTTGTTACAGGCCCACCATGTGCCTCCTGATTGATAAAATTTCCCCAGCGCCCTATTGCTTGACTAAGAATCAGGCTTGGAGCAAGAATGTCAGCAAGTTTCCAAAAAGAAATATTTCGTACTTTCACAAATACTAACATTGTCAAAATCGCTCCAACTAGAACTCCATGAATAGCAAGCCCTCCTTCCCTGATAGCAAAAATCTTGCTAGGATGCTCGGCATAATATTCCCATTTGAAGATGACGTAATAAATGCGTGCAAATATGAGTGATACGGGAAATCCAATTAATACAAAATCAAGAAAGGTGTCTTTCCCAATACCACGACGCTCACTTTCACGAACAGCGACCCAAAGACCAAGAATTGCCCCCGAAAGGATAATAATACTGTACCAATAAATATGAATACCACCAATATTGATTGCCACTCGATCAATTGGTGCAATACCTGTTTCCATAAACCCACTCCTATCCTAATTTATGTTTGAAATGATTTATCCGTTTCTAATCAAATAATGGACATTTTGTTATGGTTCAAACACAACTTTTATTGCAGAACGATTTCCCTTATATGCTGCTGTTTCAAGTGCACTTCGGTATTTCTCTAATGGATATCGGTGAGTAATTAATGGTGATAGATCAACTTTTCCAGCACGTATTAATTCTATTGCAATGTCAAAAGTTCTCATTCTTCTCCCCTGATACATTTCTGTACTGTAAGCAAAGCTTCCTATGACTTTTAGCTCATTCAGCCACACTGTCGTCCAATCAATTCCGTCCATTATCCCTGCAAGACCTAAAAGAACAACTTTACCGCCGTTTTTTGAAAAACGTAGAGCATCATTAACACTCTGTTTTTTTCCTACACATTCATAGACAATATTAGCTCCTCCCTGAATAACATCAGAGCCAAAAAGCGGTTTTAACACTTTACTGTCCAGTACCTTTGTTAAATCCTTTACATAATCTGTTTTTCGTAGAAAAATGACTTCATTTGCCCCATATTCAGAGGCTAATTGGCCTTGAAAAGGATGCTTTACTAGAGAGACTATTTTGCATGGAATGTCTAGTGCTCGAATTGCCGCAATGACACAAATGCCAATCACTCCTCCCCCAATTACAAGAACGGTGTCATTAGCTGCCGGTGGGTTTCGTAAAACACAATGAAGAGCACAGCTAAAAGGCTCAACCATCACTCCGTTTAAATCGTCCACTGCTTCCGGTAGTTTAAATACTTGACTTTTGTGAGCCACCAGATATGAACTCCATCCACCGCCTGTGTCACGACAGGTACCTATAAGTAAACCTGGTGACAAGTCTCCTTCCGTTTTATGTATACATAAACTAAAATTTCCTTTAATGCATTCAGAACAAGGATTGTTTACTCCTCTCGATGCACATGACAAAATAGGGTCAATTACAACCCTATCCCCTACATTAAAATCAGAAACTTGAGACCCTATTTGACTAATTTCTCCTACGATTTCATGTCCGACTGTAAACGGAAAAGAAACAAATGGAGAAGTTGCTGGGCTATCATTCAAAAATATTAGATTTAGATCGCTACCACAAATGCCACTATACTTTACTTTTACTTTAACCCAGTGTTCACTTGGAATCTCTGGTTCCGATTGTTCAGAAAATCTAAGACAGGATAGCTTTGATGTCCAATAAATTGAAGGTATAAATTTACCTGCCATTTTACTAAAAATATACCTGGACAACTGATAATCGAATTGCAAAGCCTTCAACAGGTATCACCTAGTTTCTTCAACATATTTTTAAAAAATATTTTGTCCTTCGTTATACCTATTTATTCATTTTTTGACAAAATACGGTAAATAATAATTGGATATAAATACAATTGTAAAGAGTAAAAGATAGATAGTTTACCTTTTCAAATTGGTATGTTTGTATATCGAGTCTTATAGCAGGAAATAATGGGTATTAAAAAATTGGATAGGTGAGAGAGTTGTATTGTTTTATTGTGAATAAAGTATCTGGTTATGGGAGAGCATTGAAAATTTGGCAACACATTGAAAGCATACTACAAGAAAAAAACATCATATATTGTGTTCATAATACTCAGAAGGCAAAGCATGCTACTGAAATTGTGAAGCAACTAGTTTCTAATAAAGAAACTAAAGTGATAGTTGCAGTTGGTGGAGATGGAACGGTCCATGAAGTGATAAATGGATTAGTCGGCTCAGATATTCCATTAGGTATTATTCCAGCAGGATCTGGAAATGATTTTTGTAGAGGATTAGGTATACCGTTGAGATTTGATAAAGCTTTAGATCGAATATTAAAACACGAAGTAAATATTATTGACATCGGCTGTGTAAATGCTAAATACTTTGCTACAGTAGTAGGAATCGGATTTGACGGGAAAGTGGCAGAAGCAACGAATAGCTCGAAATACAAAATATTTCTCAATTTTGTTCGATTAGGCAGTATCTCATACCTAGTCGGTGTATTGAAAGTATTGGTCAATTATAAACCGACATATGTTGAATTGGATATTGATAGTATGCAACTTAAAATTCCAAAGTTATGGCTTGTTGCAGTAGCAAATTCTACTTTTTATGCTGGAGGAATGGCAATCTGCCCTGGTGCCAAAAATAATGATGGTTTGTTTGATATATGTGTCGTTCAAGACATGTCAAGATGGCAGCTTTTACGTATACTACCAACTGTTTTTAAAGGGCGTCACATCCAACACCCTTCTATTAAAATATTCAGAGGGAAAGAAATTGAAATTCTTTCTGAAACACCGCTAATTGTTCATGGAGATGGTGAAATAATTGGTGAAACTCCTGTAAAGCTAAAAATTAAACCGAATTTATTATATGTTGTGTAAGGAAAAAAGATAGAATCCATATACCTATTATAAGAATTAAACCAAAACCCCTTATTTCATGCTCCGTCTGAAACAAGGGGTTTCGTTCTAAAAAAGCTAAGACTCATCCCTTATTCATTTCTTCTAATGCCTTTTCATAATCAAATTCAACTAATGCTACAATCATCTGTTTTACGTTTTCAATAACAGCTTTAATAAGTTCTAGCATAATGCAGAAGGCATCCTTTCTATTTTAGTAACAAATTTTCTCACAGGGGTGTTGAAGTGCTAAAATTAATTTTCACTTAAAATATTATTATCTATTCATATTTTCAATATATAAGTTCTTACCTGTTAAACTGCCTAAATTACGGGAACAGGTTAAGAACTAATAAAAAAGTTTTTTAAGGCTGATTTCGCATAGATTGTTGTTTTACGAACAGGTTTACTATTAAGTTTTTACAGAAGGATATATTATTCTGACAAGATTACTCTGGAATTCATCAACGCTGTCAGAATTGACCACTGATTCTGACACCATTACTCTTGAATTCATTAAAGCCGTCAAAATAGACCCCTCATTCTGACATGATTACTCTTGAATTCATTAATGCTGTCAGAATTGACCCGTGATTCTGACACGTTTACTCTTGAATGCATCAAAGCTGTCAGAATTGACCCCTGATTCTGACACCATTACTATTGAATGCACTAAAGCAGTCAGAATAGATCCCAGAACTAATTAAGTTGCCTTGAATTCACCAAACCTTATCAGAAGTCATCACTAAACTGGTACAGAGAGCAACAAAGTTTACAAAAAGAGCCTTTAATAAAAATTATGATTTCTCTATAAACTCTGTTAAAAAAAACCCATTTTGCCAATGCTAAAATATAAAAATAATGCTATGGGAGCGAATAGGATGGTTAAAAACGGAAATAAAACAATTCATGTAGTATTACTATTATTTGTTACCGCTGTTTTAATTTGGTCAGTTATCAATCCTGCCAAATACTCTACATGGGCAATGGAGTCAGTTCCTGCTATTGTCTTACTAATCATTGCTGCTGCTACGTACAATAAATTTCGGCTTACAACACTTTCCTATATAACTATTGTAATTCTTGCGGTTATCATGTTCGTTGGTGGCCATTATACGTACTCAGATGTCCCCCTCTTTAATTGGATAAAAGATATTTATGATTTAAATCGAAACCACTATGATCGGTTTGGGCATTTACTAAAGGGTTTATTTGCGATTGTAATAAGAGAAATATTAATTCGGAAAACCCCACTAACTATAGGGCCGTGGTTATTTGCTATTACGATTAGTGTTGCACTTGCCATTGCATCTTTATATGAAATAATAGAATGGCTGGTTTCGAAAATAACTAAAGGAGGAAAAGCTGCTAAAGATTTTCTAGGAACACAAGGAGATATCTGGGATACTCAATGGGATATGTTGTTAACATTAATTGGATCTTTACTTGCTTTGCTTATTTTTTCAAAATTACACACAAATTTGTTAAGAAAAATGGGCGAATAATTATACTCGGTTCGGATATCTTTATACTCTTAGGATATGATAGGCAATGATCTGGAATTGCTAAAACGCACCTTTTTCACTTATTGTTCATGGGGACGGAGAAGCAATCGGCCAAAATCCTGTCAAGCTAAAAAGCATTAAGATCGTGAATATCTTGGATTAAATGGGGAAAATAATTGAAGATTGTTAAAAAACAGCGTTTGAAATAAGCGCAATTAAATTGTAAAAGGAGAGGAAAATGAGTTTGAAAAATAGCATCGAAAAACTGTAATGGAAACAAAGATAAAAATTATATACAAAAGTATTTCTACATAAAAAAATCATCGTTCTTCTAAAGAGGTGCATCAACTATGCCAGAATGGATAAACATTTTAGTCAGAGCTATTACTTTCATTATCGTATTATTTGCAGTAACAAAGTTACTTGGTAAAAAGCAATTATCTGAACTTTCATTTTTTGAATATGTGTCTGGAATTACCATTGGTAGTATTGCAGCTGAGGTAGTTATGGGACTTGAGAGAAATATTTTAAATGGAGTTCTTGGAATTTTAGCTTTCGGGATTACACCCTATTTTGTAGGATTTCTAGCAATGAAAAGTAAAAAAGTACGTAATTTTGTCGAAGGGAAAGGAACTGTTTTTATAAAAAACGGAAAAGTTATGGAGGATAACCTTAAAAAGGAAAAGTATACTACTGATGAATTATTGGAATTACTTCGCAAGAAAAATGTTTTTCAGGTTGCAGATGTTGAATTTGCTGTATTAGAACCTACAGGTGATTTAAGTGTTTTATTAAAAAAGGAAAATCAGCCTATAACACCAAAAGATCTGAAATTAATTGTACCATCTATCAAAGAACCACAAACGGTTATTATGGACGGAGTCATTATGGATGAACCTTTATCTACTATTGGTCTTAGCAGACGCTGGTTAAAATCCGAGCTTGACAAATTGGGAGTTGCAATCGAAAACGTTTTTCTTGGTCAAGTTGATTCGTATGGACAGCTAACAGTTGACTTATACGATGATAAACTTCAAGTCCCTTCTCCTCAAGAAAAACCACTATTACTAGCAACTATGAAGAAATGTCAGGCAGATCTAGAAATATTTGCACTTAGCACTCAAGATCCTTCAGCAAAATCTATGTATACAAAGAATAGCGAAAAATTACAAGAAGCAATTAATAAAGTCATTCCTTTGATACAAAATTAATTTCAAAGGTCATAAGAGATATTCTTTTGATTTTTATAATTTCCGTTACTATTACCTAGACCCTTTTTAGCTTTTAAATATGTAAAAAGCCTAACATATCATAAATGAAAAAGCAGGTTTCCCTGCTTTTTTCATTTTTCTTAAAATCTGTAGTGAAAAAAGTAATGATCATCTCCCTCTAATGTAAAAATCAAAGGGAGAAAGTTTATTTATGAATGGTATTTTTTCCCTTATTTACCTTTAATTTCATAATCGAAGAATAACTATTTTAGAGATATTGTGGTGATATTAATGTTGATTCTAATACAAAGGAGGAAAAAAAATGACGGTTGCTACTCAGGTACAACAAACTCTGGCAGGATTAAAGAGTGCCCAAGCAAGTTTTGAAACATTTGCCTTACAAACAGAAAATCAACAAGCAAAACAAATGTATCAACAAGCTGCCCAACAAACCCAATCAATTGTTGATATGGTAAATCAACGTGTTCAAGACATCCAAACTGAAGAACCACAATATAAACAATAGTAATGAAAAAAAGGTTGGTGTTACAACCAACCTTGATTCCACTATAAAAGAATTGGACTGATTTAATAATGGCAAAAAGTTCATTTATAAATATGTTTATTATAATTGTTTTTCTTGTCTGCAGCGGTAGCAATACAATTAATCAAAATCACTCTAATACTGCAGCAATTAATCCAGGGACTACAATTTATTCAGATATGAATTCATCAATTTCACAAAAGGCAAATGAGATTGTATTAAAAATGGAAGAAACCACAGATGTTGTTTCAATTAATACAGATAATGAACTTTTATTAGCTTTTAAAGTAAAACAATTTGATAAATTACGCTTGAAAAGTATTGAAAAAAAAGTGAAAGACAAATTAAAAAAAGCCTTTCCAAAACACCAAATAACTGCTTCAAGTGATTTAAAAATTTTCATTGAGGTTTCTAGGCTACATCAGAAAGTAACAGACGGAAAAATTGATAATAAGAAATTTAAAAAACGTTTTAAAGAAATTAAAAATCTTAGTCAAGAACAAACCTAAAGTGAGATGAAGTAAAAAATGGCAAATGAGAAACGAAAAAATTTAACACCTACACAACAAGAATACTACCAGCTTGAGAAAAAGCGTGAAACGAAACGCCCCATCATCAAAAACTGTATTAAAGCGTTTTTAATAGGTGGTTTAATATGTAGTATTGGTCAAGCTATTCAACTATTTTATATTTATAACTTTAATTTTACTGAGAAAACTGCAAGCAATCCTACAGTTGCAACTATGGTTTTTATATCGATGCTTTTAACTGGCTTTGGTGTATATGATCGTATAGCACAGTTCGGAGGCGCTGGTAGTGCAGTTCCAGTAACAGGTTTCGGTAATGCCGTAATTTCCGCAGCAATTGAACACCGTACGGAAGGTTTTGTATTAGGTGTTGGAGGTAACATGTTTAAATTGGCAGGATCTGTAATTCTATTTGGTACATTTTCTGCTTTTGTTGTAGCACTCATTAAGACAATTCTAACTAATTGGGGTGGTCTATAAATGTTACATGGCCATAGGACCTGGATTTTTGATAATAAGCCCGTTATTCTTTCAACCGCAACTGTAGGTGGTCCTTTTGAAGCTAAAGGAAATATTGCAGATGATTTTGATCTTTTACATGAAGACCTGTGGTTAGGTGAGGATTCATATGAAAAAGCTCATAAGGTATTATTTGAAGAAGCATACTTTAAGGCAATCGAGAAGGCAAATGTAGAGAAGGAAAAAATTCAGTTTATCATATCCGGTGACTTGATTAATCAAATAACACCGTCAAGCTTTGCTGCGAGAACATTAAGTACTCCCTATTTAGGTATTTTTGGAGCATGTTCAACCTCAATGGAAGGCTTAGCTTTAGGTGCACATATCGTAAATTACGGGAGTGCAAACTACTTATTAACTGGGGCAGCAAGTCATAATACTGCGGTAGAAAAGCAATTCCGATATCCAACAGAATATGGAGGGCAAAAACCCCCTACCGCCCAATGGACTGTTACAGGTGCAGGTGTTGCCCTGCTAAGTAACAATGGTGTTGGTCCCCGTGTTACATCTGCTACGATTGGACGAGTGGTGGATATCGGATTTTCAGACCCATTTAATATGGGAGGAGCAATGGCCCCTGCTGCAGTTGATACGATTGAAGCTCATTTTCGAGATATGCAAATAGATGCTTCTTATTATGATTTAATTGTTACAGGTGATTTAGGACATATAGGTCGGGAAGTATCTTTAGATTTGATGCACAAGCATGGTATTACACTAGAAGAATCTAAGTATTTAGATTGTGGTTTATTAATTTATCGGGAAGATCAACCGGTACTATCTGGTGGAAGTGGTGCAGCATGTTCCGCAACAGTGGTATATGGTCATATTTTAAACCGTATGAGAAAAGGGGAATTTAATCGTATTCTAGTTGTGGCAACTGGGGCATTATTGTCACCATTATCTTATCAGCAAAATGAAACAATTCCATGCATTGCACATGCAGTTTCAATTGAAAGTGGAGGTTAAAGAACAATGTTTGCTATGTTTTTTTGGGCGTTTGTTATTGGTGGAATTATTTGTGTTATAGGTCAGGTCATGTTTGATTTATTTAAACTCACCCCTGGACATACCTTAAGTGCAATGGTAGTAGCGGGAGCAATATTAGACGGTTTAAATCTTTACGAACCATTAATAAATTTTGCTGGAGCAGGTGCAAGTATACCTATCACAAGCTTTGGAAATTCTCTTGTACATGGTGCATTACAAGAGGCTGAAAAACATGGCTTAGTAGGAGTTTTGACTGGTATGTTTGAAGTTACTAGTTCTGGTATATCAGCGGCAATAATATTTGGATTTATTGGAGCTTTATTATTTAAACCTAAAGGATAGGAGAGACAATATTATGACTGTTGCATCTCAAGTGAAACAAAGTCTGGCAAGTCTAAAAAGTATACATGCTAGTCTTCAAGGTCTAGCATTAAAGTCTATTGATGAGAAATCCCAAAGAACTTTCCATGAAACAATGCTAGTAACAGAAGAAATAATTGAAGATCTCAAAATGAGGATAGGAAAGTTAGAAAAAGAAGAACCACAATATGAGGGTTTTTAAATTTAATAACTGCATATTAGTAATGATTTATTATTTATCGATGATTTTATGACAAAAGTATTTTATAGATTCGTCTACATCGATGAGAAAATATTTGGTATTGTTCTTATTCAAACATTTTCAGTGCGACTTGTGTTTTTCTAGGGGAGTAAAGAAAAAATTATATCGCCACCTACAATTTTTTAAGGTCTAACTTAGTTTTTCTATTTCCGCCAAATAGTTGAACAGTCTGCCTAATCCAAAATATTGGTCATAACCCTTTTCCAAAGTAATAAGAAATCAACGGGACTATCACATGTGAGACGTATCAGCTTCTTGCTATGATTATAGAACCTTTACAATTTCGCTAGAAAATAAATACCCCCTGCCCATTATGGATCTAGTTTCGGACACAAAAAAGTTTTGAGTATTTAAATCTCGCTCGATAACATTGCTGCACCTTGTCGCTTGACATGGAGCCTTGAAGCGTGGCGTCTTACGTAAGGCGAAAGTTAGAGGACGCTCTTTTCGCAAATCAAATAAGCATACCACGCTCATCATTCCATATCCAGAGAAGCGCGCGTTTTAATGTTTTCAATAAATAAACTAAACGAATTTCAAATAATTTATCTAAGATGTGTCCAGAAAACTATCCTACCCCAGTTATTTAAAATCGTCTGCAGTTAGTTCCCAGACAAGTTTGTTAGGGTTTGTTTTACCACCTAGTATTATTGTGTAAGAATCAGACTCTCTAGAGTCAAATATAATATCTCCATTTACCGAATCACCTTCTTTTATTTCTCCTCCAATTTGACTACCAAAACTATATTCATTACCATAAGTTTCATTGTTCCAGTTTACTACTTCATCTACAAAAATTTTAAATGGTAAAATATCTTCTATATTTACAACCTGAGAAGATCTGCTAGTTACGGTAGCACTTGCGACAATGTACGTACCTCTTTTAGATTTTTCACCATCTCCCCCTGCTTCATACCTAATATCGTTTAATACTACCTCAAAATCACCTTTATCGGTTTTAAAAAGACCTGTTTCTCCTAATTTTAATACTCCATCTTCACTTATGGCAGTTTCCTCTGAACCTCCTCCACAAGCACTTACTACCATTATCAATAAAACTAGCATAGATAAAAGATTAAATTTTTTCATTAATATTCTACTCCTATCATTTTTTATAATTGAAATTAAATCTATCAAGCTGCTATTAAAAATATATCAACTTAGTTACTGAGCATATACCTTGACTTCGTTAGAAAAAATGTCAAAGAACGTGTATGTGTGCATTTGTTCATGAAACTTCTACTAGATACTATGGGGGATTATTATAATAGAAATGATTCTATTTAATTTCATGTTGTTCCCTTGCGGTCTAGTATTTTTCAATAGAATCCTGCACAATTCACAATTTTAGGTTCCATCAAACAAAGATTAGTATAGGATAAAAGATATGGTCAAAACGTGCTTTGTTGATTTGGGAAAGTAAAGATAATGTACGATTAAATAATATACTTTTAAGAATATTCCGAAAATTAATGATACACATTTACCATAAACTCTTACCTCCATTTTTAAATTTAGTTATAAATTCGACAATCTTTATCATGATACCTTCTAATAAAGAAAAAATTTTTACTGTTAGCAAGAATCATTGTAAACTCCCACTAAACACATCACGTTTAACAGTTTGTGAAAGAGCAATTCTGGCTGATGCAGTAAAAATTGGTAATAAAAGGAGTTTCATTGTAAAGGTAAGAGCCAAGCAAAAAGTAAGAATGCTTTTGATAATTATAATATAGAATCAAAAGTGGTTTCCTTTTACCTCATGTGCATCACTGAAATGACCAACAATTCCTTGACCCATATCTATACCAAGTTAACAAGTGGGTAGACTAAGTTGTACTAGTGATGCACAAACTACTAGATCGAGTGTTATTCTAAGTAAGTATATATTTATATTAAAAAGCTAATGCCAATCGTTCTTTTCTTTTGATTTGTTTGTAAGATATTATTCTACCAATTGTAGGTTTATACCTCTACAATTTGTGATATATGCTATTAAATAATGAAGAATGGCACAACTTTAATTTCTGATAGTAATCATTATGTAAGAATAAAATATTTAAGCAAATTATACTTCTTTAAAGCAATGCATCTGCTTCTATAATGTCAATACTTAAATTCTCAAGTGATGATAAATCAACTTCATATGGTTTTATTTCTTGATTTTCTTCATCCTTAATAATTCTAATCTCAGGTCTACCAACAGCATTGTAATTATATTTAGAAACGATCCCCGTTCTCCCATCACTCAACTTTACGGTAATTCCTTCAGGATATATTGCAATACAGTCTTTAAATAATTGCACCTGCTTACTTTCAAATTGGGTTCCGCTTCCACTATATAGTAGTTCAATTCCTTTGTGAGGTAGGAAAGGTGAACGATAAGAACGATGACTTGTAACTGCATCAAATACGTCTGCCACGCTAATTATCTTTGAATAATTATGAATCTCGTCTCCTTTTAACCCTCTTGGGTATCCTTTTCCATCTACTCTTTCATGGTGTTGAAGTGCGCAATGAGATACAAGTAAAGGTATTTCATGAATTTTTCTAAGAATATTAAATCCTACAGAGGAGTGAGTTTTTACTTCCTCATATTCTTCATTAGTTAATTTTCCAGGCTTATTCAGGATATCGATAGAAATAGATAATTTTCCAACGTCATGTAATATGGCACCTAGTCCAATCTCCTCAATATTTTTTAAAGGTAATCCGTTAGCTATAGCCAATTGACATGAATATATGGCTACGTTCACACTGTGAGAATACAAATAGTTATCATAAACCTTTGTAGAAGCTAAGAGATTTAAAGCAGTTTTATTATCTGTTAGAGTATGTAGTATATCTCGAAATATTTTTTGGAAACTTCTTATAGCTCTTCCTGAATTAATCATTCCCTGGAGGTTTGGCTTACTTGTATCCAAATCTGCAATAGTATTAAGCCCTTCTGTGATCTTGTTTACGGCTTCCACGCGCAACTCCTCTGGGAATGATTCAACAATTTCAATGCCTTCAGATACCTTATCATCTATATATATAGTACTAATATTATACTGTTTTAGTTTTTTTATAAAATTCTCTGTTAATTCAGTACCTCTTGCTAATAAGACAGTCCCTTTTTCATTGTAAATAGATTTACCTAGTATTAGACCAGATTGACATCTATCAATATTAATTAAACGCATCGTAGTTCCTACAGCCTTTCTATCTATTTGTATTATAAATATATTAAAATGGGATATTATTTTAACCTATATAATTTCTAGAAAATATATCAATTATTATTTCCATAAGGGAATTATCAAATAATTAAAAGGCTAGAGTCTTGTTGAATACCGATCTCTACATTAAGTTTCTTAGCATAATAATTTGCTTTTTTTAGTTTATTTCCAAACACTAATCAACCGTATAATCTATTTCAATTAAATCCCAAGCAGTTACCATCCCTAGAGGTAATTCATCACTTTTTCCATTTTCCGTTATGATCACAGCCTCTAAATATATTTTATTCTTATGCTTATTTTCAAATATATCTTCAACTGAAAAAATATCTATAGATTTTGCAGCAAATTCAATTGGATGATTTCTTACAGTTTTTAGAACATCCTTTACTTTTATTTCTGCTAACTCTACAACGGCATTTCTTACATTTTCAGTCATCCACTTAACAATGTCCCCTGTAGCTAAGAGGCCAACACATTCTTTATTCCTGTATACAGGATATTGAGAGTAACCATACCTTTTAATTGTTTGAAATGTGTTTATGATGTTTTCATCGTAGTTAACTGTAATTACTTCTTTTGTTGCAATCATTAGAGCATAGTTAGGTCTATTAAAGATTGATGCAATTTTTTCAATATGTGTAACAACATCTAAATGAGGTTCAGCAATATAATAACCAAGCTCTTTTTTATCATGTACTAGAGAATTCCTAAGCTTAGCATATTGTTTAAGGTCATTATAGTATTGATTAATTATTTGATGCTTCCTTACTCCGATATCTAATAGGGTTTTAAATCTATCATCATTAATTTTAACAATAGATTTTAATGAATCATGTATTTGATTAAAAGCTACTTCAAACCGCTCTGAAAGTTGGTAGGATTGATAAATGGTGTTCATTAAAGTATTCTCCTCATTACTAACAATGTTCTTATTTTAAATACATTATCTATTTTATTTTCCAAATCAGTTTTGTCTTGTAAAAAAATTTAACATTATTTAGTAGGTACTTATCCCAAATAAACAAAAATTAGACACTAGTTCTACTTCAGTTACATCATAAAAGCAACTCTTTACTGAATGAACATATTTTTCATTTATTCTTTCGAAACTAAATATTGTTTTATAATTCTATATAACTATATAATTCTCATATTATTCCAACATACTTCTAAAAATAACATGAAATGCGAAAAAAGGCTATAAATGTCGAAAAAACTGTGTATCTTATGAATGCTGAAAACTGAACGTTTTTGTCAATTAATGAATGAATATAGAAAAAATGAACCTGTTTGTCATACTTTCAGTGATACACTTTATCAATCTAAAAAATGTCCTCCCTTCCTATTACATACAAAAGTCACTTATGCATTTCCCTTCATTATTCTATCGTTTTAAGTTATCTTCTTTTTTTATGGTTCTGTTAAACTTTGCTGTTAATTCCGCTACACATTGAATAAGCTTCCTTGAAATATTAACGCGCGAAGAAAATCGAATGCATTTCGAGGAGTCTCGTTCCTTCCGCTCTAATCAACAAAGTTGTAAAAACAACAATGAGCTTTAACAAAGCCATTTTTAAAATACAAAAAATCTGCCCTTAATGAGACAGATTTATATAGTATTTCATTGATTACGAAATAAATGATTTCTTTGGACCGTAATACCAACTAAGAGATTGGTTTACAATTTTTATTATTTATATAGTTTTTCAAAGTCAATAATTTTATATAGTTTTTCAAAGTCAATAATTGACATACCAGGTTGTATTCTCTCATCGTACAGTAGTTTAATTAATTTTTTATCTATATCGGAAAATTCTGTAGTAGTTGTCCAGTCTTGAAAAAACATACTATCCTCATATTTCATTGAATCATTGAATAGGCCAAGAGTTTGTGTTAGTTCTTCTCTTATTAAGTGAGTTTTCTCAACTTGAGAAGGTTTATCTGTTGAAATCAATATTTTTGATTCGTAGATAGTGTAATTACTACTATACCAGTAATAAAATAACCCCCAGTTATTTGGCATCGGATTATTTATATACTTATCAAAATCATCTAAGGGGACGAAGTAAATCACTATATTTGGCTTGTCCTTTACAATTTCAAGATGAATTGAACTTTGAAGATTATTGATGTCATCGATTACATTTTTTAAAGATTCAATATCTTCTCCAGAGGGTGCCCCTTCAACACCAATCCTAGGGTCATCTTCCCACTTTATTATTTTATTTGTTGGCTTGTCCCATTCTGAACCGAATGCAATTTCTTTAAAATATTCTAGTTCTTCTTGTGAAAGTTCTTGTGAGTCTAGATCCAAGGTGTCTTTTGTGATGTTCTGGTTCATATTTTCATCTTCGCTATGAGTTTTATGAATATCATTATTTTCTACTGAATTACTTAGTTGTCCTTTATAATTAAATAAGGTTATTATCACTACTAATAAAAGAAGAGTGCTAAATACTGTGAATAATAGATATACTTTTTTCATCAAGTAATCCTCCAAATAAAACGATAGAGATGGATTTCTAAAAAACTGTGATTTTAATAACATAATAATTGCTATTTAAGGATTTCTTCAAATATGGACCAAATCCTTCTTTTGAGATTTAATAAAGTTTAACACTCTATTATTAACTTTTTGCATTTCATATTGAGATATGAGTAGCTTCTATTTAACACCAAAAAAAATAAAAAGAACTCAAACTATTATCTAGTTGAGTTCCTTAATTCATTCTATTGTTTCGCCTTTATTGCCCGAGTATATTCTTCTTTAACTTGTTGAAGTAGTTCTGAATTAGTTAATAAACGGTAGCCTGTGGCTGCAAGTGCTTTTGCACCGGTAAGTATTGCTTGGTCGCCAAGCTCAGATTTTGCTGCTTCTCGAAACTCGACAGTGTGACCAATTAAATCATCAGGACCAATTTTTATGTGTCCATGAGAAGTTGGCACTTCATAGCTGATATTGCCTGCATCTGTTGATCCCTTGCCTTTACGTTTTTCTGTGTGTATTACTTCTCCGAGTGCTTCTAGTTCGACACGTAGTACATCATCTAAAACTGAATTTAGGACAAAGTCTTTTACTTCGTTCTGGAAGCGTTCTATTTTAACTTTTGCTCCTGTAGCGAGTGCTGCACCTTCAGCGATTGCACGGACCTTATCAGAAGTTTCAACGGTTTTAGCCCATGATTCAGCACGAATAAAAAAACGTGCAGATGCATATTCAGGAATAATGTTTGGTGCATCTCCACCATGAGTGATTATTCCATGAATACGAACATCTGTTGGCAGTTGTTGACGAAGAGCATTTATACCGTTGAATAATTGAATTATGGCATCTAATGCATTAATTCCTTTTTCAGGTGCACCTGAAGCATGTGCTGGTTTTCCGTAAAAATGAAAATCAAGCGGATCAACTGCTAGTGTTTCACTTGTTAAAGATGTTCTTCCTCCAGGATGAAGCATTAGTGCTACATCAATATCCTTCAAATAACCATGTTTTACAAAGCTACCTTTGGCACTTCCATTTGGTCCGCCTTCTTCGGCAGGAGTTCCAAGTACAACTACACGACCTCCAGTTTCTTGTATTACTTCTGCAAGTGCAATTCCCGCTGCTACACTTGTTGTTCCAATTATATTGTGACCACACGCATGTCCAATACCAGGTAAAGCATCATATTCAGCAAGAAATGCAACAGTTGGTCCCTTTTTTTTACTATCCTTTATTGCATAGAAAGATGTTTCATGTCCTGCAACTGACTTTGTCACAGCAAAACCAGCACTTTCTAAGGTTTCAACGTGTTTTTGACTTGCAAAAAACTCTTTGTTTCCGATTTCAGGATTCTCGTGGATTTCATGACTTATCTGAATATATAGCCCATGATTCACATCCACTGATTGAAACATTACATCTTTTAGGTTTTTTACAATACTCATTACATTTCCCCCTCAATTATTGGTTTTTTAATTCTTCAAATACTTTATTGATTTGCTCTTCCGTTAGTTTTACAAGGTAAGATCCACCCTTTGTATCGTCTAGTATTGCTTTTTCGATGTCCTCCTCATGGTATAACTCAACGATACGTTTATACGTTTCGTTATCCTTATCTTCAGCACGTACTGCAATTAGATTGACATACGGATAAATGCTTTCATCATCACCAGATTCTTTAAAAATTGGGTCATCTGCAGGTGATAATCCTGCTTGCCCTGCTATGCCGTTGTTTATGATAGAAGCTGCAACATCAGGTAACACTCGCGGTGTTTGTTGCGCAGTCATCGGCATGATTTCTAAATTCAACGGATTTTCAATAATTTTACTTGCATCTCCAAACAAGCCGAAATCTTCTGCTAGAGTGAGTAACCCAGCACTTTCTAATAAACGAAGGGAACGGGCCTGATTTGATGGGTCATCTGGTATCGCAATTTTGTCTCCTTTCTTTATTTCTGAGATATCCTTAATCTTTTCTGAATATATTCCTAGAGGAGCAAACACAGTTGAACCAATTGGGACTATATCTTTACCACTCTCCTTTACATATTGTGAAAGGAACGAAAAATGTTGAAATGCATTGAGGTCTACTTCTCCTTCAGCAAGAGCATTGTTAGGTAATGTGTAATCTGCAAATTCAACCAACTGAATTTGTATGCCTTCCTTTTCTGCCTTTTCCTTCAAAATTGGCCATTGTGCACCTTCTGATCCATTTACACCAATTCGTACTATCTCCTTTTTACTATTATTGGTAGATTCTGAACTTCCACATGCACTAATAAGTAAAGTAGTAATAATAGCAATACATACAATCCATAATTTTTTCATTGATCATTTCTCCTTTTATAATTATGAGTTATCGTCTCATGATTTTTTTCGATATTGTGTTCCCAATCCATTGTGATAGCTGTACCATAATGATTAAGATAACGACTGTAACAACCATAACGCTCGTATCAAATCGTTGGTATCCATAGGTCATTGCGATATGACCGAGTCCTCCGCCTCCAACCGTTCCAGCAACTGCAGAAAAATCGATTAGACTAATCGAAACGAAGGTTAGCCCTAAAACGAGCGGTCCAAGTGATTCAGGAATCAACACTGTAAATATAATTCTTAATGGGCTTGCTCCCATAGCTTGAGCAGCTTCAATTACGCCTGGGTCGATACTTACTAGGTTATTTTCTACAACACGTGCGATGGTGAAGCTAGCAACGATTGTCATTGGAAAAATGGCAGCCATGGTCCCAATCGTCGTACCGATAAAAAATCGTGTTAGTGGTGAAATCGCAACTAAGAAAATGATGAACGGAATAGGTCGAATGATATTAATCACGACATTTAATACTTGGAAAATAAGCTTATTCTCCAAAATATTATTTTCACGAGTTACATAGATTAATAGACCTATTGTTATCCCTAAGATTGAGCCGAAAAGAAGTGTTAAAGCGACCATGAGAAGTGTTTCTCCCGTTGCTTCAATAATTCGTGGCCAAAATGTACTCCAATCAACGTTCATTTCCAAGGACCTCCTCTATTTCAACAATTGTTTTCAACTCCTCAAGTACGTTTTGTACTGCTATTTGCTCCCCGATAAATGAAACAATCAGGTTCCCGAAGAATCTTTCTTGCAGCTCTTTGACTGAACCATACACGATATTAAAGTCAACATTGTTTTTCTTTGTAATCGTGGATAAGATTGGTTTATTTGTAACATCTCCTTTGAAAATAACTCGATATAAGAGTCCACCGCCATTTTCATACCAGTCTTTTAATAATTTCTCGGAAGGTTTATCTTGTTGAACTGAACGGATAAATCTTTGTGTCGTCGAATGTTTTGGATTAGTAAAAATCTCGAATACTTCCCCCGTTTCAATTACTTTTCCTTCCTCCATAATCGCAACTTTGCTACATATAGATTGAATGACATGCATCTCATGTGTAATTAATAGAATTGTAATACCAAGTTCTTTGTTTACCTTTTTTAAAAGCTTTAAAATTTCAGCAGTAGTTTCAGGGTCAAGAGCAGAGGTTGCTTCATCACAGATTAGGATATCAGGTGAAGTGGCAAGAGCCCTTGCAATTCCTACTCGTTGCTTCTGTCCACCGGATAACTGATTAGGATAATCGTTTGCTTTCTCTGTAAGCCCAACAAATTGTAATAATTCCTTAACACGTTCTTCTATTTCCTTATTAGGTGTACCTGCCAACCTCAATGGGTACGCGATATTTCCCGATACTGTACGCGAGTTGAATAAATTGAAATTTTGAAAAATCATCCCTATATTTTGACGTCGTGTTCGTAGCTCTTTAGGAGATAATTCACCTACGTTTACACCATGAATCAATACTTTTCCAGACGTGGGGCGTTCGAGCATGTTTACTATGCGAAGTAGTGTACTCTTCCCAGCTCCGCTGAACCCAATAATGCCAAATATCTCTCCTTCTTGAACGCTTAGAGTAACAGCCTTTACTGCATGCACCTCCCGCTTTCCAAGACTAAATGTCTTGGATACGTTTCTAAATTCAATCATGTGAAAACCTCCTTTGTCAGTTTCAATTTCTAAAACACTCTTCTTGCTGAACCATTTTCTAGAAAATAAAGAAATCCCTCCTTAACTTATCGATAAAGAAAAAGAGGGATTCTATAAAGAAACCATCTCTTTCTCATCTTCCAAATGGTAACCATTTGCAGGAATTGGCACAGTGTTCGAAAATTCGAATCTGTTGCCGAGATGTCATAGGGCCCGCCCCTCGATCTCTCTTGATAAGAAATTGATGTATTGCTATTCTTTTTTCCAAGCACTTTAAACTACACTTTTTATGTAATAAAAAAAATCCCTCCCTTTCTTTGAAGTTAAAGAAAAAGAAGGATTCTCTAAAAGAAACCATCTCTTTCTCATCTTCCAAATGGTAACCATTTGCAGGAATTGGCACAGTGTTCGAAGATTCGAATCTGTTGCCGAGATGTCATAGGGCCCGCCCCTCGATCTCTCTTGATAAGAAATTGATGTTGCTATTCAATTGTATGTAACAATTAAGATAATAATAAATTCCTTAAAGTGAAAAATCAATAGTTCAAAAGTAATAAATGGAAAAATTTCGAAGGTGCCGAACTATCTAAGATATTATCATGAATTGCATATGTTTAAAAAAGAAGGATAAATGTGCCTATCGTTATGACTATCCCTCCTATGATGACATGCTTAGTTGCTTTTTCTTTTAATAAAAGGAAGCTTAGTACCAAAGTAATGACAACACTAAATTTATCAATAGGCGCAACCTCCGACACTTTACCAATCGCTAATGCCGCAAAATAACAAAGCCACGACAATCCTGTTGCAACTCCTGACAAGATTAAAAACGTATAGCCTTTTCTTGAAATGCTTGTCACTTCTTTATAGGTTCCTTGGAAAAAGACAATTGCCCATGCAAATACTAGAATAACAACAGTACGCAAAAAGGTAGCCAAATTAGAATCGACATCTTCCAATCCAATTTTCGCTAAAATGGAAGTTAAAGCTGCAAATATCGCTCCTAAAATTGCATACAAAATATAGATTTGAGATCCTGTGAATCGTTTTTTCTCTTCATTTTTCCCTATCAATATGAAAGTACCTATAGCTATAATAGCTCCTCCACTCATTACAACAGGATCAAGTGGCTCCCCAAGAACAAGCACGGATAAGACAATTGTTAGGACAACACTTGATTTATCAATTGGAACAACTTTGGATACATCCCCCATTGCCAGAGCTTTGAAGAAAAATAACCACGACAATCCTGTTGCTATTCCAGACAAGATAATAAACAATAATGCATTTCCAGAAATGGAACTAATCGACGTCAGCTGACCGGTAAGTAACACTACAAGAAACGCCATTATCATAACAACAACTGTCCTGATGGCTGTAGCCAAGTTTGAATTGACCTTCTCGATACCAATTTTAGCAAGTATTGATGTTAATGAAGCAAAAACAGCTGCTAATAATGCCAGAATAATACTCATTTAACAGGCCTTCTTTATACATTATTTGTTTACCGTTTTCAGTAATTTTTTTGTGACAAACTCTATTTTTATGATAATCAGGAAAGGTCTGTCATATGAATAAGATTAGATGATAATGATTATCAGTGTCAAGCCTTGTTCTAGATTATAGAGATAACATCCTTTACCAAAGCTCTATGGGTTTAGTCAATAGGTATGGTATTTCTTCTGGTACATATGAAACATGTTTTGTTTAATATTTTAAATAATTTGGAGGTTGATATTTCATGCAAACTAAGGAAATTCGTTTACGAAAAATCCAGAATCTTGCTCATGATATTATGGTGGAAATGAATTATAGAAAAGTACAGCAAGAATGTGAATCATTATGGAGTGTCATTGATAATCTGTCTAGGGCCATTGGTGAGCTTTCTGATCCTTCTGGCCATTATTCGTTGAATTATATTGAAGACAAACTTGTCGTGGCTCATCGTGAAATTTTTGGTAATCAGGTAAAGCAAAACGTAAGTCAGTAAATATATCTTATTGGTACACTTGAAAATTGGAAAGCCATACTTCTCGTGGAGTATGGCTTTCTTTACTAGAAGTTCCAATAGATTTTCATTTCAAATGTATGTTACTTACATTTGTACTTTGAAACCTTGTAATGCTGTTTGTTTTCCTTTTATTAGTTATAAAGGCTAATAGTAAGAAGAGTACAAATGCAACTAGAAGCCAAACAATATATACAGGCATGTACTTAAACAATAGGACAAACCAAGCAAAAAATAAGGCTGTTGGACTGGCTGCCTTAAGCATTCGATATATCAACTTACTAAAGCCGTTCTTGTATAATGGTGTAGACTCAAGTAAAAAAATAAAAGGATTGCAAAAGGTTCCAAATGCAAGCGGTAGTAGAGCGTATATCGGAAAAAGGGTATTAGTTCCTAGTTCCAGCAAGTAAACCAACCCAAGCGAAAATGATTGCATGATATAATCCAAATGAGCAGCCTTTAGCTTTCTTGGATTTGTGAAAAATTGCTTTAGCTGTGAATCCTTTAGGTAATACACTGCCCCAAGTGGAAGAGATAAAAGAAGCCCTGCTAAAAAGATAAATATGGCCCAATGTAGAAGAAAAATATTCATATTCGATCACTCTCATTTCTTTTAATGTAAGATGTAAGAAAACACCTAGCATTTCTTATTAAAAAAATCATAACTCAATTTTTATAACTCATATCCGCAATATTTTTGTATTTACACGCAAAAATTTGATGTATAACATTTCAGGTAAAATACCTTATTAATTTTTTGTGATTATATTATTCCCTTTTCAGAAAGCTTGTTCTGACAGGTAATTCAACAATAATTTTAGACAATAAAAAAAGAGAACGTCACCGCTCACGTTCTCTACATAGGGAATAACCCTTATGTCGTACTTGATAATTTACTTGGAGCTTTGAAATTGCAATGCTTCTGTTAGTTTCACGATACGAAAATGGTTTAGAAACTGATTTTACAGTCCCTGAATCCATCGACCTGCCATTTCAATCCAATTTGACACCTCTGGTTGCACGCTGAATTCATTATCCTTTGCCATCGTCTCTTCAGTTCCAAGAGATAAACCATGAGCACCTTTTGGATAGATATGCATTTCAAAAGACACGCCATGCTTCAAAAGCGCATCTGCAAATAAAAGACTATTTTGCACTGGTACAGATTTATCAGTAACTGTATGCCATAGGAATGTTGGCGGGGTATCTTTTGACACCTGTTTTTCTAATGATAAAAGTTCTTGTAGCTCTTTATTTTGATACTGCTCCCCAGTTAGCGCTTGAAAACTGCCTTGGTGTGCAAATTCACCAGAAGAAATGACCGGATAGCTGAGAACAAGTCCATTCGGTTTAATTTGCTCTTTTGGATAGCCCAACTTTTCGAGTAAAAACGATTTGTTCCAGAACACTCCAAGGCTTGCAGCTAAGTGGCCACCTGCTGAGAATCCCATTACGATAATTCTAGTCACGTCTACATTCCATTGTTTTGCTTGTTCACGGATAAGTCCAACAGTCTTTGCTAATTGGCAAAGTGCTGTTGGAAATATGGCTGGTGCACTGTATCTTAAAATACATGCATGTAATCCTAGTGCATTCAACTTAATTGCGACGGCTTCTGCTTCCCTATCCGATGTATATTGATAACCACCACCTGGACAGATAATCACAAAAGGGCGTTTACGGTTTGGATCAATAACTGGGAAGTTTTCTAGAATATACGTGTGTAATATACTTGTATTTTGTTCGTGAGTAATTTTTATCTTTTCGTGAATCATTGCAATCTCCCCTATTCTTTGTGTTATAATTTTTCAAAAATTCTAACTCATAATATAAATATAATAAACTAATAACATATTTTCGACATTTGTTGTTTCCTTCCTTTAATAAACGGCAATAAAAGAGCCAACCCCAAAAAAGGTTGGCTAAGATACCTCACTTATTTACATAATCATTTAGTAGGTTAACATACTCCGAACTCTGAAGTTCCTCGGCATGATCTAGTGAAGACATATCGTCTACATCTGTCAATAACGGATCCGCTCCCGCTTCAAGTAACATTTTTCCTATTTCTATATTTTCAGTCATAACAGCTGACATTAATGGTGTCCACCCATAAGAATCCTGAAGGTTTGGGTCAGCCCCATGATCTAATAAGATTTGAACAACTTCCTTATGTTCATTAACGATTGCAATGAAAAGTGCATTTTCTTCAAATTCATTCATCTCATTCGGATTAGCGCCCTCATTAACTAATTCATTCACCTTATCAACATCCCCTTCCTGAGCAGCTTCCATGAGCGGTGTGTATTCGGTAGGAATTGGAAACTCATCAAAGAAGTTAATTTTTTCAATTGCCATAATCCCTACGAAGGTAAGACCAGCAACTGCGATTGGAAACAGGAAGAACACAATAAATAGAATGGCAAATGTTTGTTTTCCTCTGCTAATTAGTGGGACAGTAGGTATTCCAAACATCAATGTTTCGATTTCTTGTATGCGTTTGGGTATCGGAGGATGAGTAGAGAGTAATTCGGCTAATGTTACGAAAATGCCCTTTTTATCATTGTACTGTTCCTGATACTCAGTGAGATTAACATCTTTGTATAATCGTCTTCCTACTGCCAATATTAATAGTCCATTAATCGCATCCGCAGGATTATTGGTATAATAGGCTGCCATTCGATCACATGTATATTCTGCCATTCTTGAATAACTAACACCAATAAAAGGGATCCACATGGCCGGAAATACGAGTAACGATTTTACAACATGATTTCTTTTAATATGTGAAAGTTCATGGGCTATCACATAATCAAGTTCATTGCCCTTTGAATCAAGAGAAATATCTACAAAATCAGAATATAAAATAACCATGTTCTTTCCAAACAAGCCAAAAATCCTTGTTGCAAAAGCATTTAAAATTCCTCCAGATTCAACAATATATACCTCTGGTATTTTTGATATTTCCATTTTGGTGCAAAGTTCTTTTACTTTACTATATAAATCAGGAAATTGGGTCTCTTTAATCCTGACACTGTTTACTTGAATATGTGCCATGGAAATGGCATGTGATAATAAGGAGATAACCGCTAATATCGCAAAAATAATAACTCCCACAATTGAAATAAGGAGATAAAAAACAAGTGATATCGTTGTTAATATACATAATCCATATAGTAAATTTTCGTGTTTATGAACAAGCAAGGGCTTTTCCACTTGTAGAACAACTCCTTTTAATAAATAAACCTTTCTCAGAATGAGAAAGGTTTATTTTGTTATTCATTCAGCTCTAACCACTACTGTTTTTGCTAGATAATCATGCAATGCTCTTTTCGCTTTTCCAGCTGCCATTAAATATCCTATCAAAAGGATTATAGCTGATATTGTTTTTCCTATTATTTCTCTTAATGCCATTTTGCCGATTGAAACATTTCCACCATCTACATTTATTACACGAATACCAGTAATTTTTTTTCCTAAAGTTTGTCCATTATACTTTGTTTGAAACACAACAAAATAAAGGATGCCTATAATCAAGTTTATAATTGAAATGAGTATTCCTTCGGGATCTGTAATAGCACCTAATAATGCTGAAATTATCCATTCTACAATTCCAAGTATGATGCTGTCTATTAACAAGGCTATGAATCGAATCCAAAAGCCTGCTCTGTTATCCATTCAAATCCCTCCTTGGTGTTAGAGTTCCCATTTTGAAAATAACAATACTTGGTTTTCGGTCTCTTTGATGTATGTATTCGAGTTTTTTACATTATGATGGGAAAAATAAAAACACTTACTGTGCCGGTAAGTGTTTTTCGTAGGATATCTAGACCTCGTTTTCAAACTTATATTGATAGGTAACGATGATTTTTGTATTTGGTAAGTAATGAATTTGAATATATTGGCCATTATGTTTTTCTTTTAACTTAGTGGAACTGTATTTCTCTCCATTAATTTCGATGAAATTATCTATTCTCTTGCCTCTGTCGATAACATCGTAAATAATTCCTTCTTCAGTTTGGTAGTCCCTTGTTATAACATAAGGTATATCTTTTATATAAGGAATGCTTTCGAAAGCCAGGAAATAGCTACAAGTGCGAAAATCAAAAGAGCTCCTGCTAATTTCATTACTGCTCTAAAATCCTGTAAAAAAGATGTATTCTTCTTCTTTTTTGTATCCTTCTTTTTGTGTAATGCAACTTCCTCAACAATTATGGAAATGATAATCCATGGGATGACAATAAGAGCCAATAAAACAACAAACAGGCAAAAAATAAGAGTAAACCAATAAAAAATCATTTTTTTCAACTTCCTTTGTTAAAATCTATCTCTTATATGTAAATATAAGTTGGGGATTTAAACTGGAATATCAGTAAAGATTACGGTTTACATTCTTAAAGGTTTTATTTCAATATAAGGTTGTAGCAGGAATCACTATACTATTTCGCCTAAATACTCCATTAATATATAAAGGCTCTTATCTAAAAGATTGTTGCTATTTGCTTTATTTAATAAGGCGCTATTACATAGATTGGTGATTTCCGCTCCTGACACTCCCTTTCCGCGGGCGGTCCGTGAGCCTCCTCATGAGCTGCGCTCCTGCGGGGTCTCACCTGACTTGCACAGGATGTGCTGACGTCTACGTTCGACACAGGACGTGGCGGTCCTTAGTAGACGTTCCATATTTCCCACTGGTGTCTCGTGCCATACGCTCCAATCACCCTCTTGAAAACGTAACTGTCAACTTAATACAAAGGCAACAAAGTTTGCGAAAACAGCCTATATAAAAAAGCATGTAAGGTCATGAATCCTCATATGCTAATCTTTAGTTATGATACACTTACCATCTTTTCCTTTACCCTTTTTGATTGCTTTATGTGTCTATTTAAGGAAACAATAACCGTCATAATAGGTAGTACCCAAAGGAATACAGCATAAGGAAAAAAATCTAATAATGGAATCCCTACAATTGTACTACACATGATCGCTAACACACTCCATGGAATCATTCCGGGGAACAACATTGTTGAGTCTCCCAACACTCGTGCCAACTCTTCTTTTGTTTGATTCTTGGACCAATGTGGTAACAATGTTCTACCTGTTAGGATAATTGGTAATGTTTGGTTTGCTGCAATTAGAGAGATACCAAATGTTGCACCAATTGTCTTAAAGGTATCGGTTAGTATTGTTTGAGATTTCTTAAACCATTCATCAATGAATGGCTGAATTATTTTAAACTCTTCTAAAAGACCATTATAGGCACCTGCTAGTGCAAGGAACAATAACAAAAGATACATATTAGCAAGTCCTCCACCAACTCCTTCCACACCAAATAAGAATGAGTAGGAGAGTTGTTGTAGAGATATCCCTTTTAGTAGAGCAACAATAACTGCGCCTGTAATACTACCAATAAACGCATAAATAATTCCTTTTCGAAATACAACGACTGCTATTAAAATAAGTGGTGGCAACAATGTAACAATTGAAACCTGATGCCAGCTAAAGGTACTTAGATTAGTTACCTTTTCATCTTTTACATAATCTAATAGTCCATAAACAATAATCCCAAAAAGTATTGCCGAAACTGTTGTTGGAAACATGGCTTTCCATTGTTTTTTTGTCGGAACTTCAACCGTATGTGACAACAACTGAAAAGCACTTGAAAAAGGAGATGTCCTGTCACCCACAAATGCACCTGAGATTAATGCACCCGCAACAATATCTGGTGAAAGATTTAACTCAACCGCTGTCCCCATGATGGGTATCCCCACAGCACTTAATGTTCCAACGGATGTTCCTAACGTCATAGAGAAAAACATTGCAATAATAAACGTTACTAAGAAAAAGTGTTCTGGTGTAATAAAATATAATGAAATTGAGACTAATTGGCCGATAGTACCTGATTCATACCACGCCGGTAATACGAAACTGACAAGAAATAAAATGAAGATGACTGTTTTTGTTTTTCGTATACCATTTAGGCTTATCTTTACAATTTTTTTGAACGGTACGTCCTTACTCTTAACAAGCAGTACAAGTAATAAAAATCCTGGGATAAAACCGATTAATAATGGTTGATGAAAACTTACCGCAAATAAGACTCCAATAAGCGTAACTATAATAAGACTAATAATCTGTATACTGGAAAATCGATAAAAGTCCGTTTTTATTCACTCCTATTTATAAAGATCATACTTTGATGGGCTATTAATCTAGGAAATTGGTTAAATTCTTCTCTTAATACTACCATGTTTTTATATGTAAAAATAGTGGTTTACAGCTCTCCTCTTTTTCAAAACTAAAAAGCAGTTCACCACTAACCTGTTATACTAATGATGAACTGCTATATTATATCTTGTAGTCTTCTCTTATTACCACTTGATAAGGACATCATTACCTATTTTGCTGTAAAAATTGAAGTACAAGTTTGTTAAATACTGATGGTTCTTCCATGTTAAGCATATGAGCCGTATTTTTAATTGTAATCTTTTTTGAATTCTTTATTTTTTTGTGAAGATAGTCTCCAATTTGATTAAAATCAGGAAAGTCAAACTCTGGTAGTATAATTAAAGTATGTACTTTAATTTGTTCAATTAATTCAAATGAGTTTATATCTGGAAAAAGCAATTTCCCCTGTCCCCTAGGTTTAGCAAAAGTATTTTTCACCATCACTGAAAACCTTTCCTGGACATCCTGTCTTACTTCCTCATTATTTCGATAAGGACCTATAACCCATGCGTTAGTCATTAGTTCGATTGCACACTCTTGATCACCCGATTGAAAGCATTTGTTTACTTCTTCATTATACCGTTGCTTATCTATAGATTCCTCCGTCCATCCTGTTAATCCAGAAGAGGCTAAAATCAATCTATCAACCATTTCAGGATACGTTAATGCAAACTCAATGCTGAGCTTACCTCCAACAGAGAAACCAAGTAGGCTAGTACGGCTAATTTGTAAATAATCTAGTAAGCTCTTTACATCGTTCAATAATGAGTAATCTTCATCATGGACACCAGATAAACCAAACCCGGCTAGATCAAATCTAATTACTTTATACTGTTGTGATAATACCTCAAATTGACCATCCCACATTCGTGAATCAACCGGTAGCCCATGTATCAATAATAATGGATTACCTTCTCCCTTTACTTCGTAATAAATGCTAGTGCCATTAATTTTAGCAAAACATCCCTTTGTTTGGTTCATTATATCGATTACCCCATTGTAATTTTTATTTTAGTTTCGTTACTTTGCTAATTTAAAAATAGCCTCATTGTATTGATTCTCTTTGTTTTGAGTTGTGAAACCTGCCCCTTCATAAAGTCTAATTGCCTGATGATTTTCTTTTTCAACCGTTAATAAAATCTGTTTACAATTTGGGTGCTTTTCATAAATAAAATCTATGACTCTATGCAATGCAGCTTTACCTAATCCTTGACCCTGAAACCTTTTGTCGATTTGAAAACCACCTAACCAATAGTTATTTTCACTATTCGGAGTATAAGAAAGATAAAATGCACCTATTATTTCGTTTTCCTTATAGATTGCATATGGGTCCAATGCCTCGTCCCAAGGTTTTAAATAAGCAAATGCAAGAGATTCTACTGTCGAAGGAACAAAAGTCTTTTGTTCTTCGTGAACAGATATAGTAAAGACATCTTCCCAATTATCTTTTGTAATTTTTTTAATTTGTAAACTGAACATGTAAATTCATCCTTATCAAATTAGTAAGTTGCTAATGTCAAAGTTTTCTAAACGTTGTCTATATAAGTTCATAATCCTAATGTGTTCTTCCCTTTGTTTTTCTTGTGGCCAGTACATATGCATGAGACTATATTCAAATACTTCTTTTAATTTCATAAACAATGGTAGAAGTTTACACATTTCAGATGATATAGTGCTTTCTTCTGAATATCCTTCTAATAAAGCTTCTGTTATAGAACGTTGATAATCTAACAAATTACCATTTCCTCTAAAGGTAAACTCAAGTGCTGAATACAAAGGAACAGCTAGATCATAAACAAAATAGTGTTTTTCACAATTTTGGAAGTCTATTATTGTTGGGACCATATTGTCTAAGACTAGAACATTTTCCAACCATACATCACCATGCAGTAACCCATACGTATTTTCAGTTCTGGGAATCTCATTAATCTTCTTGGTAATAATTTGGGTAACGTCTCTAATAATTGATTCTTCTTCTGGTATATACTTTAGGAATTGATATTCTTCATTTTCATACCAATTTTTTAAATACAAAATCGGTTGTTTATATTGTTTAGAAATCTTATGGAGTTTACCAATCTCTCTTCCAAGAATCTTCAAAAATGACGCATTCCAATCGGTTGAAGATAAATGTCTTCCAGGTGCCTCTTTATATAACACAATATTTTTCGTAGATGCTAATATACTCCTTTCAACTAATTTGCCCTCATAAGAGGAAATTACCGGAGCAACATTAACTCCGTTTTCTAAAAGAAAAGTCATCCATTTTATTTCTTCACATTGTGCCTCGTATGACGTTTCGTTCGAAATACGTGCATAAAAATTCCCATGACTCCCGCAACAGAGAAACATTTCGTTCGTTACTTTTACTACTTTTTCGATAGTAACAGGATATTTCTGCGAAATGATTTGTAAGATTCGATCTTCATCTAAAGTAATGTTATTCATACTTTTCCACCTAACTTTGGCGTGATTTTTTTATAATCTAAAAGTAAATGTAAACACCGCTCTCTAGCAAAGGTATAAGAGCTTAGTAGTTTGTGAGATTGTGATATTAATTTGTGTTATTGTTTTCAACACGTTCAATTAAATCTTCAAGCTCTTTAAGAACTAATTCTGGCTCGTCAATGGCAATATCGTGACCGCTTTTATCTGCAATCAAAAATTTACTGTTAGAGGATAAACCGGCCAAGCTTTGTTGTTCTTCCATCCAAATGTCTTCATACAGGGTACTTGCCTCTTTTGATAGGCCCATCGTTGTTAAATCAGACGGTACCCCTTTTGCAACTACGGTAAGGGGGATGTTACCAAGATGTTGATCCTTCAAATTCTCTTCCACAAGGTATAATAATTCATTTTCTTCCTTCATTGCATTTAAAAATTTGGTTGTAAACATTAGGTTGATAGCTTCATTTACCTCTTCTTTGCTCTCATAATAATTGCCGAAAATCGGCTCTTTAAAAACCCTCAACAATCCAGTAGTTCTTAAAGCTTTTATAAGGCCAACAGGAGTTGTACCAAATGTTGCTGGGTCCACACCAGCATCTACTAAGATTTGGTCTGATTTTTCCCCAAAGTTTTCACTTCTTGCATCAAGCAACATCATTCCTGCAACTTCTGATGGATACATTTTTGCGTAAAGTCTTGTATACAAACCACCTATTGAGTGACCCACAAAGATATACGGCTCTTTTAAATCTAATTTATCAAGAGCTGTGTGTAATTCTTTTACAATGTTTTCCCCTGTTCGCTTTGTTACATGCTTGTCACTCCAGTTATATCCTGCACGATCATAGGTAATTACCGTTACATTAGATGGTAACTCTGATACGATGTTCTTCCAATATGTGCTCGGAGCCCCACTACCAGTTTCGAAAATAATCGTAGGTGAACCGGTACCTTGTTGAAGTATATGAAGGTCATATCCGCCAACATCGACTAGCTTTCCTGGTGGTGGATATTGTTCTTGTGCTTTACTTTGCATAATTTTTTCATAGGTAAAGGACGCACCTAAGAGCAAAAGTAAGATTATAAGAAAAATTCTTGCTCCAAATAGAAATTTACTAAAAAAGTTCCGCTTCGCTTTTATTTTTTTCACTTTGAAATCCTCCAACTAATTTTTTTCCAGTGATAATACGTTGAAAATGGAAAAAAGTTCAATGTGAATTCCAAATTAAAACAAATAAAAAAATTGAGAATTTTTAAAACTAAACGGAGCGGTTCCATCTGTTTGTAATAAGTCAAATGAGCTTTTGCAACAAAAAAGAGATCGTGGTTATCCTTCAATCAAGGACTTCCATATCTCTCATGCTTCATCCATTATCTTACGAACCAGACTTTTGTTATTTTTTCTCCGGTGACCTCATAAATGGCAATAGCTTCAGCTTCTTTTCCATTTGCTCTACCTGTTATGTATTCATGATCAATTATTGTATTTCCTTTTACAATTCTTCCCTTTAATTCCGCATGTTGATTTGGATTGCTTTTAAATAATTCATCATAACGTTTTTTAAAGTCTTTCATTCCACTTATTTTTACCTCATTTGTTGGAAAATCCATGACAACAACATCATTGCTATATACTGAAATAAACTCTTCAATTTGTTTGTTGTTATATGCGTCAAGCTGTCTCTGTGCTAGTTCTTCTGGTGAAATCATTTGGTACCTCCACAATTCTTTTGTAATAAATTTACTATGTATAGAAAAAGTAGACTAATTAAAGTGTAAATAGGGTAATGACACCTGTCATTAGAAATTTTTATCGATCTTCATATCTTCTATTTTTTAGTATTTCTTCCAAAGAGTGTAGTCCAATTCTCAATAGCTACATGAGGGCTATTCTTTTAGAAAATCAACCGTAATAGATAGGTGATTTAAATGACCAATGAGTGAATCAATAATCATCAGGTATTTTCTAAAATGACTCCACAACATCCTGTTTTAAGTTAGCAGGTTGTTTGTTTGGCAATATCTATAAATTTCAATGTTGACTGTATTAGATTATTATTTTAAAGTTTTCAGCATTGTGAGTGAATTCTTGTGAAGTAACAGCAGTGTCTTCTCACAATCTATTTTTTGTCTATACCACTAGAACAGCTTATAACAAACGAAGACATGCAAATAATAGAAACAGACATATTTAATTAATGTTAATCACAAACTTTACTAACGTTTTTAGCATCCCTTTTCAATCATTTTCATGTTAGGTTCTGTATCCATTTATCCTTCCACTGAAACATGACGTCATTGTAATTGGAAGTTGTAAATAGTTTACTAGGATACGGCAAAGCAAGCTCCGGCATGTATTCAGGCTTGAAAAATTGTAGTTCATAAGATTCTTTATCAAGAGGACTAAGCTCTCCACCTAGAATAAAGCACTCGAACATAAATACATTGTACTCCACTTTATGCCCATTTGGATATGTGTATCGAAAGTCCTTTCCACCGAATACTCCAATAAGCTTTTTAGGAAAAACCTGTAATCCTGTTTCTTCCCATACTTCACGAACTACTGCTTCAGCAGGAGCTTCCCCAGGCTCAATAGCACCTGCAGGGAGACTCCATTTCTCACCATTTCCTTTATTTTGTAGTAAAATTCCCCCCTCTTTATTTCTAATAATCCCTGCTACACTAGGCATAAAAATTAATTCTTTACCAACCCTTTCACGTAGCAACCTATAGTAATTAGACATACCCATTCCAGGAACCCCCTAACATAATATCTTGAATCTTGAAAAAGGTAATTTATTTGATTGTCTGTTTATATAAGGTATCGAGCTCTATATTTATATTCTTTATATCAATTCGATTAAATAAAGGATATACCTCTTTTAAAGTAAGTAATAAATTATCAATGGGATTCCATGTTATTTCTTTAATTCCAAGAATCTTTTTTACTTCATTACTTGAAAAGGGCAAGAATGGTTGTAGTAATTGTGCTAGATTTGCAATAATATAAACACATGTCGCAATGGTTGTTTTACAGGCTTTAGGGTCTTCTTTGATCTGAATCCAGGGTTTATGAGAATCAAAGTATTTATTAGCATCTCTGATAAACTCAAAAATTCGTTCAATTGCACGCTTAAATTGTGTGGATTCAATCAGAGCTCCAGTTTTCAAATAGAGTTGTTTGACTTCATTTTCGATTACTTTGTCAATTTTACTGTTAGGTACTGTACCATCAAACGATTTCTCAACAAATTTTAAAGTTCGGTTCACAAAATTTCCATATGCACCTAACAATTCACTATTATGACTATATATAAATTCTCTCCAAGAAAAATCTGAGTCTCTACTTTCTGGAGCATTTATTGTTAGAAAATACCGTATGGAGTCTGGATGATATCGTGTTACTAAATCAGGGACCCAGACAGCCCAGTTTTTACTTGTCGATAACTTTTTCTTTTCAACAGTTAAATACTCGTTCGATACAATATAGTCTGGTAAGCTAGAAATTCCAGTACCAAGTAAGATGGCTGGCCAAATGATTGTATGAAATAGGATATTATCTTTTCCATGAATGTAATATGATTTCGTATTTTTATTCCAAAAATTAGCGTAATCTGTGTTACAGTCCTCTGCCCATTTTTTACTAGCAGAATAGTAACCAGCAACCGCTTCAATCCATACATATATTTTTTTATCTTCATAACCCTTGACTGGTACTGGTACGCCAATTGGCAAATCCCGAGAAACAGCACGATCCTGTAGTCCTTCTTTTAAATACCTATCGGTTAATTGAACAGCATTATCACGCCAAAGGCCTTTGGTTTTAGCATGAGAAGCATATGTTTGAAGTTCTTCTTGAAATGAATGTAATTTAAAATAAAAGTGTTCAGTTTCCATTGTTGTAGGGGTATCGCCACATATTTTACACTTCTTCTCAAGAAGGTCTAATGGATCTAATATTTTTGAACAATGATCACATTGATCTCCCCGCGCGTCCTTGCAGCAATTAGGACAAATACCTTCTACAAATCGGTCAGGTAGAAATTGTGTACAAGTCTCGCAGTAGGCCTGTTCAATTCTTTTTTTATAGATTTGTTCATTCTCCAATAATTTTAGCAAAAGCTGTTGTACGACTTTATGGTGAAACTCGGTATCTGTACGAGTGTACTTGTCATAGGTAAATCCTAATTTTTCAAAGCAGCTTTGAAACTCCATATGAAACCTGTCAGCAATTTCTGTAGGCGTCACTCCCTCTTGTTTGGCTCTAATAGAGATGGGGGTACCATTACAATCACTTCCCGATACATAGAGGACATTTGCACCTTTTGCACGATAATATCGAGCTAGTATATCACCAGGTAAAAGACTGGCAATGTGACCTAAATGTAAGGAGCCATTTGCATATGGCCATGCTCCTGCAATTAAAATATTCATTTCGTTTCCTCCTTTTACTTTTTTCCAAATAAAAAACCCCGCCCCCAGACAACTAGATTGTCTAAGGACGAGGTTATACTCGTGTTACCACCTTAATTTTACTGATTACTCACATAATCAGCCTCCATAAGTACGGAACAATAATGTTCTTATACTCTGACATGTTATAACGAGTGCCAACTCTCGTCATAGCCTTACTTATTTGTTCGGCTACGCAGCTCAAGGACCATCTTCAATCAACATTTCTATGCTTCTTTTCAGCTACCGAAGCTCTCTGGAATAGAATATTATTAATTTACTCTTCCTGTCATTGCATTTTGTTTTTGATTTTCCTTATTATTACATTTTCTTTATTTGAAAACAAGATAAATTTTTCTATACAGCAAAATTTCTAGATTATGATTATCGAAATTAATTTTCCTGTTTTTACGGCTATTTCACTAATTATCATTCTATGTTTTCTCTTCTAACCCATTTTTCGGACGTACTCTTATCTCTTTGTACGCCAGATAATTCCTAACGAGTTCCTAGCGAGTAAAGCCAGTTTTGTTAACATAAAAGGCACCCTAAGATAAAGAGTATCAAACGTTTAACTAGGATTAAGGATGGGTTCAGTAACTAACGGTATTATTAATAAAGGCGTTTCGTATAGCTTTCTTGAAGTCTTTCATTAATAGATTCTATGCTACTACCTGGTAGTTTCGCATGTTCAAAAATTATCTTTGCTGCATGTGGCAAGCTATCAACTTCTGGCCATGTATTTGGGTCCCATAGGCCAGACCGTTTAAATGCCTTTGCACAATGTAAATAACATTCCTCTACTTCAACACCTATTGCCACTAGTGGTTCTCTTCCTTTGATTGCCATCTTTTGTAAAAGTTCTTTATCTTTTACCAATGTTGCCTTTCCATTTACTCTCAGTGTTTCGCCTAATGTTGGTATACAAAATAAAAGTCCTACATGTGGGTTAGATAAAATATTGCGCATAGTATCCATTCTTTTATTTCCTGGTCTTTCTGGAATAAGTAGAAAATTCTTATCTAATACCTGTACAAAACCTGGAAGATCTCCACGTGGTGATACATCACAATAACCCTTGTCATCTGAAGTTGATATAAGTAAGAAAGGTGACTTTGAAATAAAATCTACGCAATGGTGATCCAAATGATAAATCGATTTTCTTTGAACTACCTCACTCGGATATCCAATAAGTATTCGAAGTTCTTCTTCTGTTTGAATAATGTCGGTAAAAGGTATTTGAATCTTCACACTAATTCCCCCTTTTTTTTGCTACGATCCATAAAAACAATCAAATAAGCGTAGTATTGTGAGTAGCCCTGGTTAATAGGAAAAAAGATAAACTCTCTTAATTTAAGTACAAACATATTCGATAAAAATTAAATAATTCCTTCAATCTTGTAAGATTAATGAAAATTACATATTTCGGCTTCGGATATGTAAAGAAAATCGAGAAACTATCTTTTGTGACAAGCATATCAGATTACCCGTAGTATTTCGTCCGGTGAATACACTTTGTAGTCAGGTTCAACCGATTTAATGACTTCTGCAGCATCGTATCCCCATCCTACCCAAATGATTTTTACACCTGTTTTATGACAAGCAACGATATCCCTTTGTTCGTCACCAACATATATAACCTCTGAGGTTTCAAGCTTATGTTCCTTTAAAAATTGATTAATTAGTCTATCTTTCCCATGGATTCGACTTGAACAAAGTACAGTTGAAATAGTATCAATTTGATTATCTTCAAAAAACTGTAGTATGTTTTCCTTGGAGTTAGAGGAAATAACTGCAATTTTATATCCCCGTTTCTCAAGCTGATCTAACATTTCCCTTACGCCGTCAATTAGTCTAATTTCATGTAGAGATTGCTTGAAAAGCTTGTAAAGTTGAGGCATGATGAACGGTAATTTATACATAGGAAAATTTAAAAGCTTACTTCTTTCCTTTATGGATAGCTTTTTTAATGTATCTAAATCCTCATATTGCATTTCTTTAAAATTGTATTTTTTCGCCAGGGAATTCCAAGCTGATACAAATACATCGGTTGAATCAGCAAGTGTCCCATCAAAGTCAAATATTACATACTTAATCATATTCTTACTCCTTACTCTTGCATTTTATCTATCAAGTACTTGGTGCAATTCTTTCATAAATTGGTTTTATTAACTTTGATGAAGGTTTCGAAATAGGCTTATATAAAAACCAGATCAATTATCAATAATGGATGCCCTACTTTATCACTATTGTGACAATATCGTGGATTCCTAAAGAAACCCTGTTCGCTTACATTTTTACAGGTCAATTAGAATTACACAAATTAAGCACTATAATCTTAGACGTAAAAATATGGTAAAAAGTTTCATGGGTTTATTAATTTGCTTACCGGCATTCCCTACAAATACTCCTGCGAAATCAACAACTAAAAACATGTAAATCCTTATTCCATTTATAAATAGGACAAAGGGTCATACGAATAAGAGTTTTTAAATAAGATGTACAAGTTGCATTTTTATGGTTGAGGTGATTTGTTTGAGTACAAGCATCCTAATTAGTTATTTATTCTTAGGGCTAACGTTGGCTGCTCCGATTGGTCCAGTAAATTCAGCGAGATTAGATAAGGGAATAAAAAATGGATTTTGGCATGCATGGGTCGTTGGCCTTGGTTCCATGATTGCAGATGCTTTCTTCATGTTTCTCGTGTATATGGGACTAGTTCAGTTTTTAGGGATACCTGCTGTACAGGTGTTTTTGTGGTTATTTGGCGGTTTTATTCTTATTTATTCTGGTGTAGAAAGTATGTTGGGCGTCAATTCATTTGACTTAGCGCATAACAGGAACAAGGACTCGCTTATAAAATGCTTCCTTACTGGATTTATAATGTCTATTACAAGTCCCTTATCCATAGTATTTTGGTTAGGCATATACGGTTCTGTATTAGCGAAAACTGCACAAATGAATGGCAACGGTGAATTGCTTATATACAGTTCAATGATTTTTATCGGATTGACTCTATGGGATATTTTTGTGGTTGCTCTTACTACAGTTTTTCGGAAATTTTTAAATAGTATTGTACTCATCTGGATATCCATCATTTCTGGCTTATCACTAGTTGGATTTGGAGTATATTTTGCATATCAGGGAATAACTTCTCTGTTATGATAAAAAAGTAGCTACAAAAGCTACTTTTTACATCCAATTTATTATTTAGGAAAATATTTTGATTTTCTAGGTAGTTCAGTGTAGCATTCATTACAAATACTAAAGGAAAAACCGAGGGGTAACTGTTTCCCACATCTCTTGCATACTCGTTTGGCCGGTTTTACTCCAGTCTTTAATTGCTCGTGGATTTTATCACTAATTTCTTCCCGTACTCTTTCCCAATAATGTGCTTCTGTATTTTTCCCAAGTTTGTAAAGAAACAATAAATGTAAACCGATCGCCTTATAAGATAATTCTAGTTCCTCTAGACCAGACTCTTTAACAACAGGGTCGGGTAATGAATGCCCATCTACAATTGCTTCAAGATTTTTCTTCCACTGAGCACGTAACAACGGCTCATTGGTCGAAAAGGGTAAATGTAAGAATCCATATAAATCTGGTAATGAAAGTTTAGCTTCAATAATGGTATCCTCAATCATTTCATATAAAAGTCGTTCTTCCGTTAAAGTTGCCTTTTTGGTTCCTTCTGGATTTCTAAACTTGTCCCATAGGTAGAAAAACATTCCAAGCTTGCGGGAGTATCTCTGAAATCGTTCAAGTACTCCTGTTGTAGGAGCTATAGCAAAGCCTTGCAGAGGTTCATCCTTTTGTTCTAACAAACGTGACATCGTCTTACTATCACTTGTAAAGGCTACCTTTCCTATATCATAGATACCTCGTCTTCCTGCTCTCCCGGCAATTTGTTTAACCTCTTGAGATGTAAGCCATCTTCTTTTCGTACCATCAAATTTATCATTTTCTAAAAACACGATCCGTCTGATTGGTAGATTTAACCCCATTCCAATTGCATCAGTTGCAACAATAACAGTTGTTTCACCATTTATGAATCTTTGTATTTGTTTTTTTCGTGTTTCAGGTGGCATGCTCCCGTAGATCATACTTACACTGCGGCCAGCTCTTTGTAGTTCTGCGGCTGTTTCTAGAACTCTTCGCCTTGAAAAACAGACTAGCGCATCGCCCTTTCGTGCTTGATTCAAACGAAAGAGCTGTGGTTCAACCTCCAATGGGACATCTCTTATATATTCATTAACTTTAACCTGTGAATCCCAAAGAAGTTGTTGGATCATTGATTTTGCATGGAAGCTACAAATAATATGAATTTCTTTTGCATTAGCTTTAGTAATCGCTTTATACCATGAAAAACCACGGTCCTTATCTGCAATCATTTGTGATTCATCAATTACAACAACCTCATAAAATTCCTTTTCATGCAACATTTCAACAGTTGATGCTATATGAGTGGCACCTTCCGTAATCTTTTCTTCTTCGCCTGTTTTCAAACTACATGGGATTCCCTCTTCATTCAAAGTTTCGTAAATCTCCAGTGCTAGTAGTCGGAGAGGTGCTAGATATATGCCACTATTTGCTTCCTTCATTCTTTGAATAGCTTGAAATGTTTTTCCTGTGTTCGTTTCTCCAACATGAAGAACATATTCGATATTTCTTCCAGGTAGAAGATTATATTCCCTACCAAAAATATCCTCTATCATTTTTGCTTCTTCTTCACGAAGACGTTTTAACTCTTCCTGCTCTTTTATAATCATTTGTTCTCGATTTGATATGTCTTTTTTGAATATCTCACGATGTCTATCGTAATCAAATGGGATATCAATAAGTTTTATTAGATCAGAAACATATTCCCCTAACAAGTCTTCAAATAGCTCATCCCTTATGATGAGAAATGAATCATATGCTACTTCCGTTAGAACTGAATCGGTTAAAGGATTTTGAAAGGTATCTTTATATTCATCGAACAAACGTTTCGGTAAATGTACTTTTAACCAATTAGGCACAAAATCAAGTATATATTTCAAAATGAGATCTTCATATTTTTCATTAATATCATCCTGATAAAAATAGTTATGATTATATGCTAATTCTATTTCGTTATCTAAGAAGGCAGAAAAAGTGATGTCATTCGTTGTTAGGGTTACCCCTTTTTGCTCTATTTCAATTGCTAGATGACTACCGAGTAAATAGCGAACATATAAATATAGATCTTCATAATAGTCGCCAAGTAGTTCATTCACATAAAAAGTAAGCTTATTAAAAATTTTACTCTTTACTTCCCTTTCTTGTTGTTTTTTAATCCTTTCTTTGTATGCCTTCCTGGCTTCACTATATCTTGCGTTCCATCCCTCTTTTTGATCTGCAAATTCTGATTCTAACCAACCGATAAGGTCAAAGGGCTCTACATTTCGAATTTCTGTACGGAATAATTGATTTAGTAATTTTCTGCGAACACCCTCTACTTCAAAACCATGTTCTTCTAAATACGTCTTCTTTAAGGTAAAAGGAATATGGCTTGCAGCAGTATTTAACCACGAGTTAAGCCAAATTTGATCGATAAAATGCCCTCTTTCTTTAACATATTGTTCAAAGGTGGGTATGTTATCTTTACTCTCTAAGTAGTGATCAATGTCGTCCATCAACATTGTTTTCGCTCTTTCGACTGCAGCCTTATAATACTTTTCGAATAGTTGGTACATAAAGAAACCCCTTTATAGAAATGAAATATGTTCTTACCTTTTATTTTGCATTTGCCATAAAAAATTATGATATAGATACCTTGCAGGTACAATTATCAGCTAAATAGGTGAATATTACCACACCATTCTTTGATTTCTATTTGTTACAATTTGATGGTAATGAGATTAGGAGGAATACAATTTATGAATAAACGATATATTTTCCTCGGTGTGTTACTTTCTCTTATTTTTATTGGAGGATTTCTATCTGGAGTCTTCTTTTCTAAAGAAGATAATGAACTTTCTAGCTTGAAATCTAAGGATGCTCCAATATCTACTAAAATTCCTTTTAAAAAGGAAATACCTAGGATTGAAGATAAACGGTCGAATGTTTTAATAGGTTATGTTCAGGATTTCAGAAATCCAAATGACATTCCCTATTCGAAATTAACACATATTATCTTTTCTTTTGCGCATCCAACTAAGGACGGCGGACTTTTATTTACAGGTGATCACGCCTTAAAAAATCTACAAACAATTGTTTCTAAGGCTGAGGAACATAATACGAAAGTTCTATTAGCAATTGGTGGCTGGTATCATATGAATGGCGGCGAATCGTATGACTATTTTTCTGCTGCACTTGCTAATCCAACTAGCCAGAAAAAGCTAGTAAACGAATTACTCAAGGTTATTAACCGTGAAAAATTAGATGGTATTGATATCGATTTCGAACACCCTCGGACTGAGGCTGATTCAAAAAATTTAAATACATTTATAACTGACTTAAGTAAACAGCTTCATTCCAATAATAAGGAACTTTCTATAGCCGTTCATTCAAAAATACATGGAAGTACTTTGACCGAATTAGGTTATGTAAAATATGAACCATCAATGTTTCACAATGTAGATTATGTAAATATTATGGCTTATGATGGACAATGGGACGGAGGTTATAACCCACAAAATTTAGCTCCTTATCCCTTTACCGAGAGAATCGTAAGCTACTGGGCTTCTCTTTTTGATTCACATAATGTTTCAAAACGAAAGCTAGTACTAGGTGTGCCTTTTTATGCTCAACCAGTGGATCCTAAAATAAAACAGGTTTCATATGAGGCAATCATACAGGATAACCCAGCAAATGCCACTAAGGATGTTATCAAAATGAACGGTACAACATATTATTATAATGGACAAACCATGATGACTAAGAAAACTAAACTGGCTATTGAAAATAACTTTGGCGGGATGATGATATGGGAGTTAGGACTTGATTCAAAAGATGATTATAGTTTAACGAGGACTATATTTAATGAATTAAACTCTAAAAAGAAGCTAATCAGCTATTATGAAAATAAAAAGTAATAAAGGCCTGACTCTACTGAGTCAGGCTTTACAACTATTTTTTATTTTCAAGATATGTCCGGATCGTTAAGAATGCTGATAAAACAGTTCCTACAAAAAGTGAGACTTGAGGTAACCTACCAATTGCACCAAATGAAATTATAGCCAAAGTAAGTGTAAGAATGGTTATGGTTGCAAAGAAGATAGGTGCTTTCTTGTTCCTTTTTTTGAAGGTAAAAACAAGTGATCCAATACATAACAGGGCTACGAATACTAAAAAAATCAGAAAAATAGTGGAATAGCTTCGTGTACCATTTAATCCTGATAACAGCATGAATGTTCCAACAAGTATGGTTTGATACAAAAGAATGATACCCATCAAGCTTCCAATTAGACGAACCAATCGACTATAATACATGCTCTTCTCCTCTTTACCTTCGCCGTTTACTTAATTATAAGCGAGCTTCTTTCTAATATTCTATCAAGAATTTTTATTGTAGCTACATTTGAAAAGTAACTCGAATATCCCTCCATTTACCCAACTCAATATTAAGAGGTTATAAATTGCCCACCGTTTACATGTAATGTCTGACCGGTAACAAATCTAGAGTCATCAGAAGCTAGATAAACAAAAGTTGGTGCAATTTCAAATGGCTGTCCCATGCGGTCCATTGGGTTTAAAGCAAGTGGAACCTGATCTGCTGAAAAGCTAGCTGGAATAAGAGGGGTCCATATTTTTCCGGGTGCAACAGCATTTACACGTATTCCTTTTGAAACTAGGTTATTTGCAAGTGCCCGGGTAAATCCGACATTAGCGGCCTTTGTAGCAGTGTAGTCAATAAGTTGTTCATATCCAATATATGCTACCACTGATGCAGTATTAATAATAGAACTCCCCGGTTCTAGGTATTTTAGTGCTGCCCTAGTCGTATAAAAATGCGAATAAATATTCACTTTAAACGTATCATCAAACTGTTCATCAGAAATATCAAGTAAGCTTACTTGTTGAAATTGAATTCCTACATGATTGCATAACACATCTAGTTTTCCAAAGGTTTTTATGGTGTCTTCTACAATATCAATACATTGCTGTTTATTTCGTAAGTCTCCAGGCAACAATAAGCATTGCTGTCCAAACTCTTCAATCCTTGTTTTTGTTCGGTTCGCATCCTCATGTTCATCCAGATAAGCAATGGCTATATTTGCCCCCTCCTTTGCAAAAGCAATAGCAATAGCGGCTCCCATGCCACTGTCACCACCAGTGATTAATGCTACCTTCCCTTCTAGTTTTCCACTTCCTTTATAATGTGGATTTTCAATAATTGGGTTTGGTACCATTAGCTTTTCTATACCTGGTTGACGAAACTGTCGCTGTTCTGGAACAGTTAGTGCAACATCTTCAAAACGTGTTATCTTCCCGTAATTGGGATACATCGGATAGTTTTGTTTCCCTTCATTTTCTCGATTCCTTTGGGACATAACCTAGCCTCCTAGAAATTAAAATTGCTCAATTACATTATGTTTTCTAGGCAGTTAGTGTGCTTGCAATCATGGAATTGTAAAATTTTGTACGGGCGCAATCTCCGCGTATTAGGAATAGGATAAGGTGAAAATGTAAAGGAGGCTTACTATGTATTACTTCAATCAAGAGGTTACGTTTTTGTTGATGAATGAGTCTAAAGAAAAGGTTGATTTACTATATAATACCAATGAAACCACCTTTAAATTACCAGTAATAGGAATAAGACCACCTTATTACTACAATCCTCGTTACGAATACTATTATCCAATCATCTAACTATTAGGTATCTAATGAATTAGCTGCACCATTTCATAATTATCTAGTTTCAAGGAGAAAATAGGTGAAAATGCTGCAATGGAGTGAAACGATTGGTGGAAAATTATAAAGGACATGAGCATACTGACAATATATCTGACGATAATCCGATACGTAATCAGATTAAGAAAAAGGGATCTACAGATTTTAGTAGTTCGTCGTTTAGACGTATTGCATTAACACAGTTAGGCCGTCATAATAGGTAGACATGTAAGAACAAAAGCGCTAGCGACTTGAGAGAGGACATTAACTAAACCCCGACACGACTGGAGAAACTTGTGTAAGCACTTCCTGTACAAGTGTGACAAACAATTGTTCTGTGGCAAAATAAGTCCTTTTTATAGCCACGAGTTTTGACCTCGAGCTGCTTAAAGAGTAGCTTTACGCAAGATAATCGGATTTGGTGTGAAAACTTATGAGGGGTAGAGCTTGAAATTGAAAATTTTGTTCAAAATTTTATACTCTCTAATCACTCTAGAAAAGGGAATCACCCTCATATTATAAGGTAATTCCCCTTTCTACAAAAAAGAGCATTCCGTTTTAATAAAATATTCCTTATACAATACCCTTATAGCCTCAATTATTTTTTCATCCACTTTTGTTTCGTAGTTACGATTAGGTAAGTCTTTAGCTCCAATAACATATAATAAAGGCTCCTTTGAAAATTCCCCGAGTATTCCTAAATGAATGGTGGCATTTTCTAAACCCCCCGTCATATGATTGTTATGATGAGTTGGGATTCCATCTATTTCCCCATGTTGTCTTACCAAACCATTTATGATTGGACTCCATAAAGCTGGATTATGATGGTAGCCACTATATATTATACTAAGTAGCTCTAAAATTTGAGTTATCTCACCGCTGTTTTCTATATCCCTAGGGTTTTGTGTAATGCTGATTTTTGAAAAATAGGTCTTTCCAATTTTATGGATTCTTTCCCAGCCACCACAAAACTGGACAATTCTATTTCCAACGAAACTGTCATGACATGCAATCATGACCTCAACTGCATCTTGTAATGGCAAACTTTTTCGATTCTGAAAGTGTGGATAAATTTGAGCACTGTCTTCATTTGGATTAAAGCTTATTCCCTCAATCAAGTCATCCCAGTGATAATGTCCATCCTCTACTAATTTTGCAATACAAAATCCTACCGCAACTTTTGCAGCTGATGCAAGTGGTAAAAGTAATTCACTATTTAACGCTCCAATAACTGCATGTTTTTCTGGAGAATAAATAATAATTCCTGCTTTACCAGTGTCTATCTCATTTATTAATTCAAGGACATTTTCCATAATAACACTCATTTCTATTACTTGATAACGTATTATTTCTCTATGTATTAAAGGAAATCCTTTAACAAATATGACAAGCTTTAAGAAATAAATTGATATATGATTTATCTTTTTCAAAATTTGTAACAACTCAAGTGTACATCGTGTCCGAATAAGTCTTGATTTCGGACACGAACAGTTATTGTTTTTCTCATTGTATCCTAACAAGTTTTGCGATTCGATTACCTTCTTACCAGTGAAACCACAACTCTTTTGAGGTCCTTGTTTTTTTTACACATTCAACACGTGTAAGGATTCATAAAGCTCTTTATATGCCTTAGCGGAAGTTTCCCAACTGAAATCAAGTTTCATTGCTTTTTCAGTTAGCTCCTTCCACTTCTTTGGTTGGAATCGATAAAACCATAAGGCACGTTCGATTGTATACAACATATCATGAGCATTATAGTTCGTAAAACTAAAGCCATTTCCCTGATTTGTAAATTCATTATAAGGAATGACAGTATCTTTTAGTCCACCTGTCTCTCTGACAATTGGGAGTGTACCATACCGAAAAGCGAGCAATTGACCAATTCCACATGGTTCAAATTGAGATGGCATGAGGAATAGGTCAGAGCCTGCATAGATTTTTCTTGATAAAGCTTCATCAAATTTATTAGTAGCAGAAACCTGTTTTGGATAACGGTTTGCTAGCTCTCGGAAGGCTTTCTCATAACGATATTCCCCTGTGCCAAGGATGATGAATTGTATATTTTGTTTCATCATTTCGTTAAACACATGAAGTACAAGGTCAATGCCCTTTTGATCTACAAGCCTAGTTATCATAGAAATAACAGGTATTGATTCATTAACCGGAAGCGCTATTTCCTCTTGCAAAAGCTTTTTATTTCGAATTTTCCCTTCGTACGAATCGTAGTTTTCAAAGAGTGAGCTATCAGAAACAGGATTGTAAGAAGACTGATCAATTCCGTTTAAAATACCAAGCAAATCTGATTTTCGTTTCCGTATAAATCCATCAAGCTGCTCACCATAATAAGTGGTTTGAATTTCTTTCGAATATGTTGGACTAACCGTTGTTAATCTATCTGCAAAAGCCAATCCAGCTTTCATATAGCTTACATTCCCATAAAACTCAACACCATCAATATGAAAATATCGATCGCTTACATCTAATAGTTCACTAAGTACAGATTTTGAAAAAATTCCTTGGTAACGGAGATTATGAATGGTGAAAACAGTCTTGATTCCTTTATAAAAAGGATGATTTGAATAATGCGCATGTAACAGCAATGGAATTGGTCCTGTTTGCCAATCGTGGCAATGGATCACATCTGGTCGAATTCCTAAATGTGGTAATGCTTCAAGCACAGCACGAGAGAAAAACGCAAACCTTTCACCATCATCATAAAAACCATAGCTGCCATACCTTTTAAAATAATATTCATTATCTAGAAAATAAATGGTAATCCCATTCTTAACAATCTTTTCAATCCCACAATATTGTTTTCGCCAGCCAACCGGAACTTCGATTATACGGTGTAATTCTAATTGGTTCCTATATGAATCTGAGAGATTACCATACTTCGGCAAAATGACAGAAACCTGTATCTCCTGATTTAAAAGGGCTTTTGGTAATGCGCTAATAACGTCACCCAGTCCCCCCGTTTTAATATAAGGAGCACATTCTGAAGCAGCAAATAAGATATTCATGATTTTCCCCCGTTATACGATTTCTGCCTTTTTTATAATGTGTGGAACAATCTCCCCAATAATGACCTTATCCTGTGTAATAGTAACTTGTTTATCGGTGATTACATTTTCTAGGTACGAGCCTTCAGCAATTATTCCTTTTTGCATGATGATGCTATTCTTCACTATCGCTCCTTTATTTACCTTAACCCCTCTAAAGACTATACTATTTTCCACTGTCCCCTCAATATCACAGCCATTTGCAATAAGTGAGTTGGATACCTTAGAGGAAACAGAATATTTTACAGGCGGTTCATGCTTTATTTTTGTATATATATCCCACGAATCAAAGAAGAACTGCTGAGTTAATTCGGGGTTTAGAAAATCCATATTGCTTTTATAATAACTAGAAATAGAATGAATCCATGGCATATAACCAGTAAAACAATAACTATTTACCTTTAAACGATGTACATTCGCTTTTACTACATCTCTTATGAAATCATATTCGCCGCTATCGTAGCACTTTTTAATCAAGTCAATTAATAGTTCTTTATTAAAAATATAGGTTTCTAAACAGATCGAATCTTCCTTTTTAGGTGATGTAAATAATTCTAAATCCATAATCGTACCATCGTTATTAAGTATACATTTATGATAAATTGGCTTTTCAACATATTCCCCATCAAAATGTTTATATAGTATCGTAATATCTGCGCCACTTGATCTATGACTTTTTACAACTTCATTAAAGTTAATTTTACTGACATGATGACCTGGAGAGATTATTACTGTATCTTCTTGGGAACGTTGAAAAAATTCAATATGATCATGAAATTGCTGGATATCCCCTTTAATACTTTTATCGGGGTGAACAGGTGGTAAAATAAAAAGCCCACCATTCCGTCGGTCTAAATCCCACTCTTTTCCCGAACCAAGATGGTCCATAATGGAACGATATTTATCCTTTGTAAACACGGCCACTTTTTTGATTTGAGCGTTAATAAAATTTGAAATGGTAAAGTCAATAAGTCGATATCTTCCCCCGAATGGTACTGCTGACAAACAGCGGTGAAGGGTTAATTCTTTTAGATACTGCTTTTCGTTAATCAGATTAATTACGCCAATTACTCGTTCCAAAACTATCACTCCTCTTGTTTAAGCATTCTGTTAGTTATGGCCACTTTTAAACAACTGTATATGGTGAAGTGGAAGTAGCATCTCCTACTAAAGTAATCAACGCATCAGGAGAATCTGAACCTATGACTGCACCATCTGTTATACAAACATCGCTCGATACGATAGCTTTATTAATCCTCACGTTTTTTCCGATTTTCACATTAGGCATAATGACAGAATCTTTTATGATAGAGTTCTCTCCTACCTGTACATTATAGGATAAAACAGAGTGCTCAACGTTTCCTTCAACAATACAGCCCTCATTAATAAGAGATTGAGAGACCTTTGAAGCTGATGAAATAAACTGTGGTGGATGATTTGCACTACCCGTAAAGAAGGGCCAATGTGGGTCATGCAATTCAAAACCTGGCTTATCGTCTAATAAATCCATATGTGCTTCCCATAGGCTCTCAAGAGTACCTACATCCTTCCAATAGCTATTAAATTGGTATGCATACAGGCTATTGCCGTCAGCTAATAGATTTGGAATGATATCCTTGCCGAAATCATTTGAAGAAGCGGGACTGTTCTCGTCATCAATTAGATAGCTTCTTAGCAATTGCCAATTAAATAAGTAAATTCCCATTGATGCTAGATTGCTTTTCGGGGTAGCAGGCTTTTCCTCAAATTCAATGACTCGATGGTCTTCGTTGGTATTCATAAGACCAAAGCGGCTTGCTTCAGACCATGGAACTTGGATAACTGCTATTGTGGCAGCTGCTTGCTTTTTAAGGTGATAGTTTAGCATTTTACTATAATCCATTTTATAAATATGATCACCAGATAAAATCAGGACGTATTCTGGGCGATACTGATCAATGTAGTGGATATTTTGATAAACAGCATTTGCAGTTCCTTTGTACCATTCCCCCCCATTCTTTCCAAGGTAAGGTGGAAGAACTGTTACACCTCCGTTATTACGATCTAAATCCCATGGTCGTCCATTGCTCACATAATTATTGAGAACATGAGGCTGGTATTGTGTTACAACTCCGACTGTATCAAGCCCAGAATGTGTACAATTACTTAGAGGAAAATCAATAATTCGATATTTACCACCAAACGGAACAGCGGGTTTGGCAAGCGCTGTGGTTAATTGACCTAATCTCGATCCTTGGCCTCCGGCTAATACAATAGCTATCCATTTTTTAGCTCTCAATTTGGTAGATTCTCCTTTGTCTTTTATTTGTTAGCTTCATAAAAATACTAATTCCAAGAGGTGGCACTTTTATAGTCATATTATATGGCTGATTATGCCAAGCCTCTTTAACTGCTGTAATCGGTGTCTTGTTTAGTTGATTTGAACCTCCGTATGCTTCTAAATCGCTGTTGAATACCTCAATATATGAACCTAATGAAGGTACACCTATACGATAGTTTTCATAGGTCTCCGTAGAAAAATTGCAAACAACAATTACGTAGTCTCCCTTTCGTTTTCCTCGCCTTATGAACGTAAGTACAGATTGAATATGGTTATCTGCATCAATCCACTGAAAACCTGCCTGGTCATGGTCAAGTCTCCAGAGGCTTGAGAAGGCTCTATAGAACTGATGTAATTCTTGAAAATAAAGGGAAAGCTTGGCATGTGATTCATAATCTAGTAGGTGCCAATCTAATTCCTCGAGCTCCTTCCACTCAGAAAACTGACCAAATTCTCCACCCATAAAAAGGAGCTTCTTGCCTGGGTGTGTCATAAGATACCCATATAGGAGACGTAGATTCGCAAATTTTTGCCAATAGTCTCCAGGCATTTTATCTAAAAGAGATTTTTTGCCATGAACAACATCATCATGTGAGAAAGGTAATATAAAGTTTTCAGAGAATGCATAAAAGAAGGAAAAGGTTAAGAGATTGTGGTGAAACTTTCTATCAGATGGGTGGTGTTTCATATATGTAAGAACATCATTGACCCACCCCATATTCCATTTATAATTAAAGCCAAGCCCGCCTATAGATGTTGGTGCACTAACAAGAGGATACTCAGTTGCTTCCTCGGCTATCATTAAAACACCAGGAAATCGTTTAAAAATCGATATATTTGCTTTCTTTATAAATGCGATCGCTTCAAGGTTCTCCTCCCCTCCAAATTGGTTTGTTAATTTTTCTGGTTGCGGATTATCATGATTGAGGTATATTAACGAGGAAACAGCATCTACACGGAATCCATCGATGTGATATACATCCATCCAAAATGCGAGGTTTGATAATAAAAAACTATGAACCTCTAGCTTTGTAAAATCAAAGTTATACGTTCCCCATTGAGTTCTATCTGCTTTCTTTGAATCTGAAGGTTCATATAATGGTGTTCCATCAAATTTGCCGAGCCCATGGTCATCACGACAAAAATGAACGGGAACCCAATCTAGAATGACTCCTATGTTATGTTGATGGCACTTATCAACAAAGTACATGAAGTCTTCAGGTGTTCCATACCTACTTGTAACTGAGTAATAACCAGTAACTTGATATCCCCAGGATAAATCATAAGGATGTTCCATGATGGGCATTAATTCAATGTGTGTAAAATTATGCTCCATTACATAGTCAAGTAACTCATCCGCAAGTTCACGATATGTGTAGAATGTCCCATCCTGTTTCTTTTTCCATGAACCGGCATGTAACTCGTATATTAGCATTGGCTTATTTTTAGAACTTTTTCTATCACGCTGTGAGAGCCATTTTTTATCTTTCCATTCGTACTGGCTAAGGCATTTTACGATAGATGCGGTATTTGGACGTACTTCAGAATAAAAAGCATAAGGATCTGCTTTTAACTTCTTGGTTCCATTTGCATCTTCTATTTCATACTTGTATAAAACACCCTCACCTAGACTAGGTATAAATCCAACCCATATACCTGAGGCAGGGACTTTTTGTAATTGATGTTCCCCACCAGTCCAATTATTAAAATCACCTACAACTGAAATACTTTTTGCATGAGGAGCCCATACCGAAAATCGGACACCCTTCGTTCCTGTATAAGAAAACAAATGTGCACCTAGCATTTTATAACTTTCCAAAAGTGTTCCTTCATGGAACAAATAAAGCTCAAAATTACTTGGAAAAAGGTCAACATCTTGTTCAGCAATGAAAACCATTGTGATATCCCCCTTTTGTTATATGTGCGCCTGAAGAATGTAATACCAAGAAACTAGTTATTATTCTAATTTCGATTTAATCTGAAAATTCCCCTTTGATGAAACATGTTTTTTATTGTCAAATAAAGGGGGATTCAATAAAAATTATTATTTAATATATTGTATTTTCCAAATATTTACTCAAATAGATATTAATGTATTTATATTTGTAAGGAAAATTTTTGATAAGCCGTAAGAAATGGCGTTATTCAAATATAATGCTTGAATCGTTATTTGCTTTTACTTGTTTTTCTATATCAATATATTAACCAAATACAAAAAAACTGCTTTTACGCAGTTTTTTTGTCTCGTTATGATATTTTCTGTGTAGTTTGTATTTCCATTTTTAATAGAAAAATATAGGATAGTGAAACTGACCATGCAAGTGGCGTGTTTCCATTTGGTTTGTTCGTCCCACCAATATATAACTCAGGTACTTCCCAATTATCAGGCACGATTTTGTTTGTTTTTTCGATGTATTCGTTTGCCTGTTCAAAAAGGCCTAATTCGAGGTAGCAGAGTCCTAACCATGGGAAACCGAAACACCATTCTGCTTCACTACCTTGATTGTAGTACTGGTCGTTTTTATATCGAATAACTCCGTACTTTCTCTCTAAATTATTTGATACATTCGTAACTATGGTAAAGGCTGTATCGCGGTCCACAACTCTATACGGATAAACAAGTGAGAGTAATGCTAAATCAGTTTCCTTAGTTGCACTTTCTCTTGGTAATATTCTCCTGAGAGTATTTTCTCCTTTTCGGATTAGCTCTTCTTTAACATGGACAAGAATTTTCACAGCATTAAGTCCAGCCACACATGCCCCTACACTTGAGGCGTGTAGTTCCATGTTTTCCTCCCACATGCCATTATCTTCTGCATTCCAATATTGTAGACATTCAAGATAATCAACTAGTTTTTGGAGGATTTGTAGATCTTTTTCATCTCGAATCACGTTTTGACCTAACCGATATCCTTCACCTACACCCCATAGAAATGCACCAATTGCATCATTCTGTGCATGACCCCATTCAACATGCATTTCTTTTAATTCTGTAGAGTAACGAGAATGAATATATTCAAATAAATAAATAGGCCTTTTCTTTCGATGTATATCGATTTTCCACTCGTACGTTTTAAACAAATCAAATAATGCGTGGTATGCCCTAGCATATCTTTCTGAAGGTAAATTTATATATGGAAGAACAGTATACACGACATCTCGGATCCAAACATAGTTGTAATCCTGTGAAAGACTCGCAGTATATGCTCCATTAGGTAAACGCATTTGGTCAAGAACCCGTAATGCTTTTTCGGTATACATATCGTAACACCCCATAGCTTAGTAGTTTTACATTCATTCTTGACGGATAAATCATATATAAACGTAAAGTAATTATTGATTTATAAACACTTTTCTTCAAAAGTATATATTACATGGTATGTAAGCGAAGACAGTTTTGCTAATTTTGTATTTGCAAATAAGTACAAAGCTATGAAAAAAGACCAAATCGGTTATCGATTTAGTCTCTAATAAGTTATTTATTGAAAATAGTTGCAATTATTTCATCCGTTGTCATATTGCTAGTAATTTTATAAGTACCAAGCTTTAGGTATTTTTCGACTCCCTTTTTTTCAACTTGGCTTCTAAAATCCAGCGCATTTTCAATGATATTAGCTGAAACAAGCGCTTTTCCGACATCAATGCTGGTCATACCTTCAGAAACGGTAAGAACTGTTTGATAAACAACCTCTTCAGTAGCAGGTTTTTCTGATTCTGCTTCAGAAGTGGCTTGTTTATTATCATCTGCCGTCTTTTTAGCCTCAACTAACTCTTGCCATTCTGCATGAGTATGTGCTACATATCCTTCCGCACTTAGAAGGCTTTGTAGTTCTTCTAGGCTTAACTTTTCTGGAGCTTTTGTGCTAATCTTCTCTTGTGGTCCCACAAAATAAACAATTGCACAAACGCTTGTTGCAAGGAGGAGTCCAGAAGCAAAACTAGTTACCATTTTCGCGTTCATTTGCAGCTTTTCTCCCTTCTTTTTGTTTTATAAAAGGAGAGAGTAACTCTTCAATTTCATCTTCAGTCATACTCTTCTCTGACGCAATACTACTTAGTGAATATCCTCGTTTATATAAATCTAAAATCTCGCGCATTAAAATATGTTCTTCCAAGTTAGTTCGGTCTATTCCCGCTTGTATTGCTAAAATTTCAGAGTCAAGCTCGACGTCTCTAATTTGTTTTTGTAGCTTGTTAATCTCCTCCATAAAACCTATCGAGAAAAGCTCAAGCTCCCTTTGTTCTGCCTTCTTTGCTTTCCTGGTCAGTGTATAAGATAAAATGAGCAACAATGCTGCTACACCAAATAATATGACTAACGCCCATTCCATTACTCATAAACCTCCTTTTTATTTAAGACTTTCAATTTACAATAGTTAATTATACTACGTAAAACGACAAATTTCGATTCAATTCACGAAAATACTCCATTAGTAAGGGCGATTGGGAAAAATTAACGAAAGAATAGAAGGCTTTAGCTTCGTTAGACCTATGTACAAAGTGTAAGTAGTACCTTCCAAATAAATTTAAATAAAAAAGCATACCTCATAAGAGATACGCCATGTTACGTGATTATTCTTTTATAAACTCTTTTGTACTTCTTACTGTGTCGATCGGTCGAACCATCTTCTCAATTGCTGATCGTTTTGACTCTAAGAATGGAGGTAATGATAGCTTCTCTCCGAGAGTTTCGTATGGTTCATCGCCCATGAAACCTGGACCATCTGTTGCAAACTCAAACAAGATTTGAGGTGCTACATTACAATATAAAGAACCAAAAAAGAAACGATCAACAAATCCTGACGTTTGGAAGCCAAAACTACGTAAACGTTGATTCCACTCCTCAATAACAGATTTATCTTCAACTCGAAATGCCGCGTGGTGGACGGTTCCAAAACCTTGTCGAGCCGGTGGCAGTACAGTGTTATTCTCAACAATAACCTGTGCACCATTTCCTCCCATACCAACCTCAAATAGATGGTAGGAGCCTTCTTTGGCAATTTCCTTAAATTCTAGGACCTTTTCCATCATTTCTTTAAAAAAGTCAAAGTGTGCTGTGCGAACAAATAAAGGACCTAGTCCAGTTATTGCATACTTTAGAGGTATTGGGCCCTTTTGCCATGGTGTACCAGCTGGAACTCCTTTATTTTTTTCATCTGAAACTAATTGATAGTGCTGGTCATCAAAATCAACAAAAGAAAGAGTTTTAACACCAAATTGTTCCTTTACACCAGTATGCTTTACATTAAGCCGGTCGAAACGATTTTCCCAATAATCAATTGCAGCATCATTGGGAACGCGGAAGGATGTTTTTGATATTTCATTTGTACCATGTACCCCTTTTGGAATACCTGGAAAATCGAAGAAAGTCATATCAGTACCTGGGCTACCAGTATCATCTGCAAAAAACAAGTGATAGGTTTGAATATCATCCTGATTCACAGTTTTTTTGACAAGTCTCATACCTAAAATATATGTGAAAAATTCATAGTTTTTTTCTGCGCTACTTGTAATAGCTGTTACATGGTGTATCCCCTTTAAGCCGTTCATAAAAATGCCTCCAAATAAAATTATTTTCAAAATAATCTTTTCCTATTAATACATAATCTACTCTATATCCAAATAATCTTAAAGTAAAATATCTTTAATTCAAGATAAATATAACAAGGTGGTGCAAGTTTGTCAACATTGAGTCATATGTAAACAAAAATATCCGTTCGTAATAACTTGTTTATAATGATATGTCTCACCTTAAGTTGGGGTGTACAAATCGTTTATTCTACGTTAGTTTATTTTGTTCTTTTTTGCATAGGCTATTTTCGCAGTTTTTCGAACAGGTTTACTACTTAGTTTTTACGGAAGGATATATTATTCTGAAGCGATTATTGTTGAATTCATCAAAGCTGTCAGAATAGACACCTGATTCTGACACCATTACTCTTGTATTCATAAAAGTTGTCAGAATTCACCCCTCATTCTGACACGATTACTCTTGAATTCATTAAAGTTGTCAGAATAGACCCCTGATTCTGACACGGTAACTCTTGAATTCATCAAAGCTGTCAGAATAGACAACTCATTCTGACACGGTTACTCTTAAATTCATCAAAGCTGTCAGAATTCACCCCTCATTCTGACACGATTACTCTTGAATTCATCATAGCTGTCAGAATCCACCCCTGATTCTGACACGATTACTCTTAAATTCATCAAAGCTGTAGAATTCACCCCTCATTCTGACACGATTACTCTTGAATTCATCAAAGCTGTCAGAATCCACCCCTGATTCTGACACGATTACTCTTAAATTCATCAAGCTGTCAGAATAGACCCCTGAACTAAGTAAGTTGGCTGCATTCACCAAACCTTATCAGAAGTCACCGCTGAACTGGTACAGAGAGCAGCAATGTTTATGAAAAGAGCCTTTACATAAAAGAAAAGTTGGGATATCTAGCAGATTCCCAACAATTCCTTCTTTTACATCCAATTTGTGTGGAAAACGCCCTCTTTATCAATACGTTGATACGTATGAGCTCCAAAATAATCGCGTTGTGCCTGAAGAAGATTTGCAGGCAATGTTTCGGTACGGTAGCTATCGTAATATGCGATTCCACTAGAAAAGCATGGAACTGGAATTCCATTTTCGACAGCTACTGAAATAACTTTACGAAGTGATGCTTGGTAGTTTTCCGCAATTTCTTTAAAGTATGGGTCTAATAAGAGATTTGCTAACTGAGGATCGCGATCATACGCATCCTTGATTTTTTGTAAAAATTGCGCACGAATAATACATCCACCACGGAAAATCATTGCAATTTCACCATAATTTAAATTCCAGTTATATTCCTCTGATGCAGCACGCATTTGTGCAAATCCTTGAGCATAGGAAATAATTTTGCTGAAATATAGTGCTTTTCGGACTGCCTCAATTAACTCTTCACGATCACCACTATAAGTATTTGGTGATGGACCAGATAGTAGTTTACTTGCTTTTATACGCTCATCTTTCAGGGCAGAAATAAAACGAGCAAATACAGATTCTGTTATGATTGGAAGAGGTACTCCTAAATCAAGCGCATTTTGGCTTGTCCATTTACCTGTTCCTTTTTGACCTGCCGTGTCTAGAATGACATCAACAAGTGGCTTCCCGGTCTCTTCATCTATTTTTGTAAATATATCAGCAGTGATCTCGATTAGATAACTATCTAGTTCACCTTTATTCCATTCTGCAAAAACCTCATGGAGTTCATTCGCATTGAGTCCAAGAACATTTTTAAGAATAAAATAAGCCTCGGAAATTAATTGCATATCACCATATTCGATTCCGTTATGTACCATTTTTACATAATGTCCGGCACCGTTTGGTCCAATATATGTACAACATGCTTCGTCATCTACCTTAGCAGAGATTGCTTTTAAAATAGGTTCTACTAGCTCATATGCCTCTTTTTGACCTCCAGGCATAATCGATGGTCCCTTAAGAGCTCCCTCTTCACCGCCTGATACGCCTGTTCCTATAAAATGAATACCTGTTGTCTCTAATTCTTTATTACGTCTAATTGTATCTTGGAAAAATGTATTACCACCATCAATTAATATATCTTGATCTTCTAAATATGGTTTCAAAGAATCGATTGTTGCGTCCGTAGCTGAACCGGCTTTAACCATAAGAAGTATTTTCCGAGGTTTTTCTAATGAATTGACAAACTCCTCAACTGTTTTTGCTCCTACGAAATTTTTATCTACTGCTTCATTTTGTAGAAATTCTTCTGTTTTATCATACGAACGATTGTAGACAGCAACCGAATATCCTCTGCTTTCTATATTCAACGCTAGATTCTTACCCATTACTGCTAATCCAATAACACCAATTTGTTGCTTAGACATACTACCATACCCTTTCCAGACATAATTTGAGAAAGTATTAAAAAGTACAATCGCGTTATTTTGTGTACTTTTTCACCTGAATATGAATAATTTCTCATTAAAAGCTATTTTACTGAAAAGAATGGTAAAAACACAACTATTAAGCTATATCCATTACCATTTTTAATCTATGAAACTCGTCACACTTTTTCCTACAATTCTTTTAAATTAGTGCGTTAAAGCATTGATTATCTAAAAAATAGTGTTACAATGATTAGTAATTTAAATTTTTAAATAATTTATGCAACTTTGAAAACTGGAGGGAACTAGGATGAGTGAACTACGAAGTAACATGATTAAGAAAGGGTTTGATCGTGCTCCCCATCGAAGCCTGCTCCGTGCAGCTGGTGTAAAAGATGAAGATTTTCATAAGCCATTTATTGCGGTTGTGAATTCATACATTGATATCGTTCCAGGTCATGTACATCTGCAAGAGTTTGGTAAAATTGTAAAAGAAGCCATTCGTGAAGCTGGTGGGGTTCCATTTGAAATGAATACGATAGGTGTTGATGATGGTATTGCTATGGGGCATATTGGCATGCGGTATTCCCTACCAAGTCGTGAAATCATTGCTGATTCTGTAGAGACTGTTGTTGCGGCACACTGGTTTGATGGTATGGTTTGTATCCCTAACTGCGATAAAATTACACCAGGAATGATGATGGCTGCTATGCGCTTGAACATTCCTACTGTATTTGTTAGTGGTGGCCCAATGAAAGCTGGTGTCACGAGTGATGGTAGAAAAATTTCTCTATCTTCCGTCTTTGAAGGAGTTGGAGCCTATCAATCTGGTAAAATTGATGAAAAAGGACTTCAGGAGCTAGAGCAATATGGCTGTCCAACTTGTGGTTCATGCTCAGGAATGTTTACAGCCAATTCAATGAACTGTCTATGTGAAGCATTAGGTCTTGCACTTCCTGGTAATGGTACAATCTTAGCCGTTGATCCTAAACGTAAGGATTTTGTAAGAGAATCAGCTAAACAATTAATGTATTTAATTGAACATGACATTAAACCACGTGACATTGTTACTGAAAAAGCAATTGATAATGCGTTTGCGCTAGATATGGCCCTTGGCGGTTCTACAAATACAGTTTTACATACCTTAGCTCTTGCAAATGAGGCAGGTGTAGAGTATCCACTCGAACGAATTAATCAGGTTGCTGAACGTGTGCCTCAGTTATCAAAATTGGCTCCGGCATCTGACCACCATATTGAAGATTTGCACGAAGCCGGTGGCGTTACTGCCGTTCTACATGAGCTTTCGAAAAAGGAAGGTGCCCTTCATCTTGATACACTGACCGTATCTGGTCAAACACTTGGAGAGGTAATCGCTGGGCACGAAGTTACGAATCATGAAGTTATTCGTCCAATTGATAAACCGTATTCCGAAAAAGGTGGGCTAGCCGTTTTATTTGGTAATCTTGCTCCAGATGGTGCAATCATTAAAACAGGCGGCGTACAAGATGGAATTACAAGGCATGAAGGTCCTGCTATCGTATTTGATTCACAAGAAGAAGCCCTAGAAGGAATTTCTCAACGAAAAGTACAGCCAGGCCATGTGGTAGTTATTCGTTATGAAGGTCCAAAAGGTGGACCTGGAATGCCTGAAATGTTGGCCCCTACTTCACAAATTGTCGGAATGGGATTAGGGCCAAAGGTTGCCTTAGTAACTGATGGTCGCTTTTCTGGTGCATCACGTGGTTTATCAATTGGGCATGCTTCTCCAGAGGCTGCAGAGGGTGGTCCGCTTGCATTTGTTGAAAATGGAGACCGTGTTGTAATAGATATTGAGAATAGAACGATGAATGTTGAGGTAACTGAAGATGTTTGGGAACAACGCAAGGCCAACTGGAAGGGCTTTGAACCGAAAGTAAAAACTGGTTATCTTGCAAGGTATGCGAAGCTTGTAACTTCAGCTAATACAGGTGGTATTTTAAAAATCTAATATATATAAATATAGCCCGAACGATAGGTTCGGGCTGTCTTATGCGTATTTGTTTAAACGTTTAAAAGCCTACGCTCTTTCTAGCATTCTATTTAATGCTAGCACTGCATCCTTAGCAATTTGGTCTGGTACTTTTATTAGTTGTCCCCTCTCCCCTTTTTCAATCATGTCAAGCGACCAAAGTAAATGTGGAAGATCAATCCGATTCATTGTCAAACATGCACATAAATGAGGGTTTAATGAAACAATCTCTTTGTCAGGGTGTTCTTGAATGATTCTTTGCACAAGATTCATTTCCGTACCAATTGCCCATTTGCTTCCAGGCTGTGCCTTTTCGATTGTGTCGATGATGTAGCTTGTTGAACCAGCAAAATCTGCAAGGGCAACTGTTTCATATGGACACTCAGGATGAACAATGATATTCATATCAGGTTTCGTTTTGCGAAGTGCTTCGATATTTGCAGGGGTAAAGTTCTCATGGACTGAGCAATGCCCCTTCCACAGAATAATTTTAACATTATCTATATTTCCATCGAACTCAAAACTATTATTGATCGGATTCCATACTGCCATTTCTTCAAGAGGAATATCAAGTTCAAATGCTGCTGTATTTCTTCCTAAGTGCTGATCAGGTAAAAAGAGTATTCTCTCCTTTTGTGTAAACGCCCATTCAAGCATTTTCTTTGCATTAGAGGATGTAACAGTAGCACCCCCGTATTTACCAACAAATGCTTTTATAGCAGCTGTGGAATTTACATAGGTTAATGGAAGGATTGTATCGCCAAACGTTTCTTGTAAAACCTTCCAGCATCGTTCAGTTTGGTTAATATCGGCCATATCTGCCATGGAACAGCCTGCTCTCATATCTGGTAAAAACACCAACTGTTCTTGTGTTGTTAAGATATCAGCAGTTTCCGCCATAAAATGGACACCGCAAAACGCGATAAATTCAGCCTCTTTATTTTGAGCAGATATTTGTGCTAGCTTTAATGAATCACCAGTAGCATCCGCAAATTTGATTACTTCATCCTTTTGATAATGATGTCCTGGTATAAATAGTCGCTTACCTAACCTTGCTTTTATTTTCAGTACCCGCTCCTCCATTTCCTTGACGCTCAAAGATTTATACTCGTCTGGGATAAGGAATGCGTTCGTGCTTTTTTGCATCATTTCTAAAATATTCATTTGTTCCACTTCCCCTTTACACTTGTAAACTAATGTCTAAAGCTTTTACTGAATGTGTTAAAAAGCCTAAAGAAATATAATCTACACCCGTATTCCCGTACTCATGAATTGCTTCCATTGTAATACCGCCTGACGCTTCTGTAATAATGTACTTTGGAACAAGTTCAACAAATCCTCTAATTTCATCCGGTGTGCGGTTATCAAACATAATAATATCTACATTTGCATTTACTGCCTCAATGACTTGATCTCTAGTCTCGGTTTCGACTTCAATTTTCACCATTTGCCCGACTTTTTCACGAACGGTTTTCACCGCATTTGTAATAGATCCGCAAAATGCAATATGATTGTCCTTAATCATGACCCCGTCATAAAGACCAAATCTATGATTAAATCCACCGCCACAAGTTACCGCATATTTATCAAGCATACGTAGACCAGGCACCGTTTTTCTAGTATCACAAATTCGAGTATGTTGACTATTTAACAAGTGGACAGCATGATTTGTTGCTGTTGCAATCCCACTCATCCGCTGGAGTAGGTTTAAGACAATGCGCTCACCAGTTAATAATTTGGCAATCGGACCTTCAACAGTAGCTAATACCTCACCTTTTTGAAGTTGATCTCCATCTTTTTTATACAATGTAACTTCAATAGTTGGATCGAGTATGGAATAAGCAATACCTATAATTGATGAACCTGCAAATATACCGTTTTCTTTAGCGTAAACTTTTGCTTTTCCTCGCTTATCGGAAGGAAAAATGCTAACACTTGTAACATCACCTTCGCCAATATCCTCAATAAAAAATGATTCAAGTAGCTGTTTTAGTTTTACATCATTCATACTGATAACCCCTTTGTTATAAAAAGTAATTAAGCCTGATAAAGGACTTCTTCTAAATGTCGGGTACGGATTAGCTCTTTTTTATGCCAGCACTGATTATTCTCATCCGGAAATTCCTCGCGAAAATGTCCGCCACGGCTTTCCGTTCTTTTTAACGCTGAGGTGGCAATAATCCAACCAACCATAATCATATTAGAAATTTCAAGTTGCTCCTTTGTGAAGGATGAAAGCACGTACTCATCAAGTTTCTGTTTATATATTTCAAACCAAGCAATTGCAAACAGAAGTCTATCTTTATTTCGTACAATTCCAACATTCTCCATCATTATTTTCCGGATCTGTTCTTTTGTTGGAAGTTTTATAGATATGTTTTGTTGTTGAGTTATTTTAAAAGCTGAAGGTCGAATATCTAACTGATTACTTTGAATTTTTAAAATATCATCAGCAACTATATTTCCAAAAACAACTCCCTCTAATAAGGAATTACTGGCTAATCGATTAGCTCCATGAACACCAGTACAAGCAACTTCTCCAATCGCATATAGACCTGGAATGGATGTTCGTCCCTTTGCGTCGGTCTTCACCCCACCCATTAAAAAGTGAGCTCCTGGAATGACGGGTATAAGTCCCGTCTCAATATCAATTCCATTCGTTTTACAAAGCTGAGCAATGGTTGGAAAATGTGTATCGAAATCTTTAACCATTCTTATATCTAAATAGATTTTGTGACCTTTAAGCATTTCTTTGAATAGTGCACGAGAAACTATATCCCTTGGGGCAAGGTCTAGTAATGGGTGTTTACCCTTCATAATTTGCCTACCATTTTCGTCAACAAGAATAGCGCCTTCTCCTCTAACTGCTTCAGATACTAATCCACAAGAAGTCCCATTCTTATTTAGAAGTGTTGGATGAAATTGGATGAACTCTAAGTCTGTGAGCTCTGCGCCTGCGCGATATGCCATCGCTAGTCCATCACCTGTTATTGTCTCATCATTGGACGTGAAGGAGTATAAAGCCCCACAGCCTCCAGTTGCTAAAACGATACAATTACTAAAATAACTTTGTAAATTTCCATCTCTTGTTAACGTCTCAACTCCAATGCACTGACCATTCTCGATGATTAGGTCAACTGCCGTTTGGTCTTCAATGATATCAACACGTTTTTTTATTTTTTCTAACATATGTAACACTAAAGCTCTACCTGTTGCGTCCCCACCTGCATGTAATATTCGTCTTGTTGAATGGGCACCTTCCTTCCCTAATAACAGTTGATTGTTTGCATCCTTATCAAACTGCATACCCTCTTTTATAAGCTCTAACATATATTTCGGGCCCATTTTCACTAAAACCTCTACTGTATCTACACGATTATGATCACATCCAGCAAGGAGTGTATCTCTGTAATGAGAATGCCATGAGTCATCCATTCCGATACTTGCTGCTACCCCACCTTGAGCAAGAATGGAGTTACTATTCGTCTTCTTTGACTTTGTGATAATAATCACATTCTTTCGCATAGATAATTGATAAGCGGCTGTTAATGCAGCTATTCCACTCCCAATAATAATGACATTGCTATTTGGCATTATAATTGGCCTCCCTTAGTACTCTTTACTTCAATAAATCTACCGGAGTAAACCAAATACATATTCTTTGACATTACAACTGTCTTGACATCTATATTTACATATCTATAGACTAATGACAAGACATTTTTTTGATTAGTAGTTTTTTAGATATAGTGAGAGGATGAATGACCATGATTTATTTAGATTACGCCGCTACTACCCCTATTCGTGATGAGGTTTTACAGGTATATATGGAGGTCTCAAGGAGCTATTTTGGTAATCCCAATAGTTTACACGATATTGGTTCTAAGGCGAAACAGCTATTAGAATTGTGCAGACTGGAGCTGGCTGATAAAATAAATGCAGAGGCAGAAGGTATTTATTTTACAAGTGGTGGCTCTGAATCGAATTTATTAGCCATTCGTTCTATTGTGGATGGATATAAACATAGAGGAAACCATTTGATTACAAGTGCAACGGAACATTCTTCTGTCCATAATCTATTTAGACAGCTTGAAACAGAAGGGTTTAAGGTGACATACCTACCAGTAACCCTTGAAGGACAGGTAAAGGTTGAAGATGTAAAGGCGGCAATAACGGACAGAACCATTCTCGCTTCGATACAACACGCAAATCCAGAAATAGGAACAATCCAAACGATTGAAGAGATTGGGAAAGTACTTAGAGAAAATCAAGTTATTTTTCATAGTGATTGTGTTCAAACCTTTGGTAAAGTTTCAATTGATGTGAAAAAGGCACATATTGACAGCTTGTCCATCTCAAGTCACAAAATATACGGCCCAAAAGGCGTGGGTGCTTGTTACATCTCACCGTCTGTTGCTTGGAAAATGCAGGTACCAGACACTTTTCATGAAAATGGCTTTCGTCCGGGGACTGTTAACGTTCCAGGAATTGCAGCATTTGTTACTGCGGCTCAATTAATATGTGATGAAATGGGAATCAATACAAAAAAGTATCAGTTATTGCGACAGAAGCTGATAACAGGTATACAAGATATTGATCATACTATCACCATTGAGGGACATCCTTCCCATCATCTTCCTCATATTGTCGGTTTATCGATATCGGGTACTCAAGGCCAATATATTATGCTTGAATGTAATCGATGTGAAATTGCGATTTCAACAGGAAGTGCATGTCAAATCGGACAGCAAAAGCCTTCTAAAACAATGCTTGCTATTGGAAAAACACATGATGAGGCAAAGCAGTTAATTCGCCTTTCTTTTGGGACTGGAACGAAAGAGATTCATATTGAAAAAGTGCTAGAGGTACTTAAGACAATTACAAAAAACCTCTAATTGTCTAAATGCCTATTTATTATAGGAGTGAGAATACATGAATGAGGATAAAAAATTACTAGGTGAAAAACGAAGAGAAACGCTTATTAAATGGTTAAAAGAAAGTCCTTCTCCTATTATCGGTGAAGAATTATCTAGACGAGCCAATGTAAGTCGTCAGGTGATTGTTCAAGATATCTCTTTATTAAAGGCAAGGAATGAACCGATATTTGCAACAAGTCAAGGTTATATTTACATGCAAGAACAAACTAGAAATGAGCAATTTACTCGTATTATTGCCTGTAAACATCAACCTGACGAGACATTAAAAGAACTACAAATTTTGGTTGATAACGGTGTAACCGTTAAGGATGTCATCGTAGAGCACCCAGTTTATGGTGAAATATCAGGCTCATTGCTAATCAGTAACCGGTTTGAAGTAGATCGGTTTATGGAAAAGCTTAATGAAACAAAAGCTTCCCTTCTTTCCCTTCTTACGGATGGTGTACATCTACATACAATTGAGGCAGATTCAATTGAGAAACTAGATGCTGCCTGTAAAGCATTAGCACAAGCAAATATTTTATTGAGTGAACAAAACTAAATTTCAGAACACTTCGGTAGAACGTAAAAAAAGCAACAGACCCTAGAATAATCGAGGATCTGTTGCTTTTTTCCTTTTTTTATTGGAACGGTGTCCACATTGCATGCCAAACACCATTTTCCCCTTTTGCTAATTTAAATTCTAGTTTTTCTGATGAGTTCGGCATTGTAAATGCAACGTAGACTCTGTCTGAAGCTGTTTGAACGACCTCAAAATCACGAACCTTATCAAGATTGATCATAAGCGTATTTTTTTCTTTCGATGCTTCACCAGTCATGTTTTCTTTTTTGTATGTCTCCATATCTACAGTAGCATCTGCTTTGTTATGAAAATGATATAATGTCTCATAATCTTCTCCAGCTTTCGTCCACATATAGAGTTGGAAAATATCAAAAGGTTTTAAGTCTTTTAATACAGAAACATCTCTAGTTTCTCTAAATGTAGTGTGTAAATCTACTAGTTCTTGATCAACCTCTAACACTGATTTGGTTAATGCGATTTTTTCAGAAGAAGACTCAAGTGTAAAGTTGTTAATTGTTTTTACATCGTTCCCATTTGTATAAATAAAGGAAATGGATTCTCCGTCTTTGATTGATTTTAATTGTTCAATAGCTTCATCAGAAAGTTGAAATGCAGTAGCTGTTCCATCTACAATAATTTCAACCGTATGAGGATCGATTTGCCCTACGAATACACCATTCCCAGTTACAGCCATATCTTTAGAAATAATAATGTCCGTTTTCACAGTAGCTTTTTCTTCCTTTGCTGTTAAAAAGACTTCTAGAACATATTCTCCTTTTGCAAGGTCAGATATTATAAACTCACTCATCAATTCCTCATCATTTGTAAGAGTAACCTCTTCAACTGCTTGTGTTGACATAAGTTCCTCAGAATACTGTTTAATTTTATTTCCGTTTTTATCGTATAAAATATAATCAGCTTTCAAACCTGATGAAAATGTAAGCTTCTTGTCTTTACCTGAGATATTTTTAATCTTATAGCTTACTACTACACCTTTTTCTCCATCCTTTGTTGCGATACTTGTGCTAAAATTAACATTCACTTCGTCTTTTTTAGAACTTTCTATACCTGCACCTTGTGTTTTATCTGCACCATTTTCAGTACCACACCCTGTTAATAGACCAAATACGATAGCTGACCCCAACACTACATTCCACTTTTTATTTTTCATAATTTATTCTCTTTTTTATAAAACTGTTAATTAATGGATTTCAGCTTAATAGACGTAGGTTTAGATTTAGAAGTTACATCCTATTAAAAATTTTACTATTCTGACAAATAGTTATGAGGTTATAAATAGGTCCATGTATGTTAAAGTATGTATCTTTTAGCTAACGACCATAGAACTAAATATTATATAAATCCTGTCTTGAAATAGTTTAATTACAGTGTAAATTTACACTTTTTTTGTTTAATAAAGAGTTTCAAGCATTTTTCCTATCAAAGTTAACAAAAAAAAGCTCGCAGTTGGAGCCTGCGAGCTATTATTATCTATTTATTACACCATGATTTTGCAAATATCATTAGTGAACTCAACTGGATCTTGGATTGGTAAACCTTCGATAAGCAGTGCTTGGTTATATAGAAGATGGGTATATAAATCAAGCTTAGCTTTATCTGTTTCAAAAGCATTTTTCAAAGATTGGAATACTTCATGGTTGACGTTAATTTCCAACACTTTATCTGCTTTCACATTTTGATTATCAGGCATTGCATTTAGGATTTTTTCCATTTCAATTGAGATTTCACCATCTGTTGATAAGCATACTGGATGAGTTTTTAAACGTTTTGAGATCCGGACATCTGTCACCTTTCCAGTTAGTGCATTTTTCATATAATCGAAAAGTTCTTTGTTTTCATTTTTTTCCTCTTCACTTACATTCTTGCTCTCATCTGGTTCAAAGCCTAAATCACTGCTAGACACTGATTTAAATTCCTTTTCCTTATAGGACATCAACATTTTAATAGCAAACTCATCAATATCCTCTGTGAAGTAAAGAATTTCGTAGCCCTTGTCTGCGACCAATTCTGTTTGTGGCAGCTTATCAATTCTTTCAACAGATTCTCCAGTTGCATAATAAATATATTTCTGATCTTCTGGCATTCTAGTTACATATTCCTCTATAGTAACTAGCTTCTTGTCTTTAGAAGAGTGGAATAGTAGTAGATCTTGTAATGTTTCTTTATTTGCACCAAAATCGCTATATACTCCAAACTTTAGCTGTCTACCAAAGCTCTTATAAAACTCTTCATATTTTTCACGTTCATTTTTTAATAAAGCTTGTAGTTCACTTTTTATTTTTTTGTTAATGTTTTTAGCGATTAGTTTTAATTGACGGTCGTGCTGTAGCATTTCCCTTGAGATATTGAGGGATAAATCCTCAGAATCTACCATTCCTTTGACAAAACTAAAATAGTCAGGTAGTAAATCAGCACATTTATTCATGATTAAAACTCCGTTTGAATACAATTCGAGTCCTTTTTCGAATTCTTTTGAGTAATAATCAAATGGAATATTTTCAGGAATATAAAGGATTGCGTTATAGCGAATTGTTCCGTCAACACTTATATGAATGTGTTTTAATGGTTTATCAAAGCCATAATGTTTTTCATTGTAGAATTTTTCATAGTCTTCATCAGTAAGTTCACTTTTATTTTTTCTCCAGATTGGAACCATGCTGTTAATGATTTGTTCCTCTACTACTTCTTCGTATTCGTTTTCGGTACCTTCTTTTTTCTTGCTTGTTTTTACATCCATCTTAATTGGATAGCGGATGAAGTCTGAGTATTTTTTGATAATTGATTTTAAACGGTATTCTTCTAAATATTCATCATAACTATCATCTTCTGTATTTTCTTTGATTTTCAGAATAATATCGGTTCCAACTGTTTCTTTTTTAACAGGTACAATTGTATATCCGTCAGCACCCTTTGATTCCCATTTATATGCTTCGTCACCGTCTAACGCTTTGCTTATTACAGTTACAACATCTGCAACCATAAACGCAGCATAAAATCCAACTCCAAATTGGCCGATAATATCATGTCCATCTTTTAATTCCGTCTCATTTTTAAAAGCAAGTGAACCACTTTTTGCTATTGTTCCTAGATTTGCTTCGAGTTCTTCCTTTGTCATTCCTATTCCAGTATCTGAAATAGTAAGTGTTCGATTTTCCTTGTCAGCGGATACTTTTATGTAGTAGCTATCCTTATTAAACTGGTAGCGGTCATCTGTTAATGCTTTGTAATAGATTTTATCGATTGCATCACTTGCGTTTGAAATGAGTTCTCTCAAGAATACCTCTCGTTGTGAGTAGATAGAGTTAATCATCATTTCTAACAGTCGTTTTGATTCAGCTTTAAATTGTTTTTTAGCCATAGAATTCTCCCCTTTCATATAATAAAAACGAAAATAACTAGTGTATGGAAATCGGCCATTTGAAATAATTTTAGCACTCTAACAAGAAGAGTGCTAACCACCAATTTTTAAATATCATATTTTTTTTCTTATGTCAATACAATCCTAAAACTACTGTTCTATAAATGCAGTGATCACGTCTTTTAACTCAATATATGCTTGGTCACCAAAATCTATTAATTTTTCAATAAAGGATAGGTCGTCAAAAGGTATTTCCTGACCAAGTTCTTTGTTTATTCGTAAATAATTTTCACCTAATAGATGAGTGCAATGATAGGTTATTGACTCTGATAGTAAATTAAGTGTTAAATCTAAAAGCTTTGGGGTCATTCTCATGGATGGAAATTGAAAGGGTAACCATCTGATGATTCCCCAATCTTTTTCATGCTCGTTGGAAAAATCAATCTCTTGTAACCCGGTTCCAAGTGATAAAATTCTTATTTCTGAAGTACTTTTTTGAAACGTATCAATTGCCTCAGTTATACAAACGAGTGATGGATTGTTTGCCCATAATCCCCCATCGATTGCAAGGTAATGGTTGTTAATATTATTTGGAGGAAAATACATTGGTGCTGAACATGACGAAAGAACTGCATCCCATAGCATAATGGAATGGTCATTCTTTATTGGATCTCCATAATTTGATCGATGGACAAATGGTTTGCCATGAGTAATATCAACAGCAGGTATCAGAAGTGGTTTGGAAATATCTGCAAGCGTAACGTTTCCAAACGCTTTTTGTAAATAACGTCGTAAAAATTTTTCACTATAGACACTTTTTAAAATAGCCACCTTTGACTGCTTCACAAAAATCTTCTTTCCATATTTGATGTACCCTTCTAGCACGTCGCCCATACTTATTTTTAAAGCAGCAGAAGCTGCAATAATTGAACCAGTACTTGTCCCAGCAAGAAGTTCAAACATCTCTGCAACTGGTCTCTTAAATTGTTTTTCAATTGCGTGTAATATGGCTATGGAGAACACGCCGCGAATTCCGCCCCCATCAATGCATAGCATTTTCATATTTTTCACCTTTTTAAGCTGTTTTTCTATTAGTATTACCTAAAAATAGACTGCTCATGAATCTGGGTACTGTAAATGACTAAAAAAGGATTCCTACTACAAGTAACTTGTAAGCTTAGCTTTTATTCCCATCGGGAAAACGGTGTTGTCAGAGATTGGTCCTTTACTTGCTCTTGGTACTACAAAGCTAGCACTTTCTAAGTTAGAAGGTACGATACTGACGAATCTTTCCTACTCAGCTTCCTTCGTAACCTTAAGTGGGTCAAACTCCGAAATTTACCACCCAACAAGACCCTTTAATGTAAAAGATAAAAATGCTTTCCCTTAGTTAAATACGAATAAAAATTTGAGGGAGTTTTATTAAAATTAGTGAACTCACCTATTAACAGTCACAAAATAATCGTTTTTTCGATAGGCAACGCCTTCCATAGTGGCAATTAGTTCATCATTGCTTTTAATTTGAATTTTATACCAGGCAATTCTATTGCTCTTCTTCTCTTCGTTTGCGGATGCCTTAAGAGTTGTTCCATTTGTCACGGCTGCCATGAAATGAATAGTATTTGATAAAGCTACAGCTGATTTACCATAAGATTTACTTGCAGCTTCGAAGACATAATCGGCTATAGCAAAAATGATTGCTCCGTGTACGGTGCCATGAGCATTTAACATAAAATCCGAGATTTCTAATTCTGCACTAGCACTTCCAGGACCTATTTCTATTAATTTAATACCTAAAAATTTTGCATAAGGTTCTTCTTTCATCACCTCTATAATGGCATTCTTATATTGTGAATGTAAGTTATTTTCATCAAGAAATGGCTCCATGGTATACCTCCTTGTTTTTTTATTGGCTATTCGATATTGGTTATATGTATTCCTCTAATTTAGTTCTACCTTCTGAAACTTTACGAATAAAAAAGATGCCTTTCCATCCTGGGGGCATCAACAAATATCTGGTTATTTCTCCATTTCTTTAATGATCTCTTCAACAATAGGAAATCGACCCATTTCCTTTTTAGAAAATATTTTTTCATCATTAACCGTAACTTCAAAGACTCCACCTGAAGCAGGAATGAGCTCAAAGGTCGAAATGCTCTGTCTAAAATGAGTTAGTAATTTTTCCGCAAGACCTGCGGCTTTTGGTGCATAGTTTCACTGCATGCAAAATTCAATTGACACCTTGTATCTCATATTAAAACCTCCTATTTTGTTCTATTCCACTCGCGATTTCCATCGACTCGTGAAGTAATATCCATTTTGTCTAATAGCTCTAAAAAAGGGATAAGGTACTTTCTTGATAGACCTAGTATATCCTTAGCTTCTGACAAACTAAAGGATTCATTTGTTCGTTCCCTAAGTTTCTGTACGGCTATCTCTAGAGCTTTAGAATGCAGTAAAGTAGTATCAGTTAAAATCACTGCTTTACCTGTTTTTAAAAGATACATACGAAGCTCACTAGCATCCTGTGGTGAAACAGTTGTTCCCTGGCAATAATCTTCCCATCTTTTAGGACTCAGTTCATCTTCTTGTAACTGTTTTATGACTTGCTCCATTATTTTTTTCTTCGACTTAGGAAGTGAAGGATGGAAGGATGCTTCGAAAAGATATTGTTCTTCCTTCTTTATTATCTTTTGTTCAATTAACTTCTCTAAGCTATATTCAACCAATTCCTTAGGAAAAGTTTGACCAATGACTTGGAGGAGCTCTGCCTTACTTATGCCTATTCTCATAGAGTGTTTTATATGATATTCACGTAACTGTTCTACTATGACAGCTGAAAGCTCATGCAAGCAAGAGGTTGAACTATAGCATTCATCAGAAACCTTGACATATTCACCATCAGATACAGCCTCTGTAAGAATGAGAAGAATCTCGTCTTTATCGATTGAAGCTAACGAAACAAGCTTTTGTATAGTAAGCAGTTTATGAGTTTTTAGTAAGTCTAGTATTATTTCTTGTGGCGAACTTTCCTTTTGTCGTGATAGCATTTTAATCGATTTTTCACCAAATTTATATTTACCAGCTAATGGTTGAATCACCCATCCTCCACCTAGAGTTTCGACAGGAGTTGGTCGCCTTAAAATGAATCTGTCACCTCGTTTAACGACAATCTCACTTTCCAATCTGATTTGGCAAAGAATCTCTTCGGTCGTGTCCTTGACCTCATTTCGATCAAAGAAGACAATTGTCCCGAACGTTTCAGACGTTCCTATATGAAGCTTTATAGGCGAACGCTGCTTTAGAGGCAATGAAAGTGTATCTACTAACCGTAGTGCAACATCAATTGTTTTTGTTACATGATAGTTGGTAGAATCTACAAGTACATTTCCTCTGCTAATCTCATTTTTCGAAACACCAGCAATATTTATTGCTGCTCTTTGCCCAGCTATAGCATGAGTGGTCACTTGATGATGTACTTGAATTTGTCGTACTTTTACCTTTTTCCCTTGTGGGAGTAACATTACATTACTATCTTTCGTTACAACTCCCTCAAATACTGTACCTCTTACAATTGTACCATGTCCTTGTAGTGTAAAAGCTTGGTCGATTGGTAATCTGAAGGAAGTAAGGATATCCCGTTGCTTTAATTTCTCTATTTGGTTACTAATGGTTTCTAGTAACTCCGGGATCCCTTTTCCAGATATACTGTCTATATAGTGTATCGGTGCATTTTTAAAAGTTGTTTCAGACATGAAATCCTTTATGTCTTCCGTTACAAGTCCCAGTATATCGTCTTCAACTTTTTCGACTTTTGTAACTACAACTATACAATGCGAGATTCCTAAAAACTCTACTATTTGAAGATGTTCTTTCGTTTGAGGCATTACTCCTTCGTCTCCAGCAATCACGATTAAGACAAGGTCTATTCCAGCTACCCCTGCTATCATTTGACGAATAAAACGTTCGTGTCCTGGTACATCAACAATCGAGACATTTTTGCCGTTAGACAATTGAAGGGGGGCAAAACCTGGTTCAATTGAGATATTTCGTTCTTTCTCTTCTTTTAAACGATCTGTATCGACCCCTGTTAGCGCTTTAGTAAGTGTTGTTTTTCCATGGTCAATATGTCCAGCCATACCAATCGTGAAAAATGTGTCTTTCATTTTCTACCTCCTTGCCTTTTATCTCTGTTTCTAACTCTTACTTTACTAATAAGTTTGTTCGTATTTCAAGCAAGGTGTTTATTTGGATACGAAAACCTTTCTATTTGCTATAAAAAGTGACTCCTGTATATAATGAAAGGTATGGTAAAATGTATTCTGAGATGATTATCGAGAATAAAATAATCACAATTAAGGGGCTGGCTGGGTGGCTGGTGTCCCCCTGAGTCTTCAAAACTCTGAGGGAGGCGCGTGTCGTCTCCGGTGGGTTCGATTCCCACACAGTCCCGCCAAAATAATGAAATTACTATAACTGAGATTGGAATTTATTCATATGAGAGGAGTGATTGTAGGTGTCAAAAAAGGAAGAAATCATTAAATTAACATCCCTTTCTACTAAAGCTGGCTGAGGATGCAAAATCGGTCCTGAAGACCTGACGCAGGTTCTGCGTCACATACCAAAAGCTGTACCAAACCCTAACTTACTAGTAGGAATTGATACTCCTGATGATGCAGGGGTATTCAAAATTAACGATGAATTAGCACTTGTTCAAACACTTGACTTTTTCACTCCGATTGTAGATGATCCATATATGTTTGGCCAAATAGCAGCTGCCAACGCATTAAGCGATGTCTATGCAATGGGAGGAAAACCAATAACCGTTATGAACATTGTTGCCTTCCCCATCACTACCCTAGATAAAAGCATCTTAGCACGAATTTTAGCAGGGGCTGCAGATAAAGTACAAGAGTCGGGAGCAGCATTAGTTGGCGGGCATTCAATTGATGACAAAGAGCCTAAGTTTGGATTGTCGGTGACTGGCACTGTGCATCCCAATCGAATTCGAACGAATGCTGGGGCAAAACCGGGAGATCGTCTTATCTTAACAAAGCCGATTGGTGTAGGAATCCTTACAACTGGTATTAAGAGAGATATGGTAGATGATGAAAATATTAAAATGGTTACTGAGGTTATGGCAACATTAAATAAAACCGCAGCCGAAGTAATGGATTCTTATCATGTAAATGCATGTACTGATGTAACTGGTTTTGGCTTACTTGGACATGCAATGGAAATGGCTGAGGGTAGCAATGTTGGAATTAAGATTCAATTTAACAATGTACCTGTACTTCCAATGACAAGAGAACTTGCAGAACAAAATGTTATCCCTGGAGGAACGAAGAAGAATCATTCATGGTTAACAGAACGAGTTCAGTATGGTCCTTCACTAGATGAAATTGATCAATTGATATTATGTGATGCAATTACTTCAGGAGGTCTTCTCATTTCGGTACCTGAAACTGAAAGTGAAGCATTATTACGTGACTTACATTCGAAACAAGTTCCGGCTTCTATTATTGGAGAGGTAATAGCCGATTCTCCGTGCTGTATAAAAGTAATCTAAAGGACTCTAACCTGAGTCCTTTTACCTTTGTTTGGAAATACTGTTTAAAAATGCAATGAGGTGTACATATGAAGAAAAGTATTAGCTTACTTGGAATACTATGTCTTTCTTTTTTATTAGTAGCTTGTGGAGGAGATAATTCCAAGGAAAATATAGAAAAACTGCCTGAAACGTTTACCATTGGGGTAATTCCGGTTCAAACAGTTGGTGAAATGGAATCAGCAATGGATAAGCTACAGGCTATTTTAACGGAAGAACTAGACCGTGATGTTTCTGTCAAAGTGTATCCTGACTATAACGGCGTTGTAGAAGCTATGAACTATGACAAGATTGATATGGCATATTTTGGACCATTAACGTATGTTGTTGCTCATGAAAAAAGTGGTGCCGAAGCAATTATTACTCAACTTATCGATGGAGAGCCATTTTATCATTCCTATATCATTACTCATACCGATAGCCCTTTGCAGTCCATTGAAGATGTAGTTGCAAATTCTGAAGAAATTGATTTTGCATTTGGAGATATTAACTCAACTTCAGGATCACTCATTCCTTCAATCGAGTTAAAAGACAGAGGAGTATTTGTATCTGAGGAAGAAAACCGTTTCCAGACCGTTCGATTTACAGGATCGCACGACGCAACTGCGTTAGCTGTTCAAAACAAACAGGTGGATGCAGGAGCAATTGATAGTGCGATTTATACCCAATTAGTTGAATCAGGAAAAATTGATGGAGACCAAATTAAGACGATTTGGCAATCTGAAAAATTATTCCAATACCCATGGGCTGTACATAAGGACACTGATAAAGAAACAATTAAACAGTTACAGGATATATTTTTAGGAATAAAAGATGAGAAAATACTAGCTGCATTTGGTGCTAGTGGATTTACAAAAGCTTCTAACAAGGATTATGAAAGCATTAGGGCTGCGGCTGTTAAACAAGGAATTATTAATGAATAGGGATGATATATTATGTGGTTTAAACGTTCTACGATTCCTATCATTCTTCTCATAAGTATTGCAGCTTATATAAGTATGATCCTAACAGAGTTTGACCTATCAAAATTTAGGGATTTTACAAATATGATTGATTTTTTATCTCAATGGTTTCCGATCGATTTTACTTCCTTACCAAGAATGCTACTTGATAGCGTAGAAACATTAGCAATGGCTTTTCTAGGCAGTATATTTGGACTGCTCATCGCATTACCCATTAGCTTTTTGGCTGCACGTAATACTACGCCTTCTTTTTTTATCTATCATTCATTAAGATTATTTCTCAGCTTTGTTCGATCAGTTCCTGAAATAGTATTCGGGCTAATTCTATTAACAGCACTAGGGCTTGGTCCCTTCCCTGCAGTTCTCGCAATCATGTTTCATAATGTAGGAGTACTTGGAAAGTTATTATCTGAGCTTATTGAAGCAGCACAACGCGGTCCACAAGAAGCAATGAGGGCAGTTGGTGCGGAGGATTGGTTTGCTTCTCTATTCAGTATCCTTCCACAGATTTGGCCAAATGTACTTTCGCAATACTTTTACCGATTTGAGGTGGCGATTCGAACATCGTTAATTCTCGGTTTTATTGGTGGCGGAGGAATTGGACAACGACTTTTTAATGATTTTAAAAGCTTTCAATACCCTTCTGTTTCGCTAGATGTTGCACTAATTATGATAATCGTAATCTTTGTTGACTCTTTCGGTAGCTATATTCGCAACAGAGTAATGTAATGGAGGAAACGAATATGATAGAAATGAAGGATGTAACGGTATATTTTCCACAATCGAAAAGGCATGCTCTACACAATGTAAATCTTACACTAGTTGAAGGTGAGTTTATTTGTATTTTAGGTAAAAGCGGGGCTGGAAAATCGACGTTAATCCGTTGCTTAAACGGCTTGCAAAAACCAACGAGTGGTGAAATATACTGGAATCATCAGCCATTGTCTTCCAAAAATAAAGAGCAAATGAGAAAAGTTAGACGCGAAATTGGCATGATATTTCAGCATTTTAATCTTATTCCCCGCTTAACTGTTATGCAAAATGTTGTAACAGGCATGTTTGGGTATCGTAGTTCATTTAAAAATCTGATTGGTTGGTTTTCTGAGGAAGAAATTCTCCAAGCTCAACAAGTATTGTCGGTAGTAGGATTATCAGAATATAAAAATCAAAGGATTGAAAGTCTAAGTGGAGGGCAAAAACAAAGAGTTGGAATTGCTAGGGCGTTATTACAAAAACCGCGCGTTTTTCTTGGAGATGAGCCGGTTGCTAGTTTAGATCCTGGTACTGCTACCCATATCTTTTCCCTAGTCCAAGAATTGCATCAAAGTCATAGCCATTTAACGATTATGAATCTTCATGATGTAGACCTTGCGAAACGATTTGCGACAAGAATCCTTGCCTTAAGACAGGGTGAGCTAATCTTTGATGGTAAGCCAGAAGACTTCAATCAAGAGATATACGACCTTACATATGATGGTGTTTACCACTAGTGATGTGTATAGGAAGTAATTGTATTCTTTTCAATGAATTGATATACTTTTTTTAATATTATTAGAAAAGAAGGTACATACTTTGTCGAAATCGAAAAAAAAATTGCAATACTGGTTACTCCAAATTCTTTTACTTTTAACGATTATCTATGTCTCAACAAAGATTACATTTTTGTTCCAGCCTATTGGTATCTTTTTCTCAACCATATTCTTTCCCATTTTAATTACAGGTTTTTTGTATTTTTTACTAAATCCTGTTGTGAACTTTCTACAACGACAAAAGATTCCAAGGGTTCTAGGGATCATCATTATTTATGTTGTATTTTTAGGTATACTTGTCATAGCAATCGGCAATCTTGTCCCTACGATAACAAAGCAATTTACCGCCCTTGCTAATGCCCTTCCAGGGTATGCAGATCAGGCGATGAAGTTTTTTGATAATATCGCACAATCCTCTGAGTTTAAATGGATTCGGAATGAACAAAATGACTTGCTCGAGACTGTTGAAAGCAAATTGATAGAATTCGCAAATACCCTTCCAAATAGGATTACAGGTGGATTATCACAAATTATTGGGTTGATTACAAATATCGCAGTTATTCTTGTTACGGTTCCCTTTTTACTATTTTATATGTTTAAGGATGGCCATCGTTTCCCTGTCGCTATTTCAAAGCTTCTTCCTTCAGCATACAGAGAAGAAGGCCTATCCATCCTGAAGGAAACTGGCGAAACATTAGCAGCATATATTCAGGGTCAGGTTACAGTTGCATTAGCAGTAGGCACTCTTTCCTTTATTGGTTACCTTATTATTGATATGCCGTTTGCCCTTGTTATGGCTTTGATAGTTGCTATAACAAACATTATTCCATATGTAGGACCGATTCTTGGTGGCACTCCTGCAGTTATTATTGCTCTTTTTGACTCACCAACCAAAGCATTATTAGTAGTGGTCGTAATACTTATTGCGCAACAAATTGAAGGAAATGTATTGTCTCCTCTTATACTTGGAAAGAGCTTAGATACACATCCAGCAACCATCATTATTCTGTTACTTGCAGCTGGAAATCTTGCCGGTGTTCTAGGTATGGTATTAGCAATTCCGACCTATGCAGTATGTAAAACAATTGTTGTCAATATCGCAAAGTTTTTACGAGCGAAGAAAAAAGCAGAAATAATGACTGACGTATAATAATGTAACGGGTTCTCCTTTGGGAGAAAAAAGTGAATAATAAATAATGAAAAGACAGACCAAATAACAAAATTTCGGTCTGTCTTTTTATTCCCAAATAAAGGTTTTTGCTATAATGGTACCCAAATCATCACAAATTAGCATATAAAATGAAAGTGGACAATAACTATTGTCTTTGCTGTTTAATACGTGGTTTCTATGGTGAATTTACTAGAGATAGTTAATGGATTTGTTTGGAAAATGTTGTATAATTTAATAAAGATGTTTTCGCAAACTTTGTTGCTTTTTACGTTTATGGGTTCACACCTATGGCAAACTCACCTATATGTTTTGCCCCATCATCAGTATTTAAGATTTCATTAATACCTTCTTAGTTATTTGCTTCAGCTTTTATTATCTTCCCTTTTTCAAAAAACAACTTTACATTTTCATAGATAAAACCATTATATGGTGAAGGAGTATCCCTTACTGGTGCCGTATATATCTCACCATCTGGCAAATTTAAGGTACCAGCACATTTAACAACAGGAATATCTTTAACCGAAAAAAATAAATTAGTATCCTTTCCAGTAATTCTAACTTGATCTGTTTTAAGAAACAGTTGTACAAGTTTTTCCATTGCATTTGACATCTTTTGATAATCTATAGCACACACATCAAAGTAATATTTTTGAAACTCTCCTGTTCTTATTCTTGTTAATTGAGCCATTGATTCATTTGGATAACGAAGAATTACCCACATTGTAGAACTGGTTCTTATATTTAAGTGAACATTTTTGGTATATATTTTATGAAATAATGCCATTTTTTCAGCTGGTACATCAGAATATGCAAAAAGGTTATTTTGACCTCTTAATCAAATGTATGCATCCATTTTTTTCATTTCATACGAATCAATTTGAGCCCATAATTTTAATTGTTCTTCGTTGGCTCCTTTTATTAATTCTTTTAATTCTTTAGTGTCCTTTTTTTACAATTGGATTACCACCAATAGAATATACTTCTCTTACAATCGTATTAACAAAAGTTTCATCTGTATCAAAGCTTTCTATTAGAACATTCTTACCTGTTTAAAATTAATTGAGTTACCTACTATATTTTTGTGCAAGTTTCTTTACTTTATAATTTTCCATTTATAAAGCCCCCATCATGATAATATTGTTTTATTATTTTCCTTTGATGGAATATCCCTTATTAAAAGTGTTTGCCCATATTGAAAAAAAAGAAACGCAATTATGAGAATTCTAAAGACTACTATCCCATGACCTGCTCCTAAGATGTTTAGCAAGATTCCCCCCACCCATGCACCTGCACTCTGACCAATAAACTGAAGTCCTGATGCCCCGTAATATGCGCCTCTTAAATGCTCGGGTGCCAAATTACTTATTAAGACTTCTCCGATTATAAAGCAAAGAATTTCACCTGCTGTAAAAAGGACAACTGACAAGATTAAAACTACAATAGAATCTCTGTTGTAGCATTATCATACCCTTTCAATTCATGAAGATATATTCCTAAAAAAGGAATACTCATAAAAAAACCTGTTCTTGAAATAAAAGTACCAAATATTAATGCCCAAACCATTGAATGATATGATTTGCTGAACCTTTTATTTAAACCGTGTTTATTAAGCATGAAATCACACCTTACTCTTTCTTTTTCTTCCTGGTATAAATCTATCACTCCTGTTTTAAGACTTCTCACTAATATTTGCGTTTACTAAATAGCAATATTTGAAAACTGAGGTTACCCGCCAAACAGGTTTAACAATTTTTGTTTTCTTGGCAAAAAAAAAGAGCATTGATTTCAACGCTCTATGATACTTATTATGTTGCTTTCGTTTTTAGTAATTGGATACCCATTGCAATAAAAACAATTCCTGTTAATCTATTTAAAACAGTTGAAACTTTGGAATTGCCTCTAAGCTTAGTAGTTACCATTGAGGAAAAATATGCAGTGATTAAACACCAAATTCCACCTGTCAAGGTAAAGGTTAGCCCTAAGGTAATAAAAGGTATTGGACTAAAAATACCAGCATTAGTATGAATAAATTGCGGAAGAAAAGCTAGGAAAAACAATGCAACCTTTGGGTTTGTGAGGTTAGTTACCAGTCCTTGAAAAAATATCTTTTTATTGCTTTGCTTTGTTAATGAATGTTGTGCTTTAGCTGTGCTCTTTGTAATTAACATCTTAATACCTAAATATGCTATATAAATGGCACCTACGATTTTAATAAAATTAAACAAAAAAGCTGATTGCATTAAAATAACTGATAGTCCAAATGCAGCCAGTAAAGTATGAACAACTGCTCCTGTGGAAATACCAAGTGCTGAATAAATCCCTGCCGTTCTACCTTGGGAAATACTTCTACTCACAATATACATTGTATCTGTACCAGGAGTTAAATTTAGCAATATTGCTGTAACTAAAAAGACCTCGAAGTTAATAATCCCTAACATTTTTAACACTCCTCACAATTATCTTATGATTAATTATAATTTAATCCTTTACTTATTACTTTTTCTAAAATCAGTAAGAAAAAGATCCAGAAATGAAGCAATAAAGAAGGCAAGTAGCCTTCTTTTATCTATTGGAATGAATTACTATGAAATTGAAAGAATAAATACTCCTAAAACCACCAGTACATCCAATAACCAATGAACAATCATTATTGATACAAGATTTCGAATCTTAATGTAAATCAAACCTACGATTAACGAAAGTGGGATAAAGCATAAAAAATGCCAAGACATATACTTCAAATCATTAATAAAAATTGGTAAAGTAAAATGCTGAAAAGCAAGGAAAAAAGCTGAGAGAACAAGGGCAAAAACTTTAGACTTAAGCATTTTCTCTATCCTTGGAAAACAATAGCCCATATAAGTAGGCACTTCAACTAATGTATTTGTAATGGGGAAAAAAATAAAAGCTATTATCCCTGCCCAAAAAGGTAGGGGTAATATCATATTATCTGGAAGTGCTGGACTACCATACATTATAAAACTAACAAAGGACATACCAGCTAATCCCAACCCTGCACCGATTGGAAGAACCCAAAGTATCCTTTTGAAATCTAGATTTATATGTTTTTTGTCAAAATTAATGATATCCAAATATGATTTTCCTTCTCTTTTAGTAAGAAAATATAGGACATAAAACATTATAATATTAGTGATAATTGCATAAAATGGCCACCATGCAATAGACTCTTTCCATGAAAATCCTAACAAATAAACGAACAAAATTTGAATAAAACCAAATAAAAAAGTTCTAGCGGGAAGAATTATTATAGATAAATTCTTTACCAGTAAATTAGAAAGTGGATTTTTAGTTTCAAATATTATATCATTGTTTGAAAAATCAACACCAATTTTCTCCATTTTTTCCTCCAAATAAATTTTAAAATTTTTATAAATAAATACTTATCTATAAAAATGCTCTTCAAATTTTAAACATCTAGTGTAATCCAATATAAATACTCCAAAAATCCAATAAAAAGGATAATAATTTTTCTGTCTACAATCAAATTTATTCTTATTATTGAACTCCATTCAATTTATTTCTCTTTTTTAAGTTTAGCAATATCATCGTAAACAAACTCTCTAATTATTGCGAATCTTAAAGTAGCAATTTTTAAAGTTTCTTATATATAAAATAAGGAGATGATAAAAAGAGAATACAGTTTTGAATACTACCTCTCCCCTGAATATTTTGTATTACCAATGTTATATATTCATTTAATACATATTTAAAAATAAAAAGTATAGCCACCAAGTGCTATACTTTTTAATACCCCTATAATAAATCCATATTTTAATATTTTTTTCCGTCTGTATTCAAAAATTGATATAACATATCTTTTCTTGAAAACACGTTCAAAATTATTTAGACTTCCATAACCCGAATCGTAACATATTCTTGTAATATCTAAATTTGAGTGAAGTAATAAATGAACAGCGTGCTGAAGTCTGAAAAATAGTGAAAAAACATTTTCTTTCACGGTAGTTAAATTAAGTTCTATTAGCCCTAGCGCCAGCATTATAAAGTTTATTGTAAAAAAAATAGCTTCCCACTGTTATTCTAAAGGGGTGGGTTTGGTTCCAATTACGATAGTTGCGTCCAATTCATTAGAGTGTGTCAATTGAGGTATTAGCCTATATTGGGTGAAGATTTCAAATGTCTGAGGCGCCTGCATTTCGCTCGTCTCTACTAATAGATGCCCTCCAGAAGCTAGCCAGCAGGATGCTTCTTCTGCCACTCTTCGCTGAATGTCAAGTCCGTCATTTCCACCATCAAGTGCCATCTTCGGTTCGTGTAGACGTGCATCCTGGGGAAGCAGCTTGATTGCCTCGGTAGGTACGTAAGGTGCGTTTGCTACTATGATGTCGACTTTTCCACGCAGTTTGGCAGGGAGGGTCCCCTTCAAATACTCGACCACCTAGGGGTGTAACATTGTCTAGGGCACAGCGCACAGCGGTTGGGTCGTTGTCGACTGCATATAACTTAATCCACCCTAGAGCTTTTGCTATAGTAACACCCACCGCTCCAGTACCGCAGCAAAGGTCAACAACTATGGCTCCAGGCAAAGAAAAGGCAACTGCGTTTTGGACGAGAAACTCCGTACGGCGGCGGGTACGAAGACCCCTGAATCTACTGTTATCCTGATACCGCAGAACTCCGCCCAACCGAGGACATGTTCAAGTGGGGTACCTGTAATTCGAAGATTGACCATAGTGGGTAGGGCATCCAATGTCCGTGCCTCAGAAATAAGAAGCTGTGCCTCTTCTTCTGCAAAAACACAACCTGCGGTCCGTAGACTCTCGATTATATTATTTTTATTTTGGTCATCAATATAAAATCTTATTTGATTCCCTATAAATACCACCCAATCTTGGTAAGTTATTATAGGTAGTTCGTTAAAAATTGGTAAAGTCCTTCTTCAACTAAACTGCTTCGTTACTACAACAAACTTCAAAACGAAAATAAGCATTAAACCTCTCTGGTTTAACGCTTATCAGTGTGATGAACTTGCTTTGCTTCCAAATTTTATTCCAACAGTTACAATTGATACAAAAAAAGCTACAAGACTAGATATAAAGAAACCTTTTGCATATAGGGGAATATTACCTTCTGGTACTCTATCATTTACTTCAAAACCTAAAAAGTATACCCCAATACCTTCCCCATCAACATTTGTTCCAAGAGACCACAAATCTATGCCGTTTTTAAACAATAAAACAGTAAATGTCATAAGAGTAAAAGCAACAATCCAACGACTTACATTATTCATTTTAACTTCCCCTTATTATATTTACAAATATATTACCACAAAATACCATATATTGAATATACCTTCTTCAACTAACTTGATCCGTTTGTTTACGTACATTTTTTCATAATTTCTTTACTTATTTTTACATAAATATCAAAAACTCTTTATGAAATTACTAAATATCATCTGTATTCATACCGTTATTCACATCAATATCACGTACACTACAATAAATATTTCAATCTTTTGAATTGGTACTAGAATATATTTGAAAAACCACTTAAACCTTATTATAGAAACAAAAATATATACGTTATTTCTAATGGGATATAACGTGTGTTTTGGTATGGTATTTGATAGTTTGCCTCCCTGAAGTAAAACCGTTATTACCTTTTAAAAGGGTGTTTTCATATCGAAGGAGTACGATTGATACAAGAGTAATTCAACAATAGATCATTTTCAAAATAAGCCTTTCTCACCCAAATACTTCATTTGCAATTAACTCATAAGAACGTATTTTATCTTCAGGAGAATATGTTATTGTAACAATCATAATCTCATCAGCTTTATACATATTCTTACTATTAATTAGCTTTTTCTTTACTGTTTTTGGATCTCCGATAATCATTTTTCGATGCAGTCTTTCATAAACGTCTTTACTATTTTCGTTGCATATATACTCTTTTGCTTCAGCTATGGATGGAATTCCTCCCTCCCCTTCCCCTTTTTGTCTTTGTAATCCCCAAACAAAGGAGCTTAAGGCTATCTCTTCAGCTTTTTCTGTAGTTTCGGCACAAATGGCAGAAACTGTTACAATTACCTGCGGGTAATCCTCTTTCTTTCGTGGTGCAAAATTATCTAGATATTCCTGAATTATTTCCGGGCCATTATTGTCACTCATGAACTGACCAAATGTATAGGAAAGTCCCTTTTCAGCAGCTAACTGTGCACTTTTTCTACTTGTACCTAATAGCCATGGAGAAGGAGGGATAATTGGAACTGGTGAAGCTTTTAACGATGCGAATTCATGCCCCGCAGGAAAATCATTATAGATAAAATGCAGGAGTTCATCTACAGAAGCCGGCATTTTATAGACTTGTTGTAGGAAGTTATCAGACAATGCATTTGTTGCTTCAGCTGATCCACCGGGTGCTCTGCCAATCCCAATATCAATTCTTTTAGGAAAAAGTGTGGCAAGCATATTGTACTGCTCAGCTACTTTATAAGGCTTATAATGCGGTAATAATACTGCCCCACACCCAAGGCGGATGGTACTTGTGTGTGCACCGATATAACCCAACATTACCTCAGGGGAAGAACAAGCAAGTCCGAATAAGTCATGGTGCTCTGCAATCCAATATCTCGTGTAACCGCTTGCCTCTCCAGCTTGAGCAAGCCTCATGGATGCGAACAATGCATCCTGTGGAGTTTGTCCTAAGGAGATGGGAGCTTGATCTAATATACTCAGTTTCATTAAAAGCCTCCTATTCCTTAACTTCGAGTAAAGTTAACGTAAAATTTCCGACCTGCCCAACTTCATAGAGGTTTGTAATAGAAGTAAAATATTCTTTTATTGTTACCTTGCAAGAAATCCCTCGTTCGGGTACTTGTAAGTCAAAAATTCCTCTATACAATAATGTAGTAACACCGTGGTACTCTTCGCTTGTCACTTTAAAATCGACAGTAATTTTATGTAATCCATTTTCCATCACTTCATGATAGTTTGAGACGTTAATGGTGGTGTCGTCTAAGATTATGTTATTAATCATATGTCTTCCTCCTAATATTATTGATTTCAACTACAATAACGTCCTTTATAAAATTTCTTGAGTTCTACTATTTGGAACCTATGCTGTTTTAGGCCATCCACAGAATCACTGTTTAGGCAACAACATTCACATATTTTTCTCCATACATGCGTTAGCAATTCTTGTAGCTTTGCTATGATCCAACTGTCCATTTTTATATATTTGAACAATAAGATGAAAATGAGACCATTTACGTATGAGATTGAGAGTAAAACTGTAAAAGGAAAAACGAGAGTAAGCTGAAACTCTCTCTCGGAAAATTATTTCACATTAATTTTTTTGGCAAGCTCCAATAATCCCATATCAATACATGTGGCTAGTAGAAGCGTTTTTCTCTCCCTTTGGAACTGTATGTGGATTTTCTCCTTGTCAATTTCCAAGATTTCGCCATGTCCAAAGACACGATGCTTGATAAAGGCACCAACTTCTAGTCCTTCTACTGTTTTTACGGCATTTGGATTATAGGGAATGTTTGATTCATCCTTACGTATCTTATTTACTTGTACGTCTTGTTTACTTTTTATTGGAGGATCAATAATATTTTTCACATTAGTCAAAAATTGAGATTGTCGTACATCTTTTCCGTATTGTTTTTTGTAAGTCAGTAGCTCTAATTCTAGTTCAGCACGTGTCATCCCCACGTAAAACAAGCGGACAGCTTCTTCCATTAATTTTGTTTTTCCTTCTCTTAGCTGTTTTATTTCATCATTTCCTGGAATAACTCCTTCAACTAAATCGACCATGTAAACCTTTTTAAACTCAAGTCCTTTTGAGCTATGAAAGGTTGAAAATGTAACTGCATTCTGATTCTTATTATATACTGACGCCTTTAATAGGTTTTCTAGATGTTTTAACCTTTCTGCAAATTCTTCCATGGTTTGAAGTGTACCTGCAATTTCCTCAAGAGTTTGAAGAACACCAATAAGATAATCCACTTTTAATCCTAGCTTTTTACTTATCTCTTTTAGTGTTTTGTCGTACCCTATTTGGTTACGAATCATTTTGATAGCTTGTAAAGGTGTTGCACCCTTCATACGTACAAGGGTGTTTTTACAGTCCTGAATTTGTTTAATTTGATAAGCCTTTAGATTATTAGTAACTAAGAGTCGGTCAAATATTGATTCAGGGATATTCGTTTTCGCAAGCAGGTATAATTGCTCTTTAGATATATAGAATCCACACTTATTATAGATTTGTTCGAATACATCAAACCTCCTATCTGTATATGACATTCTCATGAAATTAAGAATATCTTTTACGACCCAATGAGAGAAAAAACGGTTATCAGTATCTTTCATGTAAAAGGATATTCCACTTCTTTCAAACTCGTTCATTAACATAATAGAGGATGAATTATTTCGATAAAGAACTGCTATATCTTCTAATCTATCTACTGAGGAAAGCTCAGATACGATATACTTTGCTTGGTTTCGATAATCATCGAAGCATTTAATGGTTATCTCTTTATGAGGAGGATTATTTGTGAACATTTCTTTGTCATAACGTTCTTTATTTCGTTTAATGAACTTTCTTGCGACGTCTACAATTTGCTTTGAGGATCGATAGTTTTGCTCCATTTTTAAAATTACTGCATCTGGATATACGTTTTTAAAATCAATTAAATATTGAGGTTCCGCACCTCGCCACGAATAGATGGATTGATCATCATCTGCCACAACATATACATTCTTATGAGGTTTTACTACTTTTTCAATAATGAAGTGCTGCACTAATGAGGTATCCTGACTCTCATCGGTTAGTACATAATCATATCTTTGTTGATATTTATGTAATAGTTTCTCGTCATTTGAGAAAGCATCATTAGCAATTGTCAACATATCATCATAATCTAGCAATAATTGAGTAGGATTAGCGTTCTTAATTCGTTCATATTCTTCCACAATGATAGTTACTGAAGGAATATCGCAATGGATTGTTGACCACTCTTCTTTAGGAATCATTGTATTTTTAAGATAGCTAATATAGGTTTGGAGCTCTTCCAGTTGTTCCTCAGTAATTGTTTCATTAATTATCGATTTATATATATTGCGTAATAGCTGCTTTTTATGAGGTTGTTGCTGTAAAGTAGATGAGTTGTTAGTCCCTTCAATTAATTGAAAAGCAATCTTATTTTTATAAAAATATTCTCGAACAACCTCAAATGCTAGGCTATGGATAGTGGAAAAGTCTACTGTTTCCTGTGATTGTTCTGGGAAAAAACGTGCAAATCTTTCCTTCATATCAGATGCAGAAGCTCGACTAAAAGTAATTGCTTTTATCCGATTCGGATCTACTCCCTTTTCCTCAATTAAATAGCCGATACGCATTATCGTTGTAGTCGTTTTACCAGAACCAGGTGATGCCAACAAGAGTAAAGGTCCATTCAGATGAAGAACTGCTTTTTTCTGAACATCATTCAGAATAACACCAAACTGCTGCTTCTTTCTCATAAAAAAATTCTCATCTTTAATCAAGTTAGCCCACCTCCCTTTTTATACAGTAATCCATTATAGTATTTAAAATAAAAATAAACAAGAATGATAACAGTCCTTCCGTTTCTTATAGGAGTGAACAGACATTTGGAAAATACAGGCAATTTGTGATAATTTAAAGTTATAGTTCTAGAAAAAATTGAGGTGAAAGAATGGATTATCGAATTGAAAAAGATACGATGGGAGAAATAAAAGTACCTGCAAGTGCATATTGGGGTGCACAAACTCAGAGAAGTAGAGAAAATTTCCGAATTGGAATAGAACAAATGCCAGCCGAAGTAATTGAGGCGTTTGTGATACTAAAGCGTAGTGCTGCAGCTGTAAATGAAAAGTTAGAAAAATTACAACCAACTAAAGCAAAAGCAATTATCCTAGCATGTGATGAAATTTTATCCGGGAAACTTATTGACCAGTTCCCTCTTGTTGTTTGGCAAACCGGAAGTGGAACTCAAAGTAATATGAATGTAAATGAGGTAATAGCAAACAGAGCAAATGAGTTACTTAAAGAGAATGGTTTTGAGGAAAAGGTTCATCCAAATGATGATGTGAACATGAGCCAAAGTTCAAATGACACCTTCCCAACTGCCATGCATATCGCAGGAGTAAAGGCAATTCATGAAAATCTCATACCCACAATAGAAAAATTACAAACGACCTTAGAAGAAAAAGAAAAAGAGTTTGCTCAGCTTGTTAAAATCGGTAGAACCCATTTACAGGATGCAACACCTCTTACACTGGGTCAAGAAATCAGCGGTTGGGTTCACATGTTAAAACGTTCAAAGGAAATGATACTAGAATCTACTGAAAAAATATTGGCACTAGCAATTGGGGGCACAGCAGTTGGAACGGGTATCAACGCCCATCCGAAGTTTAGTGAGCTGGTTGCCTCAGAAATAGCAGAGCAGACAAATCTCTCTTTTCATTCTTCTCAAAATAAATTCCATGCATTAACGAGCCATGATGAAATCGTTTATGTTCATGGTGCACTGAAAGCATTAGCAGCAGACCTTATGAAAATAGCTAATGATGTAAGATGGCTGGCAAGTGGTCCGCGATGTGGTATCGGTGAAATTTCAATACCTGAAAATGAACCAGGTAGTTCTATTATGCCAGGAAAAGTAAATCCAACACAAAGCGAATCTCTGACGATGGTTGCTGTTCAGGTTATGGGGAATGATGCAACGATTGGATTTGCTGCAAGTCAAGGTAATTTTGAACTAAATGTGTTTAAGCCAGTAATTATCTATAATTTTCTTCAATCTGTTCGTCTGCTTGCTGATTCGATTCATTCTTTTGATAATCATTGTGCAGTTGGTATTCAAGCAAATGAACGAGTTATCAATCGATATCTAAATGAGTCTTTAATGTTAGTTACGGCACTCAATCCTCATATAGGATATGAAAAAGCAGCTTCCATTGCAAAACACGCACATAAAAATGAATTGTCATTAAAAGAGGCAGCAATAGAGCTTGGAATCTTAACGCAAGAAGAATTCGATGAATATGTGAAGCCTGAGGAAATGATTTCACCTAAGGAATAAAAATGTGGCCTACCAATTAATTGGTAGCTCATTCAGCCTGCACATAAAGCTCATATACTACTTGGCTCCTGCTCATTTTTTTCGTTCATGTAAGCCATCTCTATTCTCTACCTTTGCTCGACTACACGTATTAGAGAGATAGAATTAACTTTCTAAAAATAAGTGTAGCCAAAGTCATCTTATGACTTTGGCTACTTCTAACAAGTAGTACGCTTATAGCTGTGAAAATTCTTCGACTAACTCATTAAATCGTTTCAATGAATTCTCGATTGGATACGGGGTTGTTAGGTCAACACCAGTCTTTTTAAGAAGTTCAAGTGGGTAGTCTACACTTCCACTCTTTAAGAATTCTAAATAGGAAGCCAATGTTTGCTGATCCCCTTCTAAAAGCTTTGTTGCAATATGGATTGCAGAAGCAAATCCTGTTGCATATTTATAAACGTAGAATGGACGGTAGAAATGAGGTATTCTAGCCCAACCATATTTTACTTCCTCATCAAATACTAAATCTTCACCATTGTATTCTCTAAATAAGTCTTCATATGTTTGACTAAAGGATTCAACATTTAACGGTAATCCCTGTTCAGCCATTTCATGTGTCTTTTTCTCAAATTCCGCAAACATAACCTGTGTAAAGAAAGTCCCCTTGAACTTATCGATAAAATGATTTATCAGGAATTTACGAACTTCTTCGTTTTGCTCATTATTTAAAAGATAATTGATCAATAAAACTTCATTAACCGTAGAAGCAACTTCAGCAACAAAAATACTATATCGTGCTGTAATTTGTGGTTGATGCTCTGAGCTTAATTTACTATGCACTCCGTGACCACATTCATGAACTAACGTAAATAAGCTATCTAAATCATCCTGATGATTTAACAGGATGAATGGGTGTACCCCATAAACTCCAAGATTATAGGCACCCGAACGCTTTCCTGGTGTTTCCCTTACATCAAAGTAGCGTGACTTTCGGAATTCCTTAAGTGTTTCAATATACTCCTCACCTAATGGAGCCAACGCTTTGCACATGGTCTCATATGCTACATCAAAAGACATCTCTTTCTTTACTCCACTTACGAGCGGAACACTTAAATCATATTGGCGTAATTCATCAACACTAAGCTTTTCCTTGCGTATTCTTGTATATTTATGCATAGCACCAATATTACTTTTTGTTGTGGCAATTAAATTTTCATATACTTCTTTTGGTACATTATCACCGAACAATGCCTTCTCTAGTGCAGAGGGATAATGACGTAGCTTTGAAATGGTTACATTGTTTTTGATAGCAGCAGAAAGTGTGGAAGCAATTGAATTTTTCAAATGTAGATAGGGCTCATAATATGCTTTGTATGCCTCTCGACGCTTTTCACGGTCCTCATCCTCAATGAGCTTTGAGTACATCCCTCTAGTAAGCTCAACCTGTTCTCCATCCTCCTTCGTAACTTTTCCAAATTTAATATCCGCATTGTTAATCATACCGTATGTATTACTAGGTGCAGAGAGAGCCTCCCCTAGTTGAGAAAGAATTTCTTCTTGCTCTTTATTTAGGACATGTGGTTTATAACGGAAAGATTCCATTAATTCCTTTTCGAAATAAGCAAGCCCTTGCTCTTCTTCAATATATTTTCTTAGTGTTGCTTCATCTAGGCTTAATAAAAACGGCATGAAAAAGGAGTTAGAAGAACTTACTTTTACACTTAACTGCTTTGCACGATCTAAATATGCTTGTGAACTAGTTACGCGAGTATCTTCATCTACCTTCAACATAGCGTAAGCGAAAAGCTTATTGAAATGAAAAGAAAGCTTTTCACTAAGAGTTAAATAGTCGTAAAGTGACTTTCCATCATGGATAGCACCGTCAAACTTCTTTAACTCCCCTCCCATTTTTTCAATAAGCAGATAGTCCTCTTCCCATTGATTTACATCTTGATAAATATCAGCAAGATTCCATTTTTCCTGTTCTGGTACATCACTTCTGGACGTGTATGTCGTAGTCATTGTCTTGGCTCCTTTATTATCAAAGTGACACTTCTTACAATTATAGTCATTATATTCGTAGCAATCACTTCTAAACCCTTTTAATATGTACAAAAGAAATATATCATAGAATGAGAAGTGTCTTACTATATATTCTAAGATATGTAGTGAAAATTGTAAAAAATGAAAGGAATGTTTACAAATGGCAAACGCGCTACCTCATATAGAAGATTTAGATCAAACACAATATCTTCCTCCAAGGGGAGACTTTGAAACGTTTACTGATGATGCTCATTACGAAGAAAAGGTTAGAGAATGGGGATTGTCTACAACAAAGGAAGTGAAACGAGAATTTTGGTATAAGGAAAGAACACACCAACGACTTATTACAATAAAAGGTTATCAGGTATACGGGAAAGATGATGTACATAATACAATTGTTATTGAGTTTCAGGATGGTAATCTAAGCTGTATACATCCAGCATACCTTAAGGAAATGCAGTCTCCTAGCTTTGGAAGGACGGCGGTTTCAGATACAACTGTAGATGCACCAAAAGGAACAGAAAAGGAAGTCAAAAAATCTACTAAAACTGATAAACCCGCTATTGAAGAAAAGATAATATCTGAAAAGATGACGACCGAGAATAAAACCAAGAAAGAAAAAGCTCCTAAAATAGAGCTTCCTGAAGATAAAGTCCATTTTACAGCAACAGTAAAACAATTTGCACTTACATGGAATCATTTTAATGAAGAAAACGATGAAGTCATCGTTCTTGAGAACGTTGTAATTGAAGGCGAAAATCCTGTTGAAGTAGGTCTTGCTTGGTGTTCCCATTCAAAAACATTAAAAAAACTTGAACTAGCACCTGGTGAATCACTTGAATTTGATGGAAAGATTGTCAAAAAGAAATTAGCTAAAGGAAAAGACGTTGAAGAAGAGTTTATAATCGAGAATCCAGTTCAATACAAGATTAATAATCCATCAAAATTAAAGAAAAGCTAAATGAACTTTTTTGTTCTTTTAGCTTTTCTTGTTAAAAATGACATATAGTTAAGAGCCTAAAACAAACTTACTTCTTTTACAGAGTTGGGCATTGACGCCTTGACTTTGAAGCTTACTAATAATTTGTTGAATCGACTTTTTTCTTGTGTCACTCGCTTGAGTATCTGGTAGTGTTTCATCACTCTTTTTTAGCTCCTTTTTCGTTACCACCATAAATTACCATCGCTCCTCTTTCTATTATGAAAATATGCTAGTATTCTCTTTTCTTTTTTCCTCATTTAAGAATTCGATAAAATGATGCAAAGCTAGCTTTGGTTGATTTTTTAAGCGAGAAATATAATCTTTTTGTCTTCCTTCCGTTATAACATCACTCTTCTTAATTCTTTCAATCATATATTCAGATGAAATTGCCTCGATTTCCTTCTTCTTGAATTTTGACTCCTTAGACAAAGCAAAACCAATTGCACCTAATATTGCATATATAATAAGGGATGGCCACGATTCATTAATGAACGGAGTCATAAACAATATAAAAAACACATTTAAAATAGAAATGGTAATCAAAGGGAATGACCAAAACATATATTTTGATGTTTTCATTAATAGTGGTCCTGTTTTCTCATGAAGCTGTTCAAGCTCTTTTTGAATAAACAAAGGCATTTTATTTGTTGAGTAAATATTCATACCAAAATCAACTTCCTTTCAATTCGTCTATTAAATATGAAAAGGCCTATATCACTAATTGATATAGGCCAACTAAACAAAAAAGACCTATACCAGTTGTACATTGGTAAGGTCTTGCTAACAACAATGTGAGTTGCCAACAAAGCCGAGAGTGTAACCTCTGTAATGACGACTTTGCTGTAAAAGCTACTCCCCTTAAAGAGTAATGTCATTTATAAAATTTTATATTCTACTTTTAGTAATAATATCTTATCATACATTTTGGAATTAATCAATTTAATCTATTGTTTTAGTAATATAGACCTACTACCTCTATCTTTTATTTCTTACTTACTTTATACATACTTTAAACAAAATCAATCATACAAAAAAATTACTAAGTTGACTGGGTCGTCTTATATTCATGAATATTTAAAAGAATAAACTCTAATTACTATAATGATTCATAAAAAACATTCTAGGAGTGATTAACATGGAACAAAATGATTTAAAAAATACCCTAACCTATTTAACGTCAGAATTAAATAGAATTCAAACGGTTGCGGGTACACTTTCCACAGTTGAAACTCAGCATTACAAGGATTTAACAAACTTCGGTGACGATAAATTAAACCAAATTGCAACTGAAGAGCAAAGTGCTGCACGTCAATTAGGTGAAATTAAACAAATATGTCTTAGTCTTACTCAAAAAATTGATGAACTTACAAATCAAAATGGGTGAATAATGGTATGTTCAATAAATTAATTAGTAATATTACGCGAAGCATTGTAAATGAGGTAGTTGATAAGGCATTAGAACGAGTATCAAGAGACCAGTATACAGAAAATATCTTTGAAATGATTCCTGTTGCTAAAAAGATTGGAACTATCAATTTAATGGAAAATGTGATGAGAGCTTCAAAGGGAATCCCCCCTGCTAGACCTTTAGGATCACATCTTCATTTTTCACCATGGGAAAAGCTTTTGTTTAATCCCGTTCATTTATTTCGTTTTCCAACAACAGAGGATGTTACGATTTCAACCTCGGTAACAATTGGAAGAAAAGCGAAAAAACCGGTTACACTTTCAATTCCGATTATGATCGCTGCTATGTCGTTTGGAGGTGCAATGAGTAAAAGTGCAAAAATTGCCTTAGCCAAAGCAGCTTCTAAAATTGGTACAGCAACAAATACTGGTGAAGCAGGATTATTGGAGGAAGAACGAGAAGCAGCATCTATTCTTATTGGACAATACAACCGCGGTGGTTGGTTAAATACCCCTGATAAATATAAACGGTTAGATGCTATTGAAATCCAATTAGGACAAGGGGCGCAAGGCTCTACTCCCCAACGTACGTCCGCTAAAAATATAGGAAAAGAATATCGAGAAGTATTTGGTATTCCTAAGGGTGAGGATGCTCTTATCCATTCACGTCTTCCGGGAGTAGATACGAAAGAACAATTTATTGCATTAGTTAAACAACTACGCGAGGAAACTGGTGTTCCAGTTGGGTTGAAAATCGCAGCTACACATCATTTGGAAAAAGAGTTACAGATTGCGCTGGAAGCCGGTGTTGATTTTATAACACTTGATGGTGCTGAAGGTGGAACACATGCAGGCGCTCCGATTTTAGAAGATGATTTAGGACTCCCTACCTTATTTGCGTTATCTAGAGGAGTAAAATACCTTGCAAAAAAAGGTGTTACTAAGGATGTGAGTCTTATTGCAACCGGTGGGTTAAAGACGCCTGGTGACTACCTAAAAGCACTAGCCCTTGGAGCTGATGCTGTATATATTGGAACAATCGCTGTTATGGCGTTGGTCGGTGATCAAATGACAAAAACTCTCCCTTTTGAGCCTCCTACTGATCTGGTGGTGTATAACGCTAAGGCGACTGAAAAACTTGATATTAATCGAAGTGCAACAAATTTATTTAATTATTTAAATGCAGCTACTCAAGAAATGTGTCTCGCTTGTTACTCTCTAGGTAAAACTAGTTTATCTGATGTGTCAAAATCAGATTTATGCTCACTTGACCCCTTTATTTCTCGTGCAATTGGGGTTGATTTTGGATATGTGTCACATGAGGAACAAGAAAAGTATTTTTCTGAGTTCTCGAACTTGTTCCCTAGCGAAAGCCCCGTCTATAATCAAACAGATGGACCACCTCAACAACATTTACATTAATGGTTTTAACCTAAAAGTTGGAAAAACTATACATTTAGGTTTTATTAGGTTATTACCCAATTTTGTATGGATGAAACACATAATGCTTCAACCTTTTATAGCTTATAGCCATGGGTATACATGTTAAGGTGTTTTCCAATATGAAGAGAATCCACTACCATTTGGAAAGAACCCTGTTTTACGACCTGCACCATCATATATTCACGATACATTACATACTGTCTAAGCAAGTGGTATGCTTCCTCCAAGTATGTGTTGGGAACAAAATTTATCTCAGAAATGTAGTAGTAACAAAACTATAGAGTTCTTAGTTACCACTATATTTTTTTATTAAGTATTCGGACAGACACAAGCGGTTTACTAGCCAAATAACTCTCTCGTTTCTCTTTATAAATTTTAATTGTTTGGATAAAAATAAAGGTAAAATTGACAAATTAGTTGGAGGTCTTATTGATGTATAGAGATGAGGTATATAGGGACACGATTGTTGTAAAGGATGAAAACGGTTTTGAAAAGCAATTTTCGGTTGAGGCTTTGTTTGACATGAAAGAAAATACATACGCACTCTTACGTTCTGATGAAGATGAAAACGAAACCTTCGTAATGCAGGTCGAAAATACCAAGAATGGTCAATACCTTGTAAATGTCAGCGATCCATCTGAACGAAACATGGTACTCGATGCTTACGAGATTGCAGTTGAAGCAAACCCAGCTGAGTAACAAATATTACAGTGAAAGTAGATTTGTCAATGGATGATAAAATCATAGACGTCATAAGTTCAAAGAAAAATAAACAAATCGAAGAAGAGTTATCAGGAATGACTTTTACGAAGAATTTTCGTTCTCCATCTGCTGAGGAATGGTATATATTCTTACCAAGCTACAGTGACCCCGTCACAGGTGGAGCAGCTGGGAAGGCAATTATTCACTACAATCTATTTGACACGAAGGAAATATTTATTAACACAACCATCATTTTTGATGACCCTGCCCTACACCACGCTGATCTTCATTCACTTGTATATGCCCTCTCAGACGAAATTATTAATCGTCTTGTCGGCTATGCAGATACACTTCTTTCCGTACATTCGGGAGAGAATTCTTATAACGCAGAATATAAAAACTGAGGGATAATTATGAGTAAAAACATAATACAGGCAATTAAGGATTATTCTACGCCAATCATAAAACCAAGCGATATCCAACACTTAGTTCAGGAAATAAGAAATGAAAAATACGTATTATTAGGTGAATCGTCCCATGGAACGTCAGAATATTATAAGATGCGTACCGAAATTACGAAGAGGTTAATAATTGAAAAAGGGTTTACTTTTATAGCCGTAGAGGGAGATTGGCCAGCATGTCAGCAAGTGAATCGTTATATTAAAAGTTATGAACATAATTTTGTGAATGCCAATGATGTGCTAAAAAAATCTTTTAACCGATGGCCAACTTGGATGTGGGCTAATGAAGAAATGGTAGATCTTATTGAGTGGTTAAAGAATTTTAATCAGCAACAACCGAGAGAACGTAAAGTCGGATTTTATGGTATTGATATATACAGTCTATGGGAATCCATAGACGAAATCCTACAATTTTTACAAAAAAGAAATTCACCAGACCTTGAAGTTGCTAAAAAGGTTTATTCATGTTTCGCGCCTTTTCAACGTCAGGCAGAAAAATATGCCCTTTCCGCCTCCTTCTACTCAGAGGGATGCCATGAAGAAGTGAGTAAACTATTAACAGTACTTACACTAAAGAAAAATCAATACAAGGACTCAGAAGAGAGTAGATTAAATCTAGAGGTAAATGCCATTATTACAGCTAATGCTGAGGACTATTACAAGACAATGATTACTAATGATAATGAATCCTGGAATATCCGGGATAGGCATATGGTAGAAATTATTCATCGAATTAATTCTTTTTATCAGAACACTTCCAAAGGAATAATTTGGGAGCATAACACGCACATTGGAGATGCACGAGCAACTGATATGGCCAATGAAGGCCTTGTAAATGTTGGACAGCTTATGAGAGAACAAATAGGACCAGAGAATATTTATGCTGTTGGATTTGGTACCAATCGTGGAACGGTAATTGCTGCCAATGAATGGGGTCTTAACTTTACAAGGATGATTGTGCCCCCTGCTACAACTGGCAGTTGGGAAGATGCCATGTATAAAGCTGGTTCACACGATAAAGTGTTAGTATTTACAAATGAAAATAAACACTATTTTAAAGACGTTATTGGTCATCGGGCAATTGGGGTAGTATATGACCCACGTTACGAACATTACGGTAACTATGTTCCATCAATTATGGCTGACCGGTATGATGCATTTGTATACATTCATTCTACAAATGCACTATCACCACTTCAAGTAGAGAGAGTTTTAATTTAACTGTTTTAGTAAAGTACAAAATGACCAGCCTTAGTAGCTAGTCATTTTATTTTGACTATTTCCAGACTTGAATAGTAAGGTGTCATTTTTGTTACCTACGCAAATTAGTCTTTTTCTTATATACTTATTCCAGAAGTTAAAGATAATAATCTCAATTGTCATTTATACCCCCACTTTATATACAGACTAATTCGGTTAAGTCCTAGTAGATTGTACCCATTAATCTGATGAATCTTTACTTATATCTAATAGTGATGCTTCGGTGACAGTTCGTAAATCATTTGTTTTCACTTCAATTTGAATTCCTATTTTCCCACCACTTACGAGGATTTTTTCGTGATACTCGGCGCTTTTGTCAATAAATGTAGGGTATAATTTTTTCATTCCAATTGGGGAACAGCCACCTCTGATATAGCCAGTAAGCTTCTGAATCTCTTTAACAGGTATCATTTCAAGCTTTTTTACACCCGATGCCTTAGCTGCTTTCTTTAAATCCAACTCTGCTTCGACTGGAATGATAAATACATATAAGTCCTTACTCGTTCCTTGGGTTACTAATGTTTTATATACTACCTTAGGTTCCTTATTAACTTTATGGGCAACAGATACCCCATCGATTTTTCCATCATCACTATCATATGTATGTACTGTATAGCTAATTTTCTTTGAATCTAAAATTCGCATAGCATTTGTTTTTCCGTGAGCCATTTTTTACCTCCTGAGAGAACTTGTTCTCTTTCTCTATTTTAAAATAAAGATAAATAAAAGGATAGCTAATCGGTACTTCTTAAGTATCAGAGCTTTTCCAAAATGTAAAAAAGAACCCCTAGGTCCTTTTTAAAATCTACTTTATTTTTCAAGTTCTATATACTCTCTGACCAATTTCCAATCAGTATCTTCTTTTCGAATTACAAACATACATTTTGCCGGGTGTGGTATTCCGTCAATTGTATTCGTTTCGGTTCCAGTAACAACATATTCTTCTCCATTTTTTCGAAGACTTGTATTTTCCACTTTAAAGCTTTTGTGTGCATTACCATATTGTGATAGAACTCCGGCAAGGTCATAGTGATAATCATATTGGTCGGGTATGTCAAGTCCAGAATGAGCCCAATATCCTACAAAGCTTTTTGACATTAAATTTCTTATCTCATCACCATTTTTTGATGAAAACCCTTTGTTCCAAGCTTTAAAATAAATATCCAAAAAAGATTTTAGTTCCTCCATTTTCTTTTTTTCTCCTAACGTTTTATTAATTTTTTTCTTTATTACGAATTGTTTCCTGATATAATACAATTGCCATGTCCCATCAATTAGTTTCGAGATTGAACGCTTCCAAACTCGTAAGTATAATTTTCTGGATCTGTACGAACTCCAGGATATAATAGCTTCTCTTCGAGGTACCAAAAATGTTCTTTCAGTGATTAGTCATTCTTATTTTTACTAAATCTTAATGTTTTTCTAGATTTTAATTCCAAAAAACAGACAAATTGATAAATCTGCCTGTTTTTCCAACTATTTTTCGTGTGTAAAATCTAGGATTCTTATAGGGTTTCCAGCATTGTCTAAATAAATTGCATACCGCCCTGGAGGTATATCTTCTGGTCCTTTAACAAAATTAAGTTTGTCTTTATTTTCATTATAGAATACATCAACACTGTCGATTAAGAACATTCCACCAGCTGAATATCCTTCGTTCTCATCCTCAATCATTAACCGAACATCCGTACCCGGTAAGTGAAGGGCAGCAGTATGCTCACCTTCTCTCCAGGATTCCTCAAATCCTAACACATCACGATAATATGCAAGTGATTCATCAACATTCTTAACTGGGTAGTACAAAAACAACAATTTCATAAAAAAACCTCCGCTTACTATGTTTATATTAATTTTTTTTCTGCAATGTCCTAGCAAAGTGAATAAAATAAGAAATATTTCCATCTCCCGCAAGATATGGGTTAGAAGCATCAAGCAAGTTTTGATTCGTAATACTTACCCATTCTAATCTACCCTCATCGATTTCATTACCAATTGGAAGAGGAAAACCTTTTTCTCGTAACACAAAATAGTAGACTACTAATTGAATTCCTGACGGATATTGCAAACTTGTTATATATTTCGCAGTATGCATTTGAGCAAGTTGTAAACCGGTTTCTTCTTGGAGCTCTCTATACATGGCTTGCGATGGTTCTTCTCCATCCTCTACCTTACCACCTACACCATTGTATAGACCTTGATATGGCATTTTACTTCTTTTTAGTAATAGTACCTGTTCCATCTCTTTATCAAAAACTAGGCCAACTACATATTGTTTCAACTGTATCCCTCTTTGCTGTATTTTTTGCTTACCAGCCCATGCGTTTACATAAGGAAGTGATATGAGCTAGATGATGTTTGCCGTGCCATGCGTATAGACCTATATTTTTTGCTAAAGAAACCTCACCAGAATCAGGATGAATGAATGATTTCTTTAAATCTTCAAAACTTAGACTTCGTAATAGTTCTACCATACGAATATGAACTGTTTCTAGCAACGTTAATGAAACGTCAATCGGAAGTTTCGAATCTGCAAGTTCTGCCCATTTATCTTCGGCATACGGTTTAATAATAGGAGTTTGCTCTGTTAACGCCCATTTAAAGCGAATATACGCATTCATATGACTATCTGGAATATGATGAACCACCTGACGTATTGTCCACCCCCCTGAACGATATGGTGTATCAAGTTGTTCCTCTGTTAATATTTTAACCGCTTGTCTTACAAGATTAGGTAAAGCTTCTATTTCATTAATCCACCCTTCGATCATACTCGCTGTTGCTTCTCCAACATATTCAAAATTACCAATTGGATATCTTTCATCCATCTTATCCACCCCTTGAACGAATATATTACAATATATATTCTTTACTTACTTTAAATCTCCTTTTACTTACATAAATTAAACGGAAAATTTTAGGAAAAATATACAAAAAAAAGAGCTGGATATTCCAGCTTACTAGTAAAAACTATTTTCTATTATTAATGCGATACAATTAAAGTAAAATTAACGCCTATTTCTCCTTACCCTTACTTAGTGCTCGGCGATCGCTAGCCAAAGGTGGTTGCTCGAACCATCCCTTTTCAATCATTATATTTGCCCCATCTTCAGCATACATTGTTAATTCTCCAGTAAGTGTAATATATTGTTTTGCTAAATCGCGTCTCGAGGTAACACTTAATGCTGTTCCATAGTAGGCTATTGCAATCTGTGTGGACAGCTGAACCATATACATCATTAATTTATCAGAGAATGGAGAGGTCGTTGAATTGGTAACCATGGACTGCCATGATGTTGGTGAATTTAATTTTTCTTCACGGAAAATCGTATCAAAGATTTGGATATGTTTATTCGACATTTCCATTCCTCTTTTTATGTATTGGCGGACCTTTCTAGACGATACTACTTGGCAAAAGGCAACCTTTAAGGCAGTGTGTAAATTCATTTTGTTCATATTGAATGTTATATCACCTATTTCCATTGCCGTTAACGGACGTCGCTCACCAAACCAGCCGGTTAGAAAGCTATGGTCCTTAACAAAATCCACTCGTATTGGAGGTGTTAATATCGGTGGACGTACAAATAGTCCCTTCTTAAGTAAAGCGTCGATTGTCATTACATATAGACTTGTTACTTCACCATTACATTCTATGTAATATTTTCTTATATCCTCACGAATAGCCGTGCTAAGTGAAAGAGAATATCCAGTAAGTCCTTGTAGTGTCATGATATATAGATAATTTAAATAAAATGGGTCTTGGAAGAGACGTGGAGCAGTAGTGTTCACGTCTATTTCAGTAAATCCTTGTGGAATTGGAAAATTCTCTTGAGTAAAGAATGCTGCGATCGATTTAACATGGCGTTCAGAGTACCCTAACCCTACTTCATAAATATCAATAATATCTTTATCATCAATATGTTCAAGTGCATATTTAAAAAAGCAAATACTCATGGTATCAAACATATATTGTGTCCAAAGACTTGATATCTCTGACGCCGTTAACTTAATGTTATCTCTATCCATGTCAGGCCTCCATACAATGATAGTAATAGATTTTCCATTTTTCTTACAAATATCCCCTGATATGATTGAGAAAGATCGGCATAAAAAAGGATCCAAGCATCCGACTACTGTCTATATTCTATTATAAGAGTTATATTGGTATGTTTGCAGAAGAAGCTGAATTCGGATATCCTTATTCCATCAGTTTGATATTCCGATAATCTTAGCATCACAACCATCTAAAATGACGCAATAAAAGTTTTTTCCTACGTGAATGTTATATTCATAATCACAGGGAAAAGTAGGTTCTATGTATAAGTACTCTTCAGTTGAACCAACTAACTCATTAAGTATGGCCGTTCGTTTTTCTAGTTCAGATTCAAGTGTTGATTATATACGCGAGTTAACCCTCGTGCAGTTTCAGGTTCTTTGACTTACTGAGGATTGGCCGCATTGTTGTATAAATCCCCGTCCAACATTTTTTATTTCTCTTTTTTCCTCTTTGTCGCCCGTTAGGGATGTTATTTTAATAAAGAATAAATGATAGTATTACATGATTTACCTTCTTGAACCATATAATCTCTTAGAATTCCTTCTTTCTTGAAACCTTGTTTCAGCAGTAACTGATTGGAAGCTTCATTTTCAAGAAAGACAACGGCACCAATCCGATTCAAATTTAGAACATGGAAACCATACTCGATTATCTTTTTCAATGCCTCTTTAGCGTACCCTTTTCTCCAATACATAGGGTGTATCTCGTACCCTACTTCAGCTCTTTTATGCTTAGGTGCCCATGCATTAAAACCAATAGTCCCAATGATGCTTTCACTACCCTTAATTTGAATTCCCCAACGGATTCCTCTGCGTTCATTATAGCTTTTAGAGAAAAACGCAATTAACTCGAGTGCTTGTTCGATGTTCGTAAATGGCTCTTGTCCATAATATTGAAGTACTTCTTTATTAGAAAAACACGTAAAAATGTCTTGAGCATCCTCATTTTTAAGTTCTTTTAAAAGCAGCCTTTCGGTTTCAAGTATTGGAAACATATATTCTCCCCTATTAATTTTGATTTCTTCCATAATATCACAAATGTATCCACTTCACTTTAAAAAGAACACATAAAACAAAGATTTGAGTGTGAGATTATAGATAGAGTAGTGATAGGAGGTTATCCACTTGAATCGAATCTGTCTACTAGCAATCGTATTACTATTTCTAGTACCAAATCAAATAATAGCTAGTAACCACCCTAACATTAAAGTCAGTTTTCTTAGAAACAATGACTTATGGATAGTAAAGGACAACAAAGAACTACAGGTTACAAACACTAAAAATGTGTATGCGAAACCGACGTGGTCCCATGATGGGAAATGGATCGTCTATCAACTTGAAACCCCATCAGAATTTGATCCAAAGGAGATGCAGGTTGAAGTTTGGGCTTACCAGGTAGATACAAGAGAAAAAAAGAAATTATTTTACGATGGCTATAACCCTACCTGGTCCCCTGTTAAAAATGTTGTTGCCTTCAATGCAAAGGGTATCCTAAATATTTCAAATTTATCTCGATTCTACAACATCGCAACTGGTGTAAATAGCTATACATGGTTACCAGATGGTTCTGGATTTTTATTGTCTTCTTCTGGAGTACTTCAGCCTGACGGATGGACAAGTGCAAGTATCTATACAAAAAAGGTAGACGACTACGAAAAAATTATTTTATTTGGTGGAGTTGAACACCTTTTTACGTTACCCAGAGAAATTGGTACAACTAAAGAAAACAAATTGATAGCAGTATACGCAGACCAGTTAACGTATTCCCCGAGTACTAAATGGATATCTCTAGTTGTTTCACCTACTGCTTCATGGTCAATGGATAGCAATATGGTTTGTGTAATTGGGAGTGATGGGAAGAATTTTGAGGTTCTAGATGAGATTATTCTAGAAGTAGGCAATCCAAAATGGGCACCAACTACCGACACAATAGCCTTTATTGCAGGTGGCGGTAGGATTGTTTTTGGTTTTAAAAACAAAGATTTAAAGGTTCGAGAAATGCCTGCCTCTGGAACATTAACACCAGTTGATTATGCTGACCTAGATTTTAGTTGGATAACTGACAATCTATTAGTATCATCACGAATCAAAGAGCAAGAATGGACAAACGATTTTAGTAAGCACCCACTGCCTTCACTGTATACAATTGATATAAAAACAAATACCCAAAGGAAAATTACAAATCCACCAAAAGGATACGGTGATTATAGTCCCCAATATGTTGCTTCTCATAAGATGATCGTATGGTTAAGAGGGACATCTGTAGTCGATCAAAATAGAACGCTATGGAAATCAAACCCAGACGGTACAGATGCAAATGAATGGATTAAAAATGTAGATGTTATTGAGTTTTATCAACCTAAATAAAAAAAATAATAGGCGATGCTCATTGTGAGAATCGCCTATATTATTTTTACATAAAATGTTCTTGTACGCGGTCCATCAAATTCGCAAAAATAGATTCCCTGCCATGTTCCTAATAGTAACTGTTCATTCGTAACAATAATATATTGAGATGCTCCAACAGTACTTGCTTTCATATGCGCTGCCGTATTACCTTCAAAATGCCGGTCTAACTTATGTGCCCATGGATACACCTCATCAAAACGGCGAATCATGTCACGTTTTACATCAGGATCCGCATTTTCATTTATTGTAATGCCTGCAGTTGTGTGGGGACAATAAACAATCACTGCACCCTCAACTACCTTACATTCATTAAGAAATTCCTGTACTTTGTCTGTCACATCAATCATTTGATCTCTTTTATCAGTTTGTATTGTAAACTTTTTCAACATATGTAACCCTTTCTAAATTAACCAAAAAATAAGTCAAGCAGGTTTGAAGCAGTTGACGAATCCTTGTTATAGAATTCTGAGTATCCACAGTTTTTACAGAATACAACTGTAAATCGATTGTGTTGAATGTCAAACATTTTTGATAACCCAGAACCTGTCATTGCAACCTCTTTTGTTCCAGCATTTTTACTTCCACACTTTACGCAACCCTTTTCATTCATAGCTTACCCTCCGTATACGTTATTTAAAAACGTTTCTACCCTATTTTACGAATGGTATGTTAAAAGGTTTCAGAGAATCTAGAGTAAATTTAGTGCGGTACATGTACCGCTTCGATAAATGTTGTTCCCTCGAAGGTAAGTCTATAAATATCTGGCATTTTTAGCCGCTTCCAAAACTCAAAATCGTAGCGATTATCAAAATGGTTCATTATCAAGACCATAATATTCCCGTGTGTTCCAACTACTATATTTTTTCCTTTGTAGGTTTGTAAAACTTCTATTGTTGCATTAACTCCTCTTTGTTGAGCAGTAAAGTTAGATTCCCCACCTTCCAATGAAAAATGAGGGTTGCTCCATACGTATGTAATTGCTTTAGAAAAATCTTCTACTGGCCGTTCCGAGAGTGTCCTTTCACGAAAACCGTTGACAATCTTTATTTCCTTTTGTATGTGGCTTGCAATTCCCGAAACGGTTTCCACTGCTCGTTTATAAGGGCTTGAGAGTATAGTATCTATTGGTTTGTTTTGAAATATGTCAGTAACCTTTTGGGCATCTTGTATTCCTTTATCGGATAAAGGTCTTTGGAGCTCATCTGGAGTATATTTTGAGTGGGCATGTCTAACAAAATAAAGATTAGTTTGCATATAAGTTCTCCTTTGGCTATATTGATAAAGCCATTTATCCACTGATTGTTTCGAAACCGATAGACTGATAAAATGAGATAGCACTTTTATTAAACTCCCATACGTTCAATTCCAAAGATGTTGCTCCTTTTTTCTTAGCCCACTCAATACAAGCATGTAACAAGCTTCTACCAATCCCTTTTCGAAGTTGTGTACTTTTTACACCAAAATCATTTATAAATCATATTCCTCATATATCCTTTATGTATTTGCTATGTCCATCCAGTGTTGTGCCAATATGGGTGAATCCATTATTTTTATAAAAACTATTTAATTTGTGATTGTCGGCAACACAATCTAATTTCAATAAAGTCAATCTAGGTTTCACGTTTTCTTGTATCCAATGAAGAATATTTGCCCCTAATCCATTTTTCATATAAGAAGGTTTAACTGCTAGTCGATGAAGATAGAGGGAATCGAGTTCATTGTCGTCTCCCCAAATATGTAGATCCCACTCAGATTGAGTTGGTAACAATGTAAACGTTGCAATAATTTCAGTTTCGGTGGAAACTATGTATGTATTCCCTTCTACTATATCTTGCTTGATTTCGTTATCTTCTCCTCCTGCTAATAAAAAGCTCCATTGATTAATTTCATTTTCCTTTAACCATCCAGCAACTTCTTTAAGTAAATGTATAACGGAACTTACATCAGATTTCGTAGCTACGGTAATGGTATGATTCATATTTTATCTCCCCATTCCTTTACTATTTGTTGAAGAGCTTGTTTAATTGTTGGATAGCTAAAGGTATAACCTGCATTTTCAAAACGTTCTGGTAGCACCCATCGAGATTTTAAAATAAGCTCGGTTTCTGTTCTGATAAAAACAGCTCCCATCTCAAGCATCCACTTAGGTGAAGGTACTCCAATTTTTCTATTCATTGCATTTCTTAGACTCTCCATAAACTCTCGATTTGTAATGGGATATGGGGATGCACAATTAAAAACACCAACTAATTCTTCTTTTTCTTGAATGAATCGTATCATCCGAAACAAATCCTCGATGTGTATCCAGCTAAATTTTTGTGAGCCTGAGCCTTGGTACCCACCTAATCCAAAGCGAACTAGGTTTTTATATGGAATCATCACTCCCCCGTCAGCACCCAACACAATAGAAATTCGTAACGCAACCTGTCTTGTACCTGGCAGAGTAAAGGAAAAGAAAGATCGTTCCCATTCTTTTGCTACATCTACAGAAAAACCTGTTCCATATTCTCCTGTCTCCTCTGTCATAGGTCGATCCTCAGCATGACGATAAATCGTAGCAGTACTTGAATTAATCCATAGTTTAGGTGGACTACTACATGTTTTGATAACATTACCTAGTAGTTCAGTAGTTTCAGTTCTCGAGCGTAAAATTTCTATCTTATTTTTCTCATTGTATCGACAGTTGACGGATTTACCCGCCAAATTAATAAGCAATTCTGCTTGTTCAAGGGCTTGTCTTATTCCTTCTTGGTCATCCCATGTTATGTGTGGCGCTTTTCTTGAAATAATAACAACTTCATAGCCTAGCTCAGAAAACCTCTTCTTAAAGTATTGACCTACAAAACCTGATCCACCTGCAAGAACAATTTTATTTTTCATTCGGACACCCCTCTCATCTCTAGTTTACCATTAATTGTATGTTAGAAGAATTGTAAGTTACAAATCATTTGGATTAGAAGGTTATGTGTTACTTTTTTATCCGCTTATACTTTTGTGGTGAGTTAAAACGGGATTTGATAATGTACGTTTTGGCAAAGTTCCTATTATTTTATGAATTTTGGGGTAAAATCGTTGGTAGCGTATTAAAGCTTATTTAATTTAGTATATTAAGTATTCCTGTCAATGTCCGTTATTGTCACTTATTCACCAATAAGGGTACTGAAGGGCTAATCAGTGACTGTTAATGCAACTTTTTTATCAACAAGGGCACTGAGACCGCTTGTCTGTGCCCGTTTTTTCGACTCTTCCACCAAAAAGGGTATTGAGTGCTCCTTTCGATGCCCGTTATTATCTTTCATACACCAATAAGGGCATTGAGACCGCTTGTCGGTGCCCGTTTTTTCGACTTTTCCACCCAAAAGGGCACTGAGTGCTCCTTTCGATGCCCGTTTTTATCTTTCATACACCAATAAGGGTATTGAGACCGCTTGTCGGTGCCCGTTTTTTCGACTCTTCCAACAAAAAGGGTATTGAGTGCTCCTTTCGATGCCCGTTTTTATCTTTCATACACCAATAAGGGCACTGAGACCGCTTGTCTGTGCCCGTTTTTTCGACTCTTCCACCAAAAAGGGTATTGAGTGCTCCTTTCGATGCCCGTTTTTATCTTTCATACACCAATAAGGGCATTGAGACCGCTTGTCGGTGCCCGTTTTTTCGACTTTTCCACCCAAAAGTGCACTGAGTGCTCCTTTCGATGCCCGTTTTTATCTTTCATACACCAATAAGGGCATTGAGACCGCTTGTCGGTGCCCGTTTTTTCGACTCTTCCAACAAAAAGGGTATTGAGTGCTCCTTTCGATGCCCGTTTTTATCTTTCATACACCAATAAGGGCACTGAGACCTCTTGTCAGTGCCCATTTTTTCGACTCTTCCACCAAAATGGGCATTGAGTGCTCCTTTCGATGCCCGTTTTTATCTTTCATTCACCAATAAGGGCATTGAGACCGCTTGTCGGTGCCCGTTTTTTCGACTCTTCCACCAAAAAGGGCACTGAGTGAACCTTTCGGTGCCCGTTTTTATCTTACATTCACCAATAAGGGCATTGAGACCGCTTGTCGGTGCCGTTTTTTCGACTCTTCCACCAAAAGGGCACTGAGTGAACCTTTCGATGCCCATTTTTATCTTTCATACACCAATAAGGGCATTGAGACCGCTTGTCGATGCCCGTTTTTATCTTTCATTCAACAACAAGGGCACTGAGAGCGCTTGTCGGTGCCCTTTTTTTCGACTCTTCCATCTAAATCGGCATTGAGTGCTCCTTTCGATACCCGTTTTTATCCTTCATTTATCAAATAGGGCATTACGAGCATTGTCGATACCCGTTTTTACGACTCTTCCACCTAAATAGGCATTGAGATTACTTGTCAATCCCCGATCTCTCAACAATTTTACAGATAAGGTTACTGAATCACCGTGGGCAATGCCAATTCCACTTATATCTCTACACTTATAGATAAAACCATACAATAAAAAACGCACGAACTTTTCATATCTGCAATATCATGCGCTTTACCGATTTAATAAGGGAAACCTCTAAAAAAGGTTTCCCTACCATTCTATAAATTAAGCAGATGCTTGTTTCGTAATCCAATTTTGTAAACGGGCATATAGAAGGAAAAAGATGACCGCCACAATAATTCCCTTAACTAAATTAAACGGAAGGATCGAATAAACGACCATTTCACGAGTAGCAGGTGCTGACATCGCTGGGATGTTTAGGAAAAAGTTAAATGCTGGTAAGAAAATAAAGTAGTTTAGAATACTCATAATCACAGCCATAGAAATTGTTCCACCTACTAATGCAAGCGTCATTCCTTTTATCGTTTTTGTAGCTTTAAAAATGTAATAGGTTGTTAATACAAAGATTGCTCCTGCCGTAAAGTTTGACAAATGTCCAATCGGCACTCCAGTTTCACTTCCGGTCATGAAATAATCAATCATGTTTTTAAATAATTCAACTAGAACCCCTGCTAATGGGCCAAAAATAAGTGCAGCCAGTAAAGCAGGAACATCACTAAAATCGATGTTTAAGAAATTGGGAAACGGTGGTAATGGAAAATTTAGTAGCATTAAAATGTACGAGATACTACTAAGCATCCCAATTGAAACAAAGGTCTTTAACGGTATTTTTTTCATTTTCTTTCCTCTCCTCTTTTGGCGATCCACCTCAAAAGAAGAAAGGTTCAGCATAAGCGTTCCATACGTAAAAAACCCTCAAGAAATCATATCCTTGAGGGAGCTTTAAAGGCACGCTTAATAAACGTTCAATATTCAAAATTTTGAACGTAGCAGAACCTCCATCTTCTCCCATCCAGACTATACTGTCGGCTTTGGATTCACACCAAATCCTGCCTCTCGGCTCGCGGGCTTAGAGATTACTCTCATCACCGCCGGTCGGGATTTTCACCCAGCCCCGAAGATAGATCATATTAGTTTCTATTTAATTATATCAATATTATAAATATTTGTGAAGCTACAAGCCTTTAAAGCTAGTAAACTGCATCATTTTTGTGAAGTCACTTGTTCCTCATTTTGAAATACAAGTGACTTCACTTCTTTATTTCCCATCGACAACTTCTTTTAAGATTTCATATGAGCGTTTTTGTTTCTCAGGATCAAAAATATATGATACAGCCATTAGTTCATTTACATTGTATTTTTCCTGGAACCTTGTTAGCTGCTCCCTAATTGAATCTTTGCTGCCCAATAACGTAACACTTGCCATTGAAGTTGCCATTTCTTTTTCTGGTGGACTCCAAATGCCATCCATACTCTCAACTGGTGGACGTAATGGTGATTGCGTACCACGCACTACATTTAGGAAAAATTGTTGCATGGTTGTAATTTCTTTTTGTGCCTCTTCGTCACTTTCTGTCGCAATTACATTCAAGCAAACCATCATATAAGGAGAACTTAGATACTCCGAAGGCTGGAATCGATTACGGTAAATGGAGATTGCCTCTTCCATATATCTTGGTGCAAAATGAGACGCAAATACATATGGAAGTCCTAGTTTGGCAGCTAAATAAGCTGAGTCGGTAGATGATCCAAGAATGTAAATTGGAACATTCGTGCCAACTCCTGGATATGCCTTTACATAGCTTTGACGCTCCAGTGGTCCAAAATAAGAAAGTAATGCATTTACATCATTTGGAAACGTATATACAGAATCATTTTGAGAACGTCTTAACGCACTTGCTGTCATCATATCGGTTCCAGGTGCACGTCCAAGACCCAAATCAAGCCGATTTGGATAAATCGTTGCCATTGTTCCAAATTGCTCTGCAACTACAAGTGGTGAATGATTTGGTAGCATTACACCTCCTGAACCAACACGTATCTTTTCTGTATGCTCTAGAGTATGTTTTATTAAGATTGATGTTGCCGAACTAACGAGTGTAGGTGTATTATGATGCTCAGCAATCCAATATCGTGTATATCCCATTTTCTCTGTCGCTTGTGCTAACTCCACCATTGAATCAATAGCAGCTTTAGCATCCTGCCCCTCCCGAATGGGAGCAAGATTTAAGACAGATACAGGTATTTGTATATTTGTCATTCGTAATGTCCTTTCTAAAAAAAGTGTCACTACTATAGTAACAATTCATTACCGAGAAACAAACTTTAATGCTTGAGTTGCAATATCATTATCTTATTCTTCTCTTTTCTAACAATCCCATTCTTATTTCTTAATCTTAAAAGGTAGAGAAAAGATAAAGAAGATCCCAATTAGAAATCTTGATAATATAAAAGACCCTGGCTTTTTCAACAGGGTCTCTCGTTACACCTTCTATGTTTTAATGGGGTGGCTCTTCACTATATACCAACCTAAAATTAAAAATGATACTGCTCCTAGAAATGCAAAACCAACTACTACAGAAAGTTTAGTTGCAATATAGCCGAATCCAAGCCCAATAAAAAGTGATATTGTTCGTTCAAGTAAAGATTGAAAGGAATCCACAGTTGCTCTAATTGATGAACTAACTCGATGATGAACATAACCGACTGTAACCGGTTCAACAACACCACTTGCTAAAAACATACATATAACTACTACTACTCCTATCCTGCCAGGAAAGATAGCCGTCATAAAAAAGCCTACAGAAATCATGCTCAGTACTAGTAAAACAATGGTATCTGCTTTCAAATAGCATAAAAGACGAGCTGCTAAAAGATTTCCGGGTATACGGGCTAATGATATCAGTGCAGAGAATACACCGAAAAACAAAATTGTATAACCTGTTTCATATAAATAGAGTTGCCAGAACTCATCTAGATACGTAATTCCAGCTGACACGGTCATCGCTTGTAGTAACAAAGACACTAACCTAGGATGACTTCGATAAAAAGAAAATGATTGAATTACATAATCCTTGATCCTTACTTTACTGACATCAGTTTTATGAACAAGTTTTTCCCTAGGTGGTTCATGCAAGAAAATAGTCAACACAAAAGCGATAAACATACTCACCGCTGATAATATATAGGGAATCTCGAATCCAAATCGTTTTCCCAATACACTCCCTAATAATGCTGCCAAAATAGCTGCTATGAAGTCAATTGAATTAATCCTACCGACTATCCTTTCAAATCTGTCTTCCTGCTTCCCTGCTGCCAATGAGTCATACAGAAGTGCATTCATTGCTCCACTCACACAAGCCCCTGCAATGCCTGCAAGAAAAACAGCAAATGCAAATGTCCAAAATGAGTAAGCGAATAGTAGAACAATCATTTCAAGCATGGATAAAAAACCAGCTAAAACAAGTAATTTCTTTCTTCCGAATTTATCTGCGACAATACCTGTTGGGATTTCTGAAATCACGATAGTTATGGCAAATACAATTTCACAAAGAACAACCATCATCACGGTCATTCCTCTATCCTGCCAATATATCCTCTCAATAACATATGCAGGAATGAGGTTATGAAAAAAGATAATGATATATATCCTGGTAACATTTTTACGATAGTCCATTTTACATCCTCCTTTTACTAAATCGTTACTAAAATCTATAAAAGGTGGTGGACGTATCGTTTCAACTATCGATTAACAAGGGGGTCTAACAAAGTTCATATAATTATCTCCTACTGTTTTTTCTACATAATACCATTTTTAACAAAATGTGAATAGTGATGGACGAATACATTAGGGATGCAATTGTTGATCAAAGCATAGACAACCATTTCCTTAACAAACTCAACCTGTTGCTCATTCTCTATTCGTTCACAACTAATTCAAAAATAGATATAGTGGTATTTGTAAAACTGCATATTAAAAGTAATTTTCTTTAACAGCACCAGGATATACTTTCCAAAGGACCAATGATTAGGTAATCAAAAGTAAAAGCCCAACCGTTATCGATTAGACTTTTGCTTTATTATTTCTTTCCTCTTATTTCGTTCTGAAACAAACAACATGACAACAAAGATTGCGGCGAAAAGATACGCAAATACTTCCCCATATTTCGTGTAAAAGGTTTGTTTTTCTAGAATAAAAGTATCACCAACAATTGCTTGCCTTTGGTTAACATTGCTACTTGCCGTCATTTCACCATAAGGTGTAATTACTTGTGCAATGCCTGATGTAGAACCTGAACCAATAGCTACATGATTTTCAACTGCTCTAAAGACGGCATCACTTGCAGCAAAATAAGGGAATCTCGAATCACCGTAAAAATCATCGTCTGCTGGAATCAGGAGAATCTTTGCACCATGTTTTGAATAATTTCGGATGATTGATTGATCATGTCGATCCCAGCATACCGCTAATGCTACCTCACCATGTTCGGTTTGGTAGGTTGGGAAATCTCTAGGACCTGGTGTAAAACCAAATTCTACTTCTCCCCAAAGTGTGAAGATTTTAGGTGTTCGCCCTACTTCCTCACCATTTGGGCCAATTAGAACAGCTGTATCATACATCGTATCCTTTGTTTGCCACACTGTATCTGCAGCAATATGTGTATGTAATTCCTTTGATAACCCAATAAATTCACGATAAAGCTCACTATCGGTAGTAAGATTCATGAATTCATTTTCTCCCCAAACAATGAAATCGACATCTTTATCTTTTACGAGATTACGAGATAAATCTCGATTAATATCAAAGATTTTGGTTTTCATAGCTTCAGTATCTGCTACATAGCCATCCCCGGCAGACTCTTTACTCCCTAACGATAAAACCTCTTCATCTTGATTAATCATATCGACTGTAGCCCCTATTGTGATCGGATTACTACGTAACATATCGTCATTTACCTTCATTATATAGATTCCGTAGACATAGTTCCCAATCGGTAAAAGCAGTAGAAGTGAAGATAAAAGTAGTTGTTTTTTGTCTTTACGTACATTTTTTATTATTTCTGCTAAACAAACATTTGTTAGAAGTAGTAAAAAAGAAAGACCAATAAACCCTGTCATAGATAAGATTTGTAGATTTTCAGGTACTGTCCATTGTGATTTAGCCAGTAATTCAATCCACCAAGTTTTTGTAAATGGAATAATTGTTTTTACCCACTCAAACACGCTAAATGTAATAGGAATTGCAAAAATTCCGTACCAAGATTTGATACGAGTTTGCATATCATACCCCATTTTTAGGAAGGCACCGTAAAACAAACCACCCGCTATCATAATCAAATAACCCCAATATGAAAATATGGCTGGATACCAAATATGTGTACCAATTGACCAAACAACTGTGCATGTATTAATCAGCCAAAATTGATGCTGTGGGGTTTTCTCATGTAATGATAAAAGGAGTGGAACAAAACCAAACCACGCTAAAAAAGAGAAAACATAACTGGGCATGGACAAAAATAGCAAGATACCAGAAAAAATTGCTAACATATAAGATACTAACACGTTTGGTTGTTTCATTAAAATAACTCCTACTCGATATACTTCTTTTATATATTACCAAAATTAGTTTTTATTTCCACCTATTTTAGGTATTTTGGTAGATTTTATTAGTACTGTGTCTACAAAATTGAACTCGCACGTTCACTACCAATTTACCCCAAAAGATTGCACATTGTAAAAAAATGTGGAAGACTACTGAAAGATTCTTTCCGTTTGTATTTTACCTATTCTAAGATCACCTTTATGTCCAATCTAATCAAATTTACCTGTAAATGGTATCAAAGGATATTTTATCAATTTTCCTATTTCAATGTATAATCCTTACTAATACGAATTAAAAAGATTGTAAAAAATTTAGTAAAAAGTGAAACTATTTTCTTGTCTATTTCGCCTTTAGTATGAAAAATCTTATAGGAGGGATATTTTGTTACGTGAACAAGCATTAATTGAAGACTGTAGAAACGGACAAAAACAGGCTTTTGGGCAACTTGTGGAACCTCTACTTTCCAAAGCATATCGAACAGCTCTGGGGATACTGGGCTCTGGTCATTTGGCAGAGGATGCAGTTCAAAATGCATTACTTGAGGCCTATACTACCATTATGAATCAAAAGAAATTTACAAATTTTAATGCATGGTTCAATAGATTAGTGATTTCAAGATCTCTTGATTTAGCTAGAAAACATTTTAAAGAAGTAAATAACACCTATAATATTGAAGATTATGAACCATCAAACCTAAATGAGCCACCAGGTATTTTGCTGCGAAATGAGCAATTTAAGGAATTCCAGGACATGATTTATACGCTAAATGTAAATCAGAGAATAGTTTTGACACTCTATTATTTTCAGGAGTATACGATTGAAGAAATTGCAGGTTTGCTACATACAAATACAAATACGATTAAAACAAGATTAAGTAGAGCTCGAAAGAACTTACAAAAAAAGTTCCTTATGGGAATTCATAATGAAGGAGGAATTCATAATGGAGGTTAAAAATGATTTTTCAGGTAGTAAATTTAACCAAACACTAAATAATGTAGAGGTTCCAGATTCACTTATTAAATTTGCTTATGATGTACCCAATATAGTTGAAAGTAACGATATTAGCTCCCATTCAAATAAGCAAAAATGGATTAAAAGATTCGTTATTGCCATAACTACAGCCGCCTCCCTTTTCCTAGGAGCAATAATTGTTTCACCAACCTTTGCTTCCATTGTAAGAGAAGTTCCTTTTTTTGGAATGCCAGTAGAATGGTTACAAAATAATGTTGGAAATTACGAAGGTAAAAAAGTAGCGTTAGAACACGGGTATTCACCTTTTACCCCATTATCACTCAATATGAATGGAAATAAAATTAGCATAGATTCTATGAATTTAGAGGAAAACACGCTTAGCTTCATTGCAAAAATTGAAGGTGATATTACACAAAATAAGGACGTAACTAGTTTTTCAATTGAACCGACTGACTTTGGTGAACAAGTTCCTGGTGTTGTAAGTTATGATGAATATGTCAGAGAGAATACCATTCTCATTGAATCACGATTTCATTTAACGGAGCAACAAGTACAAAATTTCTTAGCAGGAAAACCTTCCGCGGTACATTTAAAAGTTGAAGGCTTCAAAGAAGAGGTTAATATGGAAATACCTTTTGATCATACAAAGTTAGCAGATTCAATGGTTTATAATATAAATGCAGAAATCCCTATTTCCAATTTCGACTCAAGAATCATTGATACAACAATAAACAAGTTTACCATAAGTCCAACTAGTATGAGAGTAGATCTGAACGTGGATGTGGCCAAAAAGTTTGAGGTTGAATTTGCTGCCAAAATAAAAGATTTCCCATATATAACAGATGAACTTGGAAATGTCTATGAACTAAACAAGCAATCAAAATATATAACAACCGCATCGAATCCGGAAGGTAACATATCTCTAGAATTTACACCATCCGTTTATTTTAATAATGAATTTCCAAAGGAACTCACACTACATCTGAATAAAGCATGGATAATTACTGGAGTAGAGGATCATTATGACATTGTAGATTTAGATCTCGAAATTCCACTAACGTTAAACTAATATCGATACAAGGTAACTAGACCCCGATTTAGTTGCCTTGTTTGTTTATCTCCTTTTCAAATATCTTTATACTTCTCTATCTCCTCTTCGATACCCTAATTTTCAAAATGAATGTTGGCTTTTTTTAGTTGCATTCTAATTACAATTTCAAGTTTTTTATTTATACTTGCAATCATCCAAATCACTTTATCAACGCAAGCATTAATAAAATAGTAATAAAAAATAGTGCTATTCTACTTTCCTCTTTAAAATTTTAAGATAACCAATTCCATTTTCACAAGGCTGTTTTAGTTCTATATCCTCAATAATATACCATAAAAGCTTGGTAAAATATCCGAATATATCTTAATTTTACGAAAAATGTATACGATTACATTGAGAGAGGGGTATTCTTTATGTCACAAATTAACATCAATAATAATGTGTATGCACCAAAGAGCTTTAAAAAACGAATCGCAATGATTGGACCTGGGTTCGTTGCAGCAGCTACAGGAGTAGGAACTGGTGATCTCGTCGCTGCACTAGTTGCAGGGGCAGGCTTTGGGCTCTCTTTTGTGTGGGCAATTGTTGTTGGTGCCATCTTAAAATACTTCCTAAATGAAGGTGTTGGCCGTTTCCATCTTGCAACAGGCAAGACGATAATTGAAGGTTGGCAACAAATGGGAAGATGGGCAACAGGATATTTTGGAATCTATTCTGTTATTTTGGGCTTTGTTTATGGAGCAGCTGCAACTTCTGCATGCGCACTTGCAATGTCAGCCATGTTTCCGATTATGCCATTTTGGTCATGGGCAATTATTCATGCAATTATTGGATTTTTACTAGTATGGACAGGACGATATTTCCTTTTTGAAAAGGTTATGATGCTCTTAATTGGATTAATGTTTATAACCGTTATAGGGTCTGCAGCCCTCTTTTTACCTCATTTTGGTGATTTCTTAAAAGGGTTTGTTCCAACCATTCCGGACGGTTCGTTCATGCTTGTACTTGGATTAATCGGTGGTGTAGGAGGAACTATAACAATGGCATCTTATGGGTATTGGTTAAAGGAGAAGGGCTGGAAAGGCAAGGACTGGATTCCGATGATGAGATTGGATTCAAAGGCAGCCTATTTTATGACGGCTTTATTTACAGTTTCCCTCTTAATTGTAGGAAGTCAATTTTTATATGGAACCGGTATTCAAATACAGGGAGAGGAAGGCTTGTATCAATTGTCAGATATGATTGGTGATAAGTACGGTCGTCTCTTTACCTGGCTCTTTTTAATTGGATTTTGGTCTGCAGCGTTCTCCTCCCTTTTAGGAGTATGGAATGGAGTTCCTTATCTATTTGCTGATTTTGTTCGTTTAATTCAGAAAAAGCAAAACCAAACAGTAACGGAAAAGGATCCAGCCTATCGTGCCTATTTAGCGTGGCTAACATTTCCACCAATGCTTTTACTCTTCTTCGGTAAACCAGTCGAACTTATTATTTTATATGGAGCTCTTGGTGCACTCTTTATGCCATTTTTGTCACTAAGTATAATGTGGTTATTGAATTCTAAGCAGATTGCGAAAGATTATCGAAATAGTATCTTAACAAACATTGTACTAACAGCCTGTATTGTATTATTTGTAATTTTAGCTATTCAACAGTTTACCGGTTTATTTAAGTAAAAACTTAAGGACATCTCATGGTAGATGTCCTTTTCATGTCTAAAGGCTGCTGCTGGATAGAAAAAATGATTATATTCAAGTTAACAATGGTAAAAGATGTAATGCAGATATAATTATTAAAAAGGCTCTTTTCTAAAAGATTGTTGCTATTTGCTTTATTCAAAAAGGCGCTATTACATAGATTGGTGATTTCCGCTCCTGACACTCGCTTTCCGCGGGCGGTCCGTGAGCCTGCTCGTGAGCTGCGCTCCTGCGGGATCTCACCTGACTTGCACAGGATGTGCTCGTCTACGTTCGCAACAGGACGTGGCGGTCCTTAGTAGACGTTCCTTATTTCATTTCCCGTTGGAGTCTCGTGCCATGCGCTCTAATTACCCTTCTGTAAACATAACTGTCCACTTAATACAAAAGCAACAAAGTTTGCGAAAACAGCCATTAAAAATAATTATATCTGTTCGATTCCGTTTGAATAATATATCCAACAGAAAACGAGATAGGTTAAAAATGACACGATATTCCTTACCGATAAAATTTCATTATTATTGTTGACTCAATCCTCATAAGCAATATGCCATAACATCTAGTAATTATTATTCACCTTTTATCAAATGATCTCGATTATCTGTTTGTGGAAGTTCCTCCAACCTGCCGTGCTTTATCATTATATTTGAACCATCCTCCTTCTAGGTTCCCCTAATGCTTATTGTAGGTAGTGTTATTAAAGGAAGTATCAATGTTGTTTAGTTCCATGAAGATTGGTATCATCAAACTTCTAAATTTCACCTACAGTATCAGCTGTTTTGATGGCAAGGAACAGGCTAACGGCTCCTAGTAAAACCAAAGCGAATATTACAAAATCACGATCCAGATTAAACATTTCAGAGAAATTGGGTAATTGCATGGCAAATATAGCACAAGTAACAGTTGGAACTGTAGCTCTTCTCCAAACACCAAACATAAAGAGAGGAATAAAGCTTACAATAGAAACAATAATCGAACGAAATATCGTAGCACCAAGATAAGCTATAATATCCGAACCGGTTACCTGAAATTGTATCACATCAAAAAATTGATCAAGTATAACTGTTGTTATTCCTGTCAGCAGAAAAGATAGGACGGTTACTAAAAAAACAAACAGGGCTATAAAAAGTATCTTTGCACTAAATAGCTTCTTTCTAGAAATTGGGTAACTGTATGAAAGAGACATGGTTTTATTTTTATATTCTTCAATAAATACATGATTGATTAAAGATGCTCCGAATAATGCAAAGCTTAGTTCCATTGATTTGATAAGCTCAATGAAGATATCAAAGCTTTGACCAAACGCTCCGTTAACTACTTTGATGAAAAATACAGGTAAGAACATGATGATGATGATATAAAACGCAAGTTCCATGAATATCATATTCTGTTTTGCTTTCTTCCATTCTAGTAAAATTAGTTTAGACATTGATTCCACCCCCATTGATTTGTTCATAAAAATAATCCTCTAATGAATGTGTTTGTTTTCTAATTTCTTCAATTTCAATATTATGGGCTATCAGCTTTTTGGTAATATCATTTTGAGTGATAGATTGATCATATATCCGAATACGATTGTCCTGAATAATTTTCAGATTCGAAATTTGAAGCTCATGTTCTAGTATATATACGGCTTTTACTACCTCATTTGTTGGTACTAACTCGATATAATCTGTACGCAGCTTTCGAATTTCTGCTAATGTAACCTCATTTATTAACTTTCCTCTATTTACAACAGCTATTCTGTCTACAACCTGTTCCATCTCACCTAAAATATGACTGGATAAAAGAAAGGTAATCCCATATTCTTTATTAAGCATCAGGATTAAATCTCGGATATCCTTTATTCCAATTGGATCTAGACCATTTGTTGGTTCGTCTAAAATAAGTAGTTCTGGCTTCGTTATAATCGCTCTAGCAATACCGAGACGCTGCTTCATCCCAAGTGAAAAATACTTCACGACATTGTCTTCAATATCGTGTAAGTGAACTAAATCTAAGGCTTCTTTAATTGCCTTATTGTCATAAAACCCTAAATACTCACAATGTAGCTTTAAATTTTCTAGAGCAGTTAGGTGTTCAAAAAATACCGGATACTCAATAATACTCCCGACTCGTTTTAGTGCAGATTTTGAATTCTTAGTAAGCTTTTGACCAAATAATTCGATATCCCCGCTAGTCGGTAATATGATTCCCGTTAGCATTTTCATAATAGTTGTTTTTCCTGCACCATTAGAACCGAGAAACCCATAAATTTCGCCTTGCTTAATCCGAAGATTTAGAGATGAAACAAGCTCTTTCCCTTTCGCTCTTTTTGTTAGTTCATTTGTACGTAGTATTTCCTTCATTTTTTGCCTCCTAGAACCTTGTTACAACTATCATAAAAAATGAAAATATCTTTTTTCTGTCTTATATCTTACAAATTTCTTACGGTACACTAAATAGGCATATAATAGTTTTTTTATATTCATAGAAATTCAAGATGGGACCTTTAAAAGCTGACCTAATTCATACAATTAGAACTCAGCAAGATAATAAATACTAAAAAAAGAGGTATCCTTTGACACCTCAATACGTAAGTCGCCTAAATTTACATGTAAACACTGTTCTTTCATAAGGAGTGCTAGATAGATGAATGGAGCCCTTCATTGCTTCAACTAGGCTCTTTGTAATGCTGAGTCCTAGTCCACTTCCTTGAAAATGAGGATTTCTCGCATCATCTAACGTATATAACCTTTCAAATACATGTTCCTGATGATGTGCTTCGATTCCTTTACCTCTATCCCAAACGTCGATGGCAACGCTATCCCCATCTTCTCTAACGGTAATTCCAAATACCCCTCCATCACTCCCATATCGGATTGAATTTGAAATTAGGTTATTGAGAATACGGTTGATTGCCTCTTCATTTCCAAGGATGTCAAAATCCTGCTCTGGAATTTCTATCTTCACTTGCAGTCCCTTTGCTTTTAAAAGCTCATAAAATTCCAAGACATTTTTCCTGCACATTTCATTAATTGATAGTTTTTTTAATGGAAGCATATAACCGTCAGATTCAATTTTTACCAAATCAAAAAATTGATTCATTAGATTGATAACATCAATTGTCTTCTGATGAAGACGGTTAATTACCTCATCTCGTTCTTCGGGAGTGAGCATCTGATCTATCTTTAGCTTTTCAACGTATCCCAAAATAACCGTCAACGGCGTTTTTAGATCATGTGATATGTTGGAGAGCATTTTACGTAGACTCTCTTTTGTTTTGGAATAATCCGCAATAACTTTGTGGTTATAATCCAAGAGACGGTTGATTTGAATAAGGAATTGTTGAATCACCTTCTGATCTGTCTGCATAAGCACTTTTTCTGCTGACTCGAGTTTAATAATCGTATTTAATGTATTACTTATTTCCACGAGGTCTCGTTTGATTTTTCTTCGAGATAGTGATTGCCATAGGATAATCAATACTAAGATCAAGATGACGACACTTAATAATAGAATCATAAGCTACTCACCCAATTTGTATCCGATACCCCAAATCGTTTGAATAAACTTTGGCTTTGACGGATCCTCTTCAATTTTTTCACGAAGCCTTCTAATATGCACATTTATAACATTTTCATTTCCGTAGAAATCATCCTCCCAAATAAAATGATAAATTTGTTCTTTCGTAAACACCCTACTCTGATTGGTCATAAATAATTTAAGCATATGAAACTCTTTTGAAGTAAGCTGAACGGATTTTCCATCAATTTGAGCTGAAAACGTATTTAAGTCAAGTGAGAGATTTTGATAATGAAGTGAATTAGTTGTAGATGTTGTCTCCTTAGTTAGATATTGAGTGGCCCTTCTTATGGCAGCATGTACCCTCGCCGTTAGTTCTATCATTGAGAATGGCTTACTAATATAATCATCCGCACCAAAACCAAGACCTAGCGCTTTATCAATGTCACTTGTTTTTGCTGAAATAATCAATACAGGAATCAAGCTCGTGTCTCGTATTAACTTAAGCACTTCGATTCCACTTACCTTTGGAAGCATTAAATCAAGCAAGATTAAATCAAGTTGTTCCTTTCTTAAAATGTCCAAAGCTGTCTCACCATCAAATGCCGTAAGCACTGTATAATTCTCCTGTTCAAGATGACCTTTTACCAGTCTACTGATTTCCAAGTCATCTTCAATTAACAATATACGTTTTTGCATACTTTACACCTCCATTCATTATTCATTTGTATGTAGTATGGGTTCTATAAACGTAAATAGTTTAGAAATGTGCAACTTGAATAATATATGATAAAAAAGGGGAAAGTCTGAGGTCTTACTAAAAATGATTCTGAGGAGCAACCAGGATCAGCTAGCTCTCGGGGAAGTTGAATTAAATTAGCAACGTTTTTCCTTCTATCCTTTTAAAAAATTGCTTATTCAAGTTTTCTTGTACAAGAACTACAAACTAATACCAAATCGCAATAAAGTAGTTACTATTAAAATTAGAAACAATCCTGAAAACATATAAGTAACATATTTCTTTCTATCTACCCCTATTCTTATTTCCCACAAACCGATTGTAACGAAATACAAACCTAACAATAAAACCATTGTTGGTAAAACTGCAATTATATTCAATCTGCTTTGCCTCACTTTTATTCGGAAATATCAAATACATAACTGATTGACATTATTAGAAACCCGATTTTCACTAAATCTCCTTTAAGTCTTAAAGAGTTTATCACAATGGATAGTATCTATTAAATTAGCATTATATGTCTTTTCTCTACCTTATTGATTCTGACAACCAGGATTTATAATATTCTATTTAATATTAACACAATTCCTCCTATTATTTTGTAAGCCATTTGGAATTTTTATAAAAATTATTAAATAAAAAGGGGCTTTTCTAAAGGCTGTTTTCGCATAGATTGTGTTTTTCGAACAGGGTTACTATTAAGTTTTTACAGAAGGATATATTATTCTGACACGATTACTCTTGAAATCATTAAAGCTGTCAGAATAGATCCCTGAACTAATTAAGTTGCCTTGCATTCACCAAATCTTATCAGAAGTCATCACTAAATTGGTACATCGAGCAACAAAGTTTACGAAAAGAGCCTTTCTAAAAGATTGATGCTATTTCCTTTTTTGACGTTAGCCATGTATTACATTTGATTTGTGATTTCTCCCTCTAGCACTCGCTTGCCGCAGTCGGCCCGTGAGCCTCATCAGGGCAACAGGATGTTGGTCACAAAGCTGTTGCCATAGGAAGTGGCGATTTTAAGGCTTTGTTCTTCTAAAGCTCCTGTGGGATCTCACCTGTACACCCTTTTCCCGCAGGGCTTTGAGAAGCATCATCGAAAGCCCACGCACGAAGAAAAATGCAAATGCGTTTTCAAGGGTTTTCATGCCCTATGAGATTACTATGAATCAGTCTTTCTTAAAAAATCCCCTACTACTCTGACATACTCTTCTTGTTCTTCAAGATATGGCATATGGGCACTTTGTTCGAACACATGGAATTGACTATTTGGTGTTAGGCTACTGAAATACTCAGTAGATTTTGGTGTTGCCTCATCGTATCGACCACAGGTGTAAAGGGTTGGAATCTTTATTTGATGTAATTCAGAGGTGCAGTCGAATTTTTTAAGATTTCCAGTTACGTAAAATTCTGACGGCCCCCACATAATATTGTATACATCTGGATTTTTGTACTTCTTTCCTTCGGCAAGAAACTCAGGATATGGATCAAGTCTACAAACAAAATGATTATTAAATATATTAGTTGCTTCCTTGTACTCCTCAGAATCAGTTGTACCTTTTTCTTCATGAGCCTTTAATGTTTGTTGGACATTAAGCGGTAACTTTTTCCGATTTTCTTCTTGGTCTTCGGCCCACATTGGTGCACTCAAACATGGGCTTGAAAAAATGATACTCTTAACGCCTTCCGGTTTATCTAAATAATATGCTGCAGCCAAAGTTGTTCCCCAAGAATGGCCAAGAATATGGAACCTTTCAAGGGAAAGTACAGCTCTAATTAAACCTAACTCCTCTACAAAACGATCAATTGTCCATAACGAATTATCAGTTGGACGATCCGATTTTCCACAACCTAATTGATCATAAAAAATAACCGGTCGATCCTCCGCTAAAATTCGTAATCCCTGTAATGAATAATGCGAAGAGCCTGGCCCACCATGAAGAATAATAACAGGTGTATTCTTTTTCACGGACTCATGGATTTGATACCAAACCTTACCTCCTGTTACTTCAACGAACCCTTCATTTAATGACATGCGCTACCTTCTCCTCTCAAAATTTCCAATTAACTCTATTATTAAGTAAAATCAGCAAAATTGGAAGGGCGCAGAACTAGTAATAATAAACATGATTTATTGAAATACTAGTAAAATCTATGTTTAGATACCCCCGGTTAAGGAGGAAGAATATTGAATCAAGAATGGCTTTCTCTATTACCCTTCCTACTCGTGATTGGAATGTCAGTATGGTTAAAAGATATTTTACCTGGACTTGTAGTTGGTCTTCTTGTCGGTTCTATACTTGTGAGTGCAGATATACTAGCTGGTACACAACAATCTGTGAAATATATTGTCACTACTCTATCGGATGAAACGAACATTAAGATCGCTAGTTTTCTCTATGTCTTTGGTGGATTAGTCGGAATGATGAACATAGCTGGAGGTATAAAAGGCTTCACTGATTGGATTGGAACGAGAATTAAAAGTGAACGAGGATTACTTGGTTTAATCTGGTTTACTTTACCCTTTACCTTTATGATGCCTATGTTCCGAATTATGATGATAGGTCCAATTATTAAAGCATTGATAAAAAAAATGAATCTTCCCAAACAGAGGGTTGGTATGACATTGGATATTTCTACAGAATCGGTGATTGTATTATTACCTGTTGCGACTGCCTTTGTCGGATTTATGGTATCCCTTGTTGAAGGAGCTATACAGGACCTTGATCTAGGAATGTCTCCCTACCAAGTATTTCTTTTAAGTATTTTGTTTAATTTCTATGCAATTGTAATGTTTCTCATTGGAATCATCCAAACTCTATGGCCCTCCAAGAAGAGAAAAGGTCAGCTATCTAATGTAGATCTTGAAGAAGAGGAACACGAATTTCACAGAATTGGAATCAAAAAAGAATTATCAATGGTAAAAGCGCAACCGTGGAATTTACTAATCCCAGTTTTACTTTTGCTAGCTCTTTCATTGTATTTATTGTGGGAAGATGGAACATCAATGGGAGCAAAGACTCTTTTCGAAGCATTTTCGATGGCAGATACAACTTTTGTAATGCTTTTAGCAGTCTTTCTAACACTTATCTTAACATTTGTATTCTATATAATACGATGGCAGCCTTTAAACGAAGTCCTATACCACTTTTATGATGGCGGCAACCAAATGATGCAAGCCATAAGTCTACTTATTCTAATCTGGTCCTTAACCTTGGCTGCAGAAGATTTAGGATTTTCATCTTTTATTAGTTCAACTTTAGGGTCTTTTCTACCGGCTTTTCTAACTCCAGCAACTATTTTTCTCATTGGCTCTATAGTTGGCTATTTTATTGGTTCGTCCTGGGGAACTTGGGGTCTCTTTATGCCCCTAGGGATTGCATTAGCCGTTTCTACAGGAGCCTCCATACCTTTAACTGTTGGGGCAGTTTTTGCTAGTGGAGCGTTTGGTGCAGTTACGTCACCTTTGGGAGACACAACCATTACAACAGCTTCTATTTTGGATATGGAACTTGTCGATTATGCCCGTTATAAATTAAAACTATCATCAATTGGTGGTGTTATCGCACTGGCATTATATATTTTAAGTGCCTTGTTTATTGTTTAAACCACATTATCTATTGACAGAATAAAAAATGTTGAAATGCATAACCTATTGCTGTTTAGGAGGTGATTGATATGACAAACAATAACAACCAAAATAACCAAGAGGGAGATAGAGGTTTTGCAGAAGGTGTTAAAAGTACGGCTGGTGAAGCATTTGAAGCCGTTCACAATGCACTTGAAGCAACTGAAAATGCGGCAATGAATGCGGTTGATGCAACGAAAAATGCAGTAAATAATCTAACAAACCAAGACCGAAAGAATCAACAATAGATTTCCCTCCATATTTTTTCTATAAACGCCGTTCAATGGCGTTTTTTTCATTATAGAATTAAATGAGATAATCGTATTCCATATATTTGATATTTTATCCATAAGTATATCCAGTCAAAGGCTTTACTAAAACAGTTTGGATTCAGAAACAAACATGTAGGTAAGTAAAAGGTGCATAAGCCCTACTAGGACTCATGCACCTTGTTTCTCTATATTCACTTTAAAAAGTTCCTGAAACAACCTTCCCATTATAAACCACAACACGTTTGTCCGCTCTTCTCGCAACAGCTTCAGCAGAGCAGCTTGCGTTAACAAATACGACGTTTGCTTCGTCGCCCACCTTTGGCCACAAACGCTCCCCATTTCTATCTAAAGGAGTTACTCCTCCTGTAATATAACCCAACGCTTGTGAAAGAGAGCGTTCGTTAGAATAGCGGTATAGTTCTGCTAGTCGTCCCGCTTTTTCTAGATTATCGCCGTTACCGAATGGAGACCAATGATCAGTCATGCTATCTGTACCTAATACAACTTTTACGCCTTTTTCATGAAGCATCGGGATTGGCATGATTAGGTTTCCAATTGGTACGCTAGACGCCACGGAAATACCCAGCTTCGCAAATCTTTCAGCCAACTCAACTGCAGTACTCGACTCACTCGCGAATCCAAAGGCGTGGCTCACTGTAACTTTTCCTTGCAAGCTCGCTTCCTCTGTTAAATCTGCAAGTTTACTCATTGTTTGAATTCCAATTTCTCCTCTATCATGTATATGGATATCTACTCCGGCATTTGCTTCAACAGCAAGTTCCATAATAGTGTTCAATGATTTTTCCATATCACCATCAACCGTTGCAGGGTCCACCCCTCCTACAATCGTTGCACCTTGCTTCAAGGCTTGTCTCACTTGTTCCACCATATTGGAGCGGAGCAGGCCGTGTTGAGGAAATGCAACAATTTCGTGTGAGAGCTTACCTGAGAAAGTTTCAAGTGCTTGATTCGTTACTTCTAAATTTTTCAACCCTATTACAGGGTCAATGTTACAGTGGGTTCTAACATGCGTCGAACCGAAACCAAGAACTGTTTTTAAAATCTTCTCTGCTCTATCTTTTGCTGTCGGTAGCAGTTTTGGTAATAGCTCTGCTTCTTCCGCAAATTTATCAAGAATACTTTTTGCAGGTCTTACAGCCTTCCATGGTCCACCATAGTAGGTTTTATCGATATGAATATGCATTTCCTTAAAAGCTGGGAGCATGAGCAACTGTTTCGAGTCGATTTTTTCAAAATTATCCGTTAATTCCGTTTCGCTTAATACGATACTAGCAATTTTCCCATCTTCAATTTTAATATGACATAGTTCTGTTACTGTACGTGAAACGAAATCGTCCTCGTATTCATAGCCCTTTTCGAGAAGTACATTTGTTATCCAATATGCTGATTTGACCATTGTTAGTTCCCCCTTTAATCAAATGCGCCTTGGCATATCTGTACACAGATTTTTTCGAGCCTGCTCGAAAAACTTCCTTTGAAAATCTGTGGCATCCGCCAGAGGCTTTACCTTTATTCAGCATGGCTTTGAAACCCCTCTCAATTATATACCTTACTCGGATTCATCCCCCACTAATTGTTAAGATAGGTTATTCAGTTTCGAGCTTCTTCCAATTTACGATGTTTTCTAGAACAATTGATATAATAACACCCATAATTAAGCCATTTGTAATAAATGGTTGAATGAGTACTGGCAAACTTGTGAAAACCGTTGGTGAGATATTCATTAGGCAAACCCCTATCAATACAGGTGCTGCTAAACGAAAAATTGTGTTCGAGTTAAATGTTTTTCCATTTAAACTGCTAAATGCCGTTCCGAATAACTGTAGATAGGCTACAAGGAGAACAGCATTCCCCACTGAAACAGGCATTGTTACAAGAAAAGAACCAAATACCGGGATTATTCCCATAAGTGCAAGTAATCCTCCACCAATTAAAAACGGTGTACGTTTATAGATTTTTGTGCTTTGTAAAAATCCAATTGTGGATGTGAATGGGGTATAAGGTACAAGTCCAAAGCCTGACCCGATAATTGTAAAAATCGTAGTAATAAAGATAGAGTTACGTATTTCCTTTTTCGTTCTTCCCTGGTTTAATAGCTTTTCTCCCGCTTGGATGGAGACCATTGTGTTACTTAAATTCATCAGTACAGCAAAGCAGGTTACTGCGATAATCCCGTATTCCAAATTCGGTTGCCCTAAAGGAAAAAGCTGAAACGTGACATCAAATGAATGTGCCGTGTCCGTTGTACTGTTTGGGAAAATAAGATTATAAAGAATCCATCCCACTACTAAGCCAATTAAGATAGAAAAGTTACTGATGCTTTTGTTTCCTTTAAGCTTTAACACAGCAACCAGGATCACTAGTCCTACCGAAAAAATACTAACCGGAACATTTATTGTTCCCTCTTCAGTTAACGGGAACATGCCTTCAAAAAAGATAAAAATGAGCTGAAACGTTAATAAAAACAAATAGGCTGACATGACCATAGGAGTGAATATAGCTTGCAGAAGTGAGACCCCGTTAAACGAAGCTAAAATGAGTGTGATTACACATGCGAGTATTATTCCGGAAGCAATTCCCCCACCAATTGATGTCAAGCTCATGCCTATGGAGGATGCGGATAAACCTAAATTTAAAATAAGTCCCCATAATAAACCTGAGTGCCCCTCCATCAATGGAAAACGATGTCCAAGCCATCCTTGAAACATACATGCAAGTCCTGTAAAAATGAGCGAGCTCTTCATCATCAGTTCTGTTGTACCTGGGCCAAGCTCAAACACATTTGCTATCGAAATTGGAACAACCACCGTATTTGCAAAAATAAAAAACAGCCATTGTATCGATGAAAAAATTGTCACTGTTGTCTGTTTGTTCATACATTACACCACTTTCTAGTCTACAAAGACTCTAAACCTAGATTACCAACGGTTCCAATTATAATATATTTATTATTTCAAAAACATATTTTCATGAACTTTCTATAATTTCATAGTTTTTTTCTTTAAAAAATGCCTTACTATGCTAGCAAGACATTAACTCATATTTTAATTTGAAGATGAATAGGCATCTTCTTTCTGAATACCCTCACCGAAAATTCAGGTATTCTTTATCTATGAAAATGACCTTAGACATTAACATCCTTATCTTTTTCTTTTATATAATCTTCGTATACTTGTTGAACTTTACTTTTTGATGGCGCAAGTACAACTATTCGCTTATGGATATCGTGAAGTAAATATAAACCTCTAAATATGCAGCCCACTACGATTGCAAATGCAATAATACCACCATCAAGTGGACCCATCATCAATAAAGCAAACCCTAATAAACCACATAAAATGATAGACAATAACAAATACATATTATCCCTCCACTTACACAATAGCTCTCACTTGACTATACTCGTTTTATCAATGTTCTTCAATAATTGCGAATTATTCCAATCAAGTTTTTTTTAATGCATATCGCTAACTAAATATATTATTGTTAAATAATAAGAGAAGGCACTACCTGATCAAAAGTAGTGCCTACGTCTTTATATCATTAAAATGTCGTGAATATCTTCCTCGGATAAAGCTGAGGATGCTGTTTCTTCTGAATCAATAAGGTCTGAAATAAGAGCTCTCTTTTTTTCCTGGAGTTCATTTATTTTTTCTTCAATTGTACCACGTGCGACTAACTTAATAACCTGTACAGTATTTTTTTGACCTATTCGATGAGCCCGATCTGCAGCTTGCTCTTCAACAGCTGGATTCCACCAAAGATCATATAGAATAACTGTATCAGCACCTGTTAAGTTTAATCCAGTACCTCCAGCTTTCAATGAAATCAGGAACAAATCTCGTTCACCAGCATTGAAACGATTGCAGATTTCCACTCTTTCATCTGAAGGAGTCTGACCATCGAGGTAGAAGTAAGATTGTCCCTGTAAAGTAATCTCTCTACCTATAAGTTTTAGCATTTTTGTAAATTGAGAAAATACTAACACCCTTCTTCCAGCAAGTCTGGACTCTTCTAAGATTTGAAGTAGTTGTTCAAATTTTGCAGAGCTTCCATTATATAAATCTACAAACAAGGCAGGATGACAACATATTTGACGCAATCGTGTCAACCCAGCCAAAATTCGTATTCGATTTTTTCGAATCGTATCTTTGTTGAGGTGCTTTAATGTATCATGGCGTAGCTTAGCCAAGTATGCGGCATACAATTTCTTTTGTTCAGGTAGTAGCTCTGCAGATTCAATAGATTCAATTTTATCTGGTAACTCCTGAAGCACATCTTCCTTTATCCTACGAAGTAAAAATGGACGTACCCTTCTTGCAATGGTCTTCCTAGAGAGATGACTATATTCCCTTAACCCTTGAAATAATTGCGGGAAGACAACATGATAAATAGACCAAAGCTCTTCAAGAGAATTTTCAACTGGCGTCCCAGTAAGTCCGAACCTGTTATCAGCTTGTATCCTTTTAACGGCTCGAGCCGTCTGTGTTATGGGATTCTTAAATGACTGTGCTTCATCAAAGAATACCGTATGAAACTGCTGCTTTTCATACCACTTTATATCACGTCGAAGCAACGGGTAGGACGTTATAATAACATCAATAGTAGTACTATCTTTTTGAAGTTCATTTCGCTCCGCTTTATTACCATCTATTACAATTGCTTGGATATCTGGGGCAAACTTTATGATTTCATTTAACCAATTATATGTTAACGATGATGGACAAACGATTAAAACTGGGAGTCCCTTTTCCCGAATACGTGAAAGCTCAGAAACAATGAACGTTATACTTTGCAATGTTTTACCGAGGCCCATATCATCAGCTAAAACACCACCGAAGCCGTAGCTAGCAAGTGTCTTCATCCACTTATAACCGTGCTTTTGATAATCTCTTAAAATCATATCTAAACTTTGTGGTACCGGGAAATCCAAGTGGCCAGGATTGCGTATATCGTCCAGAAACTGACGGAAGGATTTCTCAACCGAAAAGACTTGACTTTCATCAATAGAATCAAGAAGTTTCAAACTGTCTATCATTGGCATATTTAGGGTTGTCTCATATTCATCATTCTGAATCGGAACTGCTTTCAAAAAACGTTGGATTTCTTCCATTTCTCTGGTTTCAAGAGAGAGAAGTGAGCCATTGCGAAGGCGAAAATATTTACGTTTTTCCTCTAACGCTGCTAGAATTTCTCGAATTTGTTTATCAGCAATGCCATCCATCTCAAATGTAAATTCCAGCCAGTTCATACGTTCTTTTTTTACCTTTACTTTAATTTTTGGATAAGCATTCTTTCTTATGATTCGGTTTCTGACAGAAGTAGTAGCATATATTTGAACAAGCTGCTGAAGCCTAGGAACTACATGATAGAGAAAATCATATTCAAGTTCTTCATTATGCATATAATAGCCACCATCTGTTTTGGCAAACCCGCTCTCATCCATAATCTGTAGGATCTCCGCTTCCTTTTCCATATCCCTTATAATCATTGGACCTTTTGGAACGTCTCGGTTGTCTAATGGTTGAATTACAACATTTTCATAATGGAATTCCAGTCCTGCAAGCAGTTTATTTTTCAAACGATCCAAATAAAGTTTGGCAATCAGCGGTGTTTTTAAAAATTCTCGAGATACTTCATTGGAAAGTTTGACCTCCCCGATTTTCTTTAAACCTGGTACAATTCTTTTAAAAAAGTATTCCATCTGTTTCTGTTTAATGGGAATATGATTCTCATCCGGAGATGGTAGCATTTGATATAATTCGTATAATCGATCACAGTCCTGTTTATCTAACTGGTAGATAACTCCATCATATAGCACAGAGCTATATGAGTTAAAAACAGTTATTCTGTCAAAACCTTTTACATATAATTGGTACTCATCACCTACTACCTTTTCAAATGAAAACTGTATAGGTGGCGGACCATCCTCAACTCGTAGGCTATTTAAAGAACTACCATAATATTCAAAATGAACCAATGGTGTTTTAGTGAGTAAAGGGACGAGCACTGCCCAAGAGGAAGGTGGAATAAGTAATGTTTGCTTACTACCTATATAATTAGAATGTTCCGGCAATCCATTTAAAAAGATCTTTTCGTCATGGATAACCCTGATAAGTTGATGGATAACTGCATCCGATTCGGTTATAAAACAATGAAGGTTTGGGTTGTATATAAATGTTGGCGTTATTGTACTAGATTTTCCTTCTTTTACATCCTGCAGAAACAATCGAATATCATGTACCTTACTCCTACTGATTTCTAGTTCCATCCCAATCAAATACTGGTTAATTCCAATACCAATAGGTCTGCAGAGGAAGTTTACATCAAGTACATCTCTTTTTTCAAAGTGAATCTGGTGTCGACTCAATCGAGTTTCTTTTTCACTAAAAATTCTCATGATGCCTTCTGATAAGTCTTCATCATTTGATAATTGATCGTGTAGGTTGGTTGAGCCTTCTCTTTGCTGTTCATAAATGGCTATTAAAACTGCAGCAATATGTTGGCAGTCTTTTTGAAAATTGGCAAGTGTAGGACAACTACATTTCGCTTGTATATTGCCTTTTTCATCTTTACTAATTGTTACCTGAAACTCTTCTGCTCCAGTGATTGTGGCTTCACAAAAATCAGATCTATATTGGAGAAACATTACTTTTTTTGCTCGATAAAAAGAGTCTCCTCTTTTGAAGGAGACAGTACCACACCTATCTTTTATCATCTTCTGAGTTACTTTTATATCCATAAACTCCTGCACCTATCTTTTTAGAAAGAGTCTTTGCCCTAAAATCCGTACTATTGTCAATAAATCATTCTATCACATATTATGATATGTTTCGACCTTGGAGGCTTTTTTTACTTCCAACACATTTGGAATAATATGGATTTTAAAACCTACATTTTACTTACTACTATTATTAACATGCTTTTCAAAAAGACTTAGTGTGAGATGTTCATTTACCATTATTTGTTTTACCATTTGAAAACCATTTTTTTGATAAAACTTCACTGCAGGTTTATTTTTTGAACCTGTTGCTACCTTTATTCCTGCATACCCCTCTATGCTTTCTATATAATCCAATAGCTTTTGAGCAATCCCTTTTCGAAAATGGTTTGGATGTACGACCAACCGATGTATATCGATGAAATCATTTTCCGTTTTGAACGAGATTACCCCGCATAGTTCATTCTGTATATAATAGCCAAAAAATGATTCTTCACAATGTCGCAAAGTTGTAACGGTATCTTTTAATGGAGGTATATCATAAAAGCCGATTATTTCAGCTTCCACTTTATAGGATGGTATTTGAACATGAAGAACCGCTTCTGCTGTCTTTTGATCTGTAATATCTATATCTTTAATCAAAGTAATCCCTCATTCAAAAAGTTAATATGTCAAAGGTACCGAAAATCAATTAGTACCCCAGAAATGAATCAATTCTCGTGCCCTCATGTATAATAATATGTAATTATATGTGGTTCTTCTGAAATTGTATCAGGTCTTCAACATAGCGCATCGGTAAAAGCTGGTCCTCAGACTGCAATTGACTTTTAACAACTACAACCCAGTTTAATGTAGGAACCACAAAAATGAATTGACCATAGATCCCATTTGCATAAAAATAGTCAATGGGATTCTTCTCATGATTACTTCTAAAGGTCCACAGTTGATAACCATAACCAAATGAACCATTTTCCTTTGTTTCAAGAACCTTATAAGATTCTGTTGATTGAGATATCCAGTCTGATAAAATAATTTGTCTTGATTTTACCCTTCCCCCGTTTAAATACAAATGACCTACCTTGAGCATATCTTCGGTGTTCATAAATAAGCTAAATCCTCCTCCATGAATACCTTGAGGATCCGTAACCCAACTATATTTCTTTATTCCTAACGGTCCGAACAAATGCTCATCAGCAAATGCAGCTGTTGTCTTCCCACTAACTCTATGAATTATAGCACTAAGAAGATGAGAATCCCCCGAATTATACTGGTACGTTGAACCAGGAGTATATACTAGTGGTTGTTCGACTATCGTTTTAATCCAATTTTTTGATCCTTGGAAATGAACAACCTTCAAACCTGAGGTCATCGTAAGCAAATGAAAAATAGATATTTCATTTTTCTTCGAATCGTGTTGGTTCACTATTTCAGGAAAATAATGAAAAATCGGCTTATGAATATTCTCTAGTAATCCAAGTTCTATCAGTTTACCAATTAAGAGTGAAACGATGCTCTTTGTAACGGAATACACCTTTGAAGGTTTTTCTTGCACTTTTTTATTCTTATAGTATTCAAACATTCTTTCATTGCCTTGATGAATAACAAACCCCTCAATCTTACAACTTTTAAGCTTTTTCTCTAGTTTCTGAAACATTTCATTATGCAATACCTTGATCTCCTCACCGTAAAAAATAATATACCTTAAAATAAATTTCTCCCTTTATTAAAAATATCCTTTTTTTGGACAGAGGGACAGGTACACTGTCCCATTTCCCGACCCACCGGAAAACTATGCTCAAAATTTCCTATCCTAAAAAAAGACGACTCCTTTACCTGAAGTGACCCCATAAAGTTAGACAGGTTATTTCGTTAGGCGGCTTGCAGGGCATGAACTCGGTATTGTACCGGGCT
>JBLKRX010000011.1:0-148805 GCA_047608075.1 Ferdinandcohnia humi
AAATTATAGATTATTAAAAACAAGCTAATATGAAAATCTAAGAATACGAGAGAAATCGGCAGATTTCGCTTTCTTTATTGAGGGAGGATAGTAGAATTAGTAAGTAGTTCGGTTATGACATAGAAAAAGTTAATTCACAAGGAAAATAATATGTTAAATCACATATTTTTAAACGAGTAAATCGCATAAGAAAACGCAGAGGTTCTTGTACCTCTACGTTTTTATTGTATTATTATTTGGCTTAGATTACCAACTATTGATTATTTGATTACTCTATCACTTTAAAATTAGTTGCAAGTGTCGCATCCAACTCAGTACCTTCGCCATTGAAGCTTTTTACTATTCGATATTTTCCTTGTGGTAAATTTGGAAGGTCAACAGATTGTTCATAAATATTATTAGGTTCAAGTGTTATGCCAATAGACTCAAAACCCTTATTTTCAAATAGTAACCTTTGCCATTTATTATTCTCGAATCTTTCTAAAAAATAGGGTGCTCCAAAAGACAAGTTTGTTGGTCCAAAGTTTTCTAGTTGTAAAAGTACTGTATCATTTGGATGATACGCTTCTTTGTCAGTATAAAGTTTTGCATTCATTGATTGCAAAGGCACTCCAACCAAAGATAACAAGGTATCTTCAACTTGTTCGTTCTTATCTAATACCTCAGCACTTAATAAATATAAAGCTCCTTCTTTGTCAGGTAAATTTGTTTTGAATTGATGATTCGTATTAACTTCTTCCTTAACTAAGTTAATTTTTTCTAATGACGCATTTCGTTCCGTTAATTGATAGCGGATTATCAAATCATCTGGATGTTGCTCTAATTGAATTTGAACTTCCTCACCTGGGAGGTGATTTCCAGCAGAAATAGAAAATCCCGTTAAAAACCACTTTTCTGTTGGATTCTCATATTCGGTTTTCTCCGCAATTCCTTCATTGAAAGCCCCAGAAAAATCAAAAGGAGAATCGTGCTGAGTGGATATGTTGCCTATACTATTTGGTAGTTCATCAAACTCAGAGGCTTTCAGAGTCCACGATGATTGGCTTTTACAAGCTACCAATAACAATAAACCAAAAAACAATAAAACTATTACTGCATTTTTTTTCAACAAATTATCCCCCCATTGTTGACAAAAAAGTTATTGTATCTCTAACGTCTATTTAATATTTATATCTAACTTAATTCATCCTAAATGACATTGATAGATAAGACTCATAAACTATACAAAATTTTTACATAACATCATAACCATTAGAAAAATTCAAGAAAATCAAGCATTTCAACTTGATTTACCTTAAATTAGATGATGTCATTCCAATTAAATTCTTTTATCAGTGATTCCTATCCGTTGAACTGGAGTTTTAGAACGAGTAGGTTGTAATTAGTTCTCATTATCGTAATTGCCATTTTGGCATAATTTATGAAGTTTGTGAAAAAATATGTACTTAAAGTAACGGGCGCATTAATTAACGAAGGTTCGTCTTGTAGTAAGACGAACCTTGTTTTTTGTCTGCTATTTCATTTGTCTATTCGGTGTCATTTCTAATCGTTTTTTGAACATGCACCTCAAACCGGAACCTGAATGTATAAGAATAGATGGTTTTCTCTTATTCAATCGGAATTTTTACTTATTCTTCAGTTCCTTTATACACTCTTCTGCCCATTCCAATTCAGCTTCTGCAATCTTGTAGCCCTTTCTGAGTGAAAATAACCAGTACATTTTTTCTGAATCGTAGGGGGTATTCTTTATTTTTTCAGAGGTTTCTTCTAAAAATAATAGAGTTTCCCTTTTTTCATTGATAAGCATCTTTAATTGTAGGATTAAATCTTCCTTATCTATTTTTGAGCCAAAAAAAGTTCGTAACGCCATTTCGTCGCGTACAACTGAATCAAAGTTTTTGGGCATTTTGTGTAACCATTGTAAAAGCTCTTTTTTTCCTTGATCACTGATGCTATATACTTTCCGATCAGGACGAGTTTCTTGAGTTTCAATTCGAGAATGAACCCAGCCTTTGCTTTCAAGACTCCCTAAATCTCGATAAATTTGGCTTAAATGTGCTGGCCAAATACACTGTATTGAATTATCAAATGAAGACTTAATATCGTATCCTGTCATGTCTTCATAGGAGAGTAGTCCGAGTATAGCGTATGAAAGTGACATTATAAGGTGAACCCCCGAATTTCAAAAAATTATCGTACTTTATTTTATCACACAATAGTAGTAGCAATCTACAATCATACGTATCCGTTATGACTCCTCACCCTTGACGAAGCAAGCAAATTGCTCAATCAGAATGGTTTCGTTTCCGATTGTTTGATTTACTTCGTCAAGTAGTGCATGGATGGTTTTATCCGGATCCTTTACATAACCTTGTTCCAGCAGACAATGTGTTTTAATGAATTTCTCTACGCGGTTTTGGACAATTTTCTCCACCAAGTCATTTGGTTTCCCTTCTTGGACAGCAGATTCTCTAAAAACAGCAGCTTGTTGCTCCAAGATATCGGTAGGAATTTGAGATCTATCCACATATCGAGGTGTCGATGCAGCAATATGAACCAAGATATTTTTCAGAAGGTCATCGAATGCTGGTTGTAATAGGGTTTCCGGACGATGAACGGAGGCTTGTAATAATACTCCTAGCTTCCCTTCTGTTAAATAATCCTTGTGAACATAGTAACTTACCACACTGTTACCACTCGTGGTAAAGCAAGTGAACCGGCTAATTTGTATATTTTCTCCGAACGTTGTAATGAGCGACATTAGTTGTTCATGAACAGTTCTTTCATCTGTCATTTGTAACGATAATAATTCATCGTCTGACTTTGGATTGTGCTGGGTAATCAACAGTAAGATATCATTCACAAATGCTTTGAATCTTATGTTTTTGGCAACAAAGTCTGTTTCACAATTTACTTCTACTAGTGCCCCGGCTTTTTTATCTTCAGTAAGATAGCCTTGAACTAACCCTTCTAACGTGCTTCGACCGGATTTCTTATCAGCTTTCGATAACTCTTTTCCTTTAAGGAATTCAATCGATTTTTCCAAATCATTATTAAAAGATGACAGTGTTTTTTTACATTCCATTAACCCTGCACCAGTTCTTTCTCGTAATTGTTTAATTAATAACATATCCATGTGTATAGCTCCTTTTTGTTATATATAACACGTTATATAATGATTGTAAACTATATATAACATGTTATATATAATAAGTCAAATACTTAATTAAAAACAAAATGTAAAAATAACCTTTATATGATAAAATCTGGATATTACATATAAGGAGGAATTACCGTGTTAAAAAATTTCAAAACGTTTTTAAACCATAAAGGTGGAGTGAACGTTTAACGTTCGTACGGAACAATAATCGAGACACTCCTACTTATACATTCAAAAATTTAGAGTAGGAGATTAATAATATGAGAGATTTAAAGGGTACATTAGCAGGACATAACATTCGAGTCTTATATTGGATTCGTTTTTTTGGAGAAATTAGCTTTTTAGCTCCCGTCTTAACATTGTTTTATACGGCAAGAGGGTTATCAGCTTCTGAAATACTCATTGTGTTAATGTTCTGGAGTGGGGCAGTTCTTATAGGTGAGGTTCCGACCGGAGTGTTTGCAGACCGTTATGGGGCAAAGGTCTCCTTTCTTGTGGGGACATTTTTTAAAATTGGTAGTATTTTATTGTTATTGGTTGCCTATGAACCATGGGTTTTCTTTTTATATAGCTTCATTAACGGATTTTCAGTAACCTTTTTCTCAGGTGCTGATGAAGCGTTACTCTATGATTCCTTAAAAGAAAATGGCGCGGAAAACAAAATGGACCAGGCAATGGGTCACATCCAATCGGCGGAGTTTATCTCCATGATTTTTGCTGTTCTATTCGGTGCATATCTAGCAAAGGATCTCGAAAATGAACAGTTTATCCTTTTGATTTTATTAGGGGTATTCTTTTATCTTGTGGAATTGATTTTCATTTTACGAATCAAACAACCGAGGAATGTAACTCAATATAGGGAAAACCCTTTTTTACAAGTAAAAAGCGGATTAAATGTGATTCAAAAGGCTCCACATTTGTTCGTTATGTTCTTAAATGTGTCGCTAGTGTTCATCCCCGCTTCAGCTGTGTATGAGTATTTCAACCAACCGTTAATGACAGATGCGGGACTACCTGTTATGTATATAGGGGTTGTATATGCCTGTGCATCGATTATGGGGTATTTTGCGTCAAACTCAATTGGCTGGTTGACAAGCAGATTCTCACGGATTTTTCTGATGAACGCAACAGGGCTTCTTGCTGTAATTGGATTAATCTTATCGGCTTTGTTGAGAGAGTCCCTGTTCGTCATATTGGGAGCATTCTTTGTACTGAGGTTTGTCCGAGCAGTAAGGTATCCAATCTATAGCCAATTAAGCAATGATAGTATTCCTTCAAACGTTCGAGCTACTACGCTTTCCTTACTTTCTATCATTGACTCAGTGATGGATTTAGTCATATTCGCAACACTTTCAGCAGTGGCACTAACTGGCTTTACCAATGTCTTATTGATAAGTGCATTAATCGCTCTAATTGGAACCTTCCTGCCGATACGGAGTGCACATGTGAGACATAATGTTGAAGTGGCTGGGGAAAAATAGGTGAAATCAACAATGAGTTTGTCCGTGATTGGTGCATTTTGATTAAAAAATGACGTGTGAAGTGAAGTAGCACGTCATTTTTTCTTGTGTTCAATAGGCTATATCTTTTTCAAGACGAGTTTGCAATTAAACTGACAGCCGCTTATCACTACGACAGTACAAACAAAAAATGGCAATTACTATATCATTTTGCCTGTGATTAGATAGATCAAACCCCAAGACCTTCCAAACGATGATATGAACATGAAAAGATTTTGAAACACCTTGCAGATAGTTAAAGAATGAACCAAAAAAGAAGCTCGCCTAGAAGAGTATATGAAACGTATTGCCTACTACAAACGTAAATAGGGTAAGAAGAACGAAAAGTGAGGTGTTACCCTTGAAAATAGACAAATATCAAATGGAAACATCAAGAGGGAAGTTACAATATAATGTTAGTGGGAATGGGAAACCAAACATAGTTTTAATTAACGGTGGTTCGGGACCAATAGAAGGTTGGATGAAAATTTTACAAAAAATTGCGGAATCCTCATCAGTGTTCTCATACAATCGATTTGGGGTTGCTGGTAGCGATAAACCGAAAGAACCCCAAGATGGATTAACGATTGTTTCAACACTACGTGAAGCATTGACAATTGCGGGATTTGAACCTCCATTCCTATTAGTTGGACATTCGCTAGGTGGCTTGTATGCAAATTTGTATGCCCGACTATACCCAAACGAAGTAGCAGGTATTGTATTCCTAGAATCCAGTCACCCAAGAGATGTAAGCCTTGCTGAATACCAGGGTAAAACAGTAAAAGCAATTAATAAGATATTTACAATGTTTAATACCTTGTCTTCCCATAAGCAATTCAATGAAGTTCATTTTGTCAAAGAAACTGTGAATCAAATTAATCAATTAGACGCTTTTCCTGAAATACCTGTATTTGTACTTACAGGCGGACAAATAAATCGAATGATGCCAGAGGAAGTTAGAAAAAAGAGAGTAGAAAATCAATTAGAATTACTTTCGTTGTCACGAAATAGCAAACATATCGTTGCAGAAAAAAGCGGTCATTTCCCACAATTAACAGAGCCAACTGTAGTCATTCATACTATTATGGCTTGTATAAAGGAAATAAATAACCAATAACTATTCGTATCTAGAATCTTTTTAAAAGATAGTGCAGTATTACACGTAAATTAACGGGTTCAAGGGTTAAAGATGTGGTCGCTGCGGCGATCTTTTTTCTTGTTGAACGTTAAGAGCCAGTTAATTGAACCTGTTTTCTTCTCAAATTACTTCTCATTACATCAATGGTTAGTGTTAAAATTAATTATTTAAAATGCTTTCCTCTAAAACCTCTGACTTATCCCCGTAAACTTTGACGATATGAGTTTCTCCCCAAGTGCATAACGAATTCAATATGTGTTCTAAACTTTTTCCATATTCGCTTAACTGATACTCCACTTTTGGCGGTATTTGATTATACACGATACGATCTATAACACCATCTTCTTCTAGCTCCCTCAGTTGTTGGGTTAACATCTTTTGAGTGATGTTTGGCATGAGGCGTTTTAATTCGCTTGTCCGTTTTTTTCCATGAGTAAGATGGCAAAGGATCACACATTTCCACTTACCGCCAATCACCTCTAATGTTGCTTCCACTGATATATTGTATTTCTTTTTTTGCATAGTAATATCCACCTTCCTAAAGGCACTAAAAAGTACCTATATTACTTTTTGGTATCTATATCACTTTAAAGTGCGTACTTTTCTTTATGAAACATATATCACATAATAACATTTGTCGGCCGATTCATACTACATTTTCTTTCATTTTTATTATTCTCAAGAAATGAAAGCTTATCGTAAATCATAACAAATAGGAGGATACAAATTGGTTTTAGGTAAATTATCAAGTACTCTTGCATTGATTGCCTTAGCAATAAGTGCTTTTGCAATAGGCACAACTGAATTTATCAGTGTTGGTTTATTGCCTTTAATCGCTGAGGATTTAAGTATTCCAGTAACCACTGCTGGGTTAACTGTTTCTATATATGCATTAGGAGTAACGTTTGGAGCACCCATCCTGACGTCCCTAACTTCGAAAATGTCGCGTAAGACTTTATTACTTTGGATTATGGTTGTATTTATTATTGGAAATAGTCTTGCTGCTATCTCTACTACAATCAGTTTATTATTAGTTGCACGTGTAATATCAGCATTCTCACATGGTGTATTCATGTCAATTGGTTCTACTATAGCTGCTGATTTGGTTCCGGAAAATCGAAGAGCCAGTGCCATTTCAATTATGTTTACTGGTCTCACAGTTGCTACTGTCACTGGTGTACCATTTGGAACATTTATTGGACAACAACTAGGCTGGAGAGCTGCATTTTTTGTCATTATTATCATCGGAGTCATTGCTCTTATTGCAAACAGCATTCTAGTACCGGCTAATTTACGAAAAGGTGTAAAAACAACCTTCCGAGATCAACTTAAGCTCGTAAAAAATGGTCGTTTATTACTTGTATTCATTATTACAGCTTTAGGATATGGTGGAACATTTGTTGTTTTCACATTCTTATCACCATTACTTCAAAATATTACAGGATTTAAAGAAGAATCAGTTGCAATCATTTTACTGATTTATGGAATTGCAATTGCGATAGGGAATATGATTGGTGGAAAGCTATCGAACCAAAATCCAGTTCGCGCTTTATTTTATATGTTTATTGTACAAGCAGTGGTTTTATTTATTTTAATGTTTACAGCTCCATTTAAAATTGCTGGGCTACTTACCATACTACTTATGGGATTATTAGCTTTTATGAATGTGCCTGGTTTACAAGTATATGTTGTCATGCTAGCAGAGCGCTTTGTTCCAAGTGCAGTTGATGTTGCATCGGCTATAAATATTGCAGCATTTAATGCTGGGATTGCGATTGGTTCATATTTAGGAGGGATGATAACTGATTCAATCGGACTTATCCATACGTCCTGGATTGGGGGTCTAATGGTAGTAATAGCCGCTATTTTAACCGGATTTAGTAGATCCCTAGAAGTGAAAGACAAAGAAAAAATAGCATCATAAAATTGTTTTTAGCATTTAAAAAATGGGAGGTTTTAGATAATGGTTAAACATTTACAAGATACAACAACTTTGCATAACGGTGTAAAAATGCCTTGGTTTGGTATAGGGGTTTTTAAAGTAGAAGAAGGGCCTGAGCTAGTTAATGCTGTTAAGACAGCTATAACTCATGGGTACCGAAGTGTTGACACGGCAGCGATTTATGAGAATGAAGAAGGTGTTGGTAAAGGTATTATAGAAGGTCTAAAAGAAGCACGAATGTCAAGAGAAGAACTGTTCGTAACTTCAAAAGTATGGAATGCGGATTTAGGATACGAATCAACGATTGCTGCATACGAGAGAAGCTTAGAGAAACTTGGTTTAGAGTATTTAGATTTATATCTGATTCATTGGCCAGTTTCAGGTAAATACAAAGATGCTTGGAGAGCCCTTGAAACGCTTTACAAAGAGGGGAGAGTAAAAGCAATAGGTGTTAGTAATTTTCAAATTCACCATCTTGAAGACGTAATAAAAGATGCTGAAATTAAGCCAATGGTTAATCAAGTAGAATACCATCCACGCTTAACTCAAAAAGATCTACAAGCATTTTGTCAGAAAAATGACATCCAGCTCGAGGCATGGTCCCCTTTAATGCAAGGCCATTTGCTAGATAATGAGATTTTACAGGAGATCGCTACTAAGCATAATAAATCAGTTGCTCAAATCATCTTGCGTTGGGATCTTCAAAATGGAGTTGTAACAATTCCTAAATCAACAAAAGAACATCGTATCGTTGAAAATACAAATATTTTTGATTTTGAATTAACAAATGATGAAATGGAAGTCATTCATGGGCTAAATCAAAATCTTCGAGTAGGACCTGACCCAGATAATTTTGATTTTTAATCATATCGACTTAAGAAATAGGCGCAATTTACCGGTACGCCTATTTCATATATTTTCCAACTAAAAACTTTACGATAAAGGCTTCTTAAAATTACTAAGCGTATTCGAAACAAAACTCGAATACGCTTATTTTTTAAGGAGACGAATAGTTGAGTCTATCCCCTTATGTACGAATTTTTGCAACTACCTTTTCATTTTTGAAGTGTAAGTTTTCATTGTCCTCTAAGGTATATAAAATGTTGTTTTTTTGAGTCGTTGCCCAATTATCAAATGCGATACGACGTTGTTCGTCATTATAATGCGGACAAAGACTTCCTTTTAATATTCCTAAACCTTTAAACTCTTCGTATTCTTCCTCATTTTCACTGTAACAAGTTTCGAACCAACACATCGCCCCTGCACTTATCCCTGCTAAGATGACGCCGTTTTGATATGCATTTTTCAAGACAATGTCAAAGCGTGTTTTTTGCCAAATCTCCAACATATATTGAGTATTGCCACCACCTACATATACAATGTCTAAAGCATTTACCACTTCTTGAATGTTTAGTGCTTCAAAATCTTTACTTGTAAGATGGCTTGGCTGTTCTGTTTTAAAAGCCGTATAAAACTCATCAATATATCCTTGAGCATCATTACTTGCCGTTGCAATAAATCCGATTTTTAATGGTTCCTGTTTTCTTGGGATTTTTAGTAAATACTCATCGATAAAGGCTTTTTCTTCCACAGAAAAACCACCACCAGAAATTGCGAGAATATGACTTTCCATTTTGTACTTCTCCTCTTTAGCCGCCTTTCCTTAACGAAGGCAACTGTTTTCATTTAATATAGATTATTATTCTACAAATATTTTTGAAAACCTTTTTAATTAGAACTGCAAAGAAGCAACGCTGGAAATAAGCTAAAGTTATGGTCAAAAAAACTTCCGCTTGAAGTAAGGATTTTTATTCAAAGTGTATGCATTACCACTTCGTTCATAAATAAAAGGAGATGATACCTTTACATGGTATCACCTCCTTTTACATACAACCATTATGACTTTTTTTCAATGTTTATTTAGAAATCAAACCTCTAATTAAGTTTTGATCAATAAAAGGCATAATTGATATAATGTCACTAATTCCATTTTTTGAAATAGCATCTAATACCAATTTATTCAGGAGTTCCTTATTAATAAATGGGGCTATCGATACAAGTGATTGGATCCCATTTGCTTCATAACTCTTTTCTGCACAACTGCTTAAAACATCTTCACTTACGGTATACGCGATAGATGATAAAGCTGCTAAACCGTGTACCTCAAATTCCTTCTTAGCTCCCTCATCAATTACTTCCTGACTTATAAACGGTGCCATCGACTGTAAACCCTTAAAACCGTTTGATTCAAGCTCTTTCTTAGCCATTTCGTCAATCACTTCTTGACTTATATACGGAGCTATCGATGGTAAACCTTTCATACCATTTGATTCAAACTCCTTCTTAGCCATCTCATCAATCACTTCTTGACTCATATACGGAGCCATCGATGGTAAACCTTTCATACCATTTGATTCAAACTCCTTCTTAGCCATTTCATCAATCACTTCTTGACTCATATACGGAGCAACGGCTGGTAGGGATTTCATTCCTTGTGACTCAAATTCCTTTTCTACACATGCATCCAGAATGTCTTGGCTTATGTATGGCGCCAAAATGACTAACCCATTTATACCGCTTTTTTCATATTCTTTCACTGCTAACTCGTCTAAGATATCTTGGCTAAGATATGGCGCTAGTACTGCTAGGTCTTTAGTAGACAGTTCACCTTCTATGTTTTGAAAAACCGTGTCCGCCTGCTCTAATTTAAGAATTGGAGCAACAGTAATGAAATCCTCTTTGTCGATCGGCTTTACTTCAGTAAGATTGTCACTTTCTACTAGATCTTTGATTAATTGTGTTCCTTTACTATTCATTAATAAGTCGTCAATAGAAACATTAAATATCCTTGCAAGCTCAGGAAGTTTAGAGATGTCTGGCATTGTTTCTCCACGTTCCCAGTTACTAATAGCTTGAAAGCTAACTCCTAATAAATCCGCAAGCACCATCTGTGTAATTTTATTTTCCTTTCGAAACTGCGCAATCTGTTTTCCCACTTTTTTCATATCGAACAAAACACTCACCTCTTTTAGTAGTATAAAATAAGTGTAAGTCCCAGAAGTAAAAATTCCTATCAAGTTATACTTGAATTGACGATAACAGCATATTCAAGTATGAGTTGAATTTGCGTAACCACTTACCTCTTACCCTAAACTCCATCAAAAAAGGCATTAATCCTTCTTTGATCAACGCCCCTCTTTAGGATTTCTTTTCATTTCCTCGTTTGAAATTTCCGGTTAGCTTTGCCATTATTAATTGTTCTTCCTTTTCATTCTCAGCAGTGTTCATCTTACTAATAAACTTCTCTGCCTCTTTCCCTTTTAAAATTTTCACTTGTTTCCCATAATAGTCTAAAAAGATTGTATTGTCTTTAGTAACTCGGTAACGAAAAGGAGTATCGTCCAACCGATTTCGTTTATCGATATTTCCCATACCTACCCCCATATTATGTCTACTCTTAATGATATTCATATTTTTCTAGCCACTCGCGACTCCATGTATCATAGTCTCCCTGTACTTCATCTGTAGTCCTTCCGTCCAATGAATAAGGTGCTCCTGCTAAGCCAGTATTCTTTTTAATTACCGGATATGATATCCCTCCAATTGACTTTCCATCATAAACCCAAACATTTACACCAACCTTACCTAGAAAATAGTTCTCTGACTTATATTCATTCTCGAGTGGGTGATCTTTCACGTAAAATGTTTCAACTTCAATTTTTTTATCAATTATGTGATCTGGTTGTATAGATTGAACTGACCATAACTGCATATGATGATGCACAGACAAATCCGATGTAGAAAAGGATAGCGTCGACTTCCCCTGATAGGATAAAACGTCATACCCTTTTTCTTCTAGATGGGACTTAGCAATCTTGCCGTTATCATCTAAATCATTAAATGAATGATTTGAGCAACCAGCTATGTAAATAACAAAAAACAAAAGAATCAGTAATGATGACCTTGGCTTCATTAGTTACCTCCCTTTGACCACGTTTTTAAAAGCATATTCATTTTCTTGATTTAATGACCAAAAAGGAAGGTCTCCTTTTTTCGTTAATCAGCTTTGGCATTTGTTCTAAGCCCTCAGGAATTGACTGTGGTTCAATGATTTGTTCTAGTTTTAATCCGTTGTGTATGAGTGTATTAATAATGGTCGAAAATGTCCTATGATACTTTACGACACCATCAATATACCAATGCTGCTCTCTTTTTCCTTCCTCTTGATAATTGTCCAATGCGTAATGTAATCTATTCCCTTCTTCATCCTTGAACCAATTGTTCATTTCTTTCCGAGCTGTTACAATTGGATGTTCAATTGAAAAAATGAACTCTCCGTTTGTGGTTAACAATTGATTTACTTTTTCAATCAGGGCTGGGTAATCATCGATATAGTGGATGGCTAGAGAGCTTATGATTACGTCAAATTTCTGATTTGGCAATTCCAGATCTTCTATAGAGGTACACATATACTCTATTTTCTCGTGCTTATTTTCTTTAGTAGCCTGTTCTATCATATTTCTAGATATATCGATACCTACAACCTTTGAAGCACCATTCGCAACACAATACTTTGCAAATTGACCAGTTCCACAACCTAAGTCTAAGATGTTCTTTCCATGGAGATTTGAAATCGCAGATTTGATGGCGGGCTGTTCAACAAAATCATTATATGTTACTCCACTTTTTCGCAATTTACTATATCCGTTGAAAAAAGTCTCATTATCATATATATTTTGTTTCAATTTAGTTCCCCCGTTTTCTGTATTTCTCAACTTTTTACATTTCCTTTTCCACTACCCTTTTCCAGGAGCGATAGAAGCGTTACTTAACCTATAAATTCTTACCTATTGATATGCCCCTTCGGATTCCGGAAGTTCTTTATACGCATCCTTACTCTTAATTATATTGAATACATAATTACGTATCTTAAGTAGTTGTTTTGCATCCATAGTAGGTTCACAATACGTCCCTGAAACAGATTGCGTAAATGTTTCACCATTTATAATTATTTTCCATTCGTCTTCTTCATATGGTTCCTGTACACAAATTGATTCGTTTAGGTGGCTAGGTATTAGCTTTTTCGTTTCTACAATGTTAATTTCTTCCATTTTCTCATAAATTTCTTCTAGTTCCTTCTCAGTTAAAGTTATCTTTGCGGTTATTGCCCCTGCTGTTAGTAAATCTTTAGTTACTATACCTTCAAATGTGTTTATTTCATTCCTTTTCCCCACACCAAATCTAATAGAAAAACCAAAGTCATCTGTCATCTCATTTGGCATCTCATTTGGCATCGATTGAGCAATGTTCATCTCCTTTGAACCAGAAGAGTTCGGATTACTTTCGCTTGGATTTATTTCGGATTGGTTACAAGAACACAATGTTAATATAAGAAATATAATTAGTAACTGTTTGGTCAACACCATCCCTCCTTTAAAAATGGGAAGAATTATTCACATATATCGAGGGCTTTTAGCCTTTTCATCTCTTTACCTTACCAATTTCTCAAGTAAAATCTCGTCCCGTATGGGAATACCATCGTTGCCGATAAGAGGTATTTCAGGTTTAACCCTTCTAGCTTTTTCAACCGCATTAAGTAGTAGTTTCGAAAAATAATAACCACGTTTTTGATAAAATCTTAAAGCTAAAAGATTATCATTCGTAGTAATAAGTTTTAAGACCTTGCAATTATTCTCTTTTGCAACATCTTCAACTGCCTTGAGAAGAGCTGTACCTATACCCTTTCCCTCTTCAACACTATCTAAAGAAATAATTTCACACTCATTGTCTTTAATTACATAAGTGATTAACCCAGCAATGTTATTCTCTTCATTCAATACTATAAAACCTTCCAACTTGCTACAATCATATACTCCACTTGAAATCACCATTTTAGGGCTACCCCAATGTTTAATTAAAAAATCTGTAATTTTTTCACTCGGCAAGTCTTTTATTGATGAAATATGCATGAAATCAACCTTTCCCGTTCCGGTTTTGTTTGGTAAAAATTTCTACAAAAAGAAGCAATATTCCTTCTTTGAATAAAACGGATTGTCGGTCGTACTATGTTATCAATCTTTTAACTTGAATGCATTTACCAATAATCGGTATATTGAATCATATAAACAGATGGGAGGAAACAAAATGGAAATAAAGAAAGGTAACCCTGAAAATGTAGCACCACCCATTGCTCAATATCATCATGTTACAGTGATCCCTAGAAATGCTGAACTAGTTGTATTATCAGGTCAAATAGGGAACGACAAAAACGGGGTATTACCTCTTGATATTGAGACACAGTTCTCCAATGCACTTGAAAATATTAAGTCAATACTAAAAAGCGAAGGAATAGATACAAATAGTGTTTTTAAGATTAACATCTGGCTAACCGAGAAAATGAACAGAGATCACTATGTAAAAGCATGGAGCGAATTCCATAATCAATCACCACCAGCAACAACATTGGCATATGTTTCTGCTTTGGCCAGACCTGAAATTAAGGTGGAAGTAGAAGCCTGGGCTGCTAGATAATATGGGAAGAATACGCTGCTTATGTAGTCCATTTAGGGGTTGAGTATTTAATACAGGAAAGTCATTCCTTTAATTGCCAAGATAAAAATAAAAATGAGAGCTACAAACATAGCTCTCTTCTTCAACTTACTATTTTCTTAACATTACAGAACAGTACTGAAATTGGATATTTTTATATCTAACCCTCGCCCTGTAAATTCATAGTTCTTAGACCAAAGATAACATATCCCTATAGACCACAATTTAAATCAAATTGTTCTAAAATTTGTTTTTAATAATTCATTTGCCTTTTGAGTGTTAAGGGAAGTATCAAGGGAAACAATCGATTCTTCTTTAGTAATTTCATAAGAGGTAATCGGTGTATTGATACCTAGTTGCTCTAAACGTCGTTTGTAAAACGTATAATAGCTTATTTTTTGCATTGGCCCTAGGTGTATCGTCCCGCTAAAATCTTTTTCTATCAATTCGATTATTGCATTTGATAAATCATTAACATGTATAAAGGTACGATACAAATTGGTTGCAGCCTGTATATTTTTATTTTCTTTTATTTGCTCGATTATTCGGGTCGTTCTCTTTTCTATGCACGTATTAGAACTACTCCCATATATAGGTCCTGTTCGAATTATTATATGGTTTGAATGGTTTTCTTTTATAAGATATTCACCTTTATATTTCGCATTTACATATACGGAAAGTGGAGCATCGTTCGGAAGAGTACCAATTTTATCCGTTTCTTTGTAATCCCCGATTCCCTCTGTAAAAACTGCATCCGTCGAAATAAAAAGCAGCTTTGTTTCTTTTTTTATGATCGATAGTAAATTTACTAGCCCTGAATTTATTAATTCACATTCATTTTCTCCACTCATAAGTGTCCAAACAATAACATCGGGATTTGATTTTGTAATAACGGATAGTAAAGAAGAATGGTTGTATATATCTGTTTGAAGGATATTCGTATCGTTATCTAACGATCTTGAAGTACCGAAAAAAGTTATATTCTTCTTAGTAGCCTGATCCATTACATTTGAGCCTACATACCCTTTTCCACCTAATATTAGTATTTTTCTTTTGTTTTCTGACACTTCTTTTTCAACCCTTTTTACTTTTTAGTAAGTTCATACAGACTAGAAAACTTTTCGAGCGCTGTTTCCCAATTGACTTGTTGTCTATTTTTAACAGCGTACAGCAACTCGTGGAAAACTGGTTGTAAACCATAGAAGGCTTTTACTCGATTGTATAAAGAATTTGAAGTCTCATTTCCGCTATACCAATGCAGTACGTCCTTTGTAAAATCAGGACCAAAATCCCAATATAAACCAGCAAAATCGAACGCTGGGTCCCCTATTTGAGCATCGGTAAAATCAATAATACCGCTGATTCCCTTTTTCTCCTGGTTATAAATGATATTTGAGGCCGTCAAATCACCATGTATAACTGACTTTTTAAACGTTAGCCTAGGAAAAACTTCAATAAAATTGGTAAAGAAATGATCAATATCATATACCTGTTGTTTATTTATAAACGGATATAAAGCGGATGTAACATTTGAGTACAAATCTTCCCAATAGCTAAGTGTGTGAGTGGTTTTTAAGGTAATTTCTCTGCTTGATACATCTAAACTATGTAACTTTGTTAGAAAGTCACCAATAACCCTTGCGTTTACTGGGTTATCTCTAAGATTAGGAATGGTAATTTGATTTAGAGACTTACCTTCTATTAAGGAGTATGTAACACCTTTTAATTCATTATCACTGTAGACGAATCCATAGTTTGGTATGTGTAAAAGAGGTTCCTTCGCCCTCAATATTTCAAGTAATTTTCCTTCTTCAACTATTACCGATAAAAGATTATTAGATTTAGGAAATCTAAAGACGATCTTTTCGTTCACGATTAGAATGTCATTATCCCAGCCTCGATTGTTTACTTGTATGTCGTTAATTGTTAGGTCGGGAAAACTATTTTTGACGAAGCGTAACATCTCATTCTTTGTCATTTTCGCCCCCTATAAACACGTAGAAAGTCTTGTCCATCCTTTTGGATTATTACTTTCAACAGAAACTAGTGGTAATCCTTCATTTTTCGTACCAAAACCAGTAATCATTCAGGTTTTTTTTGCTATTTTCTATAAAAAATGCGCTAAACCTACAAGGATTAACACCAGCATGACTTTGAAGAAATATTAAACCTGCTTGTTTACACGCGACTTCGTTTTTCGAGGGATATTTGGGTTCGGCTCTTTTTTGCCTCCGATCATTTCAAATACACTAAAATTACCCCAGAACAGAAGAGAAAGGCCTCCGACAACAACGTATCCCCACGCTCCGATGACCCCAACTGGCTCCCCTGTAAATGCTAATTGCAGATAAACAAGCGTGGTAATCAGCATGACTGTGAGCATGATATTCACTAAAAATCTACCAAACTCAGAAACACGATACTTACTCATCCACTTTAAAACAACAAACGTAATACCAAAATCAAGAATAAGATAAAATATCCCCTTTCCGACATTCCTTTCATAAAACAGTCTCATACTATCAACGTAGTAGATTGTTGCCAGCAGTAACAGGCCATACTGAGTGATTTTACTTATCGATAGAATGAATAGCTTACCTGGTGATAGCCGAATTTTTTTGCTTCCATCTTCTGTTTCACTGGTCTTTTCTTTCGTATCGGTGGATTCGGATCTCGGTAGGAAGCGAATCGAAATTTACAATAGGTTAGAAGAAATATTTCTGGTAATGCCATTGCTAGAGAGTATTGTAAAATCACACTGTAGAAGGCTGCTTGGAACAGAGTGATAATTTCGCCAATCGACATGAAATAGTCTGTTCTTGCCTGATAAAAGGCCCAAGCGAGGAGAAGAAAAGCCAAAGCACCTACAACGCTAAGATAAATAAAAAACTCTTTTGTATGGAATAATCCTGGACCTTCCTTACGAAGCTTACCTTGGCGTACCCACACGGCCGCTCTGATTGAAAAGAATAATAAGGATAAAAAGCCTCCTATAAGGAAAACGAGGCCGATCGTATTAAAAAAACCAGGTGCGAACCGGTCTTCAATTGAAAGAAAGTAGATTGGATAAAATTCAACTGACAACATTACGCAGAAGAGGCTTAATAGTATCGCTTGCATGCGCTGGTACTTATATATAGTACTCCTAAAGAGATACAATACTGCTGTTACAATCTGAATACCGAGGATAATAAGGTACACCGCATAAACCCTATCCCATATCGGGCTCGTAATAAAGGGGCTTGTTAATGCATTTGTAATAACCAATGTCATAATACCGCTAATAATCATCGACGCGAATAGGAAACCACTGATCGTTTCAGGGTTAAGCCTACTAAAAGTCGCAGTATGAATTTTATAAAAATCCTCTTCTCTACAATTTTTAAGCATGGATCTTCCTCCATTGATTGAATGTAAATGACTAAAACGGATGGGTTAAGCTTTACATTTCGTTCTAATTTGGAACAAAAGTGCCGCTCCCTCACATCTATTAAGATTATATTCTTATCATCCATTTCAAATATATAGGTAAATTGGCTGATAACACCTTTACGGATTAATCGCACACTGGGTTCCAAAAAAAGAAAACAAGTCTAATGACCTGTTTTTCCACATGTGTAACAAATATTCTATTGCCTTGCTATTCAACCCTATTGTCAGAAATCCCTTCCCCGGAGAAACTAAACCTCACCTCCTTAACCGATTTGGTGTCAGGCACCGGAGAAAGACATTTGCGCGATTTGTCCATCCCTGGTGTCAGGCACCACCGAAAGACAATTGTTGTATTTTGTACATCTTAGGTGCCTGACACCAGAGAAATACAATGACACCAATTTGTACGCGTCAGGTGGACACTCTCCCTCTAACGCCATTGCCTTCTCCTCACTCTCATCCTTACCTCTCTGAGGTTTATAGGTGGGCGTTTTCTTTTTTGTCGAAGTACTGGCGGAGGCCTTCACCTAATATGGTGAAAATGAATATGACGATTGTTATAGCTAGTGCTGGGAAAAGTGGTATCCAGAATGTTGTTAACATGTCACCACGAGATTCACCTAAGAAGGTTGCCCAGTTATAGCTCGTGTTTCGAAGTTCTCCCGTCCCGTATCCGGTTTGGACAAATTCCTGTGTCACAAATATATAAAACACCCCTAATTGTCCTAGTAACAGTGTCACTCGCCCTAAATCGATACAGAAGTTAGTTATGATTTGCGGTAGCAAATTCGGGATATAGTAGTTAATGAATAACCTGATTGGACTAACCCCTACCGTAACACCCGCTTCCACAAACTGACTTCTCGATAGGCGAATCGTTCGTTCTTGGATGATATATCCGACCCTCCCAACCTCTATTAACGCCAAAATAAGGATTGCCCAGAGCATTCGATGGTCACTGAATGTAAAGAAAGGCAACGAGATAAATAGAATCGCTGCAAAGATGATTGGTAGCCCCGAAGAAATCTGGTTCCACCACTGAAGCAACCAGTGAAACGGTCCCTTTCCTTTTACAGAGAGAAGTACAAGAATAAGTGCGACGACATACCGAATGACTGTAATAGAAACAATTAACTGCAGTGTATCTCTTGCCCCAACAATGATGACACTCAATAAGTCTCTACCCTCATGATCTGTACCTAAAAGAAATTCCTCTGAGGGTGGAAACGGAGCAGTTCGAATTTCCCCTTCCCCCATAATTACCCGCTGTCCCTCCATTCCTTTTTTCACAAATGGAAGCTCAGGACCTACGAAAGTAAGCAATACAAACAGGAGGAACAATATACCTCCAATGACTAGATTGTTATTTTTCATCGCGGTTCCTCCTACCGTGGATCTAGTTTTCTACTTATAAGCTGACTACCCAGTTGCACGAACAAAACAATGATCATAAACCCTATCCCATAGGCGATAATGACACTTGGTTCGTATAAATTAAATTCAGCTCTGCCGACGAGAATTGTTCGTCTAAAATCGATGGCCTGGAACAACCGATAGGCAGCTCCGCGATAATCAAGTAAGTACTCAACAAATAAGAGATTCGATAAGATAAAGATTGTCATCGTTGGAACATTACTTAATATGGTGCTCATACAGTTTCGGAGCACATGCTTATATAACACAATTTTTTTCGTAAGTCCCTTTGCCTTCGCAACCTGTATGTATTGCTGACCAACCTCACCTAAAATAGCTGCCGAGGTAATCCTGCTTATGTACATGGCTGGATAGATTGATACCAAGAATGCAGGGAAAATAAAGTTATACCAGGCGTCATGCCCCATGATATTAAGGCCTCGGAAATTAAGGATAATAAACCACATGATAAATAAGATGAGGAGAAAATCAGGAATTGATTGCAATACCCATGTTGTCCCATTCCCCAAAAAGTTTCTCTTTGTATGGCTATTCTGGAAATCAAAAATTCCTTTTAGAATCCCAACAAAAAGACTGAGGATAAAAGCAGTCACAATGATTTTCAAACTACGGGTAAAATACACAAATACCTCTTGTTCAACTGGCTTTTTGTATCTTGTATCACCTAGTGATTTTTCATTGATCAAATGAGAGAAGAAACCTGATAGATTCTCCTTATACTTTGTCCACGAAAATTCATAAACCACCTTTACCGTCTGTGCTCTTCCTTCCGCCCGTATTTCCGGTTCCCTCGGGAACAGTGCGACTAGAAGAAGTCCTACACAAACAATCACGAAAAGCAAAAACGTCTTTATAATTTGCATCGAAATGCCCCCTTCTTATATGTAATAAGTTTTTGCACGAGAATAGTCCCTAAGGCAAAGTGTAGACGACAACAATAAGAAGTAGGTTTCACTATTTATCACTTTTTTCTGAAATTTCAATATATGCTAGAGTTATGGATACTATAGGTCACAAAAAAACCATTATCGTAAACGGGGTAGTTTTAGGGACTAAAATATTCAACATATTTTGGAGTGTTTTCCTGTAATATAAAAAGCGCCTCTTTAAAGAGCCGCCTTTATTTGTTTAAATCTTGTATACCGGGACTATGTTCATTTGGCATTTCAGGTAGTACAGGAACCGGATGACCTTCTGGAGGTGGAACTACTTGAAGAGTACCATCATCTCTACTAGGAGACTCACCTTGAAAGATTTGACCTATCAAAGTTTCATCCAACCTAAAATTAAATTGAGCATTATGGAATCCCATCTCGATATATTTTCTACATTCCGGATACTTATTAATATCATAATTTGGTACTGGGAAGATTTTTGCCCAATCTACACCAAGGGTTTCTAAAGCTTTTGCAAATGCATTTTGATGAGCATTATCACGTACAATCAAGAAAGCCAGGGTTTCTCTAAACGTTTTATTTGAACTCATTTCATATATTCTAGACTTTTGAAGGACACCAGTTGATTCTAATACAAGATTATCTAATAAATCACTAATTAAATTTCCGTGGCTATATACATAGTTTCCATTCCACGGATTACCCGCAGCATCCACTGGGAGTGAGCTTTGCGCCCCCATAATAAAGTGATGAGGATTTGCATGCTTGATCGCTTCCTCCAAAGGAGCACCTGTACTCCCACCAGCACCTACTGCTTCTTCTCCAGAACCATTTAATAATTGATTTATTGTTGTTTGAACAAGTTCCACATGGCTTATTTCCTCGAGGAAAACACCTCTTATTAGATCACGGTACTGCTTTTGATTTCCACGAAAGTTAGAACTTTGAAAGAAAAATTGCATCATCGTTCTCATTTCGCCAAACCTTCCACCTAAAGTTTCTTGAAGTACCTTGGCTGCAGAAGGATCTGGTTTATCAGGTACAATCATATTAATCAAATCTTCTTTATAAAAATACATACCCTTCCTCCATTGCAAGTTGTTGTTTACCATACTTACTATTTGATTAAAGACAAGAAAATATCCTTTTATGGAATTAATCAATAATTTTCCAGAGAATAGTAAACCCAGTGTCGAATTGGGAATCATATATGTAGCATTTCCTCCTAATGAGGCTAGTGGAATACAGTGCAGCAAGTTTTAAATCTTAAATCGGGATATTTGGTAGGGATTCTGTTAAGTTGTGGCAGAAAAAAATGAAATTCTACAATTTTTTGAAACAAAATCAATTCAACAGCGTCTTTACTATTTGAAGAGAAAGATGGCTCTGACTTTATAAAAGAGTTTATCCATAGGTTTAATGTTCTTTTGATCAAAATTGTACAAAGGAATTCTACCTTTTTTAGGTGTGAGGCACGGACCAGTTACTTTTGGAATAAGGATTTCAAATTATATGTATAGGCGGTGGAGATTTATGAACAACAGTCCAATTGTTGTAAAATACTCAAATGAATACCAAGCTCAAGTGGTAGATTTAATACTTCAGATCCAGCAACAAGAATACAATATTAATATAACGAAGGAGGACCAACCTGATTTATTTACCATAGAAGATTTTTATCAGATTGGGAACGGGAATTTTTGGGTTGCTCTTTATGAAGGAAAAGTAGTTGGTACAATTAGTCTATTAGACATAGGTAACCAACAGGTTGCGTTAAGAAAGATGTTTGTAGACAAGAATTACCGTGGACCAACTTACAAAACAGCAAGTCATTTATTACATAATTCTTTAGAATGGGCAAAAATAATGTCCGTTGATTCTGTGTACCTTGGTACAACACCACAATTTTTAGCAGCTCATAGATTTTATGAGAAGAATGGATTTGTTACTATCATGTCAGAAGAATTACCTGATAGTTTCCCAGTGTTAAAGATCGATAAAAAGTTCTACAAGTACACAGTTGATTTACAACAAAAGTACTCCTAAATAAATACCGAGTTGCTTTACAAATAGTGTGTTTTTTCCCTAAAAAGTACCCCGTTACTTCTTTCGAAACGGGGTCGGTTATTGAAGAGTAAAATAACTGCTTACCATTTCAAGTAAGCAAGTTTATTATTTCAACAGTAAGTAACAAATCATTACGTTTGATTTTTATTGATTGGAAGGTGAATAGTAAGAATGAACCAATTATCATTCAGCTCTGCATCCATTTTTCCATTCATTTTTTCAACTAATTTTTTTGATAGATAAAGGCCTAATCCACTAGATTCAGTGTTCGTTCTACTGGCGACTTCTGTATAGAAACGCATAAATACTTTTTCAACGGCAACTTTACTATCTGGTTTGATGTCATTTTTAACACTAAAAACTAGATAGTTTTCTTCGTTCCTATAACTGATAAACGCTTTACTTTTAGCATAACGAAGTATATTTTGAACGATATTTTGGATGACACGTATAAGCATTAAGTTGTCTGCAATAATTTGACGTTCATTTGGTTGTTCGGGAAATTGAAGTTCAATTTTCTTTTCCTCAAATTGTTCATAAAAGGACAAGAAGATTTCTTCAACTAAGTTGGAGAAAGAAATCGAAGATAATACTATTTCTTTTTGATTCGTTTCAATGCGTGCCAAGTCATAAAAGTGATCGCTCATTTCAAGCAGACGTTTGACAGAGTGTTCAATCATTTTTAGATAGTGCGACCTCTTCGTTTCATCAGTGGCCGCATGTAAGAGTTGAACATAGCCATTGATGGACGTGAGTGGTGTCCGTAAATCATGAGAGAGCCCCGCGATTGATAACTTCACGTTCTCTTCCATCTGTTTTGCTTGGCGATTTTTTTCTTCAAAGGCATCGATCATTTGATTCAATTCATCTAGTAAATCCAGCAATGTCTTCTCACGAAAATCAAGAGACAGCCTGCTACCAAAGCTGGAACGAGTTGGAAGCCCTTTGATCTCATGTTTCAATTTCCTTAGTTCTCGTTTTAAGAAGTAAATATAAAGAAGAAGCGCCAATGCTAGGAAAACAAATATCCAGCCCCACATAACATTCACGCCCCTTTCGATCAAATGCGCTTTATTTGCGTCCGATTTTTTTCAAACTTGCTCGATAAAGTGAAACTTCAATCTGGGGGCTTTTATCTACAGATTGTTAGCTGAACCAATCGGGCAGTTGCCCATGGGGCTTAATGTCAGTTGGTGCGGGAAAAATTCCCCTTGAAAAATCGTGGCATCCGCCAGAGGCTTTACCTTTATTCAGCAGGGGTTCGAACCCCTATTGAATAAAGTTAATCAAATTTGAAGCCTATGCCCCATACCGTTTTAATATAGCTTGTATGATCTGAGTTGAGTTTATTTCGTAAATTACTGATATGCATGTTAATCGTTTTATCACTATCAAAAAATGGCTCATTCCAAACACTTTCATAAATATTGGCACGACTGAATACTTTTTGAGGATTTTCTAGAAAAAGTAGAAGGATTGCATATTCGCGTCCAGTCAGATGAAGCGTGTGGTCATTAATCTTCACTTCACGCGTGTCTAAATTGACGCTAATATTCTTATAATGAATTGCTTTCATACTACTGCCGGAAGCCTTTGATGCATGACGTAATTGAATCTGAATTCGTGCAAGCAGCTCCTTCACATCAAAAGGCTTTATGATGTAATCATCTGCCCCATTCGTCAAAAGGTCTAGTTTCGAATTTTGGTCAATTTTTGCTGATATTACAATCACAGGTACAGTTGAGTTATGTCGAATCTCCTGAAGAAATTCTTCTCCATTCATCCCCGGAAGCATCAAATCTAAGAGAACTATATCTACCTGATTTTGTTCAAATAGCAATTTCCCTTCAGTCCCTGAGTATGCACTTAATGTTTTAAAACCATGTAGATCTAATGTTTCTTTGATTAGTGAATGAATTGTCATATCGTCTTCAATGATTAATATCGTTGCCATAACTATCGACCTACTTTATCCCGCATTAACTGGCAGTAGGACCCCCACTTCAAGATTTCATGGAAATCCAAAGAAATATAAATGGGGGCACTGCCAGTAAAAGCCCGATTGGTTCAACTAACATCAAGTGGAAAATGAAGACCTCCCCACTGAATGAAGTTTCACTTTATGTCTGTTCGTTTAAAAATTAGTATTCCTAAAGTTGATGATAACACGATTGTGATGAGACTTACCATTATCATTTCAGGAAATTGCGTGATATCCGCTGGTCTTGCGAAATCTGAATAGAATAAGAAGGATTCGGTATACCAGTTAGTTACATACTTAAAATGTTTGGTTTGTTGAAAAATTCCAGCACCAAAACCTGTGCCAATTGTATAAAGAAAACTCCAAATAAGTGAGATACCACTATTTTTTGAAAGGAAACTAATCATCACATAGATCGAAACATTTGCCAAAATTAATAAATAAAGAGTACTGAAAGATTTTATAGCAAAGCTAAAGTAATCGCTAATTCCAGCAACATCACCAAAGCCAAACACTACTGAAAAACTTATCATACCAATTGCTGTCATTACGATTACACCAACGAGAGATAGCAGCGCGGAAATCACAAATTTCGACAGATAATAATGAGTTCGAATACGACCTAATGAAAGTGCATTTCGTATTGTTCCATTTTGAAATTCTTCACCAATAAAGAAGCTGATAAAAGCGCTCATGACGAGTAAAATCGTTAATCCATTTTTCTCAATCATCAGAATACCTGTCGCTCCATTGATGACTGTATCAATTGCTTGGACGAGTTTTGTTCCATAATGTACGGTTATTTTACTATTTATACTTTGATAGATAGGAAGCAATGATAAAATACCTAGGACAATCCATAGTTTTTTACTTCGAAATAATTTGATTCTTTCAGCTGTTAAAAGATTAAGCATGAGTGGTTCCCCCTGTTAATTGCAAGAAATAATCTTCTAGTTTTTGTCTAGTTGTCCCAATTCGAGTAACGTTCACGTTAGCTAAGACTAATGAACGGTTGATATTGGCAACATCATCTAATTGATCGTAGATATTAATTTCAGTTCCATTGATGACTTCATAATCCCTTATCCCCAATTCGTCTAGTACGACGACTGCTTGTTGAACTTCAGTTGTTTCTAATTCAATGTATTGACGAGTTACGGATGCCAACTCTTCCCGTGAAAGTTCACTAATGAGATTTCCATCATGCAAAATACCGTAATGTGTAGCCACCTGTGAAAGCTCATCAAGCAAATGACTTGATAGTAATACAGTGATACCACGTTCAGTTACCAATCGTTGTATGATTTCACGCATTTCAACAATTCCTGAAGGATCAAGACCGTTTGTCGGCTCGTCTAAGATTAAAAACTCAGGATTTGTTATAAGTGTTGAGGCAATCGCTAAACGTTGGCGCATTCCTAAAGAGAAGTTTTTGACTTTCTTCTTACCTGTATTACTAATGTTCATTAAGCGAAGTAAATCATCTATCTCTCGTTCACTTACACCACCGTTTGCCGCTTGTACCTGCAGATTCTCTCGAGACGTTAAATCTGGATAAAGTGCTGGTGTTTCGATGGATTGCCCCATTTTCCTTCGTGCCTGTTGCAATCCCTTCATACCGGTTTCCCCAAAAAGTTCGATGTCACCCTCGTCGATGGTGATTAACCCCATGATGGTGCGTATGAATGTCGATTTTCCTGCGCCATTCTCCCCGATTAAGCCATAAATCATACCTCGTTTAATTTCGATAGATACTTTATCGAGTGCTTTGTGTTTGCCATATATTTTTGAAATGTTGGTTGCTTTAAGTATCGTTTCCGACATAAATAATCATCCTTTCGATGTTAATGAACTTAGAATAATTCGTAGATATAAATAATTTGACAAGAAAAGTATAAAAAAAGTGTAAAGAAATGAATTACCATTATTCAATTAATCCAGGGATAGATGGCGTGTAAAATGAAGAAATGCAGGGGCTTTTAAGACGACCCGTTACAGATTTCGTAATGGAAGGTGGAAAATAGTATAAATTAGTACCAAGTTTATAATAATCCTCTACCCCTTCTATCGAAAAATACACAGTGTTAGAAAAAGTGTATTACTATGGGCATTTTAAATGTTGGAATTACTTTTTATCGATATCTTCTTCGTTATTTTTGTGAAAACAAATCTTCTTTCACCTATTATCACTGATATAAAATTAAGAATATAAAGGTAAAAGAATACTAGGTAACAGGTTAATAGGTATAAATGGACTTTTATTACATAAAGTGTATGTATTAATTGCAACAGTTCTATGAAGGGTTTAACCCCTTATACGTTGAAGTTATTTACAAGGCGTAATGTAAGGATTAGTTGTTACTTTTGGTCTTCATTACAATAGTGAGAAATACATTAATGGGAGTGAGAAAAATGAATATTATCAAACATCCCTTCCTTATTTTATTGTTATTTCTTCTTCTTGTTGGGTGCTCAGATGGAGAAAGGGGTTCCTTAGAACACGAGATTATTACGATTTTGAATAGCAGCAAAGGTAAAGATTATGACTATGTTGTTGACTTTGATATAAAAGATGAGTTTATTGTTGTTATTTATAAAAGTAAAAAGAGTGAACAATTAAACATCGGATTTATCAAGGTTAGTAACAATAAATTAAAATGGGAAACAGGTACGGGCGGTCCAGAATTAACTGGAGGTGACTCATTCATTTTATACCCGTTAATTGTAAATGTTATGGTTCCGAAAGATCCTAATGTTAAAGAAGTAAAGGTATTTGGGGAAACTGCTAGGCACGTAAAATATTCTGATGAAATTGAGTATTGGATTTCATATACAGATACATCACCTAACAGTTTTGATGTAGAGTATCTAAAATAGTACATGTATACCTAAACAACCACCCATCACATTTCACTACCGAGCAGTTTGTTTAGTAAATGTTTAAAAGTATTTTTGTAGTCATTAATAAAGGGGATAAAAATATGGTTATTTTACTGTTGTATGTAACACCAATTATCGCTATTGTATTCTTTGTTAATTGTGTGTCTTTGGTTAAAAAAATTGTAAAGGGTGAAGATACTGCAAACAATACAGGTTGGGGAGCAATTATGTTTGGTTATATCATATTCTCCTTAATTATGGCAGTACTACTCAATTAATTGATAGCTTCCGTAAAACAATCCTTCCTGAATTCATTATTGTACAATAAATTATCCAAAAATTGGGTTATGGGTTACAATTTAGTAAATAGACTAATCATTCTAGGAAGTTTGTCTTCTACTCTTGCTGTCTATTTTTAGAAAAAGGAGGAAAGGATTGAGTTAGACGTGAAATTACAAATTGAACTTTCTTGTAAGGAGCTTGAAGAAGAAATCGTCTCTTTACTATCGCAAATGATCCAAATCCCTAGCTGTAATCCACCTGGGGAATATGAAGAAATATGTACGTTTCTTAAAAACAAGCTAGCAAACTATGGTTTTGATGTTTCCATAATAGAAGTACCTATGGAACTAGTTAAACAACAAGGATTATCAACCCCAAGGAAAAATGTAATCGCCACTCTAAAAGGAAACGGTACGGGTCCATCCCTCATCTTAAACGCACACCTTGACACTGTCCCGGAAGATAATCATGCAAAGTGGAACTTTCCACCTTTTTCAGGAGCCATTCATGATGGGAAAGTCTACGGGCGTGGTGCAACTGACTCGAAGGGTCGACTCGCCGCCTACATCGGAGCAGCTTTGGTGCTGAAGCAAGCGAATATACCCCTTGCTGGTGACATTATCGTAGCAGCTACATGTGATGAGGAAACAGGTGGAGAATTGGGTGCAGGCTACGTCATGAGTAACGGTTTGGTAAAGGGAGATTTCGCGTTAGTTGAGGGATATAGTCAAGAAATCATTCATGCGATGGCTGGCATGACTCAATTAAAAATCACTTCGATTGGAAAGCCCGCTCATTCAGGCTTTAAGTGGAACGGCGTGAATGCCATCGAAAAAATGGCGAAGGTCATACATGGATTAGAACAGCTTCAGCTCGAACTGATGAACGAGCCATCAAAAATAAATGGTATGAGATATACGACAATCAATGTGGGTGTTATTTCCGGAGGAACAAAATCAAATGTTGTTCCGGGAGATTGTGAAATCGAAGTTGATTTACGAATTATTCCAGAGCATTCCATTGAATTTATCGTTGCTCGGATTGAGTCCATGATAAACAAATTACAAGAAACGGACCCAGAGATGAACATACAACTTACTAAAAAAGGAGAAGCAGAAACCGTACCAACTATCACGGATCCAGAACACCCGCTTATTTATGCTCTTCAGCAGGCAAGCAAAGAAATAAACGATGTTGAACTACCTGTTATTGGTGTAATGGGGCAATCTGACGCAAGATGGTTTATTCAGCACGGTATTCCAGCTATTAACTATGGACCTGGAACTCCTGAAAATCGCCTGCACGGCTTTGACGAGTTTATGGAAATTGACGATCTTCTTAACACGGTTAAGGTTCTTTCGTTGTTTTGTATGAACATGGTGAACAATAACAATTTAATTGGAAAAGGAGTATGAAAATGACTCAAACTCAAAAGGTTGGCCTAGATACTTTTTTAAGTCCTCTCTCAATCTCATCTTTTTCGATTAACCACGATGAAGATGAACTTTTTCTAAGTATTAATAAGACAGGTCACTATAATATTTGGAAAATGGATGTACACAATCAAAATGAGATCCGTCCACTCACCTCTCATAATCAAATGGTTAGTGAAATGACCGTCGTTGATGGTAATACGATTTTATTTACAAGTGATAAAGATGGAAATGAGCTTTCACATCTCTATTCCATCTCGACTGATGGTTCTCAATGGAAAGAGATCCTTACCGATAACGATAGCATGTACTTTCTTACAAAAGTATCCGAAGATTGTAAGCGCTTATATTATTCATCAACAAAGGATAACCCGCTTTATCTTTCGATTTTCTCGTATGATATAACAACTGGAGAGGAAACCCTTTTACACAAGGGAACCGGCGCAGAAACTAGACTTTTAGATGTAAGTCCAAATGAAGATACCATTGGATACTTCGTTCGTAAAAATCATAGTAATATGAAAATTTATATAAAAAAGGACGGGAAAGATCTGGAATTAATCCCTGCTCCTATAGAGGAGTATAGAGTTTCAAGTTTAGTTTTTATTACAGATCAAACCGTTTATTTTACAACGAACTACCAGGAAGAGTTTACATATCTTGCAAAATACAATATAGCATCTGGAATGTTTGAGAAGGTTGTAGAGATTGAAAAAGAGGATATTGAGTTTTTACAATTTAACGCCACAACGAATGCAATCTATTTGCAAACAAAAACAGGACCAATTGATAAACTATATATCTATGAATTAGATAATGAGGCTTTGATAAATATACCGCTACCGACAGATACTATACAGCAATATATTGTAACAGAAAAAGGAAATGTCTATATCTGTGGCTCTTCCCCAACGATTCCGAGCACCATTTTTAAAAGGAATTCAGTTGGTGTGTGGGATTGTTTACTAGATAATCCGGTATTACATGTCCCAGAAGAGTCAATGATTCGTCCAGAGCGTATTACATATAAGTCATATGACGGGGTACCTATCGAGGCAATGTTTTACCAGGCGAACCCCGATAACAGTAACAACCATACCATTATTTATTCGCATGGCGGACCTCAATATAATGAACAAAATAGTTATTTTGGTCCTTTTCAATATTTGCTTCATCAAGGGTTTAACATATTCTCTCCAAATTTCCGCGGGACACCGAATTACGGGACGTCATTTTTAAAATTAATTGAAGGCGATTGGGGTGGCGGTCCTCGTCTCGACATTCTTGCTGGAATCGACTTGCTTGTGAAAGAAGGAAAGGCAACCGAAGGAAATATTATTCTGTTTGGTGGTAGCTATGGAGGATACATGTCCCTACTGTTATTTGGTCGACATCAGCATCTCTTTAAAGCTTGTGTAGACATGTTTGGGCCAACCAGCTTATTTACGTTAATTGAAACGGCCCCTCCACATCGGACGGAAAGAATGGATTCCTGGATTGGAAACCCGATTCGTGACAAGGAGAAACTTACAGAACACTCTCCTATTTCATATGTAGAAAATATTCGCAAACCGTTACTTATTTTACAAGGAGCAAATGACCCTCGTGTAAAAAGATCCGAGTCGGATCAGATGGTTCTTGCCCTGCAAGAAAAAGGAATACATGTCGACTACCAGGTGTACCATGATGAAGGACATGGATTCTCAAAAAGAGAAAATGAGTTACACGCTTATCAACATGTAAGTGAGTTTTTGTTAGATGTAATAAAGTAAGGTTAAAATCAAAACGCACGAATGGTTTCTATTACATTCGTGCGCTTTTAGGATATATCAAATAGTCGTTATTACACGTTGTATAATGCACCATCGATTGTGTATGATGATGAGCTTACATAAGAAGCTTCGTCAGATAGTAAGAACGCAATTACGTTTGCTACTTCTTGAGGCTCGCCGTAACGTTTCATTGGTACTGCATCATTATACGCAGCTTTTGCTGCTTCTGCTGCACCTGGTGCAACGTTTGCTTCAATATTACGCATCATTTGTGTATTTATAACGCCTGGGTTTACTGTGTTGACACGTACGTTGAATGCTGCTGCTTCTAATGCTGCCACTTTGTTAATACCCATTACAGCGTGTTTTGATGAATTATATAAGATCATGCTTGGTGAACCAATATGTCCAGCTACTGATGAAGTATTTACGATTGAACCTGATTTTTGTTCTTTCATGACAGGTAACACATATTTAAGGCCGAAAAGCACACCTTTTACGTTAATACCGTACACGAAATCAAAATCTTTTTCAGTTACTTCTTCAAGTGGTTTTGCAGGACCTTCAACGCCCGCGTTGTTTACAAATCCATCAATACGACCAAATTTCGCGATTGTTTGATCTACATAATTTTTAACATTTTCTTCATTTGAAACATCTGCTTTTACCACTAGGCTATTTTCTTCTGTTAAACCAAGCTCAGCTTGAACAGCTTTGATAGCGTCTTCATTTAAATCAACTAGTACCACTTTCGCTTGCTCATTCGCTACTTTTCGTACAACTTCTTTCCCGATACCACCTGCTGCACCTGTAACAATGACTACTTTATCTTCAAATCTTGCCATATTACCCTTCCTCCTTATGTCACTATTGAGTTAGATATTATCTTGATATAAAGATTTGTTTTACATATTAAGCATAAAACATGTTTAATAGTGCCTCAATATGCAATAATGAAGGAAATGTACGTTAACCAACAAATGGATCGATTTTGTACGTTAAAAGTGTATGAAGGAGCTTACCAATGTCCATTGAATACCCAGACAAACGTGTGAAAAGAACAAAAGAAAAGTTTAGAGAGGTTTTATTATCGTTAATGGAGGAAAAAAGTTTTCATGATATTACAATCACAGAAATTGTAAAGGCAGCTGACTTTAATCGAGGTACTTTTTATGCTCATTATGAAAAGAAAGAAGATTTACTAGATGAGATTATTGAAGAGATGTTTGAAAAAATGACGGAAGCCACTCGGAAGCCATATCTCCATTTATCAGTAGTAGACTTCGATGAAATCCCGTCAACTTCCATCATCTTATTTGACCACTTTTTTGAAAACAAAAGATTCTATAAGCTAATGTTACGCCCAACAACAAACTATAATTTTCATGAAAAAATGTCGAAAAAACTAGACAAGTTATTCAGAGAAGAATTCGAATATTTAACTTCTGAGATAGATCCATCGATTGATGTCCAACTTTTTAGCACCTATCGCATACATGGGATAATCGGGTTAATCGTAGAATGGATTGAAAATGATTTCGAACAACCCTCTTCCTATATGGCAGATCAGCTCATTCATATAATGAAATTCTATACGCCGAAAATACGTATTAAAAAGAAAAAAGAATGAGGAAGGATCGCGTTTAACCTAATGGGAGGCGTTACTTCAAAATGGATTCGTTTTTTTGCAGTTAGTGTTAAATGTTCTTTACAAAAATAGGAACCTTCTCCACTTCTTGAGAAGGTTCCCTAATTTTATTCTTTACTCGAGGTTAATTCTTGTAGTTTCTTATTTGCTTCTTCATTTTTCTCGATTGGTTTGTCAGACACAACGGCTGGAATAATATAGTCCTTGAGGAATTGGTCAAAATTCACACCGCCTGCAGAGGTTTGTACTACGACAAGCTGTAAATCGGGAACAATTCCAATATATTGCCCATACGCTCCCATTGCCTCGATTACCTTATGTCCGTGCATTTCCGTTAGCCAAAAGTTATAGCCATAATGCTCTCCGCCCTCTACTGTTGTAGAAGACTGTGGTGAAGTAGATGCTTGAACCCATTTCTCAGAAACAATTTGTTGGCCGTCCCATTTTCCGTTATTCAAATATAACAGTCCGAATTTAGCCATGTCCCGTGGAGCCATGAAGATGCCTGCATATCCCATTGAGATGCCTCGTTTGTCTGTACTCCAACGAAGGTTTGTGATTCCAAGTGGTTCAAAAAGCTTTTTTTCCGCATAATCGCCAACCCTCGTTCCAAGCTCCTGTTGTAAAATAGCGGATAACACATGTGATTCGCCAGAGGAGTAATTAAACTTTCCTATTTGTTCTTTGTTAACTGGCTTGTCTAAGAAAAATTTCACCTGGTCTTCACTTGCGTCCCACTCCTCAAAAACGCGTCTGTTCTCTTCCCATTCAGGCCATTCTATTCCTGAAGTCATGCTGATAAATTGGCGAACTGTCATATTTTTCTTTTCTTCGGTCAAGTTTTCGAGCTGCATGTTTGGAAGATAATCAAGGACCTTTTCGTCAAGACCAATGACTCCCTCTTCTACGGCAATTCCCACGACTGCACCCATGATACTTTTCGACACGGAGTAGATGTTATGTGGCATAAATGAAGAATATTCATTTCCATAAGTCTCAGCCACAATATAACCATTTCTTGTGATAAGAAAACTATCTAGATTTTCCTCTCCCCCAAGAGCCTCGTAGACCTGAACTAGTTTTTCACTATCCATCCCCTGTTCCTCAGGAGTTGAAGTCCGCCATTCCGTAGTTGGCCAATATGTTTCAAGCTGCTTGAGTTCCTTCTCAGCTTCCTTTTGCTGTTCCGGCTCTTTAGTAGCTTCAGTTGTACAACCACTTAAAAGAATCGCAAAAAAGAACCCAATTACAATCAGTGTTTTTTTCATGAGCCCCACCTTTTCTGTCTGTACGTAATATCTCTTTTCTCATAATTATAGAAAACAGTTTATCATATTTTTACAATTATTATTATAATTTTCCAACTCTTGTCCACAAAAAAAACGAGGATCTCATCCCCGCTTTTTCTACTTTATAGTTTAAACTGACTTACTAATTGATTTATCTTTAATAAGCAGAAGTCCCCCTGTTCTCTAAATGGTGGGATGAAAAAAGCTTACAATTCAGTCGGAGCTCAAACACCGACTGAATGAAGGGAAAGCCTCCGATAATAAATACTCCTTTTATTGGGAATTGTAAGAAAGAGAAAACAACCGATAAGGAGGATTTAGTGTGAAATCTCGATGGACGATATCGTTTATTTTTATGACAGTGCTACTCGTGATAGTAGTTGCATGTGGAAATGGTAATGAAGGTGGAAATGGTGATGAAGGCGGCAATGGGGAAGGTTTAGAAGGCAGTGTCGTAATTGATGGATCAGGAACTGTATATCCTTTAATGTCACGACTAGCTGAGGACTATATGACGAATGAACAAGAAAATGTATCAGTTGAAGTAAGTCGATCTGGTACAAGTGCTGGCTTTAAAAAATTTTTAGTTGAAGGTGGCGGAACAGATTTCAATAATGCGTCACGAAAAATGAAAGAGGAAGAAGTTACTACTGCAGAGGAACTTGGAATTAACGTAAAAGAATTAAAAGTTGCCTTAGATGGGATCACAATCGTTATCAATAAGGAAAATGATTGGGCAGCAGAGCTTACACAACAAGAGGTAGTTGATATTTTCCTTGCCAGTGCTGGTAAAAAGAAATGGTCTGATGTTCGAGAAGGGTTTCCTGATGAGCCGATTAAAACGTACGGTCCAAATGAGAATCATGGGACATACGAATTCTTCTGGGAAACCATTCTTGGTGAGCAAGATCTTGTAGAAGAAATTAATCTACAACAAGATTACGCTACTTTAGTAAGTTTGGTGACAAAGGATAAAAATGCAATTGCTTTTTTTGGATATGGGTACTATGAAAGTAACAAAGATGAATTAACTGCAGTCAACGTTGATTTTGGTAATGGGCCAGTTGCTCCTTCTCTTGAAACAATTAAAGAAGACGGTGCTTATGCTCCGTTTACCCGTCCGGTGTATACATACTTAAACGAGGGAATGGCGAAGGAAAAACCACAAGTATTAGATTTCGCAATCTATGCAATGAAAAACACAGCAGCTGCATCTAAAGAGACTGGTTTCGCACCATTACCAGAAGAGGAGTTACAAGCCTCTATTGACTATTTAGAAGGATTAAAGCAATAAAAATCCAAACGATATGAACATGTGCACGTGTGGATGAGATTCAAAATAACGTCTCATCTACACGTACCATATGATCACAATATCTAAAACAGGTTTTCCATCGAATTCAAGGATAGAAGGGGCTTAGCAGATGGTGCATCCAAAGGAAAGAGATTTAAAGGTAAGAGAAATAATTCAGGAAAATAAGAAAACTATTAATTTGAACAGTATAACGGAAAAAATTATACCTAAACTTCTGTTTGTTATAGCTATAATTTCAATACTTACAACAATTGGAATCTTACTTACATTAATAACTGAAACGGTCTATTTTTTTAGAGACGTATCCTTTCTCGAGTTTTTTACAAGCACCAAATTAGATCCATTAGGAGCTAATGCACAATTTGGGATATTACCCTTATTAACCGGAACAGTGATCTCTTCAACGATAGCAATGTTAGTTGCGATACCGATTGGTCTAATGTCAGCTATCTATCTCAGTGAATATGCATCTGATAAGGTTAGGAGAACACTTAAACCGATGTTGGAGGTATTAGCTGGTATACCTACAATTGTATATGGTTTCTTTGCATTTACGTTTGTTACTCCATTATTAAGAACTTTTGTACCCGGTTTAGAGCCAACAAATATTCTTAGTCCAGGGCTTGTGATGGGAGTTATGATCATTCCTATGATTGCTTCTCTTTCAGAAGATGCAATGAGCTCAGTCCCAAATACAATGAGAGAAGGAGCTCTAGCCCTTGGTGCAACAAAACTTGAAGTAACATGGCGTGTCGTTATTCCTGCTGCAATATCTGGGATAATCGCATCTTTTGTACTAGGAATATCCAGAGCTATAGGTGAAACAATGATTGTAACGATAGCAAGTGGTAGCTCAAAAAATTTCACCTTTGATGTTACTCAATCTATGCAAACAATGACAGCGTATATTGTAGAAGTAACAGGTGGAGAGGCAGCAGCTGGTTCAACCTTATACTATAGTCTATATGCAGTTGCAATGACGTTATTTGTCTTTACGCTGATCATGAATTTACTTGCCCAATATATCTCTAAAAAGTTTAGGGAGGGGTACTAACCATGAAATATGTAGATTCAAAGCAGGTACAGAAGAATATGAATGCCCGGTTACAAACGAATAGCATCTCTAAATTTCTATTCCTTTTATCTACGTTAGTAGGTCTTGTTGTTCTACTTCTTTTGTTTTATCGCGTATTATCTGATGGAATTGGTTGGATTAATTTTGATTTTATAACGAATAAATTATCTACTGATTTTGAAAGAGCAGGGATAATGGGTGCGATTTTAGGAACATTATGGCTGATGATTGTAGTCGCACCTGTTACGATGTTACTTGGAATTGGAACAGCAATTTACTTAGAGGAGTACGCAAAAAAGGGGAAATTCCAATCTTTTATTCAAACAAATATTTCTAATTTAGCAGGCGTACCTTCTATTGTATTCGGTATTCTTGGTTTGACAGTTTTTGTTCGATCCATGGGGCTAGGTAATATCGTATTGGCGGGTGGTCTTACCATGTCGCTTCTCGTACTTCCAATTGTTGTAGTGGCTAGTCAAGAGGCGTTACGAGCTGTACCTCAATTTTTACGAGAAGCGTCTTATGGAATGGGAGCAACGAAATGGCAAACGATAAAAAAGGTCGTGCTTCCTGCTGCAATACCTGGCATATTAACAGGGGTTATTCTAGCTCTATCCAGAGCAATTGGTGAAACAGCTCCACTTGTTGTAATAGGAATTCCAGCATTATTAATTCCGTTTCCAGATAGTATTTTTGATAAATTCACAGTCTTACCCATGCAGATCTACTATTGGACAATAGACTCAGCATTGGTAGATGAATATGCAAATTTAGCTGCAGCCACAATCGTAATACTCTTACTTATCCTTTTACTAATGAACTCAATAGCAGTTGTTATCCGAAATAAATTTCAAAAAAGGTATTAACTTTATTCAGCAGAAGTTCTCTACTTCTATAAGTGCTAGGATAAATGCTATAAGAGTATAAATATCAGTGGGGGTGAAAGCCCTTCCTGTATAAAGGTAAAGCCTCCGGCGGATGCCTCGATTTTTCAAAGGAAATTTTTCACTCACCAACTGGCATTAAGCCCCATGTGGCAACTGCCAGTAAATGCCCGATTGGTTCAACTAACAATCTGTGGATAAAATCCCCCAGATTGAAGTTTCACTTTATCGAGCAAGCTCGAAAAAAATCGGGCGCAAATATGCCAAGGCACATTTGATATACTGGAGGAAAAATAAGATGGCAGTTTTAACTGAAAAGGATCAGAAGATGGGACAAGGATCTTCAAACATAGAAAAGAAAATCGTATATGATACGAAAAATTTAAACTTATGGTATGGGGAAGACCAAGCATTAAAAAACATAAACCTTCAAATAGCCGAAAATGAAGTGACTGCGATAATTGGTCCTTCCGGTTGCGGTAAATCTACCTATCTTAAAACGTTAAATAGAATGGTTGAATTAATTCCGATTGTTCGAACTTCAGGAGAAATTTTGTATCGTGGAAAAAATATTTTTGACAAATCGTATCAGGTTGAAGCATTACGAACGAGTGTAGGAATGGTGTTTCAGAAGCCAAACCCTTTTCCAAAGTCAATTTATGATAATATCGCATATGGCCCAAGAATTCATGGTATTCGTAATAAAAACCTATTAGATGAAATTGTTGAAAAGAGTCTACGTGGTGCTGCAATATGGGATGAAGTCAAGGATCGCTTGAAAGAGAACGCATATGGTATGTCTGGTGGACAACAGCAACGACTTTGTATAGCACGATGCTTAGCTATTGAACCAGATGTAATATTGATGGATGAACCAACCTCAGCACTTGATCCGATTTCTACATTAAAGGTCGAGGATTTGATTCAAGATTTAAAGAAGAATTACAGCATAATTATTGTCACACATAATATGCAACAAGCTGCAAGAATTTCAGATAAAACAGCCTTTTTCCTAAGTGGAGAAGTCATTGAGTTTTCAAATACAAGTAAAATGTTTTCAAACCCAGACAATAAGAAAACAGAAGACTATATCACCGGTCGTTTCGGGTAAAGGAGGGGAAAAGAGTATGTCAATTCGAGCAATATTTCAGGCAGAACTAGATCGTCTGAAACAAATGATATTAGATTTAGGTAGACAAGCACAAGAAGCAGTTGCAATGGCAATCGAAGCTTTAAAAAATCAAGATATAGATAAAGCATTAAAAATCATTGAACATGATATTCAACTAAATCTATTAGAGGAAGAAATTAATGACAAGGCTATTTTATTAATTGCACAACAAGCTCCAGTAGCTGTTGATTTACGAAGAGTAATTGTTGTTATTAAAATTTCCTCAGACTTAGAACGAATAGGTGATTTAGCAGTAAATATTGCAAAATCAGTTATTCGAATTGGATCTAACCAACTAATTAAACCAATTGAAGAAATACCGAGAATAGCTGAGATCGCAAACAAAATGGTATTTGATTCTCTTAAAGCATATGACGATGAGGACGTTGAACTCGCAAAAAAGGTTGCTAAGGTTGATGATGAGGTAGATGAAGCCTATGGAAGATTAATTCAAGAGCTTCTAGAGTTAATGACCCAAAAACCTGACTATATTTCACAAATTACTCAATTGGCTTTTGTTTGTAGATATGTTGAAAGAGTTGCAGACCACTCAACAAACATTTCTGAAAGCATCCTCTACCTAGTAAAAGGGAAAAGATATGATCTGAACGAATAAAGAATACATTTGAATGTCTACGTATATTGTTCATTTATTCGGTAATATGTATTGTATATAACTTTATGTTTTAATGGAAAATTATGAACCTAGGAGGTAATTCTTGAATGGTAAAGAAAAATGGAGAGGCCGAATATGCAAATAGGAAGATTGATCAGTTCTTTAATGATGAAAGCAATGCGGATTCGCTAGATATAGAACCCCTCTTAAGTAACAATAACCGTTTACTTGTGATTGAAAATCAAGAAGAAGAGAAGGAATAATCATATATGAAAGGATTGGTAACACAGGGCTTATAAGATAATTTTAAGAAACAAAAGCGTATGTGCCTTGAAAGAGAAACGTCAACTAAAATCCGCCACGTCCTGTGACGAACTCAGCACGTCCTTGTGCAAGTCAGACTAGCAGCAAAATGTCGCTCTTTGACTTTTCTTGGCACAGTTTGACCTCGTGAAGCTAGACGCTAGCTGAGCGTAGAAAGAACTAATGGAAAGTTATCCAAAACAGTAAATTAATATCGTTTCCTATCACAGCAAAAAAGCGAGGATCTTATCCCCGCTTTTTCTACTTTATAGTTTAAATTGACTTACTAATTCATTTAATTCTTCGGCTAATGCAGCAAGATGTTCTGAACTGTTTGCTACCTCTTGCATTGAACTGCTTGTCTGTTGAATCGATGCTGCTGTTTGTTCAACACCTGCAGCAGCTTCCTCTGATACTGATGCAATATCATCGATTGATTTGTTCATTTCCATACTGCTTGTAGTAATCGCAGATAAGTTGTCAGACACTACTTGGATACTACTTACCATCTCGTTTACCGCATTTTTAATTTCGATGAAGGTTTCCCCAGTTGTTCTGATTTGACTAGTACCACGTGCTACCTCTTCATAGCCAGTTTGAAGGGATTCGGTTACGTCATTCGATTCTCTTTGGATGTTTCCAACGATTCCTGTTATGTCGGTTACAGAAAGGCTTACTTGTTCTGCGAGTTTTCGAACCTCATCGGCCACGACAGCAAATCCTCTTCCATGCTCACCAGCACGTGCAGCTTCAATTGCAGCGTTTAGTGCTAATAGATTTGTTTGATCAGCAATGTCTTTAATTACTGAGACAAGTTTCGAAATCTGTTGAGATTGTGTATCAAGCTCCTGTACTTTACGAACAGAATCTTGGACAATGCGATCAATTTTTGTCATTTGTTCGATAGAGGAATCCATTAGTCGGTTTCCTTCTTCTGTCATACCAATGACTTTATTGGAAGAATGATAGATATGTTCACCATTTTTATTGGCCTCTTCCACCTTGCTAGAAAAGGATTCCATTGCTAAAGCCAATTCGCTGGCTGTATTTGCTTGATTTTCTGAGCCGATTGATAGCTCTTGCATGGTCGTTGCAACTTGCTGGGATCCTGCTGTTACTTCATTTGCCGATTGTGTTAACTCTTCACTCTGTGTATTCACAGTTTGGGAGATATCTGAGATTTTTTTAATCATCTCACGAAGGTTAGTGCTCATCGAGTTCATTGCTAGAGCGATTCTTCCAATCTCGTCTTTCCCACTGTAGGTAATTTCTTGAACCGATAAGTCCCCATTGGCAATTTGAGTACTTACTTCAACTACACGGTTTAAGTTTCGAGAAATCATACGACTTATGATTACTGTTAAAGCAACACCTAAAAGTAAAGCAATACCTACTGAGATTAGCAAATTCAATAAAGCTGCAGCTGCACTTGCTTTCGCATTTTCAACAGCTTCCTGACGTGTCTCGTTAACCGATTCCTTTAATTCATCAAGAAACAAAATGGAATCTTGGCGTAAAGTAGCTGTTTGAGCATTCAATATCATAATCGATGATTGTATACCACTATCTAATGTAGGAATGATTTTATCGAAAAAGATTTCATCCATCATTTTGTTATTTTCAGATATCTTTGTGAATAGTTCTTTTTCTTCCCCAGTATCCATCTGATCTTTCATTTCAGCTTCTATCTTGTTAAAGCTTTCTTGAACCTCTTTATACTCTTCAATTGTCATTGCATCTTGTTTTTGAATGTAATTCATAATATAGATACTTTTTGAACGAGTAAGTGAGCCCATTTCTGTAATTGAGACTGCACGATTTCCACGACGCTCCAATGCATCTATATCATCACCAACATTTTCAAGCAATACAGCTACTAACCCGGAAGCAGCAATAAATAATACGAATGAAATCGCAAATACTAGACCATATTTCCATCCAATATTTACGTTTCGTAAGCTAAACTTAACATTTTGCTTTGTCTTTTTAATTTTGATTTTACTCTTCTTCTCTCTCTTTTGCCTTTTCTTTATCTTAAACATGAATGTACCCCCTGTTGTAATATGTAGTAACATGGATCATGTGATTTCTCTCTATCAGATAACTCACTTCATTCACACCCATCATGAAGCTTCTTATGGCAACCCTTTTCCTAAAAAGCAATACCTCCACAAATCGAGTGAAGGTATCCATCTTTTTTTGTTCAATTCGTTTGCTTATGTATAATCAAACAGTTGCTGCATTTACTGCGTGAATCTCTTCTTCAGCTAGAACATTATGGATATCAAGAAGTAGGATTAGCTTTTCATCTAATTTAGCTACCCCTTTTATATAGATGTCATTTACATCATTGATCATATCTGGACCAGGCTCAATAATGGAAGAGTCGAGATCCATGACATCTGTTGCCGAATCAACCAGTAGCCCCATCTTTGCATTATTTTTTTCGACTATTAAAATACGAGTATCACCAGTGTGCGTCGTTTCACCTATGGATAGTCGCTCTTTTAGATCAATAATTGGGATAATATCCCCACGCAGATTGACTACCCCTTTCACAAAATGTGGTACTTGAGGAATCTGGGTGATTTGCATGACGCGCTCAATGGAGAGAATATCTGAAATACTAAGACCATATTCTTGTTCTTTTAGCTTAAATACAATAATCTTTGACATGTCTTCCATCTAAAATTTTCCTTTCTATTTATCTAGTACTAGATAAATTTGCATTTCTCCAATGCTATCAAAAATAATAGGAACTTCTAATGCGTTTGAAAAACCGGATAGCGTTGTATTTCCTTGCATAATCGTAGGTGCGCTAATGTCTGTTTTCATCCCATTCTCGGCAATATTTGTCGACAGACTGCCTGCGATCATATTTCCTAACTCACCAGTGAAGGACGATAGCATTTCTCCTTCTAACGGCATCCCAAACATCGACTGTCCAATGGAACCGAAAATAGATAGCTCCCCTTTTAATACTAACTTTCCTCGGATGTCCCCCACTAATCCAATAAGAACACCAAAATGTAGACTCAATTCTCTTTCTACTAACCTAGGTTTTGTTATTTGATGTTGAATTGGAACGACAGCCCCGATTGCCTTAATTGTTCCGTTGAGCAAATTTTTCACCTGTTCATTTCTATTATCTACTGTGATTGGCAAGTCTAACACTCCTCAATTCTAACTACTATTGTAAAACTTGGTAGTACCGTTTAGTGTGTTCAAAAAAAGCAGACGAATCAAAAAAAGCAAAAAAATCAAGGAAAGACTGCCTCAATTACAGAACGAGACCTATGCATTGGTTACCTCTGTATATTGCCTTGTGCTGAGGAATTCACTTCCCTACGTTATCTTATCTAGTAGCTGCAAGCACTCAATCTATGTATTCTTACTGGCTAGAATTTTAAAAAGCTGCTAGATTCGTAGCTTTTATTTGGGGACTTTTTGAGCATCCTCAATAAGCAAATAACGCAAAGAAAGTTTCTCGATTAGGCAACAAAGGCCATTCATATACTGAATGGCCAAGAAAAAGGTAATATAAAATAACCCTATTTTTGGTAACCAGGCGATCATAGTACACAGTACTTTAGACCCTAGGCTTTGCGTCCTACCCTTTCGAATAGTTTGCCTTTTTCAAATTCAGTTTAACTTTATTCAGCGGAAGTTACCCACTTTTATAAATGGTGGGATGAATACAATATAAGCCTACAATTCAGTCGGGGTTCAAACACCGACTAAAAGAAAGGTAATGCCACCGGCGGAAGCCTCAGATTTATTTTAGGAAGTTTTCGAGCAAGCTCGATAAAAATCTGGGCGCAAATACGCCAAGGCGCATTTGATTTGTACGTCTATTTGGCGATTTTTCAAAGATTCATCTATTTTTTATTTTTCAGAAAACATGACTTATCGCCTAGTCTTAAAGTTTCATTTATTACTGAAATAAATTATAACACTTTTGACAGATAATTTGGTATATATCTACAAACTTTTTTTAAATTCGACAGAATACGATATGCGACGGCGCCTTACTCACCCCCGACAAGCAAATGTTCTGTTGCAAAAATGTCGTTCTTTGACTTTTTCATTGCGACGCGTTTTTGACCTCGAGGGGATAGGCGCTGGAGCTAGTAATCAAAAACTAGGATCATGCTTTTAAAATATATCACTTTAAAAATAAAGGCTCTTTTCTAAAAGATTGTTGCTGTTTGCTTTATTCAATAAGCAGCTATTACATAGATCTGTGATTTCCACTCCTGACACTCGCTTTCCGCAGACTGTCCGTGAGCCCTTATCGTTAGCTGCGCTCCCGCGGGGTCTCACCTGACTTGCACAGGATGTGCTGACGTCTACGTTCGCCACAAGACGTGGTGGTCCTTAGTAGACGTTCTTTATCTTTAGCTGGAGTCTCGTGCCATGCGCTCCAATCACCCTCTTGAAAACGTAACTCTCAACTCAATACAAAAGCAACAAAGTTTGCGAAAACAGCTAAAATAAAACACCGTTTCAACTGTTTAGTGCTGTACTAACAGTTGAAACGGTGTAATCGATTATTTTATAAATTTATAGGTTGTCACTGATTGATAGACCTCATCCTTTTCGAGAACCGCTGATGGGAAATGTGGATGATTGAGTGAATCAGGGAATCCTTGTGTTTCTAAGCATAGACCTAGGTATTTCCTTGATTGAACGCCTCGGATTGAAAAATGGTCCTCTAACTGAGTTCCCGTATATAAAACAACTGCAGGCTGGTTTGTTTCAATAACAAGACCTCTTCCGCTTACTTCGTCGTAGAGCGTGATTTCCTGATTTTGATTTTCTGCAAGTACAAATGGGTGGTCGTACCCTTTACCAGCAAGAACGTTTTGATGATTTGTTGATTCAACGCCATCCTTAATTTTTCTACCTGAACGGAAATCAAAAGCGGTTTCGTCAACAGACAGAATTTCTCCTGTTGGAATCAGGTCTTCTCTTAATTCAAGAAAACAATCACTCTTAAGGGTTAATTTGTGTTCGAGGATATCTGTTTTTAGATTACCACTTAAGTTAAAGTACGAGTGATTCGTTATGTTTACTACTGTTTTTTGATCACTTGTGCCTTCGTACGAAATCTGGAGTTCATTTTGATTGTTAAGGGTATAGATAGCTTTTATGTGAAGATTTCCTGGATACCCTTCCTCCCCGTCTTTACTTACATAGGAAAATTCAAGGGACAGGAGGTCAGACGCCTCTTTAACTTTTGTATCCCAGATTACCTTGTCAAAGCCTTTTAGACCACCATGAAGATGATTGTTGTTATTGTTTTTGGCAAGTTGATACGTTGTGCCATCTAATGTGAACTCAGCATTGGCGATCCGACCCGCGTGGCGACCAACAATCGCACCGAAAAATGGCGAATATTGTTGGTATTCCTCAATCGTATCAAAGCCTAATACAATATTTTCAAGGTTCCCATTCTTGTCTGGTGCAAGGATTTTGGTAATAATACATCCATAATCAATCGTAGTGATTTCCATGCCGTTGTCATTGATCATTGTGTAAGCCGTAACTACCTGTCCGTCTACTTCAGCAAATTTCTGTTGTACTACCTTCATCTATCCAAAACTCCAATCCGGTTAATATATGTTTCCGTAAGGGATGAAAGGTGGTTGAACCTCCACTTTCAAGTGAAAATGGAGGCCTCGCCTTTGTTCTTTGGTAACGCTAGTGTCCCCGCTTGCAAAGCACGCCACTCCCACCTGATGAGGAGTGGTGTCCACCTCAGGCGGACAAATCGGGTGAATTGTCTTTCTGTGGTGCCTGACACCATAGATGGACAAAAGGGGTATTTGTCTTTCTGTGGTGCCTGACACCGTATCTAAACACCAATTTATTATAGGGCGTCGGTGAAGCGGCGGAATGCGATTTGGCCGGGTTCGGTTTGTTTGTAGACGCCTGCGTCTTCTAGGACTCTTACGAATTTCATGCCGGCTTCTTTGCGGATGATTTCTTGCGCATTCTCTCGCGTTATGTTTGCTCCGTATTTTGCTTTTAGCTCGTTTGCCCATGGGAGGTGATAGTCTTTTACCTCTGCTGGTTCACCAACTAAAAACGCTTCAATGTCTTTTAATTCTTGTTCAAGTCGAGCTGGTAAGACTGCGAGTCCCATTACCTCGATTAGACCAATGTTTTCTTTCTTAATATGATGCACATCTGCATGAGGATGGAAGATGCCAAGTGGATGCTCCTCGCTTGTGCGGTTATTTCTGAGGACGAGATCCATCTCAAACAATCCGTCACGCATACGCACAATCGGTGTGATGGTATTATGTCTTGTATCCCCTGAGTAAGCGACAATTTCTACCTCTGGGTCACTATAATTCTTCCATTTTTCTAAGATCATTTCTGCTGCATTCGCTAGCTCTTCGCGGTCGTTTCCGCGAAGACGAATAACGGATAGTGGCCATCTAAGAGTACTCGCCTGAATCAATGGATAATCACCTAATGCGAACGAGTAAGCTTCCTCCGCCTTTGCCATTGCAAATTCATACTTACCACCCTGGTAATGGTCATGACTTAAAATTGAACCACCGACAATTGGTAAATCGGCATTTGACCCAATGAAATAGCTAGGAAACTTTTCAACAAATTCAAGTAATCTTTCAAACGCACTTCTGTTAATTTTCATGACCCGATGCTCACCACTAAGGACAATACAATGTTCGTTGTAGTACACATATGGTGAGTATTGAAGGAACCAAGTCTCCTCGGTTAGCTCAAGCGGAATAATGCGGTGGTTCGACCGGGGAGGGTGCCCCACACGTCCCTCATACCCTTCATTTTCAACACAAAGCAAGCACTTCGGATAGTTTGAAGAAACCTTCATCTCCCGCTCTCGCGCAATTTGCTTCGGGTCTTTTTCAGGCTTAGAAAGATTGATAGTAATATCTAAATCTCCATATGCCGTTTCCACGACATAGTTGATATTCTTCGCAATGCTTTTCGTTTGAATATAATTGCTGTTTCTACTTAATTCATAGAAAAACGATGTTGCCTCAGCTGGGTTTTCGTTATATTTTTCATAAAACAGCTTTGTTACCTCAGATGGTCTAGGTACGAGCACATTCATGATTTTACTAGAAAGTATCTCTTTATCACTGTCCAGGTCTGAGATGATTTCCTTTTGAACCGCATACGCTACTAATTCCTCTAAAAGATCAGGAATGCTCGCTTGCATTGGTTCCTCAGCAGAAAAATCGTTCAGTCCTAACAACGCCATGATTTGATTCCGAGAATAAATTTCGTCTTGTGGGTTAATCATTCCCTTGGATATGGCACTCGTCACGAGTCCCTGTATTCCTTGGTATACATTCATGCTGTAACCCCCTTAGTCGTTGTAGCCTTGTGGGTGTGTACGATGCCAGTTCCATGCATCCTCGATAATTTTTTTAATAGACGTACGCTGTGGGTTCCAGCCCAACACTTTTTTCGCTTTTTCGGAAGAAGCTATTAGTCGACTTGGGTCCCCGCTACGTCTTGCTTCGATTTTCACAGGGATGTCCTTACCCGTTACTTGGCGTGCTGTTTCGACCATCTCCTTAACAGAGAAGCCTTGCCCACTACCTAGGTTGATGATGTTGCTATCCCCACCATTTTGTAGGTAGCGAAGCGCTAAAATATGAGCATCGATTAAGTCCTCAACATGGATGTAGTCACGGATACAGGTCCCATCCGGTGTGTCATAGTCATCTCCAAAGATAGATAGATGTGCTCGTTGCCCTAACGCTGCTTGTAAAATAACTGGAATCAAATGTGTTTCTGGGTCATGGTCTTCGCCAATTTCACTCGTAGACCTTGCGCCAGCAACATTGAAGTAACGTAAGGAAACATATTTCATTCCGTACGCGCCTTCACACCATTTCATCATCTTTTCCATCGCTAGTTTTGTTTCCCCGTACGCATTTGTAGGTGCTGCTGGCATATCCTCAGTGATCGGCATAACCTCTTGCTCACCATAGGTTGCAGCGGTTGATGAAAAGACAATATACTTCACGCCAAACTCTTCCATTACTTCAAGTAATACTTGAGTCCCGTACACATTGTTATTGAAGTATTCTAAAGGCTTTTGCATTGATTCCCCAACAAGAGAATTCGCGGCAAAATGGATGATACCCTCGATGTTTTCGGATTTGAAGACATTGCGTAAAAATTCCTTGTCGCGCATATCCCCTTTATAAAATGTCGCTTTTGAATGAAGAGCTTTTTCATGTCCCGTTTGTAAATTATCAACCACGACCACCTCATAACCTTGGTCAATTAATTGATAGACTGCATGTGAACCGATATATCCTGCTCCACCTAATACTAAAACACTCATTTTTTCTCCTCCTATCGGACTTCCTTCGTTCCATCTCCAATGCTTGCAACATAAAATGTTGCGTCATAGCCAATTTTTTCACGATATTTTTTTCCAACCGTTTCAATAAATGCATCTGTTTGCTCTGTTTCCACTAGAGCGATTGCACAGCCACCGAAGCCAGCCCCTGTCATACGAGCACCTACTGTCCCTTTTTGCTCCCAAGCAGCTTCAGCAAGCGTATCAAGTTCGACACCTGTTACCTCGTAATCTTCTTTTAGCGATGTATGTGAGTCATTCATGAGTTGACCAAACACGTCTAAATTTCCATTTCGTAATTCATTCAACGCCTTGATTGTACGGTGGTTTTCGTACACTGCATGCTTCGCTCGTTTTTGCAAAATAGGATCTGGAATTACATGTTTATGTTGTTCAAATTGTTCTGGAGTTAAATCACCGAGAGTTTGAATATCTAGTTCTTGCTGTAGGTATCCAAGTGCCTTCTCACATTCACTTCGGCGCTCATTGTATTTTGAATCTGCTAACTCTCTACGTTTATTCGTGTTCATGATAACAATTTGGTGCTCAGTCAAAGTAAGAGGAGCATATTCATACTGTAATGTGTTGCAATCTAATAGAATGCCGTGGTCCGCTTTCCCCATTCCAATTGCAAACTGGTCCATGATTCCGCTATTTACGCCGATAAATTGATTTTCTACCTTTTGACCAAGCTTCACAAGCTCAACGCGATCAATGGTAAGCTCAAACACCTCATTTAGGATAACCCCGATTAACATCTCAATCGATGCTGAAGAGGAAAGTCCAGCTCCATTTGGGATATTTCCATAAACTAAAATGTCCAGCCCATTTCCAATCTCAGAGCCTGTTTCTTTAATAAAACGAATCATCCCTTTTGGGAAGTTAGCCCATGTATGTTCCTTCACATAGTCAAGTTCATCAAGTGAAAACTCAATGATTCCCGCATCTGGAAAGTTCATCGAGTATAGACGAACAAGTCGATCTTCACGTTTACGTACAACACCATAGGTTCCATACGTAATCGCACATGGAAACACATGTCCGCCGTTATAATCTGTGTGCTCACCAATTAAATTGATTCGCCCAGGTGAAAAGAAAAGTCTTATCTCTGCGTTATTTTGACCTGGGAATAATTCTTCAAATTGGCTTCGTAACGATTGTTGATCCATCTATAATTCTCCTTACTCTTGCGAAAAAAGCTCCTATTAAAAGCTGCTTTTTCGTTTGATTAGTTCTGTTGCAATAAAGACCTTCTTTGCGATTCTTCTGCCTAATACACGTTCCATTAAGGTATCAACAGCCGTTTCACCCATTAACTCCGTATGAACCTTCAACGTTGTTAAGGAAGGAAAAATATATTTGGAGACACTAATATCATTGAGTCCAACAATATTTACCCGTTCAGGAACAGGAATATTTTCTTCGTGAAGGGCTCGTAAACACCCAATTGCAATTAAATCATTGCCCGCAAAAAAGGCTGATGGAAGCTTATCACCAAGCTCTTTGATGGCTTGCTTCATTAATTTGTATCCGCTATTAACGGCAAACGTTCCAATGTAGATATTTTTTTCATCATACAGGTTTTGCTCTTTCATATAGGAACGAAAGGTTGTTTCCCGTAAATCTTGAATTTCTGCAGACTTATCTCGATAGGTTTCACGTCCTCCGATAAATCCAATCGATTTGTGATCCTTATCAAGTAAATAATTGATTACCTTTTTCGTTGCTTTTTCAAAATCAATAATAATGGAGTCGTATACATCTTCATCTGGGTTATTGTCAACAAACACAATGTTCTCATGTATCTCAGCTAATGCAGAAACCTGTGAAGAACTAAACTTCCCAACAGCAATAATGCCTTGAAGGTTCTCATTTTTCAGTTCTGCTAGTTCATCGTAAAAATAGTTCACAAACTGGATATTTAATTGTTGGGAGCGTTGCTCAATGCCATACCGAATGGACATATAGTAAATATCCTCAAGCTCCTCTTTTTCTGTATACCAATGAATAATAGCTATCTTAGAGGAAGGCGTTTTCTTGGCTGCCTTCTTTTTATAAGAGAGTTCCTCTGCCACCTCGAAGATTTTCTTCTTAGTATCATCTGTTACAGATAAAGTTTCATCGTAATTTAAAACGCGTGAAACCGTTGCGATTGATACGCCCACTTTTTCTGCAATGTCTTTAATTGTAGCCACTATTATCCCCCCTCCTTATCAAATGCGCCTTGGGGTATTTACGCCCCGAATTTTTCGAGCTTGCTCGATAAAGTGAAACTTCAATCTGGGGGCTTTTATCCACAGATTGTTAGTTGAACCAATCGGGCATTTACTGGCAGTTGCCCCATGGGGCTTAATGCCAGTTGATGCTGGAAAATTTCCCCTTGAAAAATCGAGACATCTGCCGGAGGCTTTACTTTTATTAAGTCGGGGTTGGGACCCCCACTTAACTATATACTTATTTTGTATTCAACCCCACTTTTAGATGTTGGGAACATCTACTGAATAAAGTTAAAATTTTTCTTTTTATTTCAAGTAAACTATGCTTTAATTCTATAAATGGGAGATTTTAACATCCTATGTTAACGGTTTGTAAAACCGCTTACATCTCTATTTTAATACTTTCAGTAAAATTATCAATTATTTTTACTTATTTTTTACCCGTTTTTAACTTATTTTTTATTTGAGGGAGTCTAATCCTGATTTTTAACAAATTACCGCTCCAAATTTTAATAAGAAAACCCGCCAAAATGGCGAGTTCTCAAACTCAGTCTTTCACAATCGGTGAGTGCCACATATCATTGATTTCTCTAATTTTAGAGAGCTCACATTTCGGCTTACGATCATATGTTAAAATTCCGTTGATTTCTTGCTCAACGTCCGTTAACTGTGTATAGCAATATCCATGAAGTACCTTTGAAGCATATACCGCCTCCATAACTCTACGGTAATCCGCCACAAACTCTTCTTCATTTTTAACAGATGTATAGCCCCAACCGCTTTCTTCTCCAACCTTGAAGCCAATACCACCGAACTCTGTTAATAAAATCGGCTCGCCTTGATGTTCAAAGCCATCTGCATAAATGCCACGAAGTGCAGGTTTAGATTTCAAGATTTCTTCTTTCGTTGAAAGTGATTCCTTAAATACTTCGTACTTCGCCTTTTCGTCAGCAGATCCATGGTTGTAGTTGTGTACCGCACAAATATCCGTTTGCGTTAACTCCCAGCCATCATTTGAAATCACCAAACGAGTTGTATCAAGGGAGTGAATCAAATGATACATCGCTTGTGAATGGTGCTGTTGTTGTTTATTGGCTTTGATAAATGGAACTCCCCAGCTTTCATTAATCGGTACCCATGCCACGATTGATGGATGGTTGTAATCACGCTCAATGATTTCAAGCCATTCTCTTGTTAAACGAGAAACCGCGTCCTCACTATAAGAAGGTGATGCAGCACATTCTCCCCATACAAGGAAGCCTAGTTGGTCCGCCCAGTAAAGGAAACGAGGGTCCTCAACCTTTTGGTGTTTTCGGCATCCATTAAAGCCAATTTCTAACGCCAACTCGATATCCTTTTTCAAATCCTCATCCGATGGAGCTGTTAATAAGCCTTCTGGCCAGTATCCTTGGTCAAGCACTAATTTTTGATAATATGGTCTGTTGTTGAGATACACCATGCCATTCTCAACATGGACTTTACGCATTCCAAAATAAGAGTCAACCTCGTCAAGAACAGTTGCATCATCTCTAAGTGTAATTTTAATATCAAATAAGTTTGGAGTTTCAGGTGTCCAGTTCCAGCCTGTATGGTGGAAGGCTGTTCTGAAAATTTTACGATTATACAGGTCAATGGCGCGTTTGGTATGAGGCTCTAACAGCTTAATTGTGTCTTTAACCACCTTTTCACCTTTAAAAGAAATCTCAAGGTCTACTTGCTTTTCAAGGTAGTCACCTTGCACATCAAGTTCAACAATGATATTGCCTTGGTCGATGTCCGGTGTAAATCTAACCTTCGCTAAGCTCGTCGCACTAACAGGCTCCATCCACACAGGCTGCCAAATACCAGTTGTACGTGTGTACCAAATCGCATCTGACTTCTCAATCCAGAACTGCTTTCCACGTGGGATTGTTTCATCTGTCGATGGGTCCTCTACCCGAACAACAAGAGTCTCCGTTCCTCCTGTTAAATGATCCGTTACATCAAGTGAAAATGAAATATGTCCACCCTCGTGGAATCCAGCAAGTTGACCATTTACATAAATCCATGCGCGATAGTCAACTGCACCAAAATGAAGAATGATGCGTTGGTCTAACCATTCCTTTGGTACACTGAATTCGCGACGATACCAAACATAATCATGGAAGCTTGGATCATTGATACCACTTAGCTTCGATTGATAGGCAAAAGGCACATTGATTTTTTTGTCAAACGCATTGCTGTTTTGGAACCACTTTTCCTTCACGCCTATGTTTTGATCATCAAAAGCAAAGTCCCATTCACCGTTTAAGCTTTGCCATTCCTTACGTACAAGTTGGGGTCTCGGGTATTCTGTTCTATAGATCATACTTTTTTTCTCCTTATCTATGTGGTGTTGTGTATTTGCATATTCGTTTTATAGGGTGGTTCGGCCACTGAGTGGTGGGGAACCGTTATATGTTTGGGTTTCGTTTTTGGGACAAGGAACCTGTCCCTCTGTCCCATTTCCCTCTGTCCCATTTTGGGACAAGGAACCTGTCCCCATGTCCCACCCGTGTTCCACTCATTCCTCCGCGGCCTTGATGGGTTTGTTTTTGGCCAAGGCGATTACGGCGGCGATGAGGGTTAGGGTTAAGCTTATAAAGTCGGATAGGAAGTAAAAGGCAATTGCTAGGATGATCCAGTAAATAGGTAGCTTGTATTGAAGCGTGTTGTCTTTTACCATTCGCATGACAAAGATGATATTGAGCGCACCGATTAGGATAAAGAAGAGCCCGTACATGACACTAAAGCTATACAAACTATCAAAATAGGACTGGATTCCTTTTTGCTCGATGATACTTAGGTCACCAAGCTCAGCACCTTGATTTTTTAAATATATAGAATAAAAGAACACGGTGATAGTGCCGGTTATCAGCTGCCACGCGCTCGCTACATACATGATTTTTCGTTCAAATGATCGACTCACTGGAATCACTCCTTACACGATTACCCTTTTACACCTGATGATAGTGACATGGATTGCATAAAGTACTTTTGTGCAAATAAGTACAATAAGAATGTTGGTACTAATGCAATTAAAGCACCAGCTGTTCCGATTCCTGGGTATGTTAAGTATTGACCTTGCAATAGCTGTAACCCTGGAGTAATCGGTAATTTTTCAATATCATTCAGTACAATGGACGGCCATAGGAAGTCGTTCCATGCACCTGTAAAGCTAAATAACGCTACGACCGTTAAGACCGGACGGATTAATGGAAGGATAATCAAATAGAAAATTTGAAATTCGTTTGCACCATCAATTCGAGCTGATTCATCAAAGGTTTTCGGAATTCCTAATACGAACTGACGAACAAGGAAGATATTAAATACTCCTGCTGCCCCCGGAACGATAACGGCTAATAGATTGTTAACCCAGCCTAATGTGTCCATGATGCTGTATAACGGAATTAAATTCACAACAGACGGAAACATCATTGAACCAAGTAAAAGAGCAAATAGAAAATCTCGACCCTTGAACTGTAGTCTTGTATAACCATAGGCTGCTAGTGAGACAACTATAAGAACGAGAATCGTATGTCCAACCGCAATGATTAATGAGTTTGTAAACCATTTGATAATTGGGCTTGATGCGTTATTAAACAAAAGCTCACTATAGTTAGCAACTGTCCAGTGGATTGGTAAAAAGCTTACACCCGCTGTAATGATTTCTTCTTCTGATTTAAATGAGGTAAAGATTCCCCACAGGATCGGAAAGATCCATAGTATAGCCATCAATAATAAAAAGGTGAAAGCTATAATTTTTGTCTTTTTTGATTGCTTCATCTTTACTCACCTCTAATCCCTGTCACGTAATAAGAAAAATTGAATTGCGGAGACAATCATGATACAAATACCTAACATTACAGCCATCGCTGATGAAATACCTGCAATGGATAGTCCAGAACCAAATGCATTTTTCTGAATGTACATTAGAAGTACATGTGTGGACTCAGTTGGACCTCCGCCTGTTAGCATCAATGGTTGCCCGTACACGTTAAACTGAGCGATGGTAGTCATTACTGTCGTAAACAGGATTTGATATTTAATGCTTGGAAGCGTAATTCTAAAAAACTTACTAAATACACCAGCACCATCTAGGTCCGCTGCTTCCATTAAATCTTTTGGTACCCCATTAAGAGCAGCTAAATAAATGACCATGTTACCACCGATTGTCCACCATACCGTAACAACTACGATTGAAATCCATGCATGTGGCTGTGTATCTAGTACGTTGGTTGAATACCCAAAATAGTTTTGCAGTGGTCCGTAGGACACACTTAATAGGAAATTCCAGATAATCATTACAGCCGAGATTGCGAATAGAGATGGCAAATAAAATAACGACTGAAATAAATTACTAAACTTTGGCTTTGTTGTTAAAGCAGTAGCGATTAAGAGTGGAACAATTATACAAAACGGTACTGAAATGAGAACAAAGATAAAGGTGTTTTCCATACCGTTATAAAACTGTGTATAAAAGCTGGAGTCCTGGTCGAACAGGATGGTTTTAAAATTCTCCAATCCCACAAACTCAGGTGATGAGAATAAGTCCCATTTTGTAAATGCGATATAAATACCAAATACAGATGGGATGAGGAAAAACACGATAAATAGTAATAGATGAGGACCAACGAATAAGATCGGCCAAAGATTTAGCCCTTTCCGTTTCTTACCTTCTTGCTTATTATTGATTGGCTTTTCAACCATTGTTGCCATTTACATCCACCTCAATTTGTAAAGAGGAAAAGGAGGAATAAATTCCTCCCCCTCATTCTTTTATTGATTCATTTTATCGTTAACAACTTGTTGCATTTGCTTTAATTTTTCTTTGATGTCCACTTTACCTTGGATAATATCCCAAGCTGCTGCGTCTACTTCACCAAAGATATATGAACTACCTGGATCTGTAATGATTGTTACAGCTTTACGAGCTTCTTCTGATTTTAGAAGGAAGGATTGTGGCATTGCAGTATATTCTTCATTTTCAAGCATTCCTAATGCAGTTGGGTTTGCACCAGATTTGATCCACTCAGTTTGGTTTGTTTGTAACCACTCAATGAAAGCGACAATACCTTTAATTTTGTCATCTGTACGCTCTTCACTCTTGAACATTGCGAATTGGTCAGCACCAGAACCTTGAATTACATTGTTAGCATCCCATTGTGGAGTGAATGTTTGCCCCCACTCAAAGTCAGTAATTTTGCTCATTTGTGATAACATCCAAGTTCCTTCTGGTAAGAAGATAACTTTTCCGTTATTGAATAACTTATTCATGTCTTCGCCTTTTTTGTTCATGTAACCAAGATCATGTAACTTTTTGAATTGCTCAAATGCTGCTACTGCAGTTTCGTTGTCAATTGTTGGTTTTCCATCTTCAGAGAACTTTCCACCCATTTGTAGATAGAGGTTGTTAAAGTTTTGCATTGACCAAGTGAAACCATAAGCGTATACGCCGTCAGCCTTTGCTGCTTCACCAGCTTTCTCGATTTCAGCGTATGTTACGATGCCATCATCAACTGCACCTGGTACGTATTTGTCTACTAAATCCTTATTGTAGTACATTAACCAGCTACCCATTGTTGCAGGTAATCCGAATTGTTGACCTTCAACAGTACCAACATTCCAAGCTTCTTCTAAATAGTTTTCAGCTTTTACTTCAGTACCTTCAATGAACTCATCCCAAGGCTCTAACATTCCTTGTGAATGATACGTAGAAACAGCTTCAGAAGCGATAAGTGCGATATCAGGCACACCTTTCCCTGAACGAGTAACTGTTGCTAATTTGTTACCAAGTACTCCGCCTTCCATAGCTACAATTTTCACTTTGTATTCAGGATTTGTTGCGTTGTATTGATCAATGTTCTTTTTAATTAAGTCACCATCTGGACCAGTTGTACCGCTCCATAATATAATTTCTTTGTTTCCGCCTTTGTCTCCATCACCTTCAGCGCCCTCTTCTTTATTTCCGCAAGCGCTTACTAATAAGGTGAAAGCAATTGATAGAATTAAAAACAACTTGAACTTTTTCACTTTATTTTCCCCCTAAAGTCATTTTCTGTTCTGTGTAAGTCGGGCCGTCAATTTTCAACTTCCCGTCTTCGAAATAAAGCCTATCAATATTCATTTGTCTGTCACCGCTCGGACTCTCAGGGTACGTATGAGTATGGTAGACTGTGTATAATGTTTTTCCATCTAATCCCACTGTAACGCTATTATGCCCTGGTCCTGATATCCCATTCTCTAGGTCTTTTGTTAAGATTGGATTTTCCTCTGCTTTTACAAAAGGTCCCATAGGGTTATCTGCAACTGCATACCCTACACCATAATCTTCACTGGCAAAGTAGTTTGCAGAGTACATTAAATAGTATTTTCCATCATTCTTTAACACATAGGGTCCTTCATTCCACTGATAATCTCCATGTAAGCCTTCCCAATCTTGATCAGGCTGAATGAGTAGCTGAGGCTCTCCAAGTAATTCCGTCAGTTCTTCGTTTATCTTTTGAACAAAGATTTGACTCACATGATTGCCATCGATTATGTTCTCAGAGCAATCCTTCACATAATAGAAGTACGGAGTTCCATCATCCTCAAAAAAAATGTGACCATCAATATAAGAACCTTCTTGCTTAATGATTTCTGTGCTTATATCCTTGAAAGGTCCTAAAGGATTTTCACTCGTTGCAACTGAGATTTGTAAGCTTCCATCCCAATTTCGCGCACTGTAGGTCATATAAAATAAACCGTTATGCTTTACAACCTCGGGAGCCCAAAAATCACCGGTTGCCCATTCTTCCTCTTGCTCGGCAATGTCATAAGCAAGCCCTTTATCTTCCCAATCAACTAAATTACTTGATTGCCAAACTCTAAAACCAATCGTCGCTGCTGAGGTAGCATACATATAGTACATATCACCATCTTTTACAACGAAAGGATCTCCGATGTTTGTTATACCTCCAACTGGGTTTGTGTATGCAATGGTTTCTTCTTTCTTATTCATAGAAGTTAGCAACACCCCAATTCCCGTAATGAATATGATTGCTACAACTGCGATCATCCATTTGAATGACGTACCACGCTTTTTACTCATCTCTACACCTCCCATTGACCTTTCACATCGCCTCCTTTAAAGCTAGTAATCTTGTTATTCAAACTAAAAATTATTACTAAGATTTATTGATTGCGCTTTCATAGGTGGTGAAAAAAACGAGTTTACCTTGGTAAACAACAAGTAAAATTTTATTAAATTTTTACTATACTTCGAATATACTATTCCGATAACTGGTTGTCAACCACGTTTTTAGGTATTTACTTTACAAAAATTTAACTCATTTTTTACTATATTACTTTATTTTGTAATCGTTTTCAAGCGGTATTATTAGTAAAAAGGGGTTGTTTATTGTGTAAAATGGTGTTTTTACTAGTTTAGCAGTACAATATAGATGAAGTAAAACTTTTAATAATTTTAGTAAAAAATAAAACACCGCACACACAAAGTGTACGGCGTACTGATTACTCAATCTTTAACCCATTTTCAGTTTCCGTTACTTTTACAAATAACGGTCTTTCGTATCCGTGAGGGGTATCTGGGTAATGCGTGCAGATATTAAGATGATTTGAAAAATCTCGGAACAGGCTACTATGGCCAGCGTTTCGGTCCATTAGTAAATCATTGTCATGCTCCCAGGGACCTTCCATGCTACCAGATGTTGATCTAGCTATTGCAACGGTATAGCCACCAAGCCCCTTATCACCATAACTAGGAATAGAATAGCTAGACCACAGCATAATCAGTTCTCCATTTTTCGCTTCGTACATAAAGGGAGCATCTGTGAGATAGCCATTTTTATCAATACGCGGATCACCAAAGTGACGAATCCACGGCATCTTAGCCGCATTTACAATCTCAAGGACCTCCCCATACGAATCCTTCAAATCATGAGTTAAGCGAATAGCCTTAATTTTACCTTCGTATTCCTGTGTCCACTCATGACAGAATACAATCCAACGTTGGCCACTCTTGTCCTCGTAATAGGTTCCATCTAGACATTCCCAATTAGTTGGAGTCACAGGACCCTTTGAATGAGGAACGTATGGTCCACCTGGATGATCAGCAACTAATATTGCAGTACCGCGGTGCTCGCCAATTCCACCCTTAAAGCTAGCAAACATATAGAATCTACCATCAACCTCGAACACCTCTGGAGCCCAATAATGCCTAACTCCCCAATAGCCCTTCGGAGGGGCAAACGCAATATATGGTCCTTCCCAGGTCTCTAGGTCGGAGCTTGTATACACCTCAAACATCGGCTCCTTATCCCCAACACCATCCGCAAAGGTCGTTCCAAACAAATAATATGTACGATCCTTTTCATTAGGAAACACAAACGGGTCTCTCATATGAATGTCTTCTGTTTTAACTGTTGCAATCGGACGAAATCCAGCCTTCATTTTCAAAACCTCTCTTCTTCTTTGTAATATACAATAGTAGAGGTCTTTTTTGTTTTTATCAAGTGTATGAAAAAACGCATAGATAACCATGCGTTAACCTACATTCTTTATTCATAAGCGACTGTATTCTTCTTGAAGATACCAACCAAGAGCAGAACAAGCCCGATGATGAACATAATCGGAAATAAATACCACATTATTAACGCTGCCCACCCATTTTCAACTATGATCGCATATGTTAAGCCAATCGAAAAAGATAAAAATGGTGCAATCGCAACCATTGTCGTAATGCCCCAGATAATATATTTCCTTCTTTTCGACTTACCGTTGCATAATTGATAAGCTAGCATTGCACCCATCACGGCAACGGCATACCCAACTAGTATCGCCAACTCAGTTCCCCCTCATCTAGTGGTTTTAGTTACATTTTAACATAAAATGGCATTCGCAACCGAAATAAGACCAAATCATAATCGATTTGGTCTGCGTGGCATTATTTCTCGTTAAAAATCTCCAGCAATTCAGTTGTTGCATCATCTGTGTTTTGTACATAGGAAACCAGCTGCTGCATTTGTGCATTTTGGGTTTCAATGGATGCGGTAATTTCTTCGATTGATGCTGTTGTTTCTTCGATAATAGCTGCAAATTCACTGACAGAGGTTTCGATGGAAACGGATGACCTGCCAATTTCATTTGAGATCTTCTCAAATTGCTTCACCGCTTCATTTAATTCAGAAACGGTTTTATCAATAACCGTGAAGACACCCTTCGTGTCTAGAGTCAATTGAACACTTTCATCCATTTTCCCAGCATTGTCAGCCATTTGCTGTTGCGTTACTTTCGTGCTTTCGTTAACCTCTTGTAAGTTCTCAGAAATGAGATTTGCAGTCTCTGAGGTAACCTCTGATAGTTTTCTAATTTCAGCTGCGACAACCACAAAGCCTTTTCCACTTTCACCCGCACGTGCAGCCTCAATGGAAGCGTTTAGGGCAAGTAGGTTTGTTTGGGCCGCAATTTCTTGAATTTTATCTGTAAATCCATTTGTTTCGTGGATTTTATTTACTAAACGGTCCATTGTTTCAGACATAGAATGTACAGAAGTTTGGAAATCCGTAATTTTTGAGATTAAAAGTTCAATTGTTTCATTTCCATTTTTGGATGCAGCATTTGCATTGTCCGTCTGATCACTTAGGTGATTTGAGCCTTGAACAAGCTGTTGGACAACCTTGTTCAGATCTTCTATTGATTCTGTAATCGTTGTTGCTGCTTCGTTTTGTGTATTCATACCAGAAGAGATTTCGGAAACAGCAATCGTCATCTCATTAAAGGAGTTCATTTGCTCCTCCCCTTGACGACGAATACTTGCTATATTCTTGCCAATTGTTTGAGAGTTTGTTTCTAATAGGACAGCTTGGTTTCTTCGAGTATCTAGTAGTTTTTCAGTTTCTCCTTGTATGATTTCAATATCAGCTGTTAATTTTCTAGTTACACTGTTTTGGAAGAATAAAGTTAACGTTATGATAGCAAAAATTAAATCGTATGTAACCATGTTTTGTACCGTGTACCCTAGCTCTTGGTAACTTGATATGAAAAATAAAATACTTAATCCTAAAGACATAAGGGTACCAAGGATTAACGGGGCACGCATATTATAGATTGCTACGGTTGTTAATAGGTATATTGGTAATAGAATAATAGGTGGTGACTGTGAAGTGGTCATGATCAAATACAACACAGCTGCTAACCCGATTATAGTTATATAAGGGGTTTGCCTTAAGAATAGCTTTTTATAATTTAGGAATCCCAAAACACCAACAAAAGCAAGGCCACCAATTGCAATCGTTAAAATCATCTGTAATGGTTGCTGAATTGCGATATCAACTATAATCGCAAGAATTACAGAAATCAGAGTAACAATCGTAACCAGTTTGTTCTTACGATGAATATCTTGTCTCTTTAACTCCTCAATGCTTTGAACGTTTTCTCTCATGGATATGTCCCCCAGTAGTTGATATGTCTATATTTTACTACTTTTGGACTAGCTTGAATAGATTTGTCGAAAAAAAAAGAATTTTGGTACATTTTTGTAGGAGGATGTGATTGCAGGTACGATTGGGAATATGTGGATACGTTTTTCAAACAAACATTTGATTAAATCGAGTTTTGCGTTCAATCAAACGTTTGATTAAGGGCTTAAGCCTTCAGGGACAAGGGATTGAAAAAACCAATCAAACGTTTGATTAAATTAGATAATAGAGGTCAACCAAATGTTTGTTTGAGGGGGATGTTCGTAAAAAAATAGGATCCTGGGTAACTAACAGGGCCCTTCTGTTGAGTGGGATGATTCGCGATTTACGTGCCCACTCGTGTTGATTTTCTTTGTTGAGTGGGGATGATTCACGATTTACGTACCCACTCATGTTGATTTTCTTTCCCGAGTGGGGATGATTCACGATTTACTTACCTACTCATGTTGATTTTCTTTGTTGAGTGGGGATGATTCTCCATTTTCGTACCCACTCATTTTGATTTTCTTTCCTGAGTGGGGATGATTCTCCATTTTCGTACCCACTCGTGTTGATTTTCTTTCCCGAGTGGGGATGATTCTCCATTCTCGTACCTACTCGTGTTGATTTTCTTTCCTGAGTGGGGATGATTCTCCATTTTCGTACCCACTCGTGTTGATTTTCTTTCCTGAGTGGGTATGATTCTCCATTCTCGTACCCACTCGTGTTGATTTTCTTTCCTGAGTGGGGATGATTCTCCATTTTCGTACCCACTCATGTTGGTTTTCTTTGTTGAGTGGGATGATTCTCCATTTTCGTTCCCACTCGTGTTGATTTTCTTTCCCGATTGGGGATGATTCACGATTTACGTACCTACTCGTGTTGATTTTCTTTCCCGAGTGGGGATGATACCATTTCGTACCTACTCGTGTTGATTTTCTTTCCTGAGTGGGTATGATTCTCCATTTTCGTACCCACTCGTGTTGATTTTCTTTCCTGAGTAGGGATGATTCTCCATTTTCGTACCCACTCGTGTTGATTTTCTTTCCTGAGTGGGGATGATTCACGATTTACGTACCTACTCGTGTTGACTTTCTTTGTTGAGTGGGGATGATACTCCTTTCTCGTACCCACTCGTGTCGATTTTCTTTCCTGAGTAGGGATGATTCTCCATTTTCGTTCCCACTCGTGTTGATTTTCTTTCCCGATTGGGGATGATTCACGATTTTCGTACCCACTCGTGTTGATTATCTTTCCTGAGTGGGGATGATTCTCCATTCTCGTACCCACTCGTGTTGATTTTCTTTCCTGAGTGGGGATGATTCTCCATTTTCGTACCCACTCATTTTGATTTTCTTTCCCGAGTGGGTATGATCTCCATTTTCGTACCCACTCGTGTTGATTTTCTTTCCTGAGTGGGGATGATTCACGATTTACGTACCCGCTCATTCTGAGATTCCTCACTGAGTGGGTATGATTTGCCATTAACGCCCTCTTGAACTTTTAATTGGACTTATGTTCCTAATAATAAAAGGTTGACCCACTACTAGCGAGTCAACCTTCCCTACCTTAATTTAGTTTTGAACGTAAGAATGCATCGATGAACATATCTAAATCTCCATCCATTACACTACCTGTGTTTCCAACCTCTACATTTGTACGGTGGTCTTTTACCATGGAATACGGGTGGAAGACGTAAGAACGGATTTGGCTACCCCACCCGATGTCTTTTTGTTCACCACGAATTTCATCTAATTCTGCTTGCTGCTCTTCAATTTTTTGCTGATAAAGCTTGGATTGAAGCATTTTCATTGCGCGTTCACGGTTTTTGATCTGAGAACGCTCGGTTTGACATGTAACGACAACCCCAGTTGGGATATGTGTAATACGAACAGCAGAGTCAGTCGTATTGATATGCTGACCACCCGCTCCACTAGCACGGTACGTATCAATTTTTAAGTCCTCTGTACGGATGTCAATTTCGATATCATCGTTAAACTCTGGCATAACCTCACATGACACGAAAGAAGTGTGACGACGTCCTGAAGAATCGAACGGTGAAATACGGACAAGACGGTGAACCCCTTTTTCCGCTTTCAGGTAACCATAGGCATTATGACCTTTGATTAAAAGCGTTACACTTTTAATTCCAGCTTCGTCACCTGGTAGATAATCCAGAGTTTCCACCTTGAAGCCTTTTTTCTCAGCCCAACGAGTATACATACGAAGGAGCATTGAACCCCAGTCCTGTGATTCGGTACCACCTGCACCCGGGTGAAGCTCTAAAATCGCATTATTTTTATCATAAGGCTCACTTAAAAGAAGTTGGAGCTCAAACTCATTTAGGTTTTTCGTTAACTCGATAAGTTCTACTTCAAGCTCCCCTTGTAAATCAGCATCTGGCTCTTCCTTCACAAGCTGGTATGTTAGCTCAAGATTCTCATAGGAATCGTGTAGGTTCGTAAATTCAACAACCTGATCCTTCAACGCATTTGACTCATTGATAATGGTTTGCGCCTTTTGTTGGTCGTTCCAAAAATCAGGCATCGACATGATTTCGTCAAGCTCCGTAATACGTGCTTGCTTCGCCTCTAAGTCAAAGAGACCCCCTGAATCCCGCTAATTTCTTAGCTGTTTTATCTAATTCCTGTTTGATTTCTACTAATTCCATTTTCCTTTTCCTCCAAGATGATAGTTTCTTTACGGGAGTAATCCCCACCTCCTAGATGGAAATGGGGACTGCTTGTAAAATGTTTTTCATTATTTACCGTGACATTGCTTGTATTTTTTACCGCTACCACAGTAGCAAGGATCATTACGGCCAATTTCAATTGATTTTGTTACTGGGCGTTTCTTCGGCTTTTCTTCTCCGCCTTCCTTTGGAAGAACAGCCTGCCCTTTTGCAACCTCTTGGCGCTCAAGGTTGTTACGAATTTGAGCCTTCATCACAAATTTCGCTGCATCCTCTTCGATAGAGGCAATCATATTTTCAAACATCGCGAAGCCTTCCATTTGGTATTCGCGAAGTGGGTCAGTTTGACCGTAGGCACGTAAATGGATACCTTGACGAAGCTGATCCATGGCATCAATATGATCAATCCACTTGCTGTCAACAGAACGAAGAACAACAACACGCTCAAACTCACGCATTTGTTCTGGATCCATTTCAGCTTCCTTCTGATCATAGCGCTCTTTTACCTTCGCAAAAATGACTTCTGACATTTCCTCAGGCTCCTTGCCTTTTAGGTCATTTTCAGTAATGTCACCTTCTTGAAGTAGGTTCGCATTTAGGTAATCCACGATTCCTTTATAGTTCCACTCTTCTTCAACATCATCCTTCGGAGTATGAGCAGCAACAGTACGGTCAATCGTAGACTGAATCATACGTTCAACAACCTCACGAAGATTTTCAGAGTCCAGAACCTCGAAACGCTGACTATAAATTACTTCACGTTGTTGACGAAGAACATCATCATATTGTAAAAGCTGCTTACGCGCATCAAAGTTATTACCTTCAACACGTTTTTGTGCAGACTCAACCGCTTTTGAAACCATTTTACTTTGAATTGGCTGGGAATCATCCATACCAAGGCGTTCCATCATCGATCTCATATTATCAGATCCGAAACGACGCATTAATTCATCTTCCATTGATAGATAGAACTGCGTAACCCCTGGGTCTCCTTGACGACCAGAACGTCCACGAAGCTGGTTATCAATACGACGGCTCTCATGGCGCTCTGTACCAATAACAGCTAACCCGCCTAGATCCTTGACACCTTCACCAAGCTTAATGTCAGTACCACGACCGGCCATGTTTGTAGCGATGGTTACCGCACCAGCTTGACCCGCTTGTTCAATGATTTCCGCCTCACGGGCATGGTTTTTCGCGTTCAAGACATTGTGCTTGATTCCTTTTTTCGTTAAATACTTAGAAATCAATTCAGACGTTTCAATTGCAACCGTACCAACAAGAACTGGCTGACCTTTTGCATGGCGTTCTGCAATATCTTCAGCAACAGCTTTGAACTTACCTTCGATTGATTTATAAATTAAATCAGGACGGTCATCACGGACTACCGGACGGTTTGTTGGAATAACAACAACATTCATATTATAAATATTGCGGAATTCCTCTTCCTCTGTCTTCGCAGTACCTGTCATACCGGCAAGCTTTTCGTACATACGGAAATAGTTCTGGAAAGTAATGGTCGCAAGCGTCATGCTCTCGTTTTGAATTTCTACGCCTTCCTTCGCTTCAATTGCCTGGTGAAGCCCTTCACTATAGCGGCGGCCTTTCATTAGACGACCTGTAAATTGGTCAACGATCACAATTTGACCGTCGTCAACTACATAGTCAATATCACGATGCATACTTGCATTTGCTTTTAACGCTTGATTGATATGGTGAATTAATGCAACGTTTGAAATATCAAAAAGGTTTTCAATCCCGAAAACTTTTTCAGCCTTCGTGATTCCATCTTCAGTTAGTTGAACACCCTTTGTTTTTTCATCATACGTATAGTCTTCACCTTTTTTAAGAGATTGCACAAACCCATTTGCTTGTACATATAGAGATGTGGACTTTTGGGCAGAACCAGAAATGATTAATGGTGTACGCGCCTCGTCAATTAAAATCGAGTCAACCTCGTCAATGACCGCATAATAAAGCGGACGCTGTACCATTTGTTCCTTGTACAGAACCATGTTGTCACGTAGGTAATCGAAACCAAACTCATTGTTTGTACCATACGTAATATCTGCACGATATGCTTCAATTTTTTCCTCACGAGACATGGAGTTTAGGTTAAGGCCTACACTTAGTCCTAAAAATTCATATAACTGACCCATCTCGTGGGCGTCACGGCTAGCTAGGTATTCGTTGACAGTTACAACGTGAACACCTTTACCAGTTAATGCATTTAAATACACAGGCATAGTGGAAGTTAATGTTTTACCTTCCCCTGTTTTCATTTCCGAAATATTACCTTCATGAAGGGCAATACCCCCCATTAACTGAACCGGATACGGGTGAAGTCCTAGCACACGCTTCGCACCTTCGCGAACAACCGCAAAAGCCTCAACAAGTAAATCGTCAAGTGACTCACCCTTTTGATAACGCTCCTTGAACTCTTCTGTCTTAGCACGAAGAGCTTCATCTGAAAGCTTCTCCATCTCAGGATGTAGTGCCTCAATTTTTCCAGCTAATGTTTCCAAGCGCTTCACATTACGTTTATTTGGATCAAATACTTTGTTTAATATACCAAGCATTACGTACGCTCCTCTATCATTAAATAATACAATCATTATAAAGTATTAATAAGCTACCTTCCATTTTACCACTAAATACCGGCACGGTAAAACAATAACATGGAAATGGGCGTGGGTGGGACATGGGACAGGTTCATTGTCCCAGCGGCATGTGGTGGTGGGACAGGGGGACAGGTACCTTGTCCCAGACAGGTCATGGGATGGACACGGAGACAGATCTATCCAAGTGGGACAGAAGGAAAGATTCTTGTCCCCAGGATTTGGCTAATAATTTCAAATGAAGTGAATCTGAAACACCTCTTAATCAAAGTGGAGTTACGTGCAAGGAACACACTGATACCTGCAAATCCCAATATCAAAATTACCTATTACGAAAGGGTAAATTGAGTTCATTTATACTTGTAAAATCAACTTAAAGCAAGCATTTTACCTTATGGAATATTTTGGTTCGTTTATTTTTGAAAAATACACTAAATTTCTATAGTGGATGCGCTTTCCACATGATAAAATAAAGTGCGCGCAAAATAAGTAGAATAATGTCGAAAATTGTTCTGGTACATACATAAATAGATTACTATAGAACATCGGGGGAAATATCATGAAGATTAAAACGAAGTTACTATTACTTGTCTTTTTTTTACTAGTTGGGCTTATAGTTAATGGCTCTCTAGCCTATTACCAGATTATACAATCAGATAAAGCATACGAGAATATCCAGGATGAGGAAGCTATACAGTTAACACTTAAGTCGCTGCAGTATCGTTTTACTGGAATTTCTAACGACGAAAGGGGCTTTCTTCTTACTGGAGATATGGACTACGTCTCAGGGATGAAGGAGAAAGCACAGGAAATTGAAGGATATTTTGTAGAGCTTGAGAAAATACCGACAATTGAATCGTCCGACCTTGAGGCTATTAATGCTATTAAAGAAAGTCTGCAAGTCTACACCGAAGCGAATCATAAAATGGTTGAAGCCATGTCTGCGGGTGAAAATGAAAAGGCATTAACCATCCACATGGAAGACCAAAGAAACATACGTAAAGAATTAGTGGACCCTAGTATTGAAACGTTAGTTAATGCTCTAAACAAGCGTATTGAAGCGGAACATACTCAATTAGAGGAATTAAAAGCTCTTAATAACACAATCTTACTTGTTGTTTTTGCTTTTATCGTATTAATTGGAATTACTTTTGCATTCCTCATTATCCGATCAATTAATAGACCTATACAGGCTATGAATGGACGCCTCAAAGAAATTGCAGAGGGTGAAGGTGATCTCACTCAGCAACTTGCAGCTAATTCAAAGGACGAGCTTGGCGAAATGGCAACGTCATTCAACTTAATGATTGGAAAGCTACGTGAATTAGTAAGACAAGTTGCAATAAACGCTGAACAGGTTGCAGCAGCATCAGAGCAGCTTACAGCTAGCTCTGAGGAAACAACACGTGCTACCGAACAAATTGCCTCAACCGTGCAAGAAGTAGCAGAAGGAACTGATCGACAGGTTCAAAGTGTAAAAGAAACATCGGAAACAATTCAACTATTATCGAAGTCAGTAAACCAAATCTCTTCAAGCTCGGAGATTGTGACGAACACAGCCATTCATGCTTCTGAGAAGGCATCCGAAGGAAATAAAGTGGTTACAACTGTCATATCTCAAATGAATGATATGAATGAAACAGTCAATAGCCTTTCAGATAGAGTCATAACTCTTGGGAATCGCTCTCGTCAAATTAATGAAATTATCGGAGCTATCACAGGTATTGCTGATCAAACTAATCTTCTTGCACTTAATGCTGCTATTGAAGCAGCACGTGCAGGTGAACATGGTAAGGGGTTCGCGGTTGTTGCAGATGAGGTACGTAAGCTAGCTGAACAGTCAGCTGAGTCTGCTCAACAAATTTCGCAATTGATATCCATCATCCAAAGCGATACGGAGCAAGCAGTCTTATCTATGGAGGATACAACAAATAAGGTTGCAGACGGAATCAAGCTCGTTCATGACGCAGGGAGAACATTTGAACAAATCCAACAAGCAGTACTTGAGGTTTCTTCACAAATCCAGGAAGTAACTTCAGCTGTTCAGGAACTTTCCGCAGGCACTGAACAAATGGTTCAATCCGTACAACTGATAGCAGAAACGTCTGATGTTGCTGCAGACGGTACTCAAAGCATGTCAGCTGCTACAGAGGAACAACTCGCTGCTATGGAGGAAATCGCATCCTCGTCTTCTTCCCTATCCAAAATGGCAGAAGATTTACAGGATATCATTCGAAAGTTTAAAGTATAGGCTGGGACAGAGGGACAGGTTCCTCGTCCCAAACTGCCGAAATAGTAAAAGGTATCTGCAATACTACACACAGCAGATACCTTTTTTATATGGATCGTATAGCTCTGCGGGTTATACCTATATTTGCCGGGCCGAACTCGCCATACGCAGCATTTCCTCACTACTTATCATGTCCGAATAGAAATGCAAATCATAGATTACGTTTTTTTCTTCTAGAAGAAAGAGAATATGAGTTTCCTCAGTAGAATCACCTTCTAGTATGTCTGTTTTCGTGATTACTTTAATTGCCCTTATACTTGTGTCTGGTAATTCCTCTTTACTGATGATTTCAGAGTGATTCGGTACCGTAGATTCAATTGATTCTGAGTACCCTAATCCATCTACTCCTCCCGCTGGTTTCCCTTCAATCGAGAATGCGACAGAATCAATCCCCTTTTTAACGCTCCATGTCCCATGGACTTCTAGAGAAATATGGGCTAGCTCAAGTATTTGTGTCTGTGCATCCGTTTCCGGACCCTTCCCTTTCTTCGCTGTTAGCTCCTCGGTCTTTGTTACAGAGTTAGAACAAGCTGCAACAACTAGAAAGTAAAGTAAACCTATAGAAAACTTCCTCATGAACCTTCACCTTCAATTACTCATATTCTAACGTCAACTCGTATAAGTTAAAGTGTTTCTTTGATTCGTCATTATTGGTGCGAATAAAAAATAGTTTTGTTCGGTCGTTTGACCACATTGGTGCATAGTCACTATTTTCACCGCTTAAGAAGAACTCCAATGGTACGCCTGAATTTTGATCACCAACACTCTGGAGAAGCTCCTTCTTTTCTTGTTCAGAAACACCCACATCTGTTAATTGTGACAGCTTCCCTGTCTCAAGATGTACTGCCCAAATCTGTCGTAACGAAGTACGAAATGTTTGATTCGGTTGACCTTCAATTACTTCTGTTTGTTCAGTAATTTTGGAGTATACGAGAAACTGACCATCAGGAGACCAGGTGGATTCCTGCCCCTCAGTTCGTTTTTTAGGATTTTTTCCGTCGACAGTTGAAGTCCAAATCTCGAACTGTCCATCACCTGCCTCCCTTGTAAAAGAGAGCATGTTTCCATCTGGTGAAAATTGTGGATTAATTCCATCTATAATTTTTTTAGTGTTGTTCCTAGTTACATCAATGGTCCAGATTTCTTGTGAATCGACCGCTACCCCATGAGGCTCTGATGTGGCTGCAATGGTTTTTGTATATGCAATGGTTTTTCCGTCCGGTGACCAGGTTGGATTTTCATGAAACTCAGTGTTGTTAGCAGGAAAGGTTACCTGCTTCATTCCTTGGCCGCCTCTGTCCATCGTCCATATGCTCGCAATGCCATCCTTATAGCCAACAAATGCAATACTCTTACCATCAGGTGACCAAGATGGATCTCGCATATATTGGAACTCTCCTAAAGGAAATGCTTTCTTTTCATTCGTATCTAAATCTAGCTCCCAAATCTGTTCCTCTTTTTCAAAGACTATTGCATTTTCTCCTTGAATATAGGCTGGGTGTAAAACCTCAGATTCACCTAAGGAAGTAAGTGATGTTTCCTTTACAACCGTAATTTGACTTGCACTTGCGGGTGTTCCAATTTGTTGCCATAGTAAGGAAGATATTAACAAAATAGACGCTGCAATAGGGAATGCCTTTGAAAATATCCAACTCGATTTCTTTTTCTTCTGTAGGTTTGATTCTTTCCTTTCTTGTAGCTGCTTCAGCTGTTTAGCCACTCTTTCAACATAGTCTTGAGATGGCAGTTCAATTTCGGCATGTTCCTTTAACACATGAACGGTTTTATATATGCCCTTCAACTTCTCATCAGGTTCGGCCTCGTGAGTATGTTTCTTGCTTTTATTTACGTCATCTATATATGTCGATAATACCTCAATATGGTTTTCCTGTCTCATCCCTTATCCTCCTATTAACAGATTCCGTATCAAATGGATGGCACGAAATTGCACCACTTTTACATACGTCTCATTTCGACCTAATAAGGCAGCTGTCTCTTTAATTGATAAGCCTTTGAGCAGTCGGTACGTAACAATTTTTCGCTGTTCATCGTTTAACAACGACAAGGCCCGCTCAACTTCATCCTTCTGTTCAATTTCTTTTTCAATTGGTATATGTTCATCAATTAATTCTCCTACAAAAGGTTGCGGCGAGGCGTTTTTATGCTTGCGAGCCTTATCAATGATTACATTTTTTGCAATCGTTTTTAGTAAAGCAACGATATTAACTTCAATACTTGCATACCGTTCATCCGCCTTAATGGCTCGTATAAAAGCCTCTTGAGTTACGTCCTCCGCCTCCTGTTTGTGGCGGACTCGATGGTACACATACATATAAATTTCCTGCCAATGCTGTCTCCAGATAGATTCCCAGTCCACGTAACTCGACTCCTTGTTTATTTAAAATGGAAGCGAAAAACGTACAGAGAATCTAAGTTATAAGGTAAAACCTTACACATGTGCCGTTTTTCTATAAAAATATGACTAGTCATTTCACTACCTATAACGAGAGAAGCATAGAAGAAGTTACACGAATGGAAAAATTTTAGAGGGATTCGGGGAGATTTTCATAAAAAAGGCATAGCCTCAAACGGCTATGCCTGGAATACCATATTTAGTTTGGCTCAATAATACCGTATTTACCATCTTTACGACGGTACACAACATTAGTTGAGTTCGTTTCAGCATTTGTGAAAACGAAGAAGTTATGACCTAACATGTTCATTTGAAGGATTGCTTCCTCGCTGTCCATTGGTTTTAAGTTAAAACGCTTCGTACGAACTAATTCGTAATCCTCGTCCTCAATGTCTTGAACAGCTGTAGCAGTTCCCCCTCCATTTGCAAACATGGTACGAGTTGAACCTTTTTCACGAAGCTTACGATTTACCTTCGTTTTATGCTTACGAATTTGTCGCTCTAATTTATCAGTAACAAGATCAATAGCAGCATACATATCTTCATGTGATTCCTCTGCTCGAAGCACTAGCTGAGGCATTGGAATCGTAACCTCTATTTTAGAATCTTTCGCACTATTCACTTTTAAGTTTACATTAACTTGCGCATCCGGAGTACCATCAAAATATCGTTCAAGCTTGCCTAGTTTTTTCTCCACATATTCGCGTAAAGCTGGAGTTACCTCAATGTTTTCACCACGAACGTTGTAATTCATACATGACTCCTCCTTTAAACTTGACCAGTTCACACTAGTCGTTGTAATGCCCTTTCACAGAGAACCTAAATAGGATGTCCTTGCTGTGAAACAGTATAACCCTGTTAAAAAGGTTATATTGTTTAATTCTACAATACCCTCCTTTTTTCCTGCCAAAACTTCAGGGAATTATGAAGAAATTGTGAATTTGTAAAGAGAATGTATAGGTGTTGAAATATATGCATTTCTAAGGTGAGTTATGAATGATTCGTGTGGTTGATTCTTGGATGGGTGTGTATGAAGAATTCTTTAGTAGTAGTATATCCATTTCGGGTGGGATTTATTGGATAAATTTTGGAAAAGAAAATGCCATCCTGTAAAAGATGGCATGTAACATTATTGCACGATATACATTGATAATCGCTTCTCAATGTCTTCCTTCCAAGCTAGGAATGCTGGGAAAATGTTTGATTTGATAAGCTGTTGCTTGATTGCTAGATTATCAAACTGACCTTCTAGCTTTACGACTTCCGTTATAACCCCATCAAAGGCCTGAATGGAATTAGTAATATCATGTTGACCGTTAAAAAGGACAACTAAATCTTGGTTGGTCTGACTGATACTTGAAAAGGCTGAAAAAATATCGCCTAATACCTGGTCAGCATTAGAATGCGCCAGATTTTCAAAACTACCGATAAATACTCGAATGCCTCTTCGACGGTTCCGAGAAGCTCCGTATATCGATGCAGGACTTCATATTGGTCTATACTAAGTTGTAACATCTGTTCACCTATTTTCTTTTGTCAAAAAACATACCATCGGTGGGGCCTGATTGGTATGGGTTTGTATATTTGGTAGTCGATTGCTTACTTTTCTTAAGTTGCGTTATATCGAGTTGTATTTCTCGTTTCAGTGAATTGAGCTTTTCATCAATGTCCACGTTTAACTGGACAATTGCAGTACCCAATTTTTGTTCCTCTTCTGTATAGGGAGGCTTTACTTGAGAAATAAGCTTATCGCGATAGTCGAGTAGTTCACTAATCTTTTCTACTAATTGATCTCTTTGTTCCTTAGGTGTTTCTTCTGCTAAAAGGCTGTGTAACTCTTTCGTAACGCGAAAAAGAGAGGGGACAGTACTCACTATACCTGTCCACCTTCTGCATGCTGGCGCTGACGGCTAAGTTGAACAACTTCCTTCCATGTATCGCGGAATTCAATAACGTAGCCCTCAACCTCAGATAAAATATCAAGATCGTTTTTCAAGTTAACTTCCATTAACTGACGGTTGATATAATCGTATAGAGTCATCATGTTCTTAGAAACTTCGATATCCATATTCAAGGTAACCATTAGCTCACGAATGATATTTTGTGCTTTTTGAAGATTAGTATTCTTTTCTTGAATGTTATTTTCCTCAATTGCTTTACGCGCAAGCTTTATAAATTTTAAACAACCGTTATAAAGCATAAGCGTTAGTTCACCAGGTGTTGCGGTTGTAACTGAATTTGCTTGATAGGCTTGGTACGGATTGCTCATTGCCATATAATCGTAGCACTCCTTTCTTAATACCCTCCACCAAATTGTTGCATTAAGTACGTGGATTGCTGATTCATCTGCTGAATCATTTTTTCCATTGCTGTAAATTGTCGATAATACCTGTCTTCAATTTGTGTTAGACGGTCTTCAAAACTATCTATTCGATCATCTAAATTATCTATATTTTTACCAATCGTAAATTGAGTATTTACAGAATTAGAATTTCCAGCCCTTTCTTTTATCTTATCCATTGTTTCTGTTAGACTATCATAAAGTCTGTTAACAATTCCTTTTTCTTGATAAGTAGAACCGGAAGAACGAAATAGTAATTCAACTGACTTAGGATCTTCCTCAATTGCTTTTCGAAGAGCTGCTTCGTCTCTTATGACAAGTTTCCCTCCTTCAAGATAATCGGCTGTCGTGGTAATTCCAATTTCTGATAACTGATTATACATTGAGTCAATATCCACATTTGTAATAGGTGTATAAAAGTCCATTCTCAATTTATTAAGTCCAGAAGAAAGAATAGAGTCTCTACGAAGCAATCCACTCTTTGCCTTTTCTTCCCACTGTTCTTGTTGCTTATCGGATAATTCCTCCCGCTGTTCATCAGTAAGTGGTTGATAGGTGCGGTACCGGTCTTCAGTTAATTTAGACTGAATCTTTTCTATCGTTTCATTGTATTTATCGATAAATTTTTTAATTGTATCAAATACCTGGGTAGTATCATTTGTGACGGAAATAGATACTGATTCTCCATTTGCGATAGCATCTTTCAAAGTAAACGTGACGCCACTTATTGAAAATGTGTTCGAATACCTCTCTGTTCTAAGACCATTTATATCAAAAAATGCATTCTTTCCGTCTACTTCATTGCTTTCAGAAATTTGTAAGACATTCTTGATGAAATCTCCTCCAAAAATCATTTCCTTCCCAAATGTATTAAAATTACCTGTTTCTTTCCTTGTAAAGGAAACCATATCAGTAAATTCATCATAAAAGGCACTTATTCCAACTGTTGAATTTGAAACCTTTGATAATACCGTGTTTAGAGATACATTCCCTTTTATATCAAAGTTCTGGACATTTACTGAACCATTTTGATCATAGGTTGCGGTTGAAAAAGAAAACGACTGATAATCATAGGAAATACTTATCCTACTATCTTTAGTTAGAGTATCACCAAAAACAAGCTTTCCATTTGTAGTATCAACCTTTACAATATCTGATCCTGAAGCTGGGTCAGTACCATCGACCTGCACAGTATAGGATTTTACATTTCCATCCTTGTCCACTACATCAATTTTCATACCGCTAGAAAGACCATTCTTTATAACCCCTGATGAAATATCATTTTTTAAAGACGTGGAGAGGTCAAATGCTTTTTGAGTTGCCAATCCCTCCGTTATCACTATAGAAGGGTTGGTATCCCACCCATCATAAGACACCGTTATTTTTGAATCCTTCGTTAAGGAATTAGTGAAAAATTCTAACTTTCCTGTAAGTGGATCAACTAATACCTCATCTTCTGCATCAAGCTCTGTTTTATCAGTTACAATTTGATAAGAAGTACTATTGATTGACACTCTCATATTGGTTGGATTTTCAATAGGGTGTTTGGAAACGAAGAATTCCTTAGCTCCATTTTCTCCTACAGTTAAAGTATCTAAATTATCAAAGTACTCATTATCATCGTACGCTACACTTATTATGCTCCCTTGTGTTTGAGGAGAGAAAAATTTAACTTTACCTGTATTTATATCTACGTAGACTTCATTTGCAAGATCTAATGTAGATTGATCATAAACAACATTAAAGTTACTAACTGTGCCGTCTTTTGCAATTAGCTGGATTTGATTATTTTTAATAGAATCAGTATTTTTTAAGCTTTTGGAGAGCTGAAAATCTACTCCGTCTTCTTTTACTCCAACATATTCATTATATGAATTCCAACTAAATCCCGGTCCATTAGAAGATCCTACGAACGAATCTCTCATTTCCCATAATGACTTTAATGGGTCAACTTTAGCAGTAGAAGAAACAGAAATAGCCCCTCCATTATTATAAGCTGCTGTAGCCAGGCTAACGTTTTCGAATTTATATGTAGCATTTCCGGCAGCAGTTGAGGCAGTTGCACTAACTTTTGACTCATTTGTGGAAGATGTTTTTTTAGAATTAAATGCTGTCGAAAGCCTCATATTGAATGCTTCATTTCGTAATGAAAGTAGTAAAGAATTCATACTTCGATAGTCATCTCTCTGCCATTCTAATATCTGCTTCTTCTGTCTAAGTTTATCCAATGGTATTCTTTCTGCTTTCATTAAATCCTTAACCATCTGATCTATATCCATACCTGTTGCCAAGCCACTAATTCTCATTAATAATCCTCACCACCTAAATCTTTTTATCTACTAAAAGTCCAAGAAATTCTGTCATTGTAGAATAAATATCTAGCAGTTTTTTAGAAGGAATCTCTCTCAAAACTTCATTAGTATTATTGTTAACTATCGTGACATAATATTCCTTAAGGTCTTCATGTAACTCGAATTTTATATAAGTATTTTGAGGTTCCATAAATCTATTTAAGCTTTCTACAACTTCTTTTATGTTTCCCACTGGTTTCTCAGACTCAGAGCTATCGTTTAACTTCTGGAAATTATCAATTGTTATTTCCTTCTTATTAATGAGGTCTTTACTATTTTTTATATAGTCTGTGTTGAAATTCTTAGATGTGCTAGTAGAGATTTTAGAAATCGTCACATTTTTACCTCCTACACTAACACCTTTATTTGTTATATCGGTAGTCTTTAGAAATATTTAAGCTAATTTGGTTGTAAAAATTGTAATTTAATTTACAATACTAAAACTTGTACAGGAACTGTTCAATAGATGGTTTATCCGTTTTTTCCCAAACCTCTCAATCCTTGTAAAACTTTCTCTAAATCTAGCAAAAAATATTCCAAATAATCACCATTTTAAATTCTTCTTGTAAATCCACTTTATTATAATGTTTCCATTTTAAGACTAGTATTGCATCTAATCTCCAAATATTATTATATATCCTTGTTTTATTCTCTAAAGCTTTCACTTAGTAATCATTCTTACAAAGAAGTTAGCAAGAATTTAATATTGTAAGAAAATCACCTAATTTAAAGTCTCTACTCTGTTCCGTTGAAAAAGTATTGGAAACAGGTATCTGATTTAACAATACGAAGATACTTTTATATATATGGTTTTTATTTTTTAGTAATCATAATACCATTTATTTCATTAAGTGGTTTAAGTAATTAGGTGCTTTCCTAGAATTCACTTTTTGATCATAGATTTCTAATATATAATGTACCAAATCGTAAGAAGCATATATCTCATGCATAATGTAGGCCATCTTCAGTAATTTATTTGGATGGAATTTATTTAATTTTGTTAAATCCTTAATATATATTGCATCCGACCATAATGTTTGACTCATACTCATATTTGGATTTTGATTAACAATAAGAGGTTTAAGCGTTCTTCCTGCTAGTCCCAAAAATTTGTGAAACATAAAACCATTCTCTCTTAAGAGTTGATCTATTTCTGCAAATAAAGGTTGATTTTTATACATAGGTGTAAAAATTGTTTCTGTTTGAATTACCATTGTTTCCTTTAATATGTTTTTAGCATTGGAAAATATTTCATACTCTGCACCTTGTGCATCCACTTTTATAAAATCTACACCATTATTTAATTCAACTATATCATCTAATCTAACAGTTTTTATTCTTTCCTTGTTAACAACCTTTGTCAATTCATTTAAATTTTGATATTTGTTAAGAAATTCCGAATTTGGTTCATAAATTGAAGAAGTCATACCAGTATTAGTTATATAAAAATCTTTTTCTTCCCCGTCACCTACCAAATGGGGAAAATAAATTCTACTAGATGATGAGTTTTTATTTAATTTCTCACATTCTTCTTTTATGGGCTCAAATCCATAAATTACTGCTTCTCCCTTTATACACATTTCATTCCATAAATCTTTAGAACCTATATCCATAGCACCAATATCAATAATTTTCAAAGGACCTGTTTGATTAAAATCACTTATCTCAAAGCCTTCTAACTTTTGAGTAGCATTTGGTTTTTCTGCAATTAGATTTAAGCTAATTTTTCTTCCCTTAAAGACTAAATTACTTGTGTCATTAAACAATCCGAATTCATCTACTTCACTTATATTTACAAAGCCGGCTTGTTTTAAAAAGTCCGATAATATTTCCTTATCTAGTCCAACAAAATGGTAATCGTAATCATTGATATGACCACCAAAAACCATTCTCATAACATGAAATCTCTCTGATAGATTTAAATTCACCTTATCCAAAAACAGCTCTGCTAAAACCTCAAAATTCGGAACACTAATAAATATTTTCCCCCCGGGAGTCAGTACCCTATACCAATCTTTAAGGATTTTAACCATATCTTTATAATCAAAATGCTCAACAACATGTGAAGCATATATAATGTCAAAAGTATTATCAGTAAACTGTTGTAAATTCCTCGCATCTCCAAGATAATCAACATAATCTTCATCTAATGCATTTAAGATTTCCCAACCATCCTTTTTCTCAACACCTCCAATGTGTAGTTTTTTTAATGGTTTTTCTTCGGTTAATTTTAATTCACTAACATTATCTTTATTTTTTTTCACAGAACTAATCGGTAGTTCTACAAAACTATTTTTCTCACAAAAATGTATCCACATTTCTCTATACTTTTGCTCTAGTTCTCTTGTGAATGAGGAATAGTTACAAAGTGGACTATTAAGAAGTCTATTTCTTAAAGATTTTCTTAAATCAGCTAGTTTTTTTGTATTAATAGCGAGTTTAACTGCATTATCTATATATTCCACTGGATTATTACTAATTAATTCATCTAAATCTAAGTTCTTAAGTATACTTGATCCCACTCGTGAAACATGTGTACTTCCAGATAGTGTGACAACCGGTACTCCCATCCAAATCGCCTCAAAAGTTGTTGTTGTCCCATTATACGGAAATGTATCTAACGCTATATCAACTTCATTATAAGAGGATAAATGATCGTTATTATCTAGTTTATAACCCGAAAGTATTAGCCTTTCATTAGAAATATTATACTTCTCGAATCTTTTTATAAGACTATCACGAGTTTCTTCATCTTCAATTCCTTTTGTTTTTATATATAATTTTGAACTAGGAATTGATTTTAAGATATCAGACCAAATAGAAATGGTCTCTTCATTAATTTTTGGAAAAGCATTAAAAGAACCAAAAGTAATAAAACCATTTTCTTTATATGGTAGATCTTTTTTGAGTTCTGGACTGTTATTAGTCGGTAAGTAAGTTAAGAAACACTTAGACATTCTAATTAATTTTTCAGTATATAGTGAATCTGTAATACCCTCTGGATCTGAAATCGAATCTGTTATTCTATAATCAATCTCCTTTAATCCCGTAGTATTTGGGTAACCCATCCATGATACCTGAATTGGTGCTGGTTTTTTCGATAAAACTAGTAACTTATTTCCAGCAGTATGACCAGAAAGATCCACCAAGATATCAATTTTGTCAAGTTTAATTACCTTTATTATCTCTTCATCGTCCAATTTATAAATATTTCTCCAATGACCTGCATACTGGGAAATTCGTTTAGAAACATGATCTGGTTTTTCAACATTTGAATATATATATATATCAAATTTATTAACATCATGTGACTTTAAAATTGGTTCAATAAAATATGCAACGGAATGTTGTTTAAAATCTGCACCAATATATCCTACTTTTATTCTTTTTTTATGATCATAATCGTAATGTTTTTCATATTTAATATCATTGTTTTCAAATACTTGACCAAACTGTAAATGCTTATTATAGATTTCTTGTGGAGTAAATCCATTGTGATAGTTTAATGTAAACAAATAGTTACTATAAGCTATTGGATTATTATTTATATTTATAGATTTTTGATAGTAGTCAATGGATTTCTCTATATCTCCTAATATCCTATATAAACTACCTAGATTATTATATACTGTCTCACTACCTGGTCTGATTTTAAGAGCTTCTAGGTAATTTGTTAGAGCTTTTTTATATTTCCCGTTGTTTTGAAGTGTTACTGCTAAATTATTTACTGAGTCAAAGTGATTGGGATTAATCTTAATAGCTTTTATATAATATACCTCTGCTTGGTCAAGATGTCCTCTCCTTCCGTATAGGTATGCTAAATTATAATACGCTAAATAGTTTCGACCATCTTTTTCTATTGCCTTTTTAAATAGAAGCTCCGCTACCTCCAAATTATTCTCATTTTCATATGTAACACCTAAATCTACAAAGATATTAATCAATGATGAATCTAATTCAAGCGCTCTTTTCAAAAAAAATCTGGCATCATCAAATTTTTTTAACATATTAAAAGTTATTCCGATATTATAAAATAATTGAGCATTATTTCCATGTTGCATCGCTAAATAAAAGCATTCAATTGCTTCAAGATACTTCCCTTGCCTCTGAAGAGATACTCCTAAATTATTATAGGTATTCAAAGCATTTGTGTCATACAATAACAACTCACGAAAAGAAATTTCTGCATTTATATAATTTTTTTCATTAATATATTTCTGCCCAATACTATTTAATTTCATGGAATGACTTTTTTGTGCAACTTCACTTAATTTAAGATTTTCTAAAATTATTTGTAATTTTGTAATATCATTTTCAATTTGATAAAAATCATATGTTGATTTTAAATGTTGTTTGTAATAATTTATTTCATTTTTTACTTTATTACATAGAAAATGAAACAGATTTTGAGGAACTTTCATAAAGAATTCGTTTGTATCTTTTATTATTGTCGATATGTTGTGATCCAATTGATTAAGATATTCATATTGATTAGCTATTTTATTATCCATATTAAAGCTTTTTATTAGACTGGATATTACTTCAAGTTTATTACCTATATTAAAAATATCTGCTTTGTTCATCACTGACTCCTTTAATCTTAAAATAGGGGAGACTCCAAGGAGTCTCCCCTATTTTATTAATTCTTATTTGTAATTAAAAAATTTTATCTTAATAACTGTAAAACACCCTGTGGTTGTTGGTTAGCTTGAGCAAGCATTGCTTGAGCTGCTTGTGAAAGGATAGAATTCTTAGTTTGTTCCATCATCTCTTTTGCCATGTCAACATCACGAATACGAGATTCAGCTGCAGTTAAATTTTCAGAAGATGTATTTAAGTTATTTATTGTATGTTCTAAGCGATTTTGTTGGGCACCTAAGTTAGAACGTTGAGAAGAAATATCTTTAATCGCACGATCCATAGTAGATACTAAAGCTTCAAAGTTACCTTTTGTTAAATTTGCTGAAGATGCTTGAAGCGTATTAATCGATGCCTGGATAGTTGCACCAGATTCCTCAATATTACCAAGTGTTGTTGAATCATACTTTCCTAAAGAGATAGAGAGAGTCTCATCGTTCCCACCGCTTGTTCCAATTAATATCTTAGCAGAATTATTATTTGTAGCAGTTGTAATTGTATCTGTACCAGTTGCTGTTAATGCAGCCCCAATAGCATCAGCTGTTGTAGAACCAGTAATAGATATACTTATACCCAACTCATTGAAGTCTAATGTTTGTGTATTACCTGTAGTTGCTGAAAGTGTCAAAGTTTGGCCAACAGTATCTGAACCTCTTGTTAATGTTAATGCATCAGTTGTTGAATTATATGAGAATGTGTAAGTCTCACCATTTCCTACAGCACCCGATACATCTAAAGCAGAAATTACTGAGCCTGCACCAGCTGCGACGCCAACCTTGACTTCACTTGCTGATGTATTAATTTGAGTAGATAAATCACCAGATAACAATTTTTTTTCATTAAATGCAGTTGTTTTAGAGATTCTATCAATTTCTGTTTCTAACTCAACTAATTCATCTAAGATAGCCTGACGGTCAGATTCATTATTTGTATCATTTCCACCTTGAACTGCTAATTCACGCATTCTTTGCGCAATCGAGTGGACTTCATTTAATGCACCCTCTGCAGTCTGGATTAAAGAAATACCGTCCTGAGCATTACGTGAAGCTTGATCAAGTCCACGAATTTGTGAACGCATTTTCTCTGAAATTGAAAGACCAGCAGCGTCATCACCTGCACGGTTAATTCGAAGACCTGAAGATAACTTTTCCATCGATTTTGATTGACCAGCTGAAGCAGAATTCAACTGACGATACGTGTTAAGCGCTGCGATATTGTGATTAATTCTCATTTCTATTTCCTCCTTGAATTCTAGTAATCCACATCCTTGTGGAATAATAATTTATCAAACAGTACGAAAGTCGGCCGCCTATAGTACTTGTTTGTTTTACATTCTTTATATCGACATTATTTTTAGTTGTTTAATAGATAAATAGATTTTTTTCTACAAATTTTCAACTAATACTCCATAATGCGCTTTAGGTTATGGAGTATTTTTTATCTGTATATTTAGTTTTTTGAGTAGATCAAGTGAGGTTTGGGAGGCTTTGTTGTTTTCATCTTGGATTTCTACATATACTTCTTTCCGGTGAATTTCTACATGTTTAGGTGCATCAATACCAATTTTAATTTGTTCACCGCTAACAGACAGTATTGTAATTTCAATATCGTCACCAATTTTAATGGATTCATTTTTCTTCCTCGTTAGTACAAGCATTCTCCCACCTCCTATTTTACAGCAACTGATTCTTTGTCAAAAATGGTATGTTTAGTCTTATAACTTGTATTCGTTAAGATTACCTGTTTTCCAATTGACTTTTTATTGTTCAAGACAATCGGTGCTTGTAGGTTTGCAGTCGTTTTTTCGAAAGGATCCATAACAGTTAAGATGACAAAAACAGTAATGTCCTTATCCGATTGTAATTGCAATTGTTCCACATTCTGGTCATCTAAAGTAAAATCATATTCCTTAAAAAATAGAAAAGGATTTGTTATAACAAAAGCCAAATGTTCATTGTATAAAGATTGCATAATCGAGAAAATGGAATCTTCACCAAAAGGAAGGATGACAAATTTTTTTTCTCCCAAAAAGCCTGGTATACCATTCTCAAACGTAATTACTTCACTGTCTTCAATACTTATTTCACCGTGATATTTCGTAAGTATTTTCATATTCACACAACCTTATTATTAAATCTCTGTTTCAAAATTAATTCCAACATATTTTAAATTAGCAAAATCTATATTTAAGGATTCTCGTTGTTCTAGACTAAAGTCTATTTTTCCAGGAGTATAATGATGAACAGGCTTATTAATCTTACTATTTATGATAGGTTTATTTACGTGTACTTGGATATCTACTTTAGCCGGTTCATAACTAGTTTTTACACTAAAATGGGAGGGTATCCACCCAATATTAAATTGTAATTCAGGACCTTGGCTGTTTGATTTTGCAATTTGAGCTATCGGGTTACCACCATTTTCAATTTCCATTAACGCATTACCCTCTTGCGACATTCTTTCCAACCCTTCAAGCCAGCCCTGGTAGCCATTATTTGCAAACTCTTCTATCCGTTTTGAAACGCTTTTTAAATCAACATCTTCCCGTGCCTTTGTTTGGTTAATTGTTAATTTACCCGGAGTTGTCCGTATCTGTATCTCCGCCTTTGGTTGTTCAATCGATAAGTCTGCTTTTGGCTGTTGGATTTTTTGAACGGGTTGTATTGTTTTTAACCCAATTCTAGCTGATTGTGACTCAAGACGAATTTGTGCCAGCTGCAAGTAGATCCCCCCTTATGGTTGCTAGTAAAAAAGCTATCTCCCGAAAAAGATAGCTTAACGTAAAAAGTCTAGTAATGTTGGTTGAATAATTCTCGAACCTGCACTTAGTGCCGCGCGATGAACTGCCTCTGCTGTTGTTAAATTTATGATGACCTCTTCCATTTCTGCATCTTCATTTTCAGAAATAATCTTGTTGGCAATTACCTCTTGCGAACCAAGGCGATCATCTATTAGTTCGATACGATTATATCTAGCACCTAGGTCAGCCCTTGCCGCTGTTACTTTTGAAGAGTAAAAATCAATAGTAGATAAGTACTCATCCAAATCTCCACTATCAGAATTAAGATTATTTATCAAATCACCTAATTCTGTAAATATATTCTTAGAATTATTTCCCTGAAGAAAGCTCACTGGATCAACATTTACATCCAATTTTACACCTTTTGAAACATCGAGTAGAACTGCGTTAGTTGACGTCGGTATTAACTGACTCCCTTCTAAATTTACTGGGGGTTCTGTTGTATTGGTACCATGAAATATATACTTATTTCCAACCTTCGTATTCACGACAGTTGCTATGTGTCTTTTTAATTGCTCGACTTCAATCGCGATACTTTTCTTTTCTTCTGCTCCGTTACTCCCAGTACTCGCTTGTACTGTAAGCTCTTTAATTCTTAAGAGTGCCTGTGAAACCTTATCAAGTGCATCATCAGAGGATTCCATCCACGTATATGCCTCAGTAAGGTTATCCTGATATTGCTCAATTTCAGCTAAGTCCGTACGATAACGCATCCCTTTGATAGCAACAACTGGATCATCAGATGGTTTCGTAATTTTCTTTTGTGTATTTAATTGATCTTGATATTTTCCAAGTCTTTCGTAACTTGTACTCAAATTTCGCATCATGTTATTGGTAAGCATTGATTGAGTTACACGCATGTAAAATTACACTACCTTCCACCGACACCTAGGCCGTTGATAATTTTATCTAACATTTCATCCATTACGGTAATCATTCGTGCAGAACCATTGTAGGCTTGCTGAAATTTAATCATATTTGTCATTTCCTCATCAAGTGAAACAGCACTTACTGATTGGCGACGGTTATCAACAGAATCTAGTAAAACAACAGAGTTATTTGCCATTCGTTCGGCTTCCTGTGCATCAACACCCATAGTACCGATAAGAGATTCATAGAAGGATTGGATACTACCTGAAGCAAATGGGTACCCATTTGTTCCATCTGTCCCCGTAAACTTATAGTTTTTTACATCTGCTAATTTCGTAGCATGGATTCCGTTCCCATCTTGATCGATAAGAGATGAAGCCGCAATTTTATTAAGCCCTGTTTCTTTGTCTTTAATCGCATCGGAAAGACTAATTAATGAAGCTGCGTCTTTATACGTATCTAACGGGGTAAAGAACGCTCCACCTCTTTCACTTGGATTGTTTGGGTCATCCTTAATTTTTAACGTATACCCTTCACTATGAACTTCATTAAATTTTGTAATAAAAGAGTATGCCATTTTATCTAGACTATCCAGCATTTCTGGGTATATTCCTTTTACAGGTCCATCTGAAGTTTCTTTGTACCCATACGACTCTATTAATCCCTTCATTTCACCACTTGGAATGAAGTTAAGAGACGTACTATTACCAGACTCATCAACTAATGCCAGACCCTCGACCGCTCCTGTTGGTTGATCATTTATTCCATCAAGATCACTATCATCTGCTGGCGTAACTGATAGTCTACTAAATTTACTACCTTCAATTAAAAACTGTGATTCACCGTTTGGTCCAATGATTGAAATATCAAGGATACCTTCCGCTACTGGCAGTGAATTTCCACCGCTGTTTCTTGCAGGGTGAACCTTAATATCAACATATTTGGAAAGCTCATCGATTAAACGGTCACGCTCATCATACAAATCATTTGGTAAATACCCAACAGGTTCAATTTCGGAAATTTGCTTGTTAATTTTACTAATTTGCTCAGATAATGAATTAATCGTCTTAATATCGTTGCTTATTTGACTGCCAAGATCCTCTTGAATCTCTTTTAAAGAGCTTGATAAATATGAAAACGTATCTGCTACGGCTTGTCCACGTTGCCTAACGACCGCTCTTGCACCAAGATCTTCCGGATTACCAGCTAAGTCCTGTAATGACTCCCAAAACTTATTCATCGTGTTCGCAAGGCCAGCAGTAGTTGGCTCATTCATGATTTCTTCCATTTTTTCTAAGGCAGTGGCACGAGATTCCCAGTAGCTTGATTTTGTTTGTTCTCCACGAAATTGAACATCCAAGAAGCTTTCCCGAATACGCTGGACAGTACCTGCTTCAACACCCGTTCCCATTTGGCCAGGGATTTTCGGAGTGTTCATTCCAGCTGCCGGATATGGATTTGTTTGGGTAAAATTCACACGTTGTCGTGTGTAACCTGGTGTATTCGCATTTGCGATATTATGACCGGTTGTATACAACGCACTTTGTTGGGTAGACATACCCCTACGTACAGTTTCTAGTCCATGAAAGGTTGACACCATTTTGTTATCCTCCGAATGTTAAGCCTTCGAGTCGAATATCGAACGACTTTGTTTTTTCTCTTTTGGTTCTGTTGGTTTTCCATAATTCACGCTTTGTTCCTGTGGCAGGAGCATTTCTAAAGACATATTTACAAACTGTAGTGATTGATGTGTTAACTGCTGGTTCAAATGGTTCACATCTTTTAGCTTATCTATCACAGATACTAGTTCTTTAAAAATCCTTGAAAGCTCACTGCGATATGGTTCGTCCATTATCTCAAGGCATTTTGTTACTGTCTTGTCTTCAACATGAGGTCCTAGTATATGATTAACTACAGAAATTCGTTCATTGTCTAACTGACGAATCGCAGTTACAAACTTCTGTTCTTCCTTCATATGATCTTTGAGGGCATCTATGTCGCCTTTTTTTAAGATGTCTGTCTTTTGCTCTGAGAGCTTATATAGATTCTGGTGCAAAATAAGAATTTTTTTAAGCAATGTAACTAAGGTTTCGGCTGACATGGTGTCCCTCCCTTTGTTTCTTGAAACATTAGAATTTCAAATCATCGAATTTCTAATCTTTGAAAAAACAAAATCAGTACTTATAATCAAATTTGCCTCGGCAAATTTGCGCCCAGATTTTATCGAACTTGTTCGATTATTTCCTTTGAAAATCTGTGGCCTCTGCCGGAGGCATTAACTTTATTCAGCTAAGTAAGACCATGTTTATTTATTACAATTTGTATCATATTAGGTATCTAACTTGTATTGAATAACTAGACTGAATAAAGTTAATACTGATCTTATTTTTTGAAGTAGAAGTCGTAAACGCTTTTTGCAACTGCTTCAGAATCCACTTTATACGTACCACTTTGAACCTGTTTCTTAAGTGCTTCCACTTTTTCCTGGCGGGCAACAGTGATTGGTGATGCTTCTAGGAGTTCCTTTGCAGCAGATGAGATTTCAACCTTGTCTGCTTTTGTTGACCTTTCTGTTGCTGCAACCTTGTTCATCTGATTTTTATAAGGATTGATTCCCAGTGGTCCGAAATGATTAATTTTCATATAAAACCTCACTTTCTATCCGAACTACGTGCCTCTATTCCTATTATCGGCCGATGGGTGAAAAAGTTTATAGTTTTTTGCCTGAGAAGTATGTAGCTTTTTTGTCCCGCTCTTGTAATTCTCGCAAACGCTCTTCTTCTTTTTGAAATGAAGATATTTGTTGTTTTAGTTCGCCAGAGCAATTTCCACATAGCTTTCCTTCACGTATTAAGGTGCGACATTTTTGACAAGGATATCCCAGGTTTGGAAATTGTGCTAATTGCAAACGACCGGTACGGATAAATTTAATAATGAGCTCTTCCTCAACCCCGGTACCTTCTACAACTTCATTCAAAGTTGCTGTACGGTTTTCCCTTATGCGAATAAATTTATAGACCGTTTCAAACTTTTTTTCTTCTTCTTTAAAACACTTATCACAAACATCGCGCAGATTTGTTTTTACAAATAATCCACCACAGTTTGGGCAATTCATAAGCTCTGCCATATTGACTCTCTCCTATACATCTTTATCTATCTATTATATCGGAGATTTCTTTAAAAGTTATAGTGGAATTTGATTTAACTTCTCATCAAGGTTAGCGAGGAAATGATGTTCGCACCAGCATGAAGAAGGGTTTCTCCTGCTTGCCGGAGAGTTGAGCCTGTTGTGTAGATGTCATCGATTAAGAGGATATCTTTTCCTTTTACAACTGCTGAATCGACAACTTGAAAAACGTTCTCGCTCTCCAAACGATCCGCCCTACCCTTCTTCGATTGTTTTTCATGATGGAATCTGGATAGGACTTCATGTATAGGCTGTCCTAGTTTTTGCGCTAAAACAGTAGCTTGGTTAAAGCCGCGTTCATAAAGACGCTCATTACTTAAGGGGATGGGAATAATCAAATAATTGGAAGTATAATGCTTTTGAAAGGTTTTCTTGATGTTTGTTGTAAACACATCGGAAACAATGTAGTCACTGCGGAATTTATAGAGAGAAATTACTTCTTTTGCGAATTCATTATAGAGGAAAACCGAACGATTCATGGTTAACACACCCTGCCATCTCTGATCTTGCTCCCACCTGATGCAGTCATAACAGAGGTTTCCGTCACGGTACACCTCAGCTAATTGAGCGAAGGGTCTTCCACAGATTGCACATATGTCACCATGAATCATTTCAAATTTAGAGGTACATGTTATACAAATTGGATCTGGAGCTCGAACTGAAAAAAGCGTACTCCATGAATGGGCCTCTTCAAAATAATTGTGACAAAGTAAACAGGTAGACATCCGCCACCTCCTTAACGTTGATAATTCTCACATTGTGGGTTTTCAGCTACTCTCTTCACCGCTTCACCTATTCTTACATATATATTAGCCATCATTTGTTTGTCAAAGTATTGCGCTTTTACGAAAGCGATTCCATTTCCTTTCGAGACATAGCGTGGTGAAAGGTTATTTAGGGTAATCGCGAAGACATCATTTTTACATTGCTCGCATTTACATGGAATATTCATTTCAGACCAATTTTCATTTAGTGCTTCTGCCACTAATGGCTCCATTGCATTGTACACTTTCACCTAAGCAACTCCCCATTTCCTCTATGTGGTTACATTATTGCATAAATCACAAATTTTGGAAATCATTATTTTCTAAGGTGAATTAGCCCGTTTCGCTGTGATGATATAGCGTTTTGGCGCATTTCCGATGTATTCGAAAGGGTAACAAGTAGTCACGATGAGCTCTTCATTTGGAAAAGTTGATCGAATCACTGTTCGATCTTCGGCATCCACGATCTTCGTGCCAACAATCTTATATGTAAAGGTACCATAGCCCATTTTTACGGTAAAAAGGTCTCCGTTTTCTAGTTCATCAAAGCCTGTAAACACAGTATCACGATGCCCAGACAACACAATTTGGTTCTGTTGGTTCGGTAACGCACTCCCAATATAATGTCCAACTCCTTTTGCGAGTTCTTCCTTATCGGTTCCTTCTATAATTGGTAGTTTCCTATCTAACTTAGGGATTTCAAGTACTCCAATTTCTTGTCCCTTTTTAAAAATAGGATGTTCCTCTGTCGCAATGAGTTCCTCCGCTTTTACCAGTGCTTTCTGTTGGGATAGATTTGATTCAGATATTTGGTATAGACTATACACCAACAAGGAAACACCCAACATTATGAGTACTACTGCTACCTTTTTCATCCGACATCACCACCTAGCCCTATTTTTCCACTAAAATAGGTTTTTCAATCAATCCTCGCTTGAGCGCTTCCTTATTCATCGCTTCGATATGTTTTATAGCTTTTAGCATTTCTCTCGTCCGGCCATAATGAAAAAATAGTATCTCTCCACTTGGGTACTCGGTACTTCTACCGACCCGGCCCGAAATTTGAACTAGGGCGCTTTCTGTAAAAATAGCATCCTCGGCTCCTAATACAGCAACATCAATATTCGGAACCGTTACTCCTCTTTCTAAAATGGTCGTCGTGACAAGGATTGGAATCTCGCCTTTTCTGAACTTCGCGACCTTTTCCTTGCGGTTACTATCTTCCGCATGGACGCCTTCAATTCGAGAATCGTACTTCTGTAACATATCTACAATTTGCTCCAAGTAGTCAATCTTCGGAACGAATAAAAACGCTTGTTTCCCGATAGATAAATGGTACTTGATCCACTGCACTACATTTTCAGGCAGCTTTTGCTTTTTCACTCTTTTCTCCCAGTTTCCGCACCATACAAGCCTTGGTACTGGTAACGAATGGCGATGATACCTTGCTGGAATGGTTACGGCTTTTCTTTTACCAGAAGTGACTTCCTTCTGCCATTGTTGATTGGGGGTTGCGGTTAGATAAATGGTTGAGGAGATTTCTTTTCTTGCTTGATTGACCGCATGCTGAAGCATCGGCTCGACCGAATAAGGAAAGGCATCAACCTCGTCGATAATGACCATGTCGAAGGCTCTGTAAAAGCGGAGTAGCTGGTGAGTGGTGGCAAGTGTAATTGGGGCTGTTTTCATTCGGTCTTCACTCCCTCCATATAAAGCAATTACCTCAACACCTGGAAAGGCAGCTTTTATTCGAGGAGCAAGCTCGATAACAACATCTGTTCTCGGCGTGGTAATACACACTCTTTTACCAAGTAACAATGCGGTCTCCATTCCTTCAAATAGTATCTCAGTCTTTCCCGCTCCACAAACGGCCCATATCAAAAGTTGACTGTCTGACTTCACTGCTTTTATTAACTCCGAGGAAGCCACTTGCTGACCATCTGAAAGCTTGCCCTTCCATACGAGTGGAGCAGTAGGTATTTCTACTTCTGGCGCAGGACCACCCCAGCTTACTAACGGAGTGCATTCACTCACCCTGCCCATATTGATGCACTTGCGACAATAGGTAAACGTCTGCTTACAGCGTGCACATGGGAATGCTCCAAACAACTGGGTATTCCCACATCTTAGGCATGTAAGGTTTTCAATTCCTTTTCTGTAAAAAATATAGCCTTTTTGATAATGTCTGTGGATAACTTCAATGGGAAAAAGAAGCTCTTCGAGAAGGAGTTGTTTACCATACAGTGTAGCTTGGAGTTCAGGAGAAAATTCGAAGGAAGGATTAGAGGTTTGCCTGGGGATTGAGTCAAAATCGGAGATGCGTTTGAGGTTATTGTTGTCGTGCTTGTCCACTAACGGTTCGGGAATCAAGGTACTTTTTTCAATGATAAATCTCATACATAACCACCTTTTATTATTTTTATGTTTAATAAAACAATATTTGGACATATTACTAATTAAATCGAAAGGAGAATTTGCATGATGAAGTGGATTATTAAGCATGGATTATTGCTTTGTTTTTGTAGCATTTTGTTAGCAGGAGTAGTAATCGTGTTCCTTCAAGAAAAAATTCAGCCAGGTGCTTCGACATGGACTGCCCTTTTATTAATATATTTTCTTGTTCTTAGGTTATATAGTAGTTATGAATATCGAGGAGTTCCAGCAGATGGGGATGATACAAATCAAGAAGAGGTTCACCCTAAATAAAATAAGCTTTTTATTAAAATTAGGATATCCACTCCTAATTTTTTTCTTTTTCAAAAAGCGCCATGCCGAAACATAGCGCTCATGATTATTTTTTATACCAGCCTAGACCGATTGCACCTTCACCAAGATGAGTACCAATAACAGGTCCAAAATAGCTTAGTAAAAATTCAACATGTGGGTATTTTTTTTCGAGCTCTGCCTTAAGCTCTTTCGCTTCTTCCTCAATGTTTCCGTGAATTAAGGCTGCACGCATTGGAACCCCTTTACTTGCATCCTCATCAAATAACTCAAATACTCGATTAAGCGCCTTTTTACGGGTACGAATTTTTTCGAATGGAACAATGATCTTGTCCTCAAAGCAAAGAATTGGCTTTACCTGAAGCAAGCTACCAACAAATGCCGCGGCACCACTCAAACGGCCGCCACGTTGTAGATTTGTTAGATCGTCCACCATGAAATATGCCCGCATGGATTGTTTGATTTCATGTAATCTAGTCATAATTTCTTCAGCAGACTTCCCTTGTTCAGCCATTTCAGCAGCCTCAAGTGCATAAAAACCTTGGACAATACAGCTGATTTCGGAATCAAAAGGATACACCTTTACACCCTCAACCATTTCACCAGCTGTCACAGCACCTTGGTAAGTCCCGCTAATACCACTTGATAAATGAATACTGATGATTGCATCGTACTCTTTTCCAAGCTTTTCAAATAACTCCACAAACTCTCCCGTTGGTGGCTGTGAAGTAGTGGGTAATTCTTTACGTACTTTTAACTCCTCGTAAAACGCTTCTGCCGTAATATCAATTTCCTCACGGTACGTTTCCCCACCAAAGATGACACTTAGTGGTATCATATGTATGTTGTTTTTATCACGAATTTCCTTTGGTATGTAAGCTGTACTATCAGTTACAATCGCGGTTTTCATTCTTTTTACCTTCCTCACCAGACGTTCTTCTTTCACTTATGTACAATCGATTTCCAACACATAAGCGTAACTACGGCTTTCATTTGACCGAGTTTACCTTCTAATTACCATTTTATATGAAAAGGATAGAGATGTCACTTACTTTAACAATGGCAGGATGCGCAATTACAACATATCGTTACCTACTTCTTCCTATACTATTACTTCTAAGTAAGTCTCTAGAATAGGAGAAACTGAATGCAACTCGATTTTTCCCCTTCACTATGCGTTATGCGTTCCTTTTTATCCATAAACGCAAAAAAGGAGCCCAAATAGACTCCTTCCTCTCTTATACCTTAAACTTCCCAACGACCTCTTGTAAATTAGCTGCCATTATAGATAAGTTATTAGCAGAAGCTGTGATTTCTTCCATAGATGCGAGCTGCTCCTCAGCGGATGCTGCTACACTTTGCGAATGCATGGATGCATCACGGATGATTGATGTAATGTTATGAATGGTTGCTGTAACCTCTTGTGCACCTGCTGCAATTTGCTCGGAGGTTGCTGCCATTTCGTCAATTCGAGTACCCATGTCTTCCATTGATGCCATGATTTCGCTAAAGCTTGCATCTGTTTTACCAGCGATAGATAGCCCCAGTTTCACATCGTCCTTCACCTGTGAAATCGATTCATTTGATTTTGTCATTTCGACTCGTATATCCTTAATCAGCTCAGCAATTTGCGTTGAAGATTTTTGTGATTGTTCAGCAAGTTTACGTACTTCATCCGCTACAACTGCAAATCCCTTGCCGTGTTCACCCGCTCTTGCCGCTTCAATTGCAGCATTCAGTGCTAATAAGTTCGTTTGGTTCGCAATATCAGTAATTACTTCAGTAATCTCGCCAATTTCGTTTGAACGTTTTTCAAGAAGCTTGATAACATCCCCGCTCACATTTACCGAACGCTCAATGGCTTGAATTTGTTCAACCGTTTCTTTTACAAATTCTCCACCTTGTTTTGCTTGATCCGTCGCTTTTGCTCCTGCCTCAGCAACTCCAGATGAGTGCTCGGCAATTTGTTGAATACCGGTTGTAACCTCCTCTAGGGACTTTGTGCTTTCTTCCAGATTTTCTGTAGAGGTTTCGGCCCCAGTGGCAACCTGTTGAATCGCTCCTGTAATTTCTTCAGTTGCCTTGCCCGTTTGCTCTGCTCCCGCCGTTAGCTCCTCTGAGGATGATGCAACCTGTTCAGAGGTTTGTAAGACTTCATTGATCATTTCACGTAAATTGCTTCTCATTGTATTATAACTGTTCGAAAGTGTCGTGAGCTCATCGCCCGTATTATCTATAACTTCCATTGTAAAATCACCGTTACCAGCTTTCTCTAATGCATTCGATAATGTGGCTAATCTCTTCTTCAATCTACGTGTAAATACATACACAATGAAATACGCTAATGCAATGATGACACCTAACGTTGGTAAAAATGTTAGCAAGAATGAAGAATGGATCTCATTGATAACCTCTTCAGACGCACCCACATAAAACATACCAACAATTTCATCATTGCGGTCCTTTAACGGCATGTACGCTGACTGATATTCATTACCAGCAACAACTGCTTCTCCGTAAAAGTTTTTCCCACCTTTGAGGACAACATTTGCTACCTCATCTGAAACCTTTGTACCGACTGCCCTTTCGCCATCTTTCATAACATTTGTTGCAATTCTCGTATCGTTTAGGAAAATCGTAACAGTGTCGCCGGTTAACTCACCGATAAAATCAACAAGCTCAAAATTCTCATGTAAAGAAACGGAACCTTTATAGAGTTTACCGTTTTCAGCAGACCAATCACCAGGGTACTTACCCTCTATGTAATTGTATGCTAGTTCTAAATCACCTTTTGCTTTTTCGATTGCAAAACTTTCAATTCCTTTTTCTACTTGTTGAACGGCAATAAACCCCATTATTGTAGACAAACCTAAAATGATACCGATTACAATAAGGTTTATTTTCCCGCCCAGCCCCCATTTTTTCTTTTTCATTCTTTATTTCCCCCAAATGTTTTATGTGCATTAAGAATATATATCATTATGGAGAAAAAAAACATATATCTATTACATCAAACGACAATTTTCGCAGTTGGTAAATTGGGGAGGTGTTTGGAAGTAGAGCTTTGGTGCAAATATGAGCGAAAAAGTTGGACTTTTTCCCGCTAAAAAGGGGGAATTCATCATTTTTATAAGAAAACGTAGGCTCTGGACGAGGTTTTTGGGAGCTGGAGGATTGTGCTTCTCATAATTAAGCCAATTTCTAAATAATTAAGCCACTTCGCAATTTATTAAGCCAATTTCCAAATAATTAAGCCAATCGCATCACCGCCCTGTAAAATAAATAAATCCACTCCATTTTTATTGCCGAGCCCAAATCCGCCACAAAAAAAACGCCAAGCATCTCGATGATACTTGACGTTCCTCTTATTTTACTTCGACCCAGCCGTTTTTAATGGCAACTACTACAGCTTGCGTGCGGTCGTTTACATTCATTTTTTGTAAAATGTTACTTACATGGTTTTTAACCGTTTTTTCGCTAATATATAAATCGTCACCAATGCCGCGATTGCTCTTTCCATCTGCAAGTAATTGAAGGACCTCACATTCTCTCCTAGTAAGGATATGTAGAGGACGACGAATTTCCATTACCGCTAATGGATTTGCTGGCGCTCCGTATCCACTTGGGACTGCTAGACGACGATATTCTTTTACTAAATTATGGGTAACCTTCGGATGCAGGTAAGATCCACCGTCCGCAACGACCTTAACCGCTTCTACTAGAGAATCCGCATCCATTTCCTTTAATAAATAACCGTTCGCTCCAGTCTTAAGGGCATGCGTCACATAGCTTTCATCATCGTGGATCGACAAGATAATTACTTTCGTATCAGGGTATGTTTCAATTAATTGCTTCGTTGCTTCGACACCGTTCAAGTGTGGCATATTGATATCCATGATTACGACATCAGGCTTATGCTGCTCAACAAGTGTGACTGCTTGCGCCCCATCGTCACCCTCTGCAACTACCTTAAAGGTCGGTTCAAAATCTAATATTCGTTTAACACCTTCTCGAAATAATTGGTGATCATCAATAATTACTATGTTTGTTTTCATGTCCAACGCCTCCCCCTTTCATTCTGACAATTAAGGCAATTTCAGTCAATACACCTTTAGCAGTAAATCAATCCAAAATTCCCACTTTTTTCTAAGGAGAATTACACAAAAAAGTGACATACCATTTCTTGTAAGGTATCATGCCTTTTTCAAATAATTCTACCAATTAGCCCAAGCACTCTCATTCTTTTGATGCTACAGTAATCTGGCATGGATGTCTATGCTAAAATTCACCAATTCAGGGTAGCCTATTAAGCTACCCATTACACATCAATTGGAACCTGAATGATGATGATTGTTCCTGCACCTATGCTTGAATCAATTGTCATATTCCCGTCTAGTAAATCTACACGTTCTCGCATACCAATTAAACCGAATGAATCATTTTTTTTCTCGCGAATATCAAAGCCTTTTCCATTGTCTTTTACGACAACCATTACCTGATGCCTACTAATTTCAAGTTTCACTGCGATTTCTTTTGCTTGTGCATGCTTTAATGCATTTTGAACTGCTTCCTGGACCATGCGAAATAAGGCTACTTCAAATTTCGCTGGAATTCTTCTTTCTGAGCCAATATACACAAATGTAATTTTAGTCTCACTGTTATATTCTTCGATTGTAGCAAGATATTTTTTGAGGGTTGGAATTAAACCTAAATCATCAAGTGCCATTGGTCGTAGGTCATAAATAATTCTTCTGACCTCGTACAGTGCAGAACGAACCATTTTTCGAAGGTCATGAATTTCACGATACCCATCCTCTGGATTTTCACGAAATACCTTATCAATAATTTGTGAACGCAGCATTACATTGGCGAGCATCTGAGCAGGACCATCATGAATTTCACGTGAAAGTCGACGGCGTTCCTCTTCCTGTGCTTCAATAATTTTTAATCCAAAATCCTGCTTCTGCCTTGCATCCTCAAGTATCTCCCCGACCTGACGGAAATCACTATTTAAATAATTTAACACGACTGAGATTTGACCAACTAAATGGTCAGCCCGCTCAATGGTTTCATTTAAACCAACTAAACGTCTTTCAAGCTCATCACGGCGATCACGCAGCTGCTTTTCTTTTTGACGAATCACAGTAAGCTCCATTTGAAGCTGATGCGCCTTTTCGTACGCATTTCGGATTTCTTCTTCTGTATATTTTTTAAAATGACTGCTTACCTCAGATAGTCGTTTTCTAGCAAACATGGAGTGCTTTTCAAGTTTGTCCCCTTCATCAATAATGTGACTAACTTGTTGCTTGATATCACGAAGTTCATCGGCTAACGACTCATATTCCTGCCTTGATTGTTCACCAATTCGAAATATTTCTCCTTTGCTATGATCAACAGTCTTCACCATTTTTTCTAAGATTGTATCGAGCGCCTTTATATCAAGCTTTTTGGTAGCCATAACCCCACCATCACTTTCGTAAAATTCTCGTTTATTTCATCTTGTTAACTTGAATCACAAACATTACACGTATATTACATTCTTCTTCCAACTAAAAACAAATGATTGAAGTACGAATTATGTCGATTTATAATAGAAGAATGGGCAAAAATCCTTATTTTATTATTTGCTTATATTTCCGTAAAGCTAACTCGGCCACATTTGCCGCCGTAGTTATACCTATGCGTTTAAGAGAGTTATTTATGCTTTCTTAAGAGCCAGTAAGGAGGCTATAAGTAAATGCTTAGTCAATATTATACAGTAAAAGGCTACGGAGAGCATGAAATAAATATACAAAAGTCTAGATTTATCGCATATATTTCCCGCGCTACAACAGAAGCAGAGGCACAGGATTTCATTCAGCAAATCAAAAAGAAGCACTGGGATGCAACCCATAATTGTTCTGCCTACCTCATTGGTGAAAATGACCATATCCAAAAAGCAAATGATGACGGTGAGCCAAGTGGGACTGCGGGAGTTCCCATACTTGAAGTTTTGAAAAAAAAGCATCTAAAAGATACAGTTGTTGTCATAACTAGGTACTTTGGCGGAATAAAATTAGGTGCAGGTGGACTAATCCGTGCATACGGAAAGGCAACCTCCGAAGGACTTCAGGCTACTGGAATTGTTGAACGAAAGCTCATGAGAGTCATGCATACAAAAATTGACTATACCTGGCTTGGAAAGGTTGAAAATGAACTTCGCTCTTCTTCCTACCAGCTCAAGGATATCCATTATATAGAAGATGTAGAAATAGAAACCTATGTCGAGGAAGGTCAGAAGCATCAATTCTTTGAGTGGATGACAGAACTTACTAACGGTAAAGCTGATATTTCTGAAGGTATTGTGACATATTTAGAAATAGAGATATAGATCCGAAAAGGGGAAAAAAATGAATAACAATTCAAGAATTATTAGAAGACGAAAAAAGAGAAAAGGTCTAAAAATCATTAGAGCTCTTTTATTTATATTTATAACGCTCCTTTTAGTTGTTGGAGGATACGCTGGGTTCTTATTTTATAAAGCACAGCAAGTAGCAGACCAAACCTATGAGGAAATCGACCGAGAGGCGATCCCAGATCACCGCACTGAAAAAATTAAAGTAAAAGAAGATCCGTTCACAATGCTTTTAATGGGTGTTGATGACCAAGAAGGTGGACTTGGTCGGGCAGACGTTCTTATGCTCGTGACCGTTAACCCAAAAACAGAGGATATTTTCTTAGTAAGTATACCTCGTGATACGAGAACGTATTTCCCTGATTGGGATAAAGAAGATAAGATCAATCATTCGTACGGTATTAATGGCGTTACCTCTACAATTAAAACTGTCACAAACCTACTTGATATACCGATTGATTATTATGTAACGACCAACTTCCAAGGTTTTGAGGATGTTGTAGACTCACTTGGAGGCATCACTGTTGACGTGCCTTTTACGTTTAAAGCTCAATTAACTGGCTCTTTAAAATGGAAGACATATTACGAAGGCGAAATGGATTTAAACGGGAATGAAGCCCTTGCGTATGTGCGCATGAGAAAATCAGACCCGATGGGTGACTTCGGACGAAATGAAAGACAAAAGCAAGTTGTGAAGGAAATTGTGAAGAAAAGCGCATCATTAACGTCCATCACAAAAATTGATAACGTCCTTGACGACGTAGGTGAAAACGTAAGAACGAATATCCCATCAAGAGACTTTTTAAGCTTTGTCCAATTGTATTCTAAGTTAAAAGATACCGAGATCCAATCACTCAAGCTCGAGGGCTATGATGATACGATTGGTAGCGTGTATTACTTTATCCCAAGCGACGATTCAATTAATGAAATCAATGAAACACTAAACTCTGTTCTTGACGGAACGTATGTACCAGAACCGGAGACAACTGAGGATGAAACTAATACTACGACTGGTGGGTATTAATTCAATAAAACTATCGTAAAACCAGACAAACTGCCGAATTTTCGGCAGTTTTTTTAATGTTTCAACAAAGTTCGTGAGTATTTCCTCCTATTTTCATTCTAAAGTCGAAATTAATCCCTTATACAGGTTGGAATTCAATAAGAATTTAGTTATTATAAAACTATTCGATCAAAATCTACAAAGTACGGGGGATGACAAGTGAAAAAACTACTAGTTTCGACTATCCTTGCAGCAAGCACACTCGCGCCTACTATTGTTCATGGAGAGGAAAATGCAGCTTCAATTTCTTCTCAATCGCTCTCATTTCCATTTAATGTTCTATCAGACAAGGAAGTAATCCTTAGAAAAGGAGCTACCACTTCCTATCAACAGGTAACCACTCTCCCAATTGGAAAAGAGTATATGGTTATCGATCAGTTCATTAATGCAAATGGCGAAAAATGGTACCGTGTGGATTTAGGATCTGTAAAAGGATGGGGATTAGCTGAATCTTTTTCAGCTACAGTTGAAAACGAACAACCAGCTGGACAGGATATTGTTGGTAAAACCTTAGCAATTTTAGACAATCATACTCCTGTTCGTAAGGGTGCAACGACATCCTATGATATCGTTCAAACACTACCTTCCGGGTACAAAGCAACGATTATCGATTCATTTACAAACTCAAGTGGAGAAGTCTGGTATCGAGTAGACTTAGGAACTCTAAAGGGCTGGGTCATTAGCACAGCGTTCCAAACTACTTCGACTGAAACAGAACTCCCTGAGGATCAAGAGACAAATGATTTTGCAAACCAAACTCCAACTCAGGATGTTGTGGGACAAACCCTAATCATTGGTACCAACAACACTCCAGTCCGTAAAGGGGCTACGAGTTCCTACGATATCGTGAAAACCTTAGCTTCTGGACAACAAGTTAAAATCATCGACACCTTTAAAAATGCAGCTAGTGAAACTTGGTATAGAGTCGACCTAGGTAGCGTAAAGGGTTGGGTCATCAGCACATCCTTCAAACAGGATACACCTACTACAAATCCATCAGATGGTTCTAGCAACCTTCCAGGTGGAGGAAATACTCAAGGTCCTAACGATTTAACGCAAGTGCTTGGAAAAACAGTATATAGTAACAGTCTTACAGTTCCCGTTCGTAAAGGTGCTACACCTACATATGCAACGGTTGCTACCTTGAAGCTTAACGAACAAGTTAAAGTAATTGATACTTTTACGCACACTACCGGAGAAGTTTGGTACCGTATTGAGCTTTCGTCAGGAATTAAGGGCTGGGTGGTTGCGACTTCTGTTCAAGAAACTCCTAGCATCAACAAGACATTCTATGTAAATGTGGACCATGCGATTGCAAGAAGTGGTCCGTCCTCTCAACTTGAGGAAGTAACTTCTTTTAGAAAAGGTTCTGCTGTTAAAGCAATCCAATCACAACATGATGAATCTCAACAGCTTTGGTACCAGATTGTGAACCAATTTGGAGAAACTGCTTGGATCAATTCTGCCGATGTTACAGAGACTGCAATTCCAATGAATGTAACAAAAATCGTTGGAACACGCCAAGCTACCCTATACAAAGGTGCAACGTTCCAATATGCTGTCGTTGAAAAGCTACCTTACAATTCGAAGGTTACTGTTCTTCAAGAGTTTGTAAATAATGAAAACCAGACATGGGTACGGATCAAATCTGCATCAGGTAAAACTGGTTGGGTACCATCTTGGGAAATCTATGACTCTTTAAAAGATTATGATTACCTGTTTGCATTAAATAATGCAACACTGCGAAAGGGTGCCTCTACTTCCTATGCAAAAATAGCAACTGTTTCAAAGGGCTCCTCATTAATCCGGCTATGGCAGCATGGTAATTGGGTAAACGTTGAAGACCTTAAAGGAAATCGTGGCTGGATTCAGCTATCAGAGACTTCAAAGACATCAATCACAAAGCTTTTAGTACCAACTTTTGAAGTGCAAAATGGCGACAATTATTTAATTTGGAACAAACCTTTCAATTTTAATTTGAAATATACAACTCTATCAAACAATCGATTACAGTTATCTGGTAACCTAACACAAATAGATGTACCAGACATGTCGATTCCTGGTATCGAACGAATTGAAGTGAATAACGCAGATCCAGTTAACCAAACGGTGACACTTCAGTTCCAGCCTGGTTACACATTTACAATTCGAAACCATGAAAACACGGTATCCATAAAAGTTCATCAAGTTGGTCTTGTTGGTAAGAAAATTATTATCGATGCAGGCCATGGTGGTTCAGATCCAGGCGCAATTGGATACTCTGGCTTACGTGAAAAAGTGGTCACATTAGATACGGCAATGCTAATCAAGCAAGAGCTTGAAAATGCGGGTGCAACCGTTCTTTTAACAAGAAGCTCTGATATGTATCTTCAGTTGTCAGAACGTACAGAAATTGCAAATCTATCAGACTATGACGCTTTTATTAGTGTTCATACAGACTCGTTTTCTACGACATCTAGAGGTACAACTACTTTCTACAATAGGTCACTTAACTTTAACTCAACAAAGAGTATTCAGTTGGCAGCTATTGTTCAAAAGCATTTGATTCAAAATCTAGGAACCTACAACCGTGGAACAAAAGAGCAAGAGTTCTACGTGAATAAGTACAATGGATTACCAAGTATCTTAGTTGAGCTTGCGTTTATCTCAAATCCGAGAGAGGAAGGCTTGTTAAAAACACAAGAATTCCGTCAAAAGGCTGCAACAAGTATTAGACAAGGATTAGAGGAATATTTTTCAGCTTTTTAATCAATTAAATACTAGATAGAATAGAGAGGGATCTTCTTTTGCTTAATAAGTAAAAGATAGTCCCTTTCTATGGGTGTATGGGTTTTTAAAATACATTTTCAGGGGGAATTCATATGAAATATAAAAAGACGATTATCGGTGGTGCGTTGGCTTTCGGTATCGGGGTAGCTGCTTTCTTACCGTCAACAATCACTGCATCAAATAATGTTATCCTAGCAAGTGTAGATTGGGTTACCTCACAATTAAACCCAATTAACTCTAAAATTACTGCACTAGAATCAAAAATTAATAGCCAGCAACAAGAGATTAATAGCTTAAAACAGCAGTTATCAAACGGTGGTGTTGTGGTTACACCTCCTCCAAGCTCAACTATTCCAAGCACAGTCTATGTTTCAAAAAATAATGTAACGATTCACTCTGGTGCTACAAGAGATTACCGTGTTATAGCGACTAAATCAGCTGGAGCACAGCTAAAAGTAATTGACACGTTTAACGGATCAACTGGGGTATGGTACCGTGTCGAAGTATCTTCTACTGTTAAAGGATGGATCTTCTCAGGTGATATCTCAACAACTCCTGTATCAGTATCTGAACCTTCAACTGTTGTAGCAAAGAGTGAAACCAAGATTCGCAAAGGCGCTACAACTTCCTATCCTGTAGTCAAAACTGTTGCTAGCGGTACATCATTAAAATACATCTCAGCTTTTACAAATGCTGCAGGTGAAACGTGGTATAATGTTGAGATTTCCGGATTACGTGGTTGGGTGAACAGCAGTCTTGTCGAGGTGAAGGCATAAAATGAGGAAATTCCTATTTTTGTCTCTTTCTCTATTGTTGTTCTTTTCGTTCCCAACACATCAACATGCGGAAACAGTGACATATCCGAATCAAGTGAATGTGTCAATTTACTCAAGCACTTCTTTTTCAATCAATCTAGCTGGAACCTATCAGCTAGTAAACCTACAAACGGGTGAAAAAAGCATCCTATCAACTGGTTCGAAAACAGTAACTAAATCAGGCAGCAATGTGACACTAACAGATGGTGCTACTGTTTACCAATCAAGCACTGGTTTTAAAATGAATGAAATCCAAGGTGGAGTAAAGCAAGTTAGCTTTTTGGCAGACACTCCAATTTACAAAGGAGCTACAACTAGTTACGCGATTGCAACAGTTGCACCAAAAGGATCAATTGCCGCATATAACGATACATTTACAAACGGTAGTGGTGAAATTTGGTATAATGTTACACTAAATGGAACAACTGGTTGGGTACAAAGCGTGTCTTCACAGCTTATCGATTCCCCTGTAGTTCCACTTGCAACGGTGAATAACCTAAAATATCGCGGAAGCTTCGAACTAAAGCCAAGTGGTGAAAAGGTACAGGTTATCAACCAGCTTGACATGGAAGACTATTTAAAAGGTGTCGTACCAAGTGAAATGCCATCTTCATGGCATATAGAAGCACTAAAAGCACAAGCCATCGCGGCACGAAGCTATGCACAAAACTCTATGAATCTATCAAACACAACGTCTAGCCAGGTATACCGTGGCTTTAGTGGGGAAACAGCACGAACAAACCAAGCCATCGAAGAAACAAAAGGATTACTTGTAAAATACAACGGAAAACCAATCCAAACCTTCTTCTACTCAACAAGTGGTGGACGCACATCGAACGTTGGTGACGTTTGGAACTCAAACCAAAGCTCGTTCCCATATTTAGTGAGTGTGGAAGATAAGTATGAAGTTTCACCGTATAGCAGCTGGAGCTACACATTTTCAGCTTTATCTGTTTTAAAACAATTTGGATTTAACGATTCCACGATATTATATGACGTACTTTCAGTACCATCCGGGGCAAACGGAGAAGTACGAGCGGTAACAGTTAAAACAAGCAATGGGGACAAAACAATAAGCGGTAACGAAAGCGTTATTCGCAAACTATTCCCTACAGGCGAATCAAAATACTACAATCAAATTCTATCAAACTGGTTTACGATTAAAGTGAACAAAGAACAAAAAGACCTAAGCGTTCAAACCGCTGCAGGAACGGAAGATTTATCAGCTGTTAAAGGACAAATGGTACAAACAGCAGCCGGTGTACAAACCATCTCCGAAGAAAACGTAACCGTTCAAACCGCAAACGGGCGAATCTCAACCGTCGGTGGAGTCGACTCCATCGTCCTAAACGGAAAAGGCTGGGGCCACCGCATCGGCATGAGCCAATACGGCGCCAAAGGCTACGCCGAAAACGGCTGGACCGCCGAACAAATCCTCACCCACTACTTCCAAGGGACCACCGTGTCGAAATAGAGGTACGCGGGGGGACACGGGTGGGACATGGGGACAGGTTCCTTGTCCCAGTTTGTGGTGGTGTGACGCGGGGACAGGTTCCTTGTCCCAACCCGAGAGGCAGATCATCTGCCTTTTTTTTGTGGTGGGACATGGGGACAGGTTCCTTGTCCCGGTTTGTGGTGGGACGCGGGGACAGGTTCCTTGTCCCAACCTGCAAATCTACTATAACATCCCAGTTTCTCCTCCTACCTTGCCCTATCAATAACACTTTTCGAGATTCCTGTTACCCTTGAAATTTGCCTCACCGATACACCTTTTAGCTTTTTCAAATCTGCTAATGCTGCATCCCTCTCCTTTTTCTCCATCTGTTGCAACAAGCTATTACTAGCGAACCCCATCTTATGCAAATGCTCAATTACTTGATTATCTGATACTCTTACATCGAAATCATTATCTAGGCATTTATCATCATTAGATTTACTCATGTAATCCCTAAATAATTTGATCGCACTCTCTCGCTCAGACGAAAACAACTTCAACCCCATATCAACGTCAATTATATCAGCCTTCCCTACGTATTCATGTATGCTTGTCCACTTGCTTTCAAATACATCCTTCCCCAATCCAGCTTTAACCGGATTTTGATGAATGTACCGTAATACCGTTAAAAAATACCTTGTGGTTTCAACATTTTCACTCTTAAATCGCTCCTGAAACAAATGTCCACACCGTTCGTATTTCGTATTGTACCAATATACATAACTTGAGCTTATTCTTTTAATAATATTGGAAATCCCCTCTTCCGACTCCTGTATTAGCAAATGCACATGATTATCCATCAAACAGTAACCATATACCTTGAAATTACTTACCCCTTTAAAGTTTTTTAATGTCTTCAAAAATCTAATCCTATCAACAATTTCTTCAAAAATAACTTGTTTATTAATACCCCGTAGCATTACATGATAAACACCAGTACTACTCTTTTTCCTTGGAATTCTTGTCACAAAATAAATCACCTCAAGTTTTATATTTTTTGGATCTGTTAAGGAACAATATTGTATGAAGTAGAAATATGCGAAACTCTTGTGGGAAAAGCGGTTAAGTGGAGACACTATAGGTGCATATCAGGAGGCTCCCGAACAGTCCGAGGAAAGCGAGTGAATTGGAGCAAACAACAACAGCAAAGTTTAACATTGTCTATTTTTAAAAATAAAGTTCTGCCCAGTAGAGAAATGTGCTTGCAAATGAAGATTAGTAAGTAGGATAATAATTTCGTTTTTCATTGTGGATTTCTAATAGTACATAGGAGAAAATGAAAAGGATAATAGTACTTTGAAGAACGGTAGAAGCTATATTACATGTATGTGAGGAAGTAAGAGTGAAATCATATCTATCATTCTATATGAAAACGAATAATCCTGCTTGTTAATTAAACATTTATTCTCTAAAAGATTTAGGTTATGTCTATAAAGAAGGTAACAAGAACTATGAATACATATTTAGCTTTATTATCCCACCTATGCGATACCCAATAATACTAAAGGAGACATTGGACATATTAAAAATGCAACTCTCTCTGGAACAATCTTTCACGAATTCTAAATATGCTGGTTGAACAATACAAGGGCTTTATAAAAAAGCCCTACTTCTATATTTAGAAATAGGGCTTTCATTAAATTGTTCAACTTTACACAATTGGGACAAGGAACCTGTCCCCGTTGTCCCATTACTGGGAAACGGAGCCTGTACCTGCGTCCCGCTGTCCTTCCCGCTCTTCCAAATTCCTCAACATTTCGTCGACGATGCTGGACCAGGAGTATTCGTTGATAGCAAGGCTTCTTCCGTTTTCAGAAAGTTGCTTGTATTCGTCTTCAGATAGCTTCATTAGGTTTTTTATTTCAGCTGCGATTCCTTCTGGATCTTCTGGTGGTGCAATGCGTCCACAATTGTAATCCAACAGGATTTGTGCACTTTCCCCGCTTCCGCAGTATAAAACAGGCGTACCTGTTGAAATCGCTGGGAAAATCTTAGATGGTCTCGCACCTTTGAATAATTCAATATTCCGTAATGAAACAATACTATAATCAGTTATAGAAAAAATGTCAGGCATCCTTGAAACAGGTACAGAACCGTAAAAAGTTACGTTTGTTAAATCCAAATCCTCTTTCATCTTGAGTAACTTTTCCTTTTCTTGTCCATCACCTACGAATAGAAAATGTACATTCGGTTCATTATCCTTCAAGAGAGCTGCCGCTTCTAGGACTGAATCCAATCCTTGGGCATACCCAAGAGCACCAGCGTATGTAAAAACAGTCTTTCCGTGAAGACCGATTTCATCAATAAGTGCTTGGTCCTTTGGCTTTGGTACAAACACCTCTGTATTTACACCGTTGGGCAATAGAAAAACATCTTCCTCTTTTTTACCATGCCTAACCATGTAGTCTTTAATGCCATCTGTTGCCGTAGCAATTTTCCACGATTTGCGATATAAGAATAGCTCAAGCCATCTAGACAGCTTAATAAAACTTTGATTCTTTAGTATTCCTAGCTCAACAGCGGATTCCGGCCAAATATCAGCAACATTAAAAACAAACTTGGCACGCTTTAGTTTTGCACCAAGGTAACCTGTAATCCCAAGAAACAAAGGTGGTGAATTACAAATGATCACATCCGTTGGCTTTGCCTTCAACAGCCCATAAAATGAACTAAATGTAAATGAAAAATAAGAAGCAAGCCTCTTCCAAAAGCTACCCTTTGGAGACGGATAAATCCATGTTCGGTAAACAGGAATATCATCATAGAGTTCATATTGATAGAACTTCCCTTTATACTCATCCGGAATAACTCCCATAGGATGATGAGGAAAAGCCGTCACTACCTCAATTTGATGACCTCTTTTTAAAAGCTCCTTACTTACCTCATATACACGTATTTGTGGTGCACCTGTTTCTGGTGGAAAATGCTGACATAAATAAATGATTCTCATTTCCCGCTACTCCAATCAATCAACTATCAAAGTTACAACTCCGATAGCGTATAAGTTTTTCTTATAAAATAAAGGGTTCCTCGAGTCCGAAGGACAACCTTTTTGGGTTCATGTCTGGGACAAGGAACCTGTCCCTCTGTCCCACTCTCATTCTGGGACAAGGAACCTGTCCCCATGTCCCACTCTCATTCTGGGACAAGGAACCTGGCCCCGCGTCCCACTCTCATCCTGGGACAAGGAACCTGTCCCCATGTCCCACTCTCATTCTGGGACAAGGAACCTGTCCCCATGTCCCACTCTCATTCCGGGACAAGGAACCTGTCCCCATGTCCCACTCTCATTCTGGGACAAGGAACCTGGCCCCATGTCCCAGCAACCCCATGTCCCAACTTACATCCCACTCAATACATTTTTCAAATACGGCACTAGTTTCTCTCTCAGGTCCTCGCGTTTCATGGCGTGGTCGATGGAGGCTTGGAGGAAGCCGAATTTGTCACCTACGTCGTAGCGTTTGCCTTTGATGACGTAGGAGTAAATGTTTTCTTGTTCGAGCAAGCGGTCGATGGCATCGGTGAGTTGAATTTCACCTTTTGCGTCCGGCTCACCCTGTTCCAACAGTTCGAAGATGGCCGGGTTTAGGATATAGCGACCAATGATTGCCTGTGTTGATGGCGCTTCTTCGATAGCTGGTTTTTCGACAAGGGCATCTACTTTGAAAAGCTCGCCTTGCTGTTCTTTGTAGTCCACGATTCCGTACTTGTCTACCTCTGCACGGTCAACTTCATGTACACCTAAAATGCTTGACCCCACTTCATTATAGTGGTCAATCATTTGCTTTAAGGCTGGTACTTCGCTGTCAATGATGTCATCACCTAGTAAAACAGCGAATGGCTCATTGCCGATGAATTTTTTTGCACATAGGACGGCATGCCCTAATCCTAGTGGTTCCTTTTGACGCACGTAGTGGATATCTACCATGTTAGAAATCGACTCAACAACCTCGAGCATTTCTTTTTTACCTGTTTTCTCTAACAGTAATTCAAGCTCAACTGATTTGTCAAAGTGGTCCTCAATCGCACGCTTGCTGCGTCCTGTTACGATAATGATATCTTCGATTCCTGATTTTACTGCTTCCTCAATGATAAATTGAATGGTTGGTTTATCTACGATAGGCAGCATTTCTTTCGGTTGTGCCTTCGTTGCAGGTAAAAATCTTGTACCTAGCCCTGCCGCAGGTATTACTGCTTTTTTGACCATTACAATCCCCCCTGTACCGTTTTTTGATAAAGTGCAAGCATACTGTTCGCATTGTCAATCCAATCGTATTGAGCCTTCACATGCTCGATTCCGGCTTGCCCCATTTTGTTGCGAAGCTCTTCGTCATTCAATAATGTCTCAAATGCCGCCGCCAGCTGCTGTGGGTTTTCCTTTTGAACAACAAAACCTGTTACTCCTTCTTTTACAACTTCAGGTAAGCCTCCTACATTTGAAACGACAACAGGTACTCCACATGCCATCGACTCAACTGCCGCTACTCCAAAGCTCTCACTATCTTCTGTCGATGGAACAGCGAATATGTCGATCTGATTAATATAAGTAGGAACCTTGTCGTTCGGAACTCTGCCCGTAAAAGTTGTCACTGCATCTATGCCAAGCTTCTTCGTTAATTCTATGTATTCTTCACGCTGTGGACCATCTCCCACAATCAGCAACTTCGTATGAGGATGCTTCCCGTGAACCTCTACAAACGCGTGAATCAAATCGGCAATCCCATATTTATCAGACAAAGCCTTAACCGTTCCAATCGTAAGCGTTCCAGCTTCCTTCTCCACTGAAACCGGCTTAAATTTACCTAAATCCACGCCGAACGGTGTAACCTCTACTGGCTTATCGATATATTTTTTTGTTTCCTCAGCCATTACATGACTTGTCGAGCAAATGACATCTGCTTTTCGTAAGGTGAACTGGACAAGACTTTTGTTAATTGCGTTTTGCTGTGGGAATTGATAAATATCACGGCCCCACACGGAAACATAAAACGTATGATAATTTGCTAATGCACCAATTAACCCATAGCTAGATACATAATGAGCATGAAGGATTGTTGGCTTAAAGCTTGCCAGCTCTTTTTTCAACGCAAACACGCTCGTTAAGTAAGAAAGCTTGCCTGGCAAATGCTTAGGTAACACAACGGTGTCCACTTCCTTAGCATTTTCCTCTGAATAGTGGTCACTGAATGTGACAACCTTGACCTCGATATTGTTTTGTTTGTAAAAAAGCGCCCATTTATGCGTATGGATCGATTTACTTGGTGCAAGTAACAGTACCTTCATATTTCCTCCTTAAAAGAAAACCCCAAGCGCCTTGGAAGTGGAACGACAACTAAATTTCGCCACGTCCTGTGGCTAGCGTTGACGTCAGCACATCCTGTGCAAGTCTACCAAGCAATGTTCTGTTGCAAAAACTGCTCTCTGACTTTACTTGTTATTTGACTTTGCGCTGGAGCTAGACATTGAAAACCATGTTCAAAATATAATTCATTCTTTACCTACAAGCGATTCCTTCACTTTTTCAACACGCGCAATCCATGAATGATGGATCATGAATGTTTGTTGAATGTTTTCCATATAGTCTTGACGTGATTCAATCATTCTCTCAATTGCATTTGCCATGGATTGCTTTTCATCCTGACAAATGACTCCGTACCCATCTGTTTCAATAAAACGCTTTTGAGCGGTGCAATCTGTCGCAACAATCGGTAACCCTGCAGACAAGTACTCCACAAGCTTTACAGGAACAGAAAAATCATTGTATTCACTACGGTAACGTGGAATAAACGCGATATCCATTTCCTGATACAGCTTATCAAGCTCTGCCCCGCTCTTATGCTCAACCCGAATCTGTAACTCCTGAATACGTTGCTTCTTCGCTTCAGGAAGTGACGCAAACTCGTCCTCACGGCACACGACCGTTAATTCACATTTCTTACTGTCTTTATTCACAAGCTCGACTGCATCTAGCAATAAATAGAGGCCATAATCTTCACTATTGATTCCGCCAACATAAATTCCCTTTAATGGTGAACTTGTATCCCTTTTAGGCTCAACACCCTTTTTTCCTCCTGGAGGAAGGTCCGTCATTGGACGATCAATGGCAACATATTTCCCCATCTCGAGGCTTGGAAGAAACACCGTATGCATATATTTTTCATAAAATTTTTCTTCCATTTTGTATAATGTTTGCATGATTTTCTTTTTCATGCCCGTTAACTTGTACAGCTCATCAAACTTCCAATACACATCTCGGTAAAATACCCCTACCGGAACGTTGTGCTGCTGCAAGTAACGGAGAACGCGTCGATCGACAAATGGATCCTTTGGTTTATGACCCGGGTCAGTTAACCAAAGCGGAATCGTTTGATTTTCCATGTAACAAAACAAAAGATCCGATAGCGCACCTTCAGAGACGAGCTTCTTGAACTGAGAAGCCCGCTCATCAGATGTTCCAGAAATCAGAAGAATGTCTATATTATTTTGTTTTCCCCATTCGCGAAAGGCTTTTACCATTTCATGCGGGCGAAGCTTGGAACCACTATTCACATTTTTCGCCAACTGAAATGGATAATAGATGAGAACTTTCTTCATTTTACATTCTCCCTTAGCTTCCTATTCCTAAACAAACTAAACAAATCAATTCTAAATCGGATGAATAATATCATTCCAACCATTAAGAAGACGACAATAAACCAAATGATGTTGAAAAGGAAATCTGTGAATCCGCCAACCAATGTTCGTGGAATATTGATTGAGAAATAAATAAACAAGCTTATGAACACCGGATTCTTTGGTAATCGTAAAAACGCAATATATAGAACTTGAATAATCAACCCAATATAAATTGTACCAATTACAATTCCGACATACCCGAAATTCGCATATGCTTCTGCTACATAAAGCGTATTTAACACCCCACCTGTGCCCTCTTCAATTCGTTGAGGGAAGGCAACTTCCATAACAAGTCGGGCTGAACGAACCTGCTCCACTCCAAATAGATCAAGAAACACCGAAGGTAACCCTCTTCCATTTAAAAACGGCAGCGCATCGCCAAATATATTGAGATGCAGGAACGTTGGAGCAATTTGTGCAAAAATCACACGTCCAATCGGCCCTGAATTATATGACAGGTATGATTCTAGATTCGTTACATCTTGAATAAACACATACATCACAACAAGTAGTGAGGCTCCAAGTGTTCCAAGCACGAATATTTTCAACGGGGTAAACTTCGTCTTCCCAATATAAATTCGTACAAGCAAGAACATAATAACATAGAAAAAGATTGGTGATTTCGCCAAATCATAAATGCTGATGACGACTGAACATGCAAACAAGCCTAAGAAAAGAATTTTCCAGCGTGTCATGTTGGTTTTCACACTATATACATAGGCAATCAGTGACAACAACGGCGTCAAAGCAATCGCAAAAATATTACGGATCAAGACGTTTCCGTTAAAATGGCGGGCTGCATCAATCCGCAGCTTCCCCAAGTCTGCACTTGGATTCGTCAACAGCTCCACAAGTGGAATTTGACCGGTCTTCAATAATGTATAAGCACAGGCTAGCATCGAAACTGCCGACAAGCCTGCAAAAAGGAAGTAAAATTCCGTTTTTACATTAAAAATCGTTTCAACTGGCTTTTTCAAATAGCTCTGATATTCAACCTTCGCATCAAATCCTACAAGCTTACTCAAGATATACATCGTAAGCGGCAAGAACACCATCGTAAAACAAATGACTAAAAACCCAATAAGCCGGTAGTTGTCATCGGTTAGCTTATTGATCATATAATAATCATCCACATCAAGAACAATTAGCAATGAACCAATAAAGCTTGAGAAAAACAAGGAATAATAGAAGATAATTGAATTTAGGTTTGGTTGTAAAATCGATAGGCTTCCAGATACCTTTTTAAAAAGGCTCACTGAAATCGCTAAAACGATTAACCAGATTAGGATATATAGCATATCAGCACCACACTATTTTCGAATGGCTTCTACTATTTTAACGGACGCTTTACCGTCTCCAAATACTTGTTTATACGTAGGAGAAACCTCTTTTTTAACAGCCTCTACAATCTTCTGTTGATCCGTACCAACTAAGATATTTGCTTCACTTTCAAGTGTTTCGACCCATTCTGTTTGTTCACGTACCGTTACACATGGCACCTGCATGAAGTATGCTTCCTTTTGAACGCCACCGGAATCGGTAATAATCTTTTTCGCGTTGCTTTCTAAAGTTAGCATGTCTAAGTAGCCAACTGGCTCGATAATTTTCAAATTAGGAATGCTGTCTAGATTGATTCCATAGCCTTCAAGCTTATGCTTTGTACGTGGGTGAATCGGCCACACCTTTACTTCCTCAATTTGTGAAAAAGCACCCAGAATTTCTTTCATTTTTCCTTGATCATCTGTGTTCTCAGCACGGTGAATGGTAATGAGGTGGAATTCCTTCGACGTTAACCCATGCTCTTCAAGAATTTTTGAGCTTTCATTTGCAAGCTTTTTATTGTATTCAACCGCATCAAACATAACGTCCCCAACATTAATTACATTGTGGTGGATGTTTTCATTATGTAGGTTTTCGATTGCTGTATCGGTTGGACAGAATAAGTATTCAGACACATGGTCTGTCATGATTCGGTTGATTTCTTCAGGCATTTTTTTATTAAAGCTACGTAATCCCGCTTCAATATGCACAACTGGAATATGAAGCTTTGCCGCTGCAAGTGCCCCAGCTAGTGTAGAGTTTGTATCACCATAAACTAATAGATAGTCTGGCTTCTCACTCAATAAAATTTCCTCGATTTGCGCTAGCATTTCACCTGTTTGTTTCCCGTGAGAAGCAGAACCAACGTGTAGGTTAAAATCTGGCTTCGGGATATGCAGCTCTTCAAAGAAAATATCAGACATATTTGCATCATAGTGCTGACCAGTATGGACAATAAGCTCCTCATGTTCCTTACGAAGCTCACGTGATACAGGTGCAGCTTTGATAAATTGTGGTCTTGCTCCAATTACTGTTACGAATTTCATTTGACTCATCCTTTCAAATGATGAATATAATCTTTTACTAAGAATGAATTGATATTATAAGGATTGCTATACCGTACCCGATTGTGTGTAAATGAAATATTTTGTAGGTAGGCAAAATAATTGCCGTAGATTCCATACCACTCCATCGGATCCTTATAATATTGCTGCAGCACTCTCTTTTTGTTGTAGGCCTTTTTTAGCTGGCTGTACAACGGCCCATATTTTTGCTTTAAAGAAGTAGCTGCCATATCTTTTTTAACCGGCTTTTCGAACAAAGCAGGATACATTTGATGTAATGTATAATCATACAAATACTTTTTGAAACGTAAATCAACTGGAATCGTTAAAAAGAAATTCATCAATTCATCATCCCATAGCGGAATTTCCCACTCATGATCGTAGTATTCGTATACACGTACCGAATTGATAATAAACTTCGCTTGTCGTTCCTTCCAGTCCCAGTATTCAAATAAAGCACTCGCTTGCTCACGATTTTGATAAGGTAATCCTGCAAGAGAGGATTTAATCTCTGAAATCACGTTTGACTTGCTGCTATCATGCGTTTCCCAAAGGCGATGATGCTTGCCCATAATTCTCTCGACAACTTCATCTATTGTATATTCCTTATCAATGGTGAGCTCATACATGAGATGGCTCCCCGCGACAAAGTCCCCAGAGTGTCCAGGCATAAACACATATTTCGTATCCGCCTGCTTCGCAAGCTGTGACACGGCTGGCCAATCCTGTAAATGTGCCATAACTGACGCATTTGTTCCAAAATCAGCGTACTGCTTCCAATCAGCTGATTCATACCACTTTTTCCAGTCATTCCGTGAATATTCATAGAATGTCCAATCAATTCCAAGCTTATCAGCAATTTCTTTGCTTTTCCGGGCTTCATTGTTTTCCAGACGCCCATAGGTAAAGCTTGAAATATTCTGGACCCCGTATTCCTTTAACAGCAAGGCAATAATTCGTGAATCATAGCCTCCACTTAACGGAATCATTACATGCTTATCCTTCAAACGTTCATGAAGTCGTTTAAACACACGGTGGAAGACATCTTCTAATTGCTTACTTGCCGTTTCCAAATCAATCTGTTCTGGGGAATGATAGTAACGGAAGTATTGATGCTTTTCAAACGAATCAGCTTCAAAAAGGAGAGCCTGCCCAGCTTCGATTTGACATACATTTTTATATAATGTCTTTTCATTTGCTGCGTAGCCTGTTAAGAGAAACTCCATAACCGCTGTCTCATCCAGAGGTGCCTTCTGAGGAAGAATACGATCTGAAATAATCCAGTTCTCTCCGTTTTTCCAATAAAACAAAGGAATGCTTCGTTTTCGGTCACATGCGGCAAAAGTATATTCGGGTGTTTGATAAATAAACGCAAAATTCCCGGTCCATTTTGAATTGTATTCCGGGGAGAACTCGATGTTTTCAAAATAGTCCTGGATGGTCTCTTCAGTGTACAGGGTTTCATCTTGATATAGATGACCTGTAAAATAAAGCATATGCTCACCAAGTGATGCCTGTTTCCATCTCGTTTTGTTTTCTAGTTTAATTTGAATCATATTTATCACCTTAATCTCCTATACTTCTGCAGCTTGACTTGGTTTTCTTCTAAAATCACGGTCAACCCTGCTTAGTAAAAGCGTTACAAGAAAATACACCCACGCAAGTGCAATGTATATCCATGACAAGTCGTTTTCTTGCACATAAATAATCGAAGCGACCGCGACTAGCATATTAGCAAACAAGAATATCATTTTTCCAGACGAAACCGGAACATAGTAGGCTTTTTGACTTTTGATAAAAATAAAAATGACCGCAATCACGTAGGAAAGCATATACGATAACACAGTACCCCAAATTCCTAGAACTGGAATAAGGAAAAAGTTAAGCGCAATATTGATGATTGCCGCGATTCCAAAGGCATACGAGATGTACTTCGTTTGCTTCGTAAAAAAGATTCCAACTGAGATGATCATATAATAAAAGTTAAGGAATGTAACAGCTGATACAGGTGCTACATACTTATAGGCTTCATAATATTGATCTCCTAATAGCTGAATGACCCACGGCATAATCGTTGCTACGAACATGACGCCAAACGTACCAAGTAACAGAATCCCAATATACAATTTTGAAAAGAGTATCGGACTGTCCTTCTTTTCCTTAATCGACATGGAATACGGTCTCCATGCCATTTGCACACCACTTGTTAGCAAAGTAATCAGCGAAGCAAACTTAATTGCTGTCCCGTAGAGTCCAACCTCTGTAAATGATGCATATTCCTTTAAGAATAGTACATTTGAGTTTGAAATGACCCAAAAGGCAACCGAGGCTGGAACTAAAGGAGCGGCGTATTTTAACAATTCACGAATAACCGGTTTTGTAAAAGTAAACCTTATATACTTGATTGCATACTTCCCTACTAATAGTAGAACGACAGCAGCACTTATGACTCTACCAAGTAAAATAGATTCAATAGAAGCAAAATAGAACTGTAATAACAAATATGATAGAACTGCAATTAAAAGCATTTTTAAGACAGTGAAGATCACTACTTTTAGCGTCTTAAACTCATAGCGTAGTACGGTTAACACAAGAGCCGTCACTGTATCCAAAAATAAAACTCCAATACTCAAATACAAAAGATGAACCAACGAAGGATTATCTAATAATTTTTCGGAAAGCCAGGATCCACCTAGTAACACGAGTAAAAATAAGGCGGCTACCATAGCAATTCGAAAGACCATGACATTTTGTACGTATACCTTCCGTTTTTCTTCATCCTTTGTATCGAAGTAATAGAATGCGAGCGCCGAATCCGTTCCAAAGATAACAACGAATGTAAGCATCGCTGCATAACGGTCAATATAGTCAAGAACCCCAAAATCGGCGGGGTTCGGTAAAAAATGTGTATAAATCGGGAACATAATGAAAGCAATCAATTTTGTTCCCACGTTCATTAATGCATAAAGGAGGGAATCCCCTCCTAGACGTTTAAGTTGAGCTAGCAAGCTACAACAACTCCCGCTCATCAACTGGTTTACTAAATTTCGCCGGAATACCCTTCACCACTGTTTTTGGTTCCGTATCCTTTGTCACCAAAGCACCAGCTGCCACAAATGTTTCTTCAGCTACTGTAATACCTGGTAGGATGATGGATGCTCCACCAACACGCGCACCACGTTTTACAATTGCGCCTTTAATTTTATCAAAACGTTCCTCCGTACGGCCCATATAGTTATCATTTGTCGTAGTAACACATGGAGCGATAAATACATGGTCTTCAAGAGTCGTATAAGCTGTGATATATGAATTCGATTGAATCTTTGTACGTGTACCGATGGTAACGTAGTTTTCAACGGTTACACCACGGCCAACAATTACGTAGTCACCGATTTCTACATTTTCACGAACACTTGCTAAGTCAGCAATTAATGTATTAGAGCCAATTGTTGCACCACGATAAATCACACAGTTTGCACCAATAGTCACATCTTCCCCAATAGAAAGCGCTGGGATGTCAGATGACAGCTTCACTGTACTTGTTTTTGCTGGCTTTGGCGGCTTCCCTAATACAGCACCGTCCGCAATGGTTGTGTTATCCCCAATAACAGTACCTTCATGAATGGTAACTCGATTCCCCACAATAACGTTTTTACCAAGCTTTACGTCCTTTTCGATTACAGTAAAATAACCAACCTTCACCGTTTCATCTAGAGTAACAGTTGAATCAATAAAATTCATTAGTGGTTCTCCCTTTTATAGTTTTACGTATTTATTTGGCTTCTCTACACCTTGCATTGCATTACGAGTATCAAAAATCACTGGGCTATGCTGCGCAATCATTTCGTAATTAAAGTCAGAGTGATCTGTTGTAATTAGGACTAAATCAGAATCCTTAAGTAGGTCTTCTGTTAGTTCAACAGTTTCTACAACACGGTCACAAGAACGGAATGACTTCACATATGGGTCAACTACAGTAAATGAAGCACCTTGCTTGTCTAAAAGAGTAAGGATGTTTAGAACTGGAGATTCCCTTACATCATCAATGTCTTTCTTGTATGCCACACCAAGTACAGTAATTTTAGAGCCTCTTAGTGCTTTACCATCTTCGTTAAGAATGTGCATCATGCGATTCACTACAAACTCCGGCATACCATTGTTAATTTCACCAGCAAGCTCGATAAGGCGAGTGTGGTAATTATATTCACGAGCTTTATATGTTAAGTAGAATGGGTCGATTGGGATACAGTGCCCACCAAGACCTGGTCCTGGATAGAACGCCATAAATCCGTATGGCTTTGTTTTCGCAGCATCAATCACTTCCCATACATCAATTCCCATTTTATCACAAAGGATTGCCATTTCATTTGCTAGTGCAATGTTGATATGACGGAATGTGTTTTCGAAGATTTTTTCCATCTCTGCAATTGCAGGGCTTGATACTTCGTATACATCTCCCTCTAACACATTACGGTATAAAGTTGATGCAACCTTTGTACAATTTTCAGTTATACCACCAACAACCTTTGGTGTATTTTTTGTTTTGAATTGCTTATTACCTGGGTCTACACGCTCAGGAGAATATGCGATAAATACAGTTTCACCAGTCACAAGTCCTTTTGCTTCAAGCGCTGGACGAACGATTTCCTCAGTTGTGCCAGGATATGTTGTTGATTCTAGAACAACAAGCATTCCTTCATGTGCATATTTACTGATTTCGTTTGAAGAGCTTTCTACATATGAAGTATCTGGTTGTTGATACACATCTAATGGTGTTGGTACACAGATTGCAACCGCGTCAACCTCAGCAATACGAGCATAATCAGTTGTTGCAACGAATTGACCACTTTTCACGATTTCAGCTAACTCTTCATCGACAACGTCTCCGATGTAGTTAATACCTTGGTTTACTTGGTCTACACGACGTTGTTGCACATCAAAACCAATTACTTTGAATCCCGCTTTTGCTTTTTCAACTGCTAGTGGTAGTCCAACATATCCTAAACCTACAACCCCAATGACAGCTTCTTTATTTTCAATTTTGCTTATTAGGCTTTCATATAAACTCATTTTTTCCACTCCTATTTTCAGATCGTGTTACTCAAGACTTGCTCTAAAAGCCATTCCATTTTAACAGAATATGTCTTATTTAGCTTCTAATGTGAATGACAATAATGTGTCGCAGTACATGTTTTTACTAATTTGCCACAAGTTCCGGCATGTAAACCAATTTGCACGCATATATTTCAATTAAAATGTATGGATGCAACGGGTTTGTTTGAAGACCTGCACCGGCTTGGTTAGTTCTAAAATTGATTCACAGTGGTTTCATGTTATATAGTGTTGCTTGGTCGCAAACTTAGTTATGCGAATAATGTCTTTTTGCATCAAATAAGTACTTCCATAGCATTAAGAATCCTAATGCAAATAAAAGTCCTAGGATAACCCCAATTGCAAGGCTTTCTTTTAGGTACGTATCAGCAGCTCCTACATTGGATGATGCTAAACTTGGCGCTTCGAAAAACGCTAGGTCCCCTTTAATTCTTTGTAAGGTAGACATTACCTCAGTAAGCTCTTCATCTGTATCGATTAAGACTTGGGTGTAATAATCTATTTCTTCAACAGTTAAATTCCCATCATTCACAAGAAGGTCATTATATTTTTCGCTTTGCTCTTCTAAAGCTGTGACTCTCTCTTCAAGTGATTTTATGTACGTATCTGTAATATCGTAGCGAATTTCATATTGACCAGTTAGATCTTTCATAATACCAGTTGTAACGGTATCTAAATCTTTTTCGATTGAGTCACGGTCAGTACCCGTAATTTTTATAGAAACATAATTATTTTGTGGCACACTCGCGCTTAACGGGTTTTCCAATTGATCTGCATACTTACTTTCCACATTCACTGGATCCGTTAATCCCTTTGAGGTAATCGCCCCAGTATAAATTGTCGCTTTCCCAGTGTAAGGATCATCTTTCAACACAAATTGTGAGACTAAAGCTCCTAACAGCATGAAAATGATTGGGAAAAGTAAGAAGAACCACTTTTTCTTCCAAAAAAACATGAGATATTCATATAAAACAAATTGCTTTTTCTCAGCAGTCATTGCTACACCTTCTTTCACTAACTAACATTCAGAATATTTGTTATAGTCCTACACCAAAGTAAAGAAAACGTCCCTACTACCAGGTGACGTTCTCTTGTACCAAATCATTACTTCTTAAAGAATTCAACAATTTTTGATACCACATATTCTTGTTGTTCTAGAGCTAACTCTGGGAACATCGGTAGAGATAGTGCTTCCTTCGCAGCTTTTTCAGCTTCTGGGAAATCTCCCTCTTTATATCCAAGATTCTTGAATACTGGCTGTAAATGAAGTGCAAGTGGGTAATAAATCATAGTCTCTACGCCTTGCTCTTTCAGATATTTTTGAAGCTCATCACGCTTTTCTACACGAATTGTATATTGATGGAAGACGTGATAGTTTCCTTCTACTTCAACCGGAGTTACCACTTCATTTGGTAGAGCTTCGTTTAAAAGTCTTGTATAGTTTGCTGCTTTTTCACGGCGCAATTCGCTCCACTTGTTTAGGTGAGGGAATTTCACGTTTAAAATAGCAGCTTGAAGCTCGTCTAAACGGCTATTGTAACCTAATACATGGTGATAATATTTTGGTTTTGAACCATGTACACGGATAACACGGCAATTTTCAGCAATCTCATCGTTACTTGTCACGATCATACCAGCGTCACCGTATGCACCCAGGTTCTTCGTTGGGAAAAAGCTGTATGTGCCAGCTGTACCTAGTTCACCAACTGTTTTGCCTTTGTATTTAGCACCAATTGCTTGAGCGCCATCTTCAATGATAAAAAGATTATGCTTTTTCGCAACTGCAACAAGACCATCCATATCAGCCATTTGTCCATATAAATGAACGGGAATAATCGCCTTTGTTTTTTCAGTTACTGCTTCTTCTACCTTCGCAGGATCAATATTAAATGTTACTGGGTCGATATCAACGTAAACTGGAGTTGCTCCTACACGGACAATCGCACCACCTGTTGCAAAAAATGTGAATGGAGTTGTAATGACCTCGTCCCCTTCACCAACACCCGCAGCCTGTAGAGCTATATGTATCGCATCACTACCATTCCCACAACCAATTGCATGGGATGCATTACTATATGTCGCTATATCACTTTCAAGTTTCTTTACATTGTCGCCAAGGATAAAGTGTGCAGAGCCCATTACCTCATCAAGCGTCTGAAGCATTTGCTCACGTAACTCTTGGTATTGTTCCGTTAAATCTAACATAGGTACTTTCATGTTTGAAATTCCTCCAATAATAGTGTTGAGAAATGAATTATTTCATAACACGTATAGTTTATCACAAACTGTCAAATATATAGTTATCTTTTTTTGGGACAGAGAAACCGTCGCTTGGTGGGACAGAGGGACAGGTACCGTGTCCCAATTTCCGATGAGTGGGACAAGGGACCTGTCCCCGTGTCCCAAGCCACACGGCCCAGCCTGTCCCATTAAAAAACCGTTTGTAACACAGTGTCACAAACGGTTAGTGGTGTAATCAGGATAGATTACTGTCGTCCAAAGACTTTTCGATAAATCTTCATCATCGGTTTATAGCGGTCATTGACGAGACCGATCATTTCAGCCACGATTTCTGTGAAAATCAGTAGCATGAAGATGATGAATAATGATCCCCACAGGGTAGAGCTTGAAAAAATAATCGCGCTGATACTAAACAACATTCCAAATGCATAAATCACAAGAACTGTTGTCCTATGAGATAAACCTAATGCAAGGAGTCTGTGATGCAAATGCGATTTATCTGGAGCAGAAATTGGTTTTTTATTCACTAACCTTCTAATAATCGCGTATGTTGTATCAAAAATCGGAACACCTAGAATGATAATTGGTACAACAAAGCTAAATAGTGTGACGCTCTTATATAAACCCAGTAAAGACAAGATGGAAATCGAATAGCCTAGGAACAACGAACCTGTATCACCCATAAAGATTTTCGCTGGATGGAAGTTATAGAACAGGAATCCGATAATACTTCCTAAAAGAATGAGCGATAGCGATAAAATTAGCATCTTATCAGCAAGAAACGCCATTACAGCGATTGTGGCAATACTGATTCCTGAAATCCCAGCAGACAAGCCGTCTAGTCCATCAATTAGGTTGATGGCATTCGTAATGGCAACGATCCAGAACACTGTAATCGGATATGTCCAGAGACCTAAATCAAAGGTTCCAACAAACGGAATCGTTAAGATATCTATCGTTAACCCGCTTGCCACAACAATCGAACCAACTAGAATCTGCCCTACGAATTTAAACTTTGCTGAGAGCTCATATTTATCGTCCATCATCCCCATGATCAGGATCATGATGGCACCAACGGTGATACCCGTAATCTTTTCATTGTATAATCCGCCAGTAAAATATCCGGCAATAACCCCGATGAAAATCGCAAGCCCGCCCATACGAGGCATAATCTTTTCATGGACCTTACGTTCATTCGGTTTGTCAATTGCACCAATTTTAATAACGAATTTTATTACAAATGGTGTGATAACCAAAACTGTTACTAGTGAAGCAAAAAATGAAAGAATCATTTGTGAATTCATCTATTATCACCCTTATTCAGGAGAATTATTTACTCTTTCAACACCAAACACTATCGTATCACATATAGGGCGGAAATCAATCATTTTTTTACGCACTACAGCTGTAAGGTATTGTAAAACAAATAATCCTTTCAGTAATAATCTTCCCGCTTTTGGTCATATCGAACAAAAAAATAAGAATATACGCGCAATATCTTTTTTCCACTGTCACCTATTATCCCCTAGTAAAAGAATTCAGGCTACAGATAGCTTTAGTTCACTACTACTGCTAATACGTGAAGCTTGTTTTTCATACATATTCTTTTACGTCCAAGATATACCATAAGTATAGACGAATAAATAGATAAAATAGTTACATAAGCTATCTATACATTCATTCGAAAGTAATGACAAATGTATGTCGGAGCAGGTAAGAAAAGCATAAGCGCCTTGCTCACCCCCGAAAAGTAAATGTTCTGGGGCAAAAAAGTTTGACTTTTCTTGCCCCAGGTTATTTGACCCTGAGGGGGTAGGCGCTGGAGCTGGACATTGAAAACCATGTTCAAAATTTTATACTTTCTTAGAAAACGCAAGCGCCTTGGGAGATAGGATCCCCAGGTCATGAGTCGAACGTCGCAATCACTATGGGTTCCTTTTAGAAATCCTCTTACTGCACCTCATACGTTTTACGATAAACAGTTTCCGTTTGATCCTCAGTCGTTAGCGTAATTACAAATGTCACTGGCCCTAATTCAGTTACACCTAATTTGTTTTTCGCTTCAATCAAACTGATATAAACATCTTTAACATCCGTCCCAGTATAAACAACCTCGTTTTTATCCCCTGCTACTATGTTTACTTTTACGTTAGTATAAGGAATATAGAAACGAACCATGAATTCATCTGCTGCATCCAAAACTGCCTTTGGCAGCTTACTTGTTTCAACACCATTATATAACTGTGTATAATTTACTTTTGTTTCATAATCCGCTAACGTAAAATCAATGATGACTGGCATATTTTTACCCAAAGCTGTCAGCTTCGTTTCTAGCTGCTTATAAATACTTTCTGGTGCTTCATTTACCTGAAGATATCCACTTTCCACACCATTTTTAAATACCTTTGCAGTATCGTTGTACAGAACAGCTGCTCTTGAGTAATCTGTTAATTCAACTAACTCTGCTAATTCATCTAAATTTGTTTTAAGTGTAACTGGATACATAGCTGTATTTTTTAACTGCTCCGCTTGACCCTTAAAATTCCCACGGATCATATCACGAGTTGATTTTCCATATACGCGGTCAAGTAAATACGCTTGTTTTCTAATTTCCTTTGATAATCCATGATAAAGTGCAATCGTTTGGTCATTTAAAAGATTTTGATCAAATTGCTTTTGTAATACCTTTCTTGCTTGGTCCATCTTATTCCCAGCATTAATTGCATCAATATAAGCAACTGCGCGTCCAATAGAAGTGACATCTGTATTTATTAAAACCAGTACTTTTTCATTAAGACGCTTTGTTAACTCCTCTTTTACTTCACCTTCTGGAAGCTTTGCTACAGCAGTTTTCGCTTTGCTATAGGCAGTTTTCGTTCCATTATAATAACTCCAAGGAATCGTTTTTCCATCACCTGTCCCTTCGATTGAGATGCCCCATTTCAAGGAACCTGCAAAGCTTTCCGCTTTCGCTACTAATTCACTTGCTTTCTTTTCTTCAACCGTTTCACCATTTGCGAGAGCTGGCGAAACAAAGAATAGGGATCCCGCTACAATTGCTATACTAATCAAATGTTTCATACCTTCGACTCCTTGTTATGTAATGTAAGTAAGTGTTCAAAAAGGAGGAGGAAAAGGACCGAGAAGTTCGAGACGGCGAAGCTTTGAGTACCGGAACGTATGCATTTAATACGTGAGGAACGGAAAAGCAAGCCAACGAAGAAATTCGATGTGTCATTTTCACCGGACTTTTTGAACATCCACTATAAGTAAGATTTTGAAAGGAGTACCTCTTTATATCCCTTCGACAAAAATCTCCTATTATTCTAATAGTAACCAAAAATCTTGTATTTTTATAGCCCTTTTCTGGGAAAAATATGGTATTATAGGGAAAAGTCACAATTTTAGGGGTATTTGTTTTGAAAAAAATAGTATTCTTCTTAGTATCTTTACTAGTAATCTCTTTTGTTGGTCTCCAACAAGTAGCAGCAGAAACAACAACAAAAGGAACCTTCACAAAAATTGGGCCGCAGGTGTTTACAACCTCAGCACTTACTGCAAAAACCGGAACGAATGACAACGGAACTCCACTTATGTACATACTGTTACACGGTACTCCAACTGTCCTAGCAGTTGTTGATTTAAACACAGATTCTGTTATCCATACCTTTGAATTAGATTCCACAAGTGCATGGGGATTGACGGTGGATAACCAAAATACCGTTTGGGTTGGCGGAACTTCTAAAGGTAACCTGTACAGCTTTAATCCAAATACAAGTGAATTTGTAAACCACGGAAATATGCACGAGAATGCAAAGGATACATCAATCCAAGATATAGCATATGGAAATAAAACGATATTCGGTGGTTCCGCATACGGAGGTTCTGTCTTCGGATATTCAATCGATTCGAAGGAAGTAAAGCAATACGGGACGATTCAAGCGAACAAAGAATTCGCAAAATCTGTTGCCTACTCTGATAAGACCAACACATTATTCGTCGGCATCGGATCAAATGCCGAGCTTGTTGAAGTAGATGTTACAACTGGAAGAGTCTTATCCTCTTTCCTACCAAATCAGTATAAGGATGAAAAATACATATCAGACCTAGATCTTGCAGGTGATCTACTTTTTGCAAGAATGTATCCAAGCGCTGAAATTGCCATCTTTAATGTTCATACGAAGGAATACCTTGGTGAACTTGCAGGAGATTCAAGAGGAATATCTCCACTATCACCAGATGGTAAGTCCGTGTATTATTTTTCAGATGAAAGCTTATTTGAATACAATCTAGATACAAAAAAAGCAACAAAACTTGATGTTACAATTCCACAAGGAAAGACAGCTTTATCACTAGGCTTCGTTCAGCTCGAAAATAAACCTGATTTGTCATTAGTTGGCCTACTAGATAACCAAGGAACGATTTTCGTATACAATCTTGAAACAAAGCAATCAGAATTAAAATCACTTTCCCTTCCTGGACAGCCCATTACGCTGTACACAATGATTGAAAGTGAAGACAAAAAGCAAATTTTTGTGAACGGCTATATGTCTGGCGGATTGGGTGTGTATAATGTAGAAACAGGTCAATCAACAGATGTGAAAGGAATTAGCCAGGTAGAGTCCATTGCTATGTTAAATGGAAAAATGTATTTTGGTGGCTATCCAAAAGCACGTGTTTTAGAATATGACGTAAAGGACCCTTGGGGTTCAACAGCACCAAGAGAACTATTTAATTTAACAAAATATCGTCAAGAGCGCCTTACCGCTATGGTCGGTGTCGAGTCCGTGAACAAGCTATATATCGGCTCATTCCCTGACAATGGGGAAAAAGGTGGCGCATTGGTTGTCTATGATCCAGCTACAAAAACAAACCAAGTGATTGAAAACTATATTCCAAATCATAGTATCGTATCACTCACCTATCATGATGGGTATGTATATGGAGGAACTTCGATCTTCGCGAACCAAAAGGCTTCAAAATATCCAGCGAAATTCTTCCGTTTCCCTGTAGACAATCCGACGAAAAAAGAAATCATTCCATTACCAATCAACGGAAATCTCGTAACTGGAATGATCACAGGTCCAGACGGACAAATTTGGGGCATGATCAACGGGACATTGTTTGCATATGACCCAGCTACTCAATCGTATCGATGGACAGAAGTCCTACCGAAAATTTCAGGTCGTTTTATGAACGCGAAATTACTTTTCGGTATCGATGGGCAGCTTTACGCGACAGTTGAAGGAATGCTAACTAAGGTAGATCCAGCAACCCTCCAAGTAGAAATTCTAAAATACACGGGGGCCTATGACCTTGCACAAGATTATCTAGGAAACCTCTACTTCCGTGACCAAGCAGATTTATGGAAGTATAGTCCGAATCGATAATAAATTTAGTATTTGTTATTGCGATTCTTTTAAAAATAAACGAAAATCTACAATACTCCTCGGGAAAGCGAGCCAAGCAAGACCCCACAATGAGGAACGAGCGAGGAGGCTTGCGGATCGCCCGCGGAAAGGGAGTAGATTTTTCGCCATTCAAGATAAATATTAAAACGTACCATTAAATAGACATCACTTTTTCAGGTGATGTCTTTGTTTTTAAAGGGGAACAATTCTAGGAAACTATCACCCTCTTCATCTAAAATATGGGAAATCTTTTATATTGATTGACAGTAAGAAGAAAATGTAAAATTAAGAAGGAATTAGATTAATATAGTTTCTATGCTATCATGTACTTAAGAAATAGAAGTAGGAGCGAGTATACATGTTAACGAAATTTAAACAGCTCTTCCAAGAAGAGTCACGAGAAATAAATAAACTCATGAAACATGTTGAGCGAATTAACGAATTAGAGGAAGAAGTGTCAAAGCTATCTGATGAAGAGTTAAAGAACATGACTGCGCAATTTAAACAACAGCTTCAGGATGGTGCGACACTTGATGACATTAAAGAACGCGCATTTTCTGTTGTTCGAGAAGCATCAAAACGTGTTCTTGGCTTACGTCACTATGATGTTCAATTAATTGGTGGACTTGTTATGCATCAAGGAAACATCGCTGAAATGCAAACTGGTGAAGGAAAAACGCTTGTTGCTACTCTACCAAGCTATTTGCATGCATTAGAAGAAAAAGGTGTTCATATTATTACTGCGAACGAATACCTTGCAAAGCGTGACTATGAAACGATGGGGAAAATCCATCAATTCCTCGGATTAACAGTTGGACTTAATATTTCACAAATTGAACCTGCTGAAAAAATGGAAGCATACCAATCCGATATTACATACGGAACTGGAACCGAATTTGGATTTGATTATCTGCGTGACAATATGATGCTGAATCCTGCTGAAAAGGTACAACGTCCTCTTCACTATGCAATTGTAGACGAGATCGACAGCATTCTTATCGATGAAGCAAGAACTCCATTGATTATCGCGAACAAGTCAAATCACTCTACTGAGTTATTCTATATTACAGCGGAGATTGTGAAATCCTTCCAAAAGGATGTTGAATACGAATTCTACCCTGAAACAAGACAGGTTAACCTAACTGACGAGGGTGCAACTGTCATCGAAAAAGCGTTTGGTATTGATAATCTTTACGATTCGGAACACCGTGAGCTTTTACACATTCTTATGCAATCCCTACGCGCTTCTGTTGTCATGAGGAAGGACGTGGACTATATTGTTCGCAAGGATGATGTCTTACTTGTTGACCAGTTCACAGGTAGAATCATGGAAGGCCGCACATTTAGTGATGGACTACATCAAGCCATTGAAGCAAAAGAAGGTGTCCCAATTAAGGAAGAAAATGAGACACAGGCGACGATTACGGTTCAGAACTACTTCAGAATGTATAAGCTTTTAGCTGGTATGACTGGTAGTGCAATGCCTTCTAAAAAAGAATTCCTTGATACGTATGGGATTCATGTTGTGAGCATCCCTACAAATCGTCCGCGTATCCGTATCGATATGGAGGACCTGGTGTATGCCACTTACGACGCTAAAGTAAAGAAAATCGTTGAAGAGGTTTCAAATTATCATAAGATGGGGCGTCCTGTTTTAATCGGAACAACCTCTATCGAGCAATCTGAGAAACTTTCGAAACACTTAAAGGCAGCAAATATTGCACATCAAATCTTAAATGCGAAGACAGAAGAAGATGAGGCAAACATTATCTCTATGGCCGGACAAAAAGGTCAAGTGATGCTTGCGACGAATATGGCTGGTCGAGGAACAGATATCCTTCTTGGAGATGGTGTAAAAGAGCTTGGTGGGTTGCACATCATTGGTACCGAGAAACACGAAAGCGCTCGTATTGATATGCAGCTTCGTGGACGTTCTGGACGCCAAGGAGACCCAGGATCAACCCAATTTATCATTTCGTTAGAGGATGATATTTTCTATCTGTATGATGAAGAGGAAATGGCTCGCTGGAAGAAAAAGCTGAAAACGAACGAAGATGGTCTAGTTGTTTCACCAGACCCAATTAAATTTGCGAAAAAGGTACAAGAAACGGTTGAAAGTGCTCATTTCTCTTCAAGAACACATTTACTAAAGCTTGATGATGTCGCGGATGCACAGCGTAAGATTGTGTACAAAAAACGCGATTATCTACTTGAAAAAGAAGACATTCTACCGGATTTACTAGAGCATCTTGAAAAGCATTCAAAAGCAATTGTTGATAAATACTGTCTGGAAGATGTTGTATTCGAGGAATGGAATCTTTCTGGTCTATTGGAAGAGCTATCTCTTATGTATGGCGCCCTACCTTTCGATGAAGAAAAAGTAAGGGGTCTTGAGAAAGTTGATATCGAAGAGCTCGTTTCCGGAGTCCATGAAACATATGTGAATACCGTAAAAGAATTAATGGAAGACAACCAGTTCTCTACGAGAGTTCGCGGCATGATGCTTCAACACCTAGACCAAAAATGGATCAAACACCTTGATGCAAATACTCAACTTAAGGAAGGCATCAACCTTCGAAGCTACGGACAGGAAGACCCATACCGTTTATACGAATTTGAAGCATTTGAGGAATTCTTATATATGCAGCAAAACATTGATGCAGCGGTTAGTCGAACTCTGCTTATCTATGTAAACCAAGCCAATAGCCGTGAAATTGAAGAGGAGGAGTAAGAATGGGACTTTTTACGAAAAAAACTCAGCCTCAAGAAGAGGAAGCAACAATTGAACAAGAAACAGTAGATACTGATGATGTAAAGACAAACCTTGTCTTTCACCCTGATTGGAACGTATCTACATCTGAAAAATATGTGTACCAATTCCATCATCAAAAATTAGAACCTTTAAAACCAAATCAAATCTCTATATCAGGTGTGAAGCTAGATGAATTTGAAGATGGGTTCGTTATTACTGCTTTTTTCCGTAACACATTAGCAAAAGCTATTAGACTTGAAATTGTCGATCTTCTTGTGTTAGATGAGGAAGGAAATGCCCTTGCACGAAAAACATTCGAAATGGATATCCTAGGGGAAATCCCGTCAATGGGCTGTATTCCATGGCGTCTATTGTTCTCTACCGAAGATAAACTTGTTGAAACAGCTATTGCCAATGAAAAATGGACTATTGCCTTTGAATTAAAACAAAAGGTCAAAAAACCAATGGTACTTGAACTTGAGGACAGCTGGAAGGAAAATCTTCCTGCTGAGCAAATCACAAAGCTTGAAGAGCTTGTTGCAAAGTTACCTCCGTTACAGGATGGAGAGGTTAACTTTATGGGAATCAGTGTATCCCATACCGAAAATGAGCAGCTAGCCGTTACCGTTCTAATTCGGAATGCAAGTGATAAAAACATCACATTGGAGCAGCTGCCTCTAAAGGTTGAGGATGCAAACAACGTGGTTGTGGCACAAGGCTCATTTACGTTAGATAAGCTTGAGGTAAAAGCAAGCACAAGTAAACCTTGGACCTTTCTATTCCCGAAAGAAACACAATCAGATGTACAGCCTGATTTCTCCAAGTGGAGAGTTTATATACCACAGCAGTAAAAAAATGCGTCCCAAGTGGGACGCATTTTTTATTGTAGGTTTAGAGAAGCTAGATAGCCTTCTTGTCCTGTATTGTTATCGCGTACTTTGTACCAAGAGAACAGATTCAAGTAATTGTCATCCTGAATTGGCTCAGAAAGAATTGTTACACTAGACCCCGCAGGTAAAATTGTATATTTTACACCTGTTCTTGGCTCAATACGGAAATTACTGTTCGCAGACGTTACAATCTGGTCACCAATGTTAAACGTTTGGGTACTCGTTGTCTGTTTTGTTGTTGTATAGTTCATCTTGCCATTGAAATATAAAATTCCAGATACATTAGTAACGGCTATGTCTGTGCTCTTAATGACCTCTGCTTCTACTCCTGCATACTGGTCCATTTTTGCATACACCTTAACCTGATACGGACTGTTTGTTGGGACTGTAGGATCATTTCTAGTAGATAGCCCATTATACGCCATTATCGCAAAATACCAGTTTTCGATAATCCTTGGGTCATTGTTATTAACTGTAGGTGTTCGACTGCCACCATATCTCCACTTACTGAGTAAGATATCAGCACCAACCTGAATATTGTAGATTGTGTCGTATTTCAAACGCTCTACATCAATACCCGGTCCCGGATTTGTTACTTGCATAATCCCGATTCCGCCATCCCAGCTAATTAGTGGTGTACCATCAGCATTAAACTGACGTAAGCTTCCATTTTCCTGTAAGGCAACAGATTTTAATACCTCAGGTGGAATGTTACGCTTAATTGCTTCCGCTGTTAAGGTTGCCTTAATTTCAGGAATTGTTAGTTCTACCTTTTGTACTGGAGGTGTGACCACTCCACCAATTTTGGTTGAAATAGTAGTATAACGCTCACGTAATTGTTGATTAAACTGCTCATTTGTAATCAAAGTGAAAAGTGGTGCAGATTCGTCTACTAATCTTTTAATTTCAGGATCTGTAGGTGAAACGGCCAAAAGCTCTTCTGCTTTATCTAAATTCATTTTCACAGTAATAGCATATAGAATACTGTTTCGAACCTCTTCTGCGGAATGCTTGTAGTTTCCACGAATTAAATCTCTAGTAGATTGCCCATACACTCGGTCTAGTAAAATACCTTGCTTACGAATTTCAAAAGACAAGTCATGATACGCTTGCTCCGTTTCGTCATTCATGACACCAGCATCTATTTTTTGCTGAAGAGCAGCCTTCTTCTCATTAATCTTTTCACCTGCTGTAATCGCATCGATATAGTACATAGCACGTGTAATATGGATGCCAGACGTTTTTTCAAGTGTTTCTAGATACGTTGCGCGCTGTGCAGCTGGAAGCTTATTAATAGCTGCTAGTGCATTCGTATTTGCCTTTTTCGCATCGTTGTAAGGACCCCAAGGACGTGTTTTTCCATCTCCTGATCCCTCAATAGAAATAGCCCACTTTAAAACAGTTCCTGTGCTAGCAGCCTTGTCCATTAACCCTTTAATACCTGTTGCTGCATCTGCTGACTGTGGACCAAATAATAGGATTCCTAAAGATAGTACGAGTACCGTCATTACTGCATGTTTACTACGTTTTAATATCATGATTCCTCTCCAATCCTAGTATTTCCTCAAAAACAAAAATCTCTAATAAGAGTTAGGCACTTTATTAGAGATTTTCATATATTTATATTCTACTAGTTTTTGTTAATCTCTGACAAGGACAAATATTGGATATGTGTATCCATTTTTGTGATGTACAGGCCAGCCCCTAACCCATATTGTCCACCATAGTTGTCATCATAGCTATAGACGCGATAGACTTCGCCTGGCTTTAAAACACGTACATATTCTAATGCTCCATTGTCTGTACGTTTCCATAGATTGATTGCTTTTGTAACCTCTATTTCGCCAATTTGGCCCTCTTTTACAGATAGCTTAGACTGAGATTCGTTTGGTAAATATCGTTTTGCTCCTAAATATCTTGGTTTCCAATAAGGTTCATTTAGGGAAGAGATGGTAACTCCATCACTTGTGCTCGCATGAACAAAACGATCATTTCCAACATAAATTCCTGCATGTGATGCACCAGGCTTATAAGTAGTAAAAAATACTAAATCCCCTACTGCAAGATTATGTTTCTCGACTGATTCCCCACTTGCAAATTGATCAGCGGCCGTTCTTGGTAAGGAAACATTTAATCTATCAAAAACATAACCAAGAAAACCTGAACAATCAAAACCGCTTGGAGTTGTTCCACCAAATTGATAGGGAACTCCTATGTATTGCTTTCCAATCTCTACTACAGCTTCACCTTGACCCGCTGCTGAGGCACTATGATTTCCTACTAATACTGTGGTGATAGTGATTGCTGCAAAAAGTGACAGTATTTTCTTCATAACTTCCTCCAGTATTCATGATAGTCTCTCATATTTTTTGCTAATCTATTATTATTTTTCCTAATCTACTATGATTTTACAATATTTTCTGTCATTTTACCATTTCAGTTCTATTACACTCGAACTTTTATGTTACAGTTATGTTACAAAAAAAGTGGTTCAATTTACGAAATGCTAGAACTCTTACTATTTTAATAGAAACAAAAACTATTCCTTTTTAGGGGACGAACAATTGACCAACCACTTCCCGCAAAAGGTTGAGAATCAAAAATTAAATAGCACCATACCAAAATTATTATAGCCAAGTGATTCTATTCACCTTAAAATAGAGAGTAATAGATTACCATTATTAAGAGAAAGAGGAAGATACTATGAGGAAAGTGTCGAAACCAATAGTAGCAGTTTTTATACTACTTGTTGCATTATTTACAAACGTACAAACATCAAATGCCGCATCCAATAGTCAATCTGCTATTAAGCTTGTGGAAGACGCGGAACGGTATGCTACCTCTTTGAAATGGGAAATCTCCTTAGAATATCGTAAAAAGGTATACCCTAAGGATCCTATTTCATATCCAAAGATGGACATATACAACTCTGTTAAAAAGGCGCAAGACAAAGCGCAACATGCGATTCAATCTCTACCAAAAACTCAAAAAGAGCAGCTTCAAAAAAGATTACAGTCAAATGTCACTGTCCAATTAACTCGTGCTCAAGCCTATATCGATGCGATTACATCTGGAAAGAAGATTATCCAAAAAGAGCAGACATTATCGAGCTGGTATTCTGTGAACCCAGCAAGCAACCAAGCAGAAAAAGCATTCCATGACCTTTCTACTGAGATTCGAAAGCAGGCACTCCTTCTTTACCGTGTCTATGGGCAATCGACGAGGGATGCAATCCTCGACAAATACAAAGTACCTGGAGAAACAACGAGAGAAAAGACAAAGTATGCTATCACTGCAAAAATGGAGATAGATAATTTAGTAGATTTATTATTAGAAGAAGCTGACCAAGTGGAAATTACAAATAAACTAGCTTCAATTGAATCATTACTAGATTCAATAGAAAGTCCTAAGGTATATTCCGTGCTTGAACAAAAATATGAACGTGTCCTTACAACAAATGCAAGCACAGTACGGTTAAAAGAAATCATTACACACGAAAAAAGTGTCGTGATGATTTTAAGCTATGACTCTAGTAATAAGCTGATTTCTCAAGGTAGCGGATTTGTAGTAGGTCCAAGCACTATAATGACAAATGCGCATGTAGTTGAAGGAGGAACTCGTTTCGAGGCGATTACAAATTTCGGGCAAACCATCCAAATCCAAGGTGTGGTGAAATACGATAAAGCCTTAGATGCAGCACTACTGAAAACAACAAAGCCTCATTCAATGGAGTCCCTCACATTAGGAACAATTAGTAATGTAGAAAAAGGAGATTCCATCGTCACAATTGGTAGTCCGGAAGGGTTGCTAAATACGGTGTCAACGGGGATTGTAAGTGGCTTACGAGATGACGAAAACGAAGGAACAACAAGGCGCGTAATCCAAATTACAGCTCCCATCACATTTGGAAGCTCAGGAGGCCCCCTCCTTTCCATAAACGGCGACGTACTCGGAATCAATACATTTGGATATGAAACAGGAAATCTAAACTTCGCAGTCGCCATCGACCACGTAAAGCCCTGGATTACCGAAACAAACAACAAAGCACATGCAGCTATAACCGTACTACCGGTTAGTGCATTAAAATAAAAAAGAAACCACAGGGACGGTTCTTCTGGATCACTTTTAGTAAAAAAGTGCCATGAGAACCGTCCCTGTGGTCGTTCTAGCAAAAAATAGTGGGACAAGGAAGCTGTCCCTACTGTCCCACCCAATGATTCCAACTATTCCAGTGGTTCGGAATACACTTCATAGCCAGAGACAAGCTTCCATTCGCCATTTACTTTTTGAAGCGTATAAACCTTTTCGCTATAGATATCCTCATATGGTATTCTATTTTCGTTGATTTCTGTCTCAATATGGCTTACCAATGCTTCATCCTCACCATATAGGAGCATTAATTCAATCCCTATTGTATCGAAGCGCACATCATACGTTTCAAAAAATTCTCTAATGATTTCCTTTTCTTCATCTAAATCAGGAGTATCCGGGTGGAGAATATTCATATACCCTTCAATATCCTCTCGATTGTATACGTCATTCATATGATCGACGAAATCAAAAATTTCTTGTTCTGTAGCAACAAACACAGGGTCTTTGCGGACTGTCTCAGCGTACATGTCATATAAGCTATAATAAATATCATCATCCTCAACATATTCAAACAACATCGTGATGACTTCATCAGCCTTTGTATTTATTGCTTCCTGCCCAGCTGAAGTTTCTATTAATCTATCTAGTTCATCAATTAACATCTTTGTCGTAATAGGATAGATTGCTTCCTGTAATTCCTTTTCACCAGGAGCTTTATATTTTTCTAGAATCGCGTCGCGTGTAGACTTCCCATATACGCGATAAAGTAGTATCGCTTGTTTTCTAATTTCTGCGGATAGGTTATGATATGCCTGTTCTGTCACATCACTTGTTGGCTCGCTTGCATAGAGTTCGTGAAAGTGAGCAGCCTTGTCCACAATCTTCTTACCTGAAGTAATAGCATCAATGTAACCCATTGCTCGGGTGTAATGAAGCTCTACATTCTTTTTTAATCTACTTTCGAGTTCAGTCTTCTGAGACCCACTTAAGGTAGCAACCGCCTTTTTTGCCTTTACATAGTTATCTTTTGTTAAGTTAAACACTTTCATGTCTGGGTATTTAACTTCGTTTGTGAATTCAACTGAGATTTGCCATTTAAGTGCACCTGCGTGCTGCTCAGCTGTTTTCACCATTTTTTCTGCCTCTTGGAATGTAGCCGCCTCCGCCTTTAAAGAAGGTGTAAAAATAAGTCCACTTGCAATACCAAAGGCTACTGCTGATGCGATAAATTTCTTCATACTTGCTCTCCCTTTTCCTTAGATATGTATTACATCTAAATAGTAATACATTCCATACTAGAAAAATACTGGAGGTTATTGGGAATAATATTTTAGAAATACCTTGCAGCCTTTTCAAATTAGTCAAAAAAAAACTTATACTTAGTTTATGTATTTGAGTCTGCTAGATTGACTCAGGAAAGTTTAGTCCTCAGCTTTGAAATAATTCAGTTGACTTACTCCGGTCCTTAAGGCGGGCGTTCCTTAGACTTCTTACTTTACGTTTCAACTTCTATTTGTAAACACTAGAATGGTAGATCATCATCTTCAATATCATTTTTATAACGTTGATTTAGATGTAAAAGTATATCATCAAAGTATTCGTCTTTTACAACAATCCACTCTTCCTTTTACGTGTATCCTCAGTAACTCGTGATAATATACTTTTAGATTTATATTTTATTGTCTCATCTCCCGGTCTTCCCATTTCATCCATTTCCTTATGTGTAATACCATAAGGAACTCCACCTGAAGTATGGCCTGCTATAAAAGCAAACATTTCATCTGAATCATCCTCTAAGATTACATTTTTCCGATGATTTTTCTTTTCCTTTATTCGCTTTTTTTGATCTTTTCTTTGCTTTATAGCTTGCATTACTTGTTCTTTCTCCTTATCACTAAAAACAAGTCCCAATAGTTCTAATTCTTTTAAGGCAACTAGTAAATCCACTCCGTACCACTTTGTATAGCCTTTAACGATATATTTTCCAGTATACGACGTGATCCAATCTTTTGCATTTTCAAGCCTCGCTTTTTGATTCAACCGCTTGCGACGTGGCCCAAGACGCTTTTTCTTTTTCTTTTTCTTTGCCAATAGAATCTGCTCTCCTTACATTCTTACCTATTTTATAACTATCATTGATGTAGTTTCATAAACCTCAATCTATTACTTAATGTCTATTTTTATTGTATATTTGAACTTAAATTATCTCATAAATTACACTCAATATGTGTACTCTATGTTGACTGCTATAGAAGAGTTGAAGGGGAAAAGAAGTAATGGAAGAAACGATGAAGCAAATCTATAATTAGTTAATTATATGAGGTCCACATGACTGGTATGAAATCCGATAGTAATCGGTATCCAATCCGACTAAAAAAGCCACCTCGTATGAAGTAGCTCAAAAAGAATGAAGTGAACATGGGGCTGTTTTTCCCAATTTACGTTAAATAAATTTGTACCAAGAGAACCGTCCCTATGGTCTCTGGTCTCAAGATATTCACTCAAATAAAAAATGGGACAGTGAACCTGTCCCTCTGTCCCACCTCTATGAAAAATCGGGCCAATTTGTTTGGAAACGATCGCCCTTGATTTGGGCAAGTGTACGATATTTGAATGGCATGACCTCTGAAGAGTCTTTGCCGAAAAATTCTTGAGCTAATTGAAGCGGAATTAGATCGAAATGGTCATTACTTTCTGCTAAAAAGAAACAGTCAATAATTTTCCCACTCTTCTTTATATCAAGTAAAAGGAACGCTGGGTAATAGGTACCGTCTTTTGCTTCTAATACAGCTTTAGCAGTTACCTTCCCATTTGCTTCTTTCTCTATATCTTCATTGCTTGTCTTCTCAAGAGCCTTTAAAGCCCATCCTTGTTTTTTATAATCTCCGATAATTTTCGGCGGGTTGTCTTTTAGGGTTTTCTCAACCTCTAGATAGATTCGATCTTTCTTTTTATTCGACATCTAACTCCCCCTAAATCTAATAGTAGTAAAAGAAAACTCGGCGATTGCCGAGCCTAAGGCGACAGCAGAGCCGTTCTTGTATGTAGTAGAAAGTATAATACTTCCTCACAAATCAACAAATTGAAACATTTACCATTTCAAATCAGTCACACATTCATAAGGATAACATATGTTCTAGAACAGTGCAAATTTGATGTCGAATTTTGATGAATAAGTCCTATTTAGTACCGAAACACAGGAAAAAGAGAGCACATTCATGCTCCCCTTTTTGTATTAGTATACAGCCTGAATATCATCAATATAAATGGTTCCACTGTTTTTGTTGCTGTCCTCTGTTTCCATGTAGCGAATTGGTATATCAATTACAAGTGGAAGTGTCACACCTGCAGGAATCGCAGCCTCAACATATTTCCAACCTGTCCAATCAAGATTTTTCGTGAAATCTAATTGGATTTCCTTGTTTTGGCCATCCTTGAGCTGCATGCGCAACCAATGTCCTTTTCCATCTCCATATACCCACATACCAATCTTTTTCGGTTGTCCAACGATTTTAATCGGAGTGTTAACTGCTGCATAAGCACCAGACGTACCAGTTGTTCCTGTAAAGTCATAGTTTAGCTTTAAAGAATGACTTCCCGTTTTTACAAATGCCTTATCAGTTGTATCTGCAATCACAGTTGAAACATCACGAACTCCTGTAGCATCCCAGTTACCAAATCCATTTTCAAAGCCTTCTAGCACAAGTGAAGTAGGATCACCAATGATAACTGTCGCAGTACCTTCTACTCCACCTGCTGTCACCTTAATAGTTCCAGCTCCAGTCTTAGCGCCTGCTTTGAACACACCATTTTTATCAACCGTTCCAAAATCCTTTGTTACAACTTCCCATTTGAATACAGTTGGGTCAGTTACAACAGTCTTACCACCATAGATTCCTTGTGGATTCAACTGAATGGTTCCATTTGGTATTACAATAACTTCAGCTTGCTCCATCTTAATACGGTCAAGTTTGTTTACAACTGTCACCTTCGCAGCTCCGTACACAGACCCACTTTTCGCGGTTAACACGGACGTTCCAACTTGGGTTGTCACCTTATATGTGTTATTTTGATTCACAGTAAAAATAGGTGATGTATAGGTTACAGGATTTGTTACTGCAACAGGGTTGTACGCATAATCGACACCCTTAGCAGAAACCCCTAAACCATGGTACGTCGCACCAGCAAATACAGTAATATCGCTTGGTGATAAAATTAGACGATCCAGTGGACCTGTTAACCACTTACTAATAAAGAAGAGTGAATTCGCAACAGAACGCTCTCTACCATCGGATGGTTGGTTGATGACAGATACGTTCTCATCACCCGGCTGTCTAGTCACCATAGTAGACGAGCCACCGCCGTCAAACGTAATTGCATCAACAGCGCCTAGATCCTTCATAAGGCTAGCTATCTCGGAAAGAGTCATTCCAACACTATAATTCGATTGTCGACCATCAATGACCACCGTAAATACAGTTCCATCTGCCTTAATTCCGATGGCAGTACGCGGATGAGCTCCAGCGATATCCCATTTCACAACAGAGCCATTGTTCACAAGGCGGTATCTGCCACCAAGTGCCTCAACAACATCATGCCATTTTGCATCCGTAAAAGCAGATGTAATCTCAATTTGGTCACCTGGTTTGATTGTTTGTAAAAACTCACTAGCCATGTGGTGTCCAGAAAGAACCAGTGTCCCAGTTGCAAGAGGAGCATCTCCTACGCCTTTCACAACATCCTGAACAATAGCAGTTAGCGTACCATTTCCACTTACTTTGCCATTTAGGTTTGTTAAAATAACCTCTGTTCCTAATGCATTTGTTCTTGTTGTCTTCGCAAAATGAGGTGTATAAAGCACCAGATGATTCGCAGAACGCGTACGATTAATCGAATCAATTGTATATGTACTTGCACCATTTACCTTTACTGAAAGTGATAATGTTGGACTACCAATCACAGCTTGTCCATTTGCTTTTACACCAAAAACGGCTAAATCACTTAATGGTGTACGGCTTGTAGCAATGATTTCTCCATTCTGGACCATTAAGTCCATTGGAGAGCCATCCTTATCAAAATAGTCCCCGTTCACGCCACCGACTACACGATTACCTTCAGCACTGTTGTTCTTCGCTTGACTTGAAACAGTTTCTAATCCAAACATGGTATCGTTTGATAAAACTGTTTGAATCTCCATGTTCTCAGTACCAGGAGCAAAATCAAGCATGTAGATCTGTTGCTTTCCACGATTGCTATCTACTTCGATTTCTGTTTCAGTTACTCCAGGAGCTACCTTTTTTGTTTCTTGAGAGGTAACCTTCCCTACTGAAAGATTCGTTTTTACTTTATTAGTTATTGGATAAAAAGCATCTAGCTCGGCAAGCTTACGCTTTGATGGAGTTTTGTACTCCACATAGCCTGCCATCTTCGTAATATAATAGCCTCCACCTAATCCATATTGTCCACCAAACTTATTGTCATATCGATACACACGATATTGTTCATTTGGCTTTAGTACTCGTTCAAATACGAGTTTATCGCCAACACGTTTCCATAGATTAATTGGTTTGATTACCTTGATCTTCCCAATTTGTCCTTTAACCATTAATAGATTGTCCCAATAAACACCATTCATGGCGGCACCGGACGTAGCAGGCTGCATCCCCATTAGAAGCCCTACCAGTAGCACACCAGCTATCAGTCGCTTAAACATCTAACCTCTCCCAACATCTTACTTTCTATTTTTCTAGTACTCTTCTATTATAGTACAAAATTGGAAATTATTCTTGCTTTCTATCCATATTTCTACAAAATACAACTTATTTACCATTTTGTTGGGTAGAGATTCGACAGATTGCAGTGAAATATTTTATAAGAGAAAGGATTAATAAAAAGGAGCATTTTTTTGAGGTGCTTTCGTCACAATATAGATACTTCTGTTCCCCAACTTTTGTATCAATGCTTTAAAAAGCTATAACTTTCCATAATTTAATAGTTTAAAAACGTAAGCATATCCGATACAATAGTAGTGTACACAAAAACAGAAATCGCCACGATTTATGTGTTCTGTGTGCAAACCCTAACTACTTCCAGAGATGGAGGGGCAAAAAGCTGCCAGTGATGGTGGCTTTTTGTTTTTATTATTTAAACTCTAATTTTTAGAAAATAGCCATTGAAAAGTGTCTCAATACCAAAATCACTCACTCAAGATATATTAGACCGTAACATTTAGTTTAACTAAATTTGAAATACTTCTCTAAGATCATAACCTTATTCAATTCCCCTGATAAACCTAAGATAAACGTTTAAACCACTGTTCTCCTTCAGTCAATTCAGCTGAATTTAAGGCAAAACTTTTACTTTACACTTTCTCCGGTTATAATTATGCCAAAAAGTCTGAACCCTTCTTTTAACTCCATCTTGCGTCCAATAGATATAACTTACAAAGTGAAAGCGATCGGCTACAATAACCGTCTTTTCGAGGGCTTGTTGAACAGCTGCTTTAAAGGATGGACTCATATCCATAATAACTATTTCAACATTTGCTCCGAAATTTCTTAAGTATTGTTTAATCGTCTTCTTTTCACGGTTAGGCAAAATATCTATTGGCTCTTTAGTTACGCCATCTGAGATATTAAGTTGATATTTCCATTCTTTTGTATCCCCTTTAAATTCAACAAAGGCAATTAACTTAAGCAATTCAGTTTATTCTTCCTGAATTGTTTAAGCAGCTACCTCATCAAATCGACGTACAACAGTGGAAGCAGATGTTCCATACACTTCAGCAGTTTCCTAAAATGTCTTTCCTTTTATGCTACGAATCTTAATTGCCTGATTTAGCTCAATAGATAAACGTTGATAACGTTCTACAAAAGGGTTGTTCTCGGCAAACTTCTTCCCACATTCACAAGCATATCTACGTTTCCTGTAGAAAATTAACGTTTGAGGCTCGAAGATTTTTAGGTGCTTTATTTTTGGGGTTCTATAATCATGTATACTTTTGGGTGATCTGACTGCATAGTGGGCATAAATGTTTTTTACGGGCATTTGTACATGATAGTATATTTATCCTCAATAGCTTCAGACTTAGTAACTATTACTTCTTCAAATCCAGGTAAATTTATAATAGAATTTATTATGCATATATCCACAATCTTTGCTTATTTCTAGTCAACTCATGTTTAAAAGATTGGACGATATTGTGGTGATTTATTTTTCTGATTGTGTAAGAACCCCAACATTTTTAAAAGGACAAAAAAAGAGAGTTCGAATTAATATCGAACTCTCTTTACTATTATCTAATTAAATTACTTAATCGTAATAGTTTTACCAAATACAGCCAAGTTACCTTGTTTGTCAGCTACAGCGCCAGCTTCTTCTTTTGCTAATTTTAAAGTAACAGTAGATTGAGCTGTGAAATCAGTTATACCAGTACCAGTTACATAGTATTTACCTTTATCTGTACCTGTTTCTTGTTTAGCTACACTTGCAGTAATTTCTTTACCGTTAACAGTAAGAACTACATCATCAGCCTTATCAAAGTTCACTACTTCTTCAGTGAAGTCAACAACTAATACTGATTTATCTCCAGAAGAAATAACCGCAGATTTAACTTCAGGTGCAACACCATCGTATACAGAGATTTTCTCAGATACTTGAGGGTTTGCTACATTACCACTTGCATCTTTAACACCACTAACAACTAGAATTGATTCATTATTTGTTTTGTCAATTTTAGAAGATGGTACATAAATCTTAACTGTTAAAGCAGCTTTAACATTACTTGAATCATAGTCAGTAGTAATATATGAACCAGCTGGTAGTGCTTTACCATTTAGAGTGTAATTATTTAAATTACGCACTGTAGCAACATCAATTCCACTATCATCTTGAACAGTATATGCAAATACTTGTTCAGAATCAGGAGCACCAACTACAGTTTTAAATGTAATATCTAGATTTGTTGTAGAAGCAGCATAAGTGAATTTTGGTGCATTCTTATCACTTGTTGATGCAGCAGCTACAGTAAAGTCAAGAATAACCGCAGCGTTTTTATTTCCTGCTTTTGAAATATCTTTTACTTGTGCTGCTGGTAAACGTAGTTCATATGAACCAGCTGAAATGTTTTGAGTTAATACGAATACGTTAGAATTATCTTTATCAACTGCTACAGAACCTGAAACTTCAATTTCAGCCCCAGTGTTTTTGTTGATAATTTTTAAACCAGATTTAGCGCCAAGAAGTACTTCAGCCACATCTTCAGAGAATGTTACTGAAAGCTTACCATCTTTATATTCAGCTTTTTGAGCTACAGGAGCAACTGTATCTTTAGAGAAAGTTACAGAAGAACTATACTTGTCAACCATTTTATTTCCAAGTGTATCAGTTACTGTATTTTGAACTAATAGAGTTCCAGTAAATGTATTGTTTGGACCAAAAGTGAAGTCTGGAGCTGTATATTCTACAGTTTTTCCATTAGATTGAACTTTTACAAAAGTAAATGGACCTACTTTTACTCCATTTGGATCTAATAATGATACAGCTTCTTTAAGAGCATCGTTGTTTGTTACTTCTTTACTAAATGTAACATTTACTTTTCCTTCTCCAACTACTGCAATTGAAGATACAACAGGATTAACAGTATCAGCAACTACTGTCACAGTTGTAACAAGTGGATTAGGGTTAGTTAAATTCCCAGCAGCATCTTTAACATTTAGTAAAGATACTTCTACTTTAGTACCAGCTTTAATGCTAGCAGAAGATTTAACTGTTAAAGTGTTTAAGTCAGAACCTGTTTCAACAGTAGCAGCTTCTCCATTAACATATGCAATTACTCCAGTTGATTGTACTGGCTCATCGAAAACTACAGTTAGGTCTTTAGTTGATTCTTTAGCTACTGCACTTGCAGAAATGAATCTTGGAGCAGTTTTATCATCAACAACAACCACTGAAGCATGTTTCGTTAATTTAACACCAGTAGATGTTTTTACTTCTTCTGAAGTTGCAACAGTATATCTACCTTTAAAATAGTCAGTAGCAGTAATAGTTAATGTTTTACCATCTGCAGAAAGAGTAGCTGTTAATGCTTTAGGATCTACAGCATCAGCATCAATTCTAGATACAGTTATATTACTGTGAAGAGCTTTATCGTTTAATACAGTAGCTTTACTTACAGGTTTATTGAATTTAACAACTAATTGTTTTCCATTGATTGAACTAACACTTGTAACTGCAGGAGTTAGTTTAGCATCAGCTGCAGCTAAGCGCTCAGTTAATTTACCTTTTAAAACAGTGCTCTTAACATTTGAAAGATTGTATGCAGCATCTTCTAAGTGTTTTGCAGCTGCAATATCATCTTTGTTATCTAAAGCTTTTTCAGCTGCAGTTAGAGCCATTTCAACAGTTACAGCAGATGCTACACTGTCTCTTAAAGCTTCAGCAGTTTTCTTGAATTGGTCACGGATGCCATCACGAGTAGTTTGACCATATACGCGATCAAGTAAGATTGCTTGCTTACGAATTTCTTTAGATAAATTGTGGTAAGCAGTTGTAGTAGTACTATCGATAACATTAGCATCGATTTTACCTTGTAATACAGCTTTAGTAGCGTTGATTTTCTCACCAGCAGTGATTGCATCTATGTACGCCATTGTACGCTTGATGTGCACGTTTACGTTTTGCTCAAGATCAGTAAGTAGCTTTGTTTTTTCTGCGCCACTTAATTTGTTTACAGCAGCTACTGCTTTAGCGTATGCATCTTTAGCAGCGTTGTATTGAGCGTATGGACGAGTTTTGAAATCAGCAGAACCTTCTACTGAAATTGCCCATTTTAATACTGTACCAGCGTCTTTAGCTTTTTTAACTAAAGTTTGTGCATCAGATGCAGGTGCAGCAGATGCTGGATTTGCAGCAACAAATGCGCTTGCAGCAACAGCAGCAGTTGTTAAAACTTTAATTGCCTTTTTCTTAGACATCTTTGTATCTCTCCCTTTGATTATAGATTCCATCGACGTATATGTTCCTATCGTTGCTAACCCTAACTAGTAACCTAGTATACTAAAATCTCCTAACAAATGCAATAGATTCCTAGGAAATTTTTCTTACTATTGGAATATATTATCGGTAATTCCAGGCTACTTAGTTTGATTCTATTACATTTCAATACTTATTTCCACACATTTTTGGAAGTTTTTTAGAAATTTCTCGAAATTTGTTTTAATCATGGCTATTTTGTCAAAATACGCTTGGGTTATATTTGTAATATTCAGAGTAGACCTTGCGTTTTATACATTCTTCTGATGACTCATTTTACATCCCCATTTATTTTCGTATAATAGGGCTATAGTTACTAATTGGAGAGATATAATGAGACAACCTATTTTATACTCATTTTGTGTTAAATTTTTTCTAATATTATTGATTGTTGCGTTTACTTCAATTTCAATTGTAGGAATTCCCACCCTATATGAGATTGTAGACACAACTAGTTCAATTGTCTTTTCTATCATTGCAGTCATTTTTATTTCGCTTATTTTATTTTTATTAACCAAATCACTACCGAAGAAAATGTACATCTTCATTTTAATTATGATAGCTTTCGGGTATAGACTAGCCTGGATAGTACATATTGATTCCGAGATTGCTTCTGATTTTGAAGTGATGTATATGAGTGCAGTTCGAGCTGCGCATGGGGACTTTGGGTTTACTTCAGAGGGTATTTATTATATTCGTTGGGCTTATCAACTCGGGTTTACAATGTACCAGGCTATGATCCTCAACTTATTTGGAGAGGGAACATTTTATATAAGGTTATTTAATGTGATATATAGTGTTGGGACAGTTATTCTAGTGTACCTAATAGGAAGAAAGTTATTTAATGAAGAAACAGGACGAATCGCTGGCCTGATTTACGCATTGAATATCCCGAATATCGCATTATCTTCTGTTCTTACAAATCAGTACTTAGCAACATTTCTGTTTTATTTAGCTTTTTACTTATTAATTAGTTACTTCCATACAAACAAATACATATGGGCAATTGTAGGATTGTGTTTGGGACTAGGAGATTTGATACGACCTCTAGGTAGTCTTGTCTTACTTGCTGTTGGATTTTATTTATTCGTTGCTAATATTTTAAAGAAGGATCAAATAATCCCTACAATTGTTAAATTCGCAGGAATTATTGTTGTGTATTTTTTAGTACATATGGGTACAAATTATCTTCTTATAAAAACGGATGTTACAGATTACTCCATCAAAAACAGAGAACCTCTTTGGAAGTTTGTGACGGGTCTTAACCATGATACTACTGGTATTTTTTCTGATGAGGATGCTGCTTATTTGGCTCAGTTCGAGCTTGGTGAAGAACGTGATGAAGCCAGTAAGGAATTAATCAAGGAACGGATTGACGATAAAGAGGAGCTGCTTGAGTTATTTAAAGATAAGTTCATCTATATGTGGACGGCTGAAGACGGATCTCTCATTTGGGGATTCAGATCCGATGAAATTGATTACACAGAATCGAAAGATATTCTAAATATGTATGAAAGATTTATGTATTTTTCAATGGGTATATTTGTTGTGATTGCTACAATCACACTGCTACTTTCAAATAATGTAGCACCTGCTTCTTCTTTATTCTTCCTATTAATAATAGGATACATGTGCATTCATCTATTAATTGAATTGCAGACGAGGTACAGGTTTTTCATTATCCCTAGTTTCGTTCTGCTTCAAGGTTACGGTGTATACATTCTGCACACGTTACTTACCAAGCCTTTTCAACTTATCCGACGCAAGGGGCAACTATTGGACACAAAATAAGGAAGGAGACTCTAAATCTCCTTCCCTTTTAAATTTTCATCAAGTCTTTCTTTCCCTTTTCTTCTTCATACTCCGACAATTCATCCATATTAAGCTGTTCTTTCACGATATACATGGGTCTATTTTTACTTTCGTCATAGATTCTTGCAATATATTGCCCTATAATACCGAGACTGAGCAACTGAATACCACTAAAGAAGGAGATTGCCACCATGATCGATGCCCAGCCAGCTTCGATGTTGTAACCAATAATTTTCACGATAATCGAGTAGAGAAGTAATCCTATCGATATTAAAACAGTTAGTAGGCCTAAGTTTGTTACAAGGCGTAATGGTTTAGAAGAAAAGGCAAAGATACCATCTGATGCAAACTTTAGCATTTTTTTCAGAGGGTATTTCGTCTCCCCCGCAAACCTCTCATCTCGTTCATATTCTATATATGTTTGATTGAACCCTACCCACGAGATCATTCCTCGAATAAAACGGTTCCTCTCTGTCATTCGTTTAAATACGCCCGCTACCTTCTTATCTATAATTCGAAAGTCTCCTGTATCCTTAGGAATTTCTATATCAGACATATTATTTAGGAAGCGATAAAAATACCGAGCCGTTACTAGTTTAAAGAAGGTTTCTCCCTTTCTCGCCTTGCGCTTCGCATATACGACCTGATATCCTTCTTTCCATTTCTGGATAAGCTGTGGTATGAGCTCGGGTGGATCCTGGAGGTCCGCATCGATAATCACGATTGCATCGCCTTTCGCAAAATCAATTCCTGCAGTAACCGCATTTTGGTGCCCAAAATTCCGTGCAAAGTCTATCACCTTCACACAGAAATCATCAGCTGCTAATTTTCGTAAAATATCCATTGTTTTATCTTGGCTACCATCATTTATGAAAATAAATTCATGATTTATGTTGTGTTCTGTCATGACAGATTTTAAACGGTTATAGCATTCCTGTGCGACTTGTTCTTCATAATACATGGGAACAACAATTGAAATTAGTTCATTCATTCTTTTTTACTCCTATCTATTTCAAACAATAACACGATTGATTTGGCATTATTTTTCTATTTTCGAAAACATCATTCTATGGCAAGATGGGAACAAGGATGTGATCCCTTTGAAAAAATACGTAGCCATCTTATTCCTTCTGGGTGCCTTACTTGTAGGCTGTACCCCAGAGGAGGATCTACCTACCGATACACATATACAAGCCTCATAATATTATATCAACTTACCCTCGGTAAATCTAACACCTTCATACCACCCAAAAAATGCACCCTTATGTTGGGTGCATCTTACATACTCTTATTTAGAAATAAAATAGTCAATTAAATAGTCCGCCCACAGCTGATGTCCTAAATCGTTTGGCATGTCCTCCGCCAGATATGGTGCAATTTCAGTAGATTGATGATCAGGCCATGCTGTCCAATGATTTAAATAAATATACTCATTGCTCTCGGCGTATCTTTGTAATTCAGCAACTTCTTTTGGATAGTGTACTGCACCTTGTAATGGATTAGCTGGCTGAAGTAATACAGTTAGCTCAGGGTTCTCGTTATAAAACTCCTCAAGCATAGTTGTTAGGTTGGTGAGTCGATCTTCAATAGTGACTAGACCATTGTCTGCTAGGATAAAAGGTTCTAATAATAAAATATCGGGATGCAAATCAACAACCTCTTGATAGAGCTCTTCCTGGATTACATTTATAGATGTTTTATCAGCAAATTCTTTTATGGTAATTTTAAATATCTCTTCCCCATATGTTTGTAATAGTTCAGTTTTCAATAATGTTGGCCAGCCATTCTGCGCTTCAGGTGTTGAAGCTGACCCCATTATGATAAGATGGACCGGTTCTTTGGAGGATACTGCCCCTTCTATTTTAGAAACAATTTCTTGCGGCAGATTTTTAGTGTATTTGACGATGTCACTACTATCTACTTCATTTACAACTACTTCTTCTTTCTTTTCGTTTGACTCATTCTTAGTAGCAGGTCTTTCTGATGATACTTTGTTGTCTATTTTTGTTGTTGCTTCTATTTTATTGTCCCAATGGATTTTACCCGAAACAACTAATATGATTGAGATGATAATTGCGAGAACTAATGCAATATTCTTCAAGTTCTTCCCCCCTTGTACAAATAAACCTAGTTAGGACTTATTATACAACAAAAGAAAAGGGAAATTTAGCATTTTTGGATAAAATATGTAACATTTCCTCGGAAATTGTCTTGCGTAAAATGATAGATTTTACAATGAATCCTTAAAACCCACTGTATTTGCCCACTCTATTTTCCATTGTAATTATAGGCCATAATGACTATAATTTATGGAGTAAAAAACATTTCCTAACAAAAAGAGGGAGTTATATGGAGAAAAAGAAAATGAGTAAAAAGAAAAAGTGGACGATATCCATCTTAAGCATATTGGGGTTATTTATTTTAGGTACAGGTGGCTATGCGTTTTACTTATATAACCAGGTAGAAAATACAGTTGAATCTATTCATCAACCGATTGAACGTGAAAAATCGGAAAAGCGTGTAGAAGTGGTTGAATTTAAGGAACAGGACCCTATCTCGGTCCTGCTAATGGGTGTTGACGAGCGTGAAGGTGACAGTGGCCGCTCTGATACAATGATTGTCCTTACTGTTAATCCAACTGACAAGTCTACCAAAATGGTAAGTATCCCACGTGATACAAGAACGGAGATTGTTGGCAAAGGATTCGAAGATAAAATTAACCATGCTTATGCTTTTGGCGGCCCGGAGATGGCAATGAATACAGTCGAAAACTTTTTAGATATTCCAATAGATTATTTTATTCAGGTGAATATGGAAAGTTTTAAAGGTATTGTTGATGCAGTTGGAGGAGTCAATGTTTCAAATACCTTTGCCTTTGAGTACGGAGGATATACGTTTAATGAAGGAAGCCTCACCTTAGACGGTGATGAAGCGTTAGCATTTTCTCGTATGCGTTATGAAGATCCACGAGGTGACTTTGGACGTCAAGAACGCCAAAGACAAATTATTAAGGCAGTAATTGATAAAGGTGCAAGCTTTTCATCACTAACAAAGTTTGATGACATCATGGCTATTATTGGTGAAAATCTTAAAACAAATATGACATTTGATGAGATGATTGATATCCAGAAGAACTACAAAGATGCTCGCTTCAACCTTGAACAAACACAAATTAAAGGCAGTGGAACCAAAATCGATGGAATCTATTATTATATTGTCTCTGATGATGAGCGTACTGCCCTATCAGCAAAACTTAAAGAACATTTACAAATGAGCGAGAATGTTTCAAAAAGATAATCTTAATTACTTCCAAAATTATGGAAAAAATTTAGGTAAAAAACCCTATTAAGTTTCTTATATCTTTTACGATAGTATAAGAGAATCGAACTATTCGTTCGTAAACGGCAAACCCGTTGAAAAACGGTGACGCAAAGCTTAAGGAGCTAACGTCCTAGGACTATGCTAGCCAGCTGCCGAAAACGAGGAGGAAAGAAATTGCGCACGTGGGTCACACCAGAAGAAATGGAACGAAAGAGAAAAAGAAATCGGATTTTACTGTACTGTTCATTGCCATTATTAGCAATCGCGTTAAGCGCAGCAGTTACGATATTAGCAAATACTATATAAGATTTCTTTTGAGAAGATTGACAGGTTTTCTTGTCAATCTTCTTTTATTTTGTCCTTTTTCGGGAATACAAAAAATCGTTGGCCAGCGTAGTTTGTGATAGTGTAGAGTCCACTACCTACCAGCACAGCTACTTCATCTATATAGTCATTGGGTAAAAAATTTACTTTCGCGAGTATCCACCCTGTCATATCCAAACCTACCTTATACGAAAGCAAGTAGCAACCCACAATCACAAGCACAAACCGAATCATACTAGACCCCATAGGCACATTGCTTTGAAAGGTAAACCTTTTATTAAGAAAATAACTAACAACCGCACCAATGGCATTCCCCATAAAAGTAGAGGCCCAATAATTGAACTGGAAAACAAGCAAAAACAAATACATAAACGAAAGCCCAACAATTGTATTAACAACCCCTACTAACAAAAACCTCACAAAAGAATGACCAAGCACTCCCAAACCACCTTCGAATCTACACAAATTTGAACCACGTGAACCAGGGAAACGTGAACCAGTGGACCACGGGGACGGTTCTTCTGGTTCATATTTCGGTGAACCATGGACCACAGGGACGCTTCCACTGGATCATATACCCTCAATACTTATAATTCACAGCTTTTAACACTATTATCAAGCAGCAAACCGAAAATAATTCCCTACCCCTTCAATAGTATCTTATTTACTACATTTACTCCACCCGAAACAGACACAACGCTACCTGTAATCATGTCTGACTTATCATCACAAAGAAAAGCTATTACTCTAGCAATATCCTCACCCGTTCCAGATCGACCAATAGGTGTACGTATATCGTTGATCCCCCTTGATGTGGAGATATCTGCTTCTTTCATATCTCCAATGATATCTCCAGGACATACCATATTAGCAGTAATCCCAAACTCTGCTTCTTCAAGCGCAATCGTTTTGGTAAGAGAAACGAGACCTACTTTTGCTGCAGCAAACGCAGATCGGTACAACCAGCTTGGAGAATGTTCGGCATCTTGAAATCCGTACGTTATCACTCTTCCAAACCGTTGCTGTCTCATGATCGGAAGAGTTGCTTTTAAGAAATGAAACACCGAACTTAGATTTCCTTCAATCATCTCATACCACTCATCGTCCTCATAATCCATAAGCTTCTTCCGCTCGAATATGTATGGCCCTGCGTTATTAACGAGATAATCAATTCTACCAAACTTGTTCATAGCTTGTTCCACAATATAAAGAATGTCTTCTTTCTTTGTCACGTCACCTTTTACAAATTGGAGTTGTTCCCCAAAGGACTCCCATTCTTTCCTTAAAGCTACTATTCTAGATTCATCACTGCGGTAGCTTACTGTAACAGAGTAACCCATATGTAGGAACTCCTCTGTAACCCTTTTCCCAATCCCCTTTGAACCAGCTGTTACGATTGCATGTCTCATATACACACCAGCTTTCTTCAAGATAACGTCATGAAGTGGTTTCCAAAGAAGTAATATTATTATAACTCTATGAGATTTAAATAATAAATATTATTAGATTGATAAAGCAATTCATGTTTACGAGGGCCATCATTTTGAGGGAAAATTTACCACACTATTTTGAGACACAAATAGTAAGGTTCCACGAACTATGTATTAAAGGTAACATACAGTTACCTTTCAGATTGTCGACAAAAGGCATCGAGAGCACTCCCTCTCGATGTCTTTTATCATTTTTGAAAGGAATTGCAGAAAA
>JBLKRX010000012.1:0-126664 GCA_047608075.1 Ferdinandcohnia humi
AACGTCTTAATCTTCCTCTTTTACGAAGAAAAATTTGGTTCAAAACCTCAGACAGTACAAGTCCAAAGGCAATTGAGTGTCTCCATGGGTTTTTAGTATATTTTTAACACGTTTTTCTTGCCTTTTTATCTTTTTTGACTAATTTATAGAGCATTTTGCGGTTCTATGGTCGTTATTTTGATTCTATGGCTTTTATTTCAATTCTATGGTCGTTATTTTCTTTCTATAGCCTTTATTTCAATTCTATGGTCGTTAGCCCAAGTAGCCTACCCGCCCGCTAAAAAAAAGAACTAACACTACCTTCACCCACGAGAACCCATATAACGTCTTAATCTTCCTCTTTTACGAAGAAAAATTTGGTTCAAAACCTCAGACAGTACAAGTCCAAAGGCAATTGAGCCTGATATCATAAATGCTTTTGCAGCTAGCTCTAGGGCAGTTGTATAATCATTTTCAACTACATTTCTCATAGCATCATAGGCCATTCCTCCAGGTACGAGTGGAATGATCCCGGCGACTGAAAAAATGATCACCGGGTTTTTGTATCGCTTCGCAAATACATGACTGATTACAGCCACTAAGAAGGAAGCTGCTAATGTCGCTGCCACGGGGTCAACTTCTTGAAATATGAGGGATATATACAACGCCCAACCTGCCATGCCCACGAACCCAGCAGACAGTAATGATTTTTTCGGTACATTAAATAAAATGCTAAATGTACTTGCCGCAACAAAACTCGTTAGTAAATGAGATAACATGTCGGACCTCCTTCCCATTTTTAAAAAATGGATAATACCACTGCCACACCTGTTCCAATAGCAAAAGCCGTTAAGAAGGCATCTGCCCCTTTCGATATACCCGAAACGAGATGTCCAGCAATTAAATCCCGTACGGCATTTGTGATTAACAAACCAGGAACAAGTGGCATAACAGACCCAATTATGATTTTATCAAGCTCTTGGCCTATTCCAAATTCAACAAACACATAGGCAATGGCTGCAATCATAAATGAAGCTAAAAACTCTGCAAAAAATTTAAGTTCAACATAGCGGTGGATAAACATAAAACACGCGTAGCCTACTCCGCCTGCAATCGCCGATGGTATAAAATCAACCCATCCTCCTAAGAACATAATAGTAAAACAACCACTTGCAAGAGCTGAAGCCATTATCTGAATCCATTCAGGATAGGAATGCTTGGCGGACTCTACTTGTTGAAGCTGATTTTTCGCCTCTTCTATTGTTACATTACCTGCGCTTATATTTCTCGAGATACTATTTACAATCGTTACCTTTTCAAGGTCTGTAGACCGATCAGAAATTCGGATTAAATTAGTTGGCTCAATGCCATTTATTGAAAAGATGATAACAGTAGGCGTGACATAGCTATGAGAATCCTCAACTCCAAACGAGGCAGCAATTCTGTTCATCGTGTCTTCCACTCGATATGTTTCCGCTCCACTCTGAAGCATTATCTTCCCTGCTAAAAGGCAGACTTCAATGATTTCTTTCTTATTTTCCATGTAAACAACGCTCCAATACGTTCTTATAGGAATGTCATAAAGCAAACTTCAAGCATTGGATATTTGACGCACTGGTTGATGTGCAAGTGTAGCAGTGAAATGTCATTCCTTTCGCCTTCTCTGCTCGATAGATAAGACCAATCGGGCTAGTAAAGGCATTGATATCCCCCACGCACTGCTATGCCTTACAGTCAGGGTCTTACTGCCCGTTTATGCGGGATAATTTTTTTCATATTGTAAAGCTTATAGAAAGAGAACCTAATAATCAACTGAAACTTTGGTAAACATGAGAATAATGGAAATAATTCATGATTTATGTTATATTCTTCAATTATAGGATTAGACACGAAAGAGGTTGGAGCTGTGGATAACAACACATCAAACTTTATTAGAAATATTGTAATAGACGATTTAAAAACAGGAAAACGTGATCATGTCATAACCCGTTTCCCGCCAGAGCCAAACGGGTATCTGCATATCGGACACGCAAAATCAATCGTATTAAATTTTGACTTAGCTGACGAATTTAACGGTAAAACGAATTTACGATTTGATGATACAAATCCCGTAAAAGAGGATATTGAATTTGTAAATGCCATTAAAGAGGATGTAAAATGGCTTGGCTATGACTGGGACGGTCTATTTTTCGCATCAGATTATTTTGATGTGATGTACGATCGTGCAGTGCTCCTAATTAAAAAGGGGCTTGCGTATGTAGATGATTTAAGTCCAGATGAAATACGTGAATATCGTGGGACACTAACACAGCCTGGTAAGGATAGCCCGTACCGCACACGTACAATCGAAGAAAACCTAGAGTTATTTGAGAATATGCGTGACGGCAAATATGGAAACGGAGAAAAGGTATTGCGTGCGAAAATTGATATGGCTTCCCCTAATATTAATTTGCGCGACCCTGTTATCTACCGCATTTCACATGCTACGCATCACAATACAGGTGATAAGTGGTGTATCTATCCAATGTATGCTTTTGCACATCCGTTAGAGGATGCAATTGAAGGAGTCACTCATTCTATTTGTACAATTGAATTTGAGGACCAACGTCCATTTTACAATTGGGTCGTTGAAAATTGTGAAATGGAAAGCACTCCACAACAAATTGAGTTCGGTCGTATTAATCTAACAAATACGGTGATGAGTAAGCGTAAGTTGAAACAGCTTGTTGAGGAAGGCTACGTTGATGGCTGGGATGACCCACGCATGCCAACGATTTCTGGCTTAAGACGTAAAGGATATACACCTGAAGCGATTCGAACGTTCTGCCGTGAATTAGGGGTAGCGAAGAACAACGGTACGGTTGATACTCAAATGCTTGAGCATTTTGTGAGAGAGGATTTAAAATTAAAGGCTCCTCGTACTATGGGTGTTATTAACCCATTAAAAGTTGTTATTACGAATTATCCTGAGGATCAAGTGGAGATGCTTGATGCTGAAATCAATCCTGAAAATCCTGAGATGGGTATTAGACAAATCCCTTTTTCTCGTGAAATTTATATTGAGCAAGATGATTTTATGGAGGATCCGCCAAAGAAATATTTCCGTCTCTTCCCTGGTAACGAGGTTCGTCTAAAGCATGCGTACTTTATTAAATGTGAAGACGTTATTAAGGATGATAATGGAAATGTGGTTGAGCTCCATTGCACATATGACCCTGAAACAAAGAGTGGAACAGGTTTTACAGGACGTAAGGTAAAAGGAACGATTCACTGGGTAGATGCGAAGAATGCTATTCCAGCTGAGTTTCGCTTATATGAACCACTTATTTTGGATGAGGAAATAGAGGAAGAAGAAGGCAAAACATTCCTTGACCATGTAAACCCAAACTCACTTGAAATTGTAAAAGGATTCGTGGAACCAAACATGAAGGACGTAAAACCTCATGACAAATTCCAATTCTTTAGACACGGCTACTTTAATGTAGATCCAAAACATACGTCAGAAGGCAACATTGTCTTTAATCGTATCGTTTCGCTAAAGAGTTCATTCAAGTTATAAGAAAAGCTAAAAAGACTCGTGCTTTCTACCAGAATTGCACGAGTCTTTCCTATTTTTAATATCTAGTTTCTAACTCGATACCTTGATAATAATGCTTTAGAATTTCTTCAAAGGACGCACCCTTTTCAGCCATTCCAACAGCTCCTGTTTGTGACAAGCCTACTCCATGACCCCAGCCACCGCCATAAACCTTAAATCCTATCACCTCTTTTGTTGGATGATCTACAATTGGCTCAATATGGAAGAGCGTACTTAGTAGGGATGCTTGATTTCCACTGCTATTAATGTATTTTAGAATTGAGCGAATTCCATCCTTATAGCCATAGAAGGTTCCATTCTCTGTAACAAATTCAATCTCTAAAACACGACCTGAACTTGAACGCTGCAGTACATTAATTTCATAGACTTCGCCTACATCCTTATTAAAGGAGGTACTTAACACATCACTGATTTCTTCGGCTGTCCATTCAAAATTCCAGCGATGGTATCTAGACCAATCAGCTTCAAAATCCCCCGCTTTTACAGCACGTAAGGATTGTGAGTTGCTATGATTTTTGAACACCTCTAACGATGGAACATGTTCAAACGCCTTGCCTCTTTGTGAATCAGGCACACCACGTAAGTATGGAACAGGATCTGAACTCCAAACATCCTCATTATTAGCAGAGAATCCACCGCTTGTAGAGTTAAATACAGCAGTAATTAGTTTTCCTTCATAAGTTGCTACAATCCCTCTTGTTCCGTCAACTGCATCATTTGATATCGGGTGCTCATCTTCATAACCTCCATACACTTGGTCTGAAGTTGTTGGAAGAAGATCATAGCCATCCTTGCTTCGTTTTCCTAGGTTTGATAAGGCATACGTACGTGCCGCAATCGCTTGAGACTTTTGTGCTTCTAGTTCCCCATATGGAACAGGTGGTAATTCACGTGGAACCACTCCATATAAGTAGTCTTCAATTAGTAATTCATTAATTCCAGCCAATGTTCCAGAACTATTGAAACCAACCTCCGCAACTCCACGATATTTCTTACCATTTATTTTTACTAGATCTTTAGAGATAACTCTGATTGCATTTGGTGTCGTAATCTCGGTCTCACCTTTTGTAATTTTTATAACTGATTCACCCTCAACGAGTGTAATCACTCTCCAATACGCATCACTAGCTCCTAGTCCTTTTGCAATAATTTCATTTTTAAATGCATTTCTTACTGAAAAAGATGCATCCGCCGGGAATTCTCCAATTAAAAGTCTCCACCCATTATTATAAGGTTCAATATACGTGGCATATCCTAATGACTCGGCTCTAGTTAACCAATCCGACACATAAGCATTACTCGTGGAAAAAGCAACCTGCAGGCGATAATTGGTTTTCACTATTGAAGAACCAGCTATCTCTGCTGTAACTTCTTCATTTGAACCACTAATCAAAACCTCACCTGTTCTCTTATCAATTACATCAAAGTCTCCTACACCGCCCACCGTTATTGTTTCAACAGAAGGTATTACCCCTATTCGGACTTGTGGTTCCTCCCCTTCAGTTGCTTTTGCTTGATTCCCCCAGAAGCCCTGCATCAATAAAGCGCTTACAAGTGTAACTAAAAATAATAGCTTCCCAATTCGTTTCACCAACCTCATTCCCCCATTCAATGTTTTCTTCACATATATATGTTCGTTATAAAATTAAAATTACCTTTCATACTTATTTACCATTTTTTAAAATTAAATTTTAAAATTGCGTTTTAAAAGGCATATCACATATGAAAAAGAGGGGAAAATAACATCAATTTGATAAATCGTTCCTTATAGCAGACATCTTACAGACTTTCGACCTAATACTTTTTACTTATACTACATCAAATTCAAAAAAAGAACACCCAGTATCCTGGGTGCTCCTATTTCATCCTATGATTGGTATTGAACCTGATGAAGGTTCGCAAAAATACCACCTTTTTCAATTAACTCATCATGCCCGCCTTCTTCGGCGATTCCGTTCTCGGTTACGACAACAATTCGATCAGCATTACGTATTGTTGCAAGACGGTGCGCAATCACAAGTGTTGTACGATTTTTAGAAAGCTCTGTGAGAGCCTTCTGTATAATAAGTTCTGTCTCTGTATCTAACGCAGATGTTGCTTCATCTAAGATTAGAATTGGCGGGTTTTTCAAGAACATACGTGCAATCGCAATCCGCTGTTTCTGTCCACCTGATAATTTAAGACCTCTTTCTCCAACCTGTGTTTCATAGCCTTCTGGTAATCCAGCGATAAAGTCTTCAAGATGGGCACGTTTTGCTGCTTCGTGAATTTGTTCATCAGTCGCATCAAGCATCCCGTACGCAATATTTTCACGCAAAGTACCCGTAAACAAGAATACATCCTGTTGAACAATTCCAATTTGAGATCGTAGTGAATGCTTCGTCATATTTCGAATGTCGATACCATCAATGGATATAGAACCTCCGTCCACATCATAAAAACGCGGAATTAACGAACATATCGTTGTTTTCCCTGCTCCAGACGGGCCAACAAATGCAACCGTCTCTCCAGCTTTTATTTGGAGATTGATTCCATCAAGAACCGGTTTTTGCTTAGTATCATAGCTAAACGTTACATCCTTAAAAGCAATGTTTCCTGAAAGTGAAGGTACCTCTATCGCATCCTTTGCATCCTCAACCTCGGGCTCCATATCTAGTAATTCTGTGAAACGTTTAAATCCAGCCATTCCCTTTGGATAAAGCTCCAGTAATGCACTTATTTTATCAATTGGCTTAAATAGTACATTCACATATAAAACAAATCCAACTAATTCTCCATATGACAATTCTCCAGTAAAGCTTAACCATGCACCAACAACTAAAACAACCAAAACGAATAAACGAGTCATAAAGTAAATACCAGATGATGTATATCCCATAACCTTGTATCCACCTAGCTTCGCTTTACGGAATTTACGATTGTCCTTTTTAAAGCGACTAATTTCAAACTCTTCGTTTGTAAAAGATTGAACAACACGTGCTCCTGCGACGCTATCCTCTACCCGCGCATTGACGTCTGCAATATTGCTGTACATTTCCTTCCACGCACGATTCATTCGAATATTTGAAAACGCAATTAACCAAATCAAAAACGGAACAACAATAATAGCAATTAATGCTAACTTCACATGGATTGTAAGCATAATCCAAAATGCACCAACGAACGTCATAATTGCGATGAACAAATCCTCAGGTCCATGATGGGCAAGCTCCCCTATATCAAACAAATCGTTTGTAATACGGCTCATAATATGACCTGTCTTTGTATTATCAAAAAAGCGGAAGGATTGCCTTTGCACATGTTGAAATAGCTGCTGACGCATATCTGTCTCTATATTAATTCCGAGCTTATGGCCCAGGTAATTCACAATAAATTGAAGACCTGTACTCACCATGTAGAGTACAAACAATGCAGCACTAACTCCTACAATTGCAGACCAATTATTTGTAGGCAGCAACTCATCTATAAACCATTGCACCGCTAGTGGAAAAGCGAGCTCTAATATAGCAACTACAACCGCGCTACTAAAATCAATCATAAAGAGCTTTCGATGCGGCCGGTAGTAGGTAAAAAACCGTAAAATCATTTGTATTCTCCCCTTATGTAATGTGACATGAATCTAATCGGATTATAAGACGTTTTATTCCAAATACGCAAATAATAGAAACTCCAGAAAATACCTTCTTTATTAACCTACCCCATTATTCAGTACAGGGCTACCTTCACGAACTTTTCCTATGTTGAATAGTATACAAAAAAAAATGGGATGGTGAACTACGCAATGGATTTACCAACTATTTTATCAGGTCCTATCCTCCGCCGAGTTGAGCCTTCTCATGTCTATATATGGATTGCCTTATGTAAGAGACTTAATATTGGCGGAAAGCTTTACAGGATAGATAAAAATACGAAGCAAGAAACATTCTCTTATCATGAAATTGAGAGTCAATCTGAAACCACAACAATCCGTGTAGGAACACGATTATATATTAGTTTGATTAAGCTTACTCCAGTTCAACAAACTTTTCCAACAAATATTCTTATAGGTTATAACCTCTTCTTTAAAACAAGCTCTGGTATTCAAGATTTACAAGATTTCAATTTACTTTCCCCCTCGAACCTCAACTCAATCGTATATGGAAATCTAGCTTACCCAAGCTTCCATATACCTGAACAGAATCAAACACAAATTTTATATGGTTCCTGCCGAAAGCTTCATGGGAAAAGTAAGGATGCCCTCAGCCAAGCAGATAAGAAGATTGCTAGTGCCTATTTAGAAATAGAGAAACGCCCTTCTGCTTTATTTTTAATGGGGGATCAGATTTATGACGGAAGCAAGTAAACAGCTAATCGGAAAGAGAGAAAAGCTTGCACAACTTGATCACCGTTTAAACGAGGAACCGTTTCGAGATTCACTTTTTCAAATTCGAGGAAGACAGTTCATCATGGAGCAATTCTGTAAATTTACATCAAAGAACTCGCATAACCATGCGATGACAATCGGTGAATATGCCGTATTATATCTGATGGCGTGGTCTCCCGCGCTATGGAAAGTCATGATGGATGAAGGCTATTTCTTATCATTTGAAGAGGCAGTTAAAAAAAATAAAATGTATTTTGTATTCAATGATGCTTCCCAGCATCAAGATGAGCATGAAATAGAAATCTTCTTAGATGAAAACCGGTATTATGAACATGTCGCTGAAGTGGAGGATATCTATCAAACAATATATAGCACACGAAGATTACTTGCAAACATACCAACCTATATGATATTTGATGACCATGATATAACAGATGACTGGAACATTAACCTCGATTGGAAAAAGAATGTCAACCAATCAAATCCTGGAAGACATGTTATTGCAAATGGGCTTGCAGCATACTGGCTTTTTCAAGGTTGGGGAAATGACCCTACCTCTTTTAGTCCTATATTTTTGCGGAAGATGGCGAAGTATTTTAAGTCGTATCAACTATCCTCTTACGCCCATGACGCATGGGAAACTCAACTTTTAAAATATGACTCTTGGAACTTTGTAGCACCTACGAAACCTAAAGCCATTTTTCTTGATACACGTACTCAACGTGAGTTTGACCTTAGCCCTGTCCCCTTGCGATTAGGACGACTCATCAAGGAAAAAGAAAGTCCTCCTCAATTAATTGGGAAGAATAGATGGCAAAAAATATCGGATTGTCTTTTTAAAAGTGGCTGGTCTAGTGGGGAGCAGTTATTTGTCATATCTCCAACACCTGTGTATGGAATTAGACTTATCGAATCCTTCCTCCACCAGTATATCTATCCCTTAAAAATAATTGGCTTTCCGGTTAATACTACTTTTGATTTTGAAGCATGGAAATACAATGGGGAAGGTTTTAGTGAAATGCTCCACCGATTAAAAGACTGGAACGCAAGTCGAATTTATATTTTATCAGGTGATGTACATTATGCATCTGCAGTAACATCCAAAATTGAATTTCGTCATGGTGAACATCTATGTCTTCACCAATTCACAAGTAGCCCTATGAACAATATGAGCTTTCCGGGGCTATGGGGAGGTCTTCTAAAAAAATTTGTCAACTTTTATATAAGAAACCGTAGGAAGAAAGAGTTAAGCCGGTATTGTAACGAAGGCTTTAAAATCATTAAACAAAGAAAAAATGATTCATGTCCGTCCACTTTTACTTGGCGTGAGAAAATCCGCTATTTGGCAACAGACAATAACAATATTATTGAACTTGATAATAACATTGGACTCCTTACACTCTCAGCCGATTCGATTCAAAATACTCTACTACAAAAAGACAAGGAACTCCAATTTGAAACAATTAATCTATCAAACTAATTTCGATAAAGATACCCCGTGGGGAAGATTCTCGCTACTCTTCCCTACTCAGCTAGCAAATCACCAATAAGGGGGGTGTTTTGTCCACCACCCCTTTTATAATATCGTTCATAGGTTTCAATGATTCTAGTTAGATTTCACCAACCAAACCAGTTATATTTCCTTTTACTATGACCCATTTTTTTGTATAATAATTAGCAAGTAAATAGAAATTGGTTTTCTAGGGTTCCGCAGGTAAAAATGGACTGGTCCGAGAGAAAACCCATAGCTATGCTATGTCACGGAAGGATAAAAGCCTGGGAGATTGTACATTTGTTATAATCTCTTTGGCTTTTTTTCGTTTAACGGACATACTTGCAAAAATGATTGGGGGAAAAGACATGAACATTCAGTGGGTAAAAGTATTTTTCGCAGCTTTTTTTGAAGTGTTTTGGGTAATTGGACTGAAACATGCAGATAGTTTTCTAGAATGGTCTGGTACAGCCATTTCCATTTATATAAGTTTTTATATGTTAATTGCTGCCGGTAAATATCTACCCGTAGGGACGGTATATGCGGTATTTGTCGGTCTAGGAACAACCGGTACAGTATTATCCGAAATTATCCTATTTAATGAGCCCTTACACGCAACAAAGCTAGTGTTAATACTCATCTTATTAATCGGTGTTATTGGTCTGAAACTCGTAACGAAGGAAGAAGTGAATGAGGAGGCGAATTCATAATGGATTGGATTTATCTCATTATTGCAGGGTTATTTGAAATGGCTGGTGTCGTTTCAATCAATCGATTGCATAAAAAGAAAAACTGGCAGTCCCTTCTTTTCCTCCTCGTAACCTTTGGAGGAAGCTTTCTGTTTTTAAGCTTGGCCATGAAAACATTACCGATGGGTACTGCCTATGCAATTTGGACAGGAATAGGAGCATCAGGCGGTGCCATATTAGGCATGATGTTCTATAATGAGCCTAAGGACTGGAAACGACTATTTTTTATCACATTAATTATCGCCGCTGCCGTAGGGATAAAGTTAATTTCTTAATGTTTAGAGGAAAGAAGAGAGGGAGTAAAGTTCTTATACTCCCTCTCTTTAGCTTATTTACTTAACAAGGCCATGTGGATCAAGAACAAATTTTCTTGCTGCCCCTTTATCAAAATAATTATAGCCCTGTGGAGCTTCATCTAGAGAAATAACAGTTGCATTCACAGCCTTTGCAATTTGTGCTTTACCTGACAGAATTGATTTCATCAACTGATAGTGATAACGCATTACAGGCGTTTGACCAGTAACAAAGGTATGTGCTTTTGCCCACCCTAACCCAATGCGTATCTTTAATGACCCGATTTTGGCGTCATCATCAATCGCACCAGGATCTCCTGTAACATATAATCCCGGGATTCCAAGTCTACCACCAACAGAAGTTACCTCCATAATTGAATTAAGTACAGTTGCGGGTGCCTCGGTGTGATTCTTTCCATGGCCATGTGCCTCAAACCCTACACAGTCTATTGCACAATCTACTTCAGGAACTCCTAAAATCTGTTCTATTTGCTCACCTAAATTGTCATGTAATGAAAGGTTCACCGTTTCACAGCCAAAGCTTCTAGCTTGAGCAAGTCTTTCTTCATTTAAATCACCAACAATAACAACCGATGCTCCTAATAGTTGAGCAGAATGTGCTGCGGCTAAACCTACTGGGCCCGCTCCTGCGACATATACTGTAGACCCTGTTGTGACACCTGCGCTCACTGCTCCATGATAACCGGTAGGGAATATATCTGAAAGCATTGTTAAATCGCGAATTTTTTCCATTGCTTGATCCTTATCAGGAAATTTTAATAATTGGAAGTCTGCATAGGGAACCATTACATACTCAGATTGACCTCCAACCCATCCTCCCATATCAACATACCCATATGCTGAACCTGGTCGGTCTGGATTTACATTTAAACAAACATGGGTATCTCCTTTTTTACAGGTACGGCAACGTCCACATGCGATATTAAAGGGAACTGACACCAAGTCACCCTTTTTTAAAAATTCAACATCGCGACCAACCTCAATAATTTCTCCGGTGATCTCGTGTCCTAACACTAGCCCTGATGGTGCAGTTGTTCTTCCGCGCACCATATGCTGGTCACTTCCACAAATATTTGTTGTAACTACCTTAAGAATAACTCCATGTTCACATTTACGTCCGACATTTAACGGATTTACACCTGGACCGTCTCGTAAAACTAAATCAGGAAATCCAATATCTCTAACTTCTACTTCCCCTGGACCTACGTAAACAACCGCTTTGTTCCCTACCATAGTAAATGCCTCCTTTAGTTATTAAAAGTAAAAAGAAATCACCTATGGAAGTTGCAAAAAGCATGCCAACGCATTTCTTCTACTAGTTTAGAATAGTCATCAACCCTTTTGTACTTTGTATAACTATTCCTTTCCTATTAGAAGAAGCGAGTGCAAGAAAAGTGGAACAACTCATTGAGTATTTACACTTGTTTCATTTTCGTACAACTTACTGTTTCACTTTGAGACATGTTTCAGATTTCAGAAATATTAAGTGGGATTATATGGTATACTTCTATAAATGTATCCAATATTAGGGGTGAAATCGTTTGTGGCTATCCTAAAAAAATTTGATAACTATGAAATTGTTGAGCAATCTTGGAAGCGTTGTCAAAACTTAGGTTTACATCCACTTGATCACACAAAACACATCCAACTTATAGATCAGACAGAATTACAAGAAGCAATGAAGGAGAATAAAGAGCTTATTCATTACACATTAGAAATCTTTGAAAAATTATCTCCATTTATAAAGAAAACAGGACATGTAGCTGCTCTTATTAATGCTTCTGGCACAGTTCTGCAAACTGGTGGTGACCCTCAGTTTGAAGCAAACGCTAAACATATCAGCTTACATATCGGTGCAAATTGGAAAGAGGAATATCGAGGTACAAATGCAATGGGTGTCGCATTAATTGAACAAAAACCTATACGGATTCATGGAGAGCAGCATTTCCTTTCCGTTAACCATTTCCTTACTTGTGCAGCTAGCCCCATTTTCTCTCCAACTGGTGAACTTCTTGGTGTATTTAATATAAGTGGCAAAAAAGAGCTCTATAGTCCTCATACATTATCTCTTGTTTGTATGATAACCGACTTACTAGAGAATAAATTTTTATTAGCTCAATCGAAAAGAGAGCATCTATTAACCATAAAAGAATTAGAAGCAGCTACAGAATCAAACCCGCACCCACTTCTCTCACTGGACAAGGAAAACAGAATTATTCGAGCTAATCGAGCCGCTAGACATATTCTTGGTGAAGATTGTATTGGAAAGGAATTTAAAAACGATAAAGGTTATCTAACTAAGACCATTCGTGACGAAACAAATAAATATTGGCGTTCGATTGCTTTATTTAAGGACAAACATCAACCTTCTCACTCCTTTGATACTATCTGGGGTTCATGCCCACACATCGAAAGGGTAAAGACACTATCGAAAAAGGCATCTCAAGCAGATTTACCAGTACTATTAAACGGGGAAAGCGGAACAGGTAAAGAGTTATTCGCTAAAGCTATTCATAATGAGAGCAACCGATCATCCTACCCTTTTATGGCAGTTAACTGTGGTGCAATTCCAGACAACTTAATCGAAAGTGAACTTTTTGGATATGAACCTGGTTCTTTTACCGGGGCAAATCGGTCAGGAAAGAAGGGAAAATTTGAGGCTGCACAAAAAGGAACCATCTTTCTCGATGAAATTGGTGATATGTCCTTGAGGGCGCAAGTTACCCTCTTAAGAGTACTTCAAGAAAAAGAAATCACACGTGTTGGAGGGATTAAAAGTATCCCAATTGATGTTCGCATTATCTGTGCAACACATAAAAATCTATCCGAAGAAATCAAACAGGGGCGGTTTAGAGCGGATCTTTATTTCCGTTTAAAAGGAATTCAAATATTATTACCTTCTCTTAGGGAACGCACTGATAAAATAGAGCTTGCTCATAAAATCCTGACTCAAATCGGTGTTAGCCCCCAGAAATTATCAAAGCAAGCACAAGAACTAATTGAAGCATATACGTGGCCAGGAAATATTCGTGAGTTAAACGGCGCTCTTACACAGGCCTCTTTTCTCGCAGAAGATGGTGAGATATATCCTGAGCATTTCCAATTGGAACATTCACATGTAAACATTGATTATAAAAACACAGCTGCTTCCATCGTTGATGCCGAAATTAACGCAATAAAGACAGCACTTGATGTTAATAGATGGAATGTAAAAAAAACAGCAGAGCAATTACAAATTTCCCGCTCTACCTTATACAGAAAACTAAAGGTGTACAATATTGAACCATCTTAATAGTCGGCTACTAAGAAAAGCGCAAGCGCCTAGGAAGAGGAACGTCAGCTAAGTTTCGCTACGTCCTGTGGCGAACGTTGACGTCAGTACTTCCTCGGAAATGCAATACATTTTCTTCATGCGATGATTATGCTGCCGGAGCTTTCCTTGTCCTGTGCAAGTTCGACAAGCAAATGTTCCGTGGTAAAAAGTCGCTTTTTGACTTGATTGCCTCTCGTATTTGACCTCGAGGGGTAGGCAGCTTGCGCTAGACAATTAAAACTATGTTCAAAATTTTAGACTTTTTTAAAGGATAAAAAAGGGCTATTTCAAAAATAGCCCTTTTCAATTTCATAATTCGAATTCAAAGGTATTTTACCTCGTCGAAGCTCGATCAAGTTTATTTGCATCAAGCATGAGGAATATTGCAGAAAGAATGTGCATGATCATACCAACTATCGGGATCCACCCTATACAGGATGTCACAATCCCTAAAATACTCCCTGTTGTTGCTCCACCATCTTTTTTCGTTAATACCAATGTAATAATATGAAGTACTAGCATGATTCCCAGCGGAACCCAGAAGAAACCAAGTACGATAGATCCCCCTAAAATAGGAATTCCCAAAATAGCTTCAAGCCCACCAGAAACCCATTTTAATATCCTCGAAACAGACATCTTTTCACCCCTTTTTTTATATTTGCCACTTTCTCATAAATGCCTTTGTTGTATATTCGGTTTACATATGACAAATTCCTCCTATTTCCGAGGAAATACTACAACAATTACTATATTGTTACTGCAACTTAGATCGTTAACTGTAATCATCTATATAAAATATAGTACGCATCATGGAAGTTAATGCTGAAACTTATTTATTATCGCAAAGTAATCCCTCAAAAATGTATAAAAAAGTTTTTCGGTCGGTAGTAGCGGACGCTCACTTGGAATAATGACACCCACAGAGCGTGTTACCTGTGGATTAATAATTGGTTTCTTTACAGTTGACCTTGGCAAGCTGTCAATGAGTGTTACCTCTGGTATTAATGTAATCCCCAATCCAGCCGAAACTAATCCCTTAATGGCATCAATATCTTCTCCCTCAAAGGATATTTTCGGCTGAAATCCTAACTGCATACAAGCCTTTTCGATAATCTCTCGCAACACATACCCTTTCGGAAACAATACAAATTGCTCGTCTATTAACTGATCTAGTCTTACTTCCTTATTTGCTACTAATGGATGTGTAGTAGGGAATAATCCATAAATTCGATCCGTAAAAAATACTTCGCCTTTCACTTTTTTCTCGTGTGTAGGTACAGGTCCTAGTATAGCCATATCGATTTCTCCATTAATGACTCGTTCAATTAGTGAATGGTAGCCACCTTGTGATAATGAAAATTTCACCAAAGGATATTCACTACGGAAGGCAGAAATTGCTGTAGGTAAGACATATGTTGCTAGACTACTTGGAAAACCGATCCGAATTGTCCCTTGATTGGGATCTAAATACTCTTCTATCTCACGTTTTGCATTTTCTAATACCTTCATGGCCTGCTCAACGTGTTCAAGAAATCCTCTCCCAATTGGTGTTAATTTAACATTTCTTCCCTCTCTTATAAACAATTGTACACCTAGTTCATCCTCCAGATTAACCAATTGTCGACTTACTGCAGATTGTGCAACATGTAAAGAAAGTGCCGCTTCTGTTACATGTTCTCGTTTGGCAACCTCAATAAAATACCTTAATTGTCTTAGTTCCATTTGCTCTCCCCAAATCGTTCTCATTTTGGCATTGGTTTTATCTATTATTCAGATTGATTAGATTAATTATCCATTATAAAATACACGTTAACAAGAGGTCTAAATTTTTTTAACTTTCTTTATTTTAGTAGACCAATAAAAACGCGGACTGAAAGGGTGAGTTTATATAAATGGCAACACTAGAAGAGGTTGTAAGGAAACCAGGGACGCAAAGAGCAATAGATTATATAAATAAAGTATATGAGGATGTAAAAAAACGAGATCCTCATGATTATGAATTTCATCAAGCAGTAAAAGAAATCTTCACTTCACTTATTCCCGTGTTTGCAAAACACCCTTTTTATATCGAACAGGCTGTTCTAGAAAGAATGGTTGAACCAGAAAGGATGATTGTGTTTCGTGTACCTTGGGTAGACGATCAAGGAGTTACACATGTTAACCGTGGTTTTCGTGTTCAATTTAGCAGTGCAATTGGACCTTACAAGGGTGGAATCCGGTTTCATCCATCTGTTAACGCAAGTGTCATAAAATTCCTAGGGTTTGAACAAATTTTTAAAAACTCTCTTACTGGGCTACCGATTGGTGGTGGGAAAGGTGGATCAGATTTCGATCCAAAGGGAAAATCCGATACTGAAATAATGAGGTTTACACAGAGCTTTATGAACGAGTTATACCGCCATATTGGGGCTTCAATAGATGTTCCAGCCGGGGACATTGGTGTGGGTGCAAGAGAGATTGGGTATATGTTCGGACAATATAAAAAAATTCGTGGCGGATATGAGGCTGGAGTTCTTACAGGTAAAGGCGTTGGTTATGGCGGAAGCTTAGCACGCAAGGAAGCAACCGGCTATGGAACTGTATACTTTGTTGAAGAATTATTAAAAGAGAATGGTCTATCCTTTAAGGGAAGAACAGTTATCGTTTCTGGTTCAGGTAATGTTTCCATTTACGCTATTGAAAAGGCACAGCAGCTTGGTGCAAAAGTTGTTGCTTGCAGTGACTCAAATGGCTATATCTATGATAATAATGGTTTAAATCTTGAAACGATAAAACAAATAAAGGAAATAGAAAGAAACAGGATTCGCGACTATCTTACAGTACATCCACATGCTGAATATGTTGAAGGATGCTCTGGAATCTGGTCAATTCCTTGTGATATTGCATTACCATGTGCGACACAAAATGAACTTGACAACATGGCTGCAAAAGCACTCGTTTCGAACGGTGTAAAAGCGATTGGCGAGGGAGCAAATATGCCATGTACATTAGAAGCAGTTGATATCTTTCTAAACAGCGGCGTGCTTTTCGGACCTGGTAAAGCTGTAAATGCAGGTGGCGTTGCAGTTTCAGCCCTAGAAATGGCACAAAACAGTATGAGACTGTCATGGTCTTTTGAAGAAGTAGATGTCAAACTTCATGAAATTATGAAAACCATTTTTGAGAACAGCATGAAAGCTGCAGAAGAATACGGACATCCTGGAAATCTAGTCATAGGTGCAAACATTGCTGGCTTCTTAAAGGTGGCAGATGCAATCATTGCACAAGGGGTAATCTAAACTACTCGAAAAATTCGTTAAGAAATGTATTCAGCCTGTTTAAATGTCGAGAAACATATGTAAACGTAAAGCCGTAAAATGAAAACTGAACATGCATTTTTCTCAAACGGCTAGATTTGGGCTCTCAGTTACCTTCTTCTTTAACATAATAAGCGCATGCCAGTGGCATGCGCTTTTGTATTATCCTTCTAACAATAAATCCTCTGGATCCTCTAGAAGTTCTTTTACTTTTACTAGGAACTGTACGGCATCTTTTCCATCGATGATTCTGTGGTCATATGATAATGCAATGTACATCATCGGTCTAACTTCAACAGTATCATTCTTTTCATCAACCACGATTGGACGTTTTTGGATCTTGTGCATTCCTAAAATACCCACCTGTGGTGCATTGATAATTGGAGTTGAGTACAATGATCCAAATGTTCCTCCGTTTGTAATTGTAAAAGTTCCACCTTGTAGGTCACTTAATCCTAATGTGTTGTTACGTGCTTTTTCAGCTAAGCGGCCAATTTCACCCTCGATTTCTGCAAAGCTTAGACGGTCAGCGTTACGTACAACAGGTACCACTAATCCTTCTTCAGCCGATACAGCAATTCCGATGTCATAGAATTTCTTAACAAGGATTTCATTACCTTGAATTTCCGCATTTAAGAAAGGATGAGCTTTAAGTGCTCCAATAACCGCTTTTGTGAAGAATGACATGAAGCCAAGCTTTACACCATGCTTTTTAAAGAAAGCATCTTTACGACGATTTCGTACATCCATCACCGCTGTCATATCTACTTCATTGAACGTTGTTAGCATTGCCGCATTATGCTGTGCTTCAACTAATCGCTTAGCAATGGTTTGTCTACGTCTAGACATTTTAATTCTTTCAATATTTGCATCATTACTAGAAGTTGCTGGTGCTGTCATTTGCTGCTTACCCTCACTAGCTTGTTTTTGGCTATTTGATAGAGACTCCTTGTATGCCTCTACCCCCTCAACACGAACTCGACCAAGTGGATCCTTATATGGCACTTCATTTAGATCGATTCCTAATTCCCTCGCTCTTTTTCTAGCAGCCGGTGACGCAATTGGTGGAGTTTGCTTGCCTTTTTCTTGAACCGTTTCTACTTGAGCTGGAACAGCTTCTTGCTTTTCCTCTTTTACTGGTTGAGGAGCAGGAGCTTCTGTTGCGACTTGAATTGCTTCAACAGCAGCGCTCGGTTGACTTGATTCGGTTCCGCTTTCATCTAGTTTTGCAATAACCTGACCTACCTCAACGTTATCACCTGGTTGGAATAAGAATTCCTTAATTACCCCACTAAATTCACTATTTATTTCAACATTTACTTTATCAGTCTCTAATTCTGCGATTGATTCACCCTTGTGAACGAATTCGCCTTCCTTTTTCAACCACTCAACAATTGTTCCTTCTGTAATGGATTCAGCTAATTCAGGCACTTTAATTTCAATCATCGCTGATCTCCTCCCTTACTTGTACGTAATGAATCCTCTATAATCCAAGCCTGCTCTTGCTTGTGAATATCTGGGTCCCCTGTTGCAGGGCTTGAACGTTTTGGTCGTCCTATATAATCTATCTTAATATCTTTCGCAACGACATCTGACAGGTAAGACTGTACAACTGGCCATGCGCCCATATTCTTCGGCTCTTCCTGTACCCAGATGACTTCTTCGACATTTGGATAGTTTGATACTAGTTCTTTTAGTTCTTTCTTTGGAAACGGATATAATTGCTCTACTCTAACAATATGCAGAGATTCCGTTTTTTCCTTAGGAAGCTCAGCCGCTTCTGTAGCTAAATCAATTGACACCTTACCGCTACATAGAAGTATTCTTGTAACCTTTTCAGATTGTTCACCCATTCCTGGCTGTTCAAGTAAAGGCTTGAAGCTTCCATTACTCAGCTCAGATGCAGATGAACCTGTTTGAGGATGACGTAGCAAGCTCTTTGGTGTCATAACAATAAGCGGTCTTGCTTCGTCTGTCTCTGAAAGTAACGCCTGTCTTCTTAGGAGATGGAAATACTGTGCAGCACTTGTTACATTCGCCACGATCCAGTTCTTTTCACCAGCTGAATTTAAGAAACGCTCAAGTCGTCCACTTGAATGCTCCGGTCCTTGCCCCTCGTATCCATGTGGAAGTAGCATAACGATGCTTGATTTTTGTCCCCATTTTGCTCTACCAGATGAAATAAATTGGTCAATAATTGGCTGTGCCACGTTCACAAAGTCTCCAAACTGTGCTTCCCAGAGAACTAATGCCTTAGGATTTTGAACACTATAACCATATTCAAAGCCTAATACAGCCGTTTCTGATAGAGGGCTATTATAAATAGAGAATGCTGCTTTTGCTTCAGGAATATTGTGTAAAGGTACGTATTTTTCATTTGTTTCATAATCATTTAAAACAACATGACGATGTGCAAACGTACCACGTTCACTATCTTGTCCTGTTAAACGAACCGTCGTTCCCTCAGATAAAATGGATGCAAAGGCAAGGGTTTCTGCTAACGCCCAATCCACTTTATTTCCTTCCTCGAATGCACTCTCACGTCTTTTTAAGATACGTTCAAGTTTTGGATAGACAGTAAGGGTATCTGGCCAGTTTAATAAGCCTTTATTTATTGATTGTAATAGCTCTTTCGGTACAGATGTGTTCACCTCAGGGATCACATCTGAAAGTGGCTTAGGTAGCTTTGATTTTTTTGACTTTTCTTCTTCTAAAAACTTGTCAAAGATATCTTGAAGACTTTGCAAGAAATCTTCACGTTTTTGATTTACTTCACTATCTGAAAGCAGATTTTGCTTAATTAAATCGTTTCCATACTTTTCAGCAATTGTTGGATGTGTTGCAATCAACTTGTACAAATTAGGCTGAGTAACGTTTGGATCATCCATTTCGTTATGTCCAAAACGTCTATAACCAACTAAATCAATAAGGATATCCTTTTGGAATTCCTTTCTATACCGATATGCAAAGGTAATGGCAGCAAGACAGCTTTCCGGATCGTCTGCATTCACACGAATAATTGGAATTTCATAGCCTTTTGCAAGGTCACTCGCAAATCTTGTAGAACGAGAGTCTGTATTATTCGTAGTGAAACCAACTAGGTTATTTGCGATGATATGAACAGTACCGCCTGTTTCATACCCTTTTAATCTACTCAAATTCAATGTTTCTGCAACTACTCCCTCACCAGGAAATGCTGCATCACCGTGAATATGCACACTAAATGCTTTTTGTTTATTTTGCTCAGGATAACCTGCTTTGTTTGTTTTATCCTGTACCGCACGTGTAATTCCTTGGACTACAGGATTAACAAACTCTAAGTGACTTGGGTTATTGGCTAAGTTAATATGAGTGGTATGCTCCTTAGCACCTTGTACCTTGCGATCCGCTCCCAAATGGTATTTAACATCGCCTGACCAACCATAGTTAATTCCTCTCGAACCTTCAGAAGGAACCAACTCCTTATTTGGAGAATGGTGGAATTCAGAGAAAATCAGTTCATATGGCTTGTGTAAAACATGTGCTAATACATTTAAACGACCACGGTGGGCCATACCAATCATGATATTATCTATACCGTCTTCACAGCCTTCTTGGATCAGCTTTTCTAGCATTGGAACTAACATATCAAGACCCTCGATTGAGAATCGTTTCTGACCAACAAATGTTTTGTGAAGGAACTTTTCAAAACCATCTACTCGAATAAGACCCTCAAGTAATTCCTTTTTCTGAGCATCTGTAAGCTTTAGACCAACTCCACTAAGCTCAACATAATTAGTGAGCCATTTTCTTTCTTTTTCATCGTGAATATGCCCAAATTCAAACGCTATTGTTTGTGTATAAGTTGATTTTAAATATTGGTATGCATCCCAACCTGTTTGGATGGTTGAAGGTGCTTCTTCCCAAATAAAAGTTGCCGGAATCGCTTCCAAATCTTCTTTCGTAAGATTGTATGCTTCAAGCTCTAAGTAGCTTGTATCCGGTTTTGGTCTTACTCGAAGCGGATATATGTTTGCAGCTAAATGCCCATAAGTTCTTATGTTTTTTAATAATTTATTACCTGCAATTATCTTCTTAACCGTTTCTGCTGAAGTACCTTGCTCACCCTGCGTTGGTTGCCCTAGTACTTGCTCATCTGTTGGTGGAGGACCTAGCTCTTCAAATAAAGCCTTCACTGAAGGGTCCACCGAGTTCGGGTCTACTTTATACTTTTCGTACATATCAAATACGTAACCCATATTAGGCCCATAAAAAGTTTCCCATACGTTTTTCCTTTGTTGATTATTCATTCGTAAAAGCCTCCATATTACTTGTAGTAATATTTTTTAGACAAAATTAGTATAAGAATACTCGGTTTATCAGCCGAGCCCAGTGGCGACAGCTTAAACAGTGGATTATGCTCAGACATCTTATTACTATACCCATACTTCCTCATTTTTTACCATTTAACCCAAAAATTACTTTGATAAAAGTACGTAGGAATATATATAAATTAAGACATTATATCGCCATTATCCTTATCAAATATGTTATTCTTATCTTACGGAACAACTTAAAAATTTTCCTTGATATAAATCAAGTTTTACGAGAATTTTAACTATTATCATATTTAAAAGGATGTTCAAAAAGTCACCATTTGATAAGTCTTCGAATCTCGGCGTGAGACATACCCAGTCAGAATGAATACCTGCTTGCGTCTACTAGATTATTCAATGAGCTAAATTCCTCAGCACAAGGCAGCGAAGAAGTAATTCAAATTAGACGCCTTGCTCCGGTCCTCAAGGCAGTCGTTTTCTCGCTTTGCGATTCGTCGACATTTTGAACACACGCTTAAAAATGTTTGAATAAGCTAAAGTAATCACTACTTTCGCATAATTCATTCATTGATTACTTAGGGCAAATAAGCCTTTTTGATATTCGTGTCCCGTCTATCTTCTATGCGTTAAATCAGTAAATGTATACAATCCACTCAATGAAGATAGAATTAACGTAAAGTACAACAGGAGTCCGCATTAATTTTGGGCATTTGAAAGGAGTAAAAGTGTTCTGTATGATTAGCAGTCCACATGATCCAAGCTATATTAGTCTGGTACCTATTTTTCAAGGATTGAATGACGAGGAAATTGAGTTATTACAAACCGTTACTCATATAAAAAAAGTGAAAAAGGATGAAGTTATTTTTAGTGAGGGTGAACCGTCTGAAACGCTCTATATCATTATTCAAGGATTGATTAAAATTACAAAAGTTGCGGAGGATGGAAAGGAACAGATTGTCCGTTTGTTATTTCCCGATGATTTTTTCGGCCAATCTGCTCTTCTTCAAACGGAAAATCACTACGCAAATGCAGTTGCCATCAATGAAACAGTAATCTACACAATCCAAAAGCAGGACTTTTTAAATACATTAGAACGAAATCATAAATTGGCACTACGTTTTATGCGCGCCTTACATGAAAGGATCTATCAAGCTGATGAATGGATGAGCTTACTAAGCCTGATGGAGGTCGAACAACGATTAGCTAGCGTATTGCTTCTCTTTAATGACCGGATGCAATCACAAAACGGAAGATTTACCCTTCCGATTTCAAAAAAGCTATTAGCTGCTTTGATCGGAACCACACCTGAAACAATTAGCCGAAAGCTAGTTAAATTTGTATCAGAAAAGCTAATTTTGCTAAACGGCCAAAGAGATATTCATATCCTTGATATGGATGGTTTAAAAAGGAAAGCCAAGGCCTATTAACACCACAAAAGAAGCACAAAAAGGATTGGAGTAACATTCAAAACTTTTTGTGCTTCTTTTTGTTCCTCACATCAAAAACGCCCGGCCACTTTTTCGGGCCAGACGTCTATTCATGGTTTAATATGATACATATTGTAATGGGTTAACTGCATTTGAAGGCCCACCACTATACTGTGATGGACTATATGGTCCATCATAGATTTCAAAGTGTAGATGTGGTCCGGTTGAGTGTCCAGTATTACCCATATACCCAATGACTTGGCCTTGTTCTACACGTTCATATTGCCCTACATGACGTGCCTGTAAGTGTGCATAAACAGTCGTCATTTGTCTTCCGTTAATATAGTGGGTAATCATAATAACATTTCCATAACTGCTTTCAAGTCGAGAACGAGTAACCGTTCCACTTGCTGCTGCGACAACTGGAATATTTCCAGTACGACCCGCTTTACCAATATCAATACCGAAATGCATTTTACCCCAACGCATTCCAAAACCAGAGGTTAGAGGTCCGGTTGTTGGATTTACAAAGACACCATTGTTTACAGGTGGTGGTGCTGGAGTTTTACCAGCCGCTTCGTCACGCTTTCTTTGTTCCTCAAGTTCTTTTTGTCTCTTGTTCCAAGCAGCAATTTCGAGTTGAATTGCCTTTTCCTGAGCTGCTAGTAATTCTTCAACATCTTCAAGCGCTTCAAGAGCATCATGCATATTCTCTTCTTCTACTTCTAATTTAGCTAACACTTTATTTTGTTCAATAATTTGATTTTTCAACTGTCCTTCTAAGCTGTCTAGCTCCTTTAATTGTTTTTCTTGCTGGGCTAACAAATTCTTAACCTCTACTTTATTTTCCTCAAGTAGTGCAACATCAGCCTGGTGTTCTTTAATAATCTCTCGGTCTGCCTGTACAAAAGTAGATACAGCATTTACACGATTAATAAAGTCATTAAAGCTCTTCGCTCCAAACAAAACATCTAGGTAGCTAACCATACCTCCACTTTGCTGTAAAGTACGCATACGCTCCTTCAATAGCTCGTCCCGCTTTTTAATACGCTCCTCAAGGATTTTCATTTCCTCTTCGATACGTTTTATCTCTGCTGTCGTTTCTTGGATCTGAGCTCGTTTTGCCTCAATTTTACTCCTTGTATCTGCAACGGCTACATCGAGCCTCTTAATCTCATTTTTTACACCAGTTTGTTCTTCTTGGATCTCATTAATTTCTTGCTTTTTATCGGAAATCTCTGACTCTACGTCTGATTTCTTATCTTGTACTTCCTTTTTTTCTTTCTCTAATTCGGCATTTTTCTGGATAGCTAATGCAGTGTTAGGCATAGATGATAGTAGACTCCCGAACCCTACCATTGTGCCAATCCCAATAATGAGAAGTTTTCTTTTCAACTTGCAGCATCTCCTTCCTACCATTCTAGCAATCTATTACAACAAAACCCTGTAAAAATAATGTCGTATGTATCAATTTTTGTTAGATTATCAGATATTTTGTATTATAACATAAAAAAATGGCTGCTAACTTCTGAGATTTATTACAAATATATTTCATAGATGGTGTAAAATTCGTAGTCTATCAGGAAGTCATTGGTATTACTGAAGCTAGATGCTAGATTTTCAATCATTAAGAAGGCTGTGTCTCTTATAAAATAATTTTCGACATGACTTATTTGAAAAAACCACTAGAGATGTTACGGTTCTGTTTACAAAAGGGCTGTTATCGTAAACTTTGTTATTTTTTCACTTTTATTAACGGAAATACACTCGCTTTCCGCGGGCGATCCGTAAACCACCTATTCTTTGCTGCAGTGTCTCGCTTTTCCCACATAACTTTCCAAAAAAAAACACACTAGAATCCGTAAAGAATTCAGTGTGCCTTAGGGCAAGCCTATTTAGAAACAACTTTTAAGGAATGCTTCAATTCCTCTAGCTCTTTTACAAGCCGTTGGTTTTCTTGTTGGAGAAGCTCTATTTGCAATTTCGTTGTGTCCTCGAACAGTACCGCTCTATCATGAAGAAATAATTCTACCTCATACCACGCTTTTCCGTCTGAACTTTCTGCTACCGGAGATTTACGTACACTAGCACGAGGGTAGTTTTTTTGAATATATTGCACTTCCTCCTGTGATAGTCTTAATTCCCTGAAAGATACATCCTTGCTAAAAGACTCTAGTAAAAATTGTTCAAACGCTTCCACTTGGTTATGATTCATAGATTCCTCCATATTGGCCCGGTCTATTTTACAGCTTATTTCATGGGCTTTACTTGTTTCCCTGATCTCACAATTGAACGCTCTACAAGCACATTCATTGCGTCTATACAGTAACCTGCAATCTCTTCACTTAATTTTATGCAGGATAACTCTGTACATGCCAATATCACGCATTTACATTGTTCTTTTTCTACAAGTTGTTTTATAAGCTCCTCTAGTTTCCCTGGATCTACATCCAAATCACTTTTCACACCATTGTATATAATATCCATTACCTTCTCTTGGAGAGCTGCTTCAGGGGTATAAAGATTCAAATTATACTTTTCACTCACCTTTGCATAAATACCACTTCGAATGGTTCCATTTGTCGCTAGGATTCCAACCTTGGTATGTTCTCCATATGTTTCATAAATTTCTTTTATGGTTTCTTCCACCATGTTGATAATAGGTATGCTTGTCATTTTTTGAAGCTCATCATAAAAATAATGTGAAGTATTACATGGTATTGCTATGTTTGCAACTCCTGCTGACTCAAGGATGGAGAAATCCCTTTTTATTGCCTGCAGGAAATTGTCACCCGTGTTTGTTAATATTGCATTTGTTCTATCAGGAAGGGTCGCATGATTAAGGATGATCATATTAATATGTTCCTGGTCTTTGTGTGCATCCGTACGGTCTACGACCTTATCAAAGAATACAGATGTCGCCTTTGGTCCCATGCCACCAATAACCCCTAAACTTTTTTGTTCCATTTTACACACCTAGTTTCGCCTTTACTCGTAATGCTTGTTCAAAAAATCAACGAATCAAAAAGCAAGATCTTCAAGGAAAAACAGCCTAGTTAAATCGAGACATAGTCAAGAACGCTTCCTTGAGTTTCAAATATACAATCATTATACTATGTAATCTTTTTTCCCTATAAAAATACGCTTACCTTCGTAATTTTACTAGATGACTTTTTGAACAACCTCTTCTTACTTTTTAATCATCATTGCATGACTTCCAAGTGCATAATAGCTTTCAAAAAAAACGCCAGCATCATATGTCACTTGTCCTTTCAATGGGTCCATCACATGAACCTTATCACCTACATACCCATTTAATACTACGGAATGTAGATTTGTTGGAGCCGAAAAATGCTGTCCGTTATCATGAAACTTCCAAGCATAAGTAAGCTTTGGTTCACTTAGGTCTAGCGTGACCCAAATAACAACTGGATTGCCTCGATCAATTTGCTTCATGATTTCTTCTCGAGAACTACCACTCATATCAACAGCAGTCATATTTGACTTTTCATGCTTAAAAAAAGAATTTGCTGCCGTGACAATGGGTGGTGCGTAAGAAAAAAAGCCACTTTTTTCTCTTGGATTACCTGCATACGCTTTATAGGGATCAGCCCCATATAATATGTTGTTCTTTTTTATAAATGGTTCTTTCGGTAAATAATTATCGGCCATATCTGTTTTAGAAACAGGATATCCATAAAAATGGAGGATGGAGGTTAATGAAGTGATTTCGCAGCCGTTGGGCAGTTCCGGTAATTGTAGAACTGTATCAACAGGAATAAGAACCTCCGTAATCCCATCCACCGTTTTCTTGTATTGATTAGATTCTCTTGTCGACATATGAAGTAATGCTGTTGCTTGTTCTTTTGATCCTGCGATTATGCCGCTAGCGATTCCCTTTAGCGCATCCACATTCCCAACTAGATAAATGACACATATTAAGTTTAAAAATAATATGATACCTACTATTTTTTTCACTTTTATCTGCCCCTTTGGTAAGTAAATAGCTAGAGAAAGTGCTAGCATACAAATCATTATATGAGAAAAATACGTAATTTATAACTCGATAAAGAACTTCTTGTACCATACTAGGAAAACATACACTGTCCAAATGTATCTCGCGTAATTTTGTTTTCCGTGATAATGCTCATCAAGGTATTTCATGAGTTCATCTGTATTGAAAAATTCTTTCGCGATTTCTGATTGGAACATGTCTTTAACGATGTTGTAATATTTTTCTTCACGTAGCCAGTGTCTAACTGGTACCGGGAATCCAACTTTCTCTCTATTTGCCCACTCATCTGGAAGAACCTTCTTAGAAGCTGCTCTCAAGGCATACTTTGTATCGATTTGATTTACACGTAGTTTACTTGGAATTTCTGAAGCCAATTTCATTACTTCTTTATCTAAAAATGGCACCCTTAACTCAATGGAGTGAGCCATACTCATTTTATCTGCTTTTAAAAGAATATCTCCAGGCAACCATAGCTTTAGGTCAAGATACTGCATTTTTGTTACATCGTCTTTCCCTTTTACCTGGGCATAGACTTTTTTCGTGATACTCTCGATAGAAGGGCCTGAATGATAATCTTCTTTTAGAACACGTCTTGCATCCTCTTCTTCAAAAACCTTCGCTTGTCCGATGAACTTCTCTTCAACCTTTTGTCCACCCTTTACCAAGAAAGTCGTAATCTTGTTTTTTGGTAAAGCCTTACTTAGCAGGGAAATTGGTCGACGAATCGCATACGGAATCTTTTCATATTTTTCTAACTTAGCGGATTTTTGATACCAAACATACCCACCAAAGATTTCATCTGCACCTTCTCCTGATAGAACAACTGTTACATGCTTACTAGCCAGCTCAGATAAGAAATACAACGGAACAGAAGAAAGGTTTGATTGCGGTTCATCCATATGATATTGAATCGTAGGTAGCTTTTCAAAAGCTTCATCTGCATTCATAAGCTTTTTGTAGTTCTCTATTTCTAGAATATCAGATAGATCCTTTGCTAAATTCGTTTCATTAAAGATTCCCTCGTAATCCTGGAAACCAACCGAGAATGTCTTGTTAGGCTTTAGCAATGCTGTAATATAACTAGAGTCAATTCCACCAGAGAGGAAGGATCCTACCTTTACATCACTAATTCTATGATATTCCACTGATTCTTTTAGAGTCTTATTAATTTCTTCAATATAATGTTCTAAGCCGCGCTCTGTTTCATCAAAATCAATTCCCCAGTAAGGCTTTATTTCCATTTCACCCTTCTTGTAAATCATATAGTGACCTGGCTTTAACTTATAAACACCTTTGAAGAACGTTTCGTCTAGCACAGAATACTGGAATGTTAGATATGGTTTTAGTGCATCCTTGTTAAGTTCCTTTTTAAAAGCTGGTTGCTTTAAGAAGGACTTAATTTCAGAACCGAAAATAAGAGAGTTATCAATTGTGTTTTGTGTATAGTAAAGAGGCTTGATTCCAAAGAAATCTCTTGCTAAAAACATCGTTTCCTTGTTTTTATCCCAAATAGCGAATGCAAACATGCCTCGAACCTTTTGTAAAAGTTCTACTCCATACTCTTCATAGGCATGAATGACAACCTCACTATCTGAGTCACATTTAAAAATATGACCTTTTTCAAGGAGATCTTTTCGTATTTCTTGATAATTGTAAATTTCACCATTAAACACCAATACACAGCTTTTATCTTCATTGTACATTGGCTGGCTTCCCTCTTCTGATAAATCAATAATACTTAGACGTCTAAAGCCTAGAGTTGCATGATCATCAGAAAAGTAATCACCACTATCAGGACCTCTATGAATAATAGTGTCCATCATATCATTAATTGTTTTTATTTTATCAATATCGATTTTTGTATCTGCAAAACCAACGAAGCCACACATATTAAATCACCTTTAATTGTTTATTTTAGCTTATAGAAAGTAAACAACCGTTCTATAAGCTAAGTGTAAAACTACGACTCTGCTTTTGCCCAGCGGCTCAGTAATCGAGGATTTTTTTATGATTGTTTGTAAATACAAGAAGCCTACGCTTCGTTGTCTGATTTATAGAATCTCTTTCCTATTAAAGCTCACTACGTCCCATCATTTGTCTTTGTTCTTTTGATAGCCCAGCTACTCTATGACGTAAAGGGAAGAACAGTTTCTCTAACGGAATGTCACGTCTTGTTTTCGCGATTTGTTGTAACGCAATTCCGCCGCCATAATCCATACCTTGAGCACCCGCTAAAAGTACAACATCTCCTGCTTCTGCTTTGGAAAGGGCATGTGCAATGGCATCTGGTAGCTCATCATATAAATGAACCTTGATATTCGCTTCTGACATGACTTCCTGGAAGACCGCTGTCTCTTCATCTGTTACTGTATCCTTTGATGTAACATGGGAGACGCTCTTCGTAGCTATGACTTCATTAAATCCAAGCTTAGCGGCCCACTTTGCAATGGCTTCCGCATTTTCTCTATTTACAGTTGGACCTCTTTCCCCTCTTATAGCATACACAAGATGAAGATCCTTATATTCCATGTACTGTAACGTCTGTAACGTCACATCAATATTACCTGCATTTGCAAAGTGATCATCCACAATCTTGAAATCATCTTCATAGATAAATTCAAAACGGCGTTCCACTCCCCCAAAAGCTTTTAGCCCTTTTTGGATAGAAGAAATCGAAACCCCACAAAGAAGTCCGATCGCAACTGCTACCATTGCATTGTAGACAGAATGTAAGCCAGGAACAGACAGCTCGATATCAAACTCACCTGGGAGATATTCGTAATTATATCGTGTAATAGGCTTTAAAATTTCTATTGTAAAGCGAGCTCTACCTGTGGTCAAATCCAAGTTCTTACAGCTAAGATGCCCTTCTTTACTATCGAGGCCAAACGTAATAACCTGTGCTTTTGTCTTATCCATGAGTGAAGCAGAATAAGGACAATCTAAATTTAAGACAGCAAAGCTATTTTCACTCGCATTTCTGATTAAACCAGATTTCGTTTCAAAATAGTTTTCAAAGGATCCGTGGGAATCAATATGTTCACGACTCACATTATTAAGGGTAACAATATCATAATCTACCTTTTCCACACGATGTGTTTCAAGTGCGTTTGATGAAACCTCCATCGTTACGTGAGATACATCACGGTCTAGCATTTGTCTAAGGTAAAATTGTAAATCTAGTGATTCAGGTGTAGTAAGCTCCGAAGGGATTGAAATGTCATCTATCTTTATAGATACTGTCCCAATTAATCCTGTACGGTAGCCTTCTTCTTCTAAAATAGCATTTGTCATAAACGAAGTAGTTGTTTTCCCATTCGTTGCCGTAATCCCGATCATGCTCATTTTCTCAGAGGGACTACCATAAAATGAAGCAGCTAACTGTGCTAACGCGATTCTACTATTTTTTACAACGATTTGAGGGATCTCAATTCCCTCTTGTATGTCCTCAACAACCGTTGCTATAGCCCCGTTCTCTATTGCTTGAGAAAGGTATTTATGGCCATCTGTTTTGTATCCCTTGATACAGACAAATAGATGTCCCTTTGAAACCTTTCCTGAATGATAGGATAAACCAGTTATCTCAACGTCTTTTTCGTTAATGCATTTGATAACCTCTATAGATGAAAGAAGGTCACTTATTTTAACCATACTAATCCCTCTCTTCTAATACGCTCTCTCTATGTTAGCGGCTTGATTTCTTTTTAAATTTCTTACCTGCAATCATTTTCACAAATGAAATGAATGGCTTAGGATCACGTGGATCCCAAATGGCATATGCCTTTGGTTTAAATAACGATTTGATCACTTGACCTAATGAAAGCTGTCCTGTTCGTAAATAGCCCTTAATGGCATAATAATCTTCATACGCATACCAAAAAACAAGATTGGTATCTCGTTCTACTGCTTTTGGTTCTACTGGGTTCCCCGTTAACTCGCGATATGTGATATACGGGAAGTTTACGCCCACCTTATATAATAAACTGTTTAGGTTCGTTATCCTAACATTCAATTCAATCAAGTAAAATTTACCGGTTTCGGCATCCTTCTTAAATTCAATTTCTACAAATCCTTTAAATCCAATTGCTTCTAAGAACGCAGCACCGATCTCATAAAGCTCGGGAACATACTTCTGCCCTGTATAAACAGATGCCCCAAAATTAATTGGATACTGACGGTACTTATTACACGTAACCCAATGTGTTACTTTAGAATCTTGGTTTAAGTATGCATCAAACGTGTACATATGGTCATCAAAGCCAGGAATAATCCTTTGAACAATCACCTCTTGGTTTGCGTTCTTTGCTTTTTCAACCGCTTCATCCAGCTCTTGGCGATTATGGACCTTAAATAATTTTTTACGAAAAATCGAGACAAAGGTCGGTGAGTCAGTCGGTTTTACTAAACATGGATATTTAATAGTTTCTTCTATCTTTTCATAAAAGTTCTCTTCATTAAGGCGAACCGTTTCGGGAACTGCGACTCCATGCTCACTTGCTAATTGATGGAGAAGCTCCTTATCCATTGTCTTCGTATATAAACCTTGCTCCGTTTGAGGAATCAAGTAATATTCCTTTAACTCATCTAGGTATTCATCGATTACCTCTACATAAGAATCATGGCAGGGAATGAGTACAGGTGTTGCGGTTTGCTTCCGAGAATACTCTTTTAAAAACGCAATAAACCCTTCCTTATCCTTACGATAATGAGGTGCTATAACTCGTTCTGAACAATATTTTGAATCAGCACCATAGGTGTTGTCGTACGAATAATCTACCGCAACTGTATGTATACCATTAACACCTAAGCATCTGATCGTACTTAGGCCAATATAATAATTTGTTCCTAATATCACTGCTTTATTTTTCATACTATCTATCTCCCTGATATTTCTCTAAAAAAATGTGTTTAAAAGGTAACAAAAAAAATCGCACTAAATCTAGGGACTGTTAGGCTCAAAGAAGCCTAGTTACTTCTGCGATATTATGTGTAGGGACAAAATTTCGTATAATTGTTCTGCCCTTTTAATAGATAACTTTTAGAACATTTTCACATCCTAGGCTATCATCAATATATCAATATTGACATAGAATAAAGGGTCTTTCAAGAACTATTACACCTTATTTCTAGCTACTAGATTTCTGCCATATATCATAATACTTTTGAATAAAAATAGGATAATTTAAAAAAAGCGCAAGCGCCTTGTTCACCCCCGACAAGCATATGTTCTGTTGCAAAAAAGTCGCTCTTTGACTTTTCTTGCAACAGGTTATTTGACCTTGAGGTGCTTAAAAGCGAGCTTTTGCGCAAGATAATCGAAGAAGCTTATTCTGGGTAAAAACTGGCTATGCGCTGGAGCTGGACATAGATACTATCTTCAAATTTTTTATACTTTCCTATCCTTCAAAAAAAAGAATCGAGTACAGATACATGTTACGTACTCCATTCTTCTTTTTCGACTATAGCTATATGAACATACCTGCTATCGCAGCACTTAATAAAGAAGCTAGCATACCAGCTGCAACAGAACGAATTCCTAGCTTTGCGATGTCATGTCGGCGGCTAGGTGCCATACCACCTAATCCTCCAAGTAAAATAGCCATCGAGCTTAAATTTGCAAAGCCACACAAAGCAAAGCTTATAACAATTACCGTTTTAGCAGAAAGATTCTCGATTTGTGGTCCAAAAGCTGAATACGCAACAAACTCATTTAACACAAGCTTTTGACCAATAAAGCTTCCTGCTGTAATCGCCTCTGACCAAGGCACACCTATTGCAAAAGCAAGCGGTGAAAATATAACACCTAAAATTCCCTCAAGACTTAGGGTCCCATACCCAAATAAACCACCTATTCCACCTAAAATGCCATTGATCAATGCTATTAACGCAATAAACGCTAACAGCATAGCTCCTACGTTTAGGGCAAGAGATAATCCATCACTTGCTCCTCGAGCTGCAGCATCAATGACATTAGTAGCTTCTTGATCCTTTTCCATTTCAAAATCTTTTACTTCTGAACGCTCTATCTCTGGCATAATGACCTTTGCTAAAATTAAGCCTGCTGGTGCTGCCATAAAACTAGCAGCTAAAAGATACTCAAGGGGTACCCCCATCAGGGCATAACCGACCAGCACGGAACCAGATACCGAAGCTAATCCACCCGTCATAACGGCAAATAACTCGGATCTCGTCATTTTAGCAATATAAGGTCGTATTACGAGTGGTGCTTCAGTTTGACCAACAAAAATATTGGCTGCTGCGGACATAGACTCCGTTTTACTTGTTCCCAGTAATCTTGCCAAGCCGCCACCTATTATCTTAATAAACCATTGCATTATTCCTACATAATACAAGACAGATATTAAGGAGGAAAAGAAAATAATAATAGTTAATACTTGAATCGCAAAGACAAAGCCGAACTTTTCCGAATCTGAAAGTGTACCAAATAGGAATCCTATTCCTTCATTAGCAAAATTAATAATATCCTGTACCCTCATAGAAAACCAATTTAAGCCAGCTCTCCCTGCTTCCCATTCTAAAACAATGAAAGCAAACAAAAGCTGAATGGCCAAACCTCCTAAAATCGTACGAGGGTTGATTGCCTTTTTATTATTTGATAGAAGAAAAGCAATTCCTAATACAACTATAATTCCGAATATACCCCAAACTATGTTCATAGCTATCACCTCTACCAGTATATTTATCATCTTTACTTCGTAATATACCGGTTATGATAATGGCTACGTAAATTTCTATTTAATTAGATCCAAAAACCCCGTTGCTCGCTGTTGCTTTCAGTAATATAACTCTTTCCGTATCCTGGATTTCCATATCCGAAATTATCAAATCAGTAGAGCTCCTGGTACATATTTGGAAAGTACACACATGTTATAACCACAGCCTTTTCCTATAGTTTTATGAATAATCCTACGTATCGAGTGCTGTAATGGTTTGATTTTTATTCGTTACATTATGGATATCAATTGCATCTGGCAATTCTGCTTCAATTCTACGTACACGTGGGTTCATTAAGATAAATATCGTTGTAACTGACCACACTAAGCCAATCAGAATGAGAAATAAAGCCATTCCACGTCCTGTTCCATTTCCAATTATGGATTTAATAACAGTTGATGCTCCAGAATCTCTCGCTATAAATGGCTCAAAAATTTTTTCGACAATAGGGCCAGCGGATATATATGCAACCGGTGATAGCGAGATACTAATCATTCTCCTTAATGCAAATACCCGTCCTTGAACATCGGGCGATACTTTAGTCTGCCATATAGTTTGACTAGCACCATTTGCAAATGGGAGCATTAAAAATAACACAAAGCCACCGATTGCGACGAAATAAGGTGATGGTTTCATACCTGTTACTGCTAGAAAGATTCCACCAAGAGCACCCGAAATCATGACCGTTGTGATACGATTTTTTGGGCATCCCCACACACTTACAATGAGTCCTCCTAAAAGCATTCCTATACCCGCAAAGGAGAGACATGCTCCCAGTACTTTTTCATTTGAGAAAGATAAAACAAGAGGCTGTAACAATACATTAAAAAATCCCAACAATAAATTTGATACCGCGAAAAAGAGAATGAGACCTTTTAATCCAGGGCGATCCATGATGTACTTCCATCCAGTTAGAGCATCCTTTAAAAATGATATTTTACTAGGAGTAGCTGAATTTGACTGTTGTATTTCTGGTATTTTTGTAAATAGCAGTATTGTAATTGCGAATAGAAAAGTAACAAAATCAATTAAAATAATCCCTTTTATGCCTATTTCAACTACCAAAAAACCTGCTAACAGAGGTGCAATAACAACGGATGTAGCTTCTGCCATCTGTACCATTCCATTCGCTCGTATCAATTGAGCCTTCGGAACCATTAGTGTAATGGAAGATTGATAAGCAGGAGACTGAAATGCACTACTAAGTGAAGCTACAGCACTTGCAATGTATATATGCCAAATTTCCAGTTGATTTGTTAATAGTAATAAAAAAATAACCAGTGTACTTAATCCCGCCAAAGAATCACTTATGACTAATACCCATTTTCTTTTCCAACGGTCTACGATTACTCCCGCAAACGGTGATACAAGAATAGCCGGTACCGATGCAAACATTAATATTAATGAAAACTGTGTAACGGATCCTGTTTCTTTTAGAACCCACACCCCAATCCCAAAGCTCGTTAAACTTGTTCCGATAATCGATATTAATTGCCCGATCCAGACCGTTACAAAGGTCTTAAAGGATTGTTGCCCCATATGTTCCCCCATTTCTGTTGTTTGCCAACAACTAACACATTTTGATTTTATGTAATTCTTATAAACCAATTAGTCGATATCTATATGACGAAAAATTATGGTAAAGGTTTCGGAAAGTTAGAAAGTGAGATTACATTTTATTTCGAAATTATTTGTGACATATATGTGAAGCCTATTGAATTCTGTTAACATGTGCAGTATAGTAAGAGTGTAGAAAGTTAGTGAAAAACTTCACAAACTTCTATAACAAAGCTGGCAGCTAGGTATCATCCAAATAATATTTTTTTACAACTATTTGTGAAACATTTCACAATACAAGTAAAAGGAGAGATTATGATGAAAACATTTTTAAGAGGACCAAAGATGGCGGTTATATGGACAGTATTACGTATTTGGCTAGGAATCCAGTGGATTGAGGCTGGTTATCATAAAATAGTAGACGGTTTTGATGCAGGAGGTTTTCTTGCTGGTGCAATTGCAAAAGCTGGAGGAGATCACCCCGCAGTGCAAGGCTGGTACGGAGCATTCCTTGAAAGCTTTGCCGTTCCAAACGTAGAATTATTTAACGTATTAATTCCTTGGGGCGAATTCTTAGTAGGTCTTGGATTAATTCTAGGTGCTGCTACAATCCCAGCTTTACTAGCAGGTGCATTCATGAACCTGAACTTTCTATTAGCTGGCACAACAAGCACAAACCCAATTCTCTTTACAGTTGCTGTAATCCTATTATTTGCTGGTACTGCTACTTACTACTACGGTGTAGACAGATTAGCAGTTCCTTACCTTACAAAATATATCAACGATAAGAAAACCACAAAAGGCACTGTAAATGCAGCTTAACTAAGAACTATAAAAAGTAGCGTGTAAACTGGATACCAGTTTACACGCTTTTTTGCTTTAAGTAATAGATTAAGACTTGTTCAGATTGTTGAACATTTGGTTTAACATTGAATTTTGAAGTTTATCAGTTGGGACAATGTACCTGTCCCCTTGTCCCATTTGGGTATTCATGGTAATTTAGGTTAGTGTGTTTTTGCTTGATAAAAAAAGTGAGGAGTATATATAAAATGAGTGACTTATTTACAATCGATTGTGGCGAGTTTTTGTTACGTGAATATACGATAGAAGATGCAGAGGCGATCTATGAGCTAACCGCTCAACCGGAAGTATATGAATTTTTACCTGATTTTAAGACAACATTAGAAACGAGACGAGACTGGGTAGCTAATTATGAAATCCCTTCAAACAAACGATTTTTAGCAGCAGTCCCTACTATAGAAGATCAAACCTACCTTAGACTGGGAATCATTTTAAAAGAAACTGGAAAGCTAATCGGATTTTGTATGACTGGTATTAAAGATGAGCTCCCAGCACCGAATCGAGAAATTGCATATGCCATTTCAAAACATTATAGAAATAAAGGCTATACTACAAAAGCATCAAAAGCTCTCATCGCCTATTTGTTTGAAAATACCAACGTTGACGTATTGAATGCTTTAGCTCTCACCCACAATTTCAGCTCAAATCGAGTGATACAAAAAGTTGGGTTCCGACTGGCTGGAAATGTAGTGATTGATAATCAAACTTATCACCATTACACTCTAAACAAAAAGGATTGGGGCCTTGTAGACTAATAGTTAGTATTAAAAACACTAGAGAACACTAGCGTTGAGAGTGGACAAAGGCAATTTGACTTTGTCTACTCTTATTCCCCAAAAAAAAACTAGAGTTTGTGTATCCACAGACTATCTTGAAAACGCTTGTCAGATAAGGCGTGCAGCCGAACGAAGACGCGAATAGAAGTATCTTCATGAGCGGACGAACGAGGCAAGTAATGTAGTATGTGAGCGTTTGTCAACAGTCTGAACGATAGAGAACTCTAGCGTTTTCTTTCTTCTAGCAAACTACCTTAACACTTTTTCTACTAGTTGTTTATTTTTGAATAGTTCATTATGAGAAGATACCATTCCATACTCTTCAGAATCAGGTTCAATAAACTTTTTGGCTTTATTAACAGCATTGGCAGCATCCTGAAATGTTCCAGCTATTAAATGCAGTTTCCCTTCATGTTTGAGTATATCTCCTGCTCCATACAATCCAGGTACTGAGGATTCACTCATAGCATTTCCTGCGATATAGTAATTGTCTGCAATTTGAATTTGCAGTTCACTGTCCTTTAATAACGCTGCATCCTGTTCAAATCCATGATTAACGATGACTTCGTCTATATCCTGATACCAAACCTCTCCTGTTTGTTTATTTCTCAACTCAACCTTCTCAATTACATTACTATTTTTATTTGCTATTAATTTCGTTATCGATGTGTTAAAAAAACAAAGTGCGGAACTATTTAAAAGCTGTGATATTTGAGCTTCATGAGCCGTAAATGATTCTTTTCTATACGTCACAATGACCTGCTTTGCTAACGGTACTAATTCATTCGCCCAATCAATTGCAGTATCTCCGCCTCCTGATATAATAACTGTTTTATCTCTAAAATGTTGTAACGATTTCACAGTGTAATTCAGGTTAGAAATCTCGAACCTCTCCGCGCCTTCAATATCAAGTTTTTGCGGCTTTATAATCCCACTTCCAATTGCAACAATGACCGCCCTTGAATAATGAACTTTACCAGAAACAGCATGCAATAGAAACAGGTTATTTTCATTTTTAGTTATGGAAACAACCTTTTCATTTAACACGACTGTGGGATCAAATGTAAGACCCTGTTGAACTAGTTGGTCGATTAATTGCCCACCAGAAATAGGTGTTAGACCACCGACGTCCCAGATCATTTTTTCTGGGTACATATGAATTTTTCCACCTAATTGAGACTGGAATTCAATCAATTTTGTTTTCATTTTTCTAAGCCCACTATAAAAGGCTGAGTAAAGTCCTGCCGGTCCGCCTCCAATGATTGTAACATCAAAAATATCAGGTTGATTCACTGGTATTCACCTCGGGGTAATTGTAATTGATTATCATTCTCAATAAACTTTACCTTACTTTCTTTATTTTCACAATATAAATTTTTTTGTTGACAACAGAAATTCTTCCGTTTTATAGTTATTAATAAATTGATACTGATAATCATTATCAATTATTCTTTTTCAATAAATTGGAGGTCTAATAATGGTTCGCCTATTTACAAATGAATTGAACATTGGCTATGGTGAACGTTTAATCGTAAGGAATCTCGACATAAAAATACCCGATAAGAAAATTACGGCAATAATCGGCTCAAATGGTTGTGGGAAATCGACCCTTCTCAAAGCCATTACCCGCATTATCCCTTATGATTCTGGTGCCGTTGTTTTAGATGGAAGATTCATCTCAAAAATAAACACGAAAGAACTTGCTAAGGAACTAGCTATCCTTCCACAATCACCCGAGGGCACTGCCGGGCTTACTGTTGGTGAACTTGTATCGTATGGTCGATTCCCCTATCAAAAAGGGTTTGGTAGGTTAACAAAAAAAGACTACGAAGTCATTGAATGGGCTCTTACTGTAACAGGGACCATTGACTTTAAGTACCTTCCTGTTGACTCTTTATCAGGTGGGCAACGCCAACGGGTTTGGATTGCAATGGCACTCGCACAAGAAACAGAGATGATTTTTCTTGATGAACCAACAACCTATCTTGATATGGCACACCAATTAGAGGTACTAGAGCTATTACAGAAACTAAACCACGAACAACAAAGAACAATCGTAATGGTGCTTCATGACTTAAACCAAGCCGCTCGGTTTGCAGATTATGTAGTTGCCTTAAAAGACGGTGAAGTTGTAAAAGCAGGTTCCTGTGAAGAAGTCATTACCCATGAAGTGTTGAAAAAGGTATTTAAAATTGATGCTGTACTTGGTCGAGATCCCCGCACGAACAAGCCAATGTGCATTACATACAATCTACTAAAAGGAGAATATCAAAATGAAAAAACTAGTAATTCTGCTCACACTCTTATCTCTGCTAGTCGTTAGCGCATGTAGCAATAGTGACTCTACAGGAAAAGAAGCGGCTCCAAAAAAAGAGGATAAAGAACCAGAAACCATAACCTACCAATCTGAAACTGGCCCTATCGAGGTCCCAGCAAATCCCGAACGGGTCGTTGTACTTTCTACTTTTGCCGGTAATGTTTTAGCTTTAGATGTAAACATAGTTGGCGTTGATTCCTGGTCCAAAATGAATCCTCGATTTGAAGAAAAATTAAAAAATGCTGAGGAAGTATCTGAAGATAGTCTCGAAAAAATAATCGAATTAGATCCAGACTTAATTATCGGCTTATCTACTACAAAGAATATTGATAAGCTTAACGAAATCGCTCCTACGGTAACATTTACCTATGGAAAATTAGATTATTTAACACAACATTTAGAGATTGGAAAACTAGTAAATAAAAAATCAGTAGCACAAGCTTGGATTGATGATTTTAAGAAACGTTCTCTACAGGCTGGGGAAGAGATCAAAGCAAAAATCGGAGAAGATGCAACCGTATCTGTCATTGAAAATTTTGATAAACAGCTCTATGTATTTGGGGATAACTGGGCACGTGGTACAGAAATACTTTATCAAGAAATGAAATTGGCTATGCCAGAAAAGGTAAAAGAACTGGCACTTGACGCTGGGTTCTATGCTTTATCATTAGAAATACTCCCTGAGGTTGCTGGAGATTATTTAATTTTTAGCAAAGACTCTGACCAAGATAATTCTTTTCAGGAAACAGAAACATACAAAAACATTCCAGCTGTTAAAAACAATCACGTATTTGAAGTGAATGCGAAGGAATTTTACTTTAATGATCCAATTAGCCTGGAGTTTCAACTTGAATTCTTTAAAAAGAGCTTTTTAGGTAACGAATAATTGATTTTGGGGAGTACTAAAAACCGTTGTATGAGCGATAGAGGCTCCTCCGGTTTATTGAATTCACCCTTTACGAAAAGTGAGAGACAAATGATAAAAAACAACTCTTTCCTCCCATTTCTTTATAAAATTTTAATCGCTATTCTTTTGTTTTTTGTAATGTTTATTGTTTCTATGGTATTTGGTGCAGCCGATACCACGATTAAAGATGTTTGGCTCGCATTAACATCCGAAACAAAAAGTAGTACCATTTCTATTATTCGTGAGCTTCGTTTACCTCGTGAACTAGGAGCGATTCTTGTGGGAGCAGCATTGGCCGTTTCGGGAGCAATTATGCAAGGAATGACTAGAAACCCGCTAGCAGATCCAGGACTTCTTGGGTTAACAGCCGGTGCAAATGCAGCCCTTGCGATTACAATTGCTCTAATCCCCTCTGCTAATTACTTTAGCATTATGGTTGGTTGTTTTATTGGAGCTGCAATTGGTGCCTTACTGGTCTTCGGATTAGGGTCAATCAATAAAGGTGGTTTCTCGCCCCTTCGTATCGTCCTAGCAGGTGCAGCTGTTTCTACATTCTTGTTTGCTATAGCTGAAGGTGTTGGTATTTATTATAAAATCTCAAAGGATATCTCAATGTGGACTGCTGGAGGGCTAATTGGAACGACCTGGGGCCAGCTTCAAGTAATTGTGCCTTTCATTGTCATTGGAATTTTGCTATCTCTCTTCCTTTCTAGGCAACTCACTATTCTAAGTTTAAGTGAAGAGGTAGCTGTTGGATTAGGACAAAAGACAACATTAATTAAGACGTTACTTTTTATGATCATTATATTACTTGCAGGTGCAGCCGTTGCACTCGTAGGAAATATGGCTTTTATTGGCCTAATGGTGCCACATATCGTACGTGCGCTAGTTGGAACAGATTATCGATTTATCATTCCAATGTCGGTTTTTACAGGAGCAATTTTTATGCTCCTTGCTGACACACTCGGTCGGACGATTCATGCCCCGTTTGAAACACCTGTTGCTGCAATTATCGCGGTAATGGGGCTACCCTTCTTCCTATTTATCGTACATAAAGGAGGAAAAGCTTTCTCATGATCCATCCAACTATAGTAAAGAAACAACGATTGATACTTTTGGCGCTAGTCATACTACTATTCAGTACAATTCTTCTAAGTATGGGAATTGGCTATTCCTCCCTAACCTATGACAGACTATTACCCACATTACTGGGTCAGGGTGCATTTAAAGAAGAATTTGTCTTATTTTCCATACGCATGCCACGTATTTTCATCACTCTTTTAGGAGGAATGGCACTGGCTTTGTCTGGTGCCATTTTACAAAGCATTACACGCAATGACCTTGCAGACCCTGGGATTATTGGAATTAACTCCGGAGCAGGTGTTGCAATTGCAACGTTTTATTTATTTTTTCCGCTCGATCCAGGTTCCTTTGTATATGTCATACCTCTTGTTGCTTTTTGTGGCGCTTTACTTTCAGCCAGTTTCATTTATCTTTTTTCCTATCAAAAAAAGAGGGGACTTCAACCAATTAGACTTGTCCTTGTAGGGGTAGGTTTTTCCATGGCACTATCTGGAGCCATGGTGATTCTGATTTCCTCTGCTGAACGTGAAAAGGTTGATTTTATTTCAAAATGGTTGGCTGGAAACATATGGGGTACGGATTGGCCATTTATTTGGGCGCTGCTACCATGGCTCATTGTATTGATCCCTTTTTCATTATATAAAGCAAATCGTCTCAATCTATTAGGACTAAGTGAGCCTGTTGCAACAGGTGTGGGTGTAGCCATTCAAAAAGAACGACTATTGTTATTGATTGCAGCTGTTGCCCTTGCAGCCTCTGCCGTTTCTGTTACAGGGGGTATCTCTTTTATCGGACTAATGGCTCCGCATATAGCAAAAGCAATAGTAGGTCCTAGAAACCAATTATCACTACCAGTTGCCATACTAATTGGTGGGTGGCTCTTATTAGTCGCGGATACTATTGGACGCACAATTGTTGACCCAGAAGGAATTGCGGCAGGTATTATGGTCGCCTTAATCGGAGCACCTTATTTTATGTATCTACTACTGAAAAAATAACGTCTACTCCTTTACGTATCAATTAGATAGAAAGAAGGATAACCATTACATGGTTATCCTTCTTTCGCTTTCATACATCTTTAATGTAAATGCTTGAAATTACTCATCATTTACCTCGCCATCGCCAATCTCATCCTCTTCCTCGATCTCTTCAATCTGTTCCCCTTCCTTAAGATCCTCCTCATCATTACCACAACCAGCTAACGAAAAAAAAGAAAAAGAAACCAACAACATAAACAAAAACCTCTTCATATTTGATTGCCTCCTTCTAGTGGGACATGGGGACAGGTTCCGTGTCCCAAATAATCCTATGTTTGTATAATGAACTCAGATGTAATTTTTATACTATTAAAAATGTTACTTTGTAAAAAGAATCCGTAAGAAACTGTTGCCAGCCAACGGTTTCTTTTTTTGTCCAGCACCTCTTTGTAGTACAAGCCGGTTTGATTGGAGGTCAACACCCCTTTGGCTACTCATTATAGGGTTGGGACAGCATACAACAGGCTCCAAAGTAATGAGGTACATGGATGACGTTTTTTGAGGACACAGAAGGAAATAAACCTGTCCCTATGTCCCGTCCCCCTACTGAAAATTCAAGTATAATCTCATTGCGGTTCAACAAACTAAAACTAAGAAAATGATCATCAAATGAAAGGACTTATCCGATGAAGATAACGCATATATTTCTTATTAGTTTGCTTGTAAGTTTAGTGATACCTTTGGCTCCTGCTCAAGCAGCTAGAAATAGCCCAGACAATATTTATGAAGTGAAAGTCGGTGACACCCTACCTGATATCGCCAAGAAATATGATACTTCTTCCGAGGAAATAAAGCTCACGAACGGGATGCAGTCTGATTTACTGTTGGTTGGCCAGAAATTATGGGTTCCCATTACATATGAAGTCATTGCTGGAGATACCATTGAAGAACTAGCCTCTAAATACCATTCATCTGTTGAGACCATAAAATCAGCAAATAAACTGACAAATAAACAGCTTTATGCCGGTCAAATTTTAAAAATTAATCCGAAAAGGATGACCATGCAAGGTCAGCACATCCTCATGACAAAAGAGGAATTCCAGGAATGGTTATTTAACAATATTTTCAAAAGAAAAATAAATCTGATTCAACAACATCATACCTGGATCCCGTCATACAATCGTTTTAACGGTTCCAATCATTTTCAATTGTTGAAAGGGATGGAGAGCTACCATATCAATAAAATGGGATGGAAAACCATTGCCCAAAATATTACAACCTTTCCTGACGGTAAAATAGCCGTTTCTCGACCTTTCAACATGGCTCCTGAAGGTTCAATTGGACCGACGGCGAACTCGGTTGGGATTGCAATAGAACATGTTGGAAATTTTGATCTTGGGCAGGACATGATGACGAAGGAACAAAAGGACACAATCATCTATATCAATGCCCTCCTTTGTATAAAATTTGGGCTAACTCCTTCTATCGATAGTATTACGTATCACCATTGGTGGAATGTAAAGACGGGAGAACGGGTTCTAGACAAAGGTCCAGACTATAATGTAAAAACCTGCCCTGGCACTGGTTTTTTTGGTGGGAATTCCACAACAAGTGCTAAAAAATATTTCTATCCACTTATCTCACGTAAGATGGAGGAAATTATCGCCTCTATGGATTAAATCTATAGACTTTTAACACAGAAGAGGAGAAAGCCGGGCTTTCTCCTCTTTTATCGCAAGTATCGGTCGGTTAAACTGGATTCGGATTGGATGATATTCGTGTTTTGCTCTCTTCACCTTTTTCTTTTCTGTTAGCGGTGGTGCTTTTTTAGCAAAATCCTTCAATATTGAAATTGACACCCCAATGTGCACAAATGCTCTTACAATGATAGCTGTCTGCTTTGCATCTTGGCACCCTGAGTGCATTAAAACTGCAGCTGATGCTGATAAAACGAAAAAAGAAGCAACCACAAAAGTAGCTGCTTTATAAGCCGATTATATTTAGCCCATTATAAAGCTATAATCTTTCTACAAGCTCATGCTTTTCTCTCTGAATGACATCTAGTTCCTGCCCTTTTTCCTCAGACTGAGCTTCTAACTTCGCCAAAATGTCCCTTACTTTCCGATAATGCCCTCTTGTTTGCTCCAAAGATTTAGTGATTTTTCCTTGAACCATAAAATCTGCTATAAATCCGTCAAAGAAGAAATCAGCGAATTTTAATAGTTCCGAGATATCCACTTTAATATGTGCTGTTTCTTGAACGTCCAACAATTCTTTTTGAAAATGCCTCATGTTTTTTTGAGCTTGATGTATATATGATTCAGCTTTATCAATGTGTTGATGCTTCACAAATCCTGAAATGGTTCCACCACCAAACATATCAAATGTTCCCCAATTCTCTGCATCCTCTAAAGACTTTATTGCTTTTTTCAGTGAACCTTCCACATGTTTCCCGGCAACTCTTGCCTCATCTATCTCATGTATGTAGGCCAGAAGAGCTCCTTCCCGCTCACTCAATTCAAAAACCTTTTCCGCATAAGGAGAATCACTCACTTTAATCATATTTTCCTTCTGCAAGAGAAGTTGTTGATACTCATACTCTGTGTTATTCAACTCAATAAGCTTATTGCGAATCATTAACATCTCGTCGTCAATTTCAATTTTGGCTTTTGCAGCTTCTTCTAGTTTAAGTTGTGCAGAGATTAGTTCTTGTCTTTCCTTTGATAGCTTTTCATCCTTTGTTCCAGTTAATGTAGCCAATATACTTGAAAGACTAATGCGCTCTAGCTTCTCAACATCCTCTTGCTCTGATTCAAACTGGATACGTAGTTGAGAAAGCCTATCCTCAATGGTTTCTAACTCTTTCTCATAATCCTCCAGCTGTGCCTGATATTTATCTCTTTTTCTCAATTCTCCTTGAATATCAATCAACTTTGCATTTATCTCAGAAAACATAAAGTCTCCCCCTAGTTAGGTTCTGTTATGTTCTACGATGAAAGTAGCGAAAAGTTTCATAAGGGTATAGTTTCCTCTAATTTAGAGATAGTAATTTATTTCTGAAGGGATTAGCATTAATTTCATCTTCTCTTTTACAGAAAACGGTGTTATACTTGTCTAGCGATGAGCTGAATTGCATAAGACGAGATTGACGTGCCTTTTAGGCAAGCACAATGTGGAGTGTTGTCTCTCGCCGCAATACGCAAATAGACGTCCTTTGGACGTCTATTTTTTTTAGGTGAATTATCTTTAGTTCCCTACAAAAATTTGTTTTTTCTGCTTTTTTTTGCTTGATAAAGTGCCGTATCAGCTACATGAAATAATTGTTCAAATGAAGTAATGGTACCACTCGAATTATCAGCAACACCAATACTAATTTTTACTGAAACGGAGATATCATCCTTTTTAATCTCTAAGCTACTTACGACTTTTTCAAATTGCTGCGCTTTTTTCTCCCCTTCATCGATAGTAGCACCCTTCACGACCACAACAAATTCATCTCCGCCATATCGTCCGATGATTTCATTTTCATTCAATACTCTTGATAAAGTGTTACTTACTTGTTTTATAACTTCATCTCCAAAAAGATGCCCAAACTCATCATTATAAAATTTAAAATCATCAATATCAATGGCCATACATACCATAGCGTCATTCTGCTCCAACCAGGAATTAACCGTCTTCTCTAAGTACTTTCGATTATAAATACCCGTTAAATAATCTGTATTTGCCTTCTTTTCCATAGTTGAAATACTATGTTTAATATCTAATTTTAAAGCTGCAAATGCCAATTCTCGTTCGCTAATCTCCTTGAGTAAGGAAATATATTCTTTTTGAACAATATATCCTAAGTTAACATCGTTCATTACATCACAGAGCTTACATCTTTCCTCTTGAATCGTTTTTAATAAATAGACATCGTTGAAGCCTTCGGCAATCTGTTTTGCAATTGTAAAAGATTCAAAGGCTTCCGGATATAATTTTTGTTTAGAATACCAGGCTCCTTGTAAATCATAGAACTGAGCCTTTTCTCTAGGAAGTGAATCTAAGAAAGGTTCATTGCTTATTTCGTTGATTAATAGTTTGGAAGCATCTATTTCATCAAGGCCAATGTATGCTTTTGTGAGATTTAATTTAACCCTTAGTTCTAGTATTGGACTTTCTGGTTTATGTAATTTAGCCATCTCCAAGCCTAATTTGGCATAGTTCAGAGCATTTACAAAATTTTCCTCAACTATACATAGATGACTGAGATTGCTGTATCCATTGCTAACAATATTATATTTTTCTATTTTCTTGGCTAATTCGATACTTTTTTCAAGCGTCTCCTTTGCCTTTTGGAAGTCTTTTTTAAATTCATATAACAAAAATAATACATTATATAAGTTTACCCAATCTGCATCATCACCATATGTAGAACAAATTGCATCATATGCCTCTATCCTAGTAAAAGCCTCTTCTATATCGCCGATACAATAGAAAGAAGCAGCCATGTTAATATGCGCGGTCAAAATAGATTTGTAATCATTGATTTCCAATCCACGTTCAAGAAGATCATGACCTGCCTCAATGGTTTCCTTATATTTCCCTTCAGCTCTAAGCAAAGTTACTTGTCGTTGTAATTGTTTGATTTCTGTGTTATCCATACTTAGCTCCTACTTCCCCTTGAAAAGCATAAAAGTTATTGATTTATAAGTATTGTATCCTCTTACATCGCCTTTCTCAATTCGTTCTAGAAAAAATTACAGCTTTCTACTGTTTTGTGCCACTCGTACTAACTGTCCTGAACTTAATCACTCATTTTCTCTATCAGTTCAATCTTTTCTATACGTTGCTTATGATCCTTGCCCCACCGACTCATTAAATCTAGCAACGGTATTGCCGATTCTCCATATTCCGTTAGGTAGTATTCAACTCTCACAATCTTCTCTTGATACTCCGTTCTTGTAATTAATCCATCCTCTTCAAGCTCACGTAATGATTGAGTGAGCATTTTTTGGGTGATATCTGGAATTAACTTTCGTAATTCACCATATCGATACGGCTTGTTACGTAAGTGCCACATTATCCTCGACTTCCATCTACCGCCCATAACTTCAACAGTTAACTCTACTGGACAATTATATTTTTTCCTTTTCATTCTATATACTCCTTTCTTTCTACGAACAAAAAAGTGCCTACTTGTTATGGTAAATCAGTCGGAATAATATGTAAATTAGTTATCTTAGAAAGGGTGTGCTCAATGAAATCATTTTCGTTTTTTAGTCAATTTCGGCTTTATTCCATGAATATACAATCAATATTACTCTGGAATCTCTTGTTTTGCTTAGGTCTTGGAATTCACTCTATTTTATATAATCTATATTTACAAGGGATTGTACAGGATGAAGTAACTATTGGAAGAATACTAGGCATGAATTTTTTAGCACAGGGACTTATTTATATTCCCGCTGGACTGTTCTCAGACCGTCTAGGTTCAAAAAAAGGAGTTATTACCGGAGTAAGTATTTTAACTGTTGCTCTTTTCGGAAATTTATTTGCAACCACCCAAAATGAACTTTCATTTTGGGGGTTTGTAATCGGGATTGGGCATGCTGCTACCATCGTGACATTTGTGCCCCTGCTAACTGAATACTCGACTACACAAGAAAAGAAGAGTCTGTTTACTTATGCATATAGCACTGGCACCTTCTTTACCTTTTTAGGAACTTTATTGGGGGGCATTGTTTCAGACAGTATTAAGGAGTTCTTTCTTTTATCAAATACAGTAAGCATTCGGATTACCCTATCCATTACAGTAATACTTCTCGTTTTATGCATGATTCCGCTACTCTTTGTAAAAAAGAATGAGTTACAACGTAAGACAAGTAAAGGACAGCGTACACTGTTGTTTCTTATAAAAACGAAACCGAAATCTTTATTACCAATCGTTAAATTTAGTTTTTCAAAGACAATCGCAGGAGTTAGCTTGGGGATTATTTTTCCGTTTATGAACTTATTTTTTTTAGAAAGGTTTGCTTTATCTTCTTCTATGATTAGCATCATCCTAGCAGGAGGGACACTAGCCACCGTTATATGCATGTCCTATAATTCAAAGATTACTAGCAGCCTTTCAGATGTAAAAACAGTTTCACTCTATCATCTTTTATCCATCCCGGCAATACTGTTACTTGGTCTATCACAAAACATTTGGATTGCGATTATATCCTTTGTCATATATCGATCTGCAAACTTTAGTTTAAATCCGATTGAATCGAAAATTATGATGGAAAAGGTAGAACCTGAGATTAGAGGATTAACAAACAGCTTTGGATTCATGGCATATTCCATTTGCATTAGTCTTGTCGGACCTTTCGCCATGTATCTTGTTCAAATTGCAGGTCATGAAAAAGGGTATCTTTTCCTTTGCATCGTTTCATCTATAGCATCGTTAATAGCAGCTATATACTTTCATTATGCATTTGCTCAGAAGAGAGAATATACAACAAGGATAGTAGAGAACACCTCGGTATGAGCCGTCTCTAGTTGGATATTCTTGTACAGATAAAAGCACAAATAAACAAAGGACAATACATAGATTAACTGAAGACTATGTATTGTCCTGTTTTATGATTAAATGCTTACATTTTATTAGTATTATATAAATGTTTACTATAGCACGATTCACTCCACCATTGGTGACAAGCTAAGAATCCCTATCCAAACTGGTCCTAACTGAATTCTACTAGTCAAATACCTCTATAAATTATTAAACTGACTATCATACATATTAAAATAGAATCCTTTTTTTTGTAAAAGCTCCTGATGTGTGCCTGACTCGATAACTTCCCCTTGGTTAATGACTAAAATACGATCGGCATTTTCAATTGTTTTCAAGCGGTGGGCAATAACAAAGCTTGTTCGGCCTTCCGTTAAACGATTGATACCCTTTTGAATTTCTAGTTCAGTACTTGTATCAATGCCTGATGTTGCTTCATCAAGGATCAAAATATCTGAATTCGCTTGAATAGCCTCGTCCTGTCAGAATGAGACCCGCTTTCTGACAGGGCCCACGCCTTTTTACATTGCCTTGTCAGAATAACACCCGCTTTTTGACTGGATCCACGCCGTTTTCCCTTGCCCTGTCAGAATGTGATAAAGATTCCAAGTCCAGCCTATATATAATCCAATAAAAGTAGTTGGACCACTCCAGCTTAAAAATCAGTTTACCCCGCCTTTCCACTTCAAAATATAAAAAATACCCTTCCACCTATAAAATAGATGGAAGGGTATCGCTTTATATTATTGAAAATGTTACCTCAATCTCGTCTCTACATCCAGTACCTAATTAAATACCAACTCTTTTTCAACAACAGCATGCTCTTTTTCGATTAGACCGAGTGTCTCTGCTGTAGAAGTATGAATTTCATTGAAAAACTCTGGGTTTTCTACTAAAGACATGCCATAAGAAGGAATCATTTCTTTTATTTTTGGTTCCCACTGTTTCATCTGTTGTGGGAAGCATTTCTGTAGTACTTCAAGCATAACGTGTACGGCAGTAGAAGCACCCGGAGAAGCGCCGAGCAATGCAGCTACCGAGCCATCTGCAGCACTAATTACTTCTGTACCAAATTGAAGTGTTCCTTTCCCTGCCTCAGTATCTTTGATAACCTGCACACGTTGGCCCGCTACCACAATACTCCAGTCCTCACTTTTGGCATTCGGGATAAACTCGCGCAATTCTTCCATGCGCTTTTCATTGGATAACATAACCTGTTGAATTAGGTATTTTGTCAATGCCATCTCTTTTACACCCGCTGCCAACATAGTGATGACATTATTCGGTTTTACGGAGCTTAGTAAATCAAGATTGGAACCTGTTTTTAAGAACTTTGGTGAGAAGCCTGCAAACGGTCCAAACAATAATGATTTTTTATTGTCGATATATCTTGTATCAAGATGCGGAACAGACATCGGAGGAGCACCAACCTTAGCCTTTCCGTATACTTTTGCGTGATGCTTCTCTACAACTTCCGGATTGTTACATACCATAAAGAGTCCACTTACCGGGAACCCACCAATGTGTTTTGACTCAGGAATTCCGGTTTTTTGAAGTAATGGCAGACTTCCGCCTCCACCACCAATAAAGACGAATTTTGCAATATGGTATTCGATGTTACCGTTACCGATATTACGTACTTTTACCTTCCACAGGCCATCGCTAGTACGTTTAATATCTTCCACACTATGCCTATAGTTTATTTCGACATTTTGACTCTTTAAATAGTCAAACAGCATGCGTGTTAATGCACCAAAGTTAACATCCGTTCCAGAATCAATTTTTGTTGCTGCTATTGGTTCGTTCGATGTACGGCCTTCCATAATAAGAGGAATCCATTCCTTCAGTTTTTCAGGATCCTCGGAGTATTCCATCCCTTGAAACAGAGGATTGTTTGATAGCGCTTCAAATCGTTTTTTCAAAAAAGCAACATCTTTTTCCCCTTGTACCATACTCATATGAGGTATTGGCATGATAAAGTCCTGTGGATTACCGATTAGATTGCTTTCTACAAGGTAAGACCAAAACTGTCTTGAAAGCTGAAACTGTTCATTAATTTTTATAGCTTTACTAATATCTATCGAGCCGTCAGCTTTTTCAGATGTATAGTTAAGCTCGCACAATGCAGCATGACCCGTACCCGCATTATTCCATTCGTTAGAGCTTTCTTCTCCTGGTTTATCGAGTTTCTCAAAAACTTTGATTTCCCACTTTGGTGCTAACTCTTTAAGTAATGTACCCAAAGTCGCGCTCATGACTCCGGCCCCAATTAAGATTACGTCTGTTTTTTCATGTATGTTGCTCATATTACCCTTCCTCATCCCCTATATTTGCAAAAAAAAGAGTAAGCGCTCTTGCTTTGTTGTTATAGAAGCAAGGCACCACCTAGGAACACACTATTCTGTCTTAATTATAACATTTATAATCTATTATAATGATTAATTTCTTAAAATATCTACTATTATCTGATAAATATAGACTATATAAAGTTCGTAAAAAAGGGTAAGATTGTTCACAAGTTTCTTGAAACCAAGAAATGCGCAAGAGCCTTGAAAGAGGAACCTCAACTAAAGTCCGCCACGTCCTGAGGCAAACGTTGACGTCAGCACGTCCTTGTGAACCCCGACAAGCAAATGTTCTGTGGCAAAAAAGTTGATCCCTCTCTATCATTGTACCAAGAAACTCCTTAATAAGTATTTATTAGCCAGAGTACTGGTTTGAAATTAAGCAAGGCTGTTTAAATTCCTTAACTATCAAAGGTAAGTAAGAGGCAAAAAAATATAGCATTGGGTGTCATTACCCAATGCTATATTGTATGCTTTTTTAGCCTTTCGTTTTACCTTGAAAAGTTTTCACTCCGTTTTCAAAGTAAACTTTTTCACTTTTTTACGTAAAGTTATAAAACAGATTTATCTATCCTTGCGAATTTTATTCACTTCGTCCGCTACAAATTGGACACTTGGCCCTACAATCACTTGAATGCTTTGTGACCCAACAACATTAATTCCATGGACGCCAGTAGCTTTAATTTTCTTTTGATCTACTTTATCCATATTTGCTACTTCTACTCGTAGACGTGTTGCACAATTATCAACCGAAACGACGTTGTCATCCCCGCCTAAACCATCATAAATTTTTACTGCCATGTCATAAAATTTATTATTCGTTGTATCTCCTAGGTCTTCAGTAGCCTCTTCGTCTGTTTCATCTTCTCTTCCAGGTGTTTTTAAGTCGAATTTTGTGATTAAGAAGCGGAATAATACATAATAAATAATCGCAAATACTAATCCTTGCAGGAGAAGCATTAAAGGCATATTAGCAATTGGAATACGTAAGCTTAAGAAAAAGTCAATTAATCCTGCACTAAAGCCGAATCCCGCTGTCCATTGGAATGTTGCCGCTATAAATAAAGAAAGCCCCGTTAACAATGCATGTACAACATAAAGTAGTGGAGCCAAGAACATAAAGGCAAATTCAAGCGGCTCAGTTACACCTGTAAAGAAGGAAGCAAATCCTGCTGCTAACATTAATGAGGCAGTTTGCTTTTTCCTTTTTGTTTTAGCTGTATGGTACATCGCTAATGCTGCTGCAGGTAATCCAAACATCATGATTGGGAAGAACCCAGCCTGATACATACCAGTGACACCTTTTTCACCCTTACTGCTCCAGAAATTACCGATATCATTAATTCCGACTGTATCAAACCAAAATACTGCATTTAATGCATGATGCAAGCCAGTTGGAATTAACAGACGGTTAAAAAATCCATATATCCCTGCACCAAACGCTTCTAAACTACTAATCCCTTCACCGAAAGCAACTAGAGCACCATAAACGACTGGCCAAACAAAAAATAACACGCCAGAAGTAACTAACATAGCTACAGCTGACATAATTGGGACAAGGCGCTTCCCACTAAAGAATGCTAAAAAGTCCGGTAGCTTGACCTTACTAAAACGATTGTACATAGCTGCAGCAACCATACCTGAAAGAATTCCAATAAATGCATTATTGATTTTACCAAAGGCCGGATCTACATTTTCAACATCAACGCCAGTTAATAAAGAAACTGAACCTGTCGACAACATCGTCGTCACGACTAAAAATGCGACCAAACCACTTATTGCTGCTGAACCATCCTTTTCCTTCGATAATCCATACGCGGCCCCAGTTGCAAACAGGATTGGAATATTATCAAGGATAGCTGAACCGGCCTTTATTAAAAAAGCCGCTAGTGCATTACCTGCTCCCCAACCATCATGATCAATCCAATACCCAATTCCCATTAGGATGGCTGCTGCAGGTAAAACAGCTACCGGAAGCATTAATGATGCCCCGAGTCTTTGAAGGTATTTCTTCATAATTTACCACTCCTACACCATTTTTCGTAAAATAATAAATTAAATTAATAATTACGGTCCTTATTGTCTTGAACGTTCGAGATGAAGTGTAGTATATCCCAGCTCTTGATCAGGAAGCTCAAGCTCATGAATCCTTACTAAATCCTTCGAATTTCTGTTTGAAACAGAAACTTCCCTTGAATCATGTCTACCATTTCATCATCCAATGTTTCTGTTCATACTAATTTAGTCTTGCTTATACAAAGCACGAAAGTCTAATGGGACGTTGAAAGGAAAATACTGTCTTAATCTATGCATAGCTAAGTGGGGCCTTACTGATTGTACCATATCTTGACCAGTCACTGTTTGCAAAATCGTCTGGAATAAATCACCTCCTTGCAGGTTCATCTACGCGCATCCTTATTTTACATACTTCTTTACTATATTCTATTGCCAAGAGCCCCATTTCAAACTCTCTTTAACATAATATTTTTATTTCTTTATATAGATGGTTACTTGTACTTTGAATTGCAAATGTTAGATGGCTTAAGTACAAGATGCTCGTTTAACATCGTGCCCATTTTGCTTTCACGTACGATTCTTCCGGATACTCTTTATCTGAAAGCGATACTTTAGATTATCGTTTCAGCTTTTCTAGAAAAAAATACGGTATTTATCATATAAATTAAACCAAAAATTTTGCATTAAGGTTGGTCTATGATTGAAATAATCGGACAGAATAGAATTTGTATATAGTACATTTTTAAAGGAGTGAAGAAAATGTCTGTAGATGTTTATCTTGTTTTTAATGGAAATTGCCAAGAAGCAGTCGAATTTTACACAAAGGTATTTAAAATAGAAACACCTAAAATTATGACTTTTGGTGAATCACCGCAGAATCCAGAATATCAACTTCCAGAGGAAGCAAAAGATTTGGTCATGCACGCTCGTCTTACTATTGATGGAAGCAATGTCATGTTTTCAGATACCTTCCCTGGTCAGCCATTTGTTTTAGGCAATAACGTAACACTTGCTTTGATAAGTAAAAATATGGATGATTTAAAATCCTGGTATGAACAATTAAAAGATGGCGGTACAGTTGGAATGGAACTGCAGGAAACCTTCTGGAGCAAGCTCTATGGCCAAGTAACAGATAAATTCGGAATCCATTGGCAACTTAACTATGACAATGGCGAAATGGCCATGTGAAAAAGGATACAGGACTTTTCTTTGTAGAAAAGACTGTATCCTTTTTTCAAACTCGTATAGTTATGAAACGATTCAGAGAAATAATGATAAAGTTGCCTCACTTATGATAGGATTCATCCCACCTTTTTAAGCTGTGTTTTTTTACAAAAACTCATAAACTATAAAACTTCTTATCAAAAAAGACATTATTTGAACAATATTTATTAGATGTCGAATTCGTCTTTAACGAGCATAAATTCGTAATTTCTTATGTTTACACTCTATTAACTCATATTTATAAGTTTTTATTTTATTTTTCCTATTGAAATATTAACCCTGTAGTTAGCATACTTGAGAATATCATCAAGGGTTTTATTTAAATCGAATTGATTGGAAATGCTGGCCGTTATAATATAACAGCCTTCTCCACTTATTCGGTGAACTTCTTTAATATCCGGATTTCCTTTTACGTATTTTTGAAATTCAAGGTGATGATTTGATTTTAGAAATGCGGTAATAAATGCCTGTATACTCTTTCCAAGCTTTAATTCATTCACTGCTATGGTGTATTGCTCAATAACCCCATCTTCTTCCATCCTGCGAATTCTATTGCCCACCGCCTGGCCCGTCATATGAATCGACTCTCCGATTTCCTTCCAAGGTTTACGGGAGTTTTCTTTTAATATTTCAAGGATTTGAAAGTCAATTTCATCCATACCTATTCCCCCTAAAAAAACAGTATAGGCTTTCTAATTGTATTGTAAATGAATCAAAGCGAGATTAGTTATTAAATTTCTTTCATGATGAAACAAAAGAGCGAATTTCCTTTTCGTCAGAAACTGTTTGTAAAAATGTGGATGGTATACAATAAAATGGAAAACGAGTTTACAAGGGAGAGAAAATCTATGAAGATTCAATTAATACGCCATGCAACACATCTTATTACTTATAAAGGCCTAAAACTCCTTTTAGATCCTATGCTTAGCCCGAAGGGAACACTTCCACCGGTTCCCAATGCTCCTAATCAGCATCTAAATAATCCTTTATCTTCATTGCCGGTAAGTCTGGAGGAATTAGTAGGGATTGATGCGATTATTGTTACACACTCTCATCGTGATCATTTTGATAACCATGCTATTTCGATCTTACCAAAGTATATACCATTATTTTGTCAGCCTGCAGATGAGCAATTAATAAAAGATAAAGGATTCGAACATGTCATAGCAATAGATGGGGAATTTGTTTGGCAGGGAATTGAATTGATCCGAACAGAAGGGAGACACGGTCATGGTCAACTTGCAGAAGCAATGGGATCTGTTTCCGGATTTATTTTAAGAACAAAGGATGAGCCAATCTTATATATTATTGGCGATAGTGTATGGTATTCAGATATCCAACAATATTTTAAACTCTTCTCCCCCGATGCTGCAATCGTTTTTGCGGGAGAAGCACAATTCTTAGATGGCCTTCCGATTACAATGGGGATTGCGGATATTGAAAATATTAGACAGACTTCACCATATACAAAACTAATTATTTCCCATATGGAATCTTGGAATCACTGCTTATTAAAGCGGGAAGAGGTTCGGGATTATATAAGTCAGAACAAATTAGAAAATAAAATTTCAGTACCTGAAAATGGAGAAATAATTGAGATTCGATAGAGGGTCTATGATGAAAAACCTGAAAGAATAGTATTTGTTTTATTCTCTGCAGTCGGATTTGGATTAATGGGATGTCTCTCCAAATTTGCCGGTAATTCTGGGGTGAATATATTCACGTTATTAAGTTTCAGATTTTTTAATAGCCTTTTTAATCAGGGATCCAGACAGAGATAGACTATCTAAAATTTCATAATTAATAGAATCAAAATAGTTGTTAGTCATATCTATTTTCTTCAGCAATTATCTAAAAGCCATCAATTACAAGAAACAGGACGCGTTATAGGAAAAATTGTGATTATGATGGAAGAAAACCAGTAGTAACCCAGTTATGAAAGAGATTGTCCTTTGGGGCAATCTCTTTCTTGTAATTTGGAACACTATTCATAATTTCTACCCGTTTGTCTCCAGACTAAGATAGTAATCTACGAAAGTATAAAACCTTATTTTCTTTAGATAATGACATTTAACCCCCCCCCCACGAAAAAGGACCATTTGTCTACTTATACCAAAGTTTTAGCCGATAACGATACTCAATGAGTTTTTAAGAATAAAAGCCATAAATCGAATTATAAAACAAATTAATCAAAAAAACACTTCTATCTATGATACGGTTCACCGTACGTATCTATGAGGTTTCCTTCTTTAAGAGAAATAGAGATTTGGACTCTATTATATGATTATGTATTTATACCTTCTTAACGAATTCAGATTTTAATTTCATTGCACCGAAGCCATCAATCTTACAATCAATATCATGGTCTCCATCTACCAACCGAATACTTTTTACTTTAGTTCCTTGCTTTAGAACGGATGAACTTCCTTTTACTTTAAGGTCTTTAATAACTGTTACAGTATCCCCATCGTTCAAAACATTCCCGTTTGCATCTTTAATAATCCGCTTATCCTCGATAGTCTCCCGTTGCTTATTTAACTCCCACTCATAACCACATGTTGGGCAGACTAGTAAAATTCCATCCTCATAAGTATATTCAGAATTACATTCTGGGCAATTAGGTAAATTACTCATCGTTTTCAGTTCTCCCTTGTTAATTAGTTACATCATAGATTATATCCTTTAATACTACCTTTTTTGTACGAAAATATAATATACATTTGGAAATCACAAAGGACTCGTCTTTTTTCCCAAATCGCATAAAAAACCTATCCAAGCAAAAAATTTCATTTCATTATTCAACTCTCAAATCCTTTGCTTCCCCTCTTTTGCAGTTATATACAATGAGCACCTTTCCAAAGCCTCCAAAAATTACCAAACAAATATTCTATTAAACATAAATAAAGCGTTTGCATTATTTTTTAAATGGATTATAATACTTGTATACAAGTATACTTGAATTTTGTTTAAGGGGTGAAAAGTTGATATTATGACCTATTCTAAAGATTTTCTATATCCTGAAAAATGGCTTTCCAAAGCGTCAGCTGGAGACCGAGTAGCCTCTGAGCTTAGAATGCGTATTATAGCCGGCATAATTGAAAGCGGTACCGTTCTCTCGGAAAATAAATTGGCCGCAGATTTTGCAGTTAGCCGGTCACCCATTCGCGAAGCTTTGAAAACCCTATCATCTGAAAATATGATTCGATTGGAAAGAATGGGTGCTGTTGTCATTGGTTTAACAGAAAAAGAAATAGAAGAAATCTATGATGTTCGTCTACTGATAGAAACGTTTGTGTTTGAACGGCTCGTAAGAAAGGAAACGAATGAATTAGCAATGGAGCTAAGTAAAATAGTAGAGATGATGAAGATTGCCATAAAATATCAAGATGCTGATGAATTTTCTTACCAGGATGTCTTATTTCACGAGACAATCATCCGTTCCATTGGACATTCCCATATCCTAATGATTTGGAATAATTTAAAGCCAGTGATGGAAAGTTTCATTCTTTTATCTATGCGAGCCCGCTTCAAGGAAAAATATGACGACTTTACACGAATTGTGAAAAACCACGAACTATATATTGATGCAATCAAAACAAAAGATAGAAGCCTCATGATTAAGTCTTTACACAAAAACTTTGATGATGTTCAAGGGAAAGTAGAAGACTTATGGAAATCACAACAAATGCTATCTGAAGGAGAAGAACAACAAGATGACTAGCTATATGTTAGGTGTTGATATTGGTACCACCAGTACAAAAGCAGTATTGTTTAGTGAACAAGGTGAAGTCATTCAACAAGAAAATGTTGGATACCCTCTATATACACCAGATATCTCTACAGCTGAACAAAATCCAGAAGAGATTTTTCAGGCTGTATTACAAGCTATTAACAATATCATGAAACGTCATTTAGATAAAAAACTATTGTTTGTTTCATTTAGTAGTGCCATGCACAGTGTCATTGCTATAGATGAAAATGACCAGCCCCTTACGCCTGTAATAACTTGGGCAGATAACCGAAGTGAAGCGTGGGCACTTAAAATTAAAGATGAGTTGAATGGGCATGAAGTTTATAAAAGAACCGGAACACCCATTCACCCGATGTCACCATTAAGCAAAATTGCTTGGATTGTAAATGATCGGCCTGAAATCGCTATCAAAACGAAAAAATATATCGGGATTAAAGAATATATTTTCAATAAATTCTTTGACCAATATGTAGTCGATTATTCACTGGCGTCAAGCATGGGAATGATGAATCTAAAAACATTAGAATGGGACGAGGAAGCATTAACAATTGCTGGTATCACAAGCGAACATTTATCAAAACTCGTGCCAACAACTACGATATTCAGCAACTGCAATCACGATTTGGCTAAACAAATTGGAATCGATCCACAAACACCCTTTGTTATTGGGGCAAGTGATGGAGTCCTTTCAAACCTAGGTGTAAATGCAATTAGAAAAGGTGAAATTGCTGTTACGATTGGGACAAGCGGTGCCATTCGCACCATTATTGACAAACCCCAAACTGATGAAAAAGGGAGAATTTTCTGTTATGCCTTAACAGAAAAGCATTGGGTCATCGGTGGACCAGTAAACAATGGCGGGATGGTTCTTCGCTGGATTCGGGATGAATTTGCTTCATCTGAAATCGAAACAGCGAAAAGATTAGGTATCGATCCATACGAAGTATTAACAAAAATTGCTGAACGTGTTAGACCAGGATCTGATGGGTTGCTATTCCACCCATACCTAGCAGGTGAACGTGCTCCGTTATGGAATCCGGACGTGCGTGGATCATTTTTCGGTTTAACGATGTCTCATAAGAAAGAACATATGATTCGGGCAGCCCTTGAAGGTGTCATTTATAATTTGTACACTGTGTTTTTAGCTTTAATCGAATGCATGGACGGTCCGGTTACCAGAATTCAAGCAACTGGAGGCTTCGCAAGATCTGAGGTTTGGCGACAGATGATGTCAGATATCTTTGAATCAGAAGTAGTAGTACCCGAAAGTTATGAAAGTTCTTGTCTTGGTGCTTGTATTTTAGGACTATATGCCACAGGAAAAATTGATTCTTTTGAGATCGTCTCCGAAATGGTAGGCGATACCTATAAACACACACCTAAAGAAGAGGCTGTAAAAGAATATAGACAATTGTTACCTATCTTCATTAATTTATCCAGAGCGTTAAAAGATGATTATACATCGATTTCAAATTATCAAAGAAGCTTACTAAAACCCAAGTATTAGGAGGAAATTACCGTGCCATTAGTTATTGTAGGTATTGGAATTATAGCTTTATTAATTTTAATCATGGGCTTTAAATTAAACACTTTTATTTCATTAATTATTGTATCATTTGGTGTTGCTTTAGCACTTGGAATGCCAATGGAGGAAATTGTTAAGACGATTGAAGCTGGATTGGGCGGAACACTTGGTCACTTGGCGTTAATTTTTGGACTTGGAGCAATGTTAGGTAAGTTAATTGCAGACTCAGGTGGCGCACAGCGAATTGCGATGACCCTTGTCAACAAATTCGGTGAAAAGAACATTCAATGGGCAGTTGTGGCTGCATCATTTATTATCGGTGTAGCATTATTCTTTGAAGTAGGACTTGTATTATTAATTCCAATCGTATTTGCCATTTCAAGAGAATTAAAGGTTTCCATCTTGTATCTTGGTATTCCGATGACAGCAGCTTTGTCTGTAACACACGGATTTTTACCACCACACCCAGGACCAACTGTTATTGCTGGTGAATTTGGTGCAAACATCGGTGAAGTATTACTTTATGGTTTTATCATTGCTATCCCAACTGTCATTTTAGCTGGGCCTGTATTTACGAAAATCGCTAAAAAGCTAGTACCTGAATCATTTACAAAAACAGGTAGCATCGCCTCTCTAGGGGAACAGAAAACTTTTAAACTTGAAGACACTCCTGGTTTTGGAATTAGTGTATTCACTGCATTACTACCTGTTATTCTAATGTCAATTGCTACAATTATTACTTTGCTACAAAAAACATTAGGATTTGAAGATAATAGTTTCCTAGCAACTATCCGCTTTATCGGTGATGCTGGTACTTCAATGGTGATCTCCTTATTAGTTGCAGTCTATACAATGGGATTAGCAAGAAAGATTCCCATCAAGACGGTGATGGAATCTTGTACAACAGCTATCTCACATATTGGGATGATGCTCTTAATTATTGGTGGAGGTGGCGCCTTCAAACAAGTATTAATTAATGGCGGTGTTGGTGACTATGTAGCTGAATTATTCAAAGAAACCGCCCTATCACCAATCTTGCTTGCCTGGATTATCGCTGCAATCTTACGTATATCTTTAGGGTCTGCTACGGTTGCTGCTTTAACTACTGCCGGTTTAGTTATTCCAATGTTAGGTCAATCAGATGTTAACCTTGCATTAGTTGTACTTGCAACTGGTGCTGGAAGCTTAATTGCTTCACACGTAAACGATGCTGGTTTCTGGATGTTCAAAGAATATTTTGGATTAAGTATGAAAGAGACATTTGCAACATGGACTTTACTTGAAACAATTATTTCCGTAGCTGGGTTAGGATTTGTTTTATTACTTAGCTTATTTGTATAAATCACTCCAGGAAGGAAAACCCCCAATTCAATGAGGGGGTTTCTTCCTATTAATCTGACAAAAAGGAGAAGCAAAAATGTTACAAACAATTGGTGTTATTGGTTTAGGAGTTATGGGTAGTAATATTGCATTAAACATGGCTAGTAAAGGCGAGCAAGTGGCTGTTTATAATTACACAAGAGACTTAACTGATAAACTTGTACAAAAACTTGAAGGTCAATCCATTACTCCTTACTATGATATAGAAGCTTTTGTGCAGTCCTTAGAAACTCCAAGAAAAATTTTTGTAATGGTTACAGCAGGGAAAGCGATAGATTCGGTAGTCAGCTCCTTAGTCCCCTTCCTTGAAGAAGGCGATATCATCATGGACGGCGGTAACTCTCATTATGAAGATACTGAACGCAGATATGATGAGCTAAAATCAAAAGGAATAGGTTATTTAGGGATTGGTATTTCAGGCGGCGAAGTCGGTGCTTTAACAGGACCTGCTATCATGCCTGGAGGAGATAAAAACGTCTATGAAAAAGTGGCCCCTATTCTTACTAAAATAGCAGCACAAGTTGAAGGAGAACCTTGCTGCGTTTATATCGGTCCCAAAGGCGCTGGTCACTTTGTAAAAATGGTCCATAACGGAATTGAATATGCAGATATGCAACTAATTGCTGAAGCATATACGTTTTTAAGAGAAAGATTAGGTTTATCGGTTGAGGAAATAGCCGATATCTTTGAAACGTGGAATCAAGGAGAACTAAAGAGTTATTTAATTGAAATCACGGCAGAGATTTTACGGAAAAAAGATGAGATAACAGGCTCACCACTGATTGATGTAATTTTAGATAAAGCCGGTCAAAAAGGTACGGGTAAATGGACAAGTATTCAATCTATCGATAATGGGATACCGACATCAATCATTACAGAGTCTTTATTTGCTCGTTACATTTCTTCTTTAAAAGAGGAACGGGTTCTAGCGGAAACAATCTTAACAGGACCAAATGAAGGTCAACAGAATCTAGATAAAAATGAGTGGGTTGACTACGTTCGACAAGCATTATATATGGGGAAAATTTGTGCATACGCACAAGGGTTTACACAATATAAAATGACATCTGAACTTTACAATTGGAATTTACCATTAAAGGATATTGCCCTTATTTTCCGTGGCGGATGTATTATTCGTGCTAAATTTTTAAACATTATTAGTGAAGCATACAAGGTGCAGCCGAATCTAGCAAATTTATTAATCTCTCCCTATTTTGCAGAAAAGAGTAAAGACTACCAAAATGGATTACGAAAAATAGTCTGTGAAGGTGTTCAATCAGGTATCTCTTTCCCATGTTTGAGTGCTTCCCTCACATATTTCGATAGTTATCGAACGGGCATATCCAATGCCAATCTACTTCAAGCACAACGGGATTATTTTGGTGCCCATACTTATGAACGACGTGATGTAGAAGGAACCTTTCACACAAATTGGCAGTAATCATTTGAAATCGAGACCTGCAAACAAACAATGAAAACCTTTAGAGGAATATTTCCTACTTAATATAAGCTGAAATATACATAAGCAATTTCTTGCTTTGTATATTTCAGCTTTTTTTATTTACACAAACCTCATTTACTTATGATTCAGTTCACCGTGATGGTCAATAAGAGGGTTTATCATTCAATTATTTCATGTTATTTGCAACTCCAACTTAAGCCCTTTTGCTTAATTATTTGAACTATAAATCCTACCTAAATCTCTATTAAAAAATGCATATAGGGTCCCCCTCTGTTAATTAGATTCTGTCTCTTTTTACTATACATTTATTGGGGTTTATAACAATAACATCAGTGGTAAACTATGTAATAGCTATTTTAGTGAGGTGTCTTATATGGATTTTTTCCATGGCCAAGAAACACTTTCCAGCCTTGAGTGGTTTCTTCGAGCTTTTGTTGCTTTTTTCTTATTATTAATTGTTACTAGAGTATTAGGTCAGCGTGCCATCGCCCAATTAAGACCTCTAGATTTTGCAATTGCATTAGTCATCGGAAACATTATTGCCCATCCACTATCAGATGAAAATCTTGGACTAAAAGGGGCCATCATTACAACCATTGTACTGGTGGTCTTGTATTTTGGGGGCATTTATATGATCCTGAAATGGCCATGGTTTAGAAGACTAATTACCCCTGCACCAATTACCATTGTTCAGGATGGAGAAATTATTTATAAAGGATTAAAAAAAGCAAAGATCTCTATTGATATGTTATTAGAAGAGCTACGGGAAGAAAAAATAGAAGATGTGAAGAAAGTAGCCTTAGCAATTTGGGAGGCAAACGGGGAGTTTTCGGTTTTTTTGGATCCAAAATACGATCCATTAACCCCTTCTGCGATTCAGATGGAAACACAGCCATTCGATTTTCCAAAAACCATTATTAAAGAAGGTAAAATTAATACCAAGGAGTTAAAACTATTTCAAAAGAGCGAAGGATGGGTTGTTTCAAATTTAGAAAGTTTATACCAGACTAATGTAAAAAATGTTCTGCTAGCCACCCTTGATAGTCAGGATAACCTTAAGGTTTTTTTATATAAATAATCCATATAGTGGCCTAAATCATTACAATATTCTATGGTCTGATTTAAGCCTTCATTTAAAATGTTGATTTAAACTTACTTCACGATTTTATTGACAGGTTGTTTGGTTACGCAAAACCATTCAAAAGCAACAAAGAATGCGAAACAGCCTTTTTTTAAGACTAAAGAGATTTAATTTCCAAAATGCCTGCTCCATTTAATACTTTATTGAATATTGTAATAAAAAATTAAAGGAGTTTTGCTAATGGAAATCCCTATTTCAGGATTCTTACATCATTCAGATGACTCAGATCCAATGCATTCGCATCACCTTTATATAACCTCATGGGACGGAAAGCCGGTTCACGTACACGGGTTTAAAGGTGTTACGTCCTATGATGTCGGGCACAACCATAGATATGCCGGAACTACTGAAGAAGCTCCGAGTGGAGTCCAACATACCCACAGATATTTTACTTTTACATCCTTTGATGATGGTCATAAACATCAAATCCGGGGAGTTACAGGTCCTGCTATTTTCCTTCCTAACGGTGGTCACTATCATGAATTTAGTGGTGTAACAACGGTAGATGGATCTACTCCACATCGACACAGATATCGTGGAGAAACAAGTCGTTAAAACCTCACCAAAATGGTGAGGTTTTTTGTGTTATTTCAATTCTTTGTTGTACCACTATTTGTGATATGGTTCACCATGATACATCTAAAGGAGGTTAATAAACTTTGTATTCTCTTTACAATACTTGTGGTCTCTACTGGAAAAAATATGAAAATAATAGTAAGCAACTAACTTTTTAATTCATGCCCTCTTTAAAAGACCTTTCATGCTTGAGCAGCCATTCCTTCCTCCAGAGACCGCCCGCATAACCAGTTAATTTCCCATTTGAACCGATTACTCTATGACAAGGAATGACAATGCTTAACTTGTTTTTTCCATTCGCACTTCCTACAGCTCTGATCGCTTTTTCATTCCTAATGGAAGAGGCAATATCCTTATAAGATCCCGTTTCCGCGTAGGAGATTTCTTTTAAAGCTTCCCATACTGTTTTTTGAAAGTCTGTCCCTTCAAATTGATAAGGGAAAGTAAACTCTTGACGATAGCCCTTAAAATATTCATCAAGTTGGTTATAGCACTCTGTTATAACAACAGGAGTATCAACTTGTAATAAATTCTCTTTTTTATTTCCTTCAGAAAACAGTATAGAACAAATCGCCTCATGAGTACCGGTAATTTCTAATATTCCAATCGGTGATTCATAGTCTAATTTATACTTTTTTGTCATATAACGACCTCCAAAGATAAAAGGTAGCATATGCCTGCCAACCTCCCCAATTTGTTGCATATTCCTCTATTTCATCTATAGTCGGTTTCTCCTTATGGCCAAATAGATTCTTTAAGGCATTATGAAGACCGACATCCGCAATTGGAAAGGCAGAAGCTTGGTGTAAGCATTTCATCATTACATAATCTGCTGTCCATGCACCGATACCTCTTATCAACATTAATGATTTTCTTACTTGATGAACATCTTGTTTCTGTAGCAATAGCTCTTTTGTTAATCTGCCACTTTCCATCTCCTTAGCAATGCCAAGAATATATTCTGCCTTTCTAGTAGTAAATTGGAGTTTCCTTAAATCGTCTACATTCAAGGATGCTATATTTTCAAATGAAGGGAATAACCAAAATCTTTCTCCTTCGAAAGTTATAAATTCGCCAAATTGTTCAACAAACCGTTGCTTTAATGTATAAGCAAATGTTAAATGAATCTGCTGTCCCATAATTGCCCACACTAGTGCCTCAAATAAATCTGGAATGCACATAATCCGTAAGCCATAGTATTTATGGGCAAGTGACCTTAACACTTTATCTTGACTCGCCACTTGGTAATATTCCCCTAAATCCTGATCCAAGTCAAACCATTCCCAAACATACTCTCCTACTTTTTTACGCGCGTCAATAGTTGGAATGCTTATTGGAAATACAACCTTTATGGAATTAATGGTATACCCAATTTTACATAAAATCAAAGAACCCTTCATTTTTAAAAGTTTAAAGACAGATCCCTCTTTAATTTGATGAAGCACTTCCTGGTTAGACCTTCCTAAAAAAATTAAACACTCGTCAAAATTAAATTCCTTTGGAGGATAAATCTCGATATACGATTCATGATCAGTCCAATTCATCTTGGAATTCCTTTCGATATTCACTAGGTGAGCAGTTTTTTAAGCTTCGAAACACTTTATAAAAATTAGAGGGACTCTGAAACCCCACCTCAAAGCATATTTCAAGATTCGTCAAGCTTGTGCTTTTTAAAAGATGGGCTGCTTTATCGATACGTATCTTTTCTAAATAAGTACGGGGAGTCTCAGAGGTTTCTTGTTTAAATAACCGTTCTAAATAAAAGGGACTTAAACCAACTTGATCTGCTATACCTTTTAGTGTTACGTTTTGCTTATAATGATTGACTAGGAACGTAATGATATTTCTGACAATCTCAATATGAGGGGAGTGTCCAATTTCAGGCTTACATCTTTTGCAAGGACGAAAACCCGCTTCTTCAACTGCATTGATATCATGGTAAAATTCCACATTTATCTTTTTGGGCTTCCTTGACCTGCAGGAAGGACGGCAATATATTTTTGTTGTTTTTACTGCCGTAAAAAATAGGCCATCATATTTACGATCACAAGTAATAATTTTTTCCCACATCTCTTCAAATGTAAGATTGATATTTGCTACCATTTAACATTTTCCTTTCTCATTAGTGCCCGGTCTCGTACAAAAGAGACGTATCCTGAAGCTCCATTAATTCTCCAACCTTCTTTTCCAAATAAGCAATCACTTTATCAGATAGGGCATTTCCAAAGCTAAAACGTCTCACTCCTAATTCCTTAAGCTTATTACAATTTGTTAGTCCCGGTAAAGATAATACATTTAGGGGAGCATTTACATTCATGGTGATTTCTTTAATCTCATCATGCCCTTTTATACCGGGAACAAAAACCCCACTAGCGCCGCTCTCAACATACGCCTTTGCTCTTCCTATTGTTTCCATTAAAGGGTTTTGCCTTTGAAAATAAGTATCTATTCTGGCGTTAATATAAAAATCTTTATAACCATTATGATCTAACGCTATTCTTATTTTCTCCAGAAGATTACAGTGCTGTGAAATCTCTCTTAAGCCATTTGATTTTTTCAATGAATCTTCAATATTGATACCCGCTACCCCCACATCTGCCGTTCTTAAAACATTATCTATAATCTTGTTGGTGTCTTCGCTATATCCAGCCTCAATATCAGCAGAAACTGGAACTCTCACATTCTCTGCTATCGTTTTGATGATTCCTAAATGTCTGTCAAAATCAATCAATTCTCCATCTGAAAATCCTAATGAGTTTGCGATACCCCAACTGGTCGTACCAATTGCTTTGAATCCTGCTTTTTCAAGCGTTAAGGCTGAAAGTAAATCCCAGGCGTTTCCTAGAAATAATAATTCCTTTGAAGTATGCAACTCATTGAATTCCTGAATCTTGTTCATTTTATTTTCCTCCTAATGCTTGTTGGATTCATTTTAACAAGTAACCAATCTCCAATTCGTCCTCATTCTTGCTCTTATGGTCTGGATTTAAAACAAAAAAAGGGAAGCTATATTGTGCTTCACCTCTAAAGTCTATGTTCTCTATAAACTCATCATTAAATATGCTTATGTAACTACCCTATTTTCTTATATGCTGTCGGTCCTGTGTTACTAGAGAAACCTCATTTACTTATGGTACGGTTCACCGTAGTTATTTAAGAGGCAAAAATGGCATTGGTTTTTTTACCAATGCCATTTAGATGTTGTTTGTTTGTTCAATTTAAAATACTCTAGTTAAACGCATTGAATATGTGTATAGTTTAGGGTTTGGATAATTCTTTTTTCCACTCTTGTGCACTTTAATATATTAGGTTCAAAAATCATTAGATTATAACCAGTGGTACTTAATGTACTCTCAAAAACAATCCCATGAAATCCTGCTGATTCAGTTTCATTCAGACTTTTTATGTAATCAACAATAAATTGCGTAGGTAAATAATCTAACTTACTATCCCCACTACGTACTGGCTTAGATATAGCTTTTGCCATTTCATTAAATGTATCTATATTTATTGCATACATTGTAGGGTCAGTAAAACCAAAAACATCTAAGTTCTTCAATAATCTAAAATCAACTACCTTTAATTCTTGACTAATTGGAAACTTGCCTATATAAACAGTATCACTTAGGCTTGGACGTATTTCACTTATTACAGTCCCTGTATCACTCGCTAAATATAAGTGACTAATTCCTTCTGAATTCGCTCTTCCAGCTGTTGCCGATGTTGGAGGCGGTGCTCCCATTTCATCTTCGTCTAACTCTTTATTATTTGATATTCTTGCTCTATAGAAAATATCTTCTTCTACATTAGTTGTAAGTCTTTCTATATAATCCTTTAGCACCTCATAATTAACATGATTTGAATGAAATCTATTTTCATGTTTAATATAGGTTACAAATTCTTCCCATGAATACCCTTTTAATACCGATTTTTTTTCAAGATAACTTTCATTCATCCATTCTATAATTCCAACTTGGTTATTTAGAAAATTAAGTTTATCTGCATAATTTCGTTCAAGAAGGGAGTTTAAAAAAAGATGGATTTTTGTACCATCAAAATTGTTAAAGATGTTCCACTTTTTCTCAAACTCATCTTTTATACTAATTAATTTATATTGAGAAAAGCCATCAGCAATTAACTCTGTACCTAATTTAAATATACTTAAAATATCATTAAACAGATCATCTAATCCATTATCTTTATGAAGATTATAAACATATACATGGTTACTGCCACAAAAATCACAACCACCAGTCTTACCTAAACTTTTTATGATACTTTTTATTTCTGAAGACATGAAACATTTAACACAGCAATTCATATACTCCATCTCCTAGTCTAGCAAACTACCAATTAATTCTAAGTGATGCATAATAGATAATTTTTTTAGAGTCGGTAAACCAGGGTATGTACCTTCTTCATAGTGTCTCAAAAAGTACTTCATGGCTAAAGTATTCATTCTTTCATCTGACATATATTGCTGATACCAATCTATCAATTTTCCCAACGCTTCTGAAAATTTACCTGCAGGGTCACTTGTATCACTGTTAGAATCTGATACAAAGTGCATTATTTCTAGGGCATTTTCTGAATTCGGGTATACAATGTGAATTGCTACCGCATATGGAGCAAAGCCACTTTCATTGTATTCCGCTCCAACTATAGAAAAATCTGAAAACCCGATGTATCCTTCATCTTTGAAAAAAAGATGTTCTTCTGAAAAGAACTCATTTTCTTGGTCCATGTAGTCTACATTTCTGGAGAGTTTATTGAATTTATCATCTAAACCCACTAAATCTTGACCACTTAATTGCCTTCTAAAAGCGTTATCAGATGGGATTACATTAAAATGAGCCTTTAATCCGTTAAAAACTTCTCTGTACATAGGTACAAGGCTTCTCTCGGAATGAATAATCGCTAAATCCTCTAGCTTCACATTAAATTCTTGTTGCAGCTGCTCAATTTGAATAGCTGATTCTTTATTTAAATAATGTCCAATAACAACTGAATCATTAAGCATTATTTCTCTAAATTGTTGATAAACACTAGGAAGCGCTAATTCACCCATAAATGAACCAACTTTTGGATTTGAAATAATAATTAATTTTCTTTGATTCTCTTCGAATATTTTGATAGTTGACATTAAGGTAGCGCTTAACTTAATAGGCTCAATGATTGGAATGACTCTTTCATTTAGAATTTTATTTGCCTGTAGTTCCCTAAGAGCTAGTAAATCATATTGTCTTCCTCTAATTATCGGAAAATACATTATTTCTCCTCCTAGCGTAGGTTCAGTTTTTCAGATATCTCATATAACTCTTTATAATTGAAATTACCCGTGTAAACAAGCCATCTAATCGGGATTGGTAATTCCTTTAAAAGGTGATAACCTTCAGTATCAATTCTCTTCCTTAACTGATCAAACACCAATTTTTGAGCTTCAGTAATATTAATAGTTTTAAACCATTGCAGTGATGTTTTAAAATACAGTACAGGCTTTACTTCGGGTAAAGATTCAAACTTAGATAATAAAACTTGTTCATATTCTTTTTTTCTCAGTAACTTAAATAAAACCTCGTGATTAAGATTACCATCATTCTTTATGGCTTTTTTCTTAACACTTAAACTAACATTATCTGTTAAAACAATAATACCAACTGCTGGATTTGATTCTTTTACCACTTTGTAAACTGGGTAGTAATTCCTCTCAGAAGTTACAACGTACAACTCACTAAAGGCATTCGAATAATCATCCAATTGATATACCAACCTGTCTAAATTATCTAGGTCAGTTTTTATTTCGAAGACCATTCCTTTACTATTATTTATTAAAACAAAATCTGCCTTTGACTTACCAACAACAACCTCACTAAAAGCAGAAGTAGTATTTACGCTATACTTACCCAAAACTAGTTTATTAAATAATGTATTTTTATAGAAAAACTCATTCCTATAATCTTTTGTCAAAAACTTATAATTTTTGTTTATTTCATCAATAAATGCTTCTGCGGTAAATTCTTTTGTAAATAACGCATTTAACAAATACTTTTTACTAAAAAATCTATTCAAGTACATAGAATTCAAACTGATCACACTTTCCCTAACTACTCTAGCATTCAGTTTAACATTTTCAGCTATCAGTTCAAAAGGTTATATGGATGATTTATAATATTTAACTACTATTTAACATCATTTACGCACTACTTATCTATATTACCATATATATCCATAGTATTGCATATAACAACAAATAAAAAAATTTAAATAATAGTTTCTAAATGGAATATCTCATATCACGTTATTAATAAAAAAATCATGGAATCATCATTTATTTTCATTTGTATTTCACTAACAAATTCATAGATGAGCATAACTTGAGACAATACCACAATCTTAATGACCTTGCTATCTCTATTCCTATTGAAGCAGCTGATCTACTTGAAGACTTTAATGGATCAGTTGCAAGGAAGCACTAAAATTAATAAAGAAAACATCCGTTAAGAAATCGCGGATGTTTTAATCTACTCCATTTATGTTGTGTTCTGACCTTGGATTGGAAGTTAATGAGATTGGAGAAGATAAGATCTTGAATAATGGAAGAAGTATTCAATTAAGTGAGTATTGGGTACTTCCTCTTTCCATTGGGGTCCTATTAATAGAAAACAGTACTCTTACATTATGTTATTAAGCTCTTCTAAATCAAAATGATATATAACATCCTTTATCCGTCGTTCCTTTGTTTTTTTCCCTTGAGTTACATGAACTTCTTTAATGACAGAATGAAAAAATATTTTCTTTTCTTCATCAGAGAGTGTATGGTAAAACTCTTCAAAGTTCTTAATGGAAAATTCTATAATGTCCATAATTGACTCATTTTGTTTCAACTCTATTTGCTTAGTAATGTCAGTAAGAGCAGTTTCTACTTTGTTTAATTCAGCTTGTTTTTCTTTTAATTGGGACTTTATCATCTTTGCATCTAAATTAATATCTGGGTCACTAGAGTGTTCCATTATTTTTAATATCTGTCTTTGTAACTTTTCTAGCTGCTTTGATAGATTACTAGCTGCTTTTTCCAAAGGGTTTAATTCATAATCTAATATTGACTGTGTAACTGAGTATATAGCCGATGCAGAAACTTTATCCTTAAGATGATGTAAGAAGTTATTAAGTACAAATACTTCCGCATACTCTTTCTTAACGAGATTGGACAGGCACACGCTACTACCACTGTTTTTATTTTTATTGCATTGGTAATATTTATATTGTTGATTGCTATTCCCTTGAACCATAGGCCCCCCGCATTGTGGGCATTTAAGTAACCCACTAAGTGGGTAGGATCCTGGATGTATTTTTTCAGGAATACAACTTCTAATCTGCATAACCTGTTCCTTTTGACCCCAAAGTTCTTCTCCTATAATTGGGGTGTGTTTTCCTCTTTTAATTTTACCGCGCCATTTACTATTCCCTATATAAGCTTCATTCTCTAATATTGTTTTAACTGAGTTAACAGTCCATTCCTTACCGTTCTTTGTCTTAATTCCTTGGGCATTTAGGCGTGCTGCAATCTTTTTATATCCCCATTTCTCAACTGCATACTTTTCAAATATATATTTTACGATTTTCGCTTCTTCGGGAATCAAAATGAGTTCTTTATTTTCACTTTTATAACCAGTTATTTTACCACCAAGAAAACATCCTTCTTCTGCTTTTCTTTCCATACCATTAGTTGTCCTAAATGAAATTAACTCCCTCTCTAGTTCAGCAAAAACTGCTAAAATTTGAACGATGAGTTTATTCCTTGGGTCTTCTGTAGATATATTATCAGCAATGGATATAAGGTGTTTATTCAGTGAATTCAAACGCTTCATTACAAACAATGTATCCAAGGTATCTCTTGCTAACCTATCTTGTTTATGAACTATAATGTAATCAATATTTTCCTCTTCTTTTAACACTCTGTTATACATTTCTTTAAAACCGTCCCTATCTTTGAACGAAGCTCCTGACTTGAGATAATCTTCGTATACTTGGACAAGTTCAATATCATTAACTTCACAATACTTAATTATTTCTTCTGTTTGTTTTTCTATGGATGTATTTTCCTGGTCTCGTTCTGATGTAGGGCTTATTCTAGCATAACCGATTGCTCTTTTTGATCCCATTTACGATTCCTCACTTTTACACTTTATTTTATCTTCAAGTTGGTTTGAATATTTAATGATCAAATCCGAAAAGTATTGTAAGAAATCCGATGCTTTAATCTTTTTCAACTCTTCCTTAGTAGCTAGAATTTTATCGTAATGTTGATTGTAATCAAGCTCTAAGTTTTCCTTCATTATTACCACCTCTATTTGTACATATTTAGTTAAATTACCGGAATGAAGCTCTTGCTAAAACTGAAGGTGTTGAGTATCCATTTTCGTTAACAAAAAAGCACTACTAACAAGTGTCGAAGAATAGGAAAAAGAAATTCCTTCAACAACTTGCTAGCAGTGCTTCTGCTTGTTCATATAATACTATTTTCAAATAATTCCTTATGGTAAGGAGTATGAAAAGGTACGTGTTCTTAAATTAATTCGATTCGTTGATTATTATAGAATATAAAGTAGATTTTACCTTCTATAATACTTCAGCTCCATCAAGGACAATTAGCTTTCCATTGTTCTTTTTGATTAGGGAACTAAAAGACATAACTTGATTTACATCACGACTAATTCTAATAAGAGAGTCAACTATTACAATTTTAATTAGACCGACTTCTATTAGGTGAATTAACCATCTTGATCCAGCACGTTCTTCACATGGAATCATTCCAGATGTTTGGACATCTTCTATGATGCTTAATGACATTGAATATTGTTCGGCAAACTTTTCACCAATTGACCTCTGTATGTCTAAGGATTCTTTGGAGTTAATTGCTGAGCGAATATATAAAGCACTATCAATTTTGTAATTCATTATAATTTCATCCCTTCAACAATATTCTGTTCGTATTATGATTATCTGCCTTATAACCTAAGAAATAAAAATTATCAGTTGCACGTATTGAAGATTTAACTCTTAGAATAATCTCCAACACTACCCAGTATTTTTTTATGAATCTTTTCCTTAATAAGACTATGAACTTTTGATAGACTTTCATAATCATACTTAGTTTCCATAAGCTGTTTTTACCATAGCATACGATTTTTTGGTTTGACTATCCTTAACATTACGTGCAGGTGATAATAATTGCTCCTTAGTTGCTACCCTCATATATACAACTGGCATACACTTTCTAGCTTCTGATAAAACATTATACATTTGAATTCCTCCTTACTTACTATGTTAATTTGGTCTTGTTCTAATGGCGAACATAAGCGAAAAATTTTTTAGGAAATTTCTCAATAACTGTTTAAACTTTCGGTTTTTTGACCATAAAGTAAATAAGACGTTCGACTTTTTAACCTGAAAAGTATACCTTTGTGGTTACTTCTTCGATAAATCCCCTCCAAAATCCATTGATATCAAAGGATTTTGGAGATAGGACATTTTTGTTTATTTTTTCACTTTAAGGTCTTTCGGTTTTTCAGGCAGTTGCTTCATTAATTCTTCGGTTATTTGACCAGTAGATGTTTCAAGCTCAACGAAGGGATTCAGCCTATAATTAATAGAGAGCGTGAAGTCATTATCTTTGCGATACGTTAACTTGATCTTATCAATGAAAGTTAAGCACAATGTTCTTAATTCGTTATTTAATAAAGAGGAGATATCAGCATTTTTGAAATGAGAAAATACCTCAAGCAATGCCATGTCATTGTTTAGTAATTCAATCTTTTCAATTGCTTGGTTAATTTTTAGCTTTTCTTCCTTTATTAATTCTTTAGAGCTTTTGAAGATAATGGCAATGTCTTCTTGCTCTTCTTGTTGACCTAACATTCGCTCATTAAAGAGAATACGCTCTTCTGTTTGTTCTACTGATTTTTTCCATGCTTTTAATGTTTTCATCCAAACTGCTAGGGCGGACTTGCTTTCGTCTATCATTTGATGCAAATTTGATGTCCATTTCTTTGACAAATCAGATTTAACTTCTTCATGAATGTCAGCGGCCTTAATAATCATATTGCAGTTTTGGCATTGATACACTTGATATTTTCCGTTTTTTCCTTTAGGTGAATTGTCTTTTGTTTTAAACTCTGTGTCACATTGGCTGCAATACAAAAGGTTCCTAAGTAAAAATGGTGTATCTAGCTTGCCGTATCTTTTCTTATAGCTTTTAACTTGTGTAACAATAGAAAACATGACAGGAGAAATAATAGGATCATGTACATTTTTAAAAAGCCCCAAATCTCCGTTATTTATTTTATTTTTGGATGATTGGGATTCCTTTATAGACCAACTAAGGTGACCTGCATACACAATATTCTTTAAGATGTAATCGATTGTACTGCTATGCCATTTGCTGATATGCTTTGTTTTAACAAGTTCATCATTTAAAATATCTGCAATCTTTTCGTTTGAATAGCCCCAAGATGCCATGTCGAATATCCTAGTAACAATTGGGGAATCAGCGTTTGGAACTAATAGACCTTCGACTAAATCATATCCAACAGGTGTTCTTGTACCTGGACGACTAGGTTTATCAGAATCATTATTTGCGAGAATACTGAGTTGTGCATCTTTTGCTCGCTTAGATTTAATACTTGATTCTTCATTTGCAAAAACCAATTTTGCTTGGACTAAAGGATCATTTGGATCCCACTCACCACTAGCTGATTCTGAACTAAAGAATTTCACATGTGGATATTGCTCTTTAATAGGAATAAATATATCCCACTGAAAGTCATGAATTCCGCGAGTTATACGAGACTCATCATAGAAAAATATTGCTTCAACATCTTTTGCATCATTAAGAAGTAACTTCATATTTTTTCGTTTAGATGCTCTCTTCTTGAAGCCACTTACTGCTTCATCAAATCTCCATTTAATAATTTCATAACCTTCTTGTTTGGCCTTCTCAGAAATCATTCTCTTTTGGATTTCCTCTGAATGATTTTCTTTTTGTCTGTTGTCTGAAATGCGTAGGTACCCTACCGCTGGTCGAAGTTTTGACAACTTAATCAACTCCTTTCTCTTTGGCTAGAGAGTATAAATTTATTTCAAAATAATCTTGATGAACCTTAACACTCTTAATTAGGAGCTCTATTAAAATGTCCATTTCAGATTTTGTTAGATTACCAAGAGCCGGTTGTACAACTTGAGAAATTGTTTTTATTTCATTTTTCAATGATTGTAACAAAGTGATTTCATGGTTAATTTCATCAATCTGAGAATTTGTTCTTTGAATTTCCAATTTCAGTTTTTCGTACTTAGTGTGAAAATTACTGGCAAAAGACAACATTGATTTGTTAAGTAGCTGTTCTTTATGGCGCTTCTGATAAGTCAAATTATCTATTACACCACGAAGATGCATTTTAAAAATAGACTCATATTCTTTTAAAACAAATTGCTCTGTTTCTTGCAGTATTGTTTCTTCAATAAGTCTATTAAATTCATCCAGTTCGACTACTACCTTCTTATGACGGGAACTGCAAACAAAGTAAGTAGGTTTGTCCAGAACCTTTTTAAATATCATTTTTTTATTACAAACTCCGCAAATAGGGTTAAGTATTATCTTGTCTTTTGCTCGTAGGACTGTCTCATTGTATTCGTCAATAAATTTACTAAGAATGGCTTGGACTTTTTCAAACATTTCCAGTGAAATAATTGCATCTACATGATGTAGTTCATCATAACCATAATCAGTGAGGCAATACCCTGCATAAAATGGCCTTTGTAAGATTTTCATTACTGTTGAATGACCATTTAATTCTTTCCCATACTTTGTCAAAATACTTACAAACTCTTCCTTTGTTTGAATCTGGCTAAATTCCTCGAATAATGCCCCGATAATAATACTTCGGTTATTATCTAGAGAGAAACGTACTTTTGTGCTACCATTTTCTAATATTTCTTCAATACGTTCGAAGCCAATTATTTTTCCTGGGTATCTTTTAATTGCATCAGAAGTACGCCTTCCGATGTTCTTACCTTCCTGCTGACTAAAAATTCCGTAGAAATTCTCAATACTGGAATTCTTGATGAATGGTATTTCATTCGAAGCAGTATAGATGACATCAACTCCATAGGTATTGACAATTTCATTGAATTCTGAGGCTTCATAAAAATCCCGTTGTACTCTATCTCGAGCATAAATAATGATTAAAGCTACTCTGCCTTCTTTAATTAGCTTTAATAATTTTTTATAAGCCGGACGATTGTTTGCATCGTTTTTTGTTGCAGAAACATTGAAATCTTCTAGATAAAGTACTTCATCCTCATTTATGTTTCTCGCCTTTAATACTTTTTTTGCGGCATCACGTTGTTCACGCAAATTCTGTGAGCTGGAACTAACCCGCGTATAAACGACAACCAGCTTTTTTTGCAAAATTAGTTACCTCCTTGGTATCTGAACCTTTGATCTGCTGAGTGAATTAGCTTTGCCTTAACAGAGCAATCAATGTCTAATTCATTGATTAACAGTTTGGTAATTAATTTTTGCACCCAAACAGCAGATTCTACTGGCAGGTCCTGTGAATACGTAATTTTAGATATTCTTGATTTTGACAATTTATCATCTCCTCCAGGTATGTGATATAAACATACTTGACAGGAGATGTAAGATTTATACTCCCTTTACCTCTATGTTGTCTTTTGAGTCCTGTTCCACAAAGTCAAGTTTTAATTGAATAGCCATCTGTGACTGTGTATCCTTTTGTATCACTCTTGGGATAAGAACCTTCTTTGGGCTTGATCCTGGGAATTTATATTTCTCAAAGACTTTATTCATCAATGTCCCTCCTTTTAATTTTTATAGAAAGATAGGCTACTATTTCGGGAACAAAAAAAGGACCGAATCTCTTGTGTAGTACCTAATCTCCATAGGAAATTAAGATCACACAAGATAATTCGGTCCTTCCGAGATTTATCTTTGTATTTTATAGTGCTATTACTATTGCGAATGTATGTTCTAATTATCTTTCTTGTTGAATTCTCTCATAATCAGATTTATTCGTCAATAGATTAACTAAAATTTCAAGCAACTAGTTTTTTCTGTTATATTTTTTTACATCTTTTAAACGGTTAGATAACATTATTCCTTCTATTTTCATAAATAGTAATCTTATACCTTCTGTATACATATCTCCAAGTCTATGCTCTTCAAGCGCTGTTGCTGTAAAAATCACTTTAATCTTATGTCTATGGATTAAATTTACTAACTCTAGGTAGGTATCCAAATTATTTGTTAAACGGCTACGATCATAAATGATTAGAGTATCAACTAGATTCTTTCTAATTAACTCGATTAGTTTTTGCTGTTGTGGTGGCTTTGAAGAACCAGAAAACCCTGCATCAATAAAGATTTGTACACTTTCTACTGGAATACCATTTAGATATGGTCGTGCAGCCTCTATTTGATATTGATATTCTTGCTTTTCTGAGCTAGTTCTAGCATAAACAGCAGTAATTTTATTATTTTTCATCTACTTCTTCCTCCAAATTACATAGTAATCTATCAACTTAATCTGAACGATTTTAATCTACTATTTTATAAATGTCCTCCTCCTGGTAACAAAAAAAGCACGCAAGGAAACATAGCTACCAACCCATATGGATTGATATACTATGTAACCTAGCGTGCTTCGCTTATAGTTACTTATTTATTTATGAAGAATTTATTGAATTGATATAATCATATATCAGATATATTAGGATTTCAATAAAAGTACAGAATTTTTTTGTATTGTTTGTCTCTAATCAGTGTTACTTCTTTACAATAACGCGATCTACCTCAGTTTCAACAAAGTATTGTAAAATCTCTTGCAAGCATTAATAAAAAAACAATCATAACATTAAATAAAACAACTCTCTAAATCGAATTCCCTTCCAGTACCTTAATCAATTACATCATAAACTGGATTTATTTTAAATGGACTATTCGAAAAGATTTTTTAATCCATGAATAGATTTTAAAGATTGACACATAATGCAAATGAGATGGATTCTGTGACAAATAATATGGTATAACCAAATTATGAAAGAGGTTTGGAAATGGACATATACAAATTAATCTTATTCATAAACATATTGGGAATATGCTTTCCTGTTGCTCTTACATATGTACTAATTGTGAATATTATTTTAGGATTGCCTATTCAACCAATTTCAATTGTAATATTGGCATTTGGTTATGTAGTAATGATCAAACATAATATGGTGTTTCGAGAGTTCTGGGAGAAGTGGACTAAACGAAAATAGATACTGCAAACACTAAAAATATATAAAAACGTCCCCAGGTTAGAGTTACATCTTGGGTACGTTTTTTCATTTTATTCACAATTATTGGGTTTATAAAAGTTCAAAACTATATACTTCTTCTTTACAATTTACACAATATCCTCTACCGTTTGTTAATGGAACTGGGCAACCACATTCACAATACTGTAATTCTTTTAAGTTTGTTTCTAAAGGTCTAAATCTATGCCCGCAATATTTACATTTTGTTAAGTAACTATTATTATCTTTATTGCATTTAGAACATTTCAACTCTTATCCTCTTCCTCTATAATTTGACTTTCAACAAAATGCATCACCAAATATTGCCTCTTTCACCATTTCTCCCTTTGTAGTTTAAATCGCAAAAAAATCCACACCATCTAAAAGAGACCTGCTTTGTTAATTTAATAACTTCAACAATAATAAGCAATAATCCTTCTTAGAATATCGAAAAGTTAAAGTTAATAATCTACTAATTCCTTGTGTTCTCCCTAACACGCAAACCATTCTATTGGAGAGCTTGAGATACGGTATGGTCTATATCAGCTATTAATATAGAGCCTCGTAAAAGATAGGGCTACACTTCTTTATACCTTTAAAAGACAACACTTATACCCAATGCTATATTTAGTAAGAAATTGTTCGTATATATAATGCAAAGTTTTATCACTTTGTTATATGGGTGAATATTCCAAAAGACTATTGACTTATAGCCTCAATAATTTTACAATATTAACATACTTACGGGTATTCTAATGTAACAAATGGAGGTAGTAATAAATGAGATCGCATGAGAGAGTTTTGGAGGCTTCTAAAGATCTAGCCACTAAATATCCTGTAGATAAAATAACATTTGCCGATATTGCGGAACTAGCTGGAGTTCATTGGACTACTGTAAGGAGACATTTTGGTAGTAAGGAGGGAATGCGGCAGAAATTAGTTGATTTTCAGGAACTAAACCTAAATCATCACTTAGATACGAGAACTAAAATATTGAAATCTGCAGGTAAAGTATTTGGAGAACTTGGTTATGAAGGGGCAACCCTTGATATAATAGCCGAGGATGCGGGATTAACCAAAGGAGCTGTATATTGGCACTTTTCTAGTAAAGGAGACCTTTTCATTGAGTTAATAAATACGAGCCTAACAAATTTATTAATGGAACTCCCTTCTCAATTAGAACAGGTATTTAGGTCTTCAAGCCCTGAACTAGCTATAAGCAGATTGCTTCATAACCAGTTTAAAGCTTGTGAAGATGACAATAGCCAACAACCTACCTTGTTTTTTGAGTTTATCTCCAGAAGGCGTGATTCTGATGTTAAAGAGAAGTTAGATGAAGTGTTTGCAAATCTATTTGCAGGAACTGAAATAATCTTAAGGGACCTTCAAAAAAGAAAGTTGATTTCTGAAGAAATTGATGCTAAATCTTTATCTATAACTCTCCACGGCTTAATAAATGGGATGGTTCTCATGTGGACGGTATCTCCAAGTTCCGTACCTCTTACTCAAATGGTTGACTCTATATCGAAAATAATATGGGACGGAATAAATCCCAAAAAACCCCGTTAAAAACCGGGTGTTTTTTTGAATACAACATACTTATAAGTATGCTAATGAAGTACTTTTTAGTAGGTGAATAGAATGAGGTGGAAGTTTATGCTTATCATTTTTTTTGTAACTTTCCTTATAGGAATGGTTTCTTTATATATTTACAACCAATATCAATTTAGAAAGACTGAATTGGCATATCCTCCTAAAGGAGATTTTGTTGAAGTTGAAGGTATCAAACTTCATTTTTTGAGTAAAGGAAATGGTAAGCCAGTTGTGTTCCTGCATGGAGGAGTACTTTCAAGTGAGGATTTTTCCGATGTAATTGAGCTTGTAGCGGAAGAAGGATATAAGGCTATCGCATTTGACCGCCCTGGGTATGGGCATAGCGAAAGGCCATCCAACGAAAAAGTCACTCCAATTACACAAGCTAAGTTAATTCATAATGCATTAAAAAAGCTGAATATAACCGAGCCAATTATCCTTGTGGGACATTCTTGGAGTGGCACCATGGTTATGTCTTATGCACTTCAATTTCCTAATGATGTTGAAGGTCTTGTTACCTTGGGAGGAGCAATGTATAAAGAAGGATACCCTGCTGAGCATGGAGATACCCTTTCAGAACTAGTAACTACTCCTATCTTGGGCGATTTAATTATGAATACTCTATTAGCAACGCCATTAGGTAAGTCAATGGGTAAAGAAACAACTAAAGCAACGTTTTTACCGGAGACACCTCCAGCTGGTTACGAGGAAAAACTATTAGCTTTATGGGGTAGACCAACTCAGTTTAAAGCTAATAGAGAGGATACTTTAGCATTTCCGTTAACATCAAAGCAGATTAGCCCTCGTTATAAGGAAATAGAAGTTCCCACTGTTATAGTTGTAGGTGAAAATGATCCTTTTGGAACTATCAAAATGGCTGAAAGACTTAAAAAGGATCTTCCAAATTCTAAAATGGTCATATTACCCAATGTTGGTCACATGATTCCTGAAAATCATCCTGAGAAGGTATTGGAGGCTATAGAACAATTAGCTAAAATGAAGTAAATTTATATGTAGTAAAATTTTTTATTAGACCAAAAAACCTTCCATAAATGAGTTAGTGGAAGGTTTTTTGGTTCATTTGTGTAGTATACCATGGGAGACATTATAATGGTTTATATCACCTTTTATCTATAAAACACTTTATGAAGAAATCTTTTCAATAAATTTATAAGCTGCATAACCTGCATCGTTAGGCTTCTGCATCCAAATATACGCGTGTATTGAGCCTTTTATTCGAATCTGAACAAGGTTAGCTTTTAGCTAGCATCTTAGTTTCTTACTGAAAGTACATGGCCTTCAATGATCTCTTTAGGTTGCTCCGATTCCTTTCCATCGGGCTTTATTCAAATTCAATGTAACTTTTAATAAAATCATTAATTTGTTTACTCATCTCCTGGGATTTTGTCCAATGTAAATAATGATGTCCATCTAAAGGGATGAGTTTGCTCGAATCTTGATTTCGAAGTTCGTCTTGATAAAAGGTGACATTTGATTTTCCTTCTTCATTTACCTTGTCTTCCTTAGTCGTGAACATCAGAATAGGCATTTTTGAAGGAAACGACATATCTCTTGTCTTCTTGATATTTCCACTTAATTCTTTTGCTTCTTCTATAACATTTGAATTATATGCCTTCCACGCAGAAAGCTTCTCTGTCATCTTTAAATTGTCCTCTGAATAAGTCTCTTCATCTGCAATTGGAAGAAAATTGTAAGGAATAATATTTACTGCAGCTCTTGCAATCCCTGTTGGGGCAACAAGTTTTAAATATCCTGGTAAACTTGGTGTAGCTTCTTGAAAGTACTCTGTTGCCCTGGGTAAAGTGCTATCAATCCCAATTATAGCTTCTATCTCATTAGGGTATTGATTTACATAATACATACTATATATTCCCGAAATGGAGTGAGGCATTAAGATATACGGTCCATTGATATTGCTTTCCTTAAGAGCTGTTCTAATTTCCTCTACAATGTTATCAACAGTTCGTTCCTTCTTTGTTATGTCACTCCAACCATAACCAAAAGGCTCTATGACTACAACTTTATTATTTTTTGCTAGTTCATTCATCAACGGTTCAAAATCTAGCGATGGGGCTACCGTACCTAGCCCACTTAATAAGAGAATGGTATGTTCACCCTCCCCTTGTTTATAGATATGCATTTTCTTCCCATCAACCTCTACTAATTGCCCAATTGCAGGGTACTTATTTTGTTCTAATTTAGTCATTAACTGATGGTATGCCATCCAAAGTAGAAAGATAGATAATAGAATTAAAAATACATTTCTAGCGACTTTCAAAAATTTAAACCTTTTTTTAACTTTCATAACTTCAATTCTCCCTTTTTAATTTTATTTCCAAGGAGTAGGTATATCCTATAATTAGCAATTACTTTATAACAATTAACGTAGATACGTTTTAATTGCTAGTGGCTCAAATTGGTAAAGTTTATCTAATAAATCTTCTGGTTTGTTTTCTATAATCGTTAAAGACCTAAATCTTTCTTGCAAAAATTTTTGGTCAATCATATGATCAAGCAATTCAAATAGTAGTTTAAAATAATTGTTGATGTTAAGAATACCACAAGGTTTTTGGTGTATGCCGATTTGTGCCCATGTGTAAATTTCAAAAAATTCTTCCAAGGTTCCAGGACCTCCTGGTAAAACAATAAACCCATCAGCCAACTCAGACATATGTGCCTTTCTTTCATGCATGGTATCTACAACATATAGTTTTGATAACTTTTTATGCGATATTTCCCTTTCTTCTAACAACCTAGGAATTACCCCGATGACATCTCCCCCATTACGTAAAACTGAATCAGCTAATGCACCCATTACTCCTACACTAGCCCCTCCATAAACCAATGTAATTCCCCTATTTGCTAGTTCTTTACCAAGTTCCGCTGCCACTTCCTTATACTCCTTTTGAGCCCCATCACTTGATCCACAAAAAACGGCTATTTTCTTCATAATTCTTTCTCCCCTTCAAAATTCAATTGATTATATAAATGATTTCACCATAATAGTTTATTAATAATCACAACTTGCCAAGATGTGTGACTTTAAACCCTGTCCTGTATTTTAGTCCGTAACCTAATGCCCGATCCATTCCAATATGGGCACTCCAAATCAAGCCAATCAACAAGAAGATATCAACGTTCATCAAAATTGACACTCCTATTAAAATAAGAGGGAACGAATAAGTGTGAAAAATGTTATAAATATATGCACCAATTGCATTATTAATCGTATATCCTATCATCCCAATATCAGGGGCAAGCAAGAAAATAATAAATATTACCCAACTAAAATCATTTACATAATAAAATCCAATGGCAAGTAAAAAAACAATGAACCCTTCTAAACGCATTATTTTACTCAATCTAATAATCTCCTTTATTTTGTTATTTTTTACCCTTATTGTAATGTATACTAACGAACGTTAGTACATTGATTATTATAATACTTCTTTTTTAAAATGCAACAGGAAAATACCAATTAATAGAAAAATATTTGCACTTCCATACTAACGGTTGTTAGTGTAAAATTTACCTAATTTAATATGGTAGGCAATTCTAATGTTTCAGTTCTCTGAATGATATTAAACCCTTTAAATTTGTTTGGTTAATATTCTGATAATGAGTTTTGAGAGGAGATGACAAGGTTTCACAACATTCTTTATACATGTTTTGAGGTATAAGAGAGGAGCATTTTATGGTAGTAGAGCATCTTTTGTTACAAGAAAAAAATAGTATAACTATTGCGTTAGCTCAAATCTCAGTAATAGATGGAGACATCATATCCAACATAAAAAAGCATTGTGATGTCATTGAAACAACAGGAAAAAATAACGGAGATTTTGTCATTTTTCCTGAACTCTCTTTAACAGGGTACGAATTAGATCGTGCAAATCAACTTGCATTCTCTATCAAGGATGAAAGATTAATAGATATTCAAAACTGTTGTATTAACAATAAAGTAAATGCAGTTGTAGGGGCACCTGTTAGATTAGGGAAAGATTTATTTATTTGTAGTTTAATATTCTTTAAAGACGGTACTTTTGAACTTTATACAAAACATTTTTTACATCCAGGCGAAGAACACTACTTTATTCCGGGCGATTTAAATCCAAAAGTAATTGAAAAAAATGAAATATTCTCTTTTGCCATCTGTGCTGATTCAAACAGCCCTATCCACAGTAGTAATGCTTACTATACTAATACCTCTGTCTATATCACCAGCGCATTGTTGTCAACCAATGGTTATGAAAATGATACTATGGTACTTCAGCACACGGCAAAATATTATAATATGACAGTCTTAATGGCAAATTACTGTGGTGAAACAGGCGGATATAAAGCAGCTGGGGGAAGTTGTGCATGGAATTCAAAAGGAAAACTAATTGGTAAAATGGCCCCTAACACAGAAGGATTATTAATTATTGAGTGTACTGATACCCGTGAATGGTTATTAAATAAAATAATTGCTTTTTAGAATATATAGAAATATTAAAATGCTATGAGCAATTTGAAAAGCTGCCTCCGCAAACGGCTGAAATCTCTAGGGTCAAATATATGAGAAGCGAAAAAAAGATAGATATTAATTAATAAATTCATTAAATTACATCTCGGCGTATTGGTAGTATAGATTGCTAACCATTCAGTATCCCCTAAAACTTAATTAAATTGATTTTTTATCAGATTTTATTTTCCTTATAAACCAATTACTAGTCAGCAAAAATGCGTTAATCCATTTTTGGATTAACGCATCCCTTACTTAACTTCACTATTCATGTTTTTTTAATAGATTTTTCCTTTAACAGTTCTGAAAGTAAGGCTAAAAACCCTATAAAAGAAACTAAATCTATAAATCCTTCTCAACAAAATTAGAATAGAAGGACTCTTTTGGAATAATACTTGCTAACAACTTATATAGCCTATTCAATTCTGATAATACCTTTGTACCAACCCAGCTCCCCGGTAAAAACTCTGGGGGTAACATTGGATCAATGTCCATCAGTTCGTTTATTATTTTACCAACCTCCAAATAATAGATAAATACTGTTAAATCATCCGGATATTGATTAGTTATTAGGTTATTAATTCCTGATTTAAACTCATTCTCGAACTGATCAAATTTTTCCTTATATATATTATTAAGTTCTTCAATGTTCCATATTTCTAATGCTTTATTCGCTCCCTTCTCACCCTCTTTAGAAATTTTATTTAATAGGAACTCATTACTTGCCAGAATCGTTACAAAATCCTCAATCTCAAGTGTATCGATGATATTCATTACATCTTTTGTAATATCCCAAGGGTAAATATAAACACTTTTATTTAATTGTCCAAATCCATATTGGATCAGTTTTCTCCTAAATATATCTCTTTTCTTCCTGAGTTTTTCTGGTATTTCAATTAGGACTATGTACCATTTCTCATCCCAATGCTTGCTGTACAAATCCCTTTTAAAATATAAAGAGTTTTGAACTTCTTTTCCAAATGGAGTAATTCGATAGATGGAACGATTTATGGAATCAATATACTTTTCTTTTTTTAATTTAGTTAATAAATTTCTTATTATCTGTGGGCTATATCCCATAACTTCATATATTTTGATTAGTTCCTTACCTTCAATTTCTTCTACTTTAGAGATTAGATTTAACAATTGTTTTTCAAGTGTCAAAAGTATTCACCTCAATGTTAATGATATAGAATGTCCGTAGATTTTCAACTCATTTTTACTGTGATTGTTGTAAAAGCATTATCTATATAAAACTGTGCATCTTCAGCTGATATTGACAGTATTACCTAAAATTATTATAATTACTATATATACGCTCGTATAAAATAACATTATAAAGGTGTTGGATTCTTTTGAATGAAAATCTATTAAATGAAATTGAAAGGGAATTTAAAGAATTGAGAGTTTTAGATGAAGAAGGGAATGTGGTTAATGAGGTTAATTTTCCAAAATTGTCCAATAAAGAACTAATTGAATTGATGAAAAGGATGGTTTATGCGAGGGCTCTTGATAAGCAATCTATTTTGTTAAATCGCCAAGGGAGACTTGGTTTCTATGCCCCTATTTATGGGCAAGAAGCATCAATGATAGGAAGTCAATTTGCACTTGAAAAAGAGGACTGGATACTACCGGGTTATCGAGATATTCCACAATTATTATTTCATGGTGTGCCATTACAAAACTTATTTCTATGGTCCAGAGGACATTTTAAAGCTGGTCAATTTCCTGAAGGTGTTAATGCGTTGCTTCCGCAAATCATAATTGGTGCACAAATTATTCAAACGGCAGGGGTAGCCCTCGGTTTAAAGAAAAAACGCCAAAAGGCAGTTGCAGTAGGGTATACAGGTGATGGCGGTACCTCACAAGGTGATTTTTATGAAGGAATGAATTTTGCTGGGGCTTTTAATACACCAGCTATCTTTTTTGTTCAAAATAATCAATTTGCAATATCCACACCATTTTCAAAGCAAACTGCTGCAAAAACGATAGCACAAAAGTCTGTTGCGGCTGGTATTAAAGGTATAAGAGTAGATGGAATGGATGTATTAGCCGTCTACAAAGCCACAAAAGATGCACGTAATCAAGCAATTAATAACGGAGGACCGACACTTATTGAAGCATTAACATATCGATATGGTCCACACTCAACTTCAGGTGATAATCCTGACCTTTATAGAGATTCAGATGAAGTAGAAAAAACAAAAAGTAAAGACCCTTTAAAACGCTTCAGAAAATTTCTTAATAAGAAAGGACTATGGAGCGAAAAGCTAGAAGAAACAATTATTAGTAACGCAAAAGAAGATATTAAAAATGCTATAAAGGAAATTGATAAGTTGCCGCCACAGACAATTGAAGACCTTCAGCGTCATATGTATGAGAAACCGATAAATTTATGAATTCACTATAGTTATTATTGTACAACCATATTATAAAAGCCAGCTATCTTTTGAGAATAATGGGCTCGGTTACGGGGAAAAAATTCAATTTTATATGTCAAATAACTTAAATCTAAACATAGACTTTTGGTATTCACATTTTAAAAGACAAGTAGCAAGACAAAAGGAACAGATTTTATTCTGCTCCTTTTTATTATGCAATCACAGTCTATTTCAACCTAGAACTATCCTATAGCGTAACAGATATTCTACTTTTTCCTCATTTTTAATGTTATAAAAGTTACAACACTTACAAATACCAAAATCCCAATTACAACATATGTAATTGGACGTACAACAACAAAATAACTATCTTTATACTGATAACTCTCACTTCCGAGTAGCATTTGTGACCTCCTAAAATTTATATAAATAATGCTAATTCAGTTCTATAGTTACTTAAATTACCCTTCCCTGTTAATTTAACAATTCATATAGCACCAATGCCTGAAACTTAGAAAGATAATTCCCCAAATTGTATGCCTGAGTTGGACATTTTGGGGAATTTTTTTACTTTTGCTCGTGTAATCTTATTTGAATCTTGCTTTTACTACTTTACCTTCATGAGAGAGTTCTAATTTTAGAGGAATAGATCCTGCTGCTAAATCTACCTCAGAATAACTTTCCCGTGCTAGATTACTTGATAGCAAATATTCATACATTGTATCGCTGGTTTGGTTCTCACCTTCAATCGCAACATCAATAGGAAGGTGCCCTTTGAGTAATTCATATGCCTCTTCTACAGTAGAAGGAGGATTTTTAAAGGTTATAAGTGGGTCTTCACAACGCTCCGCTCCAATTGTTCTACAAGTTAAAACAATAGAATCCGTTTCATATTCTCGGTCGGACAGTTTCGACATGTTTTTTTCAATAAATGATAGCTTGTCATAATAACCGCCCACTGTTGTTGTTGATTCAGTTGTAGGAACTAATTTTCCATTAATAAATTGATACTTTGCATCATCAGGCTGGTCCTTTGTAACAGATTCGGTATTATCGTCGCCCTCTCCTGTTCCAGTCGCTTTTTCCCCGTGTGATGTTCCTTTATCAGCAGATACCTCTGTTGAAGGGGTTTTATGAGATGTTTCTTTATCCCCAAAAATAAATACTCCTATAACAACGAATATAAGGGCAAACCCTAAAAACATGAGACTTCTAGCCTTTTTTCCTGTTATCTTATTCAACCTTGTGTACCTCCTTAGAAAAGAATTTTTTAGTGATAATGGTATCAAAAGAATCTATTATTGCTCATAGACTAAGATTCAATTTTTTGATATATAAAACTGCACAACTGTAAAACTTCAACACTAAGTTCGTTAGATTTCTATCTTCCCTTAAACTTTAAATGGTGCTTATTTTCTTCCCTCAGTCTGTAAGATCCAGCTTAAAAACAAGTTCTCCATACATATTAGCTTTTTTCTGACTTGTAAATCCTACTTTTTCGTATAAATATATTGCTTGATTATTCTCTTTTTCAACAGTTAATGAAATACTTTTACAGGCAGGATGGATAATTTTTATGAAGTCTACTATTTTAAGTAAGGTAGCTTTACCATACCCTTTTCCTTGATATTTCTTATCAATTTGAAATCCACCAATCCAATAATTATGCTCACTACCTGGTGTATAAGAAATGTAGAATGTTCCAATGATTACATCGTTACTATAAAGAGCGTAAGGATCTAACGCCTCATCCCAAGGCTTAAGATAAGCATAAGCAAGAGATTCTGCTACAGTAGGAACAAATGAACCTTGATTTTCATGAACAGAAATTTTGAAGGCTTCTTCCCAATTCTCTTTTGTAATTTCTCTAACAAAAATGTTTCGTGTCATAATATCCCTCTTTTTTCTAATTCTTCTTTAATCCCTCAAATATTTTAACTCTAAGCAATCTATAGATTTTCCAAAATTAATAACTAACGTTTGTTAGTTATTAAAGCCGTTTTAACCTTTTCTCCAAAATAATACAATACTAATTCTTAAACCACTTCGCTTATTAACGATTAATATAAGCTTGTTAGCCTTGTTCCAAAACTAACATACATAATCAGAATATAACCTTAATTACTTAGTTAAAACTAAAAACGGAAGAGGTACTTTAAAAATCAAGCTTCTTTGAAATCTTAATACCAAACCTTATAAGGAAGGCACTCACCTTCCCGCTTATCCTTTTTGTAGAATCTTATTTAGTAATCTTCCTTTGTTATCCCTGAGCCAATCTTCACTAGAGAGTATCCAATCTATAATTCCATTCATCCACTTTTCATTATCAAGCCCTTTTAAATATCTTGCTGTAAAATAAACAAACATTGCTGCACGACGAAGCCTAATTAAATATGGAATACACAAAATCTCTTGTTCTGTTAAAGGGTTCATGCTTACATAGCCTTTAGATAACATAACAACGTTTGTTAGGTCTTTGTCCATTTCCCATAAGGCTTTCGGACCTCCTCCTAGTGCAATTGCCAAATCCATAGGTCGAACCTCATAACAAAAAAACTCAAAGTCAATGATTCCTGTTACTTTACCATTGTTAGTCAATATATTCCCCGGTGTATAATCACCATGAATATACTGTTTTGCAAGCGCAGGATAATAACTATTTTCACTTTCCTTATCTATTTGTTGAAAAATCTTATGTAGTTGCTGTCTTTTGGCAAAAGAAGTTGGTAACTGATCAAAGATTTTGTCAATGTTTTTTATTGAGGGATGAAAGTAACGAAATTGATCATAACTGGGATTTCCCCCTAGATTTTTATGTATACTTTCACTTAGTTTACTCAGTGCTTTATTTAAATTTCCCAATGCCTTTCCAACTTCATAAGCTTGGTTAGCATCGCTTAAGTCTGGATTATCTCCTTTCAAGAGAGGCATTAGGACTGCAATAATTCCATTTTCAGAAGAATGGTAAACATAATCGTCACTACTTCTTATAAAGGTTGGTACTTCAAAGTAAACCTGACAATCTCTAAGATACTCCAATACAAAATACTCACGTCTAACTTTTGATAAATCACTTTCACTCTCATAAATTCTTAAAATATACGAATTTTCCTCTGTAATTATAGAGTAGGTTTTATTCATAAAGCCTTGGTTAATTTCCCTAATCTCTATAACCTTTCCAATCTCCCAATTACTATAGATCCCTTTCAAGTCCATTTTGATGACTCCTGACAATTTATCTTAAACCCTTGTTAATTCTACTGAGTTTACTAATTTTATATGCTGCTATACAGGTGGCTCCACTATTTTAACTAACATGTAAACAGTAAAGTGGTTCGGTTTCTCCCCCAAATTCAACGACACGACCAGTATCTTTAAAACCTAAACTCATATACAACTTTTTAGCTCTTCCGTTAGAAGGTACGAAACTTGTATAGATTTCTCCAGAAGAGATTTCTTTCAATTCCTGTATTATTTCCAACATAGCTAATCTTCCATATCCTTTTCCCTGATATCTATAATCAATCATTAAGCGTGTAATAAAAAACACATTTAATATTGGAGAGAGACCATACATCGCAAAACCTATCATCTGACTTTCTTTATTATAAATTGCCTTCGTAATCCACTCTGGTTCAACCTTTGACTGTGCAATGGAGAATGCATTTGAAGCAACATGCTCCTCAAAAAGAGGGTATCCTTTAGACTCCTGTGACTTTAACAATATACACTGAAAAAAGTTGCTACTATCTATATCTCGTAATGTTATATCCTTCATACCCTTTTCTTCTCCTTGAATTTAATAAATTATATATCACTACTTCAATTCTCTTATTGTATAAACTCATATGTTATACATGCCTACCATTAAGTGAACAAAGAATACCATACTACATGCAAAAATAAATCCCCTAACATATGGGCAATAATTGAGTACTCTAACCCTTTTTTCCAAAATAAGTAACCAAAGAAAACACCCATCAACCCATTTAATACTATGGCACGAACAATTAATAATGTAGTAATTTCACCAAAGACAGAAGCGGTTGCAGGTAAATGACCGAGCCCAAATAATAATGTTGATATCAGAATAGCTATCCAATAGATAGATTTTGGTATAGGCTTTGACTGCTTCCGATAAGAAATGGAGAAAATCCATACAATCAGGGATAGAAGGAACAGGCGTAGTAATATCTCCTCAACAATACCTCCATAAAACATAAGCAATCCGGCTTTCCAAAGATTAACCGTAGGTACTATTTGATTTACAAGATGCGGTTGAAATACCTTTACTTCTAGGAGTGATATAAGTAATGTTCCTATTGCACTCCCTAGGATCGCAATTATTACCCATTTTAAAGACAAGGTATCTCTGTGATTTCTATATACTAAACTTCTAAGATAAGAAACTTGTAAACCTACACTTCTTGCAAGATGAAGTCCAATTGCAGAAGCAATAAATGAATATAAGGTCACCTGAATAATGTTGATTATTACAGCAAGGGTAAAGGAAATATGATAGGTCTCCATTAAAATATCTAATAGCCCCATCTCCTTTTGATAAGGAATCATTACCACGGCAGCAAAAGCTCCCAAAAGTGTAAAAAGTATAATTACTCTTCCATCTTTTTCAGTTGTATTTTGACTCATTTTTCTTTTTTCCCTTTTTTTATAATTAATACAATAGATACAACTAGACAAATAGTACCAAGAGAAGCATTCAACGCTACTTCCCATTTAGTACCTGTATAGATATTTGAGATACTACCTGTTCCAAATAAAAAGGCTAAAATAAGCCAAAAAACAACCTTATACCTGTTATAAAATATGCCAAACATATGAAAAATCCTCTCTTATTAATTACAATAATTTTTAATCTATTATTAGGCTACCTCATTCTCTTCTAGTACCTTGTTAATCATAAATGCGTTAAAAACTTCCGGTTCTTCGAAACAAGCCAAGTGACCAGATTTTTCAAGAACTATGAGACTTTTTCTTGGCGCTTTGACATTTTGATAAAAGTTTTCAACTAAATTATGGACAATTTTATCGTGTCGACCCATTACAAAGTAAACTGGTACATTTAGCTCAACTATGCTTTCAGTTATATTGTAAGAACTTAATTCCTCCCATAAGTATTGAGAAGTGAAAGAGAAGCCTTTAAAAAAGTTTAAACGATCCCTCAGATTAAAGTGAGAACTTAACAAGTAATGCATATTAATGAACATAGCATTTTTCTTATAGGTAACTCCACCTATTTTTGTTAGATAGGTTCTCTGTTTTACAAGTCCATCAATTGATTTATATGAACCATTTTTAGGAGCGCCTATTTTCTCTAATTCTTCAAGGGCCTTCTTGTCATTTATTTTGGAAGCATAATCTAATGTCCATCTATAAGAATCTTCCTCTTCCAATGGTCTATTAATAGGCTGATTGATTCCCACATATGCTATGGTTACCTCTGGGTATTTTTTTACAAAAAGTATCCCCAGTAAGGCTCCCATCGAGTGACCCATAATATAGACTTTCTTTTTGTTGAAACGCTCTAACAAATATTGTACTAATTCATATGCATCAGAGAGTAATTGTTGTACATTCATCGTTTGTGAGTCTATATTTTTGTTATAAGATTTACCACAACCTCGCTGATCCCAATTTACAACAAGAAAGTGTTTCTCTAATTCTTTATTATATTTATGTTGTGCCCCAGTTTGAGGACTTCCTGGACCACCATGAAAGAATATTAAAATTGGATTCTCTATATTCGAACCTCTGGCAATATACCATTGATCAACATTTCCTAGTGTAACCTTCTCCATTATTTTCACATAAAACACCTACTTTCTTTATTTCTGAAATTTTGATAGCTTACTGATGGATAAGTTTTTGATTTATAATGAACCACGACCCCATTTCATTTAACACTGTTTCTACGGTATATCAGTTCTTATCACTTAAACAGATCCACAAATTCATATAATTTATCTAAAGATGTAAGACTCTCGTTGCATGAATTACTATCATAACAAATATAATTTCCTCTTGTCTTAAAAGTTCCTTGTTCTTTTCCCTTTTCTTTAGCAAGGAACATCCCAACCTCTTTATGACTATTACAAAGGGAACAAACCCCTTTTTGATTCGATGGAGTAAATGATCCTTCTATACCAATGAGCTTATTATCACGATTAATGACAATATATCTTTTATTAGAAGTTCTATCTATCCAGCTAAGATAAACAATCTCTCGTAAGTCTATTTCATCTAACGAAGGAACCTTTAACTTCTTAGCCTTAGGAAATAGTTTCTTAATTCCCTGCTCAGACACTTTGAAAGGAATGACATAAGGCTTTAGCTTTGACAAAAATGCTTCTGCTTGTTCTTTATTATCAATCATAGTAATTGGTTGCAATAACTGTATTTGTTCTTCAACTATTTTTGGAAATTTGCCTATAACCCTTTCTAGAGTCATTGATTTCAAAGCATTTATTACACCGTCATCCGTAGCTGTAGATTGACCATTAACAAGATTTTGTACTTGTCTCCTTATAAAGTTAAATTGATCTGCGCTAATAAAGATTTTCAATTCTATCACTCCAATCATTTTGTTACCTGACTATTATTTAAAATTAAACTAACCAATGCAGTGGTGCTGAAATCGTTTTAGGTAATTTAGTCATCTTATCACCCTTAGCTGCATTCACTTGTGCCTGAGTTAGGAATATGCTTCCTGTCAAATCTGCACCACTTAAGTCTGTATCTCTTAAGTCTGCGCCAAGAAAATCACATACTCTTAAATCTGCATCTCTCAGGTTAGCAGCTATTAGATAAGCACCTTTAAAGTTGACACCTTTTAGATTAGCACTCTTTAAATTTGCACCAATTAAATCATTTGTCGTCATGGTTTTATACTTTCTATTTTTCCCACCTTTTACTTTGGCTCTTACTATTTTGCTTACTTCTGACAGCAGATTGCCAACAATTATACGATGTGTTGTCACATCAAGCTCAAAGAGAGAAGATGGACTACCATTCGTAAGCATTTCTGTTTCCTTATAAATTCGTAGCAAATCATCATGTAAGGGTCTCGCTTCTTGTATGTTTAAAGCTTCCTGTATGTAATAAAGCATTTCATGAAGCTGTTGCATAATTGGAAATACCCTAAACATCTCATCAGCAATATTGGGGGAATCTCCCCAACTTACACCATGAAATGTTTGTTGAGAAACCTTTTGTCCTGCTCCATAGCATTCATATACTGTACACCCTTTAAAACCGCTTGTTCTAAGATTTTGGTGAATTTTACATCTATAATCAGACTTAAGATGTATACAGGGTGTCCCACCATCTTTGTCTTTAGCAAAATCGACAGACTGCGCATAAGGCAACGCCACACAACATAAAGCAAAGCAACTTCCACAATCAGCTTTATATTGTTGAAGATTATTGCCATTGTTTGCGAGTATCTCGGTCAACACTTACACTTCCTTTTAATAATTACTTTGGTTTAATACTTTATAGTGCAAACTAACGAACGTTAGTGTATAATGATATTATAATCATTTCATAATAAATTGCAATATCTATTTAAAATTTAGTATTGTTTTATCTGAACATAATGCTTTTGAATAGGTAAATAACTGAAAACGAGGTGTCTAACTTGACAATTAGTACAAAGGATAAAATTTTTTATACATCATTGGACCTTTTCTCCCAAAGAGGTTTTAGCGGGGTATCTATACGAGAAATTACTAGAGAAGTTGGAATCAAAGAGAGCTCCTTATATAATCACTATCGTAACAAAGATGCTATCTTGGAGGATATCTTTACTTTCTTTAGGAATGACTTTTCAAAAACTCTACCACCAGTTGATGCATTAGATGATATTTTAAAAGTAAACTCCGTAGAATCATTCTTAAAGGCAGGCCATAGAAACTTCAAGAAATATATGGAAGACGAGAACGGACAAAAAATGTGGCGAATTCTTCAAGTAGAGCAATATCGTTCCTCACTTGCAAGAGAAATAATTTTAAATGATTTATTCAAAACAACCATCCAATTCCTTGAAATAGTTTTCTCCAAATTAATAGAAATGAAAAAAATACGACCGCTTAATCCAAAAATGTTAGCAATAGAATATCAATATCCTGTTTTTACCTTATTAACTGAATACAATATTTTAAAGTTTGATGAAAAGGATACATCTGAAGTAGAATCTCTATTAGATCAGCACATTATATTTTTTTTAGAAACAATTAGAATAAAATAAATACCACGAAAAAGCACGGACAAATATAAAAATTATCCGTGCTTTTTATTTATTATTTCTTTCATACTATTAATATACGTTTTCTATTCTCAACTGTAGTTGATTCTCATCCGCCTTCATCAATCCCATTTTAATATTTTGCAATTCTAACTGAACTTTTTCGATTTCCTTAATTATCTTAAATGTGTCTGCTTCCTGTGCAACCTCCCAATGAATATCCTGTAGCTTGAGTATAGCGAGGTAAAGCTGTTCTTCAATTATTAATCTTTCTATCAATTTCAATCGACTCCTCTATATAATCACCTTTTACAATTTGCCTATCTATTGCACAACATTGAGGCAATGAGTTAGTTTACTTGCTGATACTTCTCCTATTGCTGTCTATTTAAGAGGTTATAGCCCAACATAAAATGAGTTTCTTATGCTTTTTTTTTGTATAGTATTATCCGGTCTTACAAAAGCTTGAATAGTAGGCTAACTAACGTACTGGTAGCAAAACATGGATATATCGTTAAATACCCATCTTATTCCACTACTAAGTTTACTAACGTTCGTTAGTATTATAAAATGTAATATTAAAAATCGCAATCACTTTTTTTATAAGTTTATTTTTTTCTAGAAAATCACTTTAATATACTAAAAGCTCTATAAAACCAATGCCTTATCCCTTAGACGAGAATCTTACCTTCTAAAATTAATAATAACTCCATAAAAAGTTAACCCGTTCGGTTGAGAGGAAGAAAACGTTAAATCGCAGGTTAATCAAAACTTGTTTAGCAAGCTAATTAGAATACAAATACAACATAAAAAGGATCAGAAAAAATCTAATCCTTTTGCTCTAAAATCACAGTCTACTTCAACTAAAGCTACCCTTTAGTTGAATAAGGAGATTAGTATTCCTTTAAGACATTCTTTTTAATTTGAGTTAAGTTCGCGCTCAAACTCCTGTATCCATTTATAATCCAATGGAGCATTCACTACTTCATAAATTCGTGTTGTTGCAACGACATCTCGTTCGAAGGTATAAATCTCATAATCTCCGTTTTTATATACTATGCGAAGAGTAAACTGTTCTCTTGGATAATCAGAAGACCAACCCTCTTTCATCGTTAATCTTACTTGATATTGATTTAAAAATTTTGCAAGTTGATTTATTTGTTCTTGACTTACCCTTGGGATTTCAACGCCGTTAAGTTCTCTTTCTTCTGTTGTCAATAGAATGCGGTCAACTTGTTCAATATTAAGTACATCACCTAAGTCTTGCACACGGTATTTATAGAAGGTAAAAAAGATAACGATAAGTAGGATTAGTGCAGCAATTAGTCCATATTTCTTCAAAATGACACCACCTAGTTTTACTATTTAAGGTTTGGAAAAATCGATTAATTTCCTTAATTACATATGCATTTCTCAACTCAATTCAATAACCCTTCTTTCACTAAACTGCTCCGTTAGTGTAATAACTTCAACAAAAAGTTGCGTTAATCCTTCATAGATCATCTACTGGGTACGGGTCAAATGGATGAATTCATCCAGTAAGAGAAAATAATTGAAGAATACAGATTACAGCAAAGATTAAATAAAAATGTAAAACCTAAATGGTTTGAGTAACTGCAAACTGTAGTTGTGAATTATATTTAAACACCGCTATGTTAGCATTTAAAGTTGATTACATACAATTAAATTAGGCTGACATAAAATGTCAGCCTATTAAGCCTGATGAATAAAAATAGCTAAAATATACTTTTCTTACTATTAAAATTGTAACCACAGAAAATAACACAAAGAATATTCTATCTTTTCTGGATCCAATATTTAGCTTTTCTCTAATGATTAGAGTAAAACCTAAGGGCAATAACATTAGAATTACTAGTGCTAGTTCAGCTAAGGATCTAGATGCAAAGTATACTCCCCAAAAGTGAAAAAACAAAAAAAATACAAAACATAAAACTAGATTTATCAGAAGGTAATTAACCCATTTCTTCATTTTTCTCCCCCTCAACAAACTAGATTCTATTTTCTGCTTCAAATTAGTTGAACAAACTTTATTATCCTGCTTCGTTAGTGCAATTAAAAAAGCTGCCAAAAAGACAGCTCTAAGCTGAATATCGAACGCATCGTAGGTTAAATTAACAATTCGACATTTTGATATCCCAATCCTTATTCAACTATTCTGCTCCGTTACTTCAATAAAGTTCAAAACAAATAAGCGTTAATCTTTATTGAATCAACGCTACCCGATAGTTTAACACAAACATCCTTAAGAAATAATGTTTATTATATTGCGGCAATCAACGGGTTACCTTCTTTAACCTCTTGTATTGATAGATATAAAGTATAGTTACCATAATCAAGGATTTTATTAAGAAAAAGATTCAATTGATCTTGGGTCTGTACTTTTATTTTTAAATGGTAACATCCTTCCCCTGATACTCTGTGAGCTCCAACTATTTCATTACTGTCATTGATAAACTTTTTAAACGACTCATGGTTTGCAGTTTTCATATAAATGATAACAAACCCTGTATAAGTAAGTCCTAATTTCATTTCATCTACGATTAGAGAGTAAGCTTTTATTACACCACTTTCCTCAAGTTTTTTGATTCGGTTTCCAACTGCTTGTCCTGTCATATGAATCTGTTCCCCTAAGTCCTTCCATTGAATACGCGAATTTTCGGATAGTAATCTAAGGATTTGAAAATCAATGTTATCAAGTTCCATCATAAATTCCTTTCACCATGAAATTATTTAGTATTAAAGTGTTTCATCAAAGTATCGATTAAAATCAGTATATTATTTATGATTTTAGTGTATCAAAAATTTAACTGAGGTGAAAAAAATGAGTACAGCTTTAATTATTGTAGATATTCAAAATGACTATTTTCCAAATGGAAAGATGGAATTAAGCAACCCAGAAAAGGCAGCAGCTAATGCTGCTAAAGTTCTTGAATACTTCAGAAAGAATAACAAGGATAATATTTTCCATGTTCAACATATCGCAAGTCATCCATCTTTAGGCTTCTTTCTTCCAGATACTGAGGGAGTGAAAATTCATGATGCGGTCTCTCCTTTAGAAAATGAATGCATTATCGAAAAGAACTTCGCTAACAGCTTCTTAAAGACTAAATTAGAAAGCAAACTAAAGGAAAACGGAGTAACCAAGTTAGTAGTTGTAGGTATGATGACACATATGTGTATAGACGCGACAGTTCGAGCTGCAGTTGATCTTGGCTATGAAACCACACTTGTTGAAGATGCTTGCGCGACAAAAGAATTAGCTTATCAGGATAAGGTCGTTCCAGCAGAACAAGTACACTATGCATTTGTCAGCGCACTTAATGGTATGTATGCTAACGTAATTTCGACCGAGGACTTCCTGCAACAAAAAGCTAACACGAACTAAAAAATCAACTTATTAAATATACAAGGGAGTTTGTTTAGAAAACAGCCTCCCTATTACTGATATTTGGATTTTAAAAATATAGTATCCCTCTTCAACTAAACTGCTTCGTTCGTATTATAAGGTTAACCAGAATGCTAAATATTTCTGGTTGACCATTTTTTATATGGTTTTATTATATCAGTAGCCAGGGTAGAACGTAACTGCTCGTGGGGCTTTGATCCCGTCAACTAAACCGTTCGCCCCCTACTTGTAGAAACATGATTGAGGCTGGTTGGGACATAGATCTCGTATAACAAGCGAAGCTGTGATACTGCATGGAGGTAACAGGGGTACTGGCAAATTACTAGTTTAGGAGGAGATTTAGAATGAATCCAGTCGTTGGTCTGGATGTTTCAAAAGGTGAAAGTCAGGTTCAAGCTTTTTTAGATAAAGGCAAACCTTACCGTAAGAGTTTTAAAGTTTCTCATACTATGGAGGGGCTTAGTTCACTTGTTTCATTTCTTGAGGATGTAAAAAGTGATTCCGGCAGGAAACCATCAGTAATTCTAGAAGCTACTGGACATTATCAAACTCCAATTGTTCATTACTTGGAGGAACGGGGTTATTTATTGATTATCATTAATCCTTTGATCTCATATAAGGCTCGAGCGTCGAGTTTAAGAAAAGTAAAGACAGATGCCATTGATGCTTATCTTCTCTGTGAGTTGTTTTATAAGGAGGAATTAGAGCCTTATAAAAAGCGTGGAGTCCAATTATTAAACCTTCGTAATCTTACAAGACAACATGAAAATATAACTGGCGTTATGATTCAAACAAAGCTGCAATTTCAAGCGGTTCTTGAACAAGTATTTCCTGAATACAAAGGTGTCTTCGGAGATTTGTATTCGGTGGTGTCACTATTAACTCTTTCAGAGTTCCCCTCTTCCGAGGATATTTTGAAAGCAAGTGAAGAAGTAATTAAAGACAAGATATTTGGGGTATGTAAGAGTCGATCAATCAGGTGGGCAAGAGAAAAGGCTATAAAGCTTAAGGCTGCAGCCACTCGTAATCCTTTTGAAAAGACTGTCTATCAGAGTCATATTTTAAGCCTTAATATGTATATCAATATGATTCTTCAATACAAAGAGCACCTATCAAAGTTAGAGTCAGAAATAGATGCCCTCGCTAAAGAGATTGAAGAATATAATATCATCAAATCTATCCCTGGAATAGGAGAAAAAATCGCGGCAACGATTATCTCTGAAATTGGAGAGATAGAAAGATTTATTGACCCAAAAAAGCTTGTAGCATTCGCTGGAGTAGATCCTAGCGTCTTTGAATCTGGTAAGTTTTCTGCCACCAAAAACCGAATCACTAAAAGAGGTTCTAGCAGACTTAGACACGCCCTGTATATGGCTGTTCGTTGTGCAATTCGTGATTGTCGTAAAAAGAAAACAACTGATGAAATCATACCGCGAAACAAAAGATTGCGAGAGTTTTACGACAAGAAACGAGAAGAAGGAAAGCCATTTAAGGTAGCGGTAATAGCATGTGTTAATAAACTCTTACATTGGATATTTGCCCTTTTAAAGAACAAGACAACTTTCCAAGATATAGCATAGAAACTATATCTAACTAAATAACACAAAACCTTCCAAAATCAGGCTAACGGAAGGTTATTTGGCATGCTTATTTTTAGTATAGCATGTGATATTTTAACTTTTTATTGAAAAATATTGACAAACTATTAGCTGGTTTAGTTTAAGTGAAAACCTTCACAATATCAGAAATTTTCATACTAAAATCATACCAAAAAAATACCAGATTACGGTTCTAATTCCCAAAAAATTATTCCAATAGTTGTTGCGCAGTATATGTCTACTGTGCAACAGATTACAAAAAAAGAAGCAGGATGTATAGGACCCGCTTCCCCCCACAAATATCTCGTTATAATCAAATGAATTTAATATAAACTCTAATATATTAAGATAATTCATGCTATAGAGATCATCTAAAATTCTTAAATTCCATCATTTTAATGTTATATTTTTTTCGTAAAGCTGATGTTAATTTTCTTTCCCCTTTATATATAAGCTGCCTAATTCTTTCAGGGGTTAGGTTTAACATTAATCCTACTTCCCTATATTTCATAGGTTCACTACTGACCCCATATATAGAATCTAAGATTAATTGTTCTTTATCTGATAAAACACCCTTATTTTCTTGGTAGACATTAATGAACTTTTTATATTCTTGTGATTCTCGCTCCTTTATTATTTTATAATAGCGCTTTTTTTCATGTATCTTCTCCTTTGTCCTCATCTCTAGATAGTAAAGAACATCTTCCTTTGTAATCATATAAAGTTCGAACAACTCCCTTTTTCCTACTAGTCAGTCAATCACTCTAAAACATAATTCGACAACTATTGTTATATACCTCCAGGACTTGAAAAACATGTGTTCTTATAACGACTTCAGTTTTTTTATAGCATTACCTTTAACTACTCATCTGAGTACTAATAAATCTCTAATTTAGTTAGGTATTTTTCACCTCCTTTATTACCAATACTGTTAAAAAAGCTAAAGGAGGGATCAAAGTGATTGAAATAAAAAAGGTGGCAATTTATGTTCGTGTCAGCACTGAAGAACAAGCAAGTGAAGGCTATAGTATTTCTGCACAATTACAAACTTTACGTCAATATGCTCATCTTTATGATTGGCAGATTGCAGAAGAATACGTTGACGAAGGCATTAGTGGTAAAGATATAAAGGGCCGACCAGCAATGCAAAGAATGATATTGGATGTAGAGAAGGACAAATTCCAAGCTGTATTGGTATGGAAGATATCACGTCTTTCAAGAAACATGTTGGATACTCTTGTGCTCTTAGACAAATTCGAAGAATATGATGTAAAGTTTATATCCTACTCTGAGAACTTCGATACATCTAGTCCGATTGGCAAACTTGTCGTCCAACTGATGGCTTCTATTGCTGAAATGGAAAGAAATACTCTTTCAGAGAATGTGAAGCTAGGTATGACACAGAGAGCAAAAGAAGGCAACTGGAATGGTGGGATAGTTTTCGGATATGATTCTGTAGAAAAAGAACTTATTGTTAATCCCAAGGAAGCAGAAACTGTCCAACTTATCTTTACTATATATGCAGATGGGAAGGGTCTAAAGGCGATAGCTAATCACTTAAATAAAGCAGGATATCGGACTAAACATGGGAAGCTCTTCTCTATTAATGGTATTGCTACAATATTAGATAATCCTATCTACGTTGGTAAAATACGATGGTTACAAGTTGAGAACTGGGATAAAAAGAGAAGGCGTGGTAAAAATGCGAATCCCATTCTAGTCGAAGGAAAACACGAAGCCATTATTTCCGATGAGCTTTGGAATGTTGTCCAAGCCCGAAGACAAAGTAAGTCCTTTAAGCAGCGGCAGTCCAACGAGCCGTTCCTATTAAGCAGCATCCTTCGATGTCCTGATTGTGGTCAAGGTATGGTTCCATCTATCACTACTTATACTCGAAAAGATGGTAGCAAACGAAAACATCGCTATTATGTATGTAGTGTATTCCACAACAAAGGATCATCTGCTTGTAAAGCAAATTCAATTAAAGCCTATGATGCAGAAGATGTTGTCATTAATCGTATAAAAGACTTCTTAACCGATTCAGCTGGTTTAAATCAAATCATAGGAAATATTAATAAAGACACGGTTTATACTAATGTGAAACTAAAAGATCAGTTAGAGATAATTGAAACTGAGTTTAAAGAAACCAAAGCCATGCAAGAAAAGTATATGGAAGCTTTTGAGCAAAATCTCTTCCCTGTATCCATTTTACAGGAAAGATTACAGAAGTTAGCTAAATCGAAGAATGACTTAGAACAAAAGAAAAATGAACTTAGCGTTCAACTAAGTTCATCCGATTCAAAAATTATTCCACCCGACGTGGTTAAGCATTTATTAGAAAAGTATGTTCAAGCATTTCAACAGTCTTCGAGAGAAAAGAAAAAACAGCTCTTTCAGCTCTTGCTAAATAAGATCACCATCAAACAATCCGAAGGTCGTTCTCGATCTGTGGATAAAATAGAACTCGATTTTGACTTTTCCGAGGTCAATCTGTCCAAGACCTTTACACTTATCCACATACTATATCGTGGTTCAGATAATACAGAGGAAAACTCGACTTCAAATCCTGACCTAATAGACAAAACACCACCATATTTACATCATTTTTTGCCTCTATTTATGGTACGGTTCACCCCTATTAATCCGAAACGCCCTATATATCTGCTCTAACAAAATCAACCTCATTAATTGATGAGGGAAGGTCATTTTTGAAAACGATAAAGTATCATTCGCTCTCTTCATGACCTCATTGCTTAATCCCAGAGATCCGCCGATAATAAACGCAATTTTGCTTTTTCCATAGGTTGCTAGTTTTTCTATGTCCAATGCTAGTTGTTCGGATGATTTCATTTTCCCCTCGATTGCTAATGCAATGACATGGGTATCATCTGATAGCTTTGCTAAAATTCGCTCTCCCTCTTTTTGCTTAACTTGCTCCATTTCAGATTCACTTAAATTTTCTGGTGCTTTCTCGTCAGCTAGCTCCACAACCTCCACTTTGGCATAGGCTGTTAACCGTTTTAGATACTCATTAATTCCTTGCGTCAGGTATTTTTCTTTTAGTTTTCCAATTGTAATAATTGTGATGTTCACCTTTATCCCCACTTCACTCACATTTTACAAACATGTTATCCACAAAACTTATCCACATATCCACATTTTCTATCCACATCTTGTATGGGAATATTAGTTCCCTACTACATATACCGCCCTATTTTGACAAAATTCACAGGTTGTTGATAACTCATTTTCCCCCTCAATCTTTGTCATTGTTGGTGGCACTTCATGCTCATCAACAATGATATCTAGCGCTAATTCAACATGCTCTTCACAACATTTAATCATCTATTTATTCCTCCATCATTCGACATTCTTTGCTCTTACCAACACTTTTTATTTGGTCTGTGTATAACTTCATTTTAGTATTTATCCACATACATGTTTTCAATCCTTTTTATCTTACCCTTTTCTCCACCTTAATTCAAAGTTTCCAAAAAAAATAGGAGGCGCTCCAGCAGCGCCTCCTGTTCATGTACTACTATAACGTTTCTCTCGCTAATCGAACCGTAACTTTTTGCTTTTCACCATTTCGGTAAAAGGTAACCTCCATTGAGTCACCAATCGATTTTTCGTTATAAAGATGTTTTCGTAATTCAATTAATGAAGTGATTTTCTCCCCATCTAACTCTACGATTACGTCTAGCTCCTTTAATCCCGCTTGTGAAGCAGGTGTATTTGGAAGTACCTCTAAGATTGCGACTCCCTCTGTTAGCTCACTCGGTAGATGTAGTGTTTGTTGTCGATGGTAGGAGGAGATTTCACTCAGGGCTTTTAATTGGCCAACTCCCATAAACGGACGTCTAACCTCACCATATGTTTCAAGGTCTTCTATGATTGGCTTTGCACTTGTTATAGGAATAGATAGACCAATACCCTCAACAGCCTCTTGAGCAATTTTCATAGAATTGATTCCAATTACTTCACCGTTTATATTAACAAGTGCCCCCCCGCTATTTCCTGGATTAATTGCAGCATCCGTTTGCATGACATCTGCATTCCAATCAGCTACGCCATCCTGATTGATATCAACGGGAATGGTTCGGTTTAAACCAGAGATAATCCCCTGTGTAACGGAGCCAGAAAACTCTAGGCCCAATGGGTTTCCGATTGCAATAACTGGCTCGCCAAGATTGATATTATCGGAATTTCCAAACTCAGCTATCTTTTCTACATGCTCACCATCTATTTCTAAAACAGCTAAATCAGTCCACACATCACTACCAAGTAGCCTTGCTTTTACCCTTGTTCCATCACTTAGGCTAACTTCTAAATCAGAAGCTCCTTCAATTACATGATGATTTGTTACGATAAATGCTTTTCCATTTCCCTTCTTGTACACAACCCCAGACCCTGTACCAGTTTCAAGTGCTTCTTCTGACCAAAAATTCGATTGCTGTAAATTGACAATTCCCACAACTGCCTCGCTTACTTTGTTTACTGCCGCTGTAATTTCGGAAGTAACATTCACCTTAATATTTTGCTGGACTCCTGGTTCTCCAGTTGGTTGTTTTTCATCAACCTCCTCAAGACCATTCTCTTCTTCCCCTACAAGATCCATTTCATATGGAAGAATATCAAGCCTAGATAATGCTGGTAATGAAATAATGAGAAGAAAAGCACCAAGAATTGCTCCCACTAGTGCCGATAAAAACCATCCGCCTCTATTTCCTTTTTGCTTATGCCTCTGATTTGTATAGTCCTGATCATAATACCCCATACATGAGCTTTCTCCTTTCGCAAAAATGAAAGAATACCTACTAGTATTCGCTTCTATGATGTATTTTATCCTTATTCTATTCAATTGTGTAAAAAAAGCCCATTCGATACAAAAAAGCGGTATCAAATGAGGCTTAGTTCTTTAAACATATGCAAGCTTTGTTGGAACCTTTGGATCGGTATCATATAAATCAAACTGCTCGCCAACTACATATCCCTTACTTTCTAAGGTCTGCTTAACAGACATTCGTGCGAGTTCCTTTAAGTTATTATCTTTACTTAAGTGCGCCAAGTAGATTCGCTTTGTACGGTCTCCGATTACATCGGCCATCGCCAATGCAGCATCTTCGTTAGAAACATGTCCGACATCGCTTAGGATACGTCTTTTAATACTCCATGGGTAATGGCCCATTTGAAGCATAGACACGTCATGGTTACTTTCAAAGACAAAAGCATCTGCATTTTCTATCGTGCCCTTCATCCGATCGCTCACATAGCCCGTATCTGTTATTAGTACTACTTTTTTATTGTCATGATGAAATGCATAAAACATCGGTTCCGCCGCGTCATGTGAAACACCAAATGATTCAACATCTAGATTTCCAAAGGTTTGTACCGTTCCCATTTGAAAGATAAATTTTTGGTCAGTAGGGATATCACCTATATTTGCTTCCATGGCTTTCCACGTTTTTTCATTTGCATAAATTGGGAGCTTGTACTTTCGAGCAATGACACCAAGCCCCTTTATATGATCACTGTGCTCATGTGTAACTAAAATACCTGATAAATTCTTCATTTCCCGGTCAATTTCTTTAAATAAAAGTTCTAGTTGTTTTCCACTTAACCCAGCATCAACAAGCAAGGAATGCTTGTCTGTTCCAACATAGAACGCATTTCCTGTGCTTCCACTCGCAAGCACACTAAAATGCAGGCTCATATCCGTTCACTCCGTCTTTTTTATAATTTGACCTTCAATTGCATTAACAAAAATATCTGTTTTCTCGTCAATCACAATATGCCAGGTCGGTGCTAGTAATTGTGATTCTGAAAATGGAACTAGTGGATAATAGCCGATCTCCACTTTTGTTACATTACTTCCCGATTTTAAATGATCATTATTAAAAAGCATTTCTAATGTTTGGATTGGAGTTATTAATTCCTCTCCTTCATGCTCTTCTACATCCGTAATTAATGTTTGCTGATAGGAAATAACTTCATTTTTATCATTTAAATCCAAGATAAGTAACCCGCTAATATTGGATGTGTTAAAGATAAACCGATTTTTATATTGTTGGAATAAAACTACGGTTTTTGATTCTTCATCTACGTCCCACACCGCATATGAGTCCCCAAAAATCATATTTTCTCTTACAAATTGATTAATTTTAGGGAAATCGGTAAGCGAAAGTTTAATAGGATTTTGAAAAACTCCCTTTAATAATCCGGGGGTAGCAATATCAATATCTTGGTTTTTAAGATTTTCAACATCTTCCTCACTAAAAATCTTTATCTTTCCACTAATATAGCTACTCTCTTTTGGCTCCTTTGGCAGAGGTCGATACGTAATTTCTTCTTGCGCAAACTTCTCATCAACGCTTAACTCTGTAAGTAAGTCAAGCTGGCTCCCGTCTTTCTTTTGTACGAGCTGTAAGCCTAAAAATATATTTAGAATTAGGAAGGTAATGATAAATAGAGTTTTTGTATTACTCCAATCCATCTTCATTCCCTCCTACTCCGTCTTCCATAATCTCAACCTTCATCCATTTACCATTATACTTGTAACACCAGATTGGTTGAAGTGAAACAAACTGGGAATTCTCTTGATTCTCCTGAAGTTCATACCCTATTGTAATATACTCTAGCTTTTCAGACTCAAAGTTTGGAAGCCTTTTTAGCTCCTCCACAACTGTTCCACCACTAGGTAATATTATTTCTCTTGTATCATACTGAATTCGTAAACTTACAGAAGGGTGAATATAATTTACAATTTCGTTGTTACCCCATTCTTGAATTATTTCACTTAATCCATTCGTATTGAATACCGGGAAATTCCGTACATACAAACGGAACACTGTTTTTTGTGCATCTTTGTCCCAGCTAAAGAATCGATAATTATCTGTCCAACCAACATGCTCATTTACAAAGTCAATACTTGTCTGGATTAACTCCGTAGTCTTACCTTTATTCCCGCCTGTTATCATAGGGTTTTCGAATTCAATGTATTTCCGGTCATTGTAAACCCTAAGAAGCCTTGTACCATCCGTATGCACCTCACCTGTCGTTAAATCATCACTTTTTACGATATTTGGTTCATCGAACAATCGGTTTATAAAAGAGTTCGTATCAATTGTATCTGTATAATATTGAACACGATTTAACCTTGTTTTTTCTATTGGCAAGAAGACAGATAGTGTCTCTGTAATTTGATACTCAATTTGTTCTGGATAATTTTTTGTTGCAAGAGGATAATAGTTTTTCTTAAAGGATTCTATGAATTCACTATTTATCCTTGCCTCATAAATCATTTGATCCTTATTTGAAACAAAATACACAAGTCCTTCTCCACGATCCTCTGCATTTACATCAATTATGATACGATCAAATTCCAAAGACGAATGTTCCTTATCATTTATATTTAAAAATGTTTTATATACCTGTAAAGGTAAACGATCAGTGAAATGGATTTCAACATGCCCACTTTGTTTTAAGAAAGGCAAATATTCTTCTTTCTCCATGGAGAATGAAATATTTTGCAAATCGCTTATCTCCCACGTGCGGATAAATCGCATGATTTTATTTATGTCTGATTCATCATACGTCCCGAAATGCTGTCCTTCAATATGAAAGAGAATTTTAGCAGGTTTTACTAAGTTATGAGTTTCTTTTGTATTATTTAATGTGACCTCTTGTAGCAAATCATCTGGTTTTTCAAGCTCATCATACTGGGGCTGATACGTCCATAAACTCCATGTAAGAACAATACTTATAATTACCAAGATTGTTAATACGACTGTTTTAATTGACTCATACTTCATCCCAATCATCCTCTAATTCCTCTTGGTCTCCAACGATTGGAAGTGTAAAGAATACTGTAGTACCGATCCCTTCTTCACTTGTCGCCCAAATCCTACCTCCATGCGCTTCAACCATTTCTTTTGCGATTGCAAGTCCTAGCCCTGTTCCACCTAATTTTCTCGTACGTGCTTTATCTACGCGATAAAATCGATCAAATATCCGATCAAGATTTTCTTTTGGTATTCCTACCCCTTCATCACGTACACTTACTTCAATTTGACCTTCATGCTCCTTCACCTGGAAGGTAATTTTACCACCTTCAGGAGAATACTTAAGAGCATTTGAAATAATATTGTCTAAAACCTGGGTAATTTTATCCTGATCCATTTCTAGATAAATAGGTTTATCAGGCAGGCTCCGCGTAAAGGATACATGCTGTTCCTTCGTCATTTCAAAACGGTCAATTACACGATGAAAATAAGCGGTAAAATTGATCATTTCTTTCGAAAAACGATAATCTTTGCTATCAAGCTTTGATAGCTGTAGCAAATCATTTACTAAGCGAATCATACGCTCTGTCTCTGTTTGGGTCACATTCAGAAACTGTGGCGCAATATTCTCATCCTTCCAGGCTCCTTCAGCAAGTGCCTCTAAATAGCTTCTCATTGTTGTTAAAGGTGTTCGCAGCTCATGTGAAACGTTCGCTACAAACTCTCGTCTCTCTGATTCAATTTTCTCTTGCTCGGTTACGTCATATAAAACAGCAATAAGACCATTTATAAAGCCCGTTTCCTTTTGAATAACTGAGAAGCTTACCTTAATAATGTATTGTTTTTTACTTGTACTAAAATCGAGTATTTCTGTATCGATATCATGGACAAGCTGTTCAAAGCTATACTGTTCATCTAAACCTAAGATTGATACAATCGACTGATTCAGGACCGTTTCACGTGAAACATCTAACATATTTGCTGCTGGCTCATTGATCAAAATAATCCGGCCTTTTCGATCGGTTGCAATTACGCCATCAGTCATATGAGCTAAGACCGAGGCTAGCTTTCTGCGTTCGCCTTCTGTGGTTGCTTGTGCATCCTGAATTTTATTAGATAAATTATTAAAGGTCATAGCAAGTTGACCTATTTCATCATTGCCATAAACCTTTACCTTTTTTGAAAAATTCCCTTTTCCTAGCTCAACGACATGCTTTCTCATTGCTGAAATTGGTCTTGTTATCGTTTGTGCCACCGAAATACCCAGCAATGCAGTAATCGCCATCGCAATCCCAGTACCTGTTACGAAAATATCATTAATTTCTTTAATATCGTCGTACACATTTTCCATTTTTGCAATTAAGTAAATTGCACCAACAATATCCCCATTAGATCTAATCGGAGTTGAGGACACATACATACGATTTAAGGTTTTTTCGTCTAAACGAACATAATCAGGATTGTCTCCAACTAAGAGAGTCCGTTTTACCATATCTTCATTTGTTTTCCTTCCAATAATCCCTTGACTATATGGGTCCGAGCTTCCAATTACTTTACTCTTATTATCAATAACCCGTATTTCCTCGATATCCTCTGACTCATAGTCCTGCAAAATCACACGGATATCATCCTCAAGTGTTGATTCATCTTCTCGGTCCTTACTCATCTCTTGCTCAATACTAAACGCCAACATATTCACACGTTCATTCAGGGACACTTTAAAGTTCTCAACTAGTCGTAGCTCTAATCTATCTACAAAATACACACCAATGATTTGCATCGCAATGAGTATAAGGAGTACATAAATGAGAGCAAATTTAAAATGGATTGATCGAAAAAATCCTTGCTTTCTCATGGTCAGGCTTACTCCTGATCAGGGTTTCGCAAATAGTAGCCAACCCCACGTCTTGTTACAATCCAAGTTGGATGACTTGGACTATCTTCTATCTTTTCACGGAGTCGACGAACTGTAACATCGACTGTTCGTACATCACCAAAATAATCGTATCCCCATACTGTTTGCAATAAATGCTCTCTCGTCATGACTTGCCCTAGATGTTTCGCTAAATAATGTAACAGTTCAAACTCCCGATGAGTCAGTTCAATTGTTTCTCCACGTTTACTAACAACATATGCATCAGGATGGATAACAAGCGATCCGATTGTGATTTCATTGGAAGTGTCTTGGCTAGCCGCCTCTGAGACTTGCTGGTGTCTACGTAGATTTGCTTTTACCCTTGCTAAAAGTTCTCTCGTACTAAAAGGCTTTGTCACATAGTCATCTGCTCCTAACTCTAGCCCCAGAACTTTATCAATTTCAGAGTCCTTTGCAGTTAACATCACAATTGGCATATCATATTTCTTCCGAACCTCTCGACAAACCTCCATACCATCCATATATGGAAGCATGATATCAAGAAGGATTAAATCCGGATTAACCTCTTCTACCCTCTCAAGTGCACTTTGACCATCATAGGCACAAACTACTTTGTAGCCTTCCTTTTCAAGGTTGAACTGCAATATATCCGCAATTGGTTTTTCATCATCAACAACAAGGATTACTTTTTCCATGTTCTTATCTCCTTTATTATAGACTTTGCATTTTCTAATTTATTTCCGTATCTTTGCCTTTCGTATCTTCAAAATAGTATGTCTCCTTTACTTCCAAGGCTTAACCTCTACATCTTATTAGACATATACGTTTTTTTAATGACCATTACACATATACACACATCTACCTTTTAATAAGACTGTTGTAAATAGCTTCAAAAAGCTCCTTTTAAAGAATTCGCGTACTTATCGCTTATTTTGTTCCGTTACCTACAACTTTAACAAAAATCGGTGGTTCTATCACCTTTTGAAGGAGGACGTAATAACGTACATTTTTCCTCTTCTTAGTCATAATTCTATATATCTATGAAAAAACCTCCAGCAAAATGCTAGAGGCAATTAATTCGTTTATGGTCTATTATAAGTGATCAAGTGGATTCACAAGATTACCATTGATATATAATTCAAAATGTAGATGGGTACCCGTTGAATGTCCAGTAGATCCCATGACACCAATTTGTTGGCCCTGAGATACTGTTTGTCCAACACGTACATTAATGGAAGATAAGTGTGCATATAATGTTCTCATTCCATTATTATGGTTAATAACAATCTTATTTCCAAAGCTACCATCATATCCTGCTTCTACCACAGTACCATTATCAGCAGCCTTGATTGTATAATTACTTGGTCTTGCTATATCAATACCTTTATGAAGTCTGCCCCAACGATATCCAACATGGCTAGAAATATATCCACCATTTGTTGGCCATGAAAGTTGACCAGTTCCTCTTGAAGGAACAACTTTCGTTCCTCTTTGGACTATATAAGTGACCGGTTCTTTCGTAATTTTCTCTTCAATCTTCTTCGTAGAAGAAGTTTGGCCATTTTTCAACTCTGTTTCATAATGAACCACTTTTTCTCCATTTTGACCTTCTTGCGTTACTTTTCTGTCACCCTTAAACATGTTTGCATTGTCAACTACTTGAGTTTCATATGCAATTGTTTCTTTTTTACTTTGCTCCATTTTGACTACAACCGTCAGCAGTGGTTTATAAGCAGTCACATTTAGCTCTTGGTCAATTTGAAGTACAGTCTCTTCTGTTACTCCAGGATTTAATTTAAGTAGTTCCGCTTGTCTTAGATCATGTGCCTCAGCAATGGATCCTAGGACATCGCCTTCTTTAACCTTATATTTCTTTTCCTCTAAAGTTCCTTTTAAGAATAACGTTACAGTATCCTCTGGTGAAGTAACTTTATCAGGTGAAATTTGTGAATCCTCTAATGAAACATTTTCAGCAATTGCAACGTCTAATATACGAGACTGACCAACAGCTAAAGGTGCTGGCGGAGTATCTATCTTCGCTTTTGCTTCAAGCGCTTGTAGATCTTCAGGTTTTACATAATTTAATTTCAGCTGTTTTATTGCTGCTTCTGCTTCTTCTTTGCTCTTTAAGTAAGCAATTGGTTCACCATCTACTGTGATTGCTGTTGCTTTTGCAACTATACCAAGCTCTGATTCTAGTGTTTTTACCGTAGAAGAATTACTTACACTCGGTCTGAATGTTTGCTCCTCAATGATAGAAACTCCAGCGGCAGATAAAGTAAGTCCATCGTATTTTTCTTTAATCGCATCTATTTTAGAATCTATTACGTCTTCTACTAGATTTCGATTATCAACTGTTCCAATTCTTTCTCCATCTATGTATACATGATACACTTTTTGAATTTTAGAATCTGCTGAAACTGTCCCAAAGACAAGAGTTGAAACAGCAATTGAAGTTATTGCAACTCTCTTAAAAAGAGTTCTATATTTATTTTGTTTTGGTGTTATTATTAAATTGTTTGGATCTGACACGTTCTTTCCTCCTAAACAAAGGTTGCTTGTCCGACACATATAATATGCGTTCATCTCACCCTGTGAGTGAAAGATATAACTTCATTCAAAATAGATCCGCTACATTTCATAGAGGTGCTGAATAAAGTTAATTCCTCCGGCAGATGCCTCAGATTTAAAGTAGTTAATAGAGTAAAAAATGATAAATCTGGGCGCATACACGCTACTGCGTATATGATTCTTCGACAATTCTTACAATTTACACTCTATTAATTTACCATAAATGTAGAAAAAAAGTATAGAAACTACGCAATATGTAATATAATTGTAGTATTACTGTAAATATTTTACATTTTATTGTAGGAAAATGTAGTATTTTTGAGACTTTTTACATATAATGGTTTCTTTTTCTTTGCGAGATTCTGTCATAATATTCATTCTAAAGACACTCTTGCCATTTATTATTTAGGTAAAAAGTACCTTTAAAAATTAGACTCTCTTAAACTTTATTATTGCTTTTCGCTCCAAGTCGCTCGCTTTCCTCAGGCGGTTCGAGAGTCTCCTCGTTCCTTCGCTCCTATGGGGTCTCCCCTGACCCGCTATTCCCGCAGGAGTCTCGCGTCTTCCGTTACATTCAACTTAGGTAATAATCAACAATGCTCTTTAACACAGCCAAAAATAAAATGTGCAAGGGCTTGGAGCTTGAACTAGACATTGGGACGCAAAGGTCAACATATTCCTATCAAATAATAAGGCATAGTTGACTGTCTCAACTATGCCCTTATTTTTAATTATGCATATACACTACGTACAATATTTGTTTGTTTGCGATCTGGTCCTACTGAAAATACGGATAAAGGTATACCTGTCAGCTGAGAAATGCGTTCAATGTAGTGACGTGCATTTGCAGGTAACTCGGCAAGGTTTTTAACGCCAGTTATATCCTCTGTCCATCCTGGAAGCTCCTCATATACAGGTTCACACTCCGCAAGGATTTTTAAACTAGCCGGGAACTCTTCAATTACCTCTCCCTTGTAACGATACGCGACACAAATCTTTAATGTTTCAATTCCTGTTAATACATCAATTGAATTTAAAGATAAGTCTGTTATCCCGCTCACTCGACGTGCGTGACGTACAACGACACTATCAAACCAACCAACACGACGTGGGCGACCTGTAGTCGTACCATATTCACGACCTACCTCACGGATTCTATCACCGATTTCATTTGCTAATTCTGTTGGGAATGGTCCATCACCTACACGAGTTGTATACGCCTTTGACACCCCAACTACATGGTTAATCTTCGTTGGCCCAACACCTGAACCAATCGTAACCCCACCAGCTACTGGGTTAGAAGATGTAACAAACGGGTACGTCCCTTGATCGATATCCAGCATAACCCCTTGTGCACCTTCGAATAAAACGCGACGTCCCTCGTCTAGTGCATCATTAAGTACAACAGAAGTATCGCACACATACTTAGCAAATTGCTGTCCATATTCATAATACTCATCTAGGATCTCTTCAATTGTAAACCCTTCTACTTCATATACTTTTTCTAGTAGACGATTTTTCTCAGCAAGATTTTGAGCCAATTTTGCTTCAAATACTTCACGATCAAGTAAGTCTGCAATACGAATACCGACTCTTGCTGCTTTGTCCATATATGCAGGACCGATTCCTTTTTTTGTCGTACCGATTTTATTAGCACCTTTTCGCTCTTCTTCTACCTCATCAAGCTTTAAATGATATGGTAAAATCACATGTGCTCTGTTACTGATACGTAAATTATCTGTACTCACACCACGTTCATGTAGGTAAGCTAATTCCGTTACCAACGCCTTAGGATCAACAACCATTCCATTACCAATTACACAAATTTTATCTGAATAGAAAATACCTGATGGTATTAAATGTAGCTTATATGTTTCACCATTAAATACAATGGTATGTCCTGCGTTGTTTCCACCTTGATATCTAGCAATTACCTCCGCATTTTCAGAAAGGAAGTCAGTAATTTTTCCTTTTCCTTCGTCGCCCCATTGAGTTCCTACAACTACTACTGATGACATTTCAAAGCACCTCCAGGGTATTATGTATCATTACATTTTCGTTCATTTTTAAAATCAAACAAGATAATTCTATCAACTATCACCCCTTTAGTCAATAAAACCCGAACGTTTTTAAAGTTTTTATTTAGTTTTATTCGTATAAGGTGCAATTACTTATTAATATTCCCTAGAAATCAAGAAACTTTGCAAAATTTCTCTTGAGGATTGCAGGAGTTTTTATAAATTAGGTTGTGTAGTGTATTTTGGGTTGGTGCATTGGGTAAGAATTAGGAAATAGCTGTTCATACATAGAAGTGATGTTTGTGAGGTTAAAATGGAGAGAATCCATGGATTTTGACTGGGTTACATTCATATTGTTGCCATATAGAGGTACTGGACGTGGTTTTTTAAGGGTTCAAGGGGCGTCTTTTACGATAATTAAGCCAGTTATTGAAAGAATTAAGCCAATTTCAGAATAATTAAGCCACTTCCTTACATAATTAAGCCGATTTTCAAATAATTGAGCCACTCTATCATTTATCCAGCATTGCCACCTATGGCCAGAAAGAAAACACTATTAATTCTGGAAAATAGCGATAAAAAATAACATGTGAAGATTCAATTCACATGTCATTTTACTATGCTTATATTCAATACCTATGCCCCTGGTGGGATATTTGCATCATCAAACCTTCGTTCGAGATTAACGAATTTGTTGTACTCTTTTACAAAAGCTAGTGATACAGTTCCAACCGGGCCGTTACGTTGCTTTGCGATAATGATTTCGATAATGTTTTTGTTTTCTGATTCCTTATCATAATAGTCATCACGATATAAGAACGCAACAATATCAGCATCCTGCTCAATACTTCCTGATTCACGGATATCAGACATCATAGGTCGCTTGTCCTGTCTTTGTTCCACACCACGAGATAGCTGTGATAGTGCGATAACAGGTACCTTTAATTCACGTGCTAAAGCCTTTAATGAACGAGAGATTTCTGATACTTCTTGTTGACGGTTTTCGCCGCTTCGTCCACTACCTTGAATGAGCTGTAAGTAATCAATTAGGATCATCCCTAACCCACTTTCCTGCTTCAATCGACGACATTTTGAACGAATCTCACTAATACGAATACCTGGCGTATCATCAATATAAATACCTGAGTTTGATAAGCTCCCCATTGCCATGGTTAGCTTGCTCCAATCCTCAGGGGTAAGTGAACCTGTACGGAGGTTTTGTGCGTTAATGTTTCCTTCCGCACACAGCATCCTCATGACAAGCTGTTCTGCACCCATCTCAAGACTGAAAATCGCTACATTTTCATCTGTCTTTGTAGCAACGTTTTGGGCAATATTAAGAGCAAATGCCGTTTTCCCTACTGAAGGACGTGCAGCAACAATGATCAGGTCATTTCTCTGGAAACCAGCAGTCATCCGATCAAGCTCAGTAAATCCAGTTGGGATTCCGGTAATGTCACCCACTCGATTATTTAAAGTTTCAATATTGTCATAGGTTTGGACCAAAACATCCTTAATATTTTGGAAGGCACCGGCATTTTTCCGATTGGCCACTTCCATGATATTCTTTTCAGCTTCACTTAAAAGGGCATCCACTTCATCTTCCCGTGAATATCCATCCGTAGCAATTGTTGTTGCTGTTCTAATTAAACGACGTAAAATCGATTTTTCCTCGATAATTTTTGCATAGTATTCTATATTTCCAGCTGTTGGAACAGCATTAGCTAAATCACTTAAGTATGAAACTCCGCCAATTTCCTCCAAGATTTTTGCATCCGCTAACTCAGAAGTAACCGTTACAAGATCGACTGGTTCACCTTTATCTGAGAGAGTGAGCATTGCATTGAAAATCTTTTGGTGTGCTACTCGATAAAAGTCTTCTGGAATTAATAGTTCTGAAGCTAGAGTTAATGAGCTTGGCTCTAAAAAAATGGCACCTAAAACTGCCTGCTCTGCCTCAATATTTTGCGGAGGAATACGATCAGCAAAAATGTCACTCATATATTCTCCACTCCCTTTATTTTCATTGATAGCTATTTATCTCTATTAATCTATTATACTTGTCTTTCTGCTATTTCCAAACACAAAAAACTCGGCAATTGCCGAGCCTAATTGGCGACAGCAGAGCCTCGTTATAACATATTTTCTTCTGCGATGCCATTTAATTATTGTCCTAGTAGTAAAAAAATGTGATCTTGTAAAAATACAAAACCACATTTTTCATTCTATCTGATTTACATTTTTTTTCAATGGAAATTAATGTTCTTTAACATGTACCTTAACAGTTGCTGTTACTTCTGGATGCAATTTAACAGGGACATTTGTAACACCTAAAGCACGAATGCCGTCTGGTAAATCAAACTTACGTTTATCAATTTTAATATCGTGCTTCTTAGCAAGTTCATCTGCAATTTGCTTACTTGTTACTGAACCAAATAAGCGACCACCTTCTCCTGCCTTAGCTGATAACTCTACAGTTAAACTTTCAAGTTTCTCCTTTAATTTCTTTGACTGTTCAAGCTCTTCTGCCGCTTCTTTAGATTCTTTATTCTTCTTTGCCTCTAACGATTTCATGTTAGCTGGAGTAGCTTCAATTGCCAAGTTTTGCTTAAATAAGAAGTTATGTGCATATCCATCTGATACGTTTTTTACTTCTCCTTTTTTCCCTTTACCTTTTACATCTTTTAAGAAAATAACCTTCATTATTTCTTACCTCCCTCTAAATACTCATCAATGACTGTTAATAGTCTTTCTTCTGCTTGTTCAATTGTTGTATTTTCAAGCTGTGTAGCTGCATTTGTCAAATGACCACCGCCACCCAGGCCTTCCATTATAATCTGCACATTGATATCACCAAGTGAGCGTGCACTTATACCTACTTGTAAATCATGTCGTACGGATATTACAAAAGATGCAACAACATCATTCATGGAAAGCAATGCATCAGCTGCTTGAGCAATCATCACCTGATCATATGTTTCATCTTCATTGCCCTTTGCAATGGCAATGCCATTTTTATAAACAAAAGCTGATTCAATTAACCTTGCTCGCTTTTTAAAATGATTGATATCTTCCTTCAAGAATTTTTGGACAAGGACTGTATCAGCCCCTTGTGCACGTAAATAAGAAGCAGCATCAAATGTTCTTGAACCGGTTCGCAATGTGAAGCTCTTTGTATCTACAATAATTCCGGCTAGTAATGCTGTAGCCTCTAACATATCAATTTTCTTTCTCTTAGGTTGATACTCAAGTAACTCCGTAACCAATTCAGCAGTTGATGAAGCATAAGGCTCCATATAGACTAGCAGTGGTGACTGTATGAACTCTTCTCCTCGTCGGTGATGGTCAATGACAACTACCTTATCGATTTTAGATAAAAGCTTTTCCTCAATTACTAAAGATGGTTTATGCGTATCAACAACAACAAGTAGAGTGTTATATGTTAAAATTTCAAGTGCTTGTTCTGGTGTAATAAAATATGACCAAAGCTCTGAATGTTCTTTGACCTCTTCAAGTAGACGGCCTACACCTGAGTCAATTTCATTAGGATTCAAAACAATATAGCCTTCTTTGTGATTCATTTGGGCAACCTTTAATATCCCTATTGATGCACCAATTGCATCCATATCTGGATATTTATGTCCCATAATTATCACTTTATCACTTTCTGATACAATTTCTTTTAATGCATGTGAGATTACCCGTGCACGAACTCGGGTTCGTTTCTCCATAGGATTTGTTTTTCCGCCATAGAATTTTACCTTCCCGTTAGGAAGCTTGATGGCCACCTGGTCTCCCCCACGTCCCAGCGCTAAATCTAAGCTTGATTGGGCTGCTGCGCCTAGTTCTGGAAGTGTTGGTACCCCAATCCCAATTCCGATACTTAGCGTAAGTGGGACACTTTCCTTCGCCGTATTTTCCCGTACATCATCCAATATCGTGAATTTTGTTTTCTCTAACTGAGCCAATATATCTTCATTTAATACAGCAATAAATCGTTCGGAAGATGTTCTTTTTAAGAATACTCCATTATCATGTGCCCAGTTATTTAACAGAGACGTAACCTGACTATTCAAGGCACTCTTACGTTGATCATCCATTCCCTGGGTTACTTCATCATAATTATCTAAAAAGATAACACCTAGTACAGTTCGTTCTGCTTCATATAGCTGTTCGATTTCAATTTGCTCAGTAACATCAAAGAAATATAATAATCGTTCTTCTCTTTTAATAATCACTTTAAACTTTTGTTCATGTAGTGAAATCGTTTCACTTTCAACCTCTTGCTTGATCAATGGGACAATTGACTCTCCCACATCATACAAAGATCGCCCGACCAATGTATCAGCATCAAGACATGAAGATAAATATGGATTTGCCCACTCGACTTGAAACTCATCATTATAGAGCATAATCCCGATTGGCATTTCCATCAGCGCCTCTTCCCCAACCTTTTTTAGTCGATAAGAAAGAGTTGAAATATAATGCTCCATTTCCTTATTTAGAAGTGAATCTGCTTTATACAAATAATATACTATTAATCCAAGGAGCAGAAAACTTGCTAACCCAATAACCCAATGAAAGTAAAGAAGAATCCCGATAAGTACACCTGTAATAATCAACAATGCGTAAATAGGGTAGCGAAATAACTTCCTTTTATAAAAATCCGGCATCTCATTTTCAGCTCCTAAAGCTTTGTTTTACTTCTTTTTAGTTACTCTTTCTCGCAGTTGAAATCCTAAGTCAATTATACCTAAGATTCGAATAATATAAAGAAGAAATGGTGTTAGAATTGTAAGGATAACTGGTATGGCCTTAGGTATTTTCTTTTGGTAACAAAAAAAGTGAATAAAGGATATGCCTTGGATAACTATGAATAACTGTAAAATAAAAAAGAAGTTCAGAAACGCACTATACGCAAAAGTTCCCTCTTCAATTTCCATAAAACTAAATAATAAAATGAGTAAGTAATACCAAAGTATACTTTTTGGAAATGTCACCTCACGAAACGGTGGAAATGGATTCATTTGAACGCGAAGTCTCTTTAATATCGGGTAGATTGAAAGTACCGTTATAAAGGCTAGAAGCATCGCAAGAAACACAAATAAACTTGGAATCATATATTGTGTCATGTCTAAGGCCGCTTTTAATTGTGCGAATGTCTGTGCATTTGCAGGTGTACCTGTTGCTTCCATCATACTCTTAGCCATCTCAAAAGATTCCCGAGAACTCTCTGTAAGAAGAGCAATAACATCAATTTGTAAAATCGTAATGGTTGCTATGTATAGGAGTAAAATGGTTGATAAGTATGACAGACTAGCTCCTAAAAAGAGCTCGATTCCAGTCCTCTTTCTTTTTACTAACTCTCCTAGTACAATCCCTGTAATTCCAAATGTAATAGCATAAGTGACACCCATAATTGAGCCAAGTAACCCCGACAAGAATAAACCGATTACCATGAACAGGATGGTTTGCTTCACCTGATATTTTACGGTAAAGAGAATAAATGGAATGGGTAATAGAAATCCAAGTACCATGCCTATAATAGGTACATATAGAGATACAAGTAATAATATGCTATATACGGCTAATAACATTGCACCTTCCGTTATTATTTTTGTGTTTTTCACCTTTTCACCTCATAAAAGAAAACTTGGCAATTGCAAAGCCGTAGCACCTAAGATGGATGTATAACCCCCTTAGTTGCAAAATAAAATACTGCAGCCAGCTATGTTAAACCCACCTTCTATTTTAAAGACTTACTATAAACTGTTCAACTATTGGGATTACCCCTCTAAAAATGGGTGTTCAAAAGTAGTCGTTTTGGGAAAGGAATACCACTGCCTCTAAAACCGGAGCAAGCCGGCTACATTGAATTAATTTCATGCTTCCTTGTGCTACGGAATTTCCTCCCAGAGGAGACGCAAGCACATATACTAAGTATTCGTTCTGTCCTAGACTAAAATAAGTGGCCATTCGAAGTCTTATCATTGGTGGCCTTTTGAACATCCTTTTAAGAGCAAAAGAAATATTTTGCTTTACTTTTCCCTATTTTCTATTATGATAGTAGTAAATAAGTGAACGTTACCACTAGGGGAGCAAATTGCTGAGAGTGAACGATATCGTTCTGACCCTTTGAACCTGTTAGTTAATTCTAGCGTAGGGATGTGGAAAAATTGAGAACTTATACTTTTTTTAAAGTTGTTCTCCTATGGGTGCGTTTTGTTTATTACACACAACATAGGAGGTTTTTTTATGCGTAATACTCGATTACAAGCAATGATAGAGGCTTCTATCTTTGCAGCATTTGCACTAGTTTTGGATATTTTTGTGCCTGCGATTAAGATCGCCACTATTTCAATTTCGTTTGCCATGGTACCTGTATTTATTATCGCATTAAGATGGGGATATAAGACAGGTCTACTTTCAGGACTTATTTGGGGACTACTACAGCTTGTATTAGACCCTGAAATCATTCATCCTTTACAAGCCATTATTGAATTCGTAATTGCTTTTCCGTTTATCGGGTTTGCTGGTATTTTTAAAGATTCTGTGCAGAGCCATTTAAAGAATGATAAAAAGGGAATAGCCATTGTTATTATAGTTTGTGCTATCTTTGTTGGAAGTTTAGCACGTTATTTCTGGCATTTCCTTGCTGGATTTATATATTGGGATATTTACGCACCAGAAGGTATGAATGCAGTATGGTACTCCTTCACGTTTAATGGAATTGCTATGCTAGGTTCATTTATTTCTTGTGCAGTGGTGCTACTTTTGCTAATACTTGCTTCTCCTCGTTTCTTTGTACAAAAATAATAAATATGTATGTAAAAGTAAGGCTCCTGTAATAAGGAGCCTTTTTACTTTTGCTCATTTACACAGAATGCTTGAAAGGCTAAAAACCATAAGCTCGAGGTAGTGTCATGAATGAACATCATCTACTTTCATAAAAAAAGAGCAGTGAAACGAATTTCACTACTCAATTTTCATTATTCACCTGCTACATATGGTAACAATGCCATTTGACGAGCACGTTTAATAGCAACAGTTAATTTACGTTGGTATTTCGCACTTGTACCAGTTACACGACGAGGTAAGATTTTACCACGCTCTGATACGAATTTTTTTAGTAAATCTACATCTTTGTAATCGATGTTTGTAATACCGTTAGCTGTGAAATAACAAACTTTACGACGTTTTGCACGTCCACCTTTACGTCCACCTGCCATTTCAAAATCTCCTCCTTCCATTTATGTTTTTTATCCGATTGGGTTTACAAGTTAGAATGGTAGATCATCATCTGAAATATCGATTGGTTGTCCATCATTTGCAAATGGATCTTCATCTACTCTCGTAAAGCCTTGATTGTTACGTTGTGGGTTCTGATTTTGCCCGTATGGAGAATAGCCACCTTGTCCTTGGCCGCCACCTTGATTTCCACCAAAGCCACCTCCAAAGTTTCCTCCGCCACTGCGTTGTTGGTCATTCGAGCTTCTAGGTTCAAGGAATTGAACACTTTCCGCTACAACCTCAGTCACATATACGCGCTTACCATCTTGACCTTCATAACTTCTTGTTTGTAATCGTCCATCAACACCAGCTAAACTACCTTTTTTCAAGAAGTTTGCTACGTTTTCTGCTGGACGACGCCAAATCACACAATTTATGAAGTCGGCTTCACGTTCACCTTGTTGATTCGTATATGTCCGATTAACCGCAAGCGTGAAGGTTGCTACAGCTACTCCACTTGGGGTATATCGTAATTCAGGATCCTTTGTAAGTCTCCCTACAAGAACTACGCGATTCATCATCAGAACCACTCCTTTACAGGATATTCAAACAGAGTTTTTACTCTTTTATCGTTACAATTATTCTTCTTCTTTAACAATGATATGACGGATAATGTCTTCGTTGATTTTTGCTAAACGATCGAATTCGTTAACAGCCTCAGCATTTGACACTACGTTAAGAAGCATGTAATAACCATCGCGGAAATCGTTGATTTCGTACGCTAAACGGCGCTTACCCCATTCTTTTACGTTTGCAATCTCCGCACCATTGTCAGTTAAAACGCCATTAAAACGCTCAACTAAAGCTTTTTTCGCTTCATCATCAATGTTTGGACGGATGATATACATAATTTCGTATTTTCTCATCACGTTCACCTCCTTTTGGTCTAACGGCCCTTTCTGTAGAAGGGCAAGGAGCAATTAATTTAATTACTCACAGAAAAAAAGTATACCATATCAAGTCGTGATAAGCAAGATGATTTCCTATATACCAAAAATAATCTATCTAGCCTGTACTACCAATAAGAAATGCGCAAGCGCGTTGAAAGAGGAACGTCAACTAAAATCCGGCACGTCCTAGTGCAAGTCCGATAAGCAAATGTTCGGTGGCAAAAAAGTCATTCTTTGACTTTCATTGCAGCGCGTTTTTAACCTCGAGGGGGTTGGCCGCTTGCGCTAGACAATGAAAATTATGTTCAAAATTTCATATTTTCTTTTCCTTACACAAAAAAGCCTTCATTTAGAGATGAAGGCTTTTTATTATAAGTAGCTTATACATTAAATCGGAAGTGGATTACATCCCCATCTTGAACGATATACTCTTTTCCTTCAAGACGAACCTTCCCTGCTTCTCTAGCTGCAGCCATTGAGCCGCCAGCAAGAAGATCTTCATAGGAAACAGTTTCAGCACGGATAAATCCTCTTTCGAAATCAGAGTGAATGATTCCCGCACATTGTGGAGCCTTCATTCCTTTTCTAAATGTCCAAGCTCTAACCTCTTGTACACCTGCTGTAAAATAAGTAGCTAAACCTAATAAGTGGTATGCAGCACGAATCAATTGATCAAGGCCAGATTCTTCGATTCCTAGCTCTTCTAGGAACATTACCTTTTCTTCCCCTTCAAGTTCAACGATTTCTGACTCAATCTTTGCACAAACAACGATAACCTCTGCATTGTCTTTTTGTGCAAACTCACGAACAAGCTGTACGTATTCGTTTGAAGATGGATCAGCAACATCCTCTTCGCCAACATTTGCGACATATAGAACTGGCTTAATTGTAAGCAAATGCATTCCTTTTACAAATTTCATTTGTTCTTCAGTAAATTCAACTGTACGTGCTGGCTGTTCATTCTCAAATGCTTCTTTTAGCTTAACAAGTACTTCGTGCTCATATACAGCTTCCTTGTCCTTTTGCTTTGCAAGCTTTGCCACACGATCAATACGTTTATCTACTGACTCTAAATCCGCTAAAATTAACTCTAAATTTATTGTCTCAATATCTGAAATTGGATCTACTTTTCCTGCAACATGTGTAATATTGTCATCTGCAAAACAACGCACAACATGACAAATTGCATCAACTTGGCGAATATGAGATAAGAATTTATTTCCTAATCCTTCCCCCTTACTTGCTCCTTTTACAATCCCTGCGATGTCAGTGAATTCAAAGGTTGTTGGTACAGTCTTTTTCGGTTGTACTAGCTCAGTTAATTTATTTAAACGCTCATCAGGTACCTCAACGATTCCTACGTTAGGATCAATTGTACAAAACGGATAGTTTGCTGATTCTGCACCTGCTTGTGTAATTGCATTAAATAGAGTTGATTTTCCAACGTTAGGAAGACCAACAATACCAGCTGTTAACGCCATATTTTTCCCACTCCTCTATCAAATACGCCTTCACAAAGTTGCTCTCAGTTTTATACTTGCTCGATAAAAATGGAGGCATCTCTCATAGGCTTTACCTTTACTCAGCTGGGGTTTAATCCCATAACTGAAATTTTAACAACTATTACATCTATCCACTCTTTTTAAGTGGTGACTTTTGCTGAATTAAGTGAATCCGAAACAAATGTAACCTTTCACAATTATAGATATTCCTTTGAAAAAATACAAGCCGTTTCAAACTAGAAACGGCTTAATAGGTATCTATTTCGGATCATCTCATATTTTTTCAATTGCAACCAAACAATCATATAATGTACTACCTAGGCCATTATCAGAGATTTCATGGGATGTTAAATTATTTACACTTCCCCCAAAGATATGCCATTGCCCTTCATCAATACAAATAATATTTGGTGACGATTCCTGAAGGATGTGTACCTTCCCTGTAATTTCACCACGATCATTATATACCTTTACCTCATCGTTTGATTGTAACCCTTTTTTCTCAGCGACATCCTTTGAGATTTCCACTTTAATATACTGCATACTTTCTATTAAGTGGTAGTGCTGTGAATGATTTGAACGTAAAGGGTGTATCGTTAATAATGTAAAGGGATATTTTGATGCAAGTTCCTTATTTGAAAAAGAAGATTCCCTTGGATACGATAATTTCAGACGACCATCGTAGCCCTTTACTTCTCCTAGTGATGATGTGAACTCAAACTTTCCTGATGAAGTAGAAAACTCCTTATCAAACCAAGGTACAAGCTTGACCGGAAGTGGTAAATGACTTACTTCTTTCAAAGCTTCTAAGGTGATTCCTTGATCCTGCAGTGAACCTAAGCCCATCTTTATGAATTCTTCTCTGCTATAAGCAAAATCTTCACCAAACCCAAGTCTATTTGCTAACTCTGTCCATACCCATACATCTGATTTCACTTCACCAGGTGCTTCAACTAGCTTTGGTCCATAGTTAACGAAATGATGATACATCGAAGAATAATAAATATCCTCTTCTTCAAAAACAGTTGCAGATGGGAGTATATAATCCGCAAGTCTTGCCGTGTCAGTCATAAATTGTTCTAATACAACTACTGTCTCAACTGATTTAAAGGCTTCCTTTACAAGGTTCGTATTTGGTACCTGTGTCAAAGGGTTCCCACACGATACCATTACCATTTTAATTGGAGGTTCAGTAGCTGATAAAATCCGTTCTGCCTGTTCCATCATTGTAAATTGTCTTGTTGCCGACTTTCTTTGCGGAAGAGTTAGAGCAGGGCTATCAAAGCTCTGCCCTACCTGGGTATTCCCAAAATTAGCGCCTCCGCCTGGAATTCCAACATTACCACTTACAGCTACTAATGCATCAATTAAACGAATTGTATTACCGCCATTTGCATATCGCTGCATCCCCAACCCCATGTAAGTAGCAGTTGGTCCGTCACAGTAGATAGTAGCCAATTCTGTAATTGTTTCACGTGGAACATTTGTTAATGTTACAACTTCTTCAATAGTTATGCTGTCTAAAAGATGCACTAAATCTGTATAACCCTTTGTATGATTTTCAATAAATTCTTTATCCTCTATATGGAGACGGAGCATTTCTTTCATCATTCCAATTGCTAAAAATCCATCCATACCTGGTTGAATTGGAATATAAGAAGTAGCTATCTTAGCAGTCCCATTATAGATTGGGTCTATGACTATAATTTTAGCCCCCTTCTTTTTCACTTCCTGTAAATAGCCAAACAAATGCATATTTGTTCGTGTAACATTTCTTCCCCATATAATAATATTTTTGCTATTGTATATATCTTCAGGAGCATGGCTACATGCATTTCCAAAGTCCCAGTTTTGCGCTTCAATTCCGGAGCCCCAGCAAATACTTCCAATTAACTCAGTTGCTCCTCCATAGCAATTAAAAAACCGCTCTGCAACCTTTGTTAATAAACCGCCATTTGCGTAATCATGACTGTGTAAAACAGCCGTAGTTCCATACGTATGTTTTATATCTGATAGCTTCTCAGAAATCTCAGATAATGCTTGCTCCCATGAGATTCTATGAAACTCATCTCCCACCCTTTTTAAAGGGTATAGAATGCGCTCACTTGAATTCGTTCTTGCCTCAAGCATTCTTCCTCTGCCACATATTTTGCCCTTTGTGATAGGGTGTTCTTTATCTCCGTCTATTTTAACGATTTTGCCATTCTCAACTTCAACGACAAAACCACAGCTATCCCAGCAATTTAACGGGCATGCAGACTTAAACGTCGCCAAATACCTCAACTCCCCCTACCGGTATAAAAAACTCATAAGCTACCATTTTACTTTTACTTATTATATAGCACAACTGAAAGAAATACATACGAATTTAACCTAGAAATCATATCCAAGAAAAACATCGATTACCGTTTATACATTTGTGTTATTTTTAAGCCTAGTCCCTTTCCTTTGGACAAAGTCTGTAATTCTTCTTCCTAATTCTCCTAAGCTATCGAGTAGGAGGATAATCATTGATTGACTATCCGACCTCTCACACCACCGTACGTACGGATCCGTATACGGCGGTT
>JBLKRX010000013.1:0-126419 GCA_047608075.1 Ferdinandcohnia humi
GAGGTTGATAGGTCAGAGGTGGAAGCGCGGTGACGTGTGTAGCTGACTGATACTAATCGATCGAGGACTTAACCAAATCTTATTTCATGAATGTGTGTGTGTTATCTAGTTTTGAAGGAATGAACCCTTCAAATAGTCTAGTGATGATGGCGAAGAGGTCACACCCGTTCCCATACCGAACACGGAAGTTAAGCTCTTCAGCGCCGATGGTAGTTGGGGCATTGCCCCTGTGAGAGTAGGACGTCGCTAGGCAAGACGAAAGATCAACCGATTGTGGTTGGTCTTTTTTTATGCATTCAAAATCGAAAGGTTTTGTAGGAACAAAATGGCCATAGAATTGATTTTAAAGAAAGGCTGTTTCGTAAAGATTGTTATTTATAATAAATCTGTTACTTTAATACCACCTTATTTTTGGGGAACAATATCTTTGGGGTGGTTCAACTGATTAAAAAGGTAATAGTGTATATTTGTATTTTCCAACTAATTTCTTCCAATGGATTTGCTCTAACTAATCAGCAAATACAAATATTCGATATAAATAAAGGTAAGGTTATAAAAAATGTACAAACGAACACTGATATACAACGAGAAGTAGAGAACTTTCTTGAAGGTATAACAGGTGTATATGTTAAATACAATCCTATTCCGAATAATGGATTTATGATAAGAATTCCGTTAGAACCTAATATAATGGTGAGAACTCGATGGTTTGATGACCTTCTAGATGAAGTAACAATCATATTTACTGATCAAGAAAATCCATATTTAATGGTGTTTGACGATGAAAACAAACCATATTTCTTAACATTTGAAGGCAATACAGTAAAATTCTTAGCATTATTGAACTTTAAACCATACGTTAGGCAAGACGAAAGATCAACCGGTTTAGGTTGGTCTTTTTTTGTGCGTTTATACAGTAAGGTTCTTTTGGATAAGTACTAATACTCATCAATTGCTCGGTAATGTGCAAATTTACAAAATTACGTGCAGTTCACTCAGCGTAACGTGCAAAATCACAAAAATAAGGTCCATTCTTACATTTTTATCTTGTCATGTGGTTACCTCAAAATATCTTTTAAAGACTTGGAGCAGTAAAATTTCAAAATAGTACTAATAATTTTACCTTTTCAGAGTGAAAATGAGGATATTTTACCAAATTCCGGTGGGTATACTAGATTTCTCCAATCTATTTGGATTAACCAGACCTTATGTTATTCAAATATGTAGTTCTATGGCTTTTATTTTGATTCTATGGTCGTTAATTTAGTTCTATGGCTTTTAATATAATTCTATGGTCGTTATTTTGTTTCTATGGCTTTTAGCAGAAAAACACTCCATAAATTTGAACCAATAGAGATAGATATTAATACTCAAGCACCAAGCTAACAACAAAAATGCATTATATACTCTAAAACATGTAGCATCACAAAATATCATGTAATAGAAAACAAAAATAATACATTTCCTGTACAAAACTATATAGAAACTTTGAAACCTTACCCGTTATAAACTCGTATTAAATAGTAATAACAATTATTGGAGGCATCACTATGCTAGGTGGATTTATTGTATGTGGATTAGCCGGTTTAGTTTGTATATTGCTGGGTTATCTCATTTGGGTAAAGAAACAATTAACACTTATTGCTGGTTATAGTCAAGATACGTTTAAGGGAGATAAAGAGAAACTTGCGAAGGCGGTTGGCTTATTCACAATAATTGTTGGTATGTTAACTATTCTCCTTCCATTTGCACTTGAATTTATTAGTACGATTTTTGGGATAATATTTGGTATCGTGGTTATATTCGGATCCATAGGATTACTGGCGTATATAAATAAGCTTAATTCAAAATAAAGAAGGGTTTGTTAGTCCTCACGGGTAAGATTGTGTGATACAAACAAGAAAATACAAAAGTGTGATATTCAATATTTGAATTTCACACTTTAATTTAAAGAACATTGATTCCACTGTAAGCGCAAGCGGCCACCCCACTCGAGGTCAAATAACCTGTTGCAAGAAATGTTAAAGAGCGACTTTTTGCAACAGAACATTTGCTTGTCGGGGGTGAGCAAGGCGCTTTCGCTTTTCTTAAATATGATGCGATAAAGCTGTTAAATTGCACCATTAAACAGACAAGTTAACGTAACGTTTTTCCCATAATGACATATGGTGTTTTACCGTCCGGTAAGAATGTATGTTTAACTTCTATCCAACCAAGACTTTTATATAAGGAACGAGCTGAATCGTTCCACACTTGTGTAGTTAGGATCGCCGTTTTGTGAGGAAGCCCCTCTAATAAAGCAGTCGCTAATCCCGTTCCAATGCCCATTTTTCGAAACTGTGGGTGCACGGCTAGCTCCACAAATTCGAAACAATTGTCCAACCATGTATTCGTATCTTCTTCGTTAAGTTCTTTTTCAAGAAGACCTCTATAATATTGCCCTGGAAGGGATGTGTAGCCATAGGTAAACCCGATGATTTGCTGAATATCGTTTATTACGATATAGCCTCTATAGCCCTCATAATTTGAATGTCTATAAAAGCGATCTAAAATATCATTGTCATTTCTATCCCAAACTTCTTGATACAGTGCAGCCATCTGCCTAAACATATTGTGTGTACAATCTATTTTTTTCATATCGTACATTGTCTTTCCTCCAACACATAAGTTCTCTGCATAAGTGTTATATATTCTTTAACAATGCTGTAATTCCTTTTTAACGAAGAAAAAATGGAAAATAATATAAAAACAAATTTCTGTATGATACGCTTATATGGACGTGAAATCAGTGTAAACGAATCCGGTTTATCCAATTGCTCCGAAAACATGTAAGCTTATTAAAAATAATCTGTAATTGCACATAGAGGAAGGTATGGAAATGAACAAAAAAAGATATGCAAATTATGACAATGTTGATAATACAAAAAGCTTCTCAGATATGAGACGGTGGTCGAAGGAGAGGCGTACAAAAAAGAAGGATTTATCGGTTCAAATCCCTCAAAGTGATAAAAAGGATGTTGAGCGAATTTACATTAATCGTAATGAACCATCTATTACATGGGTTGGGCACTCCACGTTTCTTATTCAAATTGGTGGTCTAAATATATTAACTGATCCGGTTTGGGCTTCAAGGATGGGTTTCCAAAGGCGATTAACAGCGCCAGGTATACCGATTGAGGAACTGCCTAAAATTGACCTCGTTGTTATATCTCATGGGCATTATGACCATTTGGATTTTTCTTCGATAAAAAAACTAAGAGGTAATCCAACCTATTATATACCTGTTGGTTTGAAATCAGCATTTACCAAAAGGGGTTACCAAAATGTTATAGAGGCAAATTGGTGGGATGAATTTGATCATGAAAAGGTGAAATTAATTTTCGTCCCTGCTCAGCATTGGACAAGAAGAGGGCTCAATGATACAAACACGTCTCATTGGGGTGGATGGATAATTGAGAACCATTCAAAATCAATCTATTTTGTGGGGGATACAGGATATTTTCGAGGTTTCAAAGAAATTGGCGAGAAATTAACGATTGATACGGTGCTAATGCCAATCGGTGCATATGAGCCTGAGTGGTTTATGCGAGATTCCCATATCAACCCAGAAGACGCAATAAAGGCGTTTTTGGAACTAAACGGTAAGAAATTCATTCCGATGCATTATGGTGCTTATCGTTTAGCGGATGATACAGGGCCAGAAGCATTGGAACGCTTTTTAAAAGAGTGGGGACGGTTAGAACTTCCAGATGAGACTCTTTCTGTTCTAAAAATCGGCGAAACACTTTGGTTGGAATAGAAAAAAGGGAAACCCCACTGCAGCGTGGGGTTATTATGTGTCAGCATCTTGTACTGAAATTTTTTTACGAGATTCATTTGGAATGAGCTTATGCAAATGAATGAGAAGTAATCCTCTTTTATAGCTGGCCTTCATTCTGTCTTCTCGAACAGTGAAGGGGAGAGGAACAGTTCGTTCAAACTTTCCTTGGAAAATTCCTTCCTGAACAAGTTCGAAGTCTTTAAACTGAAAATTTATTTTTCCTTTTATTTCGAGGGTTTGATGATTTATAAAGATATCTACATCCTCCACCTTTGTCAGCCCTGGTAGACTAAGTACGACTAATACTTCATTTTCACCTTGATAGAGATTTAGCTGGGAATGTGAGTTATCAAAAAAGGGAGCAAATCCATTCCAAAAATCCTCGCCAAAAAAATGGTCCCATTGTTTTCTCCAATCAGTCATTTTTTTGAATTGTTCCATATTCATATGAGCTGAAAACCTCCTTTTCGTAAATCTCTCCGCAGTTTGCTTTTTTATTATATGGAGAAAAAACTTGGTGTGTGCTCTCGTCTAGTAGAGATAAAATGTTTCGCATGGTATCATTTCAGGAAAATGTTTAGTAAAATGTATACTTTGGAAAGCTAAGTACAAGGATGGACGTAAGGGGGCCTTTTTTTGTTAGAAAATGCATATGTAATGGTGCTCATTATTTTGGTCATTAATATTGTATATGTTTCTTTTTTTACAATTCGAATGATATTAACGATGAAGGGACAACGATATACTGCAGCCTTTATCAGTACAATTGAAGTTGTTATTTATGTAATTGGACTTGGGTTGGTACTCGACAATCTAAATGAAATTCAAAACTTAATTGCGTATGCAGTAGGTTATGGTATCGGAGTTATCGTGGGCATGAAGATTGAAGAAATGCTAGCACTAGGATATATTACGGTAAATGTAATTACAAAGGAATATGATCGAGATTTACCGAAGCGGCTCCGAGATGAAGGATACGGGGTAACAACATGGCCGTCTCAAGGACGAGAAGGTGATCGCCTTTCAATGCAAATATTAACTCCGCGCAGATATGAAATGAAGTTATATCAAACGATACAGGAGCTAGATCCAAAGGCTTTCATTATTGCCTTTGAACCGAAGACTATTCATGGAGGCTTCTGGGTAAAAGCTGTTAAGAAAGGGAAACTAGAATCATGAAAAAACCAGCTAAGTTAAAATTTGAAGTGAAGGATAACGAAACGATTGATCAATGCTTAGAACGGATGAGAATTGAAGGGTATATGCCAATAAGACGAATAGAGGAACCCATTTTCAAGGAATTTGAGCAAAATGGCGAAGTTGTCGTTGAACCTTGTGGCCGCAGGATTGTTTTTGAAGGAAAGTTGCAGTAAAACACGAACATTAAAAATGATTGTTTCTAATATTGTTCGAATATTTATTGACAATATAGTGCCTCAGTTGTTAAGATGAAGAAAGATAATAATGATACCTCATATAATTTTGGGAATATGGCCCATAAGTTTCTACCCGATAACCGTAAATTATTGGACTATGAGGGAAAAGTATTATTTTACCTAAAAACGTAGACAATTTGTCTTGTTATGCCCAGGTAGGAGTGCTTTCCCTTTTCGGGATAGTCCTACTATGGGCATTTTTTAGTTAAAGAGGATGTTCAAAAAGTCTGATGAAAATGATACATCGAATTTCTTCGTTGGCTTGCTTTTCCGTTCCTCACGTATTAATTGCATACGTTCCGGTACTCAAAGCTTCGCCGCCTCGAACTTTCGACGCACAGGATGTGCTAGTGCCGGGATCGCCACAGGACGTGGAGATCTTAGCCTGCGCGGACCTTTTTATCCTCCTTTTTGAACACGCACTTAAACGAATACGAAAAATTGCGGGAGGAAACTATGAATCCAGTAGTTGGTGTAATTATGGGAAGTACTTCTGATTGGGAAACAATGAAAGAGGCTTGTATTGTACTTGATGAAATTGGAGTACCATACGAAAAAAAGGTTGTTTCTGCACATCGTACACCGGATCTAATGTTTGAGTATGCAGAACAGGCAAAAGAGCGTGGAATCAAGGTTATCATTGCTGGTGCGGGTGGGGCTGCTCATTTGCCAGGAATGGTTGCTTCGAAAACAACTATCCCGGTTATTGGAGTGCCGGTACAATCAAAAGCATTAAACGGGCTAGACTCGTTATTATCGATTGTTCAAATGCCAGGTGGAGTTCCAGTGGCAACTGTAGCAATTGGGAAAGCGGGTGCAACAAATGCAGGCCTTTTAGCTGCTTCTATTCTAGGAATCTCAAACCCACAATGGGATCAAGTTCTTCAAACGAGAAGAGATCAGAAAAAAAGGGAGGTACTAGAAAGTAGTGATGAGCTTGAATAATCGGATTTTGCCTGGGCAAACAATTGGAATTATTGGCGGCGGTCAGCTAGGACGAATGATGGCGATTGTTGCAAAGGAAATGGGCTACAATGTAGCTGTTCTTGATCCTACTCCAAACTCTCCATGTGGTCAGGTAGCAGATATTGAGATTACGGCAAATTTCGGTGATCTGGAAGCTATTAAAAAACTAGCTAAAATTAGCGATGTTATTACATATGAGTTTGAAAATATAGATTATGAGGCTTTAGCCTGGCTCGAGGCGAATGCAAATTTACCTCAAGGGAGCCATTTATTAAAAATTACACAGGATCGCGGAACAGAAAAAAATGCAATAAAGAATTGTGGACTTCAGGTTGCCCCTTTTGTTCTTGTTGATACAGAAGATGAGCTTTTGGATGCAGTAAAGGAAATTGGAATACCATCTGTTTTGAAAACGTGTCGCGGTGGATATGATGGCAAGGGCCAGTTTGTTCTTCGAAAGAAAGAGGACGCTGAAGTAGCAACATCTTTATTAGCTTCTGGAACCTGTATCTTGGAGGCATGGGTCCCTTTTGAAAAGGAAGTTTCAGTAATCGTAACGAGGAATGCTTCAGGAGAAGTGAAAACATTTCCAGTTGCGGAGAATATTCATGTTAACAATATTTTGCATCAGTCAATCGTTCCTGCAAGAATCACAGAGGAAACGGAAGAACGAGCAAAAGAGATAGCTATGAAGCTTGCAAGAGAATTTGGTCTTGTAGGCACGTTAGCTGTTGAAATGTTTGTAACTAGAGATGGAGAAATCTATATAAATGAGCTAGCGCCGAGACCACATAATTCAGGACATTATACTATTGATGCGTGTGAAACCTCACAATTTGAACAGCATATTCGAACTGTCTGCAATTGGCCACTAGGTGAAACGCGTTTGTTACGACCAGTTGTGATGACAAACATATTAGGAGAGCATGTTCGACCATTGTTAGAAAGTGTGTCACATTTAGGTGGTGTGAAGGTTCATTTATACGGAAAAAAAGAAGCGAAAATAAAACGCAAAATGGGTCATATCACTATTTTAGGAAATACTATCGACGAAGCTATGGAAAAAACTAACTCATTAAATATTTGGAATTAGAGACAAAAAATTCATTTTCAAAAAAGGACGAAAGAGCGCAATTCCATTACAGCGATCTTTCCCAGGCATTTTGAACAACTTAATAAAGTCAATGGAGGATAAAACATGATTGGACGCTATACGAGAGAAGAAATGGGTGCTATCTGGACGGAGGAAAACCGTTTTAAGGCATGGCTTGAGGTTGAAATTTTAGCTTGTGAGGCTTGGGCTGAGCTTGGAGATATCCCAAAGGAAGATGTTGCCCTTATTCGAAAGAATGCATCATTTGATGTTAATCGCATTAAAGAAATCGAAGAGGAAACTAGACATGATGTTGTCGCATTTACTCGTGCTGTTTCTGAAACCTTGGGTGAAGAAAGTAAGTGGGTACATTATGGTTTAACATCAACAGATGTTGTAGATACTGCGTTATCATACTTGTTACGACAAGCTAATGACATTTTGCTAAAGGACATTGAGCGCTTTGTAGACATTTTAGCGGAAAAAGCAAAGGAACATAAATATACCGTTATGATGGGACGTACACACGGTGTTCATGCAGAGCCTACAACATTTGGTTTAAAGCTTGCATTATGGCATGAAGAAATGAAGCGTAACTTAGAACGATTTAAGAATGCTGCACATGGAGTTCAGTTTGGGAAGATTTCAGGTGCTGTAGGTACATATGCCAATATAGATCCATTTGTGGAACAATATGTGTGTGAAAAGCTTGGAATCTCTCCAGCACCGATATCAACACAAACATTACAGCGTGACCGTCATGCGGCTTATATGTCAACATTAGCGCTCATTGCAACATCAATCGAAAAATTCGCTGTAGAAATTCGAGGCTTACAAAAAAGTGAAACGAGAGAGGTTGAAGAGTTTTTTGCAAAGGGTCAAAAAGGATCTTCAGCAATGCCACATAAACGCAATCCGATTGGTTCAGAAAACATGACAGGATTAGCACGTGTGATTCGTGGCTATATGATGACTGCCTATGAAAATGTCCCATTATGGCATGAGCGTGATATCTCCCATTCTTCAGCAGAAAGAATTATTTTGCCAGATGCAACGATTGCCTTGAATTATATGCTGAACCGATTTGGAAATATCGTGAAAAACTTAACAGTATTCCCAGAAAACATGAAGCGAAATATGGATCGCACTCTTGGATTGATTTATTCCCAACGTGTATTGTTAGCCCTAATTGACTCTGGAATGACAAGAGAAGAGGCGTATGATACGGTGCAACCAAAAGCGATGGAGGCTTGGGAAAAACAGGTGCCTTTCCGTGAGCTAATTGAGGCGGAGGAGAAAATAACAAGCCGTCTAAGTGCAGCGCAAATTGATGATTGCTTTGATTATAACTACCACATTAAGCATGTAGATATGATTTTTGAGCGATTAGGATTGTAGGCTTCAAATAGGGAGATTGGTATCATACCAATCTCCAATGGTAAAAATTCACTTTTAAAGTACCTAATTTTGAATCAAATTTTTGAGGGGAGACCTGTTACATGGAGAAGCTTACTTTGCTATATGAAGGGAAAGCCAAGAAAATTTATCAAACAATAGATGAGGAATTTGTTCTAGTTGAATACAAGGATGATGCAACAGCTTTCAATGGTGAGAAAAAAGAGCAAATCATAGGTAAAGGACGTCTTAATAACGAGATTACAAGCTTACTATTTTCAAAGCTTCATGTTGCCGGCATTAAGACGCATTTTATTGGAAAGCTTTCCGAAACAGAGCAGCTTGTTAAGCGGGTGGCGATTATACCTTTAGAAGTTGTGGTAAGGAATGTTATCGCTGGAAGTCTCTCAAAACGAGTAGGAATTGAAGAAGGTACGGAATTAGATAGACCAATTGTTGAATTTTACTATAAAAATGATGAACTCGGTGATCCGTTATTAACAGAGGACCACATTGATGTATTACAAATTGCAACGAAAGAGCAAGTTTCTCTTCTAAAAGAAAAGGCTCTTAAAATTAATGAAGTGTTACTATCCTATTTCTTAGGGTTAGGAATAAAATTAATCGATTTTAAATTAGAGTTTGGTGTAACGACTGAGGGAGACATCCTATTGGCAGATGAGATATCACCTGATACATGTCGCTTATGGGATGTTCAGACGAATGAGAAGTTTGATAAAGATGTATTCCGTAGAGACCTTGGAAGCTTGACTGAAGCATATACTGAAATTTTACACCGATTAGGAGGACAAATTGCATGATGTATAAAGTGAAGGTTTATGTAACGTTACGAGAAAGTGTATTAGACCCACAAGGAAGTGCTGTAAAAGGTTCTTTGCATCGTTTGAATTACAATGAAGTCAAGGATGTCCGAATCGGAAAGTATATGGAGTTAACGATTGATGAAGCAGTTTCAGATATTGACCAAACAGTTAGGGAGATTTGTGAAAAGCTATTGGCGAATACAGTGATTGAGGACTATCGTTATGAGGTTGAGGAGGTTGTCGCACTGTGAAATTTGCGGTTATTGTATTCCCCGGATCTAACTGTGATGTAGATATGTTTCATGCCATAAAGGATACACTTGGTGAAGAGGTTGAATATGTCTGGCATGACGCAACAAATCTTGACGAGTTTGACGGTATTTTACTACCAGGTGGGTTTTCATATGGGGATTATTTACGTTCTGGTGCAATTGCTCGTTTTTCAAATGTAATGAATGAAGTGATCAAAGCGGCGGAAGCAGGTAAACCTGTACTAGGCGTATGTAATGGATTTCAGATTTTATTAGAAGCGGGCCTTTTACCAGGTGCCATGAGAAGAAATGAAAACCTGAAATTTATGTGTCGTCCAGTTGAATTACGTGTAGAGAATACTACCTCCATGTTTACAAGTGAATATCAAGCCGGCGAGGTTATAACCATACCAATCGCCCATGGTGAGGGAAATTATTATTGTGATGCGGAAACACTTACTAGACTAAAAGAAAATAACCAAATTGCGTTTTCGTATCATGGCACAAATCCAAATGGCAGCATCGAGGATATCGCTGGAATCACCAATGAAAAAGGAAATGTTCTTGGGATGATGCCGCATCCAGAGAGAGCTGTGGAAGCATTATTAGGTAGTGCAGATGGAATGAAGCTATTTCAATCAATCGTAAAAAATTGGAGGTTAGCAGCCCATGTCGTTACTTCTTGAACCAAGTCCGGAACAAATTAAAGCTGAAAAAATCTATAGTGAGATGGGATTAAGTGATTCAGAGTTTGCGTTAATTGAACGTATTTTAGGAAGATTACCAAACTACACAGAAACAGGTTTGTTCTCTGTTATGTGGTCAGAGCACTGTAGCTATAAAAATTCAAAGCCTATCTTACGAAAATTTCCTACGAGTGGGGAACGTGTCCTTCAAGGACCAGGTGAAGGTGCTGGAATTGTTGATATAGGGGACAATCAGGCAGTTGTATTTAAAATTGAGAGTCATAACCATCCTTCTGCAATTGAGCCTTATCAAGGTGCAGCAACAGGAGTTGGCGGTATTATCCGTGATGTGTTCTCAATGGGAGCAAGGCCTATTGCTCTATTAAACTCACTTCGTTTTGGGGAGCTTACCTCTCCACGCGTAAAATACTTGTTTGAAGAAGTAGTGGCAGGAATCGCAGGGTATGGTAACTGCGTAGGGATTCCAACAGTTGGTGGAGAAATTCAGTTTGATCCGTCTTATGAAGGGAACCCATTAGTAAATGCTATGTGTGTTGGTCTTATCAATCATGAGGATATTAAAAAGGGGCAGGCAAAAGGTGTTGGCAATACCGTTATGTATGTTGGAGCGAAGACAGGGCGTGACGGTATACATGGTGCCACTTTTGCTTCTGAGGAGCTATCTGATGATTCAGATGCAAAGCGTCCCGCAGTTCAGGTTGGCGACCCATTTATGGAAAAGCTTTTACTTGAAGCATGTCTTGAACTTGTTAAATGTGACGCATTAGTTGGGATTCAGGATATGGGTGCTGCTGGATTAACTAGCTCATCAGCTGAAATGGCGAGTAAAGCAGGTTCAGGAATTGAAATGAATCTTGATCTTGTTCCTCAACGTGAAACAGGAATGACTGGTTATGAAATGATGCTATCTGAATCTCAGGAGCGAATGCTTATCGTTGTTGAAAAAGGAAGAGAGCAAGAAATTCAGGAGATCGTGACGAAATATGGTCTTGAAGCAGTTGCGATTGGGAAGGTAACCGATGATAAGCAGCTTCGTTTGATACACAAGGGCGAGATTATTGCAGATGTTCCAGTTGATGCATTAGCTGAAGAAGCTCCTGTTTACCACAAACCATCAAGTGAACCAGCATATTATCGTGAATTCCAAGCGATGGAGGTTGAAGTACCAGCTGTAGAGGACCTAGAAAAAACATTACTTGAATTAGTAGCTCAACCTACTATTGCAAGTAAAGAGTGGGTTTATGACCAATATGATTACATGGTTCGGACAAACACTGTTGTTGCCCCTGGATCTGATGCAGCAGTAGTACGCATTCGTGATACAAAAAAGGCGCTAGCCATGACAACTGACTGTAATTCTAGATATCTATATTTAGATCCAGAGGTTGGTGGGAAAATAGCAGTCAGTGAAGCTGCACGAAATATTGTATGTTCAGGTGGAGAGCCACTTGCTATAACTGATAATTTAAACTTTGGTAATCCAGAGAAGCCAGATATTTTTTGGCAGATTGAAAAAGCTGCAGACGGAATTAGTGAAGCTTGTCGTTCATTAGAAACGCCTGTTATTGGTGGGAACGTATCACTTTATAATGAAACAAATGGAGTTGCAATTTACCCAACACCAGTAATTGGTATGGTTGGATTAATTGAGGATGTTGCTCATATTACAACACAAGAATTCAAGCAAGCTGGAGACTTTATCTATGTTATTGGAGAAGCGAAGCGGGAATTTGGTGGAAGTGAGTTACAAAAGCTGGTGAATGGTAAGATTTTTGGAAAGGCTCCAGAGCTAGATTTAGAGATTGAAAGAAGACGTCAGCAGCAATTACTAGCTGCAATCCGCGCTGGCCTAGTTTCGTCTGCACATGATATTGCAGAAGGTGGATTCGCTGTCGCTTTAGCCGAAAGTGCAATCGGTGCAAAAGGATTAGGTGCGAAGGTTTCTGTTAAGGGTGAAGCGATTGTTGAATTATTCAGTGAAACCCAGTCTCGTTTTATCGTATCAGTAAAGCCAGAACACAAGGAGCAGTTTGAACAGGTAGTAGAGGCTCGTTTCATAGGAGAGGTTACGGAAGAATCTACGCTTATAATAACAGATGAAAAGGGTCATGGACTCATTACTCTTCCAGTTGAAGATGTAAGAAGCAAATGGAAAGGAGCAATCCCATGCTTGCTGAACTCAAAGGCTTAAACGAAGAATGTGGATTATTTGGCATCTGGGGTCATCCAGATGCTGCCCAAATCACATATTACGGATTACACAGCTTACAGCACCGTGGACAAGAAGGTGCAGGGATTGTAGTAAGCAATGGAGAAAAGCTCCGGATTGTAAAAGGAGAAGGACTAGTTAACGAAGTTTTTAGCAATGGTCAATTAGACCATTTACAGGGAAAAGCTGCGATGGGACATGTCCGCTATGCAACAGCAGGTGGTGGGGGCATTCAAAATGTTCAGCCCCTCCTCTTTCATTCTCAGGTAGGCGGTCTTGCGATTGCTCACAATGGGAATCTTGTGAATGCCAATGATTTAAAGCACCAGTTAGAGAACCAGGGTAGTATTTTTCAAACAACATCAGATACTGAGGTGTTGGCACATTTAACTAGAAAAAGCGGCTATACAAAAATCAAAGATCGCGTGAAGAATGCTTTATCAATGCTAAAGGGTGCCTATGCTTTCGTTATTATGACTGAGACGAAAATGCTGGTAGCACTTGATCCAAACGGTCTTCGTCCACTATCACTTGGACGTCTTGGTGATGCGTATGTAGTAGCTTCAGAAACGTGCGCGTTTGATGTAGTTGGTGCGACCTATGAGCGTGATGTGGAGCCCGGTGAATTATTGGTCATTACGGATGAAGGGTTAACTTCTGAACGATTTTCATTACACACCAACCGTGCGATGTGTAGCATGGAATATATTTATTTTTCCCGACCGGACAGTAGCATTAATGGAATCAATATTCATACAGCACGCAAAAATCTTGGGAAACAATTGGCACTTGAGGCACCAATTGAGGCAGATGTCGTAACAGGCGTACCTGATTCAAGTATCTCTGCTGCCATTGGGTATGCGGAGGCATCTGGTATTCCATATGAGCTCGGATTAATAAAGAACCGCTATGTTGGCAGGACATTTATCCAGCCATCCCAGTCGCTACGTGAACAAGGGGTTAAAATGAAATTATCGCCGGTACGTGGAGTCGTGGAAGGAAAGCGGGTTGTCATGGTCGATGATTCCATCGTTCGTGGGACAACAAGTCGACGAATCGTGAAGATGCTGCGTGATGCAGGTGCAACAGAAGTACATGTTTGTATTAGTTCACCGCCAATCAAGAATCCGTGCTTTTATGGAATCGACACTTCAACACATGAGGAACTAATTGCATCCTCGCACTCCATTGAGGAGATTCGTCAAATTATCGGCGCAGATACATTAACATTTTTAAGTCCAGAAGGAATGGTAAAAGCAATCGGTAGACCATATGAAGGGGAGTATCGTGGCCAATGTATGGCTTGCTTTACCGGAAAGTATCCTACTGAGATTTTTCCAGATACAGTTTTACCGCATGAAAAAGTGTATGTGTAAGAAGGTTTGTGTGGGGGGATTGTGAGATAGTTGGGTTGTTTTGAGTAGGGGTTTTGTTGGTGTATTAATGTTGGATGATGGTTCGGATATTGGTGGGGCTGCTTGCTATAGCGGGCCATAGGTTGTGTTCTTGGTAGGTGTAGTGCGATTAGATTAGGAAGTGGTCAGTTTGAGGTGGCCGCGTACCAAATGGGCTTAGGTTCAACAAATAGTGGAAGTGGTGCAATTATTGAGGATCGGTGAAATGAATTGGGAAGTGTTGCAATTGTTGGCCGATCCAGTGCAATTTTTTGGAGTAGCGATTCAATTATGGTGGATCTCGGGTACAAAATGGGAAGATCGGTTCAATCGTGTTGTACCGATGTACTAAAATCCGTGAAGTCTCTCAATTATTGCAAAAGGGGCTAAAAAATTGAGAAGTGGCTTACTTATTGTGATATCGGCTCAATTAATTGAAAATCCGCTTAATTATTGCGAAATTGGCTTAATTAATTGAAAATCCGCTTAATTATTCCTGAAAGTGGACTAATTAGTTGGCAATAGCCGTTAAGTAAATCTGAAAAAGCGGATTCTCCTATAAATTAGATGGTACCCACGGCGCAATAAAGCCACAAACCGGCACAAATATCGCAAAAATGACGCAAAAAAGCAGAATGGTCAGCAAAATAGCCAAAACAGCCGCCAACCCAAGCCAAACCACCCACCGACCCACGTCATCATCCTACTAAACTAGCATTATAAAGCTATTTAAAAACTAAATTAGCCAAATTACATCCAACGTACAAAACTACAAACAAAACTGCAAAACCCAAACAACGTCCCTTGGCGCCTATTACATGCTCGAATAAAATAGAAGATCGACACTAATAGTCCCAAAGATACGGTAAGGAGTGTTCATGAGAATGGCAAATGCTTATAAGCAGGCGGGGGTAGACATTGAGGCAGGCTACGAGGCTGTTTCAAGAATGAAGAAGCATGTTCAGAAAACAGTACGTCCTGAGGTAATGGGGGGGCTTGGAAGCTTTGGAGGGATGTTTGACCTTTCTAAAGTAAATGTGAAGGAGCCTGTGTTAGTATCGGGTACGGACGGAGTCGGAACAAAGCTGATGTTAGCTTTTATGCAAGATAAGCATGATACAATTGGAATCGACGCAGTTGCGATGTGTGTCAACGACATCGTGGTTCAAGGTGCGGAACCGTTATATTTTTTAGATTATATTGCATGTGGCAAGGCAGATCCTGAAAAAATTGAGCAGATTGTAAAAGGGATTGCGGACGGCTGCGAAATGGCAGGCTGTGCTTTAATTGGTGGAGAAACTGCTGAAATGCCTGGGATGTATAGTGAAGAGGAATATGATTTAGCTGGTTTTTCGGTAGGAGTTGCTGAAAAGTCTAAGCTAGTGACAGGTGCCTCTATCAAGCCTGGTGATATTCTTATTGGTTTGGCTTCAAGTGGGCTTCATAGCAATGGTTATTCGCTTGTTCGAAAAGTCTTGCTTGAAGATGGAGGGTTAGATCTTAATCAAACATATGGAGAATTAGGTCGCACTCTTGGTGAGGAGCTTCTTCAACCGACAAAAATCTATGTGAAGTCTCTTCTAAAAGTCATGGGGCAATGCGAAGTGAAAGGAATGTCACATATTACAGGTGGCGGCTTTATTGAAAATATTCCTCGTATGCTACCAGAAGGGCTTGGAGCAGAAATTGATAATGGCTCTTGGCCAGTTCCGGCAATTTTTGATTTGCTTCAAACAACTGGAAAGCTAGACAAACTAGAAATGTTTAATATTTTTAATATGGGAATTGGAATGGTTCTTGCCGTTGATGAATCGGACCTTCATGAAGTGATAAAACTCCTGGAAGAGCAGGGTGAGAAAGCTTACATTATTGGTCGAATTAAAGAAGGTGAAGGAGTTACCTTTGGTGGAGGAGCCCTTTTATGAAAAAAATAGCGGTATTTGCATCTGGTAGCGGTACAAATTTTCAAGCCATTGTAGATGCGATTAAAACTGGTGAGCTACAGGCAGAGGTTGTGGTTCTTGTTTGCGACAAACCGGGGGCAAAAGTAATCGAGCGTGCTGAAAACGCTGGAATCGAGACTTTTGTGTTTTCGCCAAAAGAGTATCCAGGTAAATCCTTTTTTGAAACTGACATAGTTGCAGTATTACAAAATAGACAGGTAGACTTAGTAGTTTTAGCGGGGTATATGCGCTTAATTGGTGAAACATTGCTAACAGCCTATCAAAATAAAATCGTGAATATTCATCCTTCCCTTTTACCAGCGTTCCCTGGGAAGGATGCCATTGGTCAAGCGTATCGAGCGGGAGCAAAGGTTACTGGCGTAACGATCCATTTTGTTGATGAAGGAATGGATACGGGGCCAATTATTGCACAGCGAGAGCTAATCGTAGACAAAAGTGATACAGTAGAAAATATAGAAGAAAAAATCCATCGTATTGAACATCAATTTTATCCACAGGTATTACAATCGTTACTAACATCATTCAGCAATAATTAAGAGGAGAACTAGGGGATGCCTCAGATTGGCTTGAGATCTGGGGCAAATATAACGCCTGGGCACTAGATTAGAGTAGGGAGCGATTCAACAGTGATAATTAAACGCGCACTTGTAAGCGTATCTGATAAAGAGGGACTTATTCCATTTGTAAAAGGACTTATTGAAAATGGGGTTGAGGTTATTTCTACTGGAGGGACAAAGCGTACTCTTGAGGAAGCTGGCCTTTCCGTTATCGGTATTTCTGAAGTAACGGGGTTTCCAGAAATAATGGATGGACGTGTGAAAACGTTACATCCGAATATTCATGGTGGCTTACTTGCTGTAAGGGAAAATGAAGAGCATCTACAACAGCTTCAGGAGCACAAAATTACACCGATTGATCTTGTGGTTGTAAATTTGTATCCTTTTCAACAAACCATTGCAAAACCAAATGTAGAGTTTGCAGATGCAATTGAAAATATTGATATTGGTGGACCGTCCATGTTACGTTCTGCAGCGAAAAATCATCAGTATGTAACGGTTGTTGTGGATCCTAAGGATTATGATAGTGTGCTACAAGAGATTACTGAAAATAAAGAGGTAAACGCTGAAACGAAACAAAGACTTGCGGCTAAGGTATTCCGTCATACGGCAGCCTACGACGCAGTGATTGCGGAGTTTTTAACCAATGCAGCTGGAGAAGAAAATCCAGAATCCTTAACAGTAACATATGAGAAAAAACAGGATCTTCGCTATGGGGAAAATCCTCATCAGAAGGCGGCATTTTATAAAAAACCACTTCCTACGGCTTTATCCATTGCATCCTCAGTTCAATTACACGGTAAAGAATTATCGTACAATAATATAAATGACACTGATGCGGCTCTACAAATCGTAAGGGAGTTCAATGAGCCAGCAGTAGTTGCTGTAAAACATATGAATCCATGCGGTGTAGGAGTTGGTACAACAGTTGAAGAAGCCTACCAGAAGGCGTATGAAGCAGACTCGACTTCCATTTTTGGTGGCATTGTTGCTTTAAACCGTGAAGTGGATGCACCCACAGCTCGAAAAATGCACGACATTTTCTTAGAAATCATTATTGCCCCATCCTTTAGTGAAGAGGCTTTTGAAATCCTTTCATCGAAGAAAAACCTACGCTTGTTAACTGTTGATTTTTCAACGGATACAAACGTTGAGAAAAAGCTTGTTTCAGTGCGTGGAGGCTTACTTGTTCAAGAGGAGGATGCTTATTCTTTTGATGATGCAACGATTTCAATACCTACCAAGCGTGAACCGTCCGAGAAGGAATGGGCTGACCTAAAACTTGCTTGGAAGGTTGTTAAGCATGTGAAATCAAATGCCATTGTTCTTGCTAAGGATGACATGACAATTGGAATTGGTGCAGGGCAAATGAACCGCGTGGGTGCAGCAAATATCGCTATCGCACAGGCAGGGGAACTTGCACAAGGATCAGCACTTGCTTCAGATGCTTTTTTCCCAATGGATGATACAGTTGAAGCAGCAGCGAAGGCTGGTGTTACTGCTATTATTCAACCAGGTGGTTCCATTCGTGATGAGGACTCTATTAAAAAAGCCGATGAGTATGGAATTGCAATGATATTCACCGGGATTCGTCATTTTAAGCACTAAGTTTCCGAAAAAGTAGATAAGAGGTGAATAAAATGAAGGTACTCATCATTGGACGTGGTGGCCGTGAACATACGATTGCTTGGAAGGTTTCACAAAGTCAAAAGGTTGATAAGGTTTTTGTGGCTCCTGGTAATCCAGGGATGAAGGATGTTGCCTCATTAGTAAACATTAATGAAACAGATTTTGCTTCTTTAATAAGCTTTGCAAAGGCGGAAAAGATAGATTTAACAATTGTTGGACCAGAGGTTCCGTTAATGAATGGGATTGTAAATCAATTCGAGGCTGAAGGTTTACTTATTTTTGGCCCTAAAAAGGAAGCAGCTTTTATTGAAGGCAGCAAATCGTTTGCAAAGGAAATTATGAAAAAATACAAGATTCCGACCGCGGAATATGATACCTTTACATCCTTTGAAGAAGCAAAGTCATATATTTTAAAAAAGGGTGCTCCCATAGTTATTAAGGCTGACGGTTTAGCAGCTGGAAAGGGTGTTACCGTGGCTATGACTATTGACGAAGCACTTGAAAGTTTGTATGACATGATGCAGGCAGGAAAGTTTGGGGAAGCTAGTACACAGGTTGTGATTGAAGAGTTTTTAGAGGGAGAAGAGTTCTCCTTGATGGCCTTCGTAGACGGTGAAAATGCCTATCCAATGGTGATTTCTCAGGATCACAAGCGTGCATTTGATAATGATGAAGGTCCAAATACAGGAGGGATGGGTGCGTATTCACCAGTTCCGCAAGTTCCAACCGAAGTTGTTAAGGAAGCCGTTGAAACCATTATTATGCCAACTGTAAAAGCGATGGAATTGGAGAATAGACATTTTACCGGTGTCTTATATGCGGGGCTTATTTTAACGTCTAATGGACCTAAAGTAATTGAGTTCAATGCTAGATTTGGGGATCCTGAAACACAGGTTGTCCTTCCAAGATTAGAGAATGATCTTGTGGAGGTAATCCTCGGTTTGCTGAATAAGAGACAAGTTGAATTACATTGGTCTGATTCAGCAGTAATCGGTGTGGTTTTTGCCTCAAAGGGCTACCCAGAAAGCTATGAATCAGGTGTAGCTATTGAGGGGCTTGGGGAACTTAGTAGTAGAATAACAGTCTTTCATTCAGGAACGGATCTAAACGATGAAAAATTTGTAACGAATGGTGGCAGGGTTCTAACAGTTGTAGCACAGGCAGAACATCTTGAAGATGCACAAGCTTTTGCCTACGAAGAAGCAAAGAAAATAAAATGTTCCAACCTTTTTTATCGAAAGGATATTGGGAACAAGGCTATTTTACGCGTTTCTTTCTAATATAGGTATAAGAAATAGCAATAATCCCACCAATCAATGTAACAAGTATAAATAACATATCTGATGCATATTCCCAAAAGTACAACGAAATCGACTCCTTTCAAGGTAGTAAAAGGTAAGAAGGCACTATGCCCTCTTACCTTTTTATGATGGGCTTCCTCAGCTTACGTTGGGTTAATGACTGAGAGGAATTTCGCTTCATCATCTTCATTTTGTTGATTTCTCTCTGTATATTCTTTAAATAATGCTGTTAATGGACAGTAGCGTGTTATACCCTCCGCTACCTTCATTCCACCAAGCAATGCAACGATGAGAAAACTTTCACGCCAAGGCCGTTTTACCATTTTTGCGGTAGACCAAGCAAGCATGGTAAAACCAAGGGTTATGCGTACTAAGGCATTAATCATTCCTATATTTGGTTTCATATTTATACCCCCAATGTCATAACTTAACTAAAGCAACTAAAATTCACAAAAAATTTAATAATTATCTAAACTCTTTAGTGCGTTAAATTGCTTCATATGTTACGATAATAATAAGCTTTTTTGAAGGCTTTGGTAGAGATTGGAGAGATGTTTATGCCTGATCAACGGTACCGTTGGAAGAATAAGCAACTTAGAGAACATGTTGCTGTAATAGATGGGAAAAAGTCACCAACGATTTTATTGAAAAATGTAACATACTTAAATCAAATTCTAAAAAAATGGCTCAACGCTCATATTTGGATCTATCAGGACCGCATTGTATATGTTGGCCAGCAACTACCATCAGAGATTTCAGACTGTGAAGTCATAGAATGTGATGGGAAATTTTTAGTGCCTGGTTATATGGAACCTCATGCACATACATTTCATTTATATAATCCCCATACATTTGCTCAATATGCATCCCAAAGTGGAACGACTACTCTTATTAATGATAACTTGGTGCTTGCTTTACAATTGACAAAAAAGAAAGCGTTTTCTTTTCTGAACGAAATGAAAAACCTACCTGTATCAATGTACTGGTGGTGTCGCTTTGATCCTCAAACAGAAATCCATAATGAAGAGTTAACATTCTCGAATGGAAATGTAATCAGCTGGCTTGAACATGATTCGGTTGTTCAAGGGGGAGAGTTAACCGGCTGGCCAAAGCTTTTAGCCGGGGATGATTTAATGCTTCATTGGATCCAAGAGGCAAAGAGGATTGGTAAGAAAATTGAAGGACATTTTCCTGGTGCATCTGAAAAGACGCTTTCCAAATTAATGTTATTAGGTGCAGATTGTGATCATGAATCAATGACCGGTACCGATGTAATGAATCGATTGCTTCAAGGTTACACCGTTTCCCTACGTAATTCTTCAGTACGTCCAGACTTAGCAAAAATACTTGATGAGATTCACGAGTTGGGTATTAATCAATATGATAAGTTTGTTTTTACCACTGACGGTTCACCACCTGCTTTTTATGAGCAAGGCATTATTGATAATATGATCCGTATCGCAATTGAAAAAGGTGTGCCATTAATCGATGCCTATAATATGGCTACAATCAATGTTGCCCGACATTTCAATATGGAGCATCTGCATGGAATGATTGCGACAGGTAGAATTGCGAATATTAATATCTTATCTGCAAAAGATAATCCAACGCCTGAGTCAGTGCTTGCAAAAGGAAAATGGGTAAAGCGCGAAAATGAGCAAAACAATAACTTTGGTCAATTTCCATGGAAAAGTAACGGGTTTACAAATCTATCGATAAACTGGGAGCTTACAATGGACGATATGCAGTTCTCTATGCCATTTGGCATGAAAATGGAGAATGCTGTTATTATGAAGCCTTATTCGATTACAATTGATGCCTCCTATGATGAGCTTTCAATGACACATGATGAAAGCTTTATAATGTTAGTTGACCGAAATGGTAAATGGCGTATAAATACGATTATTAAAGGGTTTGCGAACCGTGTGTCAGGATTTGCAAGTTCCTTTTCCAATACGGGTGATTTTGTACTTATTGGAAAGAATAAACAAGACATGTTACTTGCCTTTAATCGTATGAAGGAACTGGGTGGTGGAATAGTCTTAGCCGAGGAGGGAAAGGTGATTCATGAAATTCCACTGGAGCTAGGAGGTATTACGTCAGATACACCAGTTGTTGAATTGGCCAAATTAGAAAAGGAATTTGAAGAGTTAGTGAGAGAGCGTGGATACAACCATAGTGACCCAATTTATACGTTATCATTCTTATCATCCACCCATTTACCTTATATACGCATAACGCCTCAAGGAATTTATGATGTTATGAATAAAATAGTACTCTTTCCGTCAATAATGCGTTAAAATATAAAAGGATATTTTTAGTAATATCTAGGAAAAAGGTTGTGGCTCAATCTATGAAAAGAAGCTTATTACTATTCGGTGTCATACTATTACTTTTTTCAGCAGCATGTAGCCAAAAAGAGGAAGTAACCAGAGAAAATAACGAGCAAGAGCCAACACAAGTTGAATCTGAAAAGATTAAAGAATCGGGTTCAACATTTTCAAATGTTTTTCCGCTTACTGGAATTGGAACGAATGAAGAAATAGAAACACGTCCGTTTGCAGTGATGATTAATAATCATCCCAAAGCCCGTCAACAATCAGGATTGCATATGGCTGATATTGTGTATGAAGTGTTAGCAGAGGGTGATGTTACTAGATTTTTAGCCATTTACCATAGTGAGCAGCCTGAAGTAATTGGTCCAGTACGCAGTGCAAGAGATTACTATATAGAATTAAGTAAAGGCTATGATGCGTTATACGTAGCCCATGGATGGAGTCCAGAAGCACAACGAATTTTAACAAGTGGCGAGGTTGATAACCTTAACGGGATGGTCTACGACGGTAGTCTATTTTGGAGAGCCAAAGACCGCGTCGCTCCACACAATTCCTATATTTCTACTGATAATATAGAGAAGGGTGCAAAAAGATTAGGCTACTCCGTGAAAGAAAAGGTTACTGCTCTACCATTTTTAACAGAGGAAGATAGTAAAAATATTAATGGGACAACTGCGGAACATGTGAGAGTTTCCTATTCATCAAGAGATACATTTGCAGCGGTTTATAATTTTAATGCAGAAGAAGGTAAATATGAACGTTATAGTGGAGGAGAACAAACTGTTGACCGTGAATCAGATACACCAGTTCTTCTTGATAACATACTAATTGTAGAGATGGGTCATCAGGTTTTAGATGATGCCGGTAGAAGAGCTATCAACCTAACCTCTGGAGGGAAAGGGTTTTTACTTCAAAAAGGAAAAGCAAATGAAATAGAATGGCATAATGTAGATGGTAGAATCATTCCTTTTAAGGATGGAAAAGAGGTTGGTTTTGTCCCAGGTAAAACATGGATAAATATCATCCCAACATCACCAGGAATCGCAGGCGCTGTATCGTTTGGTAATTAACTAATAGAACTTAAGGTGAGTGTTCAAAAAGTCGACGAATCGCAAAACAAGAAGGTCAAGAACGACAGCTTCGAGGACCAGAGCGAGGAAACTACGTTGAAATAGCCTCTTCGCAAGCTTGTGCTGAGGAATTCACCTCCTCGAATAAGCTAGTAGACGTAAGCATATATTCTAGGTATTCCTTTTAACTTTGTCTACCTTCTGTAGAGATTCGCAGCTTATCATTTGGTGACTTTTTGAACATCCTCTTAAAGGTAAAAGGAGATCTAATATGCAAATTGATAAATTACGAGGTAAGGAACTTGACCAATTATTTAACGCTATTTTATCGTTAAACGACTTAGAGGAATGCTATCGATTCTTTGATGATTTATGTACAGTAAATGAGATTCAGTCATTAGCACAACGCCTTGAGGTTGCAAGAATGCTTCAAGAAGGAAATACGTATCACAAAATTGAAACAGAAACAGGTGCTAGTACTGCAACTATCTCACGTGTTAAGCGCTGCTTGAATTATGGAAACGATGCCTATCAAATGGCACTAGACCGTTTAAAAGAAACTGAAGGTCAATAATCATACAAGGAAAGTCGAAACTACAAGGTTTCGGCTTTTTTTAATCCTAGATCGGTTGGTGCCTGACACCTTTGTGGATAATGTGGATATGTGGATAACCGTATGTAAAAAGAGAAGGTGGAAATTGGCTATTGTTAATTGTGTGTAAGTGTTAATAGATGGGACGAGTTTTGTTATAATGGAGAAATGGAAATAGGAATGGAGGATCTTCATGTACGATTTTAAAGAGTGGAGACATGTATTCAAGCTGGATCCAAATAAAGAGATTAGTGATGAGCACTTAGATTTAATATGTGAGTCAGGTACAGATGCGATCATAGTTGGAGGCAGTGATGGAGTTACGTTAGATAATGTACTTTCTCTTATGTCGCGAATTCGTCGCTACACAGTACCTTGTGCTTTAGAAATTACAACTATTGAGTCAGTTACCCCTGGCTTTGATTCATATTTTATACCAACTGTTTTAAATAGCCGAGATACTAGATGGATCGTTGGACTTCATCATGAGGCAGTGAAGGAATACGGCGATGTAATGAATTGGAATGAAATGTTTATGCAAGGGTATTGCATTTTACATAAAGATTGTAAAGCAGCCCACTTAACCAATGCGGATACAGAGTTAAGCATCGACGATGTTGTCGCATATGCAACGATGTCTGAAAAGATGTTTTCTCTTCCTATCTTTTATCTAGAATATAGTGGTACGTACGGCGATACAGAAATAGTAAAGCAAGTAAAAAAGGTATTAGATAATACAAAGCTTTTCTATGGTGGCGGTATTAAGACGGAAGAGCAGGCGAAGGAAATGGCGATGTATGCTGACACAATAGTTGTAGGAAATATCATTTATGAAGATATTGATGCAGCGCTAAAAACAGTACATGCTATTAAAGGATAACTGTTGAAATGGTCTGATAATCTAATTGGCTTTTTGAAAGAAAATCATTTAAAATAGAACATATGTTTGATAAGTAAATTTGGGGCGGTGAATCGATTGCAATTCTTAAGTAATAAATTGTTAACGGGTTTAAACAAAGAGCAGCAAGAGGCAGTAAAAAAAACGGACGGCCCCCTTTTAATTATGGCGGGTGCAGGAAGTGGTAAAACGCGGGTTCTTACACATCGTATTGCTTACTTAATGGTAGAAAAGGAAGTTGCACCATGGAATATTTTAGCGATTACCTTTACCAATAAAGCTGCACGTGAAATGAAGGAGCGTGTTCAAGGAATTCTTGGTGGGGCTGCCGAGGAGATTTGGATTTCTACATTTCACTCCATGTGTGTTCGAATCTTACGAAGAGATATTGACCGTATCGGTTTTAATCGCAATTTCTCTATCCTTGATACTACCGATCAATTATCAGTTATTAAAAATATATTAAAAGAAAAAAATCTAGATCCGAAAAAATTTGATCCACGTAGTATTTTAAACGGAATCAGTAGTGCGAAAAATGAGCTGCGAACACCTGAAGAATATGCCAAAACAGCAGGTGGAATGTATGATCAAGTAATTAGCGAAGTGTATACGATGTATCAAAAAAGACTTCGTAAAAACCAAGCCCTTGATTTTGATGACTTAATTATGACGACAATTCAATTATTCCAGCGTGTTCCTGAGGTATTGGAGTTTTACCAACGTAAGTTCCAGTATATCCATGTTGATGAGTATCAGGATACAAACCGTGCGCAGTATATCCTTGTAAAATTACTAGCATCGCGTTTTAAAAATATTTGTGTTGTAGGTGACTCTGATCAGTCCATTTATCGCTGGCGTGGTGCAGACATTGCGAATATTTTATCGTTTGAAAAGGATTACCCAAATGCAAGTGTGATTTTGCTTGAGCAAAACTATCGCTCAACAAAACGTATATTACAAGCGGCTAATCAAGTGATTGAAAACAATGCAAATCGTAAGCCTAAAAACCTTTGGACGGAAAATGATGAAGGAAAGAAGATTCTCTATTATCGTGCTGATAGTGAATCGATGGAGGCGCAATTTGTAGCGGGTAAAATAAGAGAATTAGTTGATAGTGGAGCAAGAAAATATGCCGACATTTCGATTTTATATCGTACGAATGCTCAATCCCGTGTAATGGAAGAGGTTCTCTTAAAATCTAATATTTCGTACCAAATCGTAGGAGGTATTAAGTTCTACGATCGTAAAGAGATTAAGGACATTTTAGCGTATTTACGTGTTATCGCAAATCCAGATGATGACATTAGCTTAGCGCGTATTATTAATGTTCCTAAACGTGGTATTGGGGCAACATCTATAGATAAGATTGCAAACTATGCGATCGAACATGATCTTTCTATGTTCCAAGCGCTTCAGGAAGTTGAGCAGATTGGATTAAGTGGAAAAATTACGAATACGTTACGAGAATTTAGGGACCTCATTTATAATTGGGGTCAAATGCAAGAATTTTTATCAGTTACAGAATTAGTAGAGAATATGTTGGAGAAAACAGAATATCGTGAAATTCTAAAGGCTGAAAAAACTCTTGAAGCTCAGAGTCGTTTGGAAAACATTGACGAATTTTTATCCGTTACACAAAACTTTGAAAAACAAAATGATGATAAGAGCCTAGTAGCATTTTTAACTGACCTGGCATTAGTTGCAGACATCGATAAGCTTGATGAAGATGAAAATGACAAAAATAACGCGGTTGTTCTTATGACTCTACACTCTGCCAAGGGATTAGAGTTTCCAGTTGTGTTTCTAATGGGTATGGAGGAAGGTGTTTTCCCTCATAGTCGTTCGTTAATGGAAGAAGCAGAAATGGAGGAAGAGCGTAGACTTGCTTATGTTGGAATTACTCGTGCCGAAGAGGAGCTCTATTTAACAAATGCACAAATGAGAACCTTGTACGGACGAACAAGTATGAATCCCGTTTCACGTTTCATAAGTGAGATTCCTGAGGAATTAATTGAGGATCTTAATGAGCAACGGAAGCAGCAAATGCGTACACCGTTCTCTTCCTCTTCTCCTTCAAGACAGCCTGAAAGAAAGGTATTTGCACGTCCTGTTGCTACATCAACCGGTGGTGATGAAATTGGATGGAAGGTTGGCGACAAGGCAGAACACAAAAAATGGGGAATCGGTACTGTTGTGAGTGTTAAGGGCGAGGGTGAGTCTAAAGAGCTTGATATTGCCTTCCCAAGTCCAACTGGGATAAAACGATTGCTTGCTAAATTTGCACCAATTACAAAGGTAAATTAGTAGGCCGCAACAGTTCGAAATTATTGTGCGTAACGTAACGTTAGATTCAAGTCTTTATTAGGAAAGGGTTGGATATATGGAAAAAGAGGTAGCTCAAAAACGTGTAAAGGAGCTTCATGAATTATTAAATCGGTACAATTATGAGTATCATGTATTAGATAAGCCAACTGTACCAGATATGGAATATGATCGATTGATGCAAGAACTTATCAAGCTTGAGGAGGAGTTTCCTGAGTTGAAAACAGGGGACTCTCCGACTCAGCGTGTGGGTGGGCATGTGCTAGAATCATTCCATAAGGTTGAACACAGAACACCTATGCTTAGCCTGGGGAATGCATTCAATGAACAGGATTTACGAGATTTTGACCGCCGTGCTCGACAAGCTGTTGGAGAGAATGTTTCGTATGTTTGCGAGTTGAAAATTGATGGACTTGCAGTATCACTACGATATGAGCAAGGCGTGTTTGTTCAAGGGGCAACACGTGGCGACGGTACAATTGGTGAAGATATTACTGTTAATCTAAAAACAATTCGGTCAATCCCGTTACGTCTAAAAGATGCAGTTGATATTGAGGTTCGTGGCGAAGTATATATGCCAAGAAAGTCTTTCGAAAAGTTAAATGAAGCTAGACTTGTAAGTGAAGAAGAGCCGTTTGCTAACCCAAGAAACGCTGCAGCGGGATCCCTTAGACAGCTGGATCCTAAAATTGCTGCAAGCCGAAATCTTGATATCTTCGTATACAGTATTGCAGATACAGGTCAAACTGGTGTCGTTTCACATAGTGAGGGACTAAACTTACTTGAAAGGTTAGGCTTTAAAACGAACCCTGAACGTAGAACATGTGCAACTATTGAAGAAGTACTTGATTATGTGAACAGCTGGGTAGTAAAGCGCCCAAATCTCTCGTATGATATAGATGGGATTGTGATCAAGGTTGATTCACTCGACCAGCAAGAAGAACTCGGCTTTACAGCAAAAAGCCCTCGTTGGGCAATCGCGTATAAGTTCCCGGCTGAGGAGGTTATTACAAAGTTACTCGATATTGAACTGAGTGTTGGAAGAACTGGGGTGATTACACCTACAGCTATTTTAGAGCCAGTCCGTGTAGCAGGAACAACCGTTCAACGTGCATCACTCCATAATGAAGACTTGATTAGAGAAAAAGATATTAAAATTGGTGATTCGGTAGTTGTAAAAAAAGCCGGAGACATTATTCCAGAGGTAGTAAATGTACTAGCTGAAAATCGTACTGGAGACGAGATTGAATTCCAGATGCCAACCCATTGTCCAGAATGTGAAAGTGAACTTGTCCGATTAGACGGGGAGGTTGCTCTCCGCTGTCTGAATCCGAAATGCCCTGCACAGATTCGTGAAGGACTTATTCATTTTGTATCTAGAAACGCGATGAATATCGAGGGTCTTGGGGAAAAGGTTATCTCTCAATTGTTCCAGGAAAAACTAATCTCCGATGTGGCAGATATTTACACGCTCACGAAGGAACAGCTAATTAATTTAGAACGTATGGGTGAAAAATCGGCAGATAATTTACTTTCTGCAATTGAGGCATCTAAATCAAATTCACTTGAAAAGCTTTTATTTGGGTTAGGAATCCGTCATGTAGGGGCAAAGGCTGCCAAAACCCTATCCCAGCATTTTGAGACGATGGAGAAATTACAAGTTGCTACTCGTGAAGAGCTAACAGCTATTAATGAAATAGGTGAAAAAATGGCCGATGCAATAGTTACATATTTTGAGATGCCTGAGGTTCAAGAATTACTTAATGAACTAAGATTATATGGCATAAATATGGAATATAAAGGGCCGAAATTGGTAGCTGTGGAAGATAGTGATTCTTACTTTGCTGGTAAGACAATCGTTCTTACTGGTAAGTTAGAGCAGTTATCAAGAAATGAAGCAAAGGCGGAGATAGAAGCGCTTGGTGGAAAGGTAACGGGAAGTGTAAGTAAAAGTACAGATCTTCTCATAGCAGGAGAAGCTGCTGGTTCAAAGCTAGCAAAAGCTCAAGAACTACAAATTGAAGTTTGGGACGAGGAAAGGTTGGTTCAAGAACTAAGGAAGTAAGAGGTGTTCGGTTTGAAAAACCTATTCATACTAGGGTTGTCGGTACTGGTTCTCTTATCTGGATGTGCACCTAAATTTGAGCAAGAGACAGAAGTTATCCAGGATTCAGAAGAGGATACAGAAAAAGCGATTATTCCTAGATATAATATTTCGGAATCGTATTACAAGGCAGTATTGCCATATAAAACGGGTAAAGCAAGGGGAATCGTCGCAGATACAGTCAACAATCGATTAGATATTGATGAATTTGAGTCGGGCTTAATGAGGATTGCACAGGAATCCTTCCCAGCTGATAAATATTTTTATCAAGAAGGTCAGTATTTAGAAAAAGAAACTATTCAAAGCTGGTTAAAACGCAAGAGAAGTCCTGCACAACAAGCAGCAGCTGAAAAGAGTGCTAAGAAAAAGATACCAAATGATGGTTTGAATCCTGTTTTTGAAAATCCCAAGGATCCTAACGATTATGAAGGGACGATGGAAGATAGTCCTATTTATATTTCCACGATTACAGAACAAAATTACTTAACGAAAAACAATGAAGATAAATTAGAATTAGGTGGAATTGTAATCGGTATTGGTCTGAATACGTACCATTATTACAACCTTCCAGATGAGGTTGGGGGATACCCAAGACATGTAAAAATTGATCAAGCTACTGTTGAAAAAGAAGGGAAACGGGCAGCAGAGGAAATCATTAATCGCATTAGGTCTTCCGAGAAGTACAAGGGCATTCGAGATGTGCCGATTGTAGTTGGGTTGTTTAAACAAGAGGCCACAACCTCAATCGCACCAGGAAACTTTGTTTTGAAGGCAAATGTTGCCGCGAATAGTGCAAGTATTGGAAAATGGGAGCCAGTTAATGAAAAATATTATTTCTTTCCGTCCAAAGAGGCAACGAAAGATTATCGTGAAGATGCACTAATGGTAGAGAACTTCTCAGCGGATATATCAGATTTCTTTCCTAATTTTACCGCGGTGGTAGGAAAAGGCTTTTACAAGGATGATGAATTACAAGAGCTTACACTTACTATCCCGATGCAATTTTATGGAAAAGCAGAGGTAATCGGTTTTACCCAATATATTACAGGACTGATCATGGAGCATTTTGATACCTATATTTCACTCCAGGTGTATATCAACTCAGAAGATGGACCTGAAAGTGTGATAGTTAGAGATGCTGGTGAAGAAGAACCGACAGTTCATGTATATAATTAGTAAAGGAGACCTGACTACTAGAGTTAGGTCTACCTTTTTAACAAATGAAAAAAATACCATTTTAACTCAGTTAAATTTTTGTTTGGACAGTAAATGTATTGGTTTTTAAATATTACGACTATTATCACTTTGTTTGAAGAAGAGGCATATATCTAGTAGAATGTTATTGTTGAATTAAAAATCTGAAACGGAGGCGAAGTAGAATGGTAGTACCATATAAACATGAACCATTTACAGATTTTTCAAAAGAAGAAAATAAGAAAGCGTTTGAGTCGGGATTAAAGACTGTCGAGTCTTACCTAGGCAAAGACTATGATTTAATTATCGGCGGAGAACGAATTTCAACTGAAGATAAAATTGTCTCTGTTAACCCTGCTAATAAGCAAGAGGTTATTGGACGCGTTTCAAAAGCAAGCCGTGAACTAGCTGAAAAAGCGATGCAGGTTGCAGATAAAACGTTCCAAACATGGAGAAAATCTAATCCAGAAATGAGAGCAGATATTCTGTTCCGTGCTGCAGCAATTGTACGTCGTCGTAAGCATGAGTTTTCAGCTATATTAGTTAAAGAAGCAGGTAAGCCTTGGAATGAGGCTGATGCAGATACTGCTGAAGCAATTGACTTCATGGAGTATTATGGACGTCAGATGTTAAAATTAAAAGATGGTATTCCTGTTGAAAGTCGCCCAATTGAGCATAACCGTTTTACATACATTCCATTAGGCGTGGGAGTTATAATCTCACCTTGGAACTTCCCGTTTGCGATTATGGCTGGAATGACAACAGCTGCGCTAGTATCAGGTAATACTGTATTACTAAAACCAGCAAGTACAACTCCAGTTATTGCTGCGAAATTCATGGAAGTACTTGAAGAAGCAGGTCTACCTGCAGGTGTAGTTAACTATGTTCCTGGTAGTGGATCAGAAGTAGGAGACTACTTAGTTGACCATCCAAAAACTCGTTTCATCAGCTTTACAGGATCACGTGATGTAGGTCTACGCATTTACGAGCGTGCTTCTAAACTAAATGACGGCCAGATTTGGTTAAAGCGTGTAATCGCTGAGATGGGAGGTAAAGATACAATTGTTGTTGATAAAGAAGCTGATCTTGAATTAGCGGCTAGATCAATCGTTGCGTCTGCGTTCGGATTCTCAGGTCAAAAGTGTTCAGCTTGCTCAAGAGCTGTTATTCTTGAAGACGTATATGACCAAGTGTTAAATCGTGCTGTTGAGTTAACGAAGGAATTAACAGTTGGTGACCCAACAAGCAAGGAAACGTACATGGGTCCTGTAAATGACCAAGGTGCATTTGATAAGATTATGAGCTATGTTGAAATTGGTAAACAAGAAGGTAAACTTCTTCACGGTGGAGAAGGCGATGATTCTAAAGGCTGGTTCATTCAACCAACAATTATCGCTGATGTTGCAGAGGATGCTCGCCTCATGAAGGAAGAAATCTTCGGACCAGTTGTTGCATTCTGCAAAGCTCGTGACTTCGATCATGCAATTGAGATTGCTAATAACACTGAGTACGGTCTAACAGGTGCTGTTATTTCAAACAACCGTGCGAACATCGAAAAAGCTCGTGAAGACTTCCACGTAGGTAACCTTTACTTTAACCGTGGATGTACAGGTGCGATCGTTGGATACCAACCATTTGGTGGATTCAACATGTCTGGTACAGACTCAAAAGCTGGTGGCCCAGACTACCTATTACTTCACATGCAAGCAAAAACTACTTCAGAAATGTTATAATAAAAGGCTTTGAAAAACCTCTCCAGTTTGTGGAGAGGTTTTTTTAATCAAGTTTAAGATTACATTTCCTGTGTTTGGTAAGTATCAGGAAAATACGTTATGGCGGCACAGACAATTTTGCCATGTAAAAAAGCGAGGGTTCTCCTCGCTTTAATGGTGGTGATGATATCCTTTAGAAGGATTAGTGATAGCAAAGCCTTCCTCGGGTACATAAAAGAACTGAATCCAAACGCCATCAAGAAACTCAGCATCTCTTGTGTCAAGAAGGATATCAATGTCTTTATCAGTTTTAACAATCACATCATGCTCTGTTGGGTTATCAAATTGGAGTGCATAGTGTGCATGATTGCCGTGATGCTCAGTTATAATAACTCTAATCATTTTCCCTTCTGCTTCTTCGCTTTCAAGCATTTGTTTTAGTACCTTAGCTGCATTACGATTGATTTTTACCTTCATTTTTGATTCTCCCATATTAAAAATATACTCGTACTTATTCTCCCATTATTTCTTAAAAGTAACAAATATATAGCCTCAGAAAACAAAAAATTACCAAGTACTGGATGAAACTAGTAGCTATATATAGTAAACTTTTTATGAAGTGGACTATAGAAGATAACCTGGGGTGAGAAGAGTTGAGGGAGAAATACAATTGTCCAGTTGAAATAACCGTAGAGGTCCTTGGTGGCAAGTGGAAGACGCGTATTCTTTGGGAGCTTTCTCAGAAAAATTATTATTTCTCTGAACTAAGACGAGCAATTCCTGACATTACTAAAAAAATGCTTGTGCAATGTTTGCGTGAATTAGAAGAGAGTGGATTAGTTGCTAGAAAAGAAGAATCGGGGAAGATCATTAGGGTGGAGTACAAGTTATCGCAGTATGGAGAAAATACGATTCCTTTAATCAATTATATGAGTAAATGGGGAATGGACCATTTATATTTTCAACGTGAAACTGAAAAATCTTCTTAATAAAGGGATAGGTCACAAAAAAGTGCCTTATTGGCGACGGAACATCTATTTGTTACCCTCGAATTAGTAAAATGGATATCGGGGGTAATGTAAGTGATTAGTACATCGTTAACTCTTGAAGAAATAATGACTTCAAGGAAAAGCATAAGAAAGTATGATCCTACTAAAAAAATTGCAAAGGATACTATCTATAAGATTATTCAATTAGCAACTACGGCTCCTTCGTCCTGGAACCTTCAGCATTGGAAGTTTATTATAATCAGTGATGAAAGGGTAAAGGAGAAGCTGTTTCCAATTGCCTTTAAGCAAGAACAAGTGACTAGCTGTTCACATTTAATTATCGTGTTAGGTGACAAGCATGCATATAAAAATGCAGACGAAATATTTTCATATCAGGTTAGAAAAGGCTATATGTCAGAAGATGCCAAAATAGCCCAGATTGAGAATATTAAATATGCTTATCAGGCAAATCAGGAAAAATATGAGGTGCACGATGCAATACGAAATAGCTCCCTTGCTGCCATGCAATTAATGCTAGCAGCCAAAAGCTATGGTATAGAATCATGCCCAATGCTTAGTTTTAAGGAAGTAGAATTAATAGATGAGTTAAAAATATCCAACAGGTACCTTCCTGTAATGATGATTTCATTGGGTTATGCAGCGAAACCTCCCTATGAAACAGTTAGACTACCAGTAAACAAGGTCATTTTACAAGAGTACTAATTAAGGGGAAAACAGTAGTATAGATTTGTTAATAGAATGGTGAAAATGTTGTTCTAACTATCATTTCGACCATTAACAAACGAAAATCTCTACAAAAGAATAAATCTCAAATCACAAGAAGACCAACTAAGCAGAATTGCAACCAATGTACTTTCCATCGCAGAATCAAGGGTGAATTCTTGTTTTACTCCAATATATAATCTACTTGGATGAGTAGTCTGTCATTGAATTGTCAGTTAGAAATACATAAAGTTGTTTGTGACATAAAAACGGGAGAAAAGTTTAACAGCTTTTCTTCCTTCACTACTATTAATAAAGGCCGTGATATGCGAGTTTCATATCACGGCCTGTCCTTTTGTTTCTACTATACTTGCTCTACCGTTGCTTACTCCATTGAGCGGGAGACCTCCGCATTAAATTCCTACTTCTTGTAAAAACTCATTCACCTGTTCGGGTGATTTTGCATTAGCACTATGAAGGTGTCCGAGTTTTTCTCCATTTTTATAATAAAGAAGACTTGGGATTCCCATTACATTGTATTTTTCCGCTATCTCAGGAAACTCATCTTTATCAATGCTATGCCAGCTAACTTGATTGTGGCTATTGATGATGTCATCAATGAACATTTCCAAACGTCTGCAATCTGGGCACCACGTTGTATCAAAAATAACAATAGCTCCATCTGTAGCAATAACTTCATTGAATCTCTCAACAGAATTAATCTTTTCCATTTCTCGTTCACTCCAACCTCTTTTAATATATACTACTATAGCAAATTCCCCACTTTTAAGAAAAATAATCTGCTTACACTCAATAGTGTCCTCCTGAGGTGGACAAGTGTATTTCTGTGGTGCCTGACACCGGTGTTGCCGAATGGGGAGGATATTTGTTATTATCAGTGTATTACTTATTGAGGGATAAGGGTTTTGGAGGTGAAGGGAGTATGTCACGGATTTCGATTGAGGAAGTGAAGCATGTGGCTAATTTGGCACGTTTGGCTGTAACAGAGGATGAAGCGAAGTTGTTCCAACAACAGTTAGATGCCATTATTACATTTGCGGAGCAACTAAACGAAGTTGATACTGAGAATGTAGAGCCTACTTCTCATGTTTTAAAAATGAAAAATGTGTTGCGTGAGGATGTTGCAACAAAGGGATTGCCTGTTGAAGAGGTAATTAAAAATGCACCAGATGTAAAGGATGGCCAGTTTCGAGTACCATCCATCATTGAATAAGGAGGGGAGTAGCTTTGTCACTTTTTGAACATACCGTATCGGAATTACATTCACTTTTACATAAAAAAAAGATTACCGTTACAGACCTTGTTGATGAATCCTTCAAACGAATACATGAGGTAGAAAACAAGGTACAAGCTTTTTTAGCTACTGATGAAGAAAACGCGAGAAAATACGCAAAGCAACTTGATGAAGCAATTGGAAACAAGGACAAATATGGTTTGTTGTTTGGTCTCCCAATAGGGATTAAGGATAATATTGTTACAAAGGGACTTAAAACAACAGCTGCGAGTAAGATTTTAGAGAATTTTGACCCTATCTATGATGCAACGGTTGTTCAGAAACTTAATAGTGCAGAGGTTGTCACAATCGGAAAGCTGAATATGGATGAATTCGCAATGGGATCTTCTACTGAAAACTCTGGTTACAAGCCTACAAAGAACCCATGGGACCTTGAACGAGTTCCAGGTGGATCAAGCGGTGGTTCTGCTGCAGCTGTAGCGGCAGGAGAAGTATTATTTTCTTTAGGATCTGATACAGGTGGATCAATCCGTCAGCCTGCAGCCTTTTGTGGAGTTGTTGGACTAAAGCCAACGTATGGACGAGTTTCACGTTTTGGCTTAATTGCATTCGCTTCTTCCTTAGATCAAATTGGACCGATTACTCGGACAGTTGAAGATAATGCTTATTTATTACAAACCATTTCTGGGCTTGATGCAATGGATTCAACATCTGCAAATGTGGACGTTCCTGACTTTTTATCAGCCTTAACTGGTGATATCAAAGGACTGAAGATTGCGGTTCCTAAGGAATACCTTGGTGAAGGGGTAAATGAAGAGGTCCGACAATCTGTATTAGAAGCTCTTAAGGTACTTGAAGGACTAGGAGCTACATGGGACGAGGTATCACTCCCTCATTCGAAATATGCGCTAGCAACCTATTATCTTTTATCATCATCAGAGGCATCGGCTAACCTGGCTCGTTTTGATGGTGTCAGATATGGGTATCGAACAGATAATGCTGAAAATCTTCTAGAAATGTACAAGCAAACTAGAAGCGAAGGCTTTGGTGATGAGGTAAAACGCCGCATCATGCTAGGAACTTTTGCATTAAGCTCTGGCTATTATGATGCATATTATAAAAAGGCGCAAAGGGTTCGTACGTTAATAAAGAAGGACTTTGAGGATGTTTTTGAGAAATATGATGTTATCATCGGACCAACAACTCCTACCCCGGCCTTTAAAATAAATGAAAACATGAAAGACCCACTTACAATGTATGCGAATGATATTTTGACGATCCCAGTAAACTTAGCGGGAGTTCCAGCAATTTCTGTTCCTTGTGGATTCTCTAATGGTTTACCACTTGGTCTTCAAATCATTGGCAAGCATTTTGATGAAGGTACAATTTATCGGGTTGCTGATGTGTTTGAAAAAGCAACCAATCATCATAAAAAGAAACCACAATTGTAAGGGGTGATAATAGATGAACTATGAAACAGTAATTGGACTTGAAGTTCATGTCGAGTTAAAAACAAAATCAAAGATTTTTTCAGGTACTCCGAATGAGTTTGGGGCGGCGCCAAATACGTTAACAAGTGTTGTCGAATTAGGGTATCCAGGTGTTCTTCCTGTTTTGAATCGCACAGCGGTGGAATATGCGATGAGAGCCGCGATGGCATTGAATTGTGAAGTTGCAACAGATACAAAATTCGACAGAAAAAATTATTTTTATCCGGATAATCCGAAAGCTTATCAAATCTCGCAATTTGATAAACCTATTGGTGAAAATGGCTGGATTGAAATTGAAGTAAATGGGGAAAAGAAACGAATTGGCATTACACGTCTACATTTAGAAGAAGACGCTGGTAAGCTAACCCACTCAAATGAAGGATATTCTTTAGTAGATCTTAACCGCCAAGGCACGCCGCTGATTGAAATTGTTTCTGAACCTGATTTAAGGACTCCAGAGGAAGCATATGCCTATTTAGAAAAATTGAAATCGATTATTCAGTATACAGGCGTTTCTGATTGTAAAATGGAGGAAGGCTCACTTCGATGTGATGCGAATATTTCCTTACGACCAGTTGGACAAAAGGAATTCGGAACAAAGTCAGAATTGAAGAATTTAAACTCATTCGCGTTTGTGCAAAAAGGTCTAGAATATGAGCAAACAAGACAAGCCGAGGTTTTAAATGCTGGAGGGGTAATACAACAGGAGACTCGTCGCTATGATGAAGCAACAAAAACGACAATCCTCATGCGTGTCAAGGAAGGTTCAGATGACTACCGTTATTTCCCTGAACCAGATTTAGTTGAGCTATATATAGATGATGAATGGAAAGCTAGAGTAAGAGCGCAAATACCTGAGCTTCCAGACGCACGAAAGAAGAGATACATGGAGGAGCTTGGACTTCCTGCATATGATGCAGCAGTATTAACTGTTACGAAGGAAATGGCGGACTTTTTCGAGGAAACGGTTAAAAATAATGCGGATCCGAAACAAGCTTCGAACTGGATAATGGGTGAGGTTTCAGGTTACTTAAATGCTGAGCAGAAGGAATTACATGAAATTGCACTCACTCCAGCTGGACTTGCAGGGATGATCAAGCTAATTGAAAATGGAACCATTTCCTCCAAAATTGCTAAAACCGTTTTTAAAGAACTAATTGAAAACGGTGGGGATGCAGAAACAGTTGTAAAGGAAAAAGGTCTTGTTCAAATTTCTGATGAAGGTGCATTAACGAAAATAATTATCGAGATACTTGACCAAAATCCACAATCAATTGAAGATTTTAAAAGTGGAAAAGGGAAGGCAATTGGCTTCTTAGTGGGTCAGGTCATGAAGCAAACCAAAGGACAAGCAAACCCTCAAATGGTAAACAAAATTCTTGTTGAAGAAATGAATAAGAGGTAAGTAACAGAAGACCTACTGATAGTGAAATCAGTAGGTCTATTTTATGACTAATCATTGTTGGAGTTCTGGCAACTCAACATTCCACTTAAGTCAATGGACTTAAGTGCTCGTGAATAAGTTTCCATTCATTATTTACCTTTTTCATAACATTGGTGGCCTTTCCTTTGCCGCTAACAAGTTTCCCTTCGTAATAGCCTTCCCAATGATAGGTGTATAAACAAACAGCTGAATGTTCCTCGTTGACAATCCATTCTACATCCGAGATGGAGTACACCTCATCCTTTATCAAATTCCATGTATTTTCAAAATAAGCTTGAATGCTTTCTATATTCTTATACTCATTTTTTGTAAACCAATAGATAGCATCAGTTGCTACAAAACTAGCAACATTTGAAAAGTCGTGCGAATTTGTTGCACGTATGTAACCCTCTAAGAATTCTGAAATGTTCATATAAAGGCTCCTCTCAATTAAACTAAAAAAAGACTGAATAGTCTATTATTTTATTATAGATTAATTACCAAAAATTCTCAACATATTTAGATAGCAATCATTTTTTTAATATTTTTCAGAAAAAGTGTAGGGTATAGTTAGAGTATGTTCGTCTAATAGTGTAGATAGAGAGAAAGGGGGGGAGCAAAATTCAAGATGAGTTGTTAATCGAGAAGGCGAAAGCAGGCGATGAACAGGCGTTTCGCTTACTCGTAGAAAGATACAAAAATGCATTATTCAAGGCAATCTATCCAATACTCAGGCATGAAAAGGACGCTGAAGATGCAACTCAGGAAGTATTTCTCAAAATCTATTATGCTCTCCCCCAATATAATTCGCAGGGATTAAAAACATGGATGACACGAATTGCGATTAATCATGCAATCGATAGTAAAAGAAAAAAGCAGCGTCAACAAGAAACCGTGTATGAACCAGAAGAGCTAACATTACACTCTGCCTCCCGGGATCAAGTAATTGTTCCACTATTACAAAAGGAGCAGAGAGAGTTAGTTAAAAGTAGGTTAGAAGAAATGCCGTCTAATTATCGAGACGTGATTCAAGCCTATTACATATCCGAAAAAAGCTATAAACAAATAGCTGAAGAACTAGAGGTTGAGGTAAAGACAGTTGAAACAAAGCTATATCGTGCAAGAAGCTGGATGAAAAAACATTGGAGGGAGGATGATTTTTAATGATGCACTTCAGTAGCAAGGAATGGGAATTGTATGTAAACGATAAGTTAATTGAATCTAAGCGGGAAGAGCTCGAAAATCATTTGTTATCCTGCGATCAATGTTTAGAAATATATATGAAGGTGATCAATACTCAACTAGAAGATTTACCTGATATTCAAAACAATAGTTTCACAGAAGAAACAATTACAAAGCTGCCTCCCAAAAAACAGAAACGGAAGAATTCGTTTTTACAGAGTCCGATCTTTCATTACGGAGTCGCTGCAGTTATTACCTTTACTCTTATGACATCAGGATTCTTCCAAAGTATTTCAGGTATTGTTACCACGGTTGAGGCATCTAGTATGACAAAACAAGAAAAGTCTGTATCACATAATTTAATGGAAAAAGCATTATCCATTTTTGACATGATGGATGATAAACAAAAGGAGGCTAACTAAATGAACAACAAAAATCCATTACTTGCATTTTTTCTCTCATTCATAGCGGGTTTTGGCCATTTCTATTTAAATCGCAAATTTCGAGGGTTCATATATAGCGTAGGAACGATTGGTCCAGTAGCTTTTGGTTTCTTAGTCTGGGTAACCTCCTATGACGATGAAATAATGCTTTTAGGACTTATTACAGCAGTACTTGTTACATTTATTAGTATATTTGATATGGTAATCTACCTTTTAAAAGGGCAAGGCTTTTCGAAGCAAGTAGAAATAAATCAAGAGGGACAACAAGTAGCCGTTAAATCTGACGAATCGGAACGATTTAATACGATTTTACTTTCCTTCATACCCGGATTGGGACACTTCCAGCTTGGATTAACCAATAGAGGCTTAACCTTTTTAACTGGATTTTTTGGACTTGGAACGATGGTCGTCTTTATAGCAGCATTTACAAATCAAGGAGCATTTATGGTATTTCTTGGTATCCTACCTATTCTATGGGTCTATAGCATGTTTGATGTAATCCAACAGGTCAATAAAAAACAACGTGGTGAAGAGTTAATTGATAAGACAATATTAGAGGACTTCGAAGAAACACGTAGTGAGCAGGGGAGAAAAAGTAAAACCCTTGCTACAGTTTTATCAATGTTTCCTGGCGCGGGTCATATGTATCTCGGTCTGCAAAAGCGCGGTCTCCAATTGATGGTAGCCTTTTTATTTGCAATATATATTTTAGATATTTTGAGACTTTCACTATTTCTTTTTCTTATCCCTATCATTTGGTTTTATAGCTTTTTCGATGCCTTACAAAAGGTGTCAAAGCACGGGGAAGAAGATCTCGAGGATATCCCAGTGGTATCCTATTTAGTAAATCATCAAAAGTGGTTCGGAATTGGATTAATTGCACTAGGTCTTTACTATATGTTTGATAGCATTGTGGTTCCGGCACTAGGACCAATCCTTGAATATGAACTCGGATTGGATATCCAGTACCTATACTACAACTATTTCCAAGGAACGATTATTTGTATCCTGCTTATCGGCGGAGGTTTAAAGCTTATCTTTGGAAGTAAAACCCGAAAGGAGAGTGCACAATGAGAAAATGGCGTGTTGGATCAGTTTCGATGGGTTTATCTCTTATCCTACTAGGCGTCCTGTTGTTTGTTTCGCAACTTAGTGGAACCCAAATGATTGAGCCACTGCTCGTGTGGTGGCCACTCATTCTGATTGTGTTAGGTATAGAAATTGTCGTATACCTATTTCTATCAAAGCAGGAACAGCCAATTGTAAAATATGATTTTTTAAGTATTCTATTTGTTGGGATTATCGGAATGATTGGGATTGGATTTACTTTATTATCCTCTATTGGACTGGTAGATGAGGTCCAGTCCATGATTGGAGCTGAACATCAGACATTGAATTTACCGGAGGTTGAGGAGAAAATTTCAAACAACATTTCAAGAATTGTCCTTGAGACGAGTAGCTCGACAAGTAAAATAGAGGCCACAGAAGAGAATGAACTTCATATTTTTGGTACGTACCGTGCAACGGTTCTTCCAAAGGCAGATCCTATTCTTTCGAAAAAAGAAGATTATGTGTTCACAAAGGTAATAGGCGATACAATGTATATCACAGTGAAAGATCCTTCTACTAAATCGGGTCCATTTTCAACTTATACAACCATCGAGCCGACGATTGTTGTACCAAATTATATACGCCTAGAAGTGAGAGGAAACCAAAACAACATTACGCTGTACCCGGGTTCTCTTGAAAATCATTGGAATGTGGATGGGGTTGCGTTTGTTAGTGTTCATGTTAGTAAAGAAAATGACCTATTGCTTTCGGCAATCTCGAGAAATGAATTAGCGAATGGTAATGTAACCTGGGATGAAATCACTACTACCGAAAAGGGAGGAGTTGATGAGGTGTATGAAGAGGAGAGCCATGATTTGCTGTATAATGGAAAGTTAAAGCTAGGTGACGGAACCTACCAGCTTTCCATTTTTAATAGTGATCTTGTGTCTGTAAATCTAGTAGAAAAAATGTAGATTAGGTGGAGAGGAATAAATATGTTTTCATATAAAGTCAATGATGAAATCTCCATAGAGCTTTTACAACAACATGATAAAGAAGAATTATATCAATTAATTGATTCAAATCGAGAATATCTTCGGAAATGGTTATTATGGGTGGATAAGCGGAAATCACCTGATGATTTTACGTCAATTATACCGATATGGCTACATAATTACGCCGAAAATAATGGATTTGATGTTGGTGTCAAATATAACGGTAAGCTTGTAGGTATGATCGGCTTACACTATATTGATTGGAAAAATAGAGCGACGAGTATTGGGTATTTTTTATCGGAGGATGCTCAGGGAAAAGGAATCATTACAAAATGTATTGAAGCTTTATTACCATACCTTTTTATAAAATTAAAGCTAAATCGAGTTGAGATACAAGTTGCTGCAGGAAATGAAAAAAGTAGAGCAATTCCAGCAAGATTAGGGTTTACGAATGAGTGTGTAAAAAGAGACGGACAATGGTTGTACGATCACTATGAAGATTTGATCACATATAGTCTACTTGCATCTGAGTGGGAGAAATAAAAATATAAACGCTTGGTTTTGAACAACACCAATTGTTGGACATACTAATAGTGGAGTTGCTTTCGGTTTCAAGCGTTTTTGGGTGTGTAAAAAAGTCTGTCATTTCTTATTTGATTCAAAAAATGCTATTTATAAATGGTACGAAATCCAGTAGAATAACACTATTTGCATATGAAATGAATATAGTAATAATAGAAGTGAATTTCAAAAAAATGGATATTTTTACTAGTTTTAAATTTGAATAAATCATTTGGATAAGCTATGATGTTAAATGATGGAATAAGTAATATTATCTAACTTAGGATGATGGTTATGAAAAGAGCAAGAATTATATATAATCCTACCTCTGGAAGAGAGCTTTTTAAAAGACATCTCCCTGAGGTTTTAATGAGACTTGAGGAAGCTGGCTATGAAACATCATGCCATGCAACTACCGGTGCAGGTGATGCGACAAATGCAGCTCGTATTGCTGTTGCAAGACGCTATGATCTTGTTATCGCAGCTGGCGGGGATGGAACAATCAATGAAGTAGTCAACGGACTGGCAGAACAAGAGTATCGTCCAACGCTTGGAATTATTCCTGTTGGAACTACAAATGATTTCGCACGTGCAATAGGAGTTCCGCGTAATATTGAAGGAGCTTGTGATGTAATCGTTGAAGGTGTCTCTGTTCCAATTGACATTGGTCGTGTTAATGATAAATACTTTATTAATATTGCTGGTGGTGGACGCTTAACAGAGCTAACCTATGAGGTGCCAAGTAAGCTGAAAACCATGCTTGGACAGTTGGCATATTACTTAAAAGGGATGGAGATGTTACCGTCAATTCGTCCAACAGAGGTAAGTATAGAATACGATGGGAAATTGTTTGAAGGGGAAGTCATGTTATTTCTCGTGTCATTAACAAATTCAGTTGGTGGCTTTGAAAAGTTGGCTCCAGATTCATCGTTAAACGATGGTTTGTTTGATTTACTGATTTTAAAGAAGGCAAATTTAGCTGATTTTATTAAGGTTGCTACTATGGCTATACGAGGGGAACATATTAATGACCCTCATGTACTGTACACAAAGGCGAACCGTATTAAAGTAAATCCTAGTGAAAAGATGCAGCTTAATCTTGATGGAGAATATGGTGGGTTACTGCCTGGTGAATTTGTAAACCTATATAAGCATATTAATGTCCTTGTTTCGAAGGAAAAAGCAGAGAAAATGGACGAACAACAATAAATCTGGCGTATGCCAGATTTTTTTGTAAGGTAATTATAAAGATGTATTTCTTTGCGAGTAAAGATACGATTTGGGGGAATTAGGGTGAGGATTGAGCGTTTAACAAATGATAGAATTAAAGAGTTTATAAAATACTGCGAGAAGCACCGAATCGAAGTTGATGAATCCTTTTTATACGATGAAGACTTAAAAAGCTTTGAAGTAAACGAAGAAAATCCGACCTATGTAATTACTGATGACCAAAATCAAATGATTGCAGTAGCTTCACTAATGATGGATGAATACGCCAAACGTGGAAAAAAGGCACGTTTTCGAATTTTTCATTCGGAGTTTGAAAATAGTGAGTACTACAAACAACTCATGCAAGCAATTATGAAGCATACGAATGGCTTAGAGAAGATCTTCATATTTGTGCCAGTTGAAAATAGAGCGTTAGCAGGTTTTATTGAGGAATTGGAATTTGCGATAGAACGTTATTCCTATCTGCTTGTAAGAAACGACATAGAGGTTCCTGAATTTAAGGTACCGAGTGGCTATGATATTCGACCGTTTCGAATTGGCTATGATGAAGAAGCATGGAGCTTAGTGAGAAATGAGAGCTTTGCAACACTAAGAGGAAGTGAAACACCGATTACACCCGAAATGGTAACGAAAATGATGTCAGCTGGAGATTCCCTTGAAGGTGGTGCAATGATACTTTATCATCATGACCGACCTATAGGAGTCGTAAGGGGTGCAGATGATGAGTATGAAGGCAACCCGATCATGAATATTGGCCCTATCGCAATCATTCCTGAGTACCAAGGCAAGGGGTTAGGGAGATGTCTACTAAGAGCCTCATTGCAATTTGCTAAGAAAGCATCTTATGAAAGAACGATTCTTTGTGTTAATGCCGAAAATGAGCGTGCAAAGTCATTGTATATCCAGGAAGGTTTTGTGCAAGTTGAGGCGGTTGCCTGTTACACGTATAAACTGGGTTAGCTAATCACCAAGGAACTGTGTTATCAATGGTTCTATGGTCGTTATTTTTGTTCTATGGCCTTTATTTCGATTCTATGGTCGTTATTTTCGTTCTATGGCTTTTATTTTCATTCTATGGTCGTTAGACACATTTCCAGTAGATCTCTGTGTGTTATCATTCATTGGCGTACAACATGAGATTTATGATACAATCAGGAAAGCATTTTGAACGTAAAGGAAGAAGTAACTATGACAAATGGTCAAGCGCCGATTGAGAAAAATGAATATTATGATGTGACCTTTGAAGATTTAACACATGATGGGGCCGGGGTAGCGAAAATAAATGGCTTTCCAATTTTTGTACCAAATGGGTTACCAGATGAGCTTGCAAAAATTAAGGTTGTGAAGGTCAAAAAGGGTTATGGATTTGGCCGACTTATTGAGATATATGAAAAAAGTCAATATAGAGTGGATGCACCATGTCCTTTGTTTAAGGAATGTGGAGGCTGTCAATTACAGCATTTAAGTTATGAAGGGCAAATGATTGCTAAGCGGAAACAGGTTCAGGAAGTCCTCACCCGAATCGGAAAGCTGAAGGAAGTTAAGGTTCACCCTGTCCTTGGGATGGAGCATCCTTGGCGCTACCGAAACAAGGCCCAAGTTCCCGTGGCTGACCGTGAAGGTGGATTAATTGCGGGATTTTATCAACAGCGTAGCCATGAAATCATAGATATGGAAGCCTGCTTAATCCAGCAAGAAAAGAACGATGAGGTTGTTCAAGTAGTTAAGAAAATATGTGAGAAGTACGGTGTCCAAGCATATGATGAAAAAAATCACCGTGGAACCCTTCGTCATATTATGGCTAGGTATGGACTCGTAACGGGTGAAGTAATGGTTGTTCTTATTACGAGAACAAAAGAACTTCCTAATAAAAATAAAATCCTTTCTGATATTGTTGACCAGCTGCCTGATGTAAAGTCTGTAGTTCAGAATATCAATCCGAAGCGAACGAATGTTATTTTTGGGGATGAGACAACAGTGCTTTGGGGAGAGGAATATATTTACGATAATATTGGGAACATTAGGTTTGCGATTTCGGCACGTTCTTTTTATCAGGTGAATCCAGAGCAAACAAAGGTGCTATATGACAAAGCACTTGAATATGCACAGCTTACGGGAGAAGAGACTGTTATTGACGCCTACTGTGGGATTGGTACGATTTCCTTATTTTTGGCTCGAAAAGCGAAAAAGGTGTACGGTGTTGAGATTGTCCCAGAGGCGATTGAGGATGCGAAACGTAATGCCAGCCTTAATGATATTACCAATGCTGAATTCGCAGTTGGGGAGGCAGAAGTCGTAATTCCGAATTGGAAGAAAGAAGGAATAAGAGCAGATGTAATTGTAGTTGATCCACCAAGGAAAGGCTGCGATGAAGCGCTGCTACAAACTATTATCGAGATGAAACCAAAACGGGTTGTCTATGTATCGTGTAATCCAGCTACATTAGCTAGAGATTTAAGGATTTTAGAAGACGGTGGCTTCCAAACGGTTGAAGTCCAGCCGGTGGATATGTTTCCGCAAACGGTTCACGTGGAGTGTGTTGCCTTGATGTCTAGGGTGGAGAAATAGCGCTATTCAAAGTAATGATAAATAAAGGGTTTTCGAGATTGGGAAACATTCTGCCAGTTGTGCGATGGATATTCTTAGTCTCGAAAACCCTTGTTTTTATTTATTAAGGAAACATATCGACTGTGGAAATGGGCAAAGGGTTGAGGAGATAGGATGGATAATTTTGTAGGGTGTGGAGATAGGATAGATGTAATAAATAACAAATGTCCAAACTATATCTGTTCGAAATGATAGGTGGAATTGAAATAATAAGTATTTAATATAAACAGTATATATCAACGCTAATTCATATCTATTACCATTAAATCATATTTAATATTGCAATTTTATGTTAAAATATTTATATTCATAGGTTTTATGTTATAATAGATTACTATAATTATTATCACCAGTTTGATATCCGAGGTGAAAGAAATGAATGAGATGAATGAAAAATGGTCAAACCTTGAGGAAATTTCTGAGTATTTAGGGGTTACAAAAGATACAATTCGAAATTGGATAAAAAAAACTGATATCCCTGCTCATAAAATTGGTCGGCAGTGGAAGTTTAAACTTTCAGAAGTTGATGAATGGGTCAAGAGTGGAAAAAGTGCGATAGAATAAGTTTTGGAAGGAAGAGCTTTATGGCAGAAATACGTTTATACAACGGTGATTGTATCGAAACGATGAAGCAACTAGACGATGCATCTGTTGATTTGATAATAACCGATCCCCCATATAATTTAGGGAATTTTATGAAAAATAGAGATACCAATCTTGTAAAAATGAGAGAAAACTTTTTTGGAGCAGCTGGTTGGGATGACCTTGACTTTGATGATTGGCAAAAGTCAATGGATAACTTTTTTATGGAGTCTGCTAGGGTATTAAAAAAAGGTGGTTCTATGATTGTCTTCATGGCAATTATTAAAGTTGAAACGTTGATTAGGCTTGCAGAAAAAAGTGGATTTTATTATAAGACTACAGGTATTTGGCATAAGTTAAATCCAATGCCACGAAATATGAATCTCCATTTTGTCAATTCAACTGAAGCATGGCTATACTTCACATATAAAACACGTACAGGTACATTTAATAATGAAGGGCGTTTAATCCATGATTTTATAGAAACCTCAATTACACCGAATGGGGAGAAAAAATATGGCAAGCACCCTACTCAAAAGCCAGAACAATTAATGGAACATTTTGTGGAAATTTTATCTATTGAGGGTGATACTGTCTTGGACCCATTTATGGGAAGCGGAACAACTGGAGTAGCTGCGAAAAGACATAATAGAAACTTTATTGGAATTGAGTTAGATAAAGATTATTTTAATGCTGCATCTAAGCGTATCGAGGAGGTGCAAAATGAAGCCTAAAGTAATCGATTTATTTGCAGGTGTTGGAGGAATGTCTTTGGGATTTGAACAAATGGGATTTGATGTAGTATTTGCAAATGAATATGATGTCTCAATAGCAGATGCCTATAAAATAAACCATCCTAATACGGATATGTTAGTGGCCGATATAACAACTGTAGATTTTGAAAAAACATTTTCAAGGTATTTTGGGGAAATAGACGTGATTATCGGAGGGCCACCATGTCAAGGATTTTCGCAGAAGGGTCAGAGAAAAACAATTCATGATGAACGTAATTTCCTTTTTAAGTCTTTTGTGAGAGTTGTTGAGAAAGTACGACCAAAGTACTTTGTGATGGAAAATGTCCCCAATTTACTTACTGCTGAACGCGGGTATTTTAAGAAGGAACTAGAGAAACTCTTTAATGACATGGGTTACGAATTAAACATGGGAGTGTTAAATGCGTCAGATTATGGAGTGCCACAAAATAGAAGACGTGCGATAATTATTGGTAAGCAAGGAGATGTTGCCCCTTCACTCCCAACACCACAAGAAGGTAAAGTAACAATATGGGACGCAATAAGTGATTTAGCTTACTTGAATTCTGGTGAGGGATCTGAAAAACAAGAATATAGAAACCCGCCACAAAGTTCTTACCAAGAAACTTTGAGAAAAGAATCAACTATTTTATATAATCACGTTGCAACTAATCATTCTGCTTTAGCTTTAGAAAGGTTGTCATTGATTCCACCAAATAGTGGCAAGGAGGTTCTTCCAGAAGAGCACTTAACAAAATCTATTTATAGTGGTACTTGGACCCGTATGAGAAAAAATGAAGTATCTGTTACCATTACGACACGGTTTGATACACCATCATCAGGAAAGTTTACACATCCTTTTTTGAATCGTGCAATTACTGTTCGTGAAGCGGCTCGCATACAGTCTTTCCCAGACTCCTTTCACTTTGTTGGTACTAAAGGATCTCAAATGAAACAGGTAGGAAATGCTGTTCCGCCTTTATTAGCTAAAGCCATTGCTCAGGTTATTATGAAAGATATAGAAGTCTATAAGGAGGATACTGCATATGCAAAGGCCTGAAAACATGGAAATTTATGAAGATATAGATTTAAAGCTTGGCATTAAGTCATCTTTGCCCAACGTTAAAGCTACACTTGCCCTTTTTATTTTGATTTGGAAGAGTGAAGGACGTCCGGCAGAAGTAAAATATTCAGTTCAAGATGGTGATTCAATTCGTATTTCGGATGAACTCATGAATAAGCTTATTGCATACTCTTCACCAGTGTATAGTGCTCATGGCGTTTCGGATGATCAATTTCGTCAAACGGTGAATAACAATCAACTATTAAAATCACAAATGGAAGCTCTTATTGTAGCGTTTGAACTGTATTGGAAATTGGGCGAAATTGTTTTTCAGGATAATACTAAGCCTGTTAGTTCTGAGAGAACAGGTGGTGTGAGATATCCAAAAGAGATACATTTTACTTTGAATATGGATATTATTGATGTAGCTATGGCTGTGGCAGAGGAGAAATATAAGGAAGTTTTGCTTAATTGGTTGGGATTGAATGTTGCCACAAGTGAACGAGAAGATAAATTGCTTAAGTCCGTATTAACGGCTTTGTCAGAAACAGCCGTATTTAAACTTGATGATAGTGGTCAAGATGTAATTTTTAATCAAGATAGCATCTATCGTAAACTTTTAGCTACCACCGAACCAGTAGACATTAATGGTGATAAAGAAGCCAAGGGTTCATTACGAGTTCTGAAAACCTCGCTAAATGATGGAACTAATCCATATTTGAACTATTCGCGTGGAACAGTTACCTCTACAAATGATCCGGATCTAAACCTTGCCGATTATCAAAAACGTGTTTCTACATTCTTGTCTCTAAGTACTACAAAAATCGTAGGAATTGATGAGTATGAAGAAGTACAGAGTGGGGCAGATGCTGCACATGAATCCAATGATGACTATCTTACCGATTCTTCTAATGCTGAATTAATAAAATATAAAACAGGATATCAAACTGATTTCCACCATAATAGAATTATCTTTGGTGCTCCAGGAACAGGTAAAAGTTATACTTTAAATCGAGATAAGGAGACCTTGCTTAAAAATGGTGGCGAGTACGAGCGTGTGACTTTCCATCCCGACTATTCGTATGCTAACTTTGTGGGAACTTACAAGCCTACGATGGTGGATTCAGTAAAGAATCTGATTGGAAGCAAAGATGAGAGGGATGTTTTAACTGTTCTGTTGGATGATAAAACGGCTCAAGAAAAATATGATTTGCTATATGAAAAATTTAAAGATGGCGATTTAACTCGCTTACCACTTTTACTAGGATTATATAGTGATGACAAGTTTAAAACTAAGAAAAAAGATGGCTCTGATGCTAGTGGTGATAATAGCGTTGAACGAAATCATGGTCGTGCGATTAGGCCATATGTAAATCTGATTTCAAATAAACAACCTGCTAGTGAAATTGCATATGAATACGTTCCTGGCCCATTTATGAGGACGTATGTTAAAGCACTTAAAAATGCTCAGTCAGATAGTCCTAAGCCATTTTTATTAATTGTTGAAGAAATCAACAGAGCGAATGTTGCAGCTGTATTTGGTGATATATTTCAGTTATTAGACCGTGATGAGGATAATGTTAGTGAATATGCTATTCAAACATCTGAGGATATTAAAAAATATCTTGCTAAAGAATTAGGAGGTAATCCACAAGAGTATTCTGAAATCAAAATTCCAGATAATATGTTTATATGGGCAACTATGAATAGTGCTGACCAAGGAGTATTCCCTATGGATACTGCATTCAAACGTAGATGGGACTTCACTTATTTAGGTATTGATGATAGCGAAGAAAAAATTGTAGGTAAAACTGTTGAACTAGGTAAAGGTGCAAACAAGAGAATAGTTGAGTGGAATGAATTGCGTAAAGCGATAAATACTGAACTTCTTTCATATAAAGTGAATGAGGATAAGTTGCTTGGCCCATATTTTCTGTCAAGGAAAATCGTTCCTGAAACGGAGCCTATTGACCCAACAAAGTTTATCGCCACATTTAAGAGCAAAGTTATCATGTATTTATTTGATGACGCAGCAAAGCAAAAACGCCAGACTCTTTTTGATGGTTGTAATGATAAGACGACATACTCTTCTATTTGCAAAGAGTTTGAGGAAAAGGGTGTATTTATCTTTGCCAAAAATATCAGCAATAAATTCCCTGCTACTGCACCTACAAATAACCTTACAGGGGACGGTGCAGAATGATATCGAAGTTTGTCCGAGAACAGAAAAGATACAATCAAACTGAATTACAGGACATCTTTCAATGCTCGGAAGAAAAAACGGTAGATATTATTAAGCGTTTGAAAGAGTTTGGTGTTCTAAAGGCTGTTAAAGCTACGGATTCTCAAAAAAATATGTCAGACCTTTTGGAAGAGGATATTGAAGTTGCAGATGTAGAAATTGGTGAGAACGAATACCTTTATGTGTTTACTTTCGTTGGCGTAATAACCGTTTGGGGTTGTGTATTAAAATGCTATCCTAAATATATCTTAACTAATAATGATCCCTTAACTGAGTTAAAAACAATAATAAAAGTTCTTGAAAAGTATAATGCCAAAGAGCAAATCATTCGTATGTATAATGATAACAGTGAAAGTAGTGCTTTCAACTTGCTTGCTGTTATGATTTTCTTGCTACATGACTACTACGAAAATGGTGCATATACGAATACAAAGGATATAATTGAAACTAATGGTTCGGGTGAAATACTGTGGGACAAGACGATAAATGAGACCTTTACTTATCTCAGTAATAATCGACCATATTACATAGAACTGTTTACACAAAAACGTATAAATGATGATTTTGATTACTTTAAAAGACTCCATGAATCTATTATAAGTATTTGCTCTAGGGAACTAAAAGATGCAGATTTATTGGATTTGTTTGATATACTGCCGGTTGAAGTGTCCGATGAAGAACTTGATGACTTTGGAGAAAAAGACTATATACTTTACCGCATACAAAATGAATTGAATTTGCAGTTTAATACAAGAAAGCAGTTATTACTAAAGACGTTATACGCCTATGTTGCACATAGTAGCACACTTGCAGAAATTGATTGTTTCACTATGTTTGGTACAAACAGTTTTAATTTAGTATGGGAAAAGGTGTGTGCGGAAGTACTGGACAATCAATTACAGACTCCACTAGGTTCACTGCCTATTTCGTTATCTGACGGATATAATCCTTATGACCTGCTCATTTCATTAATAGAAAAGCCAAAGTGGAATGGTTATAAGCAAGATGGTTCTGAATTTCAAAAGGCCGCTAGGGAAACCCTCGTCCCAGACCTTGTGTCAATCCATAAGATGAATAACTCACATCAGTTCATTATATTTGATGCTAAGTATTATAATATTCAACTTGAGCATGGAAAAGAACTACGGGGACAACCTGGAATTGGTGATATTACAAAGCAGTACCTATATCAGTTGGCATATAAAAATTTTGTTAATGATCATGGAATTCAAGATGTTAAAAATTGCTTTTTGATGCCAACCGAACAACATAGCATTATTAATAAGGGATACGTCAATATAGAAATGTTAGATGCTCTCGGGTTACAGAATATACAAATAAGACAGTTGCCCGCAGAATTGATATACTCGCACTATTTAGCAAATGAAAAAATGGATATAGGCTTACTTCATTTATAAAGGGGATGTGGGGGAGTATGGCAGGTAATCGTTCATTTAAAGAATATGTGGCAGAAAGATTCTATAATAAAATGTTTGCTGCCATACAGGATTTCACCGAAGAAAACTACGATGGCTTAGACTTACGGCTATACAGAGTTCAAAACATCGGCGGCATTGAGTTATCAGATATAGAAGTAAAGTTCGTATCTGTTAATGACTTACCGGACATGAAAATAGAATTTGATGTTGCTGTTGAAGCTGAATTCGAAGTCCGTGAATCAAATCATCGTTATGATGAATCAGAAAATTGTCGGCAATGGTTTATGCTGGAATGCTCAGGAGATTTGGATTGCAATTTGGATGATTTTTCAATCTCTAGTATAACTGAGTATACTAGCAAAAATAAGCAGCCGAAACCTATGTCAGACTCCCTTGTCCCTATCATTCATAAGGAACAACTAGAATCTGTTGCCACAGACTTCCTTAGAAGACATTACCCTGAAGCATTAAAAAACCCAATGGCAGTTGAGCCACAGGTGTTGGCAGAAAAAATGGGCCTTACAGTAGAAATGAGAGAGATTACAAAGGATTTCTCTGTTTTTGGGCAGATATACTTTCACGACTGTGATGCAGAGTTTTATGATGAAGATAGCGATGAAATGGTACAGACCCATGTGAGTGGCCGTACAATAATCGTGGATCCTAAAGCTTACTTCCTTCGTAACCTGGGATCAGTCAATAATACTATTGTGCATGAGTGTGTTCATTGGGACCAACATAGAAAAGCATTTGAATTGGAACGGTTATATAATAGCAGTGCCACACGAATCAAGTGTCAGGTAGTCGGAGGTATAAAAGACAATACCAGAGATGCAACTGACTGGATGGAATGGCAGGCGAATGCCCTCGCCCCAAAGATACAAATGCCACTTGCTATGTTTAAAACCCAAGCGTTCAAATTTATTAAGCAATTCAGTTCAGAACTGGGAACATCTGAACTTATAGATGTAATGGAGCCAGTTATTGACGCCTTAGCAACGTTCTTCAGCGTATCTCGGACAGCAGCTAAAATTCGAATGATTGATGCTGGATACGAGGAAGCAATCGGAACTTTTACTTATATAGATGGTCGCTACGTCAAGCCACACAGATTTAAGAAGGGTGCGCTTGAAAGAAATCAGACCTTTTCTATAGGCGCCGAGGATGCTGCCATCCAAAGCATAACCAATCCAGAAATGGCCGCTCTAGTTAGAGACGGAAGTTATATATATGTAGATTCTCACTTTGTGCTAAACTATCCAAAATATTTAACACATGATATATTCGGACAAACGGTACTTACTGACTACGCACGAACCCATATGGAAGAGTGCTGCTTGGTTTTCGAGTTATCAGTCAAATCCGGGTGTAGGGAAAGATACTATACTGAATGTTTCCTCAACCGTGATAAGACATCAAATATAGATTTTGATATAAAGTATTGTAATGGTTTTGAGTATGCGGCTCCAGAAAAGAAGGCCCAATTACTAGCTGAAACAATAGCTGAAGAAATGCGAATCTATAATGAATTGCCAAATAGCTATACCAGCTCTCTCAAAATAGTACGTGAGTGGAAAAAAGTAACTTATAAAGAATTAGCAGAGAAAATATTGGTCAACGAGCGTACCATAAGACGAATCGTTAATGGTGAGGAACCGGGATCTATTAATTCCATTGTATTGATTTGCCTTGGACTTCATCTACCGCCAAATATTAGCAGTCATATAATTCGCAACTCACCATTTTCATTGAATTTCAATAATAACAGTCATATTTGGTATAACTTTGCATTAACTCACCTATATGCAAAATCGATGGATGAGATTAGAACGTTTTTACAGGAACATGGCGCAGAGCCATTATAAAATTCAATAATATTTTTGAAAAAGCGGACACAGGATGTCCGCTTTTTAGTTATTAACTAAGTAAGCCATACATGAATCCTTTTAAGGGTTTGTGTATGGCTTTTTTTATTGTTGTTTTTAGGTGTTTTTGTTGGGAAAAGCGTCATTTTGAGCCTGAAATTAACGGGCATGAGGTGTCCGCCAAGGCTGTCCAATTCTCACCTACAATAATGATAGATGAAGGAAAGGTCCTTCGTAGTTAGCAAGAATTAGACCATTCCTCGTCTACAAAAAAATATCAAATGCCTGATTTGCAATAAGGGCAAAGGATACATATTGCTACGTTTCAGTCCGTTTAGGATTGTTATGCGTTGCAATAGAAGTACCTTACCTTGTTGCGCTCATTTTCAGGACAAAGGGTCTGTGTACTTCGAGGCACAGACCTATTTTTGTATCCTTTGCCGCCAATGCAGTCCGGCGGAAAGGATGCAAAATGAAAATTAGAATTATGTACGACAACAAACCTACCTATTTGGAGGTACCAGACGAGGACTGCACTGTAATGATTGATATGGACTATGAGGACAGGCTGTCCTGTGCCGAAGATAAGGAAACTGTGACTCGACGTTCACCACAGGAGATTATGGACGAGCGTTTTAACAAGCCCGACTACAATAACTGGCATAAATTTGACAGACATAGAGGGATGCCAAAAAAACCATTCCGTAAGGACGACGAATCCGAGGATGCAACGGATCATATGGACTATCTCCCCGATAATACCCATGAAGTGGCACGAATTAAAAAGGAAGATTATGAATATTACTGTGAGATTATTCGTTCCATTCTCAAGCCAAAACATTCAGAACCTTTTATTGCTGTATATCTTGATGGCATGACAATGACTGAGTATGCAGAGCGTGAAGGTGTCAGTAAAAGCGCCATTTCACACCGTTTAAATACAGCCAAGAAGAATTTAAAAAAAGTTTTTCCAGAATCCTCAACTTTCCCCTCTTGCCACGGCTAATAGATAGAGGGCAGTACATAAACGCTCTCGGAAAGAGGTGAAGAACATGAAACACAACTTGAAAATCAGTGTTTCAAAAACTCCACAGTCTGGCGGGATTGTAACTTGCCGTAATGTCACCATAAGGGAGCGCTTCCTTCGTTTCTTACTTGGTGATAAGCAGAAGCTGACTATTCTTGTTCCGGGTGACACCGTACAGGAACTCGCCATCAGTGAGATTAAGGAGGGGGGATTAAACCATGAGCAAAATCAAACTACTTCTTGATGTGGTTTCTGATATGCGCTCTTTGGCAGACAGCATACAAGCGGTTGCTGATGCAATGGCGGGTAGTGAGCCTGTCGAAGCAAAAGAACCGACCACAACTGTAAAAGAGCCAGAACCAAAGAAAAAGGAAATCACTCTAGAGGAAGTCAGAGCAAAACTCGCTGAGAAGAGTCAAGCTGGTCTTACTGACCAAGTGAGAGAAATCATCCAAAAATACGGTGGCTCTAAATTAAGCGAAGTTGACCCGAAACATTATGCAGATATGTTGAAAGATGAGGAGGTACTAGGTAATGAGTGATCACGCAGTACTTTCCGCATCGGGGTCCCATAGGTGGCTTAATTGCCTTCCTTCTGCAAGATTGGAACTGGAATTTGAAAATAGTGAATCCAATGCAGCCGCTGAAGGTACCGCCGCTCATGCTCTCTGTGAACATAAACTTAAAAAAGCACTTCACATGAGAAGTAAACGGCCAGTCTCGGTGTATAACTCTGATGAAATGGAAGAACACAGCGATGCCTATGTGGAATTTGTAATGGAGCAGCTTGAACTGGCGAAACAAAGCTGTACGGACCCGTTAATACTTATTGAACAACGTCTTGATTTTTCTTGCTATGTACCCCAGGGGTTCGGAACTGGTGATTGCATCATTATTGGCGATAAAAAGCTTCATATTATCGATTTTAAGTATGGCATGGGAGTGTTAGTAGATGCAGTGGAAAACCCGCAGATGAAATTGTATGCCCTTGGTGCTTTAGAAATCTACGATAGCTTGTACGATATCGAGGAGGTTTCCATGACCATCTTCCAACCCCGCAGGGAAAATGTCAGCACATGGACAATCCCGGTAAAGGAATTAAAGGACTGGGCAGAAAATGAACTGAAACCAAAGGCGAAAAAGGCCTATGACGGTGAAGGTGAATATCTGACCGGTGAGTGGTGTACTTTCTGCCGAGCGGCTGTTAAATGCCGTGCAAGGGCTGAAGAAAAGCTGAAATTAGCACAGATGGAGTTTAAACTGCCACCCCTACTTCTGGACTCCGAAATTGAAGAAGTTCTTTCTAAACTGTCTGACCTTACAAAGTGGGCAAATGAAATCATTGCTTATGCCACGGATGCTGCTGTTAATCACGGGAAAGAGTGGCACGGTTTTAAGGTAGTCGAGGGCAGGTCTATCCGTAAATATAAAGACGAAGAGGCTGTGGCTGAAGTAGCCAAGGCAAATGGCTATAAGGATATCTATCGTCAGAGTCTCATTACCCTTACGGAAATGCAGAAGCTGATGGGTAAAAAGAAATTTGAGCAAATTCTCGGTGGTCTCATACATAAACCACCGGGCAAGCCAATGCTGGTTCCAAATTCGGATAAGCGGCCAGCTATGAATATATCAAACGTAAAAAACGAATTTAACGAAATAACGGAGGAATTGGAATATGAATAATCAAAACAGAACTAAGGTTGTTACAAGCGTCAACACACGTCTTAGCTACTTTCACGGCTGGGAGCCGGTATCCATCAATGGCGGAGCGGAAAAGTACAGCGTATCCGTATTGATTCCCAAAACAGATAAGGAAACCATCAATGCTATCAATGCAGCAGTAGATGCAGCCATTGAAGAGGGCATTGCAAAGTTTGGTGGTAAAAAGCCGAATAAGGCGGCTATTAAACTGCCACTTCGAGATGGTGACGTAGAACGTGATGACGAGGCTTACAAAGGACATTACTTTGTAAATGCCAACAGCAAGACTCCACCCCAAATAGTAGATAAAGCGGTTAGACCTATCCTGGATCGTAACGAGGTTTACAGCGGTTGTTATGCAAGAGTATCCCTAAATTTCTACGCTTTTAACTCTAATGGCAATAAGGGTGTAGCATGTGGTCTTGGCAACATCCAGAAGATAAGAGATGGAGAGCCTTTAGGCGGAAGAACCAATGCAGCTGATGACTTCACAACTATTGAAGATGATGATTTTCTAGCATAAAGAATAAATACAAACGAGGTGGTGGAGGTTGTTCTTCTGCCACCTCGTTTGTATTGGAAGGGGCGGTAATACATGAATTCTATTTCTATTGATATTGAAACATTTAGTAGTGCCAATCTTCAAAAGTCTGGAGTTTACCGTTATGCCGAGAGTGATGATTTTGAAATTCTACTATTTGGCTATTCGGTAGATTCTGGTGAAGTACAAGTTGTTGATCTTGCCTGCGGAGAGGAAATCCCAGCTGAAATTATAAACGCACTTATGGATGATTCCGTTACAAAGTGGGCTTTCAATGCAATGTTTGAGCGTGTGTGTCTATCAAAATGGCTTAACCTTACTGAATATCTTGACCCCGCATCCTGGAAATGTTCCATGATATGGTCGGCATATATGGGACTTCCTCTTTCTTTGGAGGGAGTCGGTGCAGTTCTAGGTTTGGAGAAACAAAAGCTAACAGAGGGTAAAGACCTCATCAAATATTTCTGTACACCTTGCTCCCCTACAAAATCTAATGGTGGTCGAGTTCGTAATTTACCAGAACACGACATGGATAAATGGGAGCGGTTTAAAGTATATAACATTCGCGATGTGGAATCCGAGATGTCAATACAACAGAAATTATCCAAGTTTCAAGTACCAGAGAACATCTGGGAGGAATATCATCTCGACCAGGTAATCAATGATCGTGGCATTGCCATTGACATGACTTTCGTAAAACAGGCTGTAGAGATGGATGAACATTCTCGTGAAAAGCTAATGGCTACGATGCAAGATATAACTAATTTGGAGAATCCAAACTCTGTACAACAAATGAAAGACTGGCTTGCCGACAATGGGCTAGAAACAGATACCCTTGGTAAAAAAGCGGTTGCTGAGATGTTAAAGACGGCTCCTGAACCACTAGGCACTGTTTTGGAACTTCGCCAGCAGCTTGCAAAATCATCGGTGAAAAAATACACGGCAATGGAAAATGCGGTATGTAGTGACGGTCGTGCAAGAGGAATGTTTCAGTTTTACGGAGCCAACAGAACCGGCAGATTCTCTGGCAGGCTGATTCAGTTGCAAAATCTCCCCCAAAACCATATGCCCGATTTGGAACAGGCTCGTGCTTTAGTTCGAAGCGGAAACTTTGATGCTCTTACTTTACTCTATGATTCAATCCCAGAGGTACTGTCGGAACTTATCCGTACTGCTTTTATACCGCGAGAAGGTATGAAGTTCATTGTGGCAGATTTTTCAGCGATTGAGGCTCGCGTCATTGCTTGGCTTGCAAGTGAAAAATGGAGAATAGATGTATTCCAAAACGGCGGTGACATCTACTGTGCCAGTGCCTCTCAGATGTTTAATGTACCTGTTGAGAAGCATGGTGTGAATGGCCATCTTCGTCAGAAAGGGAAAATTGCCGAACTTGCTCTCGGTTATGGCGGATCGGTTGGGGCATTAAAATCAATGGGAGCTTTAGAGATGGGGATTGAAGAAGAGGAACTTCAGCTTCTTGTAACGGCTTGGAGACAATCCAATCCCAATATTACAAAACTGTGGTGGGATGTTGACCGAGCAGTAAAAACTTGTGTTAAGCAGAAAACTCCTACAGAAACACACGGTATTAAATTTATATATCAAAGTGGAATGCTCTTTATTGTCCTTCCTTCCGGCAGGCGGCTTTCCTATGTAAAACCTCGTATGGGAGAGAACGTATTTGGTGGTGAGTCAGTTACTTATGAAGGTATCGGCGGGACAAAGAAATGGGAAAGAATCGAAAGCTACGGTCCCAAATTTGTAGAGAATATTGTTCAAGCAATCAGTCGTGACATTTTGTGTCATGCCATGCAGACATTAAAGAATTGTTCCATTGTGGCCCATGTACACGATGAAATTATCATCGAGGCGGAAATGGGTATGTCAATTTCTGCTGTCTGTGAGCAAATGGCAAGGACACCAACCTGGGCGAATGGTCTGTTACTCAGTGCTGATGGCTATGAGTGTCAGTTTTATCAAAAAGATTAAATTAATTGGTAATCGGATAATCGTGTGGGAGGAGGTTAAAAGACCTTCAATTTTTAAATAATGAAAACAGGATAGCACTTATTTTATGACCGGTACGTGCTATCTTGTTTGTTTAATAAACGCTCCATTTTTGTGGAATAAAGGGTTAAAATTCGAATCTTGAAGAAATATAGTGAAAGAACCGATTTTGACTCCTCTCTCTATAAAGTTAATGGCTCTGTTAAAGGTTGATGTTGAAAATTGATTACCTTCAAAAAAGTAGTTATAATAAGAACAAACATTCTTATTTGGAGGGTCCAAAGGATGAGTAAAGCGTTTAGCAATTTATTAAAACATATCGATAAATTATCGCATACAGATAAAGAACGAGTGTTTCAATGGGTAAAACACTATGTTGAACCTTCTTTAACTGTTGATGGTCGCTTAATCGATGAAATGCGGGAAGTACGTTATAAAGAAGGTTTTGAATGCCCTCATTGCACTTCAGAACACATTAATCGATTCGGTAAAGTTAATGGTCGCCAACGATATCGCTGTAAGGCTTGTCGTAAAACGTTTATGGATACTACAAATACAATTCTTTATCGCACTCGAAAAGGTAATGAATGGATTACTTTTGTTGAATGTATGTTTAAAGGATATTCCTTGCGTAAATCAGCAAAAATTGTGGGCGTTACTTGGGTTACATTATTCTATTGGAGACATAAGCTGTTATCAGCTCTTAAACAAATGGGTTTTGAACAATTTGATGGTATCGTTGAAGTGGACGAGACTTATTTTTTGTATTCTCAAAAAGGTCAACGTGGCATTAGTGAACGTAAACCACGTAAGCGAGGCGGTAAATCAACACTAAGAGGAGTTAGTAAGGAACAAGTCTGTGTTCTAGTTGCTAGAGACCGAACAAAAGCAACAGTTTCAAAGGTAGCCTGTATGGGGCGTGTTGTTAAAACCAAAGTTGATGGTATGATTGGGTCTAAACTAACACCTAATAATGTACTTGTAACAGACGCTTGGAGAGCCTATAAAACCTATGCAGATGAAAGAGGGATAGAACATTATCGCATTAAGTCTGACGATGGAAAACACGTTATTAAAGGCTTATACCATATCCAAAATGTAAATGGACTCCATTCACGTTTAAAACATTGGATACATCGTTTTAAAGGTGTTGCTTCTAAATACCTTGATAATTACCTTGCTTGGTTTTTATTAGTAGATAGTCATAGCAATGAAAGTACAAAACACAATATCAAAGAATTACTTTTGACATCCTTTGTTTTTGAAATGACAGAAACCTATCGAAGTTTAAGGCTATCGAAATTCAATATGTAATGCTTATTTGACTGTTAGGGTGACTAAATCAAAATAGAGTTCTGGCAAATTTTTGCGGATTTACAACGTTAAACAATAAAGTTTACAAACGACACTTTGGGAATATTTTTGAAGGTGTTTTAGTAATGCATCGAGAAAAAAATATCACAATAGCTCTCAATTTCAAAAGGTAGAGTGCTACTGTGATTTTTATTTAACTTGATTTTACAACTGGTTCCTCTTGATTTGAAAAGTTTAAAATCACAACGCCCACGATAATTAGTAGAATCGCAGACACCTTTAACAATCCTAATGGTTCATCCCAAATAAGGAATCCAACAAAGGCTGTAAGAGCTGTACCTACACCCGCCCACACCGAGTAAGCAACGCTTAGCGACATTCCTCGTAAGGTTAACCCTAAAAATGTGAATGATAATAAATAACCAGCAACTGAGCCTATTGATGGTAATAAGACTGTAAATCCTTCTGAATATTTCATCATTGTTGTGCCAAATACCTCTGTAACAATCGCTAATACTAAATATATATATTTTGCCACGAATACAACCCCTTACTTACTTAAATTTAGCAGTACAACACCTAAAATGATGATTGCAATACCAATTAGTTTTTTTCTGTCAAATCCTTCTTTAAATATGACGACACCTATCGTAGCAGCTAAAGTTGTACCGACCCCTGACCAAATGGCATATGCTACACCAATCTCAAGTTCTTTTAAAGTTAAAGATAGAAAATAAAACGCTGCTGCATAGCCAACTGCAACACCAATGTATGGACCATAGTTCTTTGTCATACTTGTCACTTTTAACATCGCACTTCCAAAGGCTTCAAAAAGAATTGCAATACCTAATAAAACATATGTCATTTCCTTATTCTCCTTCTGCTAAACGGTATAATTTTTGCTTGATTTCATCCATTTCGACCGCTGTTAAGGGTGCGATTGTTGAAAATTTGTTGTAATAAACACCATCGATTGTTAGACGAATTAAATTGATTGTTGTCTCATCTAATTCATCTTTTTTCAAATGTTCTAGGATGTTTTGGTAAATGTCCTGCACCTGTTTATTTTCTAAAAATGGTACCTCCATCGAACCAACATATAAGTCGCTGTGTTTACTTAAATCATTGAAGCATAACTCAATGAATGCTTTTGTATAACGATTTCTTGTTTCTTTTTCAACTAGAATAAAGAATTCCTCCGAAAACTTTTCGTAAATATCTTGCACTATGCCTTCAATCAATGCTTGTTTATTTGGAAAATGATACAGTAGCCCACCCTTACTTGTGTTCGCTTTTTTTGCAACAGCATCAAGTGTTAGAGCATTTACACCTTCTTCTTGCAATAATTGAATTGCACTATTTATTAGTGTTTCGCGTTTTTCTTTTGCTTTTTGACTCATACAAAACCTCCTTCTCCAATCTCTATAATACCGTCTGGACGGTCTTTTTTCAAGCCTTTTAAATCATCCGTATTCAAAATAACGTTCCCAAATCAAAGTTTAGGGACAGTTTAAAAAGGCACGAACGTTGATTTAACATCGTTTCGTGCCTTTTCTTGTGAACATTGTTTATACCGTATTTTATACAGATGGCTCAAATTGTTGATGCAACTGTATTTGTACTTGATGGGTATTTTCGCTATCTTGCATAAAATTGTGTATATTCCTTATTGTTGTAAATACATATTTCTCTTACTATACCTAAAATGGGGGAACCACAATAAATCAAGTTCCCCCAATTATTTATTTAAAAAACAACAATTAAATTTAACAGAGCCAAGTTAATAATAAATCAAGGGGTAAGACTAAATCTATTAAAAACAAATGGGACAATAATTGATACATCGACCGATTAGCTTAATTGATTTTATTGCAGAGTGTCTCTAAATGATAACGAATAACTTCCTTCACCTTTTCTGGAGAGTATACATCAGGTCTTAATAAAGCATGAATCGACAATCCCTCTATTAATGCCGTTAACCTACTCTTTTCTAATTCTGCATTCATTGAATCTGATAATACGCCTTTTAGAGCTAAGATTTCAATCATTGAATTTGCTAATTCATATGTACCGTCCGTCATTTCATCTTTTTTGTCCTTTATTGTATCACTTGTAAGTGAACGTAATGCAAGAATCCACCAAACACTCGTTTCAATTTTCTTTTCTTCATCTATTGGTACTAGCTCTAATAAAACTTCTTCTACTGCCTGCACTGGGTTTTCTGACCATTCTTTATTTTGAGAACGTTTTTTCCCTTCTTCTAAGTAGTAATTCATAATAAATAATAACATTTCATCTTGAGTTGAAAAATAATGTCTTAACGCACCAGAAGACATCCCTGCCTCAGCTGCAACTCTTCGTATAGACGCTTTCTCAACCCCTTCTTTCCTAATAATATTCCATGCAGCCTCAGCAATTTGTTTGCGCTTTTCATCATGATCAACAATTTTTGGCATTATAAAAATCACTTCCTTTATTTAGCACAGTGTGTTATTATCTTTTTATAGCACGATGTGTTAAATAGATAATACCACAACATTTAAAGGAGGACTAGTTTGTTTGATCGAAACTATTGAAGCATTGATGCCTTCTTCATCATTAGACATTTCTTCAGCATTATTGATTATTTCTTTGTGTGCTTTAATTGATATTTTAAGTCCCGGTGTACTGACTGTAACAGCCTATTTATTACTGACACAACCGAATCAGTTATCTTCTCGTTTATTTGTGTTTTTATTCATCACGCAGTTAGGCTATTTCATCACGGGTTTATTACTCTACTTTGGTGGAAATTCATTATTGAAGAGAATAGAACAATTGTCTCAGTTTGACTTTATCAATTGGTTTTATATCCTACTTGGAGCAGTTCTTGTTCTAATAAGCTTCAGTAAACCAAAAGAGACTACAAAAAAACGTTTAATTTCATTTATCCCCAAAAATACAACAATTAAAGGGATGATTATACTAGGAATCATTGTTTTCCTAATTGAATTTGTAACGGCATTGCCTTACTTTTATTCAATCTTTTTAATGAATCATCAAACAATTGAGACTACACCTGCTATCTTAATTATAATTGGATACAATCTAGTAATGGTGCTTCCTTCTCTATTACTGTTAGGGGTTAATATTATATTTAAAGAAAGATTGCAACAATTTCTTATTAAAATCAGGTCAAAATTAAATGAAGCTCCAATCTCTTCACTCTTGGTAGCGACAGGAGTCATAGGTGCAGTTTTTTTTAATATCGGTCTTAGAGGCATATTAAATTAGAAAAAATATTAAAGAGGTGTTCATCATGAAAGAAATTATCAGTGGTCTCAGTCTACTTTTTATTATTCAGGGAATAGGCGGATTAATCAATCATTTGACTAATGGGGGAAAAAGTTGGTTTTTAGTAAATTATATTGATGCGTTTCAAGGGTTTGAAATCGTTTTGGACATTGTATTTATTGCAGTTGGTGGAATCATAGCTTTAGCCACTCGTAAAATAACATCAAGTAAAAGCAATAAGTGAATGATGTAAAATAAAAAATACAGAGTGAGAATTTCTCGCTCTGTATTTTTTATTTTAATTGATTCTCCTCGAGGCTCTACCAACCTTACTCATCCAGGTCATAGATAAAATATGATACCAAAATGATTGTTTTCCTCTTCTCTTATTAGCTCCAAATCCTATAGGCCTATTACAGTTTACGTTACCATTTTTTGTTCATCAATCTAGTCCGTTTGTAAAAGTAGAAAATTACTGAATCAGCTTTTAAATCTATTTTACATACACAAATTTCGAACAAAAATCCGGATGTATAATTTATTTTTTCAAAATCCTCAACATTCATTACCTCCTGTGGCTATTAGGTAGAGGGGTTTCCTCTCTGACTATATTGCAGGAGGTAATTCGTATGGACGAATTAGTAAGAATCAATTATGAAAATGACCGCCCCACAGTGCTTGGCCGTGATTTGCATGCAGTTTTGGAAGTGAAAACACCCTATGATAAATGGTTTCCAAGAATGTGTGAGTATGGATTTGTGGAGGGTACGGACTTTTCGACATTTCTGTCGGAAAGTACAGGTGGAAGACCAGCTGTTGACCACCAAATAACAATTGACATGGCAAAAGAGCTATGCATGATACAGCGTACTCCAAAAGGGAAAGAGTGTCGCCAATACTTTCTTGAAATAGAAAGAAGATGGAATTCACCAGAGGCAATCATGGCAAGGGCACTACAGATTGCCAATCAACAGCTAACTCAAGTAAGGAAACAAAATAAAGTGCTTGAAGGTACGGTTGCTGTTCAGAATCAGCAAATTGCAGAAATGAAACCAAAAGTCTCCTATTATGATGTGGTTTTAAATTGCAAAGACCTCATTTCTACATCAGCAATTGCCAAAGATTACGGCAAGTCAGCTATTTGGATGAACCGCTATCTTAATAAAAAGGGCATCCAATTTAAACAAGGTGGTATCTGGCTTTTATATCAGAAGTATGCAGAAAAAGGGTATACCAGCACCAAGACACATAGCTACATTGGTAGTAACGGTGAACTGCATACAAAAGTCCATACATATTGGACTCAAAAAGGCAGACTCTTCATTTACGAACTGTTGAAGGCAGATGGTATTTTGCCGCAGATAGAAATGGAGGGTGTGTAATGGGAATTGATAAATTCAATCATGAAGGATACCATGACCCAACTCCCCATGAGGCACTGACCAACATAATAAGAAAGAAAAAGGCAGAGAAAAAATCTGCCTTTAAGCCACTTGTATATATTTGTTCTCCCTATTCCGGTGATGTAGAAGGAAACATTAAAAAGGCTCGCAGTTTTTGCAGGTTTGCATTAGACCAAAACTGTATTCCGATTGCTCCCCACCTTATGTTTCCACAGTTTATGGATGATGAAAATCCAGAGGAACGGGAACTTGCCATATTTATGGACATCGTGCTTATGGGCAAATGCTCCGAGGTTTGGGTGCTAGGCAATACCATCTCAAGCGGTATGGCAAGGGAGATTGAAGTAGCCAAGAAACGCAGACAAACGGTCAGATATTTTAGTCCAGAGCATGAGGAGGTCGAAAGCTTATGAAAATCGCTGTGGGCAACAGCCGGATGGACAAGAAATGGAAAAACAAAGATATCTCGTGGGAGGATTTTTGTGCCCGAGTAAAGACAACACAACGTACTACGGAAACAGTAGAAGAATATCGGAAATTAAAAAGAGGTCAACAAGATGATATCAAAGATGTGGGTGGTTTTGTTGGAGGGCATTTAAAAGGAGGAAGGCGAAAGAAGGGCAATGTTTTATGCCGTTCTTTGCTTACCCTTGATATGGATTACGGTAGACCGGACATCTGGGAACAAATCAGTATGCTTTTTGATTTCAAATGCTGTGTTTATTCCACCCATAAGCACACACCGGAAAATCCAAGACTTAGGCTAATAGTTCCTCTTGCTCGTGAAATCAGCGAAGAAGAATACGCAGCCGTTGGACGTATGGTGGCAAAAGAAATCGGCATAGATCTTTTCGATGATACAACTTATGAAGCCCATCGCCTTATGTATTGGCCATCCACTTCCTCTAATGGTGAATTTGTCTATGAAGAGCAGGATGGAGAATTGCTTGACCCTGATGTTTATCTTTCAAAATATCAAAACTGGCGGGATACATCAACATGGCCAGTATCAAGCAGGCAGTCTGAAGTTATAAATCGCAGTCTTAAAGAGCAAGCAGACCCGCTTTTAAAGGAAGGTGTGGTAGGAACATTCTGTCGTGCCTACTCCGTTCGTGAAGCAATTGAGAAATTCTTAGGTGCAGTTTATGCACCTTCTGCTATGGAAGGGCGATACGATTATATTCCAGCTGATAGTAGTGCCGGTGTGATTATCTACGATGATAAATTCGCATACAGCCATCATGCTACAGACCCAGCAAGTGGATTACTCCTCAATGCTTTTGATCTCGTTCGTATTCATAAATTCGGTTCTTTAGATGATAAAGCTTCTACCACTACAGCTCCTGGTAAGATGCCATCTTTTGTGGCAATGTGCGAGTTTGCTATAAAAGATGAAAGAGTAAAAGCTGAGTTTTCTAAGGAAAGACAGGCACAGGCTGAAGAGGAGTTTAGTGATGAGGATTGGCAGACAGCTTTGGAATTGGATAAGCAAGGCCGAATAAAAGACACTCTAGACAACATCGTTTTGATTATTCGTCATGACAAGGAATTACAGCATATAGCTTTTAATTGCCACCGTGATGGTATTGATGCCAAAGGTGGCCTGCCTTGGGAACAGATCAAGGCGGGTTGGAATGATTCAGATAATGCACTTCTTAAAGTGTATTTAAGCAGCAAATACGGAGTTTATTCACCTACCAAGACCAAGGATGCTGTGTTAGCTGTAGCGTCAGAACGAGCCTACCATCCTGTTAAGGAGTATCTGGACTCCCTGCCAAAATGGGATGGAATTAGGCGAGTAGATAATCTATTAATTGATTATTTCGGTGCAACAGATAATTCCTATGCAAAAGCAGTCATCCGCAAAACGATGGTTGCAGCGGTAGCCCGCATTTATAGACCAGGCACAAAGTTTGATAGTGTCCTTATCTTAAACGGTCCTCAAGGTATCGGTAAGTCAACCTTCTTTGCAAAACTTGCTGGAGATTGGTTTTCAGATAGTTTGACCATTACGGACATGAAAGATAAATCCGGAGCTGAGAAACTTCAGGGATATTGGTTATTGGAACTGGGTGAGCTTGCTGGTATGCGTAAGACGGATGTGGAAATTGTGAAGTCTTTTATTTCGAGGGCAGATGATAAGTACCGGGCAAGTTATGGAGTCAATGTGGAAAGCCATCCCCGTCAGTGTGTGATTGTAGGTTCAACAAATGCAGAAAGCGGGTTTCTTCGAGATATAACTGGCAATCGAAGATTCTGGCCAGTCCGTATTAGCGGTAATGGTAAAAAGAAAGCTTGGCAGATGACTAAAGAGGAAGTACAGCAGATTTGGGCAGAGACACTAGTGCTATATGAGAAAGGCGAAAAACTCTACCTTGAAGGTGATGATGCATCCATGGCAACTAGTGAGCAGGCAGATGCCATGGAAACAGATGAACGAGAAGGATTGGTTCGTACCTATCTGGATACTCTTTTGCCGGATGATTGGGACACTATGTCTTTATACGAACGTAGAAATTTCCTCGGCGGTAGCGAATTTGGCGGCGGAACCCGTGTTGGAACAGTAAAAAGAACCCTTGTCTGCAATATGGAGATTTGGTGTGAATGTTTTGGAAAAGATGCATCCTCAATGAGAACATCTGATTCTTATGCCATCGGTGCCATTATGAGAAAGATCAGTGGGTGGAACAAGTACACCGGGAACAAGAACGGAACAATCAATTTTCCTATCTATGGAAAGCAACGAGCTTATTCCCGAGTCGAGGAACAAAGCTAGTTGTACCTTACCTTGTTCTCATACTGGTTCTTTCCCCAAAGCTAGTAATCAAAAGGAAAATCTACGGTTCGGAACAAGTGGAACAAGAAGTACCCTATTTATTTACAAATAGTAAAAAAGAGGAAAGTGTAGCCTGTGCATACACGCATACGCGCGCGTATAGGAAAAATGGGTTAAAGTTGTTTTCTTGTTCCGAGCCTTTTTATATGGGAGGTTTTTATGCTTGAAAAATATATCGAAAAGAAACTGGTGGCGGAGGTAAAAAAGATGGGAGGCATTGCGGCGAAGTTTGTTAGTCCAGGTTTAGATGGAATGCCAGACCGCCTAGTGCTTTTACCATATGGGAAGATGGCTTTTGTGGAATTAAAGGCTCCCGGAAAGAAACCTCGTCCATTACAGATTAGAAGAATAAAGCAATTACAGAAGTTGGGCTTTACATGCTATGTCATTGATGATGTTAAGCAGATTGGAGGGATACTGGGTGAAATACAATCCTCATAAATATCAAACATATGCTACGAATTTCATACTTGAGCATCCCATAGCAGCGGTGTTTTTAGAGATGGGTCTTGGCAAAAGCGTAATCACTTTAACTGCTATATTTGATTTATGTCTTGATAGTTTTGAAATTGGAAAGGTTCTGGTCATTGCCCCTCTAAGGGTAGCAAGGGATACTTGGCCAGCTGAGATAAACAAATGGGAGCATTTAAAAGGACTGGAGTATTCAGTGGCTATTGGAACAGAACAGGAGCGGTTAGCAGCTCTTAGGAAACCTGCAAGTGTCTATCTTATAAACAGAGAAAATGTGGACTGGTTGGTAAACAAAAGTGGCATCCCTTTTGACTATGACATGGTGGTAATCGATGAGCTATCATCCTTTAAATCCTATGGTGCAAAAAGATTTAAAAGTTTACTAAAAGTAAGGCCGAGGGCAAAACGGATCGTGGGTCTTACGGGTACACCATCCAGTAATGGGTTAATGGATTTGTGGGCAGAGTTTCGTATTCTCGACATGGGTAAAAGACTCGGCAGATACATAACTCACTACCGCAATTCCTTTTTTACACCGGATAAACGTAATCAGCAAATCGTATTTTCATATAAACCATTGCCAGGTGCTGAAGATGCCATTTATCAGCTCATTTCGGATATTACCATTTCCATGAAATCAGTCGATTTTCTGAAAATGCCAGAGTGCGTGATCAATGAAGTACCAGTATATCTAAATGACAAAGAACAATCCGTATATGATCACTTTCGTGAAGAGATGGTTATTGAATTTGCTGATGAAGAAATAGATGCCATGAATGCAGCCGTCCTTTCAGGCAAACTCCTGCAAATGGCAAATGGTGCGATCTATGATGATGATAAAAATCCTCATATTATCCACGACCGCAAGCTAGATGCTCTTGAGGATTTAATTGAAGGTGCAAACGGCAAACCTGTTCTTATTGCATATTGGTATAATCACGATTTAGAGCGTATTAAAGCAAGATTTAATGTTAGAGAAATTAAAACATCTAAGGATATCAAAGACTGGAACAACGGAGATATTTCTGTGGCGGTTATCCATCCCGCATCAGCAGGACACGGTCTCAATTTACAAAGTGGAGGTTCAACACTTATTTGGTTTGGTCTTACCTGGAGTCTGGAACTCTATCAGCAAACAAATGCAAGACTTTGGAGACAGGGACAAAATGAAACGGTGGTTATCCATCACATTGTTACTAAAGGCACGATTGATGAAGATGTGATGAGAGCCTTGAAACGAAAGGAAAAGACACAGTCCGATCTTATTAACGCTGTCAAAGCAAATCTGGGGAAAGCGAGGGGTGTTGTATGATGGATGCATTTGAAAAGCTGGCAAATGCCATTATTCTACAGGCGGTCAAAGATTATCGTTTTGCTCTGAAAAGACTAGCAAAATACCCTCGCAATGATTCTGCTAGATATACGAAACGTGAGATTGAGCGTTTCTTCCATTCCGGGTATTTCACTACCCTGACATCTCTCGATCCTGAGATGCTAATTAAAAAGCTACATGAGGAGGTGGTGCGATGACGGCAAAGGAATTCTTGAAACAAGCTTATCGCTTAAATGAGCTGATTAATTCCGATCTTGAGGAGTTGCAAAATCTAAGGGAACTCTCAAGAAGTGTTTCATCTCCTGTTCTTGAGGAAAAAGTCAGTAAAACAAAAAGTACTGATCCACCTTTTGAAAAATACGTGATTAGAATAGTAGATTTGGAGAAGCAGATACAACAAGAGGTGGAACGTTTAATAAAGCTTAAGTCAGATATTCGTGAAGCGATTAACCAGATGGAAAACGTGGATGAGAAGCTGCTTCTTCGCTACCGTTACATTAACTTTCTTAACTGGGAAGAAATCTGTGTCAACCTTAATGTTTCTATGAGAACTGTGCATAGACTTCACTCATCAGCCTTGCAGCATTTAAAGGTGCCTAAATAAAAGTTGGCACACTTTGGCACAGGTTGGCATACGATGACACTGTTTGTCCGTAGTGAAAGTTATATAATGGTAGTATGGAATAATAGCAAACAGAAGCCTTCACGGGAGCATTTCTCCTGCGAGGGCTTTTTCTATGGGCAAAAGGAGGTGTAGTATGCCAAGGAAACCTAAGCGACCATGCTCTTATCCTGGTTGTCCAGAACTGACTGACAGACGGTTTTGTGAAGAACATGCTAAAAAGGAAGCCGCACGGTATGAAAAGTATGACCGCGATCCAGCAACCCGTAAGCGATATGGTCGTGCATGGAAAAGAATACGTGACCGCTACATTGCGGCTCATCCTCTTTGCGAGGAGTGTAAAAGACAAGGAAAGCTGACCCCAGCAACCGAGGTGCATCACATTCTTCCTCTTGCAAGAGGTGGAACACATGATAGAAGCAATCTTATGTCCCTTTGTACTTCCTGTCACTCTACCATCACTGCAAAAGATGGAGACCGTTGGGGAACCCGGTAGGGGGAGTCAAATCTCTACAGCTTTTTTGATGTGCAACGGGCGTGGGGTAACGCGTGAAAATTCGCGGTTTCAAACGGGGTAATAGGTCCATCGATGAAAAGAGGTGAGTGAATGGCCAAAGACGGAACAAACCGAGGCGGCGCCCGTATAGGCTCCGGTCAAAAGAAAAAACCACTTGCTGACAAAATTGCAGAGGGAAATCCCGGTAAAAGAAAGCTTGAGGTCGTCGAGTTCAAGAATACTGCTGACCTGAAGGGGCAGGAAATGCCAAAGCCAAGGGCCATGCTCTCCGCAGTGCAAAAGGATGGGAAAACCTTAGAAGCGAGTGAAATCTATGAAATTACATGGAAATGGCTTGAGGAGCGAGAATGTGCCCATTTGGTACTTCCACAGCTTCTAGAACGGTATGCCATGAGTGCGGCCAGATGGATACAGTGTGAGGAAGCGGTAACCGAGTTTGGTTTTCTAGCAAAGCATCCAACTACCGGCAATGCAATTCAAAGTCCTTATGTAGCGATGAGCCAGAGCTTTATGAGTCAGACAAACAGGCTATGGATGGAGATATATCAAATCGTTAGGGAGAACTGTGCTACAGAGTACTCTGGTTTAAACCCACAGGACGATGTGATGGAGCGATTGCTATCTGCCCGCAGAGGAAAATAAAGATGAGGAGATACGGTGTAATGAGTAAGAGGTATTTAACAGCAGAAAGTGTATGTGCTGGACATCCTGATAAACTATGCGACATTATTGCAGATAGCATTTTGGAAGCATGCCTACGTAAAGATAAGGCATCACGTGTCGCTTGTGAGGTAATGGCAACTAAGGGGAAAATTATCGTGGCGGGCGAGATCTCCTGCAGCGAGAAAGTAAATATTAGAGACATTGTAAAAACTGTACTGAAGGATGTGGGATACAATCCTCTAAAATTTTTGATTTATGTATATGTACATAATCAAAGTGTAGATATTGCAGCTGGTGTGAATACCGCACTGGAAGCACGAAATGGAATAAACGAACAGTACGGTTCCATAGGTGCTGGAGACCAGGGAACAATGTATGGCTTTGCTACAAAGGAAACAAGAGAAATGCTCCCCCTACCCCTTGTACTATCTCACAGAATCGTAAAGAGACTGGATGATTGTCGCAAAGGAAAATTAATAAAAGGTATTCTTCCCGATGGTAAAGCACAGGTAACGGTGGAATATGATGATGACACTCCAGTGAGAATAAAGACAATCGTAATTTCGGTACAGCATGATAAGAATAAAACACAGGAAGAACTTAAGGCAGACATCCTTAACAATGTCTTATGGCAGTGTTTTGAGGACTTCCCTTTTGATGATGAAACAGAAATTCTCATCAATCCCTCTGGTCAGTTTGTTCTTGGCGGTCCCGCTGCTGATACGGGTTTGACCGGTAGAAAAATCATGGTCGATACCTACGGAGGGCTTACATCTCATGGAGGTGGTGCTCTTTGTGGTAAAGACCCAACCAAAGTTGACCGAAGCGGTGCTTACATGGCTCGCTATATTGCCAAGCATATCGTTTGGTGTGGTTATGCAAAGAAATGTGAAGTGAGTATTTCCTATGCCATTGGTAAGGCAAATCCAGTAGCTTTTACTGTAAATACCCTTGGTACTGGCACTGTTTCTGATGAAATATTAACTCTTGCTGCCCAGGAGACTTTCAACTTAAGACCCGCGGCCATCATTGAAAAACTGCGTCTAAGAAATGTGATTTATTCTGATACAGCGGTTTATGGTCACTTTAATAGCTGTCTGTTCCCATGGGAGGATGTAAATAAATATAGTGAATTTAGAAAGGCGGTGGAAAAGTATGTTGATAGAGAGGATTAAAACGAAACTACTCATCCCCGCTGACTATAACCCAAGGAAGAATTTAAAACCAGGTGATCCAGAATATGAGAAGCTTAAACGCTCTCTTGAGGAGTTTGGATATGTAGAACCCGTTATATGGAATAAGACCACAGGCAAAGTTATCGGAGGTCATCAGCGTTTGAAAGTCCTGCTTAGTATGGGCATGGATGAAATAGAATGTGTAGTAGTTGAAATGGACGAGCAAAAGGAAAAGGCTCTGAATATTGCACTAAATAAAATAAGTGGCGATTGGGATAAAGATAAACTGGCACTTCTCATCACAGACCTAGATGCTTCTGATTTTGATGTTTCTCTTACAGGGTTTGACCCAGGGGAGTTGGAGGATCTTTTCAAAGATTCCCTTAAGGATAATATAAAAGAAGATGATTTCGATGTGGACAGCGAGCTGAAAAAGCCCGCTGTTTCGCATTTAGGGGATGTTTGGATACTTGGACAACATCGATTAGTCTGCGGAGACAGTACAAAGAAAGACACCTTTAATGTCTTAATGGATGGGAAAGCTGCCTATCTGGTAGTCACGGACCCTCCATATAACGTTAACTATGAAGGCACTGCTGGAAAAATCAAAAATGACAATATGGCGAATGAAGCGTTCTATGATTTTCTGCTTACGGCATTTCAAAACACCGAAGCAGCGATGGCAAAGGACGCATCTATTTATGTATTTCATGCTGATACGGAAGGACTCAATTTTAGAAGAGCATTCTCCGATGCAGGATTTTATCTTTCTGGTACTTGTATATGGAAAAAGCAGTCCCTTGTTCTCGGTCGCTCCCCATATCAATGGCAGCATGAACCAGTTCTTTTCGGTTGGAAAAAGAAAGGAAAGCATCTTTGGTATTCAGACCGTAAGCAGACTACCATCTGGGAGTTTGAGAAACCAAAGAAGAACGGCGACCACCCAACCATGAAGCCAGTGGCGCTTGTGGCATACCCCATTATGAACTCAAGCCTTAGTAACTGTATTGTGCTTGATCCCTTTGGGGGTTCAGGAAGTACACTGATTGCCTGTGAGCAAACAGATAGAATCTGCTACACCATTGAACTGGATGAAAAGTACTGCGATGTTATTGTGAAAAGATATATTGAGCAAGTGGGAAACTCTGATGGTGTATTTCTATTAAGAGATGGCTTGAAATTCAGATATTGTGACCTGCCAGAGGTGAATGAGGATGAGTAAATTGACACTTGGTTCCCTCTTTGATGGCAGTGGTGGTTTTCCTTTGGGTGGTTTGCTTTGTGGCATCGAACCTTTATGGGCATCTGAAATTGAGCCGTTTCCTATACGGGTTACGACTAAACGTATCCCTCAGATGAAGCATTATGGAGATATAAACAAATTAAATGGTGCGGAGCTTCCGCCTGTAGATATCATAACCTTTGGCTCTCCATGCACGGATATGAGTGTGGCAGGTAAAAGAGCTGGTTTGGACGGAGAGCAATCCGTCCTTTTTTATGAAGCAATCCGAATTATTAAGGAAATGAGGTGTAAGACCAATGGACAATATCCAAGGTACGCAGTCTGGGAAAATGTCCCCGGTGCATTCTCGTCGAATAAAGGAGAAGACTTCAAAGCAGTCCTCGAAACGGTCATCAGTGTCAAAGAGCCGAACACCTCGATGCCTTTACCTGAAAAAGGACGATGGCCATACGCTGACATCTATATGGGAGACGGATGGAGTGTGGCTTACCGAACTATCGATGCGCAATATTTCGGAGTCCCCCAACGTCGTCGTAGAATCTACCTTGTCGCAGATTTTGCAGATGGATGTGCCGGAGAAATACTATTTGAGTCCGAAGGCTTGTCAAGGGATTTTACGCCGAGCGGCAGCCCGTGGCAAAGAACTGCCGGAAATGCTAAAAACTGCTCTGGAAAAACAGGCGATAGCATAACTTGCCTAAATGACCAAGGCGGAAGAGTGATGTCTGTTTCGAAGGATATTACAGCAATACTTCGAGCAGAGGAACATGGACATCAGCCTTGCGTAATGCAGTCAAGCGGATTTTGTACTGAACACAGTGCCAAGAGCAGAAGTGTAGGATATGAGGAAGAACGTTCCCCTACACTTAGAGCAGGTGTTGTCCCAGGTGCAGTCATGTCCTTTGAACCGGGTGCTGCTTCTCGAGTTGGTGGCCATACTGACGAAAACTTAAGTGGATCACTTCGTGCAAACATGGGAGATAATCAAACAGCTGTTGTCATTGAAAACCATCCAACTGATAGCCGTGTGAAACTCTCGGAGGATAATAAAGTACAGACGCTGACTTCTCGGATGGGAACTGGTGGCGGGAATGTACCTCTTATTATGAACACTCCTAAAACGTTAAAAATCCGCTCCGGTTGTGAAGGCGGTGGTAAGGGTGCATTGATACAAGATGATAAGTCTGCAACTCTTGGATGTAATAATGATCAAACCGTTTTTGTACCTACCGCATATGGAATCTGCTCTGATAAAAGCAACTCCATGCAGTCAAGCAATCCACATAGCGGTATATATGAAGCGGATACTTCTCGAACCATTGATGCCAATGGAGGAAATCCGGGATGTAATCAAGGTGGTATTGCAGTAGTTGCTCTGCAAGGCTCGATGATTGGAAGAGAGGATAAAAACGGTCCCCAAGGAAGCGGTATAGATGAAGATGTTTCTTTTACGCTTAATACCGCTGATCGTCATGCTGTTGCCTATGCCATGACTACCGGAGCCTATGCACAGGTTGAAGAAGATAAAGCACCTACTCTATTGTCGAGAGATTATAAGGATGCTCCTGTTGTGACTCAGCCTTCTTACGGTATTGATCGGGCGGCTTTTAATCAAGGACAGAACGCTCTTTATAAACCGACTATAGATGAAGAACAGCAACCTACGCTTACAGCAAAAGGTCCTGGAGCAGTGGCACAACCAGCATCATTTTATCCTCAGATGAAAGCTGAAAGTCAATGCTACAGACAGGACGGTACATCAAATACGATTATCAATGGCACCAATCCAGGCTATCAAAATGGATTGGTTGAACCGGACTATATTGTTCGAAGGCTTACACCAACAGAATGTGCAAGATTGCAAGGCTTCCCCGATGATTGGTGTGATGACCTTGGTACGGAAAATCCTACAGAAGATGAAATTTCATTCTGGACGGAGGTTTGGGAAACCCACCGCAAAATTATAGGTAAAAGTAAAAAACCAAAAACAAGAAATCAGATTATAAAATGGCTTAACAATCCTCATTCTGATTCAGCTGAATACAAAATGTGGGGTAATGGTGTAGCACTTCCATGCGTTTGTTTTGTGCTGACTGGCATTGTGTTATCTACACAAAATACCGCCGATTAATGGAAACGTATTTTCTACAGAAAGATGCTCTAAATGACTTGATAATAACAGCTTTTAGAGTGATATATGTACGTACCGAAAGTAGAAAGGCGGTATGAAAATGCAGATTAACTATAATGTTACAGGACCAAAAAGAAAAGCACTGGTTAACGCAATCAGCCAAGAACTAAATGCCCCTGTAAAATATCTCGGAGCACCTACATTTGCATATGAGGTGGCAGACTACAATGTTAACAAAAACGGAGTTCTAAGTGGACCAGACAATAAGGAACTGGTCGATGATCTATTGAGATTTCACGATCTCAAAGCAATTTCAGAAGAATTTGACACACCACTTCCGAAAGCAGAAGTAAATGAAAGGGAAGAATCTATCAATCTGATAATTCAAATGCCACGGGCGGATTTTACCGACACGGCAATCGAGAACCTAAAAGGATTAGTAGAAAGTAAAGCTACTCTTATAAAGAAAGCACTTGATACGGACTCCATTCCCATCATTGAAGATGAGGAATATGTCACCTTCCCTTGGTTTCAAGGTAAGTGCGCCTCAGAGGAGGTTAAGGCATACACCCATTTTGTCACGGCACTTTGCGAAATGGCGAAAAAACAGACCCGTGTCAATTCCACCGAGAAATCAGTAGAGAATGAAAAGTACGCTTTCCGTTGCTTCCTGCTAAGGCTCGGCTTTATCGGACCAGAATATAAGATGGGACGAAAGATTCTCCTCTCGAGGCTTTCAGGTAGCTCCGCTTTCAAAAGCGGAACGTTCAAGCAGGAGGTGAGTGAACAATGAATATCATTCACCCTGAAATGCTAAAGCAACTTAGAAGCTATTACACTCCAGGAACACGTGTGATGCTACTTAAAATGAACGACCCTTATACTAAACTTCAGCCTGGATCTAAAGGTACGGTTACTAGTGTTGATGACATAGGAACGATTCATGTCAGTTGGGATTCGGGTGGTTCCCTTGGAGTAGCCTTTGGTGAGGATTTATGCAAGAGAATCGAAGAGTAAAACATACACAATTTAAGCCAATTGTGGCAGTAAATATGTAGATTTATATTGTAGTATTGTTTTCGAAGGAGTCGACTAATGAATGAAATAATCAAGGAACAAATCCTTTCCATCCGAGAAAGTGGAGTCACAAATATGTTTGATGCAAACCGAGTCCAGTATGAAGCAAATGAACGAGGGTTTTATGAATTGGTAGTCTATTTAATAGACCATAAAGCGGAATATGCTCATTTCATACTGACGGGGGAAGTGGATGAAAATAAGTAAATAAAACTAAAACAGGATAAGGGGAAGAGCTTCATCTATAGGATTGAGGCTCTTTTCTTTTGTCCTTTTTCATAAAAGGGGCGGTGTTTATGCGGAAACTCAAGAAATATAAGCCGACCGCCTTTATAGCTGATGGGTCATATTACGATAAGGATGCTGCTGATTACGCTGTAGCTTTTATCGAAGCACTCTCCCATACGAAAGGTTTATGGGCAGGTAAGCCTTTTGAACTTATCGATTGGCAGGAGCAAATAATCCGTGATTTATTCGGAATTTTAAAGCCAGATGGATATCGGCAGTTTAACACTGCTTATGTAGAGATACCTAAAAAGATGGGAAAAAGCGAGCTTGCCGCAGCAATTGCGCTTCTCCTCACTTGCGGTGATGGTGAAGAACGGGCAGAGGTGTACGGTTGTGCCGCTGACCGCCAGCAGGCATCAATTGTATTTGAAGTAGCAGCCGATATGGTGCGGATGTGTCCAGCGCTGAATAAACGAGTAAAGTTGCTTGCTTCAACTAAGCGATTGGTGTACCTGCCGACCAACAGCTTCTATCAGGTATTGTCGGCTGAAGCCTACTCCAAACACGGCTTCAATATACATGGTGTTGTTTTTGATGAACTTCATACTCAGCCAAATCGGAAACTATTTGATGTTATGACGAAAGGATCTGGGGATGCAAGGACCCAACCGCTGTATTTTCTTATCACCACTGCGGGGACGGATACTCAGAGTATCTGCTACGAAACACACCAAAAAGCGGTTGATATTATTGAGGGCAGAAAATACGATTCTACCTTTTATCCCGTAATCTATGGTGCCAAAGAAGAGGATGATTGGACAGATCCAAAAGTGTGGAAGAAAGCAAATCCAAGCTTGGGAATTACGGTGGGGATTGACAAGGTAAGGGCTGCTTGTGAAAGTGCAAAGCAGAACCCAGCTGAGGAAAATAGCTTCCGGCAATTGCGCTTGAATCAATGGGTTAAACAGTCTGTCCGTTGGATGCCAATGGCAAAATGGGATGCCTGTGCATTTCCAGTTATTCCAGAAAGTCTTGAAGGGCGGGTATGTTATGGAGGTCTTGACCTATCTTCTACAACAGACATTACAGCCTTTGTGCTGGTGTTTCCACCGGAGGATGAAACAGATAAATACGTTGTTCTTCCGTATTTTTGGATGCCAGAGGACAACATTGACCTCCGAGTCCGAAGAGACCATGTGCAATACGATCTTTGGGAGAAGCAAGGGTATATTCTAACTACAGAAGGCAATGTAGTACATTACGGCTACATTGAGCGGTTTATTGAGGAACTTGGAGAAAAGTATAACATTCGAGAAATTGCTTTTGACCGTTGGGGAGCTGTTCAAATGGTTCAGAACCTTGAAGGATTAGGCTTTACTGTCGTTCCTTTCGGTCAAGGCTTTAAAGATATGTCACCACCAACCAAAGAACTGATGAAATTGACATTAGAAGAAAGAATAGCGCACGGTGGGCATCCAGTACTTCGTTGGATGATGGACAACATCTTTATAAAAACTGATCCGGCGGGCAACGTGAAGCCGGATAAAGAAAAAAGTACAGAAAAAATAGATGGCGCGGTGGCAACTATCATGGCACTTGATCGTGCTATTCGTTGTGGCTCAGGTAATAGTGGAGATTCGGTGTATGACGAGCGAGGTTTGATTGTCTTTTAAACCTTAATGGTTAGCACAATGTTTATATTCGGAGGTGATGCCTATGAATCTAATAAAAGGACTGTTTCGTTCAAGAGACAAACCGCAAAATCGTGTGGGTAGTGCGTTCTCCTTCCTGTTTGGCGGTACGTCATCTGGCAAAATGGTTAATGAACGTACTGCAATGCAGGCAACAGCAGTGTATGCCTGCGTAAGGATATTAGCTGAAGCGATTGCCGGACTGCCACTTCATGTATATAGATATCGTTCTGATGGAGGTAAAGAAAGGATTCCTTTCCACCCGCTGTATTACCTTCTTCATGATGAACCAAATCCAGAGATGACTTCATTCGTGTTTCGAGAAACACTGATGAGTCATCTTTTACTTTGGGGAAATGCCTATGCACAGGTGGTCAGAAACGGTCGTGGGCAGGCAGTTGCACTTTATCCCCTACTTCCTAACAAGATGGAAGTTAGTCGAGCAACAAACGGAGAGCTGGTCTATACCTACTATCGTGATACTGATGAAAGTGGCCTAAACCCAAAAGGTGGCTATGTCACACTCCGTAAAGATGAAGTTCTACACATACCTGGCTTAGGTTTTGATGGACTCATTGGCTATAGCCCAATCGCTATGGCGAAAAATGCAATCGGTATGTCACTTGCTACTGAAGAGTACGGTGCGGCATTCTTTGCCAATGGTGCTAATCCCGGAGGTGTGCTGGAACACCCAGGAGTAATCAAAGATATACAGAGGGTCAAGGATAGTTGGAATAGTGCCTACCAAGGCACAGGCAATGCTCACAAAATTGCTGTGTTGGAAGAGGGGATGAAGTTTCAAGCCATCGGCATCCCTCCAGAACAGGCTCAATTTCTAGAAACACGGAAGTTTCAAATTAATGAGATTGCGAGAATTTTCCGTGTGCCGCCCCATATGGTGGGAGATTTAGAGAAATCCAGTTTCTCCAATATTGAACAGCAGTCTTTGGAGTTTGTAAAATACACCCTTGATCCGTGGGTGGTGCGATGGGAACAAAGTCTCCAGCAATCGCTTATTTTGCCTTCTGAGAAAACTTCACTGTTTATCAAGTTCAATTTGGACGGTCTGCTTCGTGGTGATTACCAAAGTCGTATGAATGGCTACGCTACAGGTCGTCAAAATGGCTGGATGTCAGCCAACGATATCCGTGAACTGGAGGACATGAACAGAATACCAGCTGAGGAAGGTGGCGATTTATATCTGGTTAACGGAAATATGACAAAACTGGCTGACGCAGGTGCGTTTGCCAAAACCGAAGGAGGTCAGTAAATGAGGAAGTTTTGGAACTGGGTGCGAGATTCTGATGAAGAACGTACCCTCTATTTAAATGGAGTGATATCCGAAGAAACGTGGTGGGGGGATGAGGTTACACCTAAGATTTTTAAAGATGAATTGCTGGCAGGCACCGGCGATATTACGGTGTGGATTAATTCCCCTGGTGGTGATGTGTTTGCAGCAGCTCAGATTTATAACATGCTGATGGAGTATACCGGAAAAGTCACTGTAAAGATTGATGGGCTTGCGGCAAGTGCGGCATCCGTTATTGCAATGGCAGGTGGGGATGTGTATATGTCCCCAGTTTCCATGCTGATGATCCATAATCCATCAACCATTGCTATCGGTGACAGTGAGGAAATGATGCGAGCAAAGGCTTTATTGGATGAGGTTAAGGAAAGCATTATTAATGCCTATGAGTTAAAGACAGGTCTTTCTCGAACAAAACTCTCCCATCTGATGGATGCAGAGTCCTGGATGAATGCCAATAAAGCGATTGAACTTGGTTTTGCAGATAAGATCATGTTCATGGAAAGTGAAACACCGGATTTGACAGATAGTCTTATCTTTAGCAGGATGGCGGTTACTAACTCGCTTATCAGCAAACTGCCAAAACAACCAAAACAACCAAAACAGAAAACAGGTACACCCATTGAGTCGCTGGATAAGCGGCTTTCTTTAATTTCGCACTAATTTTAAGGGAGGAAATAACAATGAGTAAAATTCTTGAATTGCGTGAGAAACGCGCTAAAGCTTGGGACGCAGCAAAGGCATTCCTTGATTCAAAACGTGGCGGTGATGGACTGTTATCCGCTGAGGACACGACAACCTATGAAAAAATGGAAGCCGATGTGGTGGCTCTTGGTAAGGAAATTGAACGTTTAGAACGCCAAGCATCTATCGACTTGGAACTGTCGAAAGCAACCAGTAACCCAATTACCAACGAACCTACTAGAACTGGAGAGGAAAAGACCGGTCGTGCAAGTGCTGAATACAAAAAAGCTTTCTGGAATGCGATGCGTGACAATGTTAGCTATGAAGTAAGAAACGCTCTAAAGATTGGCACTGATTCTGAAGGCGGATTCCTTGTACCAGATGAGTTTGAACGTACTCTAGTAGAAGCTCTTGAGGAAGAAAATATTTTCCGTAGATTGGCTAATGTAATCACTACATCTTCTGGTGACCGTAAGATTCCTGTTGTTGCAAGCAAAGGTACAGCAAGCTGGATAGATGAAGAAGGAGCTATCCCAGAAAGTGATGACAGCTTCGGTCAAGTATCCATCGGGGCCTATAAACTAGCGACAATGATTAAAGTCTCTGAGGAGCTACTAAACGATTCCGTGTTTAATCTCGAAAGCTACATCACAAGAGAATTTGCCCGTCGCATTGGGAACAAGGAGGAGGAAGCCTTCTTTGTAGGTGATGGCACAGGTAAACCAACAGGGATTTTAAATGCCACAGGCGGCGGTCAAGTTGGGGTTACTGCGGCAAGTGCCACTGCCATTACTTTGGATGAGGTTTTAGATTTATTCTACAGCTTGAAAGCACCTTATCGTAATAAGGCAGTATTCGTAATGAATGATGCCACTATAAAAGCTATCCGTAAATTAAAAGACGGTAATGGCCAGTACCTATGGCAACCTTCCATCCAAGCGGGAACACCTGATACGATTCTTAACCGTCCGCTGTACACCTCATCCTATGTACCTACTATTGAAGCAGGTGCAAAGACTATGGTATTCGGTGATTTTAGTTATTACTGGGTGGCAGACCGTCAAGGACGCGTATTCAAACGATTAAATGAACTCTATGCTGTTACAGGTCAAGTAGGATTTATTGCGACTCAGCGAGTTGATGGAAAGCTTATCTTACCGGAGGCCGTTAAGGTACTCCAACAGAAAGCCTAACGGAGGTGCTTTATGAGTTATAACACGAAGAATTATACCGAACAAGGCGGAGAAAAAACTGTCATCGGAGGTGTTTTAGAAATTAAAGAAGGGGCCTCGGTTATGGGGCTTCCTGTTGCAGGAAACCAAGCAGACAGCACAGCCACCGATGTTGCTGGTTTAGTTACGGACTTTAATGCTCTGCTTGCCAAACTAAAAGCAGTGGGGCTTATGGAGACTGACTAAGGTGGAATGTAAAGGAGGTTGGTGGTATGGCAGTGGCAGATAATCTCTTGCCTAAAGTTAAAGCAAACTTAATTTTAGCACATGATCAGGATGATGCCCTCCTTATTGGATTTATCACTGCTGCAGTCTCCTATGCACAGAGCTATCAGCACGTTCCTGAAAACCATTATGAAACACATGCTATGCCTCCAACAACAGAACAAGCAGTGATCATGTTGTCGAGTCATTTCTATGAAAGTAGAGATGGCTCGACGGCAGGTTTCTTTGCTGATAGCGTACAGGCGGGACAACAAGTATGGAATACAGTGAACTTGCTTTTACGACTTGATCGAGAGTGGGGTGTTTAGTGTGAGCTTTGGGAAGATGAACACCTTTATCGATATCATTTGCACGATACCCACAAAGGATAAGGAAGGCTTCGCCACAAAAGATGACAACATACTCGCAAGTGTACTTGCTTACAAGGAAGATCGGCATGGCAGTGAGCGATGGACGAATATGGCATCATTTTCATCTGCAACTTCCCTATTCAGGTTTAGAAAAATCTTCGGACTTAAGGTGACCAATGAAATGGTTATCGTCTGCGATGATGGCAGATATCAAATTTTAAGTGTTGAGGATGTAAGAAACCGAGGGATGTATGTCGAGGTTTTAGCCGAAAAGCTAGAACCAACTGTGAGGTGATGGATATGGCAAAAGCGAATATAAAGATGCCAGAAGAATTCCTTTTAAAGGTATCCCGATTAGCTGACCAGACCGATGTGATTCTTCCTAAGGTTTTGGAAGTTGGCGGTGAAGTGGTGCTGGATAAAGTCAAGGGAAATCTAAGTAAGGTGGTAGGCAAGGGCACGAAATATCCATCCAAAAGCACTGGCGAGTTGCTATCTTCATTAGGACTCTCGAGTGCAAAGCAGGATAGAAATGGTAACTTCAATGTAAAAGTTGGCTTTGCTGAGCCGCGATCTGATGGTGAGAGCAATGCTAAACTTGCCAGCATCATTGAATATGGCAAACATGGTCAGCCTGCAAAACCCTTCCTAAAGCCTGCGAGGAATTCATCTAGGAAACCTTGCATCAACGCAATGGTCGCCAAGCTGGAGGAGGAGATCGAGAAGATATGAATATTTTAGAGGAATTGAATACCCTTGTTTCCACTATACCGCTCCCCGTGGAAACTGGGGTTTTTTCAGGTTTGGCACCAGATGAGTATGTCGTGATTCTCCCTCTTTCGGATATTTTTGAAGTTCATGCGGATAACCGTCCAGGCTTTGATGTGCAGGAAGCGAGGATATCACTGTTCTCAAAAAATAACTACCTAGAGCGGAAAAGACAGCTCACAACTGCTTTAATAAATGCAGATTTTACTTTGACCGAACGAAGATATATCGGTCACGAGGATGATACTGGATATCATCATTATGCCATCGATGTGGCAAAAAACTATAGATTGGAGGAATAACACATGGCAACGATCGGTCTTGATAGACTGTACTATTCAAAAATAACCGAGGACACTAACGGTGAGGAAACTTATGCCCAACCTTCTGTACTTGCAAAAGCCATCACTGCTGAACTCTCGGTAGAACTGGTGGAAGCAATTCTATATGCTGACGACGGAGCGGCTGAGGTTGTGAAAGATTTTAACAGTGGTACTCTCACTCTCGGTGTAGACGACATTGGTCCGACAGTCGCAGCGGATTTAACTGGTGCTTCTACAGATGATAACGGAGTATTAATCTCAGCCAGTGAAAACGTGGGTACACCCGTTGCAGTTGGGTTTCGTGCGCAAAGGGCTAATGGAACATACCGCTATTTTTGGTTGTATCGCGTTAAGTTTGGACTACCAGCAACCAACTTGCAGACAAAGGCTGATTCCATTACCTTTTCTACACCCACCATTGAGGGAACCGTTATGCGTAGAAATAAGCTGGATGGATTGGGCAAGCACCCATGGAAAGCGGAAGTTACAGAAGGCGATCCTGGTGTTTCATCGACCACCATAACAGGTTGGTTCACAGAGGTCTATGAACCTGTATATACACCTGAACCATAGGAGGGGAAATCATGGATAATGATAGAAGTGCCTCAATCAACATAGGTGACAAAGAGTATGAACTGGTTTTAACTACACGTGCAACAAAGGCCATTGCGGGTCGTTACGGTGGTCTTGAAAACCTTGGAGAAAAGCTGATGAAATCAGAAAACTTCGAGATGGCACTGGACGAGATTGTTTGGCTAATTACATTGCTTGCAAACCAGTCCATTTTGATTCGTAATCTTAAGAATAAGAACGCACCAGAAGAATTGCTTACAGAGGAAGAAGTGGAGCTTCTTACTTCACCGCTTGACTTAGCGGCATATAAAATTGCAATTACCGAGGCAATGTTCAAAGGTACAAAGAGAAATGTGGAAAGTGAGGAGGAAACTCCAAAAAACGTGGAAGTTGGGTAACGGACGCTGAGGTCTTTACCCGGCTTCTTTATTATGGAACAGTCCAGATGGGCATGGAGGCAGAGGAATTCTGGCTTCTGCCAATTGGACTGTTTTTTGATTTATGGGCTTGCCATAAGCAGTGGCATGGCATTGAAAAGCCAAAGAAAACTCAGACCATTGACGATATTATCCCACTAGGCATATAGGAGGAGGTGAAGGGATGGCGGATAATTTTGGATTAAAAATAGGTGTCGAGGGTGAGCGAGAATTTAAGAAGGCACTCTCCGAAATCAATCAATCATTTAAGGTACTAGGTAGTGAAATGGCCCTTGTAACCAGTCAATTTGATAAAAACGATAAATCCATTCAATCGATTACGGCTCGAAATGCCGTTTTAAATAAAGAAATTGACGCACAGAAAGAAAAGATTTCTACCCTTAAGGCTGCCCTTGATAATGCCTCCTCCTCTTTCGGTGAAAATGACCGTCGTACCCAAAACTGGCAGATACAATTAAATAGGGCTCAGGCAGAACTGAACCTTATGGAACGTGAACTTGAGGAGTCTACAATTGAAGCGGATAATCTCGGTGAAGAGTTAGAGGATTCAGGTAAAAGTGCAGAGGATGCTGGTGGCAGGTTTGAAAAGCTTGGCGGTGTACTCAAGGGAATTGGTGTGGCGATGGGTGCGGTTGCCGTTGCCGCTGGAGCCGCGGCTATTAAGTTAGGTAAAGAGGTAGTTACTCAGTTTGGAGAATTAGAACAAAACCTAGGTGGATCGGAGGCGGTTTTTGGAGCATATGCTGCATCGATTCAGAAAACTGGTGAGGAAGCCTATAAAAATCTAGGTGTTTCCCAAAGTGAGTACCTTGCAACTGCTAACAAAATGGGCGCGTTATTCCAAGGTTCTGGTATACAGCAACAGAGAAGTCTTGAGCTAACTGAAAAGGCCATGCAACGTGCGGCAGACATGGCATCTGTTATGGGTATTGATATGTCCTCGGCATTGGAGGCAGTCACTGGGGCGGCAAAGGGTAACTTTGATATGATGGATAACTTAGGTGTTGCGATGAACGCTACAAACATCGAAGCCTATGCTCTCGCAAAGGGTCTGGATTTCACTTGGAATACTGCAACACAAGCGGAAAAAGCCGAAGTAGCAATGCAAATGTTCTTTGAGAACACAGAGCAGTATGCAGGTAACTTTGCAAAAGAATCAACCGAGACAATCTCCGGTTCTATTGGGTTACTACAGGCCGCACTTGGTTCATTTACAGCTGGACTCGGTAATGCCAATGCTGATATGACGAATCTGACTGAGAATCTTGTTGATGCTTTCGAGGCGGTTGTCACTAATATTGTACCGGTTTTAGAAAATATCGTAGCCGCCTTGCCAACAGCGACAGGCGCAATATTAGCGGCGGTTGCAGACTTGCTACCAATGCTTCTTGAATTGGTTACAAATATATTCGCGCAAGTACTGGAAACAATTTTGAGCCTTTTACCCGAACTTATTCCAGCGACGGTAAGTGCTCTAATGACGATTGTCGGTGCATTAATTGATAACCTTCCACTGCTAATAAATGCAGCAATTGAATTAGTAACAGCACTTGTGGAGGGAATCGGCATAGCGTTACCACAACTCATCCCTGCGGCAGTTTCTGCAGTTATGCAGATTGTCCAAGGATTGATGGATAACCTACCACTCATTTTGGATGCCGCTTTGCAGTTGATTATAGGGTTAGCACAGGGATTGGTAGAGGCAATACCTCAGCTTACTTCTGCCTTACCGGTCATCATCAAAGCAATAGTGGATTTTATCATTGCATCTATTCCACAGATTATTGATGCGGGTATTCAATTATTGACCTCACTGGTCACAGCTTTGCCTACCATTATTACAGCAGTTGTGGAAGCAATTCCGCAAATTATCGATAGTATCATCAGTGCTGTTATTGGGTCGATTCCTTTGATTATTGATGCAGGTATCCGGCTTCTAATATCACTCATACAGGCATTGCCACAGATTATTACTACTGTTGTAGGTGCTATTCCCAAGATTGTTAGCTCGCTGGTCAATGCCATTATTGGTAACATCGATAAGATTATCTTAGCGGGTGTACAACTGTTTGTGGCACTGATTGCAAATCTGCCAAGGATAATCGTGGAGATCGTAAAAGCCGTACCGCAGATTATCTATGGACTGGTTAGGGCCTTTACTGGCTATATCGGTCAAATGGCACAAGTGGGCGGCAATTTGATTAAAGGGCTGTGGAAGGGTATATCAGACGCAGGTGCATGGTTATGGGGTAAAATATCCGGGTTTTTCGGAAATGTTGTATCGAGGATAAAAGACTTTTTCGGTATCCGCTCCCCTTCAACTCTATTTGCTGGAATTGGCCACAACATGGGTGAAGGTATCGGTGTAGGTTTTGAGGATGCAATGACAGCAGTTTCAAAGGATATGCAAAATGCAGTACCAACGACCTTTGATTTTAATTACAGAGGTGTATCTGGGCAAGGCAATGCCACTGGTGCAAGTATCACTCAAAATATTTCAGTTATGACACCTAAGGCTCTATCAGAAAAAGAACTAGCACGGGAGTTTAAGAATCTATCCCGTAAACTGGCACTTGAATTGTAAGGGAGGTACGGCAATGGAGCTAACATACACCAATAGAGACGGAGAGAGCATTACGCTTAAGCAAAGCCGACCGTACTTTCTTACGAAGGTAGATGGTACTGGCAATGTGCGTCAAACCGTCAACACTTTCAAGGCGCCAGATCAGGATGGCGCTTTTTATATTTCTTCCACGCTAGATATGCGAAACATAACAATTGAAGGTACGGTTGTTGCTGATACTCCCGATGAAGCCTATAAAAGGAGACAACGATTCCTTCAAATATTTAGCCCAAAGCTACTTGGGACCCTTCAATACCGTGACCGACAGATATCCTGTGTGGTGGAGGAGGCAGGCTTTAGTGTTTCTAATCGGCAACGAATACCTAATTTCTTTATCAGCCTACTCTGCCCATCCCCTTTCTTCGAGACATTAAATGAGGTGCGAGAGGAACTGGCATCATGGATACCACTGTTTGAGTTTGAACTGGAAATTCCAACGAGTGGGATGGAGTTTGGAATGCGTCAGCCTAGCCAGATTATAACGGTGGAAAATATCGGGGATGTATCTTGCGGATGTGAAATTGTGTTTAGGGCATTAGGCACTGTGTCGAATCCTGAACTATTAAACATAGATACTGGCGAGTATATCCGACTTCTCACAACAATGAGCGCTGGGGATGAACTTCGTGTATATACCCACTTCGCTAGTAAGCGTGTGGTCCAGATTGATGGGTCAACGGTTACAAATGCATTTTCCCTGTTGGATACCAATTCGGTGTTCTTTCAACTCGCGGCGGGTCTTAATACACTGCGTTACGATGCTTCTGTCAATATGGAACTGTTAGAGGTTAGCATATACTTTCGTCCGCAGTTTTTGGGGGTGTGAAGATGGAACTGTATATCTACAATTCAAACCGAGAGCTTGTGGGCATTGTGGAGTCCTTTGAGTACTTACGCTGGACGAGACGCTATTCCCAGTGCGGCTCATTTGAGTTAAAAGCGATTGCAACTACGGAAAATACAGAGCTATTAAAGGAAGGAAATATCATCTGGAAAAATGATGATGAGGAAGTCGGGATCATCGAACATCTGGAACTTTCTCAAACCGAGCATGAAATTATTACTGCAAGTGGTCGGTTTGCAACTTCCTTCCTCTCCCGCCGCATTGTTTGGCAAACGGAGAAATTGTCTGGTGATATTTCTACTTGTGTAGAGCAACTTTTAAATAATAATCTTATCAATCCTTCTGATGTAGCAAGGAAGATTGCGAACATATCCTTTTCTGCTCCAAACTTTAATGTTCCTATCAGCACACAGGTATCGTATCGAAATTTGATGGATGCTGTGACGGAACTATGTGTTGCATCGGATGTTGGCATTAAGACTGTGTTCACTCCTGCTACAGGGGTTTTTACCGTAGCGTTATATATGGGAACGGAATCACAAGCTGTATTTTCTAAGGAATATGAAAACCTTACAGAACAGATTTATACAATAAGTGCTGGAGATTATGCCAACACCGCCCTTGTTGGTGGTGAAGGAGAAGGTCCAGACAGAACTTTTGTTGCAATTACAAGTGGCTCTGGTGAGACAAGGCACGAAATTTTTGTGGATGCTAAGGACTTACGGGCAGAAGACTTTGGTTTAGATTACATTGATACACTAATCTTTCGAGGTCAAAGTAAGCTGAGTGAGCAAGCCATACGCTATTCATTTGATACATCGGTCAATCCACACGGTAATTTGTCATATAAGATAGACTTCGATCTTGGGCAGACCGTCAAAGTCATTTCCAAAGCATGGGGTGTATCCATGACGACACGCATCACCGAAGTTGAAGAAACCTATGACGCAGATGGCCAGAGTATCAGTGTAGTATTCGGAAAAGCTGAATTGACAATAGCCCAAAAATTACACTCCGACTTGAGCGAGGTGAAAACAGCAATATCGGCTCCAACTGGCATATCTGAAATTGCACAGGCTTTAGGAGCAGTGGAGGATACGCTAGTAACAGTTGAGGAAACCTTAGGCGACTTGACGGAGGTAGATTCAAAGATTCAAGGAGACAACGTAGCATCTACTATCAACAATCTGTATGGAAAACTACCTGCGCTCGAAATCAATGTTGGCGGAGGAACTATATCGATTGGACAATATGCGTTGTATTATATGAAACCTGGAGATGCCTTTTATTTCACCTCATGGAGTGGCAATAAGTTTAGTGACCAGCCAAGTGACGACGGCCATGTCTTTTTGATAAAACATAGCGGGGACAATACGGGAAATGGATATCAGCGGGCAATGGGTTTCTTTATTTCTCGCAATACGCTGACTTTCTATGTGATTTCTGTTTTCGTATTTAATAACCCTTCTGGACAAGCAAACTGGCTTAATATCAATAATGAACCTGTAACTACTGCAAGAATTGCCAATGGAGCAGTTACAGGTTTAAAAATTGCAGACCGTACAATTACAGCTACTAAAATGGTTTCTTCTTTTAGCGACTATTCAACTACAGAACAAAACACTGGGCGACTATGGATAGATGGTAAGACAATTTATCGCAAGCAAGTGAATCTTGGGTCACTTACAAATGCGACACCGAAAAGCGTAGCTCACGGCATATCAAACCTCAGCACTATTGTCAGTTTAACAGGCTTTGCGACAAATGGGACCGTATTCTTGCCACTGCCCCTTGCCCGGTACAACAACTTCGCATCGCAAATCGGACTCTTCGCAAATAAGACCGACATTGTAGTCGAACCAGGCAATGATAGAACTGCGTATACAGGCTATGTAGTAATAGAGTATACAAAAACGGAATAGAAGGAGGAGTGATTGATGGAAAAAAGCGGATTTTTCAATTCATCCGATGGTGATAGAGTCTATGATGCAACGGACTTCGCTGCATACTTTGGAAGCCTTGTCTCGAATGGTGTGTTTTATGCGACACCAACAAACTTACTGGTATCTCCTGGGATTGGATTAGCAGTAACCATAGCACCGGGCAGTGCATGGATTAATGGTTATAGATATGAAAATACGGATGTTTTAAATAAACCCCTTGCTACAGCAGCTGGGAGCAATCCTCGCATAGACAGGGTTGTGGTTCGTTTAAGTCAAATTACGAGAAGCATTCAGCTCGCCATTGTTACTGGTACTCCAACGGCATCGCCCATAGCTCCGGAATTGACAAGAACAAGCGATGTCTATGAACTAGGTATTGCTGATGTTCTAATACCTTCAGCTGCTACATCGATTTCAGCAAATAACATTATTGATACTCGGTTGAATACTAGTCTTTGCGGGTTGGTAAACTCGCTAGTTTCTGCGGTTTATGAATAGGAGGTGAATATAAGTGGCGGATATTAACGGCATCACTCTGCAGGCGGGTTCCAGCCCGACCGTTTATTACACGATTACTTATACTAAAAGCCGACCTAATAATAGCCAGATGACATACAACTTTACCATATCCGCTGCATTGGGTTCTTCAGGTTCCTTCATCCATAATGGTTATGCATTGCTTTGTACAATGACTGTAAATGGATCTTCTTCGCAGGTGCGAATCAAAGCGGCGGACGGGGATAACTGGGATGGAACTACACCAAGACTCAGGTATGTTTCGGTGACCTGTGCTTCTACTACAGGTAATGCAACCCAGCCAGTCACATTCAAAGTGGTATCTGATGGGCGATTGCCATTATCCTCTGGTGTAATTACCAATTCGAGTTATACGGTATTAAGCTCTCCATTGCTTACTACAGCATGTGGAGCACCGACATCTTGTACGGTTTCCCCGACACTTGCGGAAGGGGATGTGACTCTTTCTTGGAGTGGTGCTTCTGGGGGCATCAATAATACGATTTCTAGTTATGAGATTCAATATAGTGATTCTGCCGATAACATCACATGGGGAGCATGGACTGCTCTGACAACTGTGACCACCACAGCATCAAGTGGCAGTGTATCAGTAGCACCGCCCTCAACGCGAGGTAATTACCGAAGATTTCGTGTACGAACCCGTGGTACAGCAGGAGCTAGTTATTACTCTAGCTGGAAAGTATCCACAAACAGCGTCCGCAGGAATACGGTACCAAAGCCAGCAACGACTGCTGTTGCCTCCCCTGCGGCATATAGTAATGAGACTATCACACTTACTTGGAGCGGAGCGTCTAGCGGTACCAGTCCAATTAAGGGGTATCAAATTGCCAGTCGCACATCCACGGATAACAGCACATGGAGTGCGTGGAATGTGTTGACCATGTTGACATTGGCAGCAAGCGGTGGTAGCTATAATCCAATTGTATCGAGGACCCCAGGAACATATACACAATTTGGTATTTGGACAATTGACACATTTGATGTTTACTCAATAGAGAAAATCAGTAATAGCATTTATTGCAACATCACTGCCTGTGCAGCACCGACTGCCTGCACGGTAAGTGCAACATTATCTGAAGGAAACGTTACTCTTTCGTGGAGTGGAGCAGCTGGTGGCGCAGGTAATCCCATCACTTCCTACGAAATACAATATAGTGATTCGCCAGATAATAGCAATTGGGGTGCTTGGTTGGCATTGGCGATAGTCAATACTTCTGCAACAAGCAGTATTTTAAATGTCAGTCCACCTGCTACACGTGGTCATTATCGTCGGTTCCGAATAAGAACCCGTGGTACAGCTGGAGAGGATTTTTACTCAGGCTGGACTATTACCAGTAATACTGTTCGTAAAAACATACTACCAATACCGCCGACTTCTTTTACCGCAAACCCTCCTATCTATGAAGTAAATACAATAAACCTTTCGTGGAGTGGAACGGTACCTGGAACCAGCTCCATCAAGCAATATGTTATTCAACAGGCCACTTCGATAGATGGACTAAATTGGTCTGCTTATGAAGCACTGACGACAGTTATTTCCAATGCGACTTCAGGCACTCTTCAGGTAAATGCCTCACAGGTTGCCGGTAGATATACTCGTTATCGAATCAGCGTCACAGATGCACTTGATGCAGTGTCTGCCTATGTTGTTAGTAACGCGGTAAAGAAAAACAGCCCGCCTGTAGCACCGATAGTGGACTGTCCAATGTCTGGCAATTTTACTTATAATGCTACACCACGTTTTATGATCACAACAGGAATTGAACCGGATGGACAAACACAAATAGTGGAGGTAAGGATTGACTCTGGTTCATGGCAAAACAGCGTAGACAATCCTGAGCGGTTTTCTGTAAGCGGCTATCTTGGTAATGGGGTCAAGACAATTTACCAAGCTGAACCGCTTTCTGCAGGTAATCATACGGTTACCTTCCGTTGTCTTGACAGTGATATCGAATCAGCAAGTATAGAAGTTGTTCGTACTTTTACGATATTGGCATTACCTTTTGAAATCATCACTCCAAATGTGACACACGTGAAGGCAGCACATATTCAGACGCTTCGAACTGCTGTAAATAGAGTGCGTAGCTATTACAATCTATCTCCTGTGACTTGGAAAGAGGAGATCATCACAGGAAAGACCACTGTTAAGAATTGGCCATTTCATATCGTTGAAATACGCAAGGCTATTGATTCAATTATTATAATGATTAATGGCTTTGATTCTTCGCAGGCATTCGATATACCACCAGTCACATGGCTACCTTTCGGTACAGGACGACCAAAGGCGGATGTAATGCAACAAATTCATGATCTAATTCAAATAATGTAAAGGTAATATTCAGCGCTCTTGTCATCTGCAAGGGCGCTTTTATATATGGAAATACACGAAATGGAGGTGTCTATTAATGAAAGAGATTTGGAATTGGATACAGCTGGCTATTGCCGCAGTCGGTGGATTTCTTGGATGGTTTCTCGGAGGTTATGACGGATTTCTCTATGCACTGGTAGCCTTTGTGATCATTGACTACCTGACAGGTGTCTTTTGTGCAATTGTAAACAAAAAACTGTATAGCGAAATCGGTGCTAAGGGAATTTTCAAAAAGGTACTCATCTTTATAATGGTAGGCATCGCTCATATTATCGATACACAAATTTTGGTTAGTATTGGAGAAAACAGTGGCATTTTACGAACAGCAGTAATCTTTTTCTACCTAAGTAATGAAGGAGTATCCATTTTAGAGAACGCTGGACATATTGGACTGCCTATTCCAGAAAACCTAAAATCGGTTTTACAGCAACTACATGGACGTGATGGGGAACCGCCTAAGCCTGGTGGTGGAAGATGATTGACTTAATATTTGATTAGAGGTGATTTTAATGAAGTTACGCAAACTATTACTTACGAACAATGCCTGCTTCAAAGCGGGTAAAACCATAACGCCAAAGGGTATTATGGTTCACTCGACCGGAGCCAATAACCCGTGGCTCAAGCGATATGTTGGCCCAGACGACGGTTTGCTTGGAAAGAACCAGTACAACAACCATTGGAATCAAGATAAACCTGGAGGTCGTCAAGTTTGTGTTCATGCCTTTATTGGTAAATTAGCAGATGGCTCTATTGCCACCTATCAAACATTGCCTTGGAATCACCGAGGTTGGCATGCTGGCGGAGCTGCGAACAATACTCATATAGGATTTGAAATCTGCGAGGACAGTCTAACCGATGCCTCGTATTTTTCTGCCGTTTATAAGGAATCTGTAGAGCTTTGTGTATATCTCTGCAAACTCTATAGGTTTAGTGAGAAGGATATCATCTGCCATAGCGAAGGTTATAAACGAGGCATTGCCAGCAATCATGGGGATGTGATGCACTGGTTTCCTAAACATGGGAAGAGTATGGACACCTTTCGAGTGGATGTGAAGAAACTATTAAGTGCTGAAAATAAAACAGTTGAGCTGGTGAATAAGAAATATTACCGTGTGCAAATTGGTGCATATTCGGACAAAGCAAATGCTGAGGCACAGCTTGCCAAGGCTAAAAAGGCAGGCTTTACGGATGCATTTATTAAGTATGATTAACAAATTGAGCGAGTTAAAAATCATCGAGATTCCTAAATAAAATATTAAACTATTAATTTATCTAGCCTGCGGGGGTTCTTCCCTTGCAGGCTCTTTTTTTATGCCTTGATTTAATTAAATTCTACAAATCCTCAACTTCGACCTGTTCCCACGGCTATTAGGTAGGAGGTGATTCCTAGTGAATCAGCACGAGGATAAAAAAGTTACGAAGATCTCGGATGAGGTTATAGACAAAAACACCACCGCACTTAAGAGAGTGTCACAGGAACAGTTACAACGTGAGTTTGATTATATTCAGGCAGAAAAATTGCTGAGAAAGATGCTCGAAAAAGGCTTAATAACTGAAGTAGAATTCAACAAGATAGATGCACTCAATCGCCAAACATTCTCCCCCTTTTTAGCTGAGATAATGCCCTGAAACCGTTGATATATAAGGGTTTCAGAGGTAATATGTGACCTACCAAGAAGGAGGTGAGAGGATGAAAAAGATAACGAAAATAGAAGGGAATCTAGCCAACTCTTTTATTAAGCCAAAAACACGAGTAGTTGCCTACTGCCGAGTTTCAACAGATAGTAATGAACAGCTAGTCAGCTTGCAAGCGCAAAAGGCTCATTATGAGACTTATATAAAGGCGAATCCAGAATGGGAATATGCAGGCTTATATTATGACGAGGGAATCAGCGGCACGAAAAAGGAAAACCGCTCTGACCTACTTAGAATGTTATCAGACTGTGAAACTGGGAGAATTGACTTAATCATTACAAAGTCAATTAGCCGATTTGCGAGAAATACTACAGATTGCTTGGAGATGGTTCGAAAACTGATTGACCTTGGGGTTCATATCTATTTTGAGAAAGAAAACATCAATACGGGTTCAATGGAAAGTGAATTAATGCTCTCCATATTAAGCGGGCTTGCAGAAAGTGAGTCAATTTCCATTTCTGAAAATACGAAATGGGCAATTCAAAGACGATTTCAAAACGGAACCTTTAAAATTTCCTACCCACCGTATGGGTATCAAAACATTGACGGTCAGATGATAGTAAATCCCAAGCAAGCTGAAATTGTGAAGTATATTTTTTCAGAGGTATTATCGGGCAAAGGCACACAGAAGGTTGCTAATGATCTTAATCAAAAGGGTGTCCCTTCAAAAAGAGGAGGTTGTTGGACTGCTACTACTATTCGAGGGATTCTAACCAATGAAAAATATACTGGCGATGTTATTTTGCAAAAGACTTATACTGATAGCCATTTTAACAGGCACACCAATTATGGTGAGAAAAATATGTATCTAGTAGAAAACCACCATGAGGCAATTATCAGCCATGAAGATTTTGAAGCTGTAGATGCCATTCTCAATCAGAGAGCAAAGGAAAAAGGCATCGAAAAGCGCAACAGTAAATATCTAAACCGATATTCTTTCTCCAGCAAAATTATCTGCTCGGAATGTGGCAGTACCTTTAAAAGACGGATACATTCATCTGGTCCGAGAAAATACACTGCTTGGTGCTGCAGTAATCACATAAGCAATATAACGGAATGTTCCATGCAGTTCATTCGAGATGAAGATATAAAGACTGCATTTGTTACGATGATGAATAAACTCATATTTGGTCAGAAGTTCATATTAAGACCACTTTGGCAGGGGTTACGTAACCAGAACAATGCAGCGAGTTTTCGTAGAATTGAAGAGTTGGAAACTAAAATTGAAAACAACATGGAGCAGAGCCAGGTGCTGACAGGTTTAATGGCCAAAGGGTATCTGGAACCTGCTCTGTTTAATAAAGAAAAGAATGCACTGGAGGCAGAAAGAGACAGGCTTCTTGCCGAAAAGGATCAACTTACTCGTTCCGTCAATGGCAATTTTGCAAAAGTAGATGAAGTTGACCGTCTGCTTAAGTTTACCACTAAGTCCAAAATGCTCACAGCTTATGAGGATGAGTTGTTTGAAGATTACGTAGAGAGGATTATTGTCTTTTCACGGGAGGAAGTAGGTTTTGAATTAAAATGTGGAATCACATTGAAGGAAAGGTTGGTGAATTAGATGGGTCACACACCCTATGGATATAGAATTGAAGATGGAAGAGCTGTTGTGGATGAAAAGACTTCTGAGCAGGTAAAAGAATTATTTTCCGGATACTTGGCAGGCCTTTCTTTGAAGGATGCTGCTAAAAAAGCTGGGATAGATTGCTACCATGCCACAGCAAGTAAGATGTTGCAGAACAAGCACTATCTTGGCGATGAATTTTACCCTCCCATTATTGATGAGGAGATCTTTGAAAAAGCCAGAGCAGAAAAACGAAAACGAGCAGAAAAGCTCGGAAGGATATGGGAGCCTAAAGATGTGCCGGAAACGACTTATCCTGGAAAGTTCAAAGCAAAACCTCTGGTGCAAAAATATGAAGATCCATACAAACAGGCCGAATATGCCTACAGTTTGATAGAAAGTGAGGTGTAACAAGTGGCAGTGAGTAGAAATGTAACAGTCATTCCGGCAATTAAACGAGTCGGAAATAATAAAAATAGTGAAAGCAAACCCAAAATACGAGTGGCTGCTTACTGCCGTGTTTCAACGGATAGTGAAGAGCAGGCTTCAAGTTATGAAATTCAGATTGAACATTATACAAACTATATTAAGAAGAACAAGGAATGGGAATTGGCAGGTATTTTTGCGGATGACGGTATCACAGGTACAAATACCAAGAAGCGTGAAGAGTTTAACCGCATGATTGAAGAGTGCATGGCAGGAAATATTGATATGATCATCACAAAATCCATCAGCCGATTTGCCAGAAACACGTTGGACTGCCTTAAATATATCCGGCAGTTAAAGGATAAAAACATCGCTGTTTTCTTCGAGAAAGAGAATATCAATACCATGGATTCCAAGGGTGAAGTCCTACTAACCATTATGGCTTCCCTTGCCCAACAGGAAAGTCAATCCTTAAGCCAGAACGTTAAGCTAGGCATTCAGTATCGATATCAACAAGGTGAGGTTCAGGTCAACCACAAGCGTTTCCTTGGATACACCAAGGACGAAAACAAACAACTAGTCATTGACCCAGAGGGTGCTGAGGTTGTTAAACGGATTTACAGGGAGTACCTAGAGGGAGCCAGCCTTTTACAAATAGCAAGAGGACTAGAAGCAGACGGTATTCTAACAGCGGCAGGCAAAGCCAAATGGAGACCAGAAACACTGAAAAAGATACTGCAGAATGAAAAATACATCGGTGATGCCCTTCTACAAAAAACATATACGGTTGATTTCCTTTCTAAAAAGCGAGTCAAGAATAACGGCATCGTTCCCCAGTATTATGTAGAAAACAGCCATGAGCCGATTATTCCAAGGGAGCTTTTTATGCAAGTTCAAGAAGAGATGGTTCGGAGATCCAACCTGCGTGGTGGGAAGGGCGGTAAAAAGAGAGTCTATAGCAGCAAGTATGCTTTATCGAGTATTGTGTACTGCAGTCACTGCGGCGATATTTACCGACGGGTACATTGGAATAACCGAGGTTACAAGTCTATTGTTTGGAGATGCGTCAGCCGATTGGAGGAAAAAGGGTCTGAATGCATGGCCCCTACCATAAACGAGGAAACATTGCAGACAACAGTGGTCAAGGCCATTAACGAACTTTTGGCTAACAAAGAACCCTTCCTCTCAACCTTGCAGAAAAACATAGCTACTGTATTTAATGAAGAAAATGATAATGCCACCAATGATATTGATAGCAAATTGGAAGAATTACAGCAACAGCTTCTTATCCAAGCAAAGTCCAAGAATGACTATGAAGATGTGGCTGATGAAATTTACCGTCTTCGGGAACTGAAGCAAAATGCACTGGTTGAAAATGCAGAGCGAGAAGGAAAAAGGCAACGAATCGCAGAATTGACAGATTTCTTAAATGAACAACCCTGCGAGTTGGAGGAATATGATGAGCAGCTAGTAAGGAGGCTTATTGAAAAGGTTACAGTTCACGATGAAAGAATTGAGGTGGAATTTAAGTCAGGCATTAGTATAGAAATTGAAAACTAAAAAAATGTTAATAGGATATAACACCTTGCTGAAATGCAGGGTGTTTTTCGTATGTATGTTGATGAGTCAATACAAATTAGTTTATTAGTATTTACAAAATACAAATTAGTGGTATAATTTGTAATAGAGTAAATAGCGGAGGTGTAAATGGTGAATAAGAGCGTTACCTTTACAATTGATGCAGATGTGTATGAGAAGTTCTGCATCGCATTGAATTTAACGAATGAAACACATGATGCTGCAGTGGAAAGCTGTATGCGCTGGTATATTGCAAAAACCTTTGAAAAAGCATCACAAGCCTATAATCCAAAAACAGTAGCTAGGCAGAATGAAGATACAAACAAAGATTTTTACGGAAAAGCAAATCAACGAATCCCAGTATGGGCTGTTAAGCCGAATCAATACAACCATAAAATCATCAGTGCTTACTTTAAAGCAGTTGCCACCACAGGTCGTGCTACCATAGATATGATGGAACGTTTATGCAGTGACGAAAACAACCCTGAACTGTATGTGCCTACTTTTAAGAATAATTACTCACAGATGAAGTTGGATGGACCTAAGAGCCACGGTAAAGTATTTGAGGATGACGGTGAAACGGTAACAATTTGGCACGAGGTTGAAGATACACTTATGAAATACAAATCAAGTTTTTATAACGAAGAGGTGTAGCGATGATAACTATAGATATGAAATTTTTTAATGTGTACTATTTTTGTCATCTTGCTAATGAAAGTATGGGGAAGTTTGAATACTTAACCACTAATGCTGAATTTACGGAACGGCAGTTTGAAATAGAGCCAGAAGAGTTTCCGAAAGTATCTGTATTGAGGGAATATTGTTCATGGCTTATTGAAAGGGTTTTTTATGAGCAGGCGAATCATATCGCAAATTCAGGAGAAATTGTTGACTTTAATCCTATCTCTTGGATTAATCAAGCTATTCTAAAATATAGAGGGACAGACATTTCTTTGAGCAATGATTTTAAAGTTGACCATGAGGATTATCTGGAAACATACAATGAATATATAGAATACCTTAATAGATATGAAGATGGGATGTTTGATGGTGTCATCTATGATATTGCTATTGAAGTTGAATATATCTTGTTTCAAAACAGAGATTTCCTACTAAGATTTAATAATCAGCAGGCTGTTGCATTTGAGGACAACCCAAGAAAAAGAGTGTATATTCCAGAGTGGGTAAAGCGTGCAGCACTGTTTAGGGACAAAGGTCGTTGTGTTTTCTGTAAAAGGGATTTAACTGGATTATATTCATTGTTAGAAGATAATGAAAAACATTTTGACCATATTGTATCATTAAATGAGGGCGGAATAAATGACGTGTGTAACATTCAATTATCATGTCAAGATTGTAATTTAAAAAAATCAGATAGTAGTAAAACAAGCACATTGTATCAAAGTGCGTATTGAATATCGATAGAAACAATGTTATGTAGAAACAACGGAAAACTACCTAAATATAGTTAGGAGGAATCACGATGAGTAAGCTGATTGATGATAGCATAACGATATACGAGGCATTGCAAAATATCAAAAACGGAAAGTTTGTTATGCCGGCATTTCAAAGACAGTATGTTTGGAGCATGGAGCAAATAGAAAAGCTGTGGGACTCTATTCTGCTTGATTACCCAATTGCCACATTCTTGTTCTGGCATGTGGATGATGACAACGTGACCTGGGATACATACTTCTGCAACTTCCTGTCTGAGGTAACCTTTGATAGCAGAAAACAGGCAGACAGTGTAAATTATGAACTAAGTAATATTGATGTAAAGATTACAGATACAGCAGTACTTGATGGCCAACAGAGATTAACATCCCTGTTCCTATCTCTTTTGGGAAAAGCATATATTCGTCAGAAATTCGCAAGAAGAAATAATAACGGTGGATTGGTTACAAAATTACTGATTGAACTGAATAAGAATAAGCTGACTGTTGATGAAGAGGAATACAATAGTAAAAAGTATGATATCAAGTTCAGTGAGAAAGTTGGTAAGCTAAGTCCGACACAGTTTGAAATTAAAAACATCCTAGATAAGAAATTTCAGGATGAAACAACAAGACCACAAGCTATAGAGGCTACCATAGTTAATGTTCCCGCAGATAGCAAAGAGTATGCAAGGGAAATCCTGAATAAACTTTACAATAAAATATTTGTGGAAAAGCTGATTCGCTTTACGGAAATCCAGGATATGAAGCAGGACGACGCTCTGGAAATGTTCGTAAGATTTAACAGTGGTGGTAAAGCGCTGCGCAAGTCTGAAATAACGATGTCTATTCTTGAGGCTTACTGGCCAAGTGCTAAGACTGAGTTTGGGAAACTGCTTACTAATTCCTATGCCGGTTTTGGATCTGATTTTATTATCCGCTCTGCTCTTATGCTTTATGGTGATGTTGTTAAATCTAATATTAGTAAGCAGATAGCAGAGGAACTTAAGAATAACTGGAATGAATTCAAAAAGGCATTTAAAACCTTGGAAATTGTGCTAAAAGGAATGAAGATTGAGGTCAGCCGCTTTTCAAGTAGCTGGAACGTACTTCTTCCAATTGTCTATTTCATTTATTACAATCCTGATTATAATAACAATCTTGAGGGTATCCGTGCCTACTTGGTTAGAGCAGTGCTGTTCACGTATTTCCAATCTGGCACAACAGGGAAACTGCAGCAAATGAAGAGCAACATCAACAGCAATGATCAAGAAATCACGGTTGATATGCTTGAACAGATGAATGACCTCAGAGTAACAGATGGAAAAATTGAAGACATTCTGAATGCAGAAAAGGGAAGCAGAGTTGCAGGAGAGGCTTTATACTATTTGAGCCTTGATTGGAGAAATAAGAATTTCAAGTATGAACAAGACCATCTCCATCCGTTTGACAGATTTGATGGCAGTAAGCCGATATCCGTTTCTATGGAAGATTGGAGACGATGGAGGGGCAACCGTAATAGACTTTCGAATTTACAACTTCTCGAAGGTAGAAGTAACGGCAGTAAAAAAGATATGCGTCTGGCGGATTACTACAATGATATGAACGATGAGCAAAAAGCAGAATTCTGTAAGCAGGCGATGATTCCACAAGATGTTTCACTTGAAATAGAGGACTTCGAAAAGTTTTATGAAGCAAGAAAAGCAATTCTTACAGAAAGGATACGTGAGTTGTTAGGGTAATACCTTTGCTCCAAGTTAGTGAAAAGCTTGAGGTGGTTTAAATGCTAAGTATTGAGGAATACATTGCGCGAAGAAAAAAAGAAGATAAACTCAATGAATTTGACATTGATGCTCGTACTCATAATATGAAAATCTGTGTTGATTATGTATTCGAGTATTTTAATAACTATCTGAATATTACGGAGGCTGAAGAAAAAACAGTACTCCATAATGAAAAGCTAGAGAAGTATCGAAATCAGCTTAGGGAGTATGATCCTGAAGTTCGAGAATGGGTTGTTGGCATTTACAATGAATATGGAAAGCAAATACACAAACACATTGGAAATATTATGAAGGGGAATGAATTTTTCTTTCTGTATAATACTGATAGTGAATTTAGAAATGCTTCCTATGATTGCTATTCACAGCTCATTAAAAGGTTACCGTTTCTTAAGGACCAAACAGAGATGCTTTTTCTTTTTATAAAAGACTATCATAGGGTAGAAAGCGAGCAAAGGTTTAATTACGGAATACCATCAATAACAGAAGAAATAACTGATTGGATTGATAAAACCTGGGCAAAGTATCAGGTTAATCTTCTTGCCTTTGCCTATAGTTGGATAAATAGTTTTTATGACAACGAGGATGTTTGGCCATCAACACATAGAAAGAAGAGCCAATATATTTGGAGGAAGTACGACTACGATTATAAGCAGAAAAGTAACCTCTTTAACCTTGATTCACTATATAGGAAGATGCCGAAAAAATCCTTCACTAAAGGAAGAAAGCAAGAATTTGAAATACTGTTAATGTATTATTGGCTACACGATATGGATGGCGATAGTGATTATTGGCAGGAGTATTTAGAAGTAGTTTTGCCGGCTTTAAAAAAGGAATAGTATAGGGGGTCAAAAGCTATGGAAGATAAAATTATATATCGATTAGACGATGATATTTCCTTTCGTAAATGCAGTTTACATGATGAGTCAAAGGTAAAACATGGAGATTGTACAAATTATTATACGAAAGAGATCAGCTGGAAGGATTATTATTTTTGTAATCAAGATGGTATTCATTTACATTGTTCTAAGCATCCCGAAATTGAAATGGATATTGATAATGAATACAGCGAAGTAGGACTTGTCTGTCCAAAGTGCCAAAAAAGAATAGAAATTGGTAGCCTTAAATCAGTTTATTCACGATGCCAAAAGTTACTGAATATTGAACTGTTTAAGGATGCAAAGCTTATTAGGTTAGATGATTGGTATATTCCAGAGGTAAAGGAAAAAATCAAACCAGATCCTGACTATTGGATAAATACCAATGTCAAAACAGATAAGGATGGAAATACTATAGTAGTGCTTTATATAGGATACAAAGGAAGTAAGGATAAAGTACAGTTCTTTATAAAGCCTGAAAAGGGACAACTTTCAAGTGATCACAAGGATATGGATCCAACAAAGGTTCTTTCAAAAATTGTAGTTACATTAAAAAATCGCACCTTATCGCAAGAATACGAAGATGAGTAAACAACCCTATTAGGGGATTATGAGATTCATAACCAATTTTGACAAGTGCGAGTACATAAGAAGAATACAGTACAAAGAACTTCAAGACCATCTACATCTGTTTGACAGATTGACGATGAATCATTGGTTAAAACCAGATATGGATTTTAGTGATATAGGTTTAATACTGATAAATAGGAATTTGTAAATAACGAAAGGATGATGTATATGGTAATTTACACTACTAACGAATGGAAGGGTTATGGTAAGCAGAATTATTATTGGAACGAGTATAGACTTGAAGGAAACGAAGTTGTTAAGTACAAGTGTCACAGGCAGAAGTTCTTTGACGGTGACGAAAACAACTGGGACGAAGACGAGCGAATTGAAGAATCTTGGGCAATCGATGACCCTAACATGCCAGACTGGCTGAAACAGTATATATAAGGAATGTGATAATATGACGATATGAATTCGTTGGATTTTGAAGATGGATTTATCTATTTATATTTCTTTAAAAGGAAAACAGGATTTATCGGATGAGCATATTGCATTCCTTTTTAAGTAGATGTCTGGGCTGATTTGGAAATAATATGAGTGAGATAAATTCCAATTTGCTGATGAATTTATGAGCCTTATGTGTTTTGTTACGGATACAGTGGATATGTTCCCGCCTACCGATAGTGCCAAAAATGCCTTGGATATGTTTCCGAGAACGGACACACTCTAATGACATTCATTCTGTCCTCTCGAGCCACTGTGAAGCGGTGGCACACCTTGTTTTACAATCATAATATTTTATTCACAAATATTAAATGCTTATCAAATTATTTTGCGATTTGATAGGCATTTTTTGTATTAGCTTTGAAGTTAGAAGATTATACAATCGAAAGAATGGTGCTGAATATTGGTAATTTGGACTACCGAGAATCCATATATATAGGAAGGAGATGTATTATAAAGGAGGGACGATATGGCAACAAATCCGATAGTTGCAAGGTCACTTGATGAAATTGCATTTTGGTCTAGGATTATGAAGGAACATGCTTTATTTTTAAGCTTAGGATTCAATCTCGAGCATAAACAACTAGTCGATGAAGCACAGCAGTTTATAGCTCTATTTGAAAGAATTGAGGAGAAGTTATCCAGATTTTCGGTAAATTCCGATTTACATCAAGTTCAGGCTTTTAACAATGAGGTCTATCAAGCTGCGGCAGCCATTTGGGGCTATAAACGGAAAGTATTAGGTTTGACCTTACGATGTGAAATTCGGTCAAACAATTACCCTTTACTAGTCGATCATATTAGTAGAGAAGCGGCTTACTTTGCAAATCGTTTGAAAGAATTGAATGAAGGTAAATTAGCCCCAACGGCTGACACAGTTATCCAAGAAAATGTTTTCTTCTTACGAATTATGGCTGACCATGCTAAATTTATCGGCCATCTTTTAGACCCTTCTGAGAGAAAATTAGTTGCTCAAGCTAGAGAGTTTAGTCATGACTTTGATCAATTGTTATTTCAGGCAGTTGATCTAGATTCTATGCGACCACAATCAGAAACAAAACCAATATTAAGCCAATTCTTAGACCAAAATAAGGTTTCAGTTGCTTCCTTAAGGGATTTTAAGAAAACAGCGAGAGAACTAATTGAAGCATGTCGGATTAAAAGCAATATCCATCCTCTTTTAGCTGACCATACATTTAGAGAAGCGGAAAGATTCTTGGAAATTATAGATTTATTTGAAGCTAGTTTAAGTAGGAATTAACATAATTGTATGAGCACTATCACTTAAGGTTGCTGAAGGCACCTTGTTTTTTTATGAAAAGGAACTCCGAAATATATGGGTGGGACAACGAACCTGTCCCTTTGTCCCATTTAAAAAGGGCTTGCCTTTCGTGGATATGAACACGTTTGGCAGGCCCTTTCGGTTAGTTTTGTTCCATTTTGAACTCTAGAAAAATTTGATTGTACACTGCTAGATTTTTCTTTCCTAAATTTTCATACACTTCAAGCTTCTCTGTAAGCTCTGGTGAAGGATAAAAGCGTTCATCATTTACCATTTCTTCAGGCATATATTGAAGTGCCTCTTTATTTGGCGTTGAATAACTAACATACTCTGTATTTTGTGCAGCAACCTGTGCATCGAGAATGAAGTTAATAAACTGATGAGCAGCATCAACGTTTTTGGCTGTCTTTGGTATGACCATATTATCAAACCAAAGGTTTGAGCCCTCAATAGGTACCACATATTCTAAATCTTCGTTTTCCCACATGATTTCAGATGCAACACCGGACCATACTAGGCCAATTGAAGCTTCCTGATTTTCAAGGAGCATTCGACCCTCATCTCCAACTATTGCCTTGACGTTAGGAGTAAGTGAAATGAGTTTTTCTTTTGCCTCCATTAGATGGTCAGGATTTGTATCATTTAGAGAATACCCTAAACTATTCAGTCCCATTCCAATTACTTCTCTTGCACCGTCAATTAATAGAATCTCATTCTTTAGTGCAGGGTCCCAAAGGTCGTCCCAGCTAGTAATTTCCAAACCGTCAAGCATTGTTGGGTTATAGACAATTCCAACAGTACCCCAGAAGTATGGAACAGAGTATTCATTTCCAGGGTCAAATGGAAGATCCATGAATCGTTCATCAATATTTTTTAGATTCGGAAGCTTTGAATGATCAAGAGGAATCAATAAATTTTCTTGACGCATTTTATCGATCATATACTCGGATGGTACAGCGATGTCATAGGTTGTACCACCTTGTTCAATTTTTGTCATCATCGCTTCGTTTGAGTCAAAGGTTTCATAGATTACTTTAATACCTGTTTCCTTCTCGAAACGTTCCACTACCTCCATATCGATATAATCACCCCAGTTAAAAATCGTCAATGTATTGCCACTAGATAGCCCTTGTGACGAATTTAAATGGGAGATCAAGTATAGTAATAATCCCGAAACGATAAGAATGGCAACAAAGGAACGGATTAGTTTGTTCATTTTCTAACCCCCAATCCTTTAGGATTACGTTGAGCAATAAAGTAATATCCGATAACTAGGATCATTGTAAATAAGAATAAAAGTGTAGATAATGCATTTATATTTAACGCAATCCCACGACGTGCTAATGAATAGATTTCGACAGATAGAGTTGTAAAACCATTACCCGTTACGAAAAAGGTTACCGCAAAATCATCAAAGGAATAGGTTAAAGCCATGAAAAATCCTGCAAAGATACCAGGTGTAATATAGGGGATAATGACCTTTGTTAAGACATCCAAGCGACTGGCCCCTAAATCTCTAGCGGCATCAACTAAGGATGGGCTCATTTCCTTTAATTTTGGAAGTACCATAAGTACCACAATCGGTATACAGAAAGCGATATGAGATAGCAGTACAGAGTAGAATCCAAGCTTAATGCCAACCATTGTAAGTAAAATTAAAAACGATGCACCAATGATAACGTCTGGACTAACAATTAGAACGTTATTAAGGGACAATAAAGCATTTTGCGTTTGACTTCTTTTTACTGAGTGAATTGCAATTGCCCCAAGCACTCCTATAATGGTTGATACAAGAGCTGATAATAATGCAACTACAACTGTATTAAGGACGATAATTAGGAGTCTTGTATCCTGAAACAGCTCCTTATACCAATCTAGAGTAAAACCCTCAAATTGATTCATATTACCGCCACTGTTAAATGAGTAAAATACTAAGAAGAAAATAGGCGCATATAAAATGAAAAAGATTATCGTTAAATACAGTCTGGATGAAACAGAAAGTTTATTTCTCATCTTATGCACCTCTCTTCTTCCGGTTCCCTGTAGCAACCATAATTAGAACCATAAAGATAATTAAAAAGACAGCGATAGTTGAACCCATTCCCCAATCTTGAGTTACGAGAAATTGCTGTTCAATCGCAGTTCCAAGTGTGATTACCTTGTTCCCAGCTATTAGTCTAGTAAGCATGAATAGAGAAAGAGCAGGAATAAATACTACCTGACAACCCGATTTTACTCCTTGTATAGTAAGCGGGAAGATAACTCTACGAAAAGTTGTCCAGCGTGACGCACCTAAATCACTAGCAGCATCCAATAGGCTAGAATTCATTTCATTAAGTGAGTTGAAAATAGGTAATATCATAAATGGAATAAAAATATAGACAGATACAAACACAAAGCTGAAGTCTGTAAATAAAAGCTGTTGAGATCCAATTCCTAACACTTCTAATAAACTATTAGTTACTCCGTAGGTTCCAAAAATCCCTAAAAAGGCATACGCTTTTAATAGCAGATTGATCCAAGAAGGAGCAATGATTAGTAATAACCATAAATGTTTATGCTTTGTTTTCGTTAACAAATAAGCAGTTGGATAAGCAACTAGTAATGAAATAGCCGTTATTAAAAATGCATACCAAAACGAGCTAAGCGTCATTTTTAAATAAACCGGTGTAAAAAAGGTTTTATAATTGGCTAATGACAAATTTCCTTCGATATCAAAAAAGGAATAATAGAGTATAAGTGTAATAGGAGCTATAACAAAAACCGCGATCCATAATGCATACGGGATAATATATAGATTTCGTGTTAGCTTATTTTCCATGGCTTTCCCCGTCCGTATAAGCCTCTAAACGACGATCAAATTCCTCTTCGGTCTCTCCAAGACGCATAACATGGATTGCTTCAGGGTCAAAATAAAGTCCTATTTCATCTCCAACCGTAGCCTTTTTCGTTGAATGTACAAGCCATTCATTGCCGTCTTTGTCAAAGCAACAAATCTCGTAATGCACGCCTCGGAATAGTTGTGAGTCAACAACAACCTGTAGCTTACCTCGTTCTATTGTAGTGATTTCTAAATCTTCAGGGCGTATTACGATTTCAACAGTTTCATTTTCAGTAAATCCTTGGTCAACACAATCAAAGGATTTGCCAACAAATTCAACAAGGAAGTCCTTTTTCATTTTTCCTTTTACGATGTTTGACTCCCCAATAAAGTCTGCGACAAATCGATTAATAGGTTCATCGTAGATATCTGTGGGGGTGCCGCTTTGTTGAATTTTGCCTTGATGAAGGACAAAAATTTCATCTGACATGGCAAGTGCTTCCTCTTGGTCATGAGTTACAAAAATGAAAGTGATCCCTAGACGCTGTTGTAATTCTCTAAGTTCATATTGCATCTCAGTACGAAGCTTCAAGTCTAATGCTGATAATGGTTCGTCTAAAAGTATGACTTCTGGCTCATTCACGATCGCACGTGCAATGGCTACACGTTGCTTTTGTCCACCAGACATCTCATTAATTTCACGTTTTTCGTAGCCTGCAAGATTCACAAAGCTTAATGCTTCCTTTACCTTCGCTTCGATTTCAGTATTCTTCATTTTTTTGATTCGTAACCCAAAGGCCACATTTTCAAAAACATTTAAATGAGGAAACAATGCATAATCCTGAAACACTGTATTAACCTGACGTTTATTAGCGGGGACAGTATTTATTTTCTTTCCATTGAAGAAGATTTCACCCTCTGATGGTTCAATAAAACCAGCAATTAAACGTAAAATAGTTGTTTTACCACAACCAGATGGACCAAGAAGCGTATAAAACTTTCCACGTTCAATCTCAAAGCTTACATCATCAAGGACAGCTTGGTTATTATCAAATTGTTTCGTTACACCTTTAAACTGAATAATAGGCACACTATTCATGGCGACCCCCTTCTCTCTATCAATCTATATATTATTGTATGTAAAATGGTAATTCGGCATAATTATACATTAATCGCCAAATAATTCAATATTATTAGGCAAATCTTTATAATAATTACTAGCTTTATAGTAGAATAAGATAAGGATGATACAAAGTAGTACGAATGAGATATTATAAAGGTCATAATGAAAAGTAGTATATGGGGATAAAAATAGTTCTTTTATCCTACTATATAAATGGAATTTATTGAAAACTGTTTGACCATAGTTAAAAATAACAATATAATAAAATTACATTTTACACTTGTACTTTAGTTTGATAATAGAATAAAGAAAAGGGCAAATTCATTGAAAAATGAAGACGCAAAACTATAGGGGCTAAATTCATCTAAGAAAATGCCAGCCAGTTGCCGAGACTATCGCTAGAAACGTAGATTAATCGGTAGAAGATTAGTCTATTTTTTTTTGAATAAAGCCGTAATATTGCTACTAGATTTTTTCATAGAGAATCTGACTTTGGAAGTGATTACACATGGAGAAAATGATTCAGAAAGCGAATAATCTAATTATTTTCAAAAAGATAAGTAGCTTGCTTAAAAAGCTTGGATTAGAGAAGAATCTCATCACACAAGAGACTAGAGATTTTTTTAATAGATATAGTCAGAGTAAAGATGAATTGGAAATTACCCAAGCCTTACTTACTCAGCTTGAACAAATCAATGAGCAAATGGAAAACATGCATTGGATGAATAACCACTACCGAATACTGCATGATTTTGCTCAAATTTGTAGTAAGACATTAAATGAAGAAATTCTTCTTCAAAAGTCCTACGAAATGGTATCTCAAGTAATGCCTGCTGATTCCTTTTATATTGCGACACATAATGAAGGAGAGCCGTTTGTTTATTTAATTTTTATAATGGATAATGGAGAGTTAGCGACTCCAAGCAAGATACCATTTGGAGAAAACTATACGTCAAAAGTTATTAAGACGAGAGAAATAGTGCATTTAAAACAGCAAAGCCAATCTCAAGAATATGATACGAAAATGGGCGAAGGAGAAGAAGAAACGAGCTCCTGTTTATTCGTTCCAGTAGTCATAGATGACCAGGTAAAAGGTGTCATTTCAGCACAAAGCTACAGAGACTTTGCTTATCGAAAAGAGCACGAAGAGCTGTTACAGATTATTGGCGCACAGGTAATAAATTCGATCGAAACGGCAAGGTTGTATGAGAAAATTTATACAATGTCTCGTACGGATGAGCTAACAGGTTTAAAAAATCACCGTGCTTTCCATGAAGATTTAGCCAAGCTGATTCTCGAGGGCAACAAGGAAATCTCCTTAATAATGATTGATTCTGATAACCTTAAAAGAGTAAATGATAAGTATGGTCACGATATCGGTGACTTATATTTAAAGGTCCTAGCAGAAGGTATTAAATCAATTTGTAGCGATGAAGTTGAAGGATATCGGTATGCTGGAGATGAATTTATGGTACTGGTTAAATCACGCATTGATCAAAGTGTTGAGGAATTATTCAGTATATTAAAAGAGTATTATTTTCAACATCCAGTGTCTATAATGGACAATCAGGTAGTTGTTTCAATTAGTTCCGGTGTAGCATATTTTCCTACGCATGGAGAGACGGTAGATTCGTTAAAAAAAGCAGCAGATCAAGCTTTATACCGTGCAAAGGAAAGCGGGAAAAATCTGATGTTTATAGCGAGTAATGACTAAAAAAACGTGTAAATAAAAACTCATCCTGCCAACTGATAGGATGAGTTTTATTATTTTATCCAATTTTTGCAATAATGCCATCTTCGTCGTCAAGAATTAACTTGATAGCGGCATATGGATCACGATTTAAAAATTCCGCTAGCCATAAACGAATCGCTTCAATCATATTCGCCATTATGAGCACTTGTTGGCGCCCATTCACATAAGCTTCTGCAGAAAATCCATAGTCATCATCATACATCAACTCAACCTCAACTTCTTCCGGTTTCACTTGTTTCTTGAGACCTACATAGACACAGATAGCATTGATTATTTCTTGCTCAGAAAGAATTAGCTTCTCCATTGATTAGCCTCTTTATTTCGCTTATTTTTAATAAGTGTAAAGATTTTACGGATAACAGAAAACAGAATAAAGATAGCAAGGATGTTAACCATTAGGCCAAGGAAAGAACCGAGTATTCCCATATTTGCTAGTAATCCACCGAATAGGAATCCAGCTAATCCACCCAGCATAAGACCCTTCATAAGTCCGCCAGACATAAGGCCACCTTTTGGTGTTGTTGTAGCTGTTGATTTATTTGTTGTCGTTGTATTTGTTTTTTTATCTTGCTGAAACTTATTTGTAGTACCAGTGTTGCTGTTAAAGCTCTTTTTACCTGATTTGTAACCTTTTGCTTCTACTGTAGTTTGGTCTTGAAAGACTACATTGCCAACAGGCGAAAGAATAAGTGTGAATGCAAGAAAAGCTGATAGTAGTTTTTTCATAAAAACTTGTCCCCCTAGGATGTAATGTATTGTAATAGATTAGAAAATTATTCAGCATCTAAATAGTAAAGGAGATGCAGTATACTAGATTTATCTTTAAAACGATTTTTCATCACCTTCCTATTTATTCTACTGTATATACGGTGAAAATCAAAATTGGTTTCACTATTTTTATTAGTAAAATATGGGTATATAAAAGGGGGGAGTAAAAAAAGAGTGTAGAGTACAATAAAGTGGAGAACCCGGTATTGTACGACGTAATTATTAAAAAACACCACCATTCAAATTATAGAGTGGTGGTGTCACTATTGGGTAATGCCTCTAATTAAGTAAAGTAACAAATTCATGCAGTTTATCCAATGAGGTTAGATTTTTATTACATTTCATAGGGTCCTTACAAATATAGTTCCCCTTCTTAACAAATGTACCAGGGACTGAGCCCTTTTTTTCACTTATAAACATACCGACTTCTTCAATCTTATTACAAATGGTACATATCCCTTTTTTGTTAGCAGGTGTAAATGTTCCAATTACTCCTATTTGTTTAGTATGGAGCGGAACAATCATAAAATTCTTATTTGATCCTTTGTCATGCCAATGTATATACGTAGTTTCTAAATAATCAAGCTCGAGCTTTGGCACTTTCAACTTTTTCATTTTAGGGAAAAGCTTTTTAATTGTCGCTTCTGAAATATCTTTGAACGGGATAACATATGGTTTTATAGCAGACAGGTATTCCTCTGCATTTCCTGGATTTTTAATATCAAGGATTGGCATAAGTAATTGCTTTTGATTATCCGTAATGTTTGGAAAAAGATTAAGTACTTTTTCCTGAGAGATTGAGCAAACGGCATTTAGCACTGCCGTGTCATTGACTGTATTATAGCTACTCAAGATTGTCTCTGTTTGTTTTCTTATAAAATTATATTGATCACTTTTAATAAACGGTTCCATTTCTATCCTCCATATATCTAAAAACGTAGTTTGCAATAAAAGTATGGGATCGACTACCAATAATGTGTGAGTATACACAGTTTTCTTGAAAAAATGTCGTGTATCCAGCAAAACAACTAGTGGGGTTAAATAACGATTTTATTTTACAAAATGATGGTGTAAATGAATATGTAAAGAATGTTTCAGAATAAAAATAGGCATAAAAAAAGATAGGTACTTGACCTATCAGTTAATTCGTTTTTCTTTTGTATATACAATTTTTTTAATTGTTTCGATTGAAAGATAATATTCCTCCGCTAATGCCTCAATACCTTTACCACGTTTAAATGACTGCTTTATAGCTAGATTTCGCTCATCAATTAGCTTTCTGCCTCCGGAGCGAGTTCCCCATTTTTTGTACGTAGACTTGCGTTTTGGAATATAAATTGTTTCTCCTTGAATATACTTTTGGATTTCTTTAAGTAAGTCTTCAGGTAAGACTTGATTTGCTTTTACAAATTTCATCTGCTTTCAGCCCCTTATTTTTCAATGTAAATAAATAAGGTGCAAAGCCTAATAAAATAGACAAAAGCTTAACGTGGGCGATTAAAATTAAACCGTAAATCTCCCCATGCAAAGTATCGCCTTATTCGTACTAGGCTTTGCATGAGTGAATGCAGAATCTGGCATGCTGATTTGACCTGCCATGAAAACACCCCCTTTAAGGATTCTTTTTTTAATATGCTTTCTATGATTTCCATATTATAGAATAGTAGGTTGAGAAAGAAAAGGCAAGATTTTGATGACAAGTTTTTACTATTATAAAAAATCGTTATTTTTATGTCACAGATTTTATTCGTACTTCGTCTTGTTTTAAAAGGTATTTCAAGATGAAGGGTGGAATTATATATGAATGGTAGATCTTGGGATTGTGTAGTTGTTGGAGGAGGTATTGCAGGTCTAACCGCATCAATTTTCTTAGCAAGGGTAGGAAAATCGGTGGTGGTGATTGAAAAATCAAAAGAACTAGGAGGGCGAGGAAGAACCATTGAAAAGAATGGAGCTTTTTTAAACCTAGGGCCGCATGCACTTTATTCAAAAGGAAGTGCATGCAAAATCTTAGATGAGCTGGGAATCAGGATTGAGGGAGGAAAAGTTCCTGTTAGTGGAAAGCTTATCTCCAATGGGATGTGTCATGATATACCAGGCGATCCTTTAAAGCTTATAAAAAGTCCATTATTAAGTTGGAAAGCAAAGAAGGAACTAATCAATTTTTTCATAAAATATAAGAAAATAGATACTGAATCGATTCGGAACATATCTTTACAAACTTGGTTGCAGCAGAAGATAAAAGACCAGGAAGCACAAAAGCTTATCATGATGTTAGTACGATTATCAAGTTATAGTGGGGAAAGTGAGCTATTGAGCGCGGGTGCTGCTTTAAAGCAGTTACAGTTAGGTAATGTTATCTATTTACATTACGGTTGGCAGACTATGATTAATCAATTAAGAGATGAAGCGATTGCAGCTGGGGTAACCTTTATGAAAAATAAACGTGTAGGTGGTATAAAGGGTGTCAGTCCTAATATAGAAGTACTGATTCAGGAACAAGATACACTTTATGCGGAAACGGTACTTTTAGCCGTAAGTCCTCAGGATGTTATCTCAATTCTCAGCAATCATGAGAATAATCCGGATTTGAGTTCTTTAGAAAAGTTAGTTTCTGTAAGGGCAGCATGTTTGGATGTTGTGCTAAAGGAAGTACCTAATCCTGATATTTCATTTGCGATGGGACTAGAGGAACCTTTTTACTATTCAAATCATTCAAGAGTAGCAAAGTTGAGTGCAGATGGAAGAGACGCAGTTGTCCATGTTATGAAATATATAGGGACGACTGATCAAGTGAAGGAAGAACAAGTGTATGGAGAGCTAACTACGTTTTTGGACACGATTCAGCCAGGGTGGGAGAAGGCAGTCAGTTTTAAACGGTATCTCCCTCGAATGTCTGTATCAAATGGGTTGGTAATGGCTAAGAATGGTGGATTACAAGGAAGACCAACTCCTTCGGTACTACAGATTCCGGGGCTGTATGTTGCAGGAGATTGGGTAGGAAATAAAGGGATGCTTGTCGATGCTTGCTTTGAAAGTGCAAGAGAGGCAGCAGGAATGATTTGTGAAATTTAGTATGGAGGGTTGTTAGATTATAATGAATGAACAAATGTATAGAGATTATAAGCCACTCCTTTTTTCCATCGCTTATCGAATGATTGGTACATTGACAGAGGCAGAAGATATTGTTCATGATGTTCTATTATCCTTAGAGAATGTAGATGTAAGTACAGTGACCAATAGAAAGTCATATGTTTGTAAAATGGTTACAAATCGAGCAATTGATTATTTAAAGTCAGCACAAAAGAAAAGGGAAGTGTATATAGGTCCATGGCTTCCTGAACCCCTGGTTGCATACGATATGAATGATCCCATGCTGTCAATTCTCCAAAAGGATAATATATCATATGCGTTACAAACGGTAATGGAAAAATTAAGCCCGATTGAACGAGCAGTATTTGTCTTGAGAGAGGCATTTCAGTATGAGTATGAAGACATTGCTCTTATGGTTAATAAAGAAGAAGCAAATTGTAGAAAGATCCTAAGTAGGGCGAAAAAGAAACTTCATATTCAGGAGGACTTTTATTCGGTGCCAAAAAATCAGAATGCTAGGTTAGAAGCTTTAGTACAACAGTTTATACTTGCTTCTAGCACAGGGAATCTTGAGGTTTTAGTAAGCTTACTATCGGAGAACACTGTACTATACTCTGATGGTGGAGGTAAGGTTCTTGCAGCAATTGTACCAATCAAGACAAGAGAACGCGTTTCGCAGTTTATTTTAGGGATAGTGGACAAATTTGGCAATGGTGGCGGATTAGATATAAAACTGGTAAAGGTGGATGGGCAGACAGGAATCCTTATTAAAAACAATGGGGCTCCTGAAGTGGTAATTTGTTTTGAGATGAAGGGTGATCTCATTCAGAGTATCTACATGATTCGAAATCCTGAAAAGCTGGAGAATATTGAGAAGTTTATATAGGAAAATATAAACCATAGCCCCTCCACTTGTATGAGGGGCTAGAGGCTTTGATATACAGAAAGCTAATAATTTTTACATAGTTTTCGATGTCTAGCGCAAGGCGCCTACCCCCTCGAGGTCAAATAACCTGTTGCAAGAAAAGTCAAAGAGCGACTTTTTTTGCTCCAGAACATTTGCTTGTCGGGGGTGAGCAAGGCGCTTGAGCTTTTCTTAAGAATGTGGTAGAGCTGCAATTTCAGCTTTTGATGCCTGTTTTTTCTTTGCTCTCCCTACTGCTAGGCTACTTGAGAATGTGAAAACTCGATAGATTGCCGGTATTAAGAACAAGGTAATCACGGTTGCAAATGATAGACCTGAAATGATCACCACCGCCAAAGGAGCTTGGTAATTTCCGGATGCTCCTGATGCCATTGCTAATGGGAGCATGCCCCCAACTGTGGTTAAAGTAGTCATTAAAATAGGACGCATTCGATTTTTTCCAGCTTCAACGAGTGCTTCTTCAATTGTAACTCCTTCTCTTCGAAGCTGATTGATACGATCAATTAATAGGATCGCATTGTTCAACACAATTCCAATTAACATGATTATACCCATGCCAGACATCAAATTGAGTTCCATTTGGGTTAAGAACAAGCCTAAAATGACACCAATAATTGTAATAGGGATAATCGACATTACAATTAGTGGATGACCAAGATGATTAAATTGAACAGCCATAACGAGATAGACAAGGAAAAGCGCAATCGCAAAGATAAAAATCATATCCGTTATCAATTCCTGTTGCTCCTCAAGGTCTCCGCCTATTGAAATTGTATATCCAGTAGGAAGATGAGACTTATCTATTAGATTTTGAAGGTCACGATTCACTGCACCAAGGTCTCGATTTTTAATATCTGCTGATATCGTAATTATTCGTTCGCCTTCTTTATGAACAATTTCATTTGGAGCATCAACCGTTGTAAACTCTACAAAAGTTGCTAGGCTATTTTCTTCACCATTAACCGGTATCTCTAATTCGAAAAGGTCTTCCTTTGATTCAGGTATTTCAGACCATGTTAGTTTCATCGGTATATTTTTTTCATCCATTTGTAAAAAACCTACAGGCATCTGAATAAAGGATTGTTCAATGAATTGCTTAATTTGTTGTTCAGATAATCCAGCCTCTTCAACTTTCTCCTGCTTTACGACTACAACCTGTTCTTGAGAAGTCCGTTCCATTGAATTCGTAATGGCTACAATACCATCTATTTCTTTAAGTTCTGCTGAGAAATCTTTTGCTAAAGTTTTTAGTTCTTCAAAGCTTTCTCCTTTTATCATGACCTGAACTGGAAGGCCGCTACCTCCGGTCATCGCACTTTGAACACTGGTTATTGGGTGGCTTTTTTGTAGCGAACGTAAGGATGAAAGTATTTCTTCATTAACATCCTTCTGGTCCATTGTTATCTCGTTACCCTTCGTCATATTAATAATCGAATAAAGCATGCCACCATTATCCATAACATAACTAGACTCTATGTCTTTAATAGTCTCAAGACTTTTGGTAATATCTGTTATAAGCTTCTCTCTATCTTCAATCGCTATACCGGGCTCAAGATCGATAGCCAGTTCCGTATATCTGTTGAATATATCTGGCATGATTGTCATCGGAATTTTTGAAACGAGAAACAATGAGCCTGCAAACATGATGAAGAACAGAGTAATGATTGCAATACTATTCCGTTTTTTCTTAGTAGTCCATGTTACAAAATGACCATAACCACGTATGAAGCTAGACTCCTTCATCTGTTTTTTTGGCTTTTGTAATTTCAATATCTTTTCGGCAAGCGAAGGGATAAGCGTAAATGCAATAATTACCGAACTAATTAAAGTAATAGCTACAACAGCAGATAGCATAATTACAAATTGGCCCATTTCTCCACCAATCAATCCGATAGGGAGGAAAACGACGATTGTCGTTAACATAGATGCAATGACAGCTCCTCCAACTTCTTTCGTCCCTTCAATGACTGCCTCTAACTTAGGTAATCCTTGTTCTTTCTTTTTATATATTGATTCAAGAATAACTATAGAGGAATCGACCATCATTCCAATTCCCAAGCCTAGGCCGATTAGAGTCAGCATATTAAAGCTATAATCTAATAACCACATCGCTGTAAAGGTAAGTAGGACTGAAGAAGGTATGGATAAAGCGATAATAAAGGTTGCTCTAATATTTCGTAAGAAAAGAACTAACAGAACTATGGCAATAATTCCACCTAGAAAAATACTACTTTTTACCCCGTCAATTGATTCCTGTACATAGTCAGCTTGCGCTACTACTTCATTTAGAGAGAAGTTCGCTACAAGATTTTCATCACGAATTTTTTTGATTTCTTTTCTAACCGCTTCTGCCATTTCAATTTGGGTTGAATCAGCGACGCGTCCGATTTGAACGAATATAAAATCCTTTGAACCGTTTTTCCAGACAGATGAAGTGTTTTCTAGTGGCTGTAATGAGACACTGGCAACATCTTTCAAAATAATGGGTCCATTTTGAGTTAAAATCGAAATGTTTTCGATATCATTGTTGTTGTCAATACTTGAATTCCAGCGTAAAGCAGTGGTTGTCTTGTTACTTTTTAACTCACCAAGAGTAGCTTCACTGTTTGCCTGTTGTATGGTACTTATTACTTGATTGATATCAAGCCCGTGTTTTGCTAACTTATTACGATCGACTTTGATTGTTACTTCATGATCGAGTACGCCAACTAGTAAAACATCTCTGACTTCAGGTAATTCTTCTAATCTAGGTTCTAAAATGTCTTTTGCAAATTCGCTCATCTCCTCCATTGAACCGCCGGAGACATCCATAAAGAAATCGTAGCTTTGGTTTCCGCCATATTGGCCAGATACTACATCAGTAACTCCAGGATAATCAGATTTTACTGACGCAACAATAGCTTCTACATCTTTATAAATCTCTTCTCCACGACCACTTTCAAATGTAAGGTCAAGAGTGCTTTTACCGATAAAGGTTGTAGAATTGATAATGTCTACTCCTTCAATACCAGCAAGCCTTTGTTCAAGGGGAGTGGTTATCGATCGCTCTACTTCTATCGCCGACATATCACCTGCTTGTATTTCAATAAAGGCTCCATCTAATTTGATAGGAGGCATTAATTCCTTATCTAATTTGATCATGGAATAGCTACCAAAAACAGTAACTAATACAATCATTAACCCAATTAGAATTTTCTTTTGTACGATAAATTTTAACAGTTTCACAAAACTTCTCCTCTTTTCTTAATCTCGCTAAAAGGTAAATACTATCATTTTTGGAATAATTTAATCTTAATTAACAAGAGGATTATCTATAATGAGCCTGAGAATTATCTTTTTCTAGGACCTCGGGCTTAGTTCTGTTATTGATTTTCTTTGTGTACATTCAATTTAAATTACAAGATTGTAACTTGCATAAGGAATTCTTAAAATGTAAAGATAGAGTAGTAGTGAAGCTTTTTATAGGAGAATCGGAATGGATGACAAGTATTATGATGCGTTATTACATATTAAAACAGGCGGAGGTCAAAAGGGTTTTAGTTCTTCCGTTCATTATCATCGTTATGAACCAACACCATATCACGGCTTGGAGCAACTCTTTAAACAGTACTACCTGAAAAATAGTGATCGAATGGTTGACTTCGGCTGTGGGAAAGGAAGGTTGCTATTCTACATTCACCATCTATTTTCAGCGACGGTTGTTGGAGTTGAAATGGATAAGAGTTTATACTTGGAAGCTACCCAAAATCGAATTCGTTATTTGAAAAAAGCAAAAGCACGACCTGAACAAATTTTGCTACATAATTGTGTTGCCGAAGAGTACCCTATTCATCCCTTAGACAATCGGTATTATTTTTTTAATCCTTTTTCCATTCAAGTCTTTAAAAAAATCATCAGTAATATTCTTAGTTCAACCAAGGATTCGCCTCGAGAAATTGAATTAATTGTCTATTACGCCTCTAATGAGTATACGTATTTTTTAGATGAGCACACTCCATTTGTTCGTAAAGACGAGATCAAAATTTCGGGTTTATTTGAGCAGAATCCGTATGAACGATTTATAATTTATCACCTAGCCGAATAGATAAGGATGACAGCTTCTACTAATAGAGGCTGTTTTTTTTATAGACAGTTTGGCCTCTTTTCTACTTAAGAGACGAAATTCTATGAAACTATACGTGGAGTGGTTACTCATCGGGTATTGGTCAAGGAGATAAGATAAATCTACTAGTAGCTTTAAAAATGAATGTCATCAATTTGTCAATATTGTAGGATGGCTATTTATTTTACAAGTTAACAGTATTGCACACTAAAAAAACTCAATAAAACCACTAGATTCAGTATGGTCACGGCTCTTCATAAAGACACATGATATAGATAAAATAATTTTCTGCTATAAAAATCACAATGTACCTGTGATTCAGTTCACTACATTGAGAATCGTTACTAATTAAGATGAAACCAAGAACAAACTAAGGAGGTTAAAGTGGATGAGTGCTACAAAAGTAAACCGTACTAAAAAAGCAGGTGAAGAACACGATAGACCGATGATAGGAACATGGATCTCCGTGGGAGTGGTTGGAGTAGTCATTCTCGCTACGTACTTATTATTATTTGGGTTATTTATGGCCAGATATTAGGAGGGTAAATGATGAAGATGCATCGTGATGAAAAAGTTTGGCTAACATTAAGCTTCGGTATGATAATGGCGTTCATGCTTATTACAGGTTATCAAACCTTTGCGTTAGAAATGGGACCACCAAGTAACATGGAAACAATTGATCCACAAAAGGTAGACGAAACTGCACCGTTTGATAAGCCGGGTATTACTCAAATTGGTGAAAATGAATATGAAGTTGTCATGACCCTAGAAATCTTTAGTTTTAATCCTAGCAACATCGAGGTTCCGGCTGGCTCTACTGTACATTTTATTATGACTTCTAAAGACGTTGTTCACGGATTCCAGGTAGCTGGAACAAATTTAAATGCCATGGTTATGCCGGGACATATACAAAGGATTTCCCAAACCTTTGATAAGCCAGGGGATTATCTCGTGCTATGTAATGAATATTGTGGTGCAGGGCATCAAATGATGGCTACTACTATTACGGTTAAATAAAGGAGGGGTGAGTCGTGGAAACAGTTATACAAAAAACAGGAACAGTAAACACCTTTAAGGAAAAGACAAATAAAGTGTTAGGTATAAGTCTTGAGGATGCAAAAATCACGAAATCCTATTTATCAGTAGCATTTATCGCATTATTATTAGGTGGATTATTAGGGCTTTTACAAGGATTAAATCGCGCAGGACTGTTAGAGTTACCTACTTGGCTTAATTATTATCAAGTGTTAACAGCACATGGACTATTATTAGTAGTAGTTTTATCAGCATTCTTTACAATTGGTTATTTTTACGCAGGACTTTCTCATGATCTAGGTGGCCTGCTTCCAAAGGTTAGGAAGCTTGCTTGGGGTGGCTTCTGGACAAAAATTGTAGGACTTGTGTTGGTTGTTATTCCAGTGCTTATGAATAAAGCATCTGTCATGTATACATTTTATCCTCCAATAGCAGCGCACCCGGTATTTTACTTTGGATTAGCGTTAGTAGTAGTTGGAAATTGGATCCTTGCTGTTGGAGCATTTATACAAGTTGCTAACTGGAGAAAGAAAAATCCTGGGAAACATCTTCCGATACTTTCTTTCTTTGCAACTGGGGTATTTGTACTTTTAGTAGGTGCAACTTTATTCGTTGCTGTTGAAGTTTTATTTATGATTATCCCATGGACACTTGGTTGGGTAGACACAATTAACGTTATGGTAGCACGTACTTTATTCTGGGCATTTGGCCATACGGCTGTTAATATCTGGTATTTAACGGCAGTTTCTGCTTGGTATGTTATAGTACCAAAAATTATTGGCGGAAAGCGTTGGAGTGATTTATTAACTCGAGTCGTTGTAATCGCATTAGTTATTATGAATATTACTGGTGGATTCCACCATCAAATCATCGATCCGGGTATTAATCCGGCAGTTAAATTCCTTCATGTATTTATGAGTTTAGCAATCGGTTTTCCGTCTTTAATGACAGCATACGCGATGTTCGCAGTATTCGAACGTACTGGAAGAAAGAAAGGTGGAAAAGGTGCATTAGGTTGGTTTAAAAAGCTACCATGGGGAGATGTTCGTTTCCTATCACCATTTATCGCAATGGCAGCATTTATTCCGGCGGGAGCAGGTGGTATCGTACAATCTACAAACCAATTAGACCAAGTAGTTCATAATACAATGTGGATTGTTGGACACTTCCACTTAACATTAGGTATGTCTGTAGTAATGACATTCTTTGGTATTAGTTACTGGTTAGTTCCTTACATTTCAAAACGTGTGTTAACACCAGGAATGAACAGAGTTGGCATTGTTCAAACGATTATTTGGACTATCGGTATGATATTGATGTCAATTTCTATGCACTGGGTAGGTTTGCTAGGTTCGCCTAGAAGAACTTCCTTCTCAACTTATTTTGACAATCCAACAGCATTAGGTTGGAACCCGTTATTAATGGTGGTAGGTATTGGTGCAACATTATTACTTATCGCAGTTATTATCCAAGTGTATGCAGTCTTTAATTTGATGTTTTTTGCTCCAAAAGGAGAGACAGAATTCCCAGTTGCTGAAGAGGAGGACAATGCAACAAAAACTCCTTTCTGGACGGAACGTTGGGGACTATGGGTTGTGCTTATGGTACTTGTTATTGCAATGGCATATGTATTACCACTTACAGAAATGATTGTAAACGCACCTCCAGGGTCACCACCATATCAAACTTGGTAATCAAGTTTTTAAAAGAAGAGATAGCTCGAAGGCGAGGGCTATCTCTTTATAAGCTAATGTTGCATAAATAAATGCTTTTTAATTTGTAGTCCTATTAAAGAAACCCCAACGTAGGAAGTGGTTTTATATGCTTAGAGATAAATACACTACAATCGCTTGTCTGCTTGTCTTATTTTTTGGATGTGGGTTGGTTTATTCAGGAACGGATGGACTTCGTGCATTTACTGCGGAAACCGCTAGGGTAAATCAATTAATTGAGGAAAAACCAACATTTCCTACTGTAACATTTGAAGACAGTGAAGGACGGTTTTATCCTATTTCTGAGTTTAAAGATAAATACGTGTTTATTACATTTATTTATACTTCCTGTACGACGGTTTGTCCTCAATTAGAAATGAACATGGCTCAAGTATATGAGAAAATACCTAAGGAGTACATTGGAGAGGAAATTGTTTTCCTCAGCATAAGCTTTGACCCTACTAGAGATGACCCTCAGACTTTAGATAAATATAAAAACTATTTTGGAGCAGACGGGGAAACATGGAGAATGGCGAGAATCACTGATCCTGATGAGTTACAATCTCTACTAGATGCGTTTGGTGTTATTGTGATTCCAGATGGTAGAGGTAATTTTGCACATAACTCCGCGTTTTACATAGTAGATCGGGATGGGGGTTTACTAGACGTTTTAGATTATCAAGAAATCGAATCTGCTGCTACAAAAATTACTGAGATTCTTAAGCAGAGCAAGGAGGAATAGAGAATGAATCAATTTTTAGTAGGGGTGCTTTTATTTGTTTCATTAGCTCTTCCACCAGTTGCCGATTTACTTGAATCAATTATGATTGTTCATATGCATATGCAAATGCCAATGATTGTGTTTTCAGGTTTTTTAATGGCAAACCTATATCAAACAAAATTCCCATGGTTCTTTGAAAAATGGAATCGGAATGGGGTACCTGGTATTCTTTTGTTTATTGTTATTATGATTTATTGGACCATTCCAAGAACCATGGATGAAACCTTATCTATTCCCAGTATGGAGATATTTAAGTTTGTTAGCTTAGCATTTTTAGCTGGAGTCCCTTTGCGTGATAGCTGGAAAAAGCTAACTTCTAAAGGAAAGAATATCATTTTTGCATTCTTTACCATTAAGTATTTTGGAATGGGAGTCCTATATATAAATACGACTATACAATTATGTAATAACTACCTTCTCATTGACCAAATTACACTGGGATGGGGGTTTGTTACAACAGCTATCTGTATATTAATCTATTTGGTTTATGTTAATTTTACCGATCAAAGTATGTATAGCTAGTTTAACCGGAGGCTACTTGTGAGCTTCCTTTTTTATTCATCTTAGTGAAATCCATTTCCGCTTGAGGTATTAATGCTTCATGGGCTAAGGCTGTCCCATATGGATGTACCCTTTGCTTATAAGGAAATAACGAATGAAAGGAAGGAGGAGTGAGAAAGTGAATACAGTTAAGCGGAGCGTATTCGTTTTTAGCCGTTGAAAAATGAAATAGTGATTGACATGTACTTTTAGGAAGTTCAGAATAATAGCAACACGAAACAAAGAAGGTGGACAAATTGGAAAAAAGGTTTGAGACGAAGTTAATACATAGCATTAAAAAAGGCAATCAACCTATAAGAAGTAAGGTTACACCAATTTATCAAACATCTGCGTTTACATTTGATAGTCTTGAAGACTTAGAAGGATATTATCAAGGTGAAGGGAACTACTTATACTCACGTACAGGCAATCCTAATCCTGACGAATTAGGTCAAATGGTTGCTGCAATAGAGGGAGCTCCTGCGGGAATATCAACTTCTTCAGGAATCTCCGCTATTTTGGCTGGGGTACTTGCGGTTGTGAAGAGTGGTGACCACATCGTTGCAGCGGACGATGTATATGGTGGCACCTTTCATTTGTTAAAAGAAGAATTACATCAGCTTGGAATTGAGACAACATTTGTCTCATTTGATGACCTTCTTTCAGTAGAAAAAGCAATCCAATCGAATACGAAGCTTCTCTATACTGAATCAATTACGAATCCACTTCTACGTGTGGAAAACCTGTCAGCAGTTGTTGAGTTAGCAAAGAAATATAATGTGATGACTCTTGTAGATAATACATTTGCTACACCATTTCATTGCAACCCATATGAAATGGGAGTGGATATTGTTATCCATAGTGCAACTAAATATATTGGCGGACATAGTGACGTAACATCCGGTGTAGTTGTTGGTAGTTATGAGCTAGTTGCGAAGGCACGTGCTAAGGTGGTTAATTTAGGAGCGAATGTAAGTCCGTTTGAAGCGTGGCTTACTGCACGTGGGTTAAAAACATTGGCGTTGCGCATGAAGACACAATCTTTGAATGCACGAAAACTTGCCGAGGCCCTTCGCGATAATCAAAATGTGGCGAAGGTCTATTACCCTTTTCAGGAGGACCAAGCTGGATATGGAGCTATGGTAACAATTGAACTTTCAAAGATTGTAGATGTTAGTCAATTTTTTACATCATTATCCTGGGTGAAGATTGTTCCAACACTAGCGGGAATCGAAACAACTGTTTCGCATCCTCTCAAAACCTCTCATCGTGCACTTCCTCCAGAGGCAAGAGTTGCATTGGGTATAACAAATGAACTTGTTAGAATTTCAGTTGGGATTGAGCATCCAGATGATATTATTTCAGTTTTTGAGCAGGCGATTGAAGGCTCTTTAAAATAGAGTATAGGAAGGTACCCATTTAGGTGGGTATTTTTTATATATTTACGTGTTAATAAGACAGCGCGTTAAGTAGAAGGTGGGAGTATGTTATTATTTCTCTTATTATTTCGTGCAAAAAAGGTAAGAAAAAGCCTTGTTGTTTTCCAACGAAGGCTCGATTCTTATATTTCATATATTAAACTAGCTAACTCTTCAGGAGTATATTTTCCTTTTATTCCAGGTTTGTTGTCAAGGTATTGATAGATTGTATCGTTCGAGTAATCTTCTTTTAATCCTGTAATGATAGTCTGCAAATATTCGTGGGATGGCTTAGTTAGGGAAACCTCTTTCTGATCCCAAGGTGCGGTAAATGTAAAAATCGGATAACCCTTGTCATCACCAAGATAAAGGATATTACCGTACCACGCATTTTGGCGGAAAATGTAGGATCCATATTCCTTTACTTGTTGTAAATCTAGATTGATTTCTAATCCGTTATTTTCTTGTTTTAGAACGTCTAAGAATTGGTCAGCCGTAATTAAATATCTTTTACTATAAGTGAGTGTTTCATTATCTGACTTATGCCCAATAAAGGCCACTCCTTTCATTCCCCATCTACTAGCATTCTTCGCAAAATATAATGAGTAGGGAATGTGGAATACCCCTTCTTCTAGTGGGAGTGATGGATCTTTACATCCTACTTCAGCAAAGCTTGAACCTTGAGGCGTACCTCCTTGAATGTAACAAAGAAATCTGTCTCTATTTAGGTTGGAGCCATAGCTTGCATACCACACATATTCTTTCATTTCTTCACCTGCTTTTATATATGTATAATTTAGTCAAAGAGTTCATGATATTAAATTATCATATCTACTTATTTTCTTTTTAAGGTTTGAGTGGGTAAGACACTGAATTATCATCCCTACTCATACTCGTTTTAGGACCTGAGTGGGTAAGATACTGGATTATCATCCCTACTCATTCTCTTTTCAGGACCTGAGTGGGTAAGATACTGAATTATCAACCCTACTCATTCTCGTTTCAGGACCTGAGTGGGTAAGATACTGAATTATCATCCCTACTCATTCTCATTTCAGGACCTGAGTGGGTAAGATACTGAATTATCAACCCTACTCATACTCGTTTTAGGACCTGAGTGGGTAAGATACTGAATTATCAACCCCCTACTCAGTCTCGTTTCAAGAACCGAGTGGGTAAGATACTGGTTTATCATACCTACTCATACTCGTTTCAGGACCTGAGTGGGTAAGATATTGGATTATCATCCCTACTCATTCTCATTTCAGGACCTGAGTGGGTAAGATACTGGTTTATCATCCCTACTCATTCTCATTTCAGGACCTGAGTGGGTAAGATACTGGTTTATCATCCCTACTCATTCTCGTTTCAGGACCTGAGTGGGTAAGATACTGAATTATCAACCCTACTCATACTCGTTTCAGGACCTGAGTGGGTAAGATACTGAATTATCAACCCTACTCATACTCGTTTTAGGACCTGAGTGGGTAAGATACTGAATTATCA
>JBLKRX010000014.1:0-119425 GCA_047608075.1 Ferdinandcohnia humi
TATGCACCTATTAAATAAAGTGCAGGACTCTGCAGTTTTTACTTGCAAAGGTCTGCACTTTTATTTTGCAATAAACATAAAGCAGTATTTACATCTATGGGTGATCTTATTCACAACCTAAAAACAGAGGAATTTACACGTAAATCCAAAGCAAAGATGAAAAGAATTAAAGAGGCTCATTTAGTTATCATTGATGACTTAATGTTTATGGCAATGGATCAGCAAGAAGCAAATATGTTCTTTCATTTAATTAACGACTTATATAACCAATCATCAATAATATTAACGTCTAACAAAGCTCCAAAAGAATGGTGAGAATTACTAGGCGATCAAACAATTACAACCGCAATTTTGGATCGAATTTTACATCGTGTAGAAATCATTCATTTAAATGAAGATAGTTATCGAATAAAACATCGTTCTACCATATTTGGGCAACAAAGTGTATCAAAATAATGAGCAAAAACTTTAACTTTTTACTTAACGTTCACACACCCATACCTTTTTCGCAACAAGGAGAAGGAATCCTTCCCGCACCCCTAACCAAAAACTCCCGTAAGGGTATATTCAATGAGCTGATAATCTGATACAATGATCATAAGTTGTTTTTGTGGGACGCATCCCGTATATCTGTTGGAGCAGATATACTTTATGGGTGGCGTCTTTTCCTTTCCCCAGAATATTAAATAAAATGTCAAATTTTTGAGAAATAAGTATACGAGGACATTATACTTGTCTAATTCGGTCGGGCAATACCGTCAACTTTAGGATATTTTACGATGCCAGAATCAAAGTAGGATTAAAACGAAAAAAGAGAAATAGTGCAGTTTCTGATAAAGATAAAATTAAAGAGTTAGAGATGGAGAATGAGATTTTAAAAAAGTATATTCAAATACTAAGAAGGGAGGAAAAAAAGCAAAGTTCGAGGTAATAGATTCCTTAAAATCAAAGTATGCAGTCTCGAAGATTTGTACGTTTTTAGAAGTTTCACGAAGTGGATACTACAATTATTTGAAAAACAAAGGGAAAAAGAAAAAGGAATCTAAGCAAGATAAGGAATTAAAAGAATATATTGATATAACTTATCATCTACACCAGAAGAATTTTGGGTATAGAAAGATTTGTAAGGAATTAACTAGACAATACAATCTTCCGGTTAGTGAGAAGGTGACAAGAAGATTAATGCGGGAACTCGGCTTAAAAAGCCAGGCACGTAAAGAAAAAACAAAATCAGTCAATGGAAATAAAGTGACTGCAGCTGGTCATATTTATAAAAACCTTTTAAAAAGAGACTTTACTACTACAAAAGTTAGTGAAAAATGGGTAACTGATGTAACTGAAATTACTGTAGGAAATCAGAAGCTGTATCTCTCTGCATTAATGGAGCTACACGATAATGTTATTTTAGAATATCAAATATCTAATGTGCACGATGTTAAACTTGTAGAAGATACTCTGGTATCTTCATTGAAAACTAGAAAAAGACAAAAAGGGCTGATTCTTCACACCGATCAAGGAATGCCTTATCGCTCTAATAAATGGAAAGAGCTTACAGATGAAAATAAAATTATTCCTAGTATGTCTAGAAAAGCAAATGCCCTTGATAATGCATGCATAGAAAGCTTTTTTTCATTTCTAAAAGTAGAACGAAAAGAATTAAAGACTGTTAAAGTGATAGAGAGAGCTAAAGATATCTTTCACAAGTATATACACTATTATAATCACGAACGTATACAAGGAGTACTAGATTACAAAACACCATTACAGTATGCGGTGGCCTGTTAGGAAGACGAGCCAAAGGCTAGACTTTCTCCTTCTCAGCTTGGTGACCAATTCTCGGAGTTCTGGGAGGTTGTCAAGTGCTCTCCTTGACAACCTCCCAGGGCTCTGAGACACTCTAAGATGCTGAGAGGGAGAAAGGGTCCAGTGCTCACAAACACTGGACCCACAAAACAAATCCGAATTTATATTGTCTACTTTTAGGATCGCAACGCACAGGCACCTGAATCTTAATTCCCTATTTTTATAACAAATCACTTAGTTCATTGATTGTAATAGTACATTCCCCTCTACAAATTTCGTCTTTTTCTAAAGATTGAACTGTATACTTAGACATATAAATAAAATCCATATCATAATGTTTGGCTGTATTTAAATCTGAAATTGCATCTCCGATAAAAACTGCTTTAAGGTGAGGATGGTTATTCAATATTAGTGATACACATTCTAGTTTTGATTTAGGTGAACCATAAATTCCTTTAAAGAAACCAGATAACCCCCTAGATTTAAAAGCTTCGTTTAACTCTTGTTCATCACTTCCTGATGCTACAAACAAATATTTGTTGAAATCGGAAAGTTCTTTAAGCAATTCTATGACTCCCGGCGTAATATCTGCAAAATTATAAATTTCTTTACAAATATTTGCATAACTATTTAGATACATATTATATTTTCTCTCATCGTAGGATTCATCTGCAAATTCACTAAAAAAATTTTTAAATTTCACATAACGAGACACTCCAAACGTATTTTTACAATTTTCTACAAATGCATTTACAATTTCCTCTGAATATCCTTCAACAGCTTTTCCAAATGCTTCACATTTTAAAAGGTTTGTATTCATTAGAACCCCATCGCAATCAAAAATAATCATGTCATAATTATTCACTAAATATTTCGACATATATTTCATACTCCATTCTAAATTTAATTTTACCTTATAAATCATTACAATCATGTTTAAACGGTCTCTTTAGTTTCAAATATTTTATCTTTTTGTTGCGGTGTTGTTAAAAAGATACTTAACAATACATATCCGTCTGTAACTTGAATATTTCACTCTAATAGAACCATCTTCATGGAAATATTGAACAAGCATCACGGAAATAGAACCACTAGTTGTCCGTGTAGTGGTACTAATGCAGGTTTACTAAAAATAAAGCCTAGAGCCCACCAGCAACAAATAGTACTACGGATAAACCGATTCTAAGCATCCGTTGGTGGGACCCCGATCCCCTTCCATCGACTGCTAAGAAACGGGCGTTTCAGTCAACGGCAAGCAACTTCGCTGTGGCAATCCTCTAACGCTGTATAGTTGCTCTACTTCTCCGTGATTGGTGCTCATTTTGTCCGAGAAAGTGGTTCATTTCAAAAGATATATTCATCTACTAATTTCATTCTTTAGTAATATTCAGCTTGGATAATAAGTGTTCAATTTTATCGAGCGAAAACTATCTCATTTATTTTATAGTCATATTACCAATTTCTACAATAACTATAAAAAAGGTAGAGAAAACGAAATTACCATTTTCTCCACCTTTATTAGGAAATAACCTTAGCCTTTGCTTTTTGAAATTGATTTAGTACGTCCTCCCATTTAAACAGCAAGCGCACAAAATCTTCTTCGCTAATACCTATTCCTGTTTGAACTTCAATAAATTCTAATTCAGATAGTGCACGTATCCCATGTTTTTTTCCTGCAGGAAGGTGAATAATATCACCTGCTTTAACTCTTGTAATAGTATCATCCAAGGCAAGTTCTCCTTCCCCACGTACGATAGTCCATACTTCGTCCCTTAAATTATGATAGTGATAACTTGAATTTTTTTTCTCATATATACAAATACGCTTTGTTACCATTTCTTGTCCACTATTATAATTTGCATAATCAAGGACTCGTGACCATCCCCAAATACGCTCTTCGTACATTGGTGGTTGCTCAAAGTCATTAATTAATTCCTTAATTTTTGGACTAGAAGCTTTTTCTGCTACAAGTATGCCATCAGGACTTGCTGCTACAACAAGGTCTTTCGCCCCAATAACAGTTACAGGAATATCAAGTTCATTTACTAGATGTGTACGTATTGAACTATCATCAATAACACCTTTACCAATTTGAACAGTAGCCATCTCCTCTGTAAGGGTATTCCAAGTTCCAAGGTCTTTCCAATAACCTTCATATGGTAAAACAACAATATGCTTTGCCTTTTCAACTACTTCGTAATCAAAGCTGATTTTTGGCAAAGTTTGATAAATAGAGTATAATTCTTCATAGTGAGTAGGCATCCCTATTTTATGAAGAATTTCAATAAGATAGTTTATCTTAAACGCAAATACACCACAATTCCATAAAGCATTTTGTTCAATTAGTTTTCGAGCCTTTTCTTCATTTGGTTTTTCAGTAAAATGTCCAACTCTAAAATATTGTTTATCTTCAACCTTAGTCTCTGGAACAATATAACCATATTTAGTTGATGGATACGATGGCTTCACACCAATTAAAGCTAAATCTGCATCCGTATTTAATAAAACACTATTTAACTCTTTTACTCTATTAAAAAAATCTGAGTCTACGTACGGATCTACAGGAAGAACAGTAATTACTTCATCTAATGCTACTTTTTCAACTGAGTATAAGTAAGAAGCAGCAAGAGCAATTGCTGGGAATGTATCTCTTCTTTCTGGTTCAATAACAAGAGGGATGTTAGTACCTAATTGACTATAGATCATATCACGCTGCATTTTAGAAGTCGCAATGATGGAGGAGCTTGCAAGATTTACATCCTCCAATTGACTCCATACACGCTGAACCATTGATTGCCTTTCTCCATTCCTATCTTCTAATACCTTTAAAAATTGTTTTGAACGAGTGTCATTTGACAAAGGCCATAGACGCTTTCCTGAACCACCTGATAATAATACCAGTTTCAATTTTAACACTCCCCTGTATTTTTTTGATTATTTTTCCATTGAGCCTCAGCTATTTTAAAATCTTCTTCCCAATCAATATCTTTAGAAACAAATTCATCCGTTTTAAATAAAAATGGATTAACACCTATTCTATCAAAATATTGTCTATAGATTTCAATATTAGCAATAAAAATTGCACTGTTAACCTCATAAAGTTCAGGCAAACTCTGAGTGGGTGGCCACTTTTCTATAGATCTATTATAGTTTATTGCATTACCTGACTCATCCCATAAATATTTTTGAACCTTTGTTACACTCATAAGGGAGTCAAATTGACTTTGATTTTTCTTAAATTCATTTATTGCTTGTTCATAAATTGTTTCATCAACAAATGGACTTGTAACATGTGTCCACAATATATCTGTAATTTCTTTAATAATCTCATTTATATATTTAATGACGTCATCAGTGGATGTATTTGAAGCTGCTAAATGAGAAGGTCTGTCTAAAATCTCAAATTCTTTAGAAGAGCGGATTAGCTGTTCAAAACAGATTTGCTTTACTTTTTCATCATCCGTAGATACTATAATTTTATCTATTGAAGGGGTTTCGATTAACTGAGTAATTTTTATTTTTGTTAATCCACCATCAATTCCACAAAATTTCCTAGTATTTTTATTAATTACTCTTTGACTTCCTTTTCTACATGGCAAAAAGGCTGTGATTTTGGTCATATATTACAACCTCTTTCTAATATTTTTTTAAATTATATATTTATATAGCCATCACATTTTTTTAGTAGGTTTAAATTAATACGGTCTTTGTTAATTTATTTCCTAATAAATCATATATAGACATTCTTTCAATATTATATAGTGTAGGGGTTAAAGATTTTAGTTGAGCTTCGTTATTTTTATCATTATAACTATTTATTATTAACTGATTCTCTTTTAATAAATAACTTTCTTTTAATGTAATGCCTCTATATCCATCAAATCCTGCTAGGTATATTATTTTTATGCCTAATTTGTATGCAGTAGTTATTGCCATCGCTAAAGGTGCATCTTCATCTATTTCATTTGAAGAATCTTTTAAATCAGAGAGTATACTTATCTTAAACACCTTATCAGTATCAAAATCAACAGTGCTAGAATTTAATGTTTTTTCTGTTAAGATATATCCTAAAAGATTAGAACTTGCCACATCAATTGTGTGTAATTTACTTCTTTCATCTCCTGGTAAACAAACCAATTGTTTGAGATTATAGTCTATAAATGTCTCACAATTTTTAATTGTAGAATTAATTATTAATGAGTTTGTCATTTTTGCAAATTCTACAATACTATCGGTATGATCCAATAGATTTTTTCCACCACCAACAATTATTGCTGATTGAAATTCTCCCTTAATATTATTTTTATCAAGTTCTTGATAATTAGAATATAAATTTCCATTTTCTTGAGGAGCTTTTTTTATTGACTCTATTATTGAAAGAGTAGAGTATCTTTGTTTAGACATTAGGTTCATCACTTCATTTTGGGGCAAACCACCCATACCTGAAATAATATATGGTAAAGAAGCACCCCATTTATACTCTTCTTTTAAACCGTTAAACTTGTCAACCAATTCAACGAGATTATCATATAATAATTCTTGTCCGTATTTATTAGATTTATATATTGATATTAACTCTGTTTTTAAATTTCCCGCTCCTCTTCCCATTCCAGTAATCGTAGAATCAACTATAATTGCTCCTGAATTAATGGCTTCAATAGTATTTCCAAAAGCCAATTCCATATTATCATGACCATGGAAACCATATTTTATATTCGTATTACTACTACTTAAAACACTAAACTTTTCTGCAATATCAGTTGGGTAACACGCCCCATAAGAATCAACTAAATATAAATAATCCAACTCAACTATTCCGTCTATACTATTAATAAAATGTAAATCTTCTATAGTAAGTTTTGAGAGATACATAATATTTAAGGCAACTGCAAAACCAAGAGATTTAGCTTTTAATGCTAATTCCACAGAGTGATTTATACTATTTGGTGCTGATGCAAACCGAACCATATCAACTATTCCTTTACAATCCGTTAGAAGTTTCTCAAGCTCTTCAGTTGAATTGATATCTTTTGAGTTAATCATAACGGCAATTTCTTGATTACTATTAAGTTTCTCCCTAGCTCTTTTTATTGTATTTATTGGTAAATAAAAATACTCCCCAAAATAGCTTTCTTTACTTGGACTTCTATACCCAATTTCGACAATATCAATAGGTAAACTTGAAATTGTATGTAAATATAAGTCAACCAAATCTCTATTAAAATCCCAATCTGTATAATAGCCACCATCTCTTAGTGTACAATCTAGAATTTTAAACATCATTCCCAGTCCCTTCTTGTTTTGTAGCGATTTTATAATAAATAAAGAATAGTGATAATATTATCCAAAATAGCATTTTCAAGTTCAAATTAATAAACAAACTTTCCGTTATTCCACTACCAATAAAGCTAATCATGGAACTAAATAAAGCAATTAATATTATTTGGTCACTTTGTTCTAATTCCAAATTTAATACTTTAAAAAACTTAATTACTTGAATAATTAATAATATAATTATTAATAATAGTGAAATCAAACCACTTGAGTATAAAATGTGCAAAAAAACATTATGTGGTGAAACATCATTATATATTAAGAAAGAGGTTAGATTTTTATCTAGAAAGTCTAGTCCATTTCCAAACCATAAGTTACCTTTACTTTGTATAATCGTTATCTCCCATATTTTTACACGATCTGAAAACTCGCTAATATTTCCCAAATTAAAATTTAGAAATCTTAAATCTGATTCACCAAAACCCATAAATAAATAAAGAGCTAGGCCAACAAAAGTAAATAGGAATAAACCAATTCCTTTGATAACTATACCTACTATTTTTAGATGTCTATTATAAAATATAAAAACAATCAAGTATGCTACTATCAAAGTTAACAATCCAGTTCTCGAAAAAGTTAAATAAACAGCAATAGTTTGTATTATTAAAAATATAGTAAATAAAACTCTATTTATATCTTTTTTTAAGATGAAAATTAAAGTTAAAGGAGCAACTGATCCTACAAAACCTGCAAAACTGTTGTGAGCATAAAAAGATCCATGTAATCTAAATGTATTGGTATCAGGTACAAAAGATCTGATATGTTGGATATCAGAATTATTAATGTATAAATCCATTTTATTAAATAGTCCTAAGTACCTGTGGTTTGTAAGCAATCCAGACAACATTAGACCATCGGAAAGGTATTGAACTATACCTATAATCGAAAATATTGTACTAGTAATAATTAAGGTTTTAATTACCTTTTCTAAAACCTCTTTTGTTTTTATTTCATGAAACAAATAAAATACTATGAAAGTTGGTAAAATGATTATTTTAAATGCTTTTATAAAGCCGTTAATTGGAGAAACACCTTCCATAGTTATATAACCCACACTTGAAAAAAACATATACATAGCTACTAAATAATAGAGTTGAAGGTCATTTTCTTTTAATGAAAAAGTTTTAACTCTATAACAGGATAAAAAATACATAATTAAAATTAGTATCATATATATATGAATAATTCCAATGCCAAAAATTATATAGTTATTTTCAATCGCTACAAAAATAAATAAACCGTGAAGTAGAATTAAGTTAATACTTTTTTGTTTTATGATTATTAGTATTAATAGTAAAGTAAAAGTAACTACGAAAAACAACATTATATTAATTCTATCAATAGAAGATAAGGTTCCTATTAACAGGGTAAATAATAAAACGAAGAATAGGTTTAAAGAATTTTTTATATTATAATTTTCATTCATTATTGATTCTTCTTTCACGTAAAGCATCAATATAGGAGTCTTCTAATGAATAATACTTCTTCCCTATTTTTTCACCAGTCTTGATCAGCTCTTCTAAATAATTTACATGCCTATTATAGTATTCTGTATATATACGATCTCTAAAAAATGATGGATGTGCTTTATAGACTGTGTCCATTAGATCATTAAATTGTACAGATGGGCTATGTTGCCAGAAAAGCTTTTCTTTCTTTTCCCTTCCATCAGAACCAATAATATAAATTTGATCTGCAATCGCTGAAGCAATAGGCAACATAAATAGAGTAAGGATATTTGATGATGATTTCACAAAAAATTTCTTATCATCAGGGAAATTTATTTCACTCTTCATTGGTATTCCAATAATATATTCTTTTATTTCTGGAAAGTGCTTTATTAATAAGTCAGCTCCTTTTTCAGGAACTACACAGTAACTGTTATATTCCATTACAGTTTCTAAAACATGATTTCTAAATTCATTAGCATACTTATTTAAACTAAAATGTAATACTGGATCTCCAAAAGTTATAACATTTGGACGTATATGATGTAGCAATTTTTTATTTTTCACAAGACTGTTACAAATAATAGTGAAGCTAGAATTAAAATCATGATTATAACTTTTTTCAATGGAAGGACCCGAACCAAACACTGTGCTACTACTATATTGTTTAGCAGATGCTAATAATTTTTTATAATTTTCGTTATACAGTTTTAAACTATTTTCTTTTTCTTTTAAAGTCATTAAGTTATAATTAATTTCCCTTAAATTAGAACTTTCCGTGTGAGAGTAGAATGTAGGATCAATAATCAAACATTTTTGAAGTTTCATTAGTACATTAATATTTTTTAAAACATTTTTATCCCAAATAAAAATTAAATCACTTTCTAAATGTTTGATATTTATATTTCTTTGAATGGGTTTCACTGTATTTGTCAATTCATCGTTAATATAAAGTGCGTGATAATCAGGAACATGACTTTGAATATTATCGTTTATTTGAAATGAAGTAAAGATATTAATTTCAATATCCTTATAATTTGGAATATACCATGCTATTAAGTTATAAATCTTTGCTAGCTGATCTTCAGTCTCTATTATAGGATAAAATGATATTGAGTTAATACTTTTTACTGATGAGAATTTTTTAGGTAAGTTAATCAACTTATTTATTAGATGTAAATAAATAATTTTTCCTATCGTATTTTTTTGTATATCCATATAAAATCCTCAAATCCTTTTTAATGAATATTTTAATATTAAATGTTTGCTTATTTTTCTAATATAATCATTAACAATGAAAATTGGCAGTATAAATTTCGGGCAGCATAAAACTGCAAAATTTAGTCTAGTCCTGAGGTGCAGTGGAGATTTTTTATTTCTCAACTTAAATAATAAATTGTTACTCTTATCATAACGACTAGTATTATCATTAGATTCTGTGTATACAATACATTCTAAATCTACGATTAGCTTAAAACCTGCTTTTTTCGCCCTTAAACTATACTCTATATCTGAAAAATATTGAGGCAATTTTTCATAGTCAAAAAGCCCTATATTATTTAAAACTTCAATTGGTACTAACATTCCTCGACCAATTAAGCAAGCAGATTCAACATGTCCCTTATGAATCTCTTTATTGTATACTTCATTATTATTAAACATCGAGTAATATTTAGCTGTAATCCAACTAATCTTCTTTATTCCACCAAACAATATTTTTGAAGATCCATCTGAATTGATTGATGTTGCACAAACTAATGCATTTGGATTTTTCTCTGCAGTTAACATTAGCTGTTCTAAGAAATTCGGTCCTATTACTACATCATTATTCAATGTAAGAATATAGTGAGTTTCTTTAATTTCTTCAATAACGTACTCAATTGCTTTATTTGTTCCGCCTGTCCACCAAAGATCTCCGTTACCTTTAACTAAATGTACCTCAGGATAATTTTTCACAATATATTCATATGTTCCATCTGATGAATTATCATCACACACAATAATTTCAAAATTATCATATGATTGTTTTCTTAAACAATCTAAGCATTTTTTAGTTTCCTCAATTCTATTAAAAACAGGTATTACAATCGCCACTTTTTTATTCATTTATTAATCCCCATTTTCTCTCTTGTTGTAAACCTCATTCAAGAATACTTTATATACAAATTTAGAATTTGTAATTAAGTATCTCTTAAATAACCTTTTTGGTTCTTGTATTAGTCTATACAACCACTCTAACCCAAACTTTTGTAGTAAAAAAGGTGCTCTTTTTATATTATTTGCGTGGTAATCAAAAGCAGCTCCCACACCAACTAAGATTCCCTGATGTAAATAAGGCACAATACCACTCATCCATCTCTCTTGTTTTGGAGCCCCTAAACCCACCCAAATAAAATCTGGTTTCAGGCTATTTATTCTATTAACAATTTCAATTTGTTCTTCTTCAGTAAGTTGTCTATAAGGTGGTGAATAGTACCCCGCAATTTTTAAATTATTAAACTTATCATTTAAGTTATTTATCATAGAGTTCAATGTCTGTTCAGTTGATCCATAAAAATAATGTTTAGCATCTTTGAACCTTATATCTTCAAAAATTTTCAACATTAAATCTGGACCAGTTAACCTTTCAATTCCTTTTTTGCCACGATACTTTTTTGAGATATACACAAGTGGCATTCCATCAGTAATACTCATAAATGAATTATTATTTATTCCTCTATAATTATAATCTTCTGAAGCCATTATGGTTGTATGAACATTGGATACGCATATATAAGACACTTCCTTAACTAATGCTTTTTTTACAATCTCATTAATAAAATCATTGACTGTTCCTACAGTAATTTTAACACCAAAAAAATAAACATTTTCCACCATATATTTCATTCTCCAATGTTCAATTTATAATAATAGTAACAATAGTGTAATTAATAAAACCAACAAAAAAATCTTACCTATTGGAAATTTATAACCAATATCGAATCTACGTGCCGCTATATAAGTTAATACCAATAACAACCCTTTGGAAAACATAGTAGCCACTGCAACCCCATGGAATCCAATTGCTTTAATTAAAATAATATTTAATAGCAAATTAATTATTGCAGAAAAAATTGTGATTGATGAGATTAAAATAGATTTCTTAAAAATAAATAAAGGGGTAGCCACATATATATATATTGAATGGAAAATCAAACTTATTAATAAGTATTTAACAAATGAATAATCTGCTTGATATGAAGAGCTACCGACTATACTAATTATTGGTTCAATTAATTGGTATAGGAAAATTGAGATTACTCCTACAAAAACAATACTACCGAGTACTACTTTATTCATGAAGTTTTTAGGTAAATATTTCTTTCCATAATATTCTTTATATATTCTTGGATTAACCGCTTGATTTAATGAATTGATTATAATCATTAAAATAGATACCAACTGAGATCCTAAAGAATATATTCCTAGATTATAAAGAGTATCATATCTTTCAATAATAATTCGATCACTGACAGAGAATATAGACCAACCAAGCATATGGAATATGAATGGTAAGGAAAAAGAAATGTATTCCATATTTTTTCTTAAATCTATTTTTATATGACTTAGTAACTTCAATTGTTTAATCATATAAAGTACTAATAACACAGCAGCTACTATATTAGCATAAACTATTGCCTTTACTATTCCATAAGCTCCTTCTTCCCTAATAACTAAAAAAATAATATTGAAGGTTAAATATGCAGAAGAATAAAGAATATTATGGAACAAAAAGTAACGGGGTTGTTCATTTACTCTCATTACTATAAAAGGAATTATTTGAAAACTATTAAAAAATGTGAAAATTATTAATAACTTATAATATGATTCAAAAGAAATATTATTAAAAAATATAGAACCTAGTATATTTTGAAGACCAAGCAAAACTATTGATAATATAGCACTAAAAATTATTAGAAATAGAAAAATTTGTGCTAGTAACTTTTTTTGTTCTTCTTTTTTGTCTACTCCATAAAAAATTCTTACTGTAGATGACTGGAATCCTAATCCATAGAAAATAATTAATAAACTATTATAGGCAGTAATCGTAGTTACTATAGCATACTCATCAGGATTTAAATAAATTGTATAGAGAGGTAGGAGCAAAAAAACTAAAAATTTGGGTATCATTGCTCCTACAGTATAAATAATTGTATTTTTAATCATATTTTTACACGTTGGGTAGTTCCGATTATTAGAAATTCCAGTATAAATTTATAATAATTAATGGAACTAACTTTTATATACCTTATTTGATTTTTATTCAACGGCTATTTCTCCCAATAAAACTTTTATAGATTCTCTTAAATTCTGAGAACTACACTAAGTTAATGTTAGTCAAACATTTTCTTAATCTTTTCTTCCTTCTCAACTTTCCCCATATCTCCTTCAACCATAATACGAACCAGATCTGAAAAAGAAGTCTTTGTAGGATTCCAGTCCAATAATGTTCTTGCCTTAGTTGGATCACCCAATAGTTGTTCTACCTCCGCAGGTCGGAAGAATTTAGGATCCACTTCAACTATCACTTCACCAGTTGCTTTGTTAATCCCTTTCTCTTTCACACCTGACCCTGTCCATTCAATATCAATTCCAACATGTTTAAATGCTATTTCTGCAAATTCCCGTACCGAATGCATTTCACCAGTAGCAATAACAAAGTCCTCTGGTTTATCATGTTGAAGAATCAACCACATACATTCAACATAATCCTTGGCATAGCCCCAGTCACGTAATGAATCTAAATTTCCTAACTTAAGTTTCTTTTGTTTCCCTTGAGCAATACGAGCTGCAGCTAATGTAATTTTACGGGTTACAAATGTTTCACCACGACGTTCTGATTCATGATTAAATAGAATCCCATTTACAGCAAACATATTATAAGATTCACGATAGTTTTTTGTAATCCAAAAACCATAGATTTTAGCTACACCGTATGGAGAACGTGGATAAAATGGTGTAGTTTCTTTTTGTGGGACTTCTTGAACTTTACCGAACAATTCTGATGTTGAAGCTTGATATATTTTTGTTTTTTCTGTTAGGCCTAAAATACGAACAGCTTCTAAAATATTTAGTGTACCTTTTGCATCTACGTCTAATGTGTATCCTGGCATATCAAAAGAGACACGTACATGAGATTGTGCTGCTAGATTGTATATTTCATCAGGTTGGATTTCACTAATTAAATTTGTAACGTTTAAAGCATCCGTAACATCTCCATAATGAAGATGGAAGTTTTTATTGGTTAATAATTGATCTGCTTCCTCTTCAGTTAGTAGATCCTCTAATCGTTCTTGATTATAAGAAGAGCTGCGACGAATAATTCCGTGAACCTCATACCCTTTTTCTAATAGAAATTCTGCTAAATACGAACCATCTTGGCCCGTTACTCCTGTAATTAATGCCTTTTTCATCGTATCCTCCAAGTGTGTGTTATTTGTAACTTATTTTACTAATTCTTTTTCATTTTGTAAGAACCAATTATATGCTTTTACTAAGCCCTCTTCTAAAGAAGTAGTAGCTTTCCAGCCTAGGCTGTTAATTCTAGTTACATCTACTAGCTTGCGAGGTGTTCCATCTGGTTTTGAAGTATCAAAACGAATTTCACCATTATATCCAACAACCTCTTTAATTTTTTGAGCTAATTCTCCAATAGGTAAGTCTTCCCCTACACCGATGTTGACAATTTCATTACCTTTATAGTTATTCATTAAGAATACACATGCATCCGCTAAATCGTCAGAATATAAGAACTCTCTTTTTGGAGAACCAGTTCCCCATACCTCTACAAACGCAGCATTATTTTCTTTCGCTTCATGGAACTTGCGAATCAACGCTGGTAATACGTGCGAAGTATGAAGGTCAAAATTATCATTCTCACCGTATAAATTTGTAGGCATCGCTGAGATATAATTTGTACCATATTGTCGATTATATGATTCACACATTTTAATTCCTGCAATTTTTGCAATCGCGTAAGGTTCATTTGTTGGTTCCAGCTCACCAGTTAGCAAATATTCTTCCTTTAATGGTTGAGGCGCCATTTTCGGATAAATACAAGTACTACCTAGGAATAATAATTTCGTAACTCCATTGCGATAAGCTGCATCAATAACATTCGACTGAATCATTAAATTGTCTCGAATAAAATCTGCAGGGTATTCGTTGTTAGCAACAATTCCACCAACTTTTGCAGCTGCTAAAAATACATATTCTATCTTTTCTTCTTTAAAGAAAGTATTAACTTGATTTGGGTCCCTTAAGTCTAGTTCATTACTAGTTTTATAGACTAGATTTGTGTAACCGTCCTTTTCTAATTTTCTAAGAATAGCCGAACCTACAAGCCCTCTGTGTCCAGCAACATATATCTTTGAATCTTTATTCATTACTTTTCTCCACCCTTTTCTCTTAAAACGCATCCTTTGAACCGAACAATACCAAAAAGGTACGTAAAACTATTTTTATATCAAACAGTAAAGAGCGTTTTTGAATATATTCTAAGTCTAGTTTTACCATATCCTCAAACCCAACATTACTTCTCCCACTCACTTGCCAAAGTCCAGTACAACCGGGAGTAACCATTAACCGTTGTTTATGATAGTCAGTATACTCTTCGACTTCTCTAACCAATGGAGGTCTTGGACCAACTAAACTCATGTCTCCCTTTAATACATTTAGTAGTTGAGGGAGTTCATCTATACTTGTTTTCCGTATTAATCTGCCAACCTTCGTTATTCTAGGGTCATTTTTCATTTTGAACATAGCCCCGGTTGTTTCATTATACTTTAGTAGTTCTGCTAACTTTTCTTCTGCATCCGATACCATCGAACGAAATTTATACATTTTAAATTTCGTTCCATCTTTACCTACCCTAACTTGCGAAAAGAACACTGGTCCTTTTGGATCTTCAATTTTAATAGCAATACTTACTACTAAAATTATAATACTAGTAATTAATAATCCCATAATAGCACCTAAAATATCCATAAAGCGTTTCAATATAATGTATGTTTTCTTTTCGTTTAATGCAAGGGATCTAGAAACGCTGATATTTTTACCTTTTGCTAACTCAGCCACCTCTACATCCCCTTTACTTAAACATTTCTATTTTTTCCATGTTTAATAATTGTTCCATGAATTCTAGTGTTTCTTTACGCAAATCTTCATGTTTCAAGGCAAATTCAAGCGTAGTTGTAATATACCCAATCTTGTCCCCGACATCATACCGATTGCCTTCAAAATCATACGCGAATACTCTTTGAATCTCGTTTAACTTTTGAATAGCATTTGTTAGCTGAATCTCTACTCCAGCACCAAGCTCCTGTTGCTCTAAAAACATAAAAATCTCTGGTGTTAGTACATAACGTCCCATAATTGCTAAATTTGAAGGTGCAGTGCCTTGCTTAGGTTTTTCAACGAATCGATTTACCTGATAACGTCTACCTTGATTTGATAACGGGTCAATAATTCCGTATCGATGTGTTTCAGTTTCTTGAACGGTTTGAACACCTATTACTGATGATAATGTATTATCATACTCGTTTATTAACTGTTTTAAACAGGGAGTATCAGCTTGTACAATATCATCCCCTAATAAAACAGCAAACGGCTCATCACCAATAAACTTTCTTGCACACCATACAGCATGTCCAAGACCTTTTGGTTCCTTTTGACGGATATAATGGATATCTACACTTGATGATTGTTGGACTTTTTCTAGTAAATCAAACTTCTCTTTTTCTATTAAATTTTGCTCAAGTTCAAACGAGTTATCAAAATGATCTTCGATAGCACGCTTCCCTTTTCCGGTAACGATAATGATATCCTCTATTCCAGATTGTATAGCCTCTTCCACTATATATTGAATCGTTGGCTTATCCACGATAGGTAACATTTCTTTAGGCATTGCTTTGGTTGCAGGTAAAAATCTTGTCCCTAAACCTGCAGCAGGAATAATCGCTTTTCTTACCTTTTTCAATTTTATTAACCCCCATTTATTGAAATCAATTTAAATTATAAGAATAGGTTTCTCCTATTTGCGAGCAATAGCAGACACCTATTCTTACAAATAAAGTAATATCGGGCATCTAACCCACCCTCACACTACACTTTCGACGACTTGCGTCTAAGGCACAATTACCCACAGTGAAGCCGAGTACCTCCATTGATAGTGGTAAGGAGATATCACCACGACCATTTAATAGAAATGGTTTTCTCATATTAGGTAAACTGCTCATCTTCAACTAATCAATCACAAAATAAAGAGAGTCAATCATTCTTTTAATATCGTCGCCTTATGGAAATCTTTCTCAACGAATGTAGTATGATATTATAGATAAACTAGAAAAGAGTAATAAGTATACATTTATTACAAATTTTGGATTACGCATCATTAACAAATTACATTCCCAAGCTCACAAATATTAAACAATCTTACTTGTCTGCTTTGGATAAACTCTTACCCAACAGCCCCCACAACTTCTTCTGCCTAATCTTCTCCGGCGTATCTCGTATCACCGTTTTCCCTTCTACGAGCAATTCAGCATTTCCCCTAAAATAATACTCCACTCCAACGCCATATGCTTTCACTAATACAGTGTAGGCTTCTCTCATCCGAAACGGTCGAGTTGATAGATTATGAGCATCTGAAGCAAGAAAATGCGTTAGATTGTTCTCTATTAATTGCATCGAAAACTTCTTAATTTTCTTCCCAAAATGTCCAGTAACACTAGATGAGGTAACTTGTGTACACGCTCCATTTCTTACTAACTTGTACAATATATCAGGGTTTTCTAGTAGTTCCGTATTCCGCTCAGGATGAACAATGACCGGTGTTAATCCATTTAATTGAATATCAAATAACAGCTGCTCCGTATAACGTGGTACATGTCCACTTGGCAACTCGATAAAGAGATACTTCCCGCTGTTATTTAACGTAAGAATTTCTCCCTTGTTATAGTCTTGTAGGATTTCTCCATATATTCGGGGTTCTTGTCCGGGTAAGATCATTAGTGGGATATTGTGTCGGGATAATTCTCTATTTAGCTCCTCAACACAGTGTAGAATTTTTTCTCTCGGATTATCATATTCTCTATTTTTATGATGGGGTGTAGCTACTATTTTAGTTATTCCTTCTGAAACTGCTTGTCTAGCCATATGTATACTTTCGTCTAGGTCTTTTGACCCATCATCAAGACAAGATAAGATGTGACAATGTATATCAATCATACCAATGTCCCCTACCTTCCTAAAACTATTCGTTATTTTAAAATAATGCTCATGTATGTAATAGTATCATAGAAAAACATGTCGCGAAACGGGTGTAATTTGTCGAAATGTGACTTTTTACAAAAATACCCATTTTGATCAAATTAGCTTCCCGTCGACAACACGTTTTTATTTACTTCCATAGTAATAATAGTACTGGTTATCTTTTTGCTTCTTATTATTCAAGACTACCCCAAGCAACTTTGCCTTTGCATTCATGAGTAGATCCTTCGCCTTTAACGCCGCTTCATTTTCTGTTTTCCCACTACTGACTACCATCACTACTCCATCACACTTATACGCAAGCACTTGTCCATCTGTAACAGCAAGTACTGGTGGTGTATCGAATACAACTAAATCAAACATTCCTTGTACCTGTGCAAGAAATTCATCCATTGCTTTTGATCCAAGAATCTCTGCTGGATTAGGTGGTATGGGACCACTTGTTAATACAGAGAGATTTTCCTGGTCTGATTTTTGAATCGCCTTATCTAATGTTACTTGTTTCGTTAGTACATTTGTTAAACCATAATGATTTTCAAGCTTAAACGAGAAATGTACAGTTGGTTTACGTAAGTCTGCATCTACTAAAAGAACCTTTTTACCTTGCTGAGCAAATACAACAGCTATATTATTCGTTGTAGTTGATTTTCCTTCTGCAGGGCCTGATGATGTAACCATCATTGTACGAATTTCTTGATCAACTGTTGAGAATTGGATGTTCGTACGGATTGTTCGATATTGCTCAGAGATTGGAGACTTCGGATTAAACAATGTAACTAAACTTCGGTTTTGTAGTTTAAACTGATTTCTTAATGTTTTTTTACGAGCCAACAGTCTCACCTCTTACCTTTCGGTTCGCTAGTTTTGCAGCAGCGTATTCACCCTCTGCTTCTAAGTCAATTTGAGCAATTGTTCCTAAAACAGGTAATTCTAATAATCTTTCAATATCTTGTTCTGTCTTAATTGTATTATCTAAGTACTCAAGTAAAAATGCTAACCCAACACCAGCCATTAGTCCAACTACCATAGCAATTGCCATATTTAATACTGGTTGTGGTTTAACTGGTGCTTGATTCTCTAAAACAACCGCTGGAGAAAGGATATTTACGTTATCAATGCTCATAATTTTAACAATCTCTTCCTTAAAAACTGAAGCGATTGTGTTAGCTATTTCTGCTGCATCTTCAGGTTCTTCATCTTCCACTGTTATGTTAACAACTTGAGAATTTTGTTCATTTGATACCGTTATTTTTTCATTAAGTTCTTTAATGGTACTTTCTAACTCTAATTCGGCTTTAACAAGTTCCAAAATTGCAGGGCTCTTTATGATTACATTGTAGGTATTGATTAATTGAAGGTTGGTCTGTACCTCATTATAGTTAAACATTTGGTCTTCACTCTTTGCTTGATTCACTAAAATCTGAGTAGAAGATTGATAGATTGGTGTTAAGAAAAAATAACTAATCACACCACTTGTTGCAATTGCAATTACAGTAATTAATATAATTAACGATAAACGCTTTCGTATCGTTTGGAATAATTCTTTCAAGCTTATTGTCTCTTCCATAATTCCCTCCATACTATTATGCCTGTCAAAACACAACTAAATTTTATTATAAACAACGTATTTACAAAATTCTACTAAATTATCCTGATAATATATTCCTTTTACAATATTCGACATTTTTTTACAAACTCGATGTTGTTACGATTCTACAAAAACATCCTTTCCTGACTATTTAATTTTCATTATGGCTTTTGTCTCTTTTCCTCGGTTAAATAATGGATCATATCAAAAATCTAACGGAGCCGTCCTGTTCTAGAATTATCCAGATAAATCAAATAAGCTGCAGCAAATACTTGTTCAAGTGTCCAAATTTTGTTCTTCTTTCACATGTAAACCGATTTTTTGTAAGACCCTCTCCGATTCGAACGGCATTCACAAAACAATGTATCTCTTTATGTAACATCAAGGCTTCGAATTCTAGTTGTGATTGTACCACATAGTCTTTATCTACCTTCTTTACTAATGAAAGTGGATTGTAATCTTCATAGATAAAGTTCGTTTAAGGGTGATTCAATAATAGTTAGATTACCTTAATTCTTTGCTGAAATATCATCACGATGGGTTTTAATATAGATCTCGTTTCGAAGTCTCATCTGGGACAACATACCTGTCCCCTTGTCCCAAAATATTGATTCAATTTACTTAAAATTATGGTAAATTAGGTATATAGTAACTTCTTTGGGGGTCATAGGGATGAGTAGTAATTTTTGGGGTAGGGATTTTTTCTTATTGTTGGGTGTTTCTTTTGTTTTTCTTTTAGTGCAATTGGTTCAGCCGTATACTGTTCGGGCTAATACAAATCCAAATAATGAAACGGGGAAATCAACGATTACTAAGATAACGAGTCAAGAAGCTATTACTAATGAAGTTAATTGGATTACGTCTCTTCAGAAACAAAATGGTGCTGTGGTGATGTCTCCTACTTACAGCATTGAAAATATTAATCCTTACTTTGCAAATATTACGTTAACAGCATTAGCTAAAGCATCGGATGGCGAATATACGAATGAAATAAAACAATATGTAGATTGGTATTTTACTCATCTCAATATGCCCGATAGATTTGGATTATATGGTACTGTCTATGATTATCAAATTGATAAGATGGGACGTGAAACAACAAATAAACATTATGATTCAGCCGACTCCTATGCAGCTACATTTATAAGCCTGCTACGAGCTTATGCTGAATCTGGTGGCGATTTAGAATATTTACGATCCCATAAATATGAAATTGATATTATCGGTGGAGTTATGATTAAGCTAATGGACAAGGACCATTTAACTTGGGCGAAACCGAATTATAAAGTTAAATACTTGATGGATAACAGTGAGGTTTATAAAGGACTGAAAGATATGGTCTATATTTATGAACATGTCTTTAAAGATAAAAAGGGTGCGCAGTGGTACAGAATTCATGCAACTAATGTTCAAAAAGCAATTTTGAAACACATGAGAAATGGTAATGAATTTTACTATGCCATTACGTCCAGTTCTAAAATGAAGGCTAATTGGAGCAAATGGTATCCGGATAGTACCGCTCAGCTATTTCCGATAGCCTTTGAGGTTATTTCACCAAAGGATCCATTATCTCAGAAAATCTACAGTACGTTTAATAAAAGTCATACTAATTGGCATCATTTAAAGACTTCTGATAGTTTCCCTTGGGTATTCGTTGGATATGCTTCTTCCCTTATGAATGATACGGTTAGAGTGTCTACTTTTTCGGATCAACTGCATTCAAAATATATACATAATAACAGAAAATGGCCATGGTATAACGTAGAATCAGCATGGTATATATTAATGAACAACCAGACACTTTCTTCTCTTAATGAATGGTAACCAAATGAAAAAAGGTATTAATTTCTCAGGTTTTGAGAAATTAATACCTTTTTACTTTGTTGATTGGAGCGGAAAGCGAGTGCTCACAGCCGAAATCAACAGCTAAGTTTGGTTATTCTTTTCCTTCAAGTGACGCGATATAGTCATCAGACAGTTTTTCTAATTTCAGTACCGCTTCGTAGTCCTTCTTCATATCGGCTGTTAATGGAATTTCTTCGTGCGTATCAAGTGAGTACGCTACACCATCATCAAAGGTATTACCAGCCTCATAAAAAACAGAATTTGAAAAATACGATCCTGTTGGAAGGTAAAAACGTGTACCAACTAGATTTTTCTCTGTGTTTAGTAAGTCTTGACCAAAAATCACTTCATTATCAAGGGAAAGTCCTAATAGGTTTGCAACAGTTGGCATCATATCAAGTTGCCCACCTACTTGTGTGATTTTTTGTCCTTGTTTTGTCATGTCACCATGAATCAAAAATGGTACGTTAAATTTGTCTATCGTGTGATATTCATGGTTTAATACTTCGCTTACAAGTTTTTCATCTTGTAGTGGTGCTTGGTGATCACCATATATGACAAGAAGTGAGTTATCATATAATCCATTTTTCTTTAATTCTTCAATAAACTTCCCAATGGCTTGATCTGTATAAGCAACAGACTGTAGGTAATTGCCCACATCTGTGTTTTCCAGCTTTTCTGGAAGTTCTAATAGTTGTTTTTCTTTTGGAAGTTCAAATGGATGGTGACTCGAAAGTGTAATAAATTGAGAATAAAATGGTTGTTGTGTTTTCTTTAATTCCATTACTCCCTTTTTAAACAACACCTCATCAGAAGGACCAATTCCAATTACATCTTCATTTTCAAATAGCTGTTTATCATAGATTGTTTCAATTCCAAGAGCAGGATACAAGTCATCTCGATTCCAAAATTCCTTATCTCCAGGGTGGAAGGTTGATGTTGAATAGCCTTGTTCCCCTAGGATTCGTGCTATGCTTGGAAAATCACGAGTGGATGCAAGTTCACTTGTTGCTACATCTTCTCTCGGATAAATTGCTGTATTGAAAATAAACTCTGCATCTGACGTATTCCCTTGTCCAACTTGTTGATAGACATTAGAGAAGTAATAACTTTCATCAACCAATGAATTTAAGACAGGTGTAACCTCTTGACCATCTACAGATAAGTCAATTACAAAGTTTTGAAGTGATTCCACTTGGATCATGATTACATTTTTTCCTTTTGCGGAACCAAACGCTACCTTTTCATTTGAAAGATTGCCTTCTTTTAATTCAGAGAGTTCAGCAAGAAACTCCTCTTTTGATTTATCAACTTTTGCGATTTCCGTATTATTTTGATCAAATGTTTTTGCAACCTGATAACTCAGGACACCGTGTTCTTTTACTGCTTTTGAGGCATTTTTAGTATTCCCAAATACTTCAGTTACTTGGAAAGCTGACAACAGAAGAGCAACTAGTGATGAGATCACAATCGTCTTCGTTCCAATCCGTTTTTTTGTTGCGATTGGAAACTTTTTACGAATCATTAATACAAGAATTACTACAATGTCTGCAACAAACCATAAGTAAGACGGCTCAAGTAAAGAAAACACACTTCCTTTAATGGTTTGTAATTGACCCAATTGCCCTAATGTTGATATATCTGGGATGATATTCAGTGCCTTATAATAAAGTACAATCCCTGCTAGTATAGCCGTAAGCAAAACATTGGATAGCAGGTATATAAGATTCCTAATTTTTTTGGGTACTAGTGTTTCAATCATCATTAAAAATAGAAAGAGAAATCCACCTTCTAGTAACATCGTGTCGGTAAATCCAACTTGTCCAAACATTATCGTTCTAGCTGCAAAGATTTTAATGAGAAACAACATTAAAAAGAATGCAAAATACATCGTTATCTCTCCTTTATAATTGAATTCTCTCTATTTCATCCTGTGAAAGTGTACGGTCATGTTTTGTATGGCTCCATTCACGCTCTTTTCGGTTAATGAATGCAGCAATTGTTACTGGAATCCATGTTAACCCGTAAAAATAGGCTAGAATTAACCATGCTGCTTTCTTACCATGTTTTTCTTTGATTAATCCAATCACCGGTATAATGATATAACTAATCAGTGAAATGGGAATCCAAATCCAATGAGAGATAATGTAAAAATCGTACCATTGGAAAATAGAACTCATAATAAAGAGTAAATGGGATATCCCTAGTACCGTTTTCGTAGGTTGAACGAGATACATTGCCATGTCAAAATGAAGCAAACTTTCTTTTTTAATTGCTGCTTTAAGCATCGGTACAAAAAATTTAAACATACAATTGATATGGCCAATCATCCAACGTAATCGTTGCTTCATTGACGCTACTAGCTCTAATGGCTTTTCATCATAAATTTTTGCATCATGTGCCCAAGCAACCGGCTTTCCAGTTTCTAAAATATATTTAGCTGTAAACTCGAGATCTTCTGTAAGAGATTCAGTCCCCCAGCCAATGTCTTTTAAGATGTTTCGAGATATCATCATCCCCGTTCCACCAAGCTGTGCTGATAGTCCAACTACATCTCTTGCATTCTGGAAAATACGATTTGTAGACCAATATGAAAATGCATAGCTTTTTGTAACCCATGTATCATCTGGATTCTTCGTATCAAGGTAGGCTTGAGCAATTTCATATCCATTTTGTAATTTATCATTCATGACTTGCAAAAAGTTCTTTGTCACAAGATTGTCTGCATCAAGAACAACAACTGCATCATACACAAGACCATTTTCTTCTTGCTTCCATAAATAATCGAACATCCACTCTAGCGCAAAACCTTTACCTCTTTTTGTAGCATCATGACGTTCCATCGCAATTCCGCCTTTTTCGCGAACGATTGCGGCTGTGTTATCAGTACAATTATCAGCAATCACATATACGTCATACATATCTTTTGGATAATTAAGACTTAGTAGGTTTTCAACAATTTGCCCTACAACTCTCTCTTCATTATGTGCACAAACAATAACAGCAAAGGTATTTTCGTACTTCGTGCTGATTGGCTTCTTCTTCTTTTCTTTTACAAACCCTAAAATGCTTATGCTTGTTTGATACACAGTAAAAAACAAAACAATAAGTTGTAACGCTATAACAGCGATATTGAGTATATTCATCTAAGCAACTTTCCTTTCGTCGCGTAATATTATTCAAATAAAATGTTTGGGACAATTTCATTACAATAGTGTTCATCCATGCCAGTAAGTGGAGGGTTTATATATATTTAGTAGATTAGTAGGTAGTAAAGAAGATAATCGAAAATTGAAGTATCATAGCAAATTTAAAAAGTAGACATTTTCCTCCATCGACACAAAATCTTTCAGACAACAGTGAATTATACAGGACTTGTTTCCTCCTATTCAATGCCATTTTATATCCACCTTTAACAGTTTTTTACAAATTGAACTAAATACCATTTATAGGCTGTAATCTACCACTTTATGAAATATTTCCCGCTTATTGTGTCGATTATTATCATATAGAATAAGGATAGAATCATGAAAAAGGATATAAAAAAGGAGGGTTGGGAGATTGATAAGAGATTTTTATGAAAGCCTAGCTTTTTATACTAAGGACCGGAAATCACTAACCAATGAAATAATAGAAGATATAAAAAGGAAAGAAAAGAAATTTGTTGTCACTGCCAATCCTGAGATTATAGTGAACGCCTTAAAACGAAATAAGTATGACTCTATCATCCGTAATGCAAATTATGTAATTGCGGATGGCATAGGAATCATTTTTGCTGCAAAGCTACTAAAGAAAAACCTTCCTACTCACGTACCAGGTATAGAATTAATGGAAGATCTATTAAATAGAGCGGTTGACCTTAAACTCAATGTATATTTATTGGGATCTACGGAACCTATCTTACATCGTGCAGTGAAGAATATTGAGGAAAAATATAAGGGTATAAAAATATGTGGGTACCATCACGGATATTTCCGTAATGTCGAAAGTGTTATATCAGACATCAAAAAAGCAAAACCTGATATTGTATTTGTTGCACTGGGATCACCGATACAAGAGGAATTTATTTCGGATCATTTATCTCTATTTGAAAAGGGGATCTTTATTGGTGTAGGTGGTAGTATTGATGTACTTTCAGGTTATACAAAAAGAGCACCTTTACTCATGAGAAAATTATCTCTTGAATGGGCATATCGAATCCTTACACACCCAAGACGTATAAAAAAAGTAAATACCCTATTCTATTTTGTTATTACAGTATTTATTGTTAAACTAGCTAGTATTTTATTACTAAGTCAGTTCTTGTCAAAAAAACAAGAGGAAGTTATTGATTCAAGTAAATAATATAACTTTTAAAAGCGAACTAGAAACCGTAGTTTCACACCTTAACACTTTTATGTAGACTGTAGGCAAACTCGATTCAATCGGGTTGACTACAGTCTTATTTAGTTAGGTGATAGAAAATCATGACGAGGAACAATAATGATATCGGTAGAAAACTAAACCTTCGGAAGTATATTTTTAACCAAATCACTTTCCTGTTTTGATACGATTGTAAGTAAAAGTCCTAGCTATTGCCTATTACAATAGACGCTTTTCATCCAAGGAATGAATCAAAAGGTTCATTTATGATCTTAAAGTATTTTAAAATTGCTTGAACAATTCTAGCTGACGCCTTTCCATCACCATACGGATTTGAGGCTTTTGACATTTTTTCATATTCTGTAGGGTTAAGTAAGAGTTCGTTTGCCATTTTATAAATTGTTTCCTCATCCGTACCCGCTAGCTTTAATGTACCTGCTTCAATTCCTTCAGGACGTTCTGTGGTATCTCTAAGTACCAATACTGGTACCCCTAAAGATGGCGCCTCTTCTTGAACTCCGCCAGAATCGGTAAGTATCATGTACGCCCTTGAGGCAAAATTATGAAAATCCAATACTCCAAGAGGATCAATTAAATGGATACGCGTATCCTCTCCTAAAATTTCAGCTGCAAGCTCCCTAACAACGGGATTTAGATGTACTGGATACACAACTTGAACTTCGGCATGTTCATCTACCATTCGTTTGATTGCCTTGAACATATTTCTCATTGGTTCTCCAAGGTTTTCCCTACGATGTGCTGTTACCAATATTAATTTGTCATTACCTACCTTTTCTAACACCTCATGTGAGTATGATTCTGTTACAGTTGTTTTCAGTGCGTCAATAGCAGTATTCCCGGTAATGAAGATTGTATCTTCCTTTTTATTTTCTTGAAGTAAATTTTGGTATGATTTCCTTGTTGGTGCAAAGTGTAAATCGGCAATTACACCCGTCATTTGTCGGTTCATTTCTTCAGGAAATGGAGAGTATTTGTTCCATGTTCGTAAGCCAGCCTCAACATGACCGACCGCAATTTGATTGTATAGGGCGGCTACACTGGCTACAAACGTAGTTGTTGTATCACCATGAACTAAAACGATATCTGGTTTTACATCCTTCATAATTTGGTCAAGGCCTTCTAACGCCCTTGTTGTTATGCTTGTCAATGTTTGACGGTCCTGCATAACATTTAAGTCAAAATCAGGTTTTATTTTAAATACCGATAAGACCTGATCTAGCATTTCTCTATGTTGAGCTGTAACAGTTACAATTGATTCAATATGATCTGGGTGCTTGGCTAGTTCTAATACAAGGGGTGCCATTTTGATAGCTTCAGGTCTAGTTCCGAAAATGGTCATTACTTTCACTTTCACTTTTATCACCTTCATTTTGTTATATTCATGTTGTATTTTTAGGTATTGTTGATTTTTCGATTAGTACCACAATTTTATTTTTCATAATAACTTCTCATATAATGCCCTCATATGGAAAAAGTAATCATTTCCGAGTTTTAACTTGATGCGAGTTTTACGTACATTTTTCCAAGAAAAAATTTGATATAGCAGAAAAGAAATACTCTTTTACAACAAAATCAATTATTTTTATAAATCCAGGGATCACTTTCGGATTGAGCTACGTCTAATGTTTGAAAGGAGAGAGAAATGTGGATGAACAACTAATTGGTACAGCTAGAGAGAACACGAATGAATTCATTCTGAATCAACTTGTCGATTTATATGGGGATGATTTGAAACGGATTGCCTTTTTGTATGTGAATGATCTTGCCCAGTGTGAGGATATCATTCAGGAGGTATTTATCTCGTGTTATAAACATCTTTCGTCCTTTCGCCATGAATCACAATATAAGACGTGGCTGATTCGAATTACGATTAACAAGTGCAAGGATTATCAACGGAAGTGGAGCTTTCGAAACCTGATTTACAAACCGCTTATGGAGCCGTTTATCAAGACTAGCCATGAATCGACTGAAAAACTGTATGAACGGTCAGTAGGTAAAAATGACGTTGCACAGGCAATTTCTATGCTTCCTGCGATTTATAAGGACATTCTGATTCTTTATTATTATCAAGAATTAACAATGGAAGAGATAAGCCAGGTTACAAAGAGTAAGGTGAATACCGTGAAATCGAGGTTATCGAGAGGGCGGCAATACTTGAAGGAGATATTGGAACGGGAGGGAACAGAGCATGGATCAATTTGATAAAGAAATAAAAGAGGAATTGCAGCACTATCTAGGGAGGAATATACAGTTTGAATCCAGAGATAAAGAGCGGTTACGCAAGTCAATTGATAAGGCCGGCAAGAAATCTGGGAAAGTTGGGTACTATGTATCTCTTGTTGGGGTTGTGGCTTTATGTCTTGTTTTGGCGCTACCTCTGTTCACTGGTAAGTGGGACGACCAAAATATCAGAAACCAAGCTGAGGAGCATATCGAAAAGCAACCTGTCATTGATGAAAAGGAACTGCCAGTTCAAGAGGAAGAGGAGCCGATTGTTGATGAAGAACCCGTTGAACAACAACCTTTAAGCGACGAAGAGATTTTTGACACTGTACAAACATCATTTTCTTCTATTATTACTTTATTTAGTGAAGCAAGCACGACCTATGGTTGGGGATATGAAAAGCCTTTTTCTGAAAAAGAATATGGTCCATTTGCAGAAGAACTACGTCAGTATGCGACAAGTGATTTAGTACATGGCAAGCTGTTAGAGACGGCAAAAGAGTATTGCTATATCGGTTGTGATGCTCACTTTTTTCCGTATGTGCGTTCCGCACTTCGCTTTACGGTTTTAGAAAAGTCAGATAACCAAATCACCGTATCCTTTTTAGAGCCGGCCACTTATCTTCACTACGGATTTGAGTCTACCATTACAATGAAAAAGGAAAAGAATACTTGGAAGGTCAGCGATTACTCTAGCTCTACCATGGAACTAAAGGATTATAACATCACAAAAGAAGAAGCGGAAACGATTCTTTCAAACGCGGGTGTGACGAATCCTAAATTTGAAAAAGAAGTTCAAGCCACACATGAACGTGGATATATAACATCAGACAACAGTTTAGCTACGAAGCCAATTGAGGCTAGCATTTATATCTATTTCGATTTTGATAGTGATATGTATATCGGAATCTTCTCAGACGATGGCTTACATGTAGATGATTCGGAACAGTTACAAGCGTTTTTGAATGAATAATGGAGGGGCTGCCCCAAATTGGAGCAGCCCTCTTATTACTTCATTACCTTCTCAAACACCGCTTTGACCCGTGGTGTTACGTCATGGCTTCCATTTTGAACATCTTCCATGAGCATCGCAACTAGGAGCTGCGGATTCTCCGTGTTGAACGCAACAAACCAACCGTTTTCTTTTCCGTCTTCGTCCCTGCTCACTTTTAGCTCGGCTGTTCCGGTTTTTCCAGCGAGCTTGATGCCTGGTATTTTTGCATCACTTGCTGTACCGTTCGGGTCTTCGACAACCTGGACTAGGTTTTGTAAGATAAGCCCGGCCGTTTCAGGAGTTATAACATTTTCCTTCCATACCTGTGTTTCTGAGCCATCTAGTACTAAGCGTGGCTTTAGCATGTTTCCTCCATTCACTAGAGGTGTGTAGGAAATGGCGAGATGGACCGGACTCATTTCCAGCTGTCCTTGACCATAGCCTGTGTCGGCCAGTAGCACCTCTGTGTTCAAGCCTTCATTTGAGATTTTTGACTCGTACAATGGATATTCAAATGGAAACGGTTCTCCGAATCCATATTTCTTTAGTTCTGTTTCAAACAATTCTCCACCGATTCCCAGGGCTGCTTGTGCAAAATAGATGTTATCCGAGTATACAAACGCATCGCGCAAGTTTACCGGGTGACCAGGGTCTGTTACTCTCGTGATGGAATATCCGCCCCATGAATTGTCCTTTTGCCATTGCTTCCCTTTGATGTTGATTGTAGTTTCGGGAGTTATGATCTTATTTTCAAGCGCTATCCCAGCTGTGACAGGTTTGAAGGATGAGCCAGGTGCATAGGTTAATCCGAATCGGTTCAATAATGGCTTCAATGGATTTTCATTTAATTTCGACCACTCTTCGCTTGATATTCCTAGCACAAATTTGTTTGGATCAAAGGATGGGCTACTTACTAAGGCTAGTGCCTCACCTGTTAAAGGATTGATTGCGGATGCTGCACCCGCTTTTCCACCGAGCTGTTCATAGGCTGCTCGTTGAACATCAATGTCGATGGCTAATGTGATGGTTTCGCCATCCTTCGCCACTTTTTCAGCAAGGGTTATTTCTCCTTCATCGTTTGCCTTTCGGATAAAGACTCTTGATCCACTTTCACCACGGAGGCGGTCCTCAAATACCAATTCGAGACCCTTTTTCCCGACAACATCGGTTGCGGAGTACCCTTTTTCTGCGAGCTTTTCTAAATCCTCTGCAGTCACGTTACCAATATAACCTATCAGATGAGCGGTTGCTTCCTTAAACGGGTAAACACGGGATTCCACCTTTTTGGCAACCACTCCATTCAACTGGGTAACCTGTGTGGCAAGCTCCTGTTGTTCAAGAGATAGCTGTTTAATGGGAACGAAATAATCAGGCTGTACCCAGGATGCGTCCAGCTTTTTCTGGATTGATTCTGGACTGATTTTTAATAGCTCCGCTGCTTGGATGATGGTTTGGTCCTTGTTATCACCCAAGTCCTTAGGCACCATTCCAATTTCGTATATAAGTCCGTTTTCCGCCAACTTCACACCGTTTCGATCCAGAATTTCTCCTCTGGATGGTGATGTGAGGGAGAGTCCGATTGTGTCACCTTCCTCCATGTCTGGGAAGAACAGTGCGGGCTTCCATCTGACAGCCCATTCCTTAGTATCTTCCTTTTCCTCCAAGACCAATGTTGCTCGTTCAGAGAACTCGACTGGTCCTGCCACTGTTTGCATCGACACATCATATGTAAAGCTTACTTCGCCTTTGTCATTTGGCTCAATTTCTTCCTCTGGGACTTTGAAGTCAACTTTTAGGTCGGCTATACCGATATCGTTGTAGATTTTAGTGTATCTATCCACAAATTCCTTCTTTTTTACGCTTTCTTTTGCATCCGCTGAAAATTGCTCATACATTTTCGTAAAATCATAGGCTTCCCAGTTTTTTATGTATGCTTTGAAAGTATCTTCAGGCTTCGGGTCTTCATTGCAGCCAGCTAGTATGAAAAGCAATAGGATGATGGATAACGAGAGAACTCGTTTCATGGCCTTGCCTCCTTTTTCCACTTCAATTCCAAATAGTTGTCTCCATTATATAATACATATTACCTTCTGGCTGAAGCTTTCCATGTTTTTGTGAAAATAAGTCTTTGTTCTTAGTCGTTGTATGAAAAAACCTCGCCGAGGTGGCGAGGTTATAATTTTGTGATGTGATGAATGGCTTTACGTTCATGGTAGTTCATTTTCGTGGCTATTCTGATTTTGACATCATTGCAAAGGCAATCCTCATACAGTACTTGGTTCTTTTTATACTGAAAGCTATGCCAATGATATTTCAATTTGCAGATCATACGTTTCACACATAATTCCCCCTTCGACTTGGTACTATCATAAATCGTTGGATTCGTGTTCGGGAGCTGGCTAGCATAGTCCATATGACCTTAGCCCCTATAGCTTTGCGTCATCACTTTTCAATGATTTTGCCATTTCGTACGATTTATGCGCTTTTTCTACTATAAAATAGGTAATTGTGTTCAGGACAGAGTCTTTTTACCTATTTTACGATGGAAAATCCAAATATTCCCTCTTCATAAAAAACTACCCAAGGGTAAGTCTATATAATGGTACTATTTTATTTCATTGGGAGGATATATATGAACAATCAGTTAGGCGCACATGAAATGCTTGAGGTACATGAGGTTCTACAGAGTACGATCGATGGGATTAATTTGTTTACTCTCTATCAGCCACTTGTGAAGGACACTGATTTAGCACAGCTTTTGAATCACCAGCTTGGCTTTATGCGACATGAATATAACAAATTTGTGAGTAACTTTGGTTCCATTACAGAAAGTGTGAGATCCTATGGAGTGAATACAAATGTAAATCCGGTGTATGGGATTCGCACACCTGCTCCGCAGCAGCCAAATATGAACCCTACTCAGATTGATGATCGTGATATTGCAGCTGGAATGCTGGGCTTCCACAAACGTGGTGCCAAAATGAAGCTGAATGCAGCACTTGAATGTGCTGATCCAGAGCTCAAGGTTATGTTGGTCGAAAGCTCAAACAATTGTGTGTACCAGGCATTTGACGTTTGGACGTATATGAACAAACGAGGAATGTACCAGGTGCCAACCTTTACAAATGATGTGTCCAATACAATGCTTGGTATGTACGAGCCTGTGACTGGGCCGTTTGGTTCTCGTTATTTGATGCAAAACAGATAGATGTAAGACAAGCACCTTAGTGAGTTAAAAACTGAGGTGTTTTTCTTTTCTCCCATTTCATGTATAGTTGTAAGCAAGATAAGGAGTGTGTAAAGTGAAATTTGTAAAATTTATAATTGTTTTCGTCATTATAGTAGGTGTCATCGGTTTTGGAATCTATCATTTTGGAACAAAACTAGCATCTGAGAAGCTAATGGACACACTTGCTACTGAGCTTGAAGCTAGTGGAGAAATGGAGGCAATCAAGCAGGCGATTGAGAGTGATCCTGATTTAGTAGCGTTAGTAGAAGAAGGAAAGAATGCTGATTCTAGCAATCTACCATTTACCACGAAAGAAGAAGCAACTAAAGTGCTTGTAAAGAAGGTAGGTATAACTGAACTTAATGACATTAGAACGAAGGTTCAGGAAGGAACTCTCACAGAAGAAGAACTAATGGCTGAGGTTCAATCAAATTTAACAGAAGAGGAAATCCTGGCACTAAAGGTACTGGCTTATAAGGAACTATATGGACAGTAAAAAGATACCACAGGGACGGTTCTCCTGGTTCTTTTTAGACCAGGAGAACCGTCCCCTTGGTTTTCCAACAGGAAGTGTTCGTTCACTATTTCATCTCTGTTAACAACAGCTCGCCATATTCTTCATCATACTCAGCTATATAGGTCCATTCAAACTCCATTGTGTCAGAGCTTCCATCACTATCATAGGTTGTTACGACTTCACGAGTATGAATGGTATAGGTGTTGCCAGAGCTTGTCCACCCCACGATTTCGTAGTCATCTACATTCTCATATATACCTCTAGACGAAAGATCCTCAACTAGATACTCTGTATTGGAATACAAGTGGCTTCCTTCTTTTACGTAAGGAGCTACAAGGCTAAAGTCATTATAATAAATCGCGTCAGCTCGGCCATATAAATAGCCGTCCATGACCTGATACACCATGTATTCGTCATTTTCTTTTTTAATAGATTCAGCGGTCACCCTACCGTACTCAACGGTTTTGGCATTTTCGTTTTTGATTTCTTTTACATTTTCTTCACCGTCAAAGCTTGTAACCTCAGTGAACACCAGGTCGTTCACAGCCCACTTTTTATTGGCTTCATCGTATTGTAAATATAGATCATACCCAATCACAAATTCCTCATGTTCACCATCTAGCTCAGACGTTCCATTCACTGTATTGATGACTGGAAGTTGCACATGCCAGCTGTCGTCGTAGTACTCCACATACATATTTTCTGTACTGAACTGACTACCAAGGTATTTTCCATTAAAGTAGTAGCCTTCCGAAACAATCGAACTCATGGTTCCTTCCAAGGCAGATAAATAAGCCTCTGTTACTGTCGTAAGCTTACTAGCATCCCCAGTTGAAAAGTATTGTAATTCCTCGTTAAAATACTGTTTGACCAGTTCCATAATGTCCGCAAATTGTTCATCTGTAAATGGGGTAGGCTTGATTTCCATGTAATTGCTGTCGATGGCAATCTCGTTGGTTGTAACCTTTCCCCATGGATATGCGATTTCTAGGTTCATCTCCATCGAACCGTCTGTTAGTACAGGTCCGAATATCGGGTCAGTCAGAATGTCTATACCTGTGTCTTCCCCGTTAATATAGAGTGTTGTTGCAATATCCAGCTCACTCGTATCCATACCGAGTGAAACCTCAACATCCTCTCCTTCTAAGAGCATATACATATACGTGTCTTCTTCGACATCGACGATATCAAGCCTTTCAACCTTTACCAATTCCACAAAGTCTGTCTTAAGCTTCGCTTCTATTTTATATCGCCCTGGAACAAACGGGCCATACAATTCCTCGAATTCTTGTTCAGTAGACGTACCAATTTTTTCACCATTCAGGTAAAAAACAGTGTCTTTGTAATTTGTCCCGAGCGTCACATAGACAGGTGTGAGGTGTAGGACATAATGATCGTAAAATAGAAACTTCTTCCCATCTCGCTTTAATGTAACTAACTCTTCACTTTCATCTGCATCAGTGTCATTATTGTCATATGCTTCTGACTGATCTCGTAGTCCTTCAAGAATCTTTTTCTCTTCTCGAGGGTTTTTATCGAGATAGTCGATAAAGCTTGCGATGCTCTTCTCAGTAATTTTCAGTTCTTTGTCATCTGAAGACAGTAGGTCAACCAATGCCTTTTCATCCTTTTGATCCAATGCTGTCTCAAATGTTTCAATAACTCTCTCTTTATCTGTTGCGACATCACCTATCTTGTAGCCAGCGAATAACAGTATCACTACAGCTGCCACAATACTTGCGATGATTGCTTGTTTTTTGGTCACCTTCACTTTTGTAAAAGGTACAGCCGGTGTTTGACTTCTTTGGCCAACTGGATGTGTTGATTGCACTGGTTCAGATGGTATCAGTTGCTCTACATGAGCATCAAGTGCTGCTGCTACTTCGACCGATGCTCCAAGCTCTTCCCCAACTGGCTTTTCAGCCGATATTTCTTGCTCTTCATATGTCTCAAGTGCTGCTGTCGATTCTATCGACGCTCCACACTCCGTACAAAATGAAGCTAATTCCTCTAGCTTTGTACCACAATTACTACAAAATGCCACGTTCATTGCCCCCTGCAATAGTTATCTTTCTCTGTTTATATCGGCTATTTTGATACCATATTCAAACAAATAATATAGAAGTTCTTCATCATTTGTAGTGGTAATTCCTTCCACTCCTGCTTTTTTCCGGGCTTGCTCCAATGTCCCCGAAAACTGCAGGACACCTTCCTTTAAAATCCCAACCTTTTCACATAAAAATAAGATTTCACTCATGTCATGAGTTGTATAGATAATTGTTTTTCCTTGCTGTGCCAACTGTCTGATATAGTGGTTGATTTCTAGCTTTGATTGAATATCGATGCCTACTGTTGGTTCATCCATTAGTAGAATATCTGGGTTGTGAATAAGAGCTACGGCGATGTTCAGCTTTCGTTTCATTCCTCCGGATAAGCTTGATACTTTTTCATGCCACTTCTCACCGAGCTGGACCATTTGGCAGATATCATATAGCTGTTTGTCAGACACATGCTGTTTCGCAAATTTGCTCCAAAGCACCATGTTCTCTTTAACCGTCTGATCCTCCCAAAGTGCAATATCCTGCGGTACATAGCCAATCCTGTCACGAATTTGCTTTTTCTTTTTACGGAGAGAAAGCCCATCAATCGTGATTTCTCCAGATGTCGGCTCTGAGATGGTTGCTAAAATCGATAACAACGTAGATTTCCCTGCACCATTTGACCCGAGCAATCCATAGATTTCTCCTTTTTCAATTGTCATCGATACATTCTGTAGGGACATTTTTTTACCATACCGTTTTGAGATGTTTTCGATTTGGATCATGTTTGTCTATTCAACCTCCTTAGGCAAAGAGCCCAAACAGCAATCGCAACGAAGACTGTAAGCACCACATGGATATCACTTTGCCCCTCAGTCAATATCGTTTGCGGGAACAGCACAGAAATTGTTGCTACTTCCCTTGAAAGCTCTTGTATCGGAAAGAAACTGCCACCTAGGATACCAATTGATAATACTACAAGAGAGCTAGCAATATAATAGCTGTTTACTTTTTTCACGTAGCTTGCCGTTAACGTACTAAGTGTTATACTTATGAATACAAATAAGAGCATACTAGATAGGTTGGCTTCAAGAATGATAGATGCAAGTACAGCTTGCAGCATGTGTAAGAGAAAATAGCTCCCGCTTGTTTGGATGACGTACGCTGTAACTCCTCTATAGGTAGTTTTTAACCTGGAAAAAAGTACGTCTCTTTCTTTTACAATCCAATCCATGGTTATAAAGCATGCAAGCATTGTAAAAAATGCCCATAACCCTATATAGGGCTCAAAGAAATTTGATTCTGATTTCGGTGCATCATGATTCCCACCAGATTGAACATACGCAATCGTCATCAGTGGTTCCGGATTCCATTGGGTGTCTGTATACGTGAACGCCTTGTCCCAGATATTAGGGTTACTTTCCCCCTTTTGCTGATATAGCTTTTCTACCTGGTTTGCGGCCATCGTATTGCTTGTTAGTCGAATGACCTCACTCGCCACTAGCTCTTGTACAATCCCCACCGCCAATGATGATGGAGTCACCCACACTTCAATTGCATTCTCGCGTTTTTCTTGTAAAAGCTTTTTCTGAAAACCTTCCTTTATCTTAAACACGCTGTCAACTTCATTTCGCAATAGAAGCTTCTCTGCCCTAGAGTTTGTTACCTCTTGCAGCTCAATATTTGACTGGTTTTGTAGACGCACTGCTATCAATCTCGAAAACTCGGTTTGATCCTCATCGATGATTGCAATTGGTACAGCTAGCTCTTTCTGTCCCTTTTCAACTACTTGACCTACCCCTAAGGTAGCGCCAATCGGAAGCATGAAAACGAGGAAGATCGTGATTGGATGTTGGAGTAGCTGGATAAGTTTTCTCCACAAGATTCCTACGTTCATCTGCTCCACCTTCTTTTATGAATGGTTATGCCAATTAGTGAGACTATCATGAAACAAAGGCTTAGTAGACTTATTTTTATGAGCTGTTCTCCTTTTGATGACCCACCGTTCAGTGCCTGTAATAGAAACTGTAAGGAAAAGCCGTTCAGCGTGTAGGCTCCAAGCTGCTCTACCCAATCTGGAAAATATACAGTCGGAATAAAACTACCTCCCGCAAATGCTCCCAAAATGAGTACCCCTATTCCAACCAATTGATAGAGTTGTTGGCTATGAAACAAGGAGTCTAGCATGATAAAGAACACTGCATGTACAAATACAAGTACCACTAACGCTATCATCATAAGAAGCGGTGAGCTATCAAACATGTATGCTAGTGGAATCACACCTAGAAGTGCTATTGGCAAAAGAATGAAAAACAATGATAGTAGATTCGCCCCTGTTCGCTGAACCTCAGTAATGCCTCTTGATAAGAGCCTTACCCGAAACGAGTTCGTGGTTTTCCCCTTTAAGAGTTGTAGCCAACCGAAGCTCCAAACCATCAGCAGAAGAAGAAATAATGAGAGGGCATAGTAGTGAAGAATGCTCTGTTGGTACAGACTCTTCTTTTCTATGTGGTCAAACACCTCTCCCCTTCCAAGAATGTGAAGCGAGTAGGCTAGTAGACTTTTACGAAACTCAGCCTGTTGCTCCTCTTTTGTAAAGGGTTCATCGCCTGTAAAATGATAGACGGTGTTGATTCCACTTTGGGCTGCCGACGTAAAATCTGCCGCGCTTTCCAGTAAGTGGCGTACAAGTTGAGCCTGTAACGGATGATTGTCATTTCCAATGACCGTTACAGGTGTGTTTTCTCCTATTTTCACTGAGCGACTAAACCCATCCGGAATCACAATCATGGCAGCAATTTTATTTTCATCAAACAATTGTTTTGCTGAAGCTTCATCCGTTTGAATCACATTTGTCAGATTGGTTAGATGCTCGGCTTTTAATAGTTGTTGGATTACGTATTTCGTTTCGAACGTATCATCCTGATCGACAATCGCAATATCAAATAGCTGAACAACCTCATCTTCGGCTAACAGCTTGCTTGCGATAAATGCAATTCCTGCTACAAAAAGAAGCGGAATAAGGAAAAGAGCAAGCGCTCCCTTCCATGAATTCCGCAACGCCTTTAGTTGAAACATTGTAAGTGCCAAAACATGCTTCATGGCATTCACCTTTTAATAGTAGTTTAGGTTGTATTCATCCATTAACTGCTGAATGTTATAGCCAATCTCTTCATAAATGTAATAAAAATCTTCTTCAGTTAAGTCCGCAATATTTTGACCACTGTCTGTATCTAATTTCGGAAGGTCAATTTTGTTCTTAAGCTTACTTTCAGATTCTACATTCACGAAAATCGTTCCCGGTTCATACTCATCTTCCACATTAACTTCAATTTCAAACGCGTTTTTCGAGTATTTGTCTTTTACACTGATGTCTTTTTTCTGTGTAATCGTCCCGCTGATTGGCATCATGTCATAAAACGAATCACCTGACATGTTAAGGTCAAATTCACGTTCAACTGTTTGTTTATTCGGGTCTTTCCCTTTAAATGTTGAATCCATTGCAAATGAAATATCAGCTGACACATAGCCATACTCTTCAAAGTAGAAGCTTGCTACTAACTCTTCATTTCGTTCCTTGCTTTCCTCTTTGATTTCATTACTTAGTTCAAACTGCATTTTACCAAGCTCTTCATCCTCTGGAAGAAGCTCTACTTTTAGCTCTTGCAGACGCTCATCATTTCCTTTTGGCACATTTTTCGTTGTCATAGCAACATGAAAATCATCCAAGCCATTGTTAAACGTCATTTCCATTTGACGACCAACAATTTGCTCTTTTTTATCGATTTGAATAACAGAAGTAAAACCAGCTACTTCCACATTCCTTAGTTCTTTTTTCATGTCTTTAAGACCTGATGTCAGCTCTTTTTCGACTTTTGATTTATTTGTCAATTCCTTATCCGTTTCATCAACAGACTTTGCAATCGTCACAACGCGATCAGCAATAATGCTTTGTAACTCTTTATCTTCAATCAACTCATCAATAAAGCTAGTTAACAGAGATTTCACTTCATCTGGTGACATTTCAAGTGTAATTTCGCGTACCTTCATATCTTCAAACTCTACATTCTTTTCTAATGTAAAGTATTCATCCTTCAACTCATCTAAAAGAAATGCAGAATAGCGTTTCTTCAATGCATCCTGTTCTTTTTCAGTTAGCTTAAGGTCTTCCCATTTGATTCCTTCAAGATCCAACTTCTCAGGTCCTACATAATATGGATCCACCATTCTCATGAAGTCTCCATATTCATCAAGATTCATATAGAAGTATTGATCAAAAAGAATCGGGATTCGTAATCCAAGTTGTTCGCTTGTTTGAACAAGCTCGACATCCACTGCATTTGCTCCATCCATTTCAAGAGAAAGCGTATTATAGCTTGCTTGGTTCTTAGGATCCTGGTCAGATTTTACAACAATCGAAGCCTGGTCTAAAATTTCTTGAATCATTTCTAAGCTCGGGTCTTCATATTCTGTCTCTATTTCTAGATTCCCGCTAAGTCTTAATTCAGAGCTTGATGGACCTTCTAACATGGCTTCCTGGAATTTAATATCTTCTCCATACTGCTCTTCATATTGTTCCATCGCATTTTGATATGACTTTAGCTCCGAAAGTAAATATAATTCCTTCGGTCCTTTTAACAGATTGATAGCAAGTACAGATGACCCACCAATTACTACAGCGGCAATAAGTGCGATGATAATCCACTTTTTCGGAAGCGCAAATGGCGCTTTCGTTGGTGTAGTTGGTTGGACAATCTCTGTTGCAGCCGCAGTTTGTTCTGTTTTAACTTCCTGACCGCAAGATGCACAAAATTTTGCAGTACTTTTGATTTCCTTCCCGCAATTAGGACAAAAATTCATTCTCATTTCCCCCTTATTCTCTCTCTAAAACCCTTTTAAAAAATGAATTCCAATCAATCATAAGGAAAGTTCGCCATATATTCTAGGGATTCGACAAAATTAGACACCATCAATCTACAAAACTAGTTCGTTCGGACTAGATACCACAGGGACGGTTCTCCTGGTTCTTTTTGGACCAGGAGAACTGTCCCCTTGGTGTTCCTTGGCATTCGGGAACACTTTATCAGAATATGCATGTATGTGCAGAATTAGTCGTATAAGTTTTTTGGGGGATACGTTCATTTTTTGATGGTTCTATGAATGGCGCGGTTTATCGGGGTTCATAGCTTTGGAGCTAGGCAAACGCTCTGACGAACAGCTGCATGGTGTAAAAGTGCTTTTGAACTAGCTAGGGATATTTGCATTTCTAAGCTAAATGGTAGAAGTATTTTTGACGAAAGGAATAAGAGTAATGATTACATTAGAGTCCCAAAAATGAATCAAGCGTAGCTTATGGTGTGATGGTGAAGTTTGCCGAACAAGTATAGGAAGTGAATGTACAGAAGATATTGTTTGCTGCTTTAGATAAGCGAAAGCCTTTCCGCTCTTTTAAGGATGGTCTGTATGAAACCGGATTGGATGATGCATGGTTTCTGTATGAGAACTAGTATGCGGAGGGTATTATCCTTGAGTGGCTGAGGGATGAGGGGATTGAGTTGAAAGAGTAGTAGCAAGAACTAGCTCGGCTGGGCTAGTTCTTTTGTTTTTTAGAAATCGAGAATCATTGAAAACGTTAGCTGCAATTCTAGTAAACCTATGCAAGTTGGTCTGTTGTTGAGGAGGACATTCTAGTAATATCCTTTTCCTATTAAGTTGGCAGAAACAGGCTTACTCCCTATTTCACGCGCCCAAACTGATAACTGACCAATATGGTGTATTTCATGTGCAATCATATGATGTAAAATTTCGCCCACTGTGAAATCAATACCATCTACCTTGTTTTGATACATATCTGGTGTGCAATTTTCAATATATGTCCTTACTTCTCTATGACATTTTTGAGATAATTCTCTCACCTTTGTAAGGGACTGATAATCGGAAAAAGGTTCATTGAATTCCGGGACTCCGTTGAGGATACAAATCCAGCTATATTCAACATCTACAATATGAAATAATGTGTGAAGGATACCACCTACCCCACCAGTTCGTTCCTGTAGTAATTCCTCAATATCTACCTCTTCGCACCATTTGAACCATTCCTCACGTATGTCCCAGTTATAGTTGAAAAGTATATTCATTAAAAACCTCCTATGTATTTGGTTATCCGTGTTTATTAATTTCGAGCGTCGAGTCTACGTCACGCTTCTAATTTCATCATGGCTCCAAAGTACTGTTGAGCAGTTGTAAACGTAATAAATGCGCATAGTTCACTTATTTCGCCCTCGGAAAGGGTTTCTTTTAGTACATTGAATACTGAATCTTGGATACTCCCTTTTTGTTGTAAAAACACTTCCGCAAATCCTACCGCGGTTGCTATTTTTTCATCATACTGAGAAGGATCTGGTTTTCCTTTTGCTTTGCAATACTCACATCCATTTCCTTGAGCCAGTGTTCGCCTTACCTGCTCCTTTAATTTTGATGAAAGGAAACCATCTTCCTCCAACACCTCTCCTAAACTAGTCCATCTTTCCATCACGCTTACATTATGACCTAATAGTTTTTGGAATGGTGTATTTCCATTTATTGATTCGTTAATTCTTGCCATAATTTCCGCCTCCTTATAAAGTAAGGATATACGGATTTCGATTCTTTTTACATTTAAAATTTAATGTATTTACATAAGATTCTTTTCATAATTAACAAAAAAGGCGGGATTACTTAAAACTATGAAACTAGATGAAATTGATTTAAAAATCATCGAAGAATTAAGCAATAATAGCCGTTTGTCTATGAGTGAGTTAGGCAGAAGAGTTAACCTATCCTCACCATCTGTTAGTGAACGAGTGAAGCAAATGGAATCCTTTGAGATCATAAAGAAGTATACACTGGAAGTAAATTATGAAAAAGTAGGGTTTCCGATTCAATGTTTCATAGAAGCAACTGTAAAAAATGGAGATTATCAATCCTTCACAAATCTATTAAAAGGGTACTCAAACATCGAATTCTGTTATCGAATCGCTGGCCGTGCTTGCTATATGATGAAGGCCCAATTCAAGGATTTAGCCCATGCCGAGGAATTCATAAACGAACTAAATCCATACGCTTCCACTGTCACACACTTTATTTTTTCAAAGGTATCAAATTAAATGGAGAGCCTGTATCCACCTGTTTAGATACAGGCTTTCTATACAAGAACCCTGTCGCCCCTACTATTCGGCTGTGAGGTAACGACAAATTCTATATCTGTATTGGTTTGATTGAGAATTTGGTGAGGAACAAGTGGCGGAACTTCAATTCCCTCCTGTGCTCCAATGTCTACCGTTTTGCCGTCCATTTTAAAGGTAGCTGAACCTGATAATACAAAGAAAAATTGCCTAGCTTGATTATGATAGTGAAGCTCTTCTGCTGAACCTGGTGGCATACGCTCATGGATAATACTCAATTCGGGAGTATTGACTAAGTGCCAGCCATCACAGTTATCTCCCCATGTATAATGCTCTGCATTCATTTTACTGATTTTCATCGCGAGCTCCCCTTTTTGCTTTTACTTTTTGGTAGTGTTTGGAGGCTTTATGTTTGTTTCCGCACTTCTCCATATCGCACCACCTTCTCCTGCCTCCTTTAGAGGAATCTAAAAAGTACAAAATACATTCACCGTGCGCACATTGTCTAACCCTCTGTAAGTCAAACGTATCTATTGTGTCAAAGAAGTCCTGAATGATTGTGATAAGTCCGTTATATGCTGGATTAACAGCTTTCATAGATCGAACAAGCTGTCCTTCCTGTAGGTCTATATTCCAGTAGGTTGGCTTACTCTGGAGGAATTCGTTTAGCTCTGGTAACGGTGCATTCGTAGAAAAATTGTCGACCAGCCTTATTAGTATATCTCTTAGGATTAGAAGGCTTTTTCTTTGTTCTTCTTTATCAGCGCTCATTTCGATTTGATAGAAGGTTAACCAGTCTGACATTCGGTCTAGATCCTCTAACACATCTATCGTTTTTCCGTCCTTTATTCGACGTGTATTTAGTAAATGCACCCACAGGCTCCCACCGACTTCTTCAATATCCATATTGACACCTCCTTATAACCACTATTATAACATTTACAGGTTAAAATTTCCATGTTATATTATAACCATTAAAAATATTTTAAATAGTTATAAAGGAGTTGGAAACATGATTATTAAAAGATTACAGTGGGCTGGAGCTCTTATTGAAAGTGAAAATACTCGTATCCTGATTGACCCAGTATATAGTAGTCCTAACGCAGATTTTTTTGGTAAGCCTAAACAACCATTTTCCCCCTTGTCCGACATCCAGCACGCTAATGCCGTTTTGATTACTCACCTTCATTCCGACCATTTCGATCCAGAACTTATCATAAAAAACCTTGGCAAGGACATATTAGTGCTTGTCCCAAAGGGTACCGAAGATATAGTAAAGGAAAAAGGGCTAACTCATGTTATCGGAATGTCTGTTGGTGATACATACCGATTAGATAATTTCACGGTAATCGCTTCACACTCTGTAGATGGACTGGGTGATGACCAGGTTTCCTGGATCCTAAAGGACCATGCTAAGACTGTCATTCATTGTGGAGATACACTGTGGCATGGATATTGGGCGAAGATGGCAAAACAATACGGTCCTTTTGATGCTGCCTTACTGCCTATCAACGGAGCCATAGTATATGAACCTGGGGAAATCCATAGTCATCAGCCGATCTGCCTGACACCAGAGCAGGCTGTCGCAGCGGCAAAAGTGTTAGAAGCTGAGCTGTTAATCCCTATTCATTATGGCTCCTTTCATAACCCTCCTATCTATTATGAAACTGACAATCTAGTAGAAAGGCTGCAAGTGGCCGCTGAGCGTGAGAGCGTGGAGGTTCGGTTGTTGGAGCATTTAGAGATGATTGGCGTCTAAAGCCTTTTCCTACATGTAACTTTTTCCGATGGATTACGTCCATTTTACAAAGGGGGAAGTTCATGAAAAAACTTATCTTGCTTACTTTGTTTTTCCTATTCGCAGGCTGTTCTACAACCGAGAAGATTGAAGAAATAACGGTTTATGAGATGGAAAGCTTTTCTGAGGTTAAAGAGGAATGGGTGCATGTCATTACGAACAAAGAGGATATTGAGATGTTTGTTACGGCTATCTCCACTGCAAAGGAGGAGCCTGGCATTGTCGACATGATTGACCCACAATATAAGGTCGAGGTTGGAGAAGACCTGTATTTTCTGTGGGTAAGTGAGGATTCCGGGACGATTATGAATTTGGAAAACACGCATAAGGTATTTACACTTTCGAAATCATCTGCTGAAAAAATTCATGAGTATTTAAAGGATAAATAAGGCTCTGCACTGGCAGAGTCTTTCTTATTTTGTATGAATGTTTGGACCAAATTCCCTACTTTTTTACGGGCGGGTTTTGCGATTATTTGCGCCACCTTTTCAATAATTGTCGGATTCGGGAATAGTTGTGTCACTTCTTGATTAATTGCACCACTTCCCGGAATAATTGCGTCTACAGTCATTTTTTTAGCCCCTATAATTGTAATTTTAAACCAAGGAAAACCTCCATACCCCATAGCAACGGATTCAAACACATTTTTCATCTTTTATTATCTTAGAAAACAATTCAATTTCCTTTTTAGTTACATTTCCTCAGTGAGTTTGCAATTATTTATACAACTTTCGTACTATTTTTACGCAATTACATAGATTTCCAGTGTTTTTTCTGTATCTATCAGTATTTTTTCGGTAAAATTTTCTTGTTAATCGTCAAAAGATTACAAGTATTTTAATAGACTTTATCGCTTTAAAGGTTTGAAAGGAGTTACGCCACCTATGATTATGAATGAGATGAAACATGAAGAACAAAAGGGGGATAATCATTTAAGTCAGCTCGCTTCTGTCGGTCAAATCGCAGCTGGCATTGCTCACGAGGTTCGAAATCCACTAACTGCTGTTAAGGGGTTCCTTCAACTACTTCAACAGGAAGAGGAGCATAAATATATTGAAATTGCTCAGGCTGAGCTTGACAATGCCCTTGTGACATTGAACAATTTGCTGCAAGTGTCCAAGCCAGACCTTGAGGATGAAGAATCCCGCACCATTCATGTAGCGGTTGAATTAGAATCCATTTTAAATCTTTTTCAGGATAAATTATATGATATTGAGATTATCACCGATTTTCATCAAACAGACACAACGATTGTTGGTAAGAAAAATCAATTTAAAAAGGCTTTTTTCAACTTGATTAAAAATGCAATTGAATCGATAGAAGGAAAAGGTACCATCACCATTTCACACCTGGCCACGGATACTGAAGTCATCATCACCATTCAAGATACAGGTGTTGGTATACCTAAGGACAAATTGAATTTACTTGGCACTCCGTTTTTTTCAACAAAAGAAACCGGTACGGGTATGGGATTAGCGCAAGTGTTCTCGGTAGTCTATCAGCATGGTGGAAAAATCATCATTGATAGCGAAGAAAATGTTGGTACAAAATTTACGATTAAATTACCTAATCAACGTCAATCAAAAAAACGAGGAGTACGCAAAATGTCGCTAAAATACAAAGATACGGATTCAATGAAAGAATTTTTCCTCGAAAACAAAGAATATTTTGAAGAAAAACTACTTGAAGAAGCCATTAATGTGAAAGATAAAATCCAAGAAATACATACTGTTGGCAATATTAATCTCGTAGAGAATGCACATAAGCTTGTTTTATATGTGGTTGAAGAAAGAGAACATGAATTAATTACCTTTGCGAAACAGGAAGGAATGGCATGGGCACGAAACTCGATAACTCTCGCATTTAAGTTGGAGTGGGTACAAGCCATCCGGAGAACTCTTTGGGACTTTATTTATAACTATGATTTGTTGCTTGATCTTGAAACAACACGAGACGATTTCTTCACGTTAGAGAAAAAAATCAATGAACTGATGGACCATTTCCTCACGCACTTTTTCATTAGCTATTCTAAATACAAAGATGAATTACTTGAATCCCAAAGACAACTCGTCGAAAACCTTTCTGTTCCAATTATCCCGATTAACAAAGACATCTATATCATTCCGCTAATTGGCTCTATGGATCATGTACGAATTGAAACCCTGGAGGATAAGGTTCTTGCCGGAATCGGAGTTGATCATATTCGAACTCTGATTATGGATTTATCAGGGGTTGCTTTTATGGATAATGGAGTCATTCAAAGTTTTAGTAAGCTGTTAGAAGGAATTAAAATGATGGGCTGTAAAACGGTATTGACTGGTATTCGAGCCGATATCGTGAAGAAGATGATTGCCTTAGACATCAGTTTTTCCAATATCGCTGAATCAAAAGGTACCCTGCAGCTTGCTTTACATGATTATTTGTTTAAGGATCCGGTAGCTGTTGAATAGGATTTGTGCAAATATGGCCTCGCTTCATAGGTGGGGCTTTTTGGTTTGAGGTTCTGGGGAGTGTGGAACAAGTAGTCTTGGGGAAAATATCGACATAGTTCTTTTCTTCTCCTTATTCGCTTAAAAAAGGAGCATCTTTTCTGGAAATCCATTACAATTAAAACGAAGTATTTGTGTCGATTAAGAGAGGGGAATCACATTGTTCTTTCTAGGCTTTACATTTTCACTCATATTAACAGCTGCAGGAATTATCCTTTTAGTTGAATCATCTTATGTGCCAGGTGGGATTCTTTTAGGAGCAGGACTACTTTCATTACTAGTTCTTTTCCTCTACTACTATAAAAGAAGAAAACGAAAAAATGATGATGGGGATGAATGTTGTGGACTACAGTATCTCGATTGTGGTTTTTTAGATTGTGGTAGTAAGAAGAAGTTTGATTGTGATTGTAATGATGGTCCTGATTGTAACTGCGGTCCTGATTGCACTCCATAGAAAGGAAAAACAAGTATGAAGGAATTACTGTTGACTATTCCCTGCCATCGATATCCTGCACGATGCCTACATATCAAAGGAAAACCGATGCCACTTTGTGCAAGATGCTTTGCGATGTTAGTTGGGTATGCTTTCATGCCAATTGCCTTGATTTTTTCTATAACAACGGCCATTTGGATACCGATTGCTATGTCCATTCCTCTACTGGTTGATGGCTTTACACAGCGGTGGAAATGGAGAGAAAGCTCGAATCTGACTCGGTTGGTAACTGGTTTACTGTTTGGAGTTGGGCAATCGCTGTTCATTTCGACCGTGGTTTGGGGTTTGGTGGAATGGATTGGGTGAGGAACGAACAAGGGCTACAGAGGATGTGGATTATGTGGTGGATCATTTCTTGTTTTAGGGGGATTGGCTCAATTATTTGGGAAAGTGGCTTAATTATTTTGAAAGTGGCTTAATTATCTAGAAATTGGCTTAATTATCTAGAAATTGGCTTAATTAGTGGCGAAAGTGGCTCAATTATTGGATGAGGCAGCTTTGGTTAATTAAGAAACCGGGTCAATTTTAATAAATCTTTCATACTTAATTAGAAAATCTGCTCGAGGCCTGGAAAATAAGCGTAAAAACATGGAAAAGCGGCTCAATTCTTAGGAAAGTGCACCGACTGGTAGCACAGATATTCACTACTTATCTTATTGAACTCGGGTGCCGATTTGAGGAAGGAACCCGATTCAACCACATACTCAAGTGAATGGGAAGTGACCACATTGCCCACTCTGCTTCAACTCTATATCCTATTTATACCTAAGTAATGTTCAGTTTTCCTATAATGAATTATCCTACTACAATAGGATACCTAATAGAATGAACATTCGTTTTTCCGTATAGATTATGTATTTTTAACACCAAATAATGTGATTGAACTATTAACAACCCACACTCCCAGTATAGTTATTAGGTAACTTCCCATAATAAATGCAGTAAATAATAATTTGATTCTAGGTCCCCTTTTATATAGGGGGCTTTCTTTTATTAAATTAACCCCACATTAATCGCTCATTTCTTCAACTCAACTCACTTGATCCAAATCCTGGTGAATTTGATCATTCATTTACTAGGAAGTATTTATACGCAATATTATTGCGGTTAACACTAGATTATTTGCGTTTTATGTAAGTGTAAACAAGGTAGAATTTCACGTACAAGGCGCAGATTAAGAAAATAATAGTAAATTGGTGGGTACCCTCCGTTTTATAAAAACTGTTTTCTATAAGAGAAATAGATAATGTAAGGAGAATTTATTGATGAAAAAAGTAGTATTACGAATCTTAACTTATACAACTAGTTTTATACTTATTTTCGGGGGAGTAGGGTGGTTTGGTTATAATCGCTCATTGGATGATTTTGATAAAACCTATTCAAACTACGACGACTCGACTATTTCAATAGTTAAAGAAAAAGTTGAAGTACCAAAGCATAACCCTGATAAACCAACAGCAGTCGTTTTACTAGGTGAGCCAACAACTGAAGTTTTGGACTTCTTGGTTCCATATGAGATGTTGTCAATGACAGAAGCTTATAATGTTTATGCTGTTGCCCCAAATAATAATGTGATGTCAATAACCGGTGGGTTAGAAGTCTTACCGCATTATTCCTACGAGGAGATAGATAATTTATTAGGTAAAAGTCCAGATATAATTGTAGCTCCAGCCATTCGTATTACTGACGAAGAAAAATACAAACCCACCCGAGAATGGATCCAAAAGCATTCACTGAATAAAGAAACAACTTTCATAAGTATTTGTAACGGTGCGAAAAACTTGGCCGATGCAGGATTATTAAATGGGAAATCAGCCGCAACTCACTGGCAAGTGATTACCTCAATGGCTAAAAAGTACCCTAATGTTGAGTGGATTAATAATAAACGGTACGTTCAAGATGGGAATATTATCTCTTCTGCTGGCCTTTCAGCTGGTATTGATGCGCTTTTATATTTAATTTCTCAAAAACTAGGAGATGAGATGGCACTAAGTATAGCTGGAAAAATGAATTATCCATCACTTCATTTCCTAGACAATCCTGAAATGGAACCGTTTAAAAGAGATTCACACTTTATTACAACCTTTGTATTTAATATTACGTATCATTGGAATAAAAAAGATGTAGGTGTCCTACTATATGACGGGATGGAAGAAATGGCTCTATCTTCTATTTTTGATACATATTCTGATACTGGAACAACTAGAACGTATACGATTGCTAGTGATAAGAATCCAATTATCACAAAACATCAACTTAATTTAGTTGCTAGATACAATATATCCGATACACCAAAACTAGATAAAATGATTATTTCCGGAACTCAAGCAGAATCCTTAGCCGGTCCAGACATAGAAGAATGGAAGAATAAAGAGAATACTAATTTGAAATATTTATATATCCATAGTGACTCCCCAAATAGATACGTTTTCGAATCTCCTATTGAGGACTTGGCTAAACAAGAAGATATATGGACAGCTAAATACGCTATTAAAAGGTTGGAATATCGTGCTAACAATATACAACTTGAAGGTAAACCTTTTCCTATTGAAACTTACATTAATCTATTTTTCACTTGTATTGTATCATTTCTTGTTGGATTCGTTATTGATAGAAAATATATTAATAGGTGAAATATAATAAAGAAAGGTCTATTGGGAGGAGATCAAAAGCACAAAAGATTGTGTAATTCTTTAATTAATATACATTTCTGGTTATACAACTCTTTATTTTTAGAAGTATTTTATCAAAAGCTATTTTTGAGTAAGTAGAGGGGTGATCATTTGGAAAGAAAAGCTTTTTTAGAAAGTATGGTTTTGTTAACATTATTAGTCATTTCTGCATTATTTATCCCAACATTAAAAGGGTTATTTGCACTTTTACCAATTTTATATTATCTAATTGAAATGAGGTTACGAAAAAGAGGGAACGGTGGTTTTAATTTCAAATCACTAGTTTCTGATATTAAAAAAAGCTGGGCATTTATTATCTTAGTTTCTGCTATTCTTCAAGTATTCTATTTTTTCATTTTTAATACATATGTACCAGAAATGGTAGAACATCTAAAAGAAAGAGTAAGCATACTGGACAATCTAGATGTTGTACTAGTTATTAGTATTTTTCTGTTTGCTCTTGGAGAGGAGATAACTTTTCGCGGGCTGTTCCAAAACAGGTTAAATTGGGTAATGAAACCAGCATATGCAATTCTTATTACTTCCTTTTTGTTTACCATAATTCATTTTTCCAAAGGAGAACCTTTAATAGTAGCACTAGACCTTACAACCGTTTTTCTGGATAGTATTATATATGGATATATCTATTATAAAACTAATAATATTTATGTTTCTTGGATAGCGCATGCTTTAGCTAACATTATAGCAGCAGCTTTAATTTTATCATACTAAAATCATAGTATTCTTTATGCTCTTTTAAATACGTGCAACTTAACTACTTATAGTTTGATTTTAAGTCGACAAGACAACGAAATAGTTAGGACCATGCAGGAGTTAAATTGGGAGAAAAGATGTTAGATAATGTTAAAAACAACCCACAGCCAAAATTATAGTTGTATAATTTGAAAAGACTATTATTTTACTTTCCTCCCTTTTCGAAAATTTTCATTTTATACCATAACCCCTATCCAAGTACTGGGTAGGGGGTACTTCTTATATCAGATAAATGAACGCTACGTGATTATAGACGTAGTGGTTTTGAGAAATAATAGCCTTGCATTAAGGGTACCCCTAATTGTTTTGCAAGGACAAAGTCCTCTTCTTTCTCGATACCTTCCAATACTAAGTTTACTCGTTTATCAATGACTGTGAGTAAAAATGTAATTTCCTCGCTTTTTTCTGATAAATTTTGAGAATAGGACTTGTCTATCTTTACAAAATGAGGATTGAATACTGCAATTATTTCAAGCCAAAACTTAGATAATACTATATCATCGATGGCAATTTTAAACCCAAGTAATTCAAGATGCAGAATACTGGCAGCCAAATTTTCGTCAAACCAGTAATTTTTTTCAAGTGAAGATTCATTAATTTCTAATATAATTCGGTTTTTAATTTCTGGATAATATGCAATAACCAATTCTATGAAATCACAAAATTTAGGATTTGTTAAAGTAGATGGAAATATATTTACAAATAGGAAATAATCTTTAAAGAGAGTTTTTGGAAATTCTTTAATCGCATTTAATATTGCTGCAATATCAACTTCATATAGAATGCCTTTGTCCCTGGCAGATTCGAATAATTCATTTGGCTTAACATTTGAGGTCGTCCTTATAAAAGCTTCATACGCAAAAATATTATTTAAATTTGCACTTACAATTGGTTGGTATTCACTAAAAAACAAGTTATCCTCAATAACATTTTCTATTTTGAAACTACCTAATCTATTCATCTTTTTCTTCCCTATCTCCCATCAAATTATTAGTTCCTACTTTACTCTGGTTTGACACCATAGATAATTTCCATAATTTAACTATCCTTCTTCACCCAAGACTTGTACCAGGTCAAGCAAAAGAAATATTTTACCATTTGTTTTTGCAACACCTTTAATAAAAGTATCATTTATACCAAACATACTTTCAGGTGCAGGTTCAATAACTGATGTATCTAGATCTATTACATCCTTTGCTTTATCTACTATCAACCCCACTTGCCTTTCATTATTCTCGACAATAATGATTCTAGAATCACTACTAGTACTCGTTTTACCTAACAATAACCTTTCCTTTAAATCAATAATTGGGGTAATAGATCCACGAAGATTAATAACACCTTTTATGAATCTTGAAACTCCCGGAACTGTAGTAATTTCCTGTACCCTTACAATCGAGCTAATCTGTTGAATATCAATCCCATAATCCTGTTCGTTTAATGTAAAAGCAATTACTTTTGAGAATACTTCCATTTCATGAATCTCCCTTATGTATTATCTTTTGATTTTATAGTAGCGATAGGCTTTTTAGGCTCTAAGTACCAAGCGAGGTAATAAAGAAATTCAATTCCTAAGGTTCATAACTATGTATTTCTTCACCAAAAACACATAATCAACCTAGCAAATTTACACAAATTTTATGATTTCCAGCCTGGATTATTGTGAATAAAAAACTCAAAATCCACTTATAGAATTTTGAGTTAATTCCATTTCTTATTTACCTACTAATTCTTTAAGGTCAGTAACAGTTCTATTCACACGATTTACTGTTTCAATTGATTGTTCATTCTTAGAATATTCGTTTTCAACACTTGCTAAAATTTCTTCTGTTGCTGCTGAAGTATTTTCAATTAATGTTGAAGATTCATTTACTTCATTAATTACTATCATTGCTCTTTCTTTAAAATCAGCCTGTTTATCTACTATTTCTTCCACAACCAGATTTAGTGATGTTATAAACTCTATTAATTTATCAACATTTCCGAGGAGTAAAGAAAGCATAGTGTTTGAGTCCTCTTGAACCAACCTTCCTTGTTGAATTTGCTCAACAGCGTTTTCGGCTTGTATCTTAAACTCACGCAAAATGGTTTTAATATTTTCAGCAGATGTTCTTGATTGCTCAGCCAGTAATCTAACCTCATGAGCTACAACGGCAAATCCTTTACCATTTTCTCCTGCTCTTGCAGCTTCTATAGCAGCATTTAAAGCCAACAAATTAGTTTGTTCAGCAATATTTGTAATAATGCCTACAATATCATCTATCTTGTTTGTTTCATTTTTCAAGCCATTTATGACTTCACCTGTTTCACTAATTATTGTTTGATAAACCTTTGCACTCTCTTCAAATTTAACTAGTGTTTCTCTACTAGCATTGGACAATTTATTGTTAGACTCAACTTCTAATGCTACTTCTTTCATTTGAGTAGTAATAGCATCTATTAATTTCCCCATATGATTTAGCTCTATTACTGATTTCCCAACATTCTCGACTTGTGTTTGAGAACTAGATGCTACTTCATGAAAAGCAGATTTAATCTCAAGAGATGATTGAGCTGAACTTTCAAGATTCTTTTGAAGTACGTTAAAATTCGATTGTAATTCTTCTACAGTTCTTGTAACTATTTTATATGTATTTTCTAAATGCTTTGCTTTTGATTGTGCCTCTTCTTTTTCAATTATTAAGACATCTGATAAATACTTCCCAATTTTTGTAACTCCCCACAGAACAACAGTAGTCTGTATAATAACTCCTACAGTTACATTCCAAAATGCCGGAACAAATGATGGGAAGAATAACTCAATTGCAAAGTTATAAGCAACATATATAAAAATTGAAAAAGAAATTCCTGAAAACCAAATCAGTTTCCCATCTAAATAGATTAATGCAAGTGCAAGTGCTATAAAGAGAATTTGGAAAACTGTTGGAAGTGTGTTAAAAAGAAATATCTGATAGATCATAAATGCATTTAAAACAAATGTACCAATGTATTTATAACTTTTTGAGAAACTCGGAACAAATAATAATGCAAATTGTAATAAGGTAATACTTATATTTCCTGTTAAAAACATTAAATGAACTGGATCTGTAAACGGAATTTTTCCAAGTACCAATACATTAAACTCTCCATAAGTGTTTATAAGCAACATTGAAAAAAACCATAGATTATTTCGGTTTCTCACATTCGTCAAATCAGAAAAACAATATTTTTTTATTACCTGTATAATGTTCATTTATAATCTCCTTAATTTTTTTAAAGCATCCTTACATTTTCTTACTAAGTGATCCGGGAGTACTTATTGTGTATGAAACCATTATTCATATTAAGCGCATTGGTAACTATTTACATTTTAGTGAAGTGGAACAAACATCACTTTTTTGTATTTGACTATAATGGGATATACAAGTGCCTCTCTTAATTTTTTTGAGAGATTAGTTATTTTTGAAGATTCTTCAAAACTAGATTGTTCATTAAATAAAAAAATAAGAATATAAATTGCTATAAGAATTTTGTATAATATAATCACTTAGCAAGTAAATTTTATAGGACTTTTTCCCTATCTATATTGTACTATCCAAAAAATAACAAATAAGCGCAAAATTCGTGCGTCTAACCGCAACTTTTTTGCGCATCGGTATTTTTCAATACATGCTTAAACAATAATAGAGTTCTTTACATGTCACGCAAAAAAACTCACCAAAAGGCGAGTTCACGTAAATTATTTATACTCATAAAACCCTTTCCCCGTCTTCCTTCCAAGATTACCCGCCTCTACCATATCCCTTAGCAGCGCAGGGACTTTGTACTTCGAATCTCCTGTCTTGTTATACAACGCTTCTTGGATATAGAGTAAGGTGTCGAGACCAATCATATCGGCGAGCCAGAGGGGACCGATTGGATGCGAGGCACCTAGCTGCATTCCCTTGTCGATGTCTTTTACCGTTGCGGTTCCTTCCTCAACTAAAAAAATGGCTTCGCTCAGCATCGGAACCAACAGGCGATTGACTACGAATAAAGGTGTATCAGTAACTCGGATGCTTTCCTTATTTATCGAGCCTATCAATTCCTCGACGATAGCAAGTGTTTCCGTTGAAGTCTGTTTGGTGCCTACTATTTCAACTAACTTCATCAATGGAACAGGGTTAAAAAAGTGAAGGCCACAGACCCGGTCTGGACGATTTGTAACAGCGGCCATCTCGGAAATGGATAGACTTGATGTGTTAGAGGCTAAAATAGTTTTCTGATTGCATATCTCATCTAGTTCCTTGAACACTTCCTTTTTTGCCTCGATATTTTCTGTAATGGCTTCGATTACGAGATCCCTATCTTTTAGACTAGTTCTATCAGTCTTAAATATTAGTCGATTTAGGACTTCATCCACTTGAATATCCTGCTTCTTCGACAGCTTTCCTAGGCTTTTTTCAATGGTCTCCTTTGCTTTATGTAAAACCTCTTCATTTATATCAACTACTGTTACCTCATATCCAGCCGTTGCAAACACCTGGGCAATTCCATTTCCCATGATTCCTGATCCTAGCACACCAATTTTCACGACTTCTCCCCCTTTTTAAAGAAAACTCGGCGATTGTAGAGCCGTAGTTGCACTTATACTTTCCTATAAGCCGAAAAAATCTGGCAAGCTATTCGTTTTGAGTGGAAAGTTTGGTGGTCGTTTTTCTAGAAAGGACTGTACCCCTTCTTTTGCGTCTTCATTACGTCCAGCCCAATATAAAAACTTTGATTCGACCAGATGGGACTGTAACGGATGGTTTTCACCTTGCATCCTCCAAAGAAGCTGCCTTACAAAGCTGTTTGAGGTTGCGGCCGTATGAGCGACAATGTCATTTGCGATTTCATATGCTTTTTCAAGCGGATCCTCCTCCTCATAATGAACGAGTCCAGCTTGAAGTGCTTCAGAGGTTGGGATATAGCGGCCAGTATACATCCATTCCAACGCTTTTCCGATTCCGACGATCCGTGGTAAAAACCAACCTGATGCTGCCTCTGGACCAATTCCTCGTCTCCCGAACACAAAGCCAATTTTGGCATCCTTTTTGACTATCCGAATATCCATCGGCAAGGTCATGGTTAGCCCAATTCCAACAGCCGGTCCATTTATTGCGGCGATAATTGGCTTTTTCATGTCATAGACGACTAAGCTTACTTGACCTCCCAGATCACGGAACTCTTCCATTTCTCCATCTGAGGCGAATGTGGTTCCTCCTTCACTTAAATCCATTCCCGCGCAAAAAGCTTTTCCCTCACCTGTTACGACAATAACGCGGACGTTATCGTCTTCATTTACATTCTTGTAAAAATGAATCAATTCCTCGTTCATTTGTTCCGTATAGGCGTTTAACCTATCGGGACGATTTAAAAATAGCGTAAGCACTCCATTTTTCAACTCAGATCTAATCGTTTTGTACAAGACTCGCCACCTCCTCTTCGTATTCCTTCTTCAACTGGCAGATAATTTCCCTCATGGGTTCGCTTTTTTCGACAGCGGTTACACCATGTCCCGCTGACCAAATATCTCTCCATGCTTTCACATTTACTAAATGTGAAAGGTCAACTTCTTCTCTTGACTGCAGTGTTGCGGGATCAATTCCCTGCTTGAGAAGGCTCGGAATCAATACATTTGCATGCACGCCACTAAAGGCATTTGTGTATAACACGTCCTCAATCGTTGCGGACAACACCATTTCCTTGTACTCGTCTTGTGCACTGCTTTCTTCAGCAACGATAAAACGTGTACCCATGTAGGCATAATCCGCACCCATTAGCTTTGCGGCGGCAATATCTTTTCCGGTTGATAGGCTGCCTGATAAAATAAGCGTTCCGTTAAAAAACTGTTTTACAGCAGAGATGAAGGCAAAGGGATTTAACGTTCCACCATGGCCACCCGCACCTGCACACACGAGAATGAGCCCATCCACACCAGTTGCCGCCGCCTTTCTCGCATGCTTTACGGTTGCGACATCCGCGTACACCTTTCCACCATAGTCATGAACAACTTCTATGACTTCACCTGGATGTCCAAGTGAGGTAATGACAATCGGTGGTTGATACGTTTTAATCAACTGAAGATCGTCCTCATATCGTTTGTTCGATTTTTTATGGCAAATGAAATTGACAGCCCATGGTTCCGTTGTTAACTCCATTTTTATCTGCTCCAGCCACTCCGCACATTGAGAGACTGGCCTGGCATTTAATAGAGGAAATGATCCAATGACCCCTTCCTTGCCTGCTGCAATGACCATTTCTGGAGTGGAAACCAAGAACATCGGTGCAACAATCAATGGTAGCTTAGACATGCTCAATCACCATCGCAATGCCCTGACCACCGCCGATACATAAGCTAACAACAGCATATTTTTTCGTACGGCGTCTTAATTCATAAGCTGCTGATAGTAAAATTCTAGCTCCACTCGCACCAACCGGGTGACCGAGTGCCACAGCACCACCGTTGACATTTGTTTTGTCCCTGTCTAAGCCCAATTCTTTTTCAACCGCTAGGTATTGGGCCGCAAATGCTTCGTTGACCTCGACCAGGTCCATATCATCCAGCGTAAGTTTGACTTTTTCCAATGCTTTTTTGATGGCAGGTACAGGACCGATCCCCATGATGGTTGGGTCCACACCTGCTACACCCCAGGAAATGATTTTGGCTAAAGGGGTCAATCCGTTTTCTTGTACGGCTTTATTGCTAGCAATGATTAATGATGCTGCTCCATCATTGATTCCAGAGGCGTTGGCAGCGGTCACGGTTCCTTCTGCCGTGAATGATGGGCGTAGCTTACTCATGGATTCAAGGTTCGCATGTGGTTTAATATGTTCATCCTTTTGAATAAGGTTGCTTCCCTTTTTTGTCTTCACTTCGACTGGGACGATTTCTTCAAGAAATACGCCATTTTCTGCGGCTCTTGCAGCCCGTTGATTGGATTCAATTGCGAAAAGGTCCTGTTCTTCTCTAGAAATCTGGTATTGTCTTGCTAGCTTTTCAGCGGTCAGCCCCATGCCTTTTCCGGTGTATTGGTCGACAAGTGAAGTAAGAAGCATATCTTCAAATTGAAGATTCCCCATTTTGGACCCACCAAACCGATTGTCAAAGCATGCATATGGAGACTGAGACATGTTCTCCGTGCCTCCCGCGAGTATTAGATCTGCGTCACCAGTTAAAATATGATGGGCCGCTGATACCACAGACTGTAAGCCCGAACCGCATAAGCGGTTCACCATAAATGCCGGTATCTCCTGAGGAACCCCACTATATAAGGCGATGTGGCGGGCAAGGTACGAAGCATTTTTTTCAGAGTGAATTACATTTCCGTAAATCACATGATTAATTTGCTCCGGGTCCACCTTGGCTCTTTTAAAAGCCTCCACCGCTGTAGCAACTCCTAATTGAGTGGCACCTGTGTGGGCAAAGGAACCTCCAAAACTAGTAAAAGCGGTGCGTGCGCCTTCGATTATATATACCTCTTCCATTTCGTATCCTCCTTTGATTACGGCCTCTTCACAAAAGTGGTCGTTGATACTACCAAACGCCCAAATTATAAAATTCTGTTTTGGCGTGTTAAATTGGCCATTTCAAACAGATTTGCGACTGCATGATTTAAGTGTTTAAAGCGCTCATCCGGTAGTTCGCCTTTTTTCCAGCGGTAATAGATTTGCTGTAAAATTACTCCTAGCTTATAAAAACCGAACGCCACATAGTAGGTGATATCGGACAGGTCCCTTCCACTACGCCTTGCGTATTCCTCGACAAATTGTCTTCGACTATAAAAGCCTGGTTGATTGGTTACGAAATGAATTCCTAAATCCAGGTCCCCATTCTGCCCCCAACATGCAACGGTTGATCCCACATCTGTTAAAGGGTCGCCGATTGTGGAAAGCTCCCAATCTAGAACACCATTGATTTTACTAGGGTTATTCACATCAAAAAGGAGATTATTTAATTTAAAATCATTGTGAACGATGGTTGCGTCAGTAATGAGGGGACGATGCAGTATAAACCACGCTTCTAGCTCCGAAACGCCACGATATTCTTCTGTCTTTGCATGCTTATAGCGTGAAATCCATCCATTTATTTGGCGTTCAAGATAGCCATCAGGTTTTCCAATGTCGGTAAGATTTGCTTGTTGATAATCAATGGATTGCAGCTGAATCATCGTGTCAATGACTGCCCTTGAAATGTTTGGACCAACCTCCTGCGAGTTCCCAAATGACTGCGGGAGTTCTCCATCGATGACAACACCCTGCTTTTTTTCCATCACATAAAAATGTCGGTTCATAATCTGATTGTCTTCTGAATAAAGTAAGGGCTTCGGTGCAAGTGGAAATACATGATTGATTTTCGCTAAAATGCTCCGTTCCCGGTTCATATCATGTGCTTTCGGCGGAATTTCTCCAAAGGGAGGTCTCCGTAGTACGGCTTCCCATTTCCCAAAGGAAATCAAATAGGTGAGATTTGAATACCCTTCCGCAAACTTATGCACATGCATCTCGTCACTTGGAATGTCAGGTAGAGTCCTTCGCAGCAGCTGCTCAAATTTTTTCCAGTTAATATGTTCGTGATCAATATAGTGATGTGTTTTCTCCATTGGTCTCTCCTTTCTGTCGTTACTTTCCAGTAAAATTTGGTGTTCGTTTTTCCATAAATGCTTGGAATCCTTCCTGGATATCACTTGTTTCACACAGTTTCATGAATGCGTTTGTTTCGATGTCTTGCCCTTCCTCCAACGAGACATCCATTCCCTGATGAATGGTTGCTTTTGCTACGGTGATCGCAACGGGTGCTTTTGTTGCGATTTTTTCAGCAAGGGCTAACGCAGCTTGTCGTGATTCCCCGTTTTCCACCACTTTTTCGATAAGCCCATATTGATAGGCTTCGTCTGCTGTAAGAATGGCACCAGTGAAAATGAGTTCCTTCGTCTTGCCCGGTCCTATTAATCTCGTAAGACGCTGTGTGCCACCGTATCCGGGTAGAATTCCTAAGCCTGTTTCAGGTAAGCCCATTTTGGCTTTCTTATCCGCAATTCGGATATCACAGGCTAGGGCCAGCTCTAATCCCCCACCTAAAGCTAGCCCATTCATTGCACAAATGACCGGCATGCTGGCGTTTTCCAGCTTATTAAAAACGACTTTTCCTTTTTCCACTAATTCTCTGCCCGCCTCCGGGGTAAGTGAATCAAATTGAGTGATATCTGCCCCTGCCATAAACGCTTTTTCTCCGGTTGCGGTTAAGACAATCGCTCGACAACCTTGGTCAGACAGAACATCATCGATGACTCCATCCAGCTCATGTACGAGCTGATCAGTTAGGATGTTTAATGGTGGATTATCGATTGTGATTACAGAAACAAAACCGCGTTTTTCATAGGTTACTAGTGGTTTGGACAATTCGCCCCCTCCTTCCTATAAACCATTTACGAGCTTTCCATTTTGATAGATTGGCACAGCGCTGACCTTCTCCACATGCTTCAACACCCACTTTAGGGATTCCTGGAAACCCGTGTTTATTAAAAGGCACGCTGTTTCGCTTTTATATATGTCTGCAAAACCAGTTGACTTCGCGGACAGAAACGATTGTCTTGCTAGTTTTGCAGAGTCAGAGAGCATATATTCCTGTTTTTGGAGGAGGCAATCAACTAGATGCCCCGCTCCTATAAAGTCCTCCATCGAAAACCGACCTGCATTCCCGGAACAAACGATTACGATGGAAGATTCATTTTCTTGGTTTTGGATGCTCTCCGCTACTCGATGTCCGTTCACGAGTGAGGCTACATATAAAACGGTAGCTGATTTCGCCTTTTCAATGGCGATGGTTCCGTTCGTTGAACAAATAATCACTGCCTGCTTTTCGGGCGCTGCTTGAATTTGTACAGGATCAGGATAGTCAAAGCCCGGAATTTTTTCACCATTCCATTCCCCTAATAAATGGCAGGGAGTGTGTAAATCTTGGACAATTTTTAATGCCTCTGTTGCATCCTTTACGGCATAAACTGGTTCATAGTTATTCTCTACTAACCATGCAATCGTAGAAGTAGCAAGCAACACATCGATCACGACCGCCGTACAATTTCGAATTTTTTCTTGGTCCACCAATTCCTTCTGGGTAATGACATTGATTTTTCTCATACCATCTACCTAGTCCGTCTCCATGAATTGAAATGTTGGCTTCTTTTCTACGAAATTTTTAATTAAAATAAACACATTTTCTACAATGATGAGTGCAAAGGAAATCGGGATGATGAAGAACAATGGATAGATCGGGTAAAGGGTCCCCGCCGCTGGGAATGCCATCTTCCTCTCCAACCCAGTCATCGCATAGTCCCATGTGTACATCGTCATTAATAGAAGGATGAAGATTTCGAGAAGTAACATCGCAAAAATAAATACTAGCTTCAGATTGTTTCTCATTTTTTCTAGAACCAAATCCATCTTCGGTAATACACCTGATGAGTACGCATATGCAAGGGCAGGGAATACAACAATCGGCATGAAATAGTTTTGGACGATTTCAAAACCGCCATTAATGGAATTGGATAACACATTCCGCATGAACACGTCGATTACGATGAAGAACATCATGCCGATTAGACTAATCCCGCTAACCCAAACGCCGATCACCTTCACATACTGAAAATACTTGTATAGATTTACAATGCCATTCATAGTAGGTCCTCCTCTCCGTTATGATTTCATTGATTCTGTTAAGAATGTGGCAATCTCAGGGAATACAATCATTACTCCACCGACAACGATTAACGCAACAACCGCAAAGACCATACCAATTTTGAAAATAGGCTCTAGACGGATTTTACTTACCCCGGCAACCGCATAGACACTGAGCCCAACCGGTGGTGTTAAAAGACCGATTGTACAAATGGCACTTACAAATACACCGAACCAGATTAAATCCACTTGAAGCTGGTTGATAATCGGCAGAAGCACTGGAATCGACATTAAGATTACAGCAGCGCCTTCGATGAACATAAACATAATAAACAGCACAATCGAAATTAACACCAATACTAATGCTGGTGAATCCATGATTGGTTCTAAGAGACTGATTAATTCTCTAGGGAGTAAGGATAGAGAGACAAAGCGACCAAAGATTTGGGCTCCGATCATAATTAACATAACCATGCTTGTGAGTTTAAGAGTCTCGACAACGGAATACTTAATAAAGGTTTTATTCACTTTTCCTAAGACAAAGGCTGCTAGTAAGCCTATAAACGCGCCAACTGCTCCAGCCTCAGTTGGAGTAAACACTCCTGAATAAATACCGCCAAAAATAACACCGACAACTAATACAGCAATGAAACAAACGACGATAAGTCGCAATGGTGACACCTTTTCCTCCACTCTTTCTTCTATCGTTGCTGCAACCATTGATTCGCTAGATGCTTTTTTCGTTTCCATTTTTAAATAAACAAGGGAGCACCCTATAAAAACGAACATCATGAGAATTCCAGGGATAACCGATGCAATAAACAATTTTCCGACGGGCGTTTCAGTTGCAACTCCGTACAAGATGAGAATGATACTAGGCGGAATAATCCCTGATAACGAACCACCCGCTGCAGCAATTGCACCGGCAAGTGGCGCACTGTAGCCATGTCTGCGTAGCTCTGGAATTGCAACCTGGCCGAGTGAAGCAGCTGTTGCTGTACCAGACCCAGAAACCGCACCAAGAAGTCCGCCAATTGAAAGTGTTAACACCCCTAGGACAGAGTTTCTTCCTCGTGATACCTTATGGACAAGGTAAAAGATTTCTTTGACAATATCCGACTGTAAAATAAACTGGGCCATTAGCACGTATAACGGAATTGTGGTTAATGTATAGCTCGCAACCCGGTTAAACGGCTCATTTCCTAATAAGCCCGGTAGAAAATCAAAGCCTTCTAATAGAATAAGGCCGATTACCCCTGTTGCGAATAAAACGGAATGAACGTATAAACCAAATAACAAAAAGAGGACAACCATTGTAAGAATAACGGCTATTATGACTATATTTTCCATTTTCAACTTCCCTCCCTATTGTTTTTAGGGCCATGAGTGAGCCGCCACCCCAAGTTGTGTTGAGGCGGCTGACCAACTTACTCCAAATTCTTTAAGGTATCTGGAACGTCCCCGCCTTGCTCGATAATAATGTCACGCCACAATGTTATGAGCTTCTTCCCTGGTAGACCTTGTTCTTCTAGTAGTTCCGCATAATCTAACCATGTTTCTTCAATCCCTTTGTTGATTAGATCTTGAACTCCTTGATCAAGGCTTGTGAACTCCACGAATTCTCCACCATTTTCTTCATTTAGCTTGATTGATTCTTCTGCGCGCGTTAACCATGCTTCTGCTCCTGGAATAAAGATTTCCTCGCCTGCTTGTGTCATCGCTTCCTGCACATTTTCAGGAAGGCTATCCCATTTTTCCTGTGTCATTCCGATGAATGCATTGAAGTGACCAAAGTTAACACCTGTGATTGTATATTTAAAGAGATCTTGGAAGCCGTACCCCGTCCAGTCCGCAATGCTGTAGTAACTACCATCAAATGAACCTCTGCTTAACGCGTCATACATTTCAACTGCCGGCATTGTTACACTGTTTACGCCAATTTTTTCAGAATAGTTCTCATGAATTCGGGATGGGGTTCTTAATCCCGTTCCCTTTACATCATTCACAGAGTTGAATTCCTTACCAGTTGTTGAGATTGAATATTCTTGTGTCGTAGAAACTGGGAACACTTTAAAATCTGAGAATTGCATCTCCGTGTACGTTTTTCCATCTGCTAGCTCAACATCACTTTCTAATAGCGCCTTCCATGCGTTGGAGCCGATGATTGTGTCTGAATGTGCGAGAGGTAGCATTGTAATTTCAGCCATCGGGTATTGGTCCGGCTGATAGATTGGTAGAATTAGTGCCACATCGACAGTTCCATTTTTCACAGCATCTGCTTCATCCGGAACCGCGACAAGCTCCCCACCTGTAAACGTCTCAAATGTCACCTGGCCCTCTGTTAACTCCTCCACGCGCTCCATCCAAGGCACCATGGATTCCGCCCACCATGCATGCTGTGGGCTAAGCCCTGTTGCCGCACGTAACGTGATTTTTTCTGCTTCTTTATCTCCATCCCCACTGCTAGAAGAACCAGTCGACCCACTATCTGAGCAAGCACCCAACACAACACAAACCGTAAACATCGCTGCAAGGAACATGAATTTTACTCTTTTCATTTTGAGGCCCCCTTGACTTTATATTTATGGTAAAAAAATTACTTCCCCGTAAACTTCGGTTTTCGTTTTTCAAAAAAAGCAGCTACTCCCTCTTGGTGGTCCCTTGTTTGCAGAAGTAGTGCTTGAATGACATTTTCCTTCATAAAAGCCGTTTCTTTATCAAGACTCGCAACATGATTCACTAAGTATTTGACATACTTATTTGCTAAACCTGGGCCGTTAACAATAAACTCCGCAAATTCCTTTGCTTCTTCCACTACACCCCCTTTTGCAATCCGATTAATGAGTCCATACTTGATCGATTCTTCGGCAGTAAGGACCTTTCCTGAGGACACCCATTCCTTAACGAGAGGCGGTGACAACCGTTCGGAAATGGTTTTAATCAAGCCTAAATCCGGGATGAGTCCAATATTTGAAAAACTAAATGCAAATCTAGCATTTTCCTCAGCTACGATAAAATCAGCCGCTAGTGCTAAGCTAAAACCTGCCCCTGCAGCGTACCCATGAACTGCGGCAATGACGTATTTCTCCAAATCTAGTATTTTTCTTGTTAATCCAGATACATATTCCATCCATTCTGCTGCCTCTGCCGCACTTGTCATTTGCTTCATTGTTTCAATATCTCCACCCGCACAGAACGATTTCCCGTTCCCAGATAGAATGATTGCTTTCACGTCTGGATTTCGTGAATGATCTTCTAGCTCAACCATGATATCCTCGACCACTTCCCTCGATATCGCGTTCAATTTTTCCGGTCGATTCAGGATAATGTGTCCGATGTGGTCCTCTACCTTCGATTCAACGAATTCATGCATGTGTATTCCCTCCTTTGGTTATGATGTATTGAGCTATGGGTTCACAATGACTTTTCCCCAGGTTTGTCGGCTCCCTAGCTGATTCAATGCGTCAGGAACCTGCTCAAACGAATACTGCCTGTAGATGAGTGGATTAATTTTACGTTCCTTATATAGCTCCATTAACTCCTTGTGCGCCTGCACTACTTTTTCTGGGTGGAGCTTGCGAAAATAGCCAAAATGGACACCAACTAAGGAGTAGTTTTTGATTAAAATATGGTTTGTAGGCGCGTTCGGGATAGTACCACCCGCAAACCCTATTAGCAGTAGTCTCCCATCAAAGGCAATGCATTTTCTAGATTGATCAAAGACTTCTCCGCCTACCGGATCAAAAATCACATCCGCACAATGACCGTTTGTTTCCTCTTTGACAATTTTTACAAAGTCGTCGGTTCGGTAATTAATGACGACATCCGCTCCGCTTTGCTTGCAAACTTCAAGCTTCTCCTCGGAACCCGCTGTTGCAATTACTTTGGCACCTATTGCCTTCCCAATTTGAATCGCTGCCGAGCCAACTCCACCTGAACCCGCGTGGACTAGGAGTGTTTCATTGTTTTTTAGAGTAGCCTTTGCCTTTAGCCCATAATAAGCAGTGTGATACGTAATAAACATGCCCGCTGCTTGCTCGTATGGAAGCTCCTCTGGAATTGGGAACACATTGTTGTGGTCCACTATTACCCATTCTGAATAGCCACCATCCGGGAGATTAGGTGTAGCTAATACACGTTGACCAACTTGAAACTGAACTCCTGCTCCCACTTCATCAATGATCCCAGCAACTTCTGCTCCGGGTGTAAAAGGTAGCGGATGCTTCTCTTGATATGTGCCCTGGCATTGAAGAATATCGAAAAAATTAAGTGCAAACGAATGTACCTTTAGTAGAACCTCTCCCTCTTTTGGAGTTGGCTTAGGACACTCCTGAATTTCAAGGGCTGCTTCAGGATCCCCTAGCTTTGATATAATCCATTTCCTCATGAATGCACCTCACACTAGATTTGATTTATCTTGTATACTGGTAAGTTCAACTTCTACCAAATTTGTTTTTTACATTTGCTCGCGGATTTCGAGTTTGGCGATATCTCGTAGGTGGACAGCATCTGGGCCGTCTACAATCCGTAGTGTTCTCGCATTTGCCCAATGTGCCGCAAGAGGGAAATCATCTGACACTCCCGCTCCACCAAATACTTGGATCGCTCTATCGATTACATGTAACGACATTTGCGGAACCGCAATTTTAATCATCGCAATCTCTTTTCTAGCAGCCTTTGCCCCCTCTTGGTCGATTTTATTTGCTGCATGTAGGGTTAATAATCTCGCCTGCTCGATTTCAATCCGGCTTTTTGCAATATCTGCTCGGACGGTTTCTTTATCAATTAGTCTGGATTGGAAGGCTTCTCTACTACTTGCCCGTTTGACAAGTAATTCAAGTGCGCGTTCTGCTGCCCCAATGGCACGCATACAATGATGAATTCTACCCGGACCTAATCTACCTTGTGCAATCTCAAAGCCTCTTCCTTCTCCAAGTAAGAGATTTGAAACTGGAACTCTGACATTGTTATAATGAATTTCCGCATGGCCATTTGGCGCATGGTCATAGCCAAATACCGTTAACGCCCTTTTTATTTCTACACCCGGACTATCAAAAGGTACTAGAATCATTGACTGTTGCTTATGTGGAGCAGCATTGGGATCTGTTTTTCCCATCACAATGGCAACCTTACAACGCGGATCAATTGCAGACGTTGACCACCATTTCCTCGCATTGATGACATACTCATCCCCATCACGAACAATACTTCCTTGAATATTCGTTGCATCAGAGGAAGCAACCGCTGGCTCTGTCATTGAGAATACGGAGCGAATTTCTCCTTCAAGTAGAGGCTCGAGCCATTGTTTCTTTTGTTCCTTTGTGCCGTATTTTAGTAACACTTCCATATTCCCGGTATCTGGTGCGTTGCAGTTGAAAAGCTCTGGTGCGATTAGCGACCTTCCCATGATTTCACACAGATGAGCATATTCGTAATTTGAGAGCCCTTTTCCATATTCCGTATCTGGGAGAAATAAATTCCACAGTCCTTTTGCTTTTGCCTTTGCTTTTAATTCCTCAATGATCGGTGGAATCATCCAGCGGCTTTCCTGGGAGTTAAGTTGTTCTTCAAATACCGGCTCGTTTGGGTACACATATTCGTCCATGAACTCAAGCAGCTCTGCTTTTAGCTTTTTCGCGTTTTCCGAGATTTCTTTTAGCATCCTTAGTTCCTCCTATTTTTCAGAGTGTATTTTAGTATTTTTCCGGATGCATTCCGTGGTAGCTCATCCAAAAACTCATAGAGTTCAGGGACCTTGAATTTTGCCAGGTGTTTGAGGCAGTGCTCTTTAATCGAAGGCACATCTGCTTCTGTAAAATGGTCAATCACGACGAACGCTTTTACCCTTTCTCCGTATAATGGGTCTGGAATACCTACGACTGCCGCTTCTTTGATGTATTCATGCTTTTTTAACATATCTTCGACTTCAATCGAAAATACCTTCTCTCCAGCGCGATTAATCATATCCTTCTTGCGGTCACAGATATAAAAATACCCATCCTCATCCACATAGCCCATATCACCGGAATGCCAGTATCCGTCTGTAAAACTCGTTTCGTTCGCTTCTGGATTTCGCCAGTACTCCTTAATTACCATTGGACCTTTTATATACAGCTCCCCAATTTCACCAATAGGGCATTCTTCCCCGTTTTGATTCACAATTTTGATGTCTGCAACCGGGACCGCAGGACCTACAGAGGTTCCCTTTGATTCCGAATAGGAAACAGGCATTAAAGTCGCTGGTGACGTTGTTTCCGTTGACCCGTACGCGTTATGAAGTTCAGCATTTGGAAACACTTCTTTTAACATATTGAAAGTTTGTTGATAAATCGGTGCCCCTCCAAAGGCAACCTTTGTTACAAAATCAAAGCTATTATTCTTAAACTCTTCCTCGGTTGCCATCATGATAAAAATGGTAGGAACATTGAAAACGAAATTGATTTTATAGGTGAGGATGTACTCGATATATATTTTATTCTGGTAGCGTTCCATACTGTATGCCGTCCCGCCTATGTATATCATGTGTAGCAACTGACCCACGAGCCCAGTGACATGGAACATTGGAACCGCAATTAATGTTTTCAAGTCAGGCGTTGTTTGGAAGGTAAGCTGAAAATTGATCAAACTATGAATCACGTTAATATGTGAGAGGACCGCACCCTTCGGCCTTCCTGTGGTGCCTGATGTGTAAAGGATAAAAGCTGGATCTAGTTCATCTATGTCTACTTTTGTTGTGGGGTTGCTGGGTTGTAGTAAGGTTTCAAACGTATTCACACCATCAATAATAAAAATGTGGTCTTCGGTCGGAATGATTTGTGGTTGTTGTTCTTGTATAGCTTCGATTTTATAAAAATGATCCGCTTCGCTGATTAGTGCTTTTACATCCGAATGGCCGATAATATACCCGATTTCATCCGCGGTTAGTTTGACATTAATCGGAACCATAATTGCACCAAGTTTTACACATGCAAAGACGATGAGTGGAAAATGATAGCGGTTGCCGACGATTACAGCGACCCGGTCGCCTTTTTCCACGCTGCAGTGCTTCTGTAGATTTGCTGCGATTACAGTTGATCGTGCATCCAACTCACTGTAAGTCAGGGCGCGCTCTTCTGTAACAACTGCAGCTTTGTCAGGGAATTTCTCTAGGCTATTCTGTAGGACTTCACCTATTGTTTTAGGTCTTTCGCCAGCAAACACCTTCGTATTCTTTCTGCCATACAGCTCCATTTCTTCTATCTGCATACTTATCCTCCTCACTTTAATATTTTCAAGATATAGTCTGAATAAAGCTCAACCAGCTCTTCTTTGGATAGCCTTCCTCCCGGCTTATACCATTGTTGGACCCAGTTCATCGCTCCAAGAATCATCATGCGCGCAATTTTCGGTTCTTTGGCGAGAAAGCTTCCAGTCTCAACTCCTCTTGAGATGATTTGGTCAAAAAGACTTTCATATTCCTTCCGCAGTTTTAAGACAAGGTGAAGCTGCTCTGTATTGAAAAACCGCTTTGGTTCCATGATCATATTGAAGGTTTCCTTCTCTTCCACCGCATAATCAATATGTGTCGCGATCATATGTCGTAGGATTTCTTCAACTGTGCCCTCGGCATGTAAAATATCTCGTAAATCCTCGGTTGCCTGAGAGAGAATAAAGTTGTGGCACTGGTACATCAAGTCACTCTTGTTTTTGAAGTAATAGTACAAGGACCCCTTTGTCATAAGCAGTTCTGCAGCGATGTCCTCCATCGTTGCCCCGCTATACCCTTTTTGATTGATGATTGTTATTGCAGAAAGTAGAATTTGTTCCTTTTTTTTGAGCACCTTTTTTTCTGAGAGTTTCATTTCATCACCTTTCATATGCTTTCTATGAAAACCCTTACAATGTATGGCTCTTTTGAGTACTGATTTTAAACATCATTTGAATTTTGAACGGGATTTGTTTTTTGAACAGCAGTCACTTATCAGAAAATTCTGGTTAGTACTACGAATATGTTGTAAACCAAGTCAATATTCCTGTTTTTTAAACTCATATTTAAAAATTAAACGTTGATTCAAAAATTGACGGTTGGTTTGGAAAGTTCCGCAAGAATACAGGGATAGCAGAGGTTGCGGAGGAACTAAAGCGGAGAACAAAAAAAAATCGAGTGTACGCATTACACTCGATTTTTCTTGTTACTTATTCTGGTTGGCAACAAAGATTGCCTTCCCCTTTTTCTAATGCTGACTTCAGGCTACCAAGTACGCCGGACCATGCCATTTGATGCCAGTTATAGGCTTCATCCCAGCTAGCATCTCCTTTAAAACCAACATGCTCAATAGACACTTTCGTTGTGTCTTCATCCACTTTTTCAAACGCAACTTGAACAGTTGTCAGCTCGTCCTCGTGATTCATCACTTCATTAAAATCATCTGGGCCCTTCCATGTAAAATGAAGTGTTTTTTTATCTTCAAGTTTCGTAATCTTGCAGCCCTTTGTATTCATTCCATCTGTATTTCCTGGGATAAAATATAACTCAAATGCCCCTCCCACTACAGGGTCTACAACGACTTGAGGTGCGAACCATTCAGACACACGCTCTGAGATGGTCCATGCATACCAGACCAGATCCAACGATGAATTAATTGTCACTTCATGTAAAACTACTTTTTCATTCGATAGAGTTGCCAAGAAATTTCCTCCCATTGAAATATTTTACATTCCTATTCTACTATTTTATGGTTTATTTGTATCGAATTTTCTGACTTGTGTTATATTTACTAGGGAACTGATGAAGCCTCACAATGTCCAGAAATGGGAACTGAAACAGAAATTATGAACTGAGCGTGGCTATCAGTGACCGAAAGTAGGGAGTGCCTTTAAATAAGGGAACTGAGCGAGGCTATCAGTGACCAAAAGTTGGGAATGCCCTTGAAAATGGGAACTGAGCATGACTGTCAGTGACCAAAAGTTGGGAATGCCTTTGAAAATGGGAACTGAGCATGACTATCAGTGACCAAAAGTTGGGAATGACTTTGAAAATGGGAACTGAGCATGACTATCAGTGACCAAAAGTAGGAAATGCCTTTGAAAAAGGGAACTGAGCTTGGCTATCAGTAACCAAAAGTAGGAAATGCATTTGAAAAAGGGAACTGAGGGTGGCTATCAGTGACCAAAAGTTGGAAATGCCTTTAAAAAAGGGATCTGAGCGTGGCTATCAGTGACCAAAAGTAGGGAGTGCCTTTAAAAAAGGGAACTGAGCGTAGCTATCAGTGACCTAAAGTAAGGAATTTCCTTGAAAAAGGGAACTGAGCTTGGCTATCGGTGACCAGAAGTAGGAAATGCCTTTAAAAAAGGGATCTGAGCGTGGCTATCAGTGACCGAAAGTTGGGAATGCCTTTGAAAAAGGGAACTGAGCGAAGCTATCAGTGACCAAAAGTAGGAAAGACCTTTGAAAAAGGGAACTGAGGGTAGCTATCGGTGACCAAAAGTTGGGAATTTCCTTGAAAAAGGGAACTGAGGGTGGCTATCGGTGACCAAAAGTTGGGACTCTCCTTGAAAAAGGGAACTGAGCTTGGCTATCGGTGACCAAAAGTAGAAAATGCCTTTGAAAAAGGGAACTGAGGGTAGCTATCGGTGACCAAAAGTTGGGACTCTCCTTGAAAATGAGAACTCAGCGTGACTATCAGTGACCAAAAGTAGGGAGTGCCTTTAAAAAAGGGAACTGAGCGTAGCTATCAGTGACCAAAAGTAAGGAATTTCCTTGAAAAAGGGAACTGAGGGCGGCTATCGGTGACCAAAAGTAGGGACTCTCCTTGAATATGGGAACTGAACGTGACTATCAGTGACCAAAAGGTGGGACTCCCCTTGAAAATGGGAACTGAGCGTGGCTATCAGTGACCTAAAGTTGGGAATGCATTTGAAAAAGGGAACTGAGCGTGGCTATCAGTGACCTAAAGTTGGGAATGCCTTTGAAAAAGGGAACTGAGCATGACTATCAGTGACCGAAAGTTGGGAATGCATTTGAAAAAGGGAACTGAGCGTGGCTTTCGATGACCGAAAGTAGGAAAGACCTTTGAAAAAGGGAACTGAGCATGACTATCGGTGACCAAAAGTTGGGAATTTCCTTGAAAAAGGGAACTGAACGTGGCTATCAGTGACCAAAGTAGGAATTTCCTTGAAAAAGGGAACTGAGCATGACTATCAGTGACCGAAAGTCGGAAATGCCTTTAAAATGGGAACTGAGCGTGGCTGTCAGTGACCAGAAGTAGGAAACATTATTGAATATGGAAAATGAGCGTGGCTATCGGTGACCAAAGAAAGGGGCGTCAAAACTTTGAAAAAGTATATTTTATTTGATTTGGACGGTACACTGTCAGATCCGAAGATTGGCATTACAAAATCCGTTCAATATGCGTTGCATAAAATGAATATTGAGGAACCTGACCTTGATAAATTAGAGTGCTTTATCGGGCCACCGTTGCAGGATTCGTTTAAGGAATATTACCAGATGGATGAAATTGCAACAAAGCAGGCAATTGCGTTTTATAGAGAAAGGTTTAAGGAAAAGGGAATGTTTGAAAACGTGTTGTATCCTGGAATTCCAGAGCTTTTAGAATCATTAAAAAAGCAGGGCTGTACCCTAGTTGTAGCAACATCAAAACTAACCGTTTTCTCTGAGAACATTCTTTCTTATTTTGGAATTGACCACTATTTCGACCTTGTTGTTGGAAGTAATCTAGACGATACAAGAACGAAAAAAACGGAAATTATCCAGCATATCCTGGATACCTATCAAAAAGAGAAGTCTCAATTCATTATGATTGGTGACCGGAAGTATGATATTATCGGTGCCCAAAATACGGGAATTGAATCAATTGGTGTTACATATGGGTACGGTTCGCTTGCGGAAGTGCAGACTGCCAATCCAACCTATATCGCTACTACAGTAGAACAGGTAGGCGAGCTAGTAAAAAAAGCTTGAGGACCAATCCCTCAAGCTTCTTGTCTTTTAAGCCTTCTATAGTACAGCCAGGTTCGAACCGTATAGGTACCAAAACTTAGAATAACGAAGAGAAACGTGACAAAATTCAAATACATAAGTGGTAATGTCTGGTTTCGGGTAAAATCAATGATAAAAACAACTAGTAAAAAACTATAGATAAGGATCATGGGTGCGAATAAGATAGAATACGTAACCGCTACCCGTTTCGCATGTTTCAACTTATGGCTTTTGTCACTATAAAAACGGGGTTTCTCATCGACTTCGGGGTATACTTTGTTCCATATGGTCCATTTTTGAAAGGTCGATGGCGAGGCATACACCATATTCCAGCCCGCTTCTTTATGGATGGCAAAGTAACTTTCATCTGAAAGGTTTTGATAATCCAGTGCATAGCTTACCTGTCTTGGCTCGCCCACTGTAAAATAAAACGTTACCCCAAACCGATTTACCCGATATAAATGGTACCCCTGAGCCTCCATATTCTCCAGCCATTTTTCCATTTTATCTGGAGCATATATCCAGCCCAGTTTTCGTTTTATAATGATTTGTTCTGTACGCTTTAATTCTTTTTCCTGTTCCCTAGAGAGGCCATCATTCGTTTTAACGGTACCTTGGTTTTCGCTCATTAGACGCCTGTTTGATGCAGGGATTTTAACGAATGAATAGATTCCTATTACAACTATCGCAATTAGGGTTCCGAAAAAGAGAAAGGTTAGTCCCCATAACGGACTTTTTACAAAAGTTGACTCTCCCGAACTAGATAGAAAAAAAATAATAGGATTTAAAACTATGCCGATCAAAAAAGCAGTTACAAACCCATAGACTGTCCTAATAAGTCGATTATGCTTTATGATGTCGTTTCGAACCGGTGAGGTTTTAATTTGCGTGAGCAATGATTCGTTCGACATGATCGACCAGCTACCACTTTGGGTAACGTTTATCCAGCCTTCCTTTTGCAATGTCTTTGGTAATGTTGCATTGTTTCGAGTGATTCGATAGATTACCTGTTTTGGCGCGGCTTCTCTAAAGGTAAAGATACGGGTCCATCTGTTTAGCCCTACTAATTCATATCCTTTTGCAGCCATTTCCGTAAGCCATTCTTCTGTTTTTAGCACATCATAGCTCCAAAATAGCCTAGTCCTTTTGATCATAGAAAGCCCTCCTCGTATTTCGTTGCATTGGCATGCAATTCTTTGATTCTGGTAATTTCTGATGTAATGACCTTTTTTCCAACTTCCGTGATTTCGTAAACTGTTTTTCGATCCTCATCCGCAAAGACTGTGATGAGCCCATCCTTTTGCATTTTCGTCAAGGTTCCGTAGACCGTACCTGACCCTAGTCGAATTCTCCCCTCAGAAATGTCGTCTACATGCTTTACAATTCCATAGCCATGACGGGGTTCTGTCAAGGAGAGTAAGATATAAAATGCTGTCTCCGTCATCGGTACATATTTTTTTAGAACTTTTTCAATGTCCATTCTTACCAACCTCTTTTTCGCGGGAATATATCGCGATGCAATATGTCGTATCTCGACTATATCACGATGTGACATACCAAACAATATCTTTTTAATAAAATTGGAAAATAATAGTTGAAAATGAACTTCGTGTCATTTATATTAAAAAATAAGTGACACAAGGTTCATTTTTTCAAAAGGAGGGAGGATACATATGCCTAAGGTGTCAGAGGAACATAAAGAGCTACGGAAGCAGCAAGTCCTACTTGCAGCAATGGAGGTCTTCAAGCGCAAAGGATATGAAAAGGCTACGCTTAAGGATATTGTGGAAGAAGCTAAGATGAGTCGTGGATGGATATACCTTTATTTCAATGATAAAAACGAAATTTTTAAAGCGCTGCTTTCCTATCTAGACAAACAACAGGAAGAACAATTTGTAAACTTGAAAAATACAGGTGGAACGGTGCTTGAAGTTCTACGAACATATTTTTCAGATATAAAATCCTCCATTTCATCAAATAGTCCAAGTTTGTACCCTGCGATCTATGAGTTTTGGATCACAAGCTGGCGTGATGAGGAAACGAGGGCCTTCTTCTTGGATCGTTATGCCCGAGTTGTCGCCCTGTTCACTAGCTTATTGTCACAAGGCATTGAGTCCGGTGAATGTAGTAGTGAGACGCCAGTTGAGGAAATTGCAAAAATGATGATGTCAAATATGGACGGAATAATGGTACATAGCTTGGCATTTGGACCCGAGAAGATAGATATCGAGAATCAGGTTGAGCAGCTCCTTTCTCGCGTCGAATACGTACTGAATTTTAAATAGAGAGGTTGTTACCCATGATTCGATTTATATTACTTACCTTTGCCATTACTTGGGGACCGTGGTTGTCGGTTATTTTATGGATGGACGGCTCAATAGCACCAGGGTCACCCGGCTATCTCGTTTATGGATTGGGCGGATTGCTTGGCCCAGTCGTCGCAGCATTTATCACAAAACGCTTTTACAGCCCCAAACAAGACTATCAGCAGTTTTTACGAGAATTAAGGAGGGTTAAGGTTAATTGGAGGTGGTATGCTGTCATTTTGCTCGTTCCCTTTGTACTAGGCATGCTGCCTTACTTACTTGAGTGGATGAGTGGTGGCGGATTCGCGTTTGGATTCGAAACCCCTTATTTTATGATTTTAGCCATGCTACCGATGATGATTCTCGGTGGAGGACTTGAGGAAGTTGGCTGGCGCGGTGTGCTTTTACCTGAGTTGCTGAGGAAATATTCAGCTCTTTCTGCAACCTTGATTGTGGCCGTAGTTTGGGCCGTTTGGCACACGCCTCTTTGGTTCATCCAAGGAACCGTCCAATATGGATCAAACTTCGGGTGGTTTGCACTCTCAATTCTGGGATCGTCCTTGTTACTTTCCGTTGTTTATGTTAAAACGCGCAGCATTCTGTTGTGTGTGTTGTTACACGCTTTGTTCAATGCAAACTCAGCTTACTTCCATACTACGGCTGAACTTAATTCGTGGGTCGAAGGTGGGAGTGTGTTGATCAAGTTAGTTCTATCTGTTTTGGTTTTCATGATTTTGGTAAGTAAAGAACAGAAGCAGCTTTCGATTGCGACTGGAGGTGGAGTACGTGAACGATATTAAATGGAATAGCCCAATTGGCATTGCTTGTGCTGGTGTATTTTTAGGTGGGCTTGGGTTACTGTTGAATGCAGTTTGGACGAATTTTGTTCAGTGATTTATAGATTCATACGATTGTGCCGACTGGACACGATCATATGAATCTTTTTTTATGCGTACTTTTCGCCTCCTGAAAAGGACATCAAAATAAGCTTGGTTCGATTGAATTGTTCGTCGATGGTGTATTTTGAGACAGGAACGATAATGGTATCGTTATTTTTGAAATGTATAAGAGTAGTTTGTTTATCTAGGATGGTGAGCCTTTGAATATGGGAGTAGAAGATCCAAATGCAGTCCGGATGGTCTGGAGAGCAGGTTGGGAGGCAGTAGATGTATTTTCTGGTGTTGATTGGCAATGGAAGCTCCTGATTGGAACGTAATATGTATGAAACAGCTTTTCTAATTTTTTCAAGTGTAGAACCACCTTCACCACACGCGGCGCTAAGTAATTCATTTACTGTTTTTGAGGTATAATAAACCCCATTTTGATCCCTTATTTTTGTACGATACATTTTGTGACGAATAGATTCTAACGCTTCTGTTGTCTCCTTCACTTGATAGTCCTCGTACACTTGATTTTCATTCATGTATTTCCTCCTTTTTACTTTTATTATAAAATTTGGAATCTTTCAATAATATACTAGTAAAAGGTTTAATGTAAAATCTGTTAAAAATGTCACAGTTGTTGTTCGAATTTATGAATTTTTTGTATTTTTTATCAAAAATTTGAATATTTGTATGAACTTTGTATATTGCATATTAGATATAGCGCAAATACTATGTTTACTATGTCTGTACGTGACGTATCGTTACCACGCTTAGCCTCGTATTTGAAGTTCCCGCTTTCGCACCATCACACAGGTGTCTAGTAAATTTAGGGTACCGGCGGAATACAAAAAGAGCGCGTTCTTTAAAGGACCTTCTAACGTGCAAATACCATTTGAAGAACTTGAAATTCAGTACAAACCCTTAATCTATCAAATCATCAAAACTCTCCATTTGTATGGAGATAGGAATATGTTTTATCAAACTGGCTTAATTGGACTGTGGGAGGCATCTATACGCTTTGACCCTTCTAAGGGAGCTACATTTGGAACCTTCGCATATTCGACAATCAGAGGCAAGCTTTTAGATCATCTTAATCATGAAAGGAAATATGCAGAGCTTTTCACTCCATCAGGTGAGGAGCTCTTTATGAATCTAGTAGATTGCCTTGCTAATGAGCCCTTTGAAAATGAAATAATCTCACTATATTGTGAGAATTTAACAAGAAATCAAGTAAGGTGGGTTCAGGCCCGCATCATTGAAGACAAAGATTACAAGGAGATTGCCAGCGAATACAATGTCTCAGTAGACGCCGTCAAATCCTGGGGAAAACAAGCCATCAAAAACCTGCGTTCAACAATCACGGACTGGGACATGGGGACAGGTTAACTGTCCCAGTGAACCGGGGAACCAAGGGTGAACCACGGGGACGGTTCTTCTGGTACACTTTGATAAGGGGTCAGGTATTCTGTTCCAGTCCACCGCACCAGAAAATTGGGAAACCTGTCCCTAGTGTCCCCACAACTCTTACTTATGATAGGCAACGAAGGGATTACCATGAACCTGATGTACTTTGCCACTTAGTGTTTTAACATCTGTCTACTTTGGTTACACTCTCCATCAGACAGCATTCTTCGACATATGACGCCCTTTATTTACCAACACCTACAAAAATTTCTATACTTAGTAACGGTATATGTTACAATTGAATTATATTGCGGGGTGACATGAATTGTTAATAGACCAAAATAAATATAACTATTTTTCTACCACTACAGCTCGTTCGACTTTACATTCAGGTTTACATAAAAATAACGCCGAGAAAGTCAGTTTCCAGGATGTTCTAACGTTATTAATAAAAACAAATAATGAAAAAAATTTAATAAAGGCTTTAAAAGAAAGGGAAGTTGTACCAAAGACTCCAAGTGACAAAAAACAAATGAAAAATACTGAAGAAAAGAAGGAGTCTGATATAAATGATTCAAAATCCAAAACGAATGATATCTTTTCAAATGACTCAACTAATTCATTAAATACTAAGGAGAAAGAAAAAAATATTATAAGTTTTACTTGCGAAATACTAAACCTTGATGAACGTGAAAGTTTGTTTTTATAAACCCAAAAGTCAATTTCTCTCTTTTGTAACTGCTGGATAATGAATTTGGAACCGCGGGGACGGTTCTTCTGGCACACTTTTATTGAAAAAGTTCCAAGAGAACCGTCCCTGTGGTACACCAATGGCCACAAAAATGGGACACCGTACCTGTCCCCGTTGTCCCACTTCCCCAGCTTATTTATTAAAATACGTTGCTACTAGCTTCAAATCTTCTAAAAATAGTGGCCATAGATTCGGGCGTCTTCTTACTGCTAATGGATGATAGGCAACGAAGGTTTGATAACCACGAACATGATGTACCTTGCCTCGTAGGGTTTTAACATCTGTTTCCGGATTCTGAAAGAAAGATTGTACGGCTATATTACCAAGGCATACAATATATTGGGGTTGCTTTGAGTGAAGCTGTTGTATAAGGTGCCGCATGCAAATCTCCCTAGTTTCTTCTTTATTATATGCCCTTGTAGGCTTCCGTTTTAATATATAGGTTACATATAGTTCATCGACATGTAGCCCAACCTCGTGGGTAGCTTGTTGTAGGGTTTGTCTTGTCCCACAGACAAAGGGTTTATTTTCGCGGTCCTCACGTGCCCCTGGATTATCTAATAAAATCATAATGGGAGCTTCCGGGTTCCCTTCACCCCAAACCATTCGTGACCCGTGCTTATCAAGACCACATTCACTACAATTCCTAAGGTTTTCTGGTGTCGGTTCCTCAGGCCATAGTGAGGCGCAAAAATCAGACAAATCTCCGCCTCCTTTTCTTAAGTGATTGATACTTTTTACTATGCCCCAAAATAAGATATGAGAACCGCGGGGACGGTTCTTCTGGTCCACTATTCTTGAAAAGGTACCAAGAGAACCGTCCCTGTGGTTACACCAATTCGCCGAAAAAGAGTGGGACACGGTACCTGTCCCCGGTGTCCCACAATAAAGAAATGGGACAAGAGGCCTGTCCCCTTGTCCCAAATGTTTTTAGTGTCCTTTTACGACTTCTTGTCCACGGACGTTCCATGTGAAGGCGAAGATGATTGCGGCTAGGGCACATGAGATTGTTAGTAGCAGGAATCCTGCGTTCCAACCAGATTTGTCGACGATTACACCCATTAGTGCGTTCGCTGTAACTGTACCACCGAGGTAACCGAATAGACCAGTTAGACCTGCTGCTGTACCTGCTGCTTTTTTCGGCACGAAGTCAAGTGCTTGAAGACCGATTAACATAACTGGCCCGTAGATTAAGAATCCAATTGCGATTAGACATATCATGTCAATTACAGGGTTTCCTGCTGGGTTAAACCAGTATACAAGAACAGCAATCAATACACCTACCATGAATACGAAACCTGTTGGACCACGACGACCTTTGAACAGCTTGTCCGAAATCCAACCAGCTAATAGAGTACCTGGGATTCCTGCCCATTCATAGAGGAAGTATGCCACAGATGATTTACTCATATCGAACTCTTTTTCTTCACTTAAGTATGTTGGTGCCCAGTCTAGAACACCGTAACGTACGAAATATACGAAGATGTTCGCAAATGCAATTGCCCACACCCATTTGTTGTTAAGTACATATTTAAAAAGAATTTCTTTAACTGTTAACTCAGTTTCAAATACTTCTTTTTTCTTTGTAGGATAGTCATTTCTGTATTCTTCAATTGGTGGTAATCCCATTGATTGTGGGGTATCACGGATTAAGAAATAAGAAACAATTGCAACTACGACTGCAACTAATGCAGGTAAAATGAAAACTCCTTCATATCCTGTACCAGAAGCTGACATACCAGCAAAAATTGAAACACCCGCGATTGCGATTGGTGCCATTAACCCGCCACCAACATTGTGAGCAACGTTCCAAATCGCTGTCTTATTTCCTCTTTCACTTACACTGAACCAGTGTACGAGTACACGTCCAGATGGCGGCCACCCCATACCTTGGAACCATCCATTTAAGAAAAGCATAATAAACATAATGGCAACAGATGAAGTAAAGAAAGGTACGAATCCCATTAATAAACTGACTATTGCAGAAAGAATTAATCCAGCCGGCAAGAACATTCTTGGATTACTCCGGTCTGATATATTTGCCATTACAAACTTACTAATACCATATGCAATTGAAATGGCAGATAACGCAAAACCTAATTCTGTTTTTGTAAAACCTTCTTCTGTCAAATATGGCATTGCAAGTGAGAAGTTTTTACGAAGTAAGTAATATGCTGCATAACCAAAGAAAATTCCTAGAAACACTTGTAATCTGAGCTTTTTATACTCAGGATCAATTCTGTCTTCCGGTAATCGATCAATGGCTGGAGCTGGCTTGAAAAGTTTAAGCATGTTTTTGTCCCCCTTGATGTTTGATAACGGCTAACAACTGGAGTTACGTTAGCATGCGTTTACCAACAGCAATGCTAGGTTAGACTTACACTTTTTGGAAATTTTACCTCCTGAAAGCATAAAAAAAACATACTTAATCAACACTTTCAAAATAGCGAAAGTGCCATAAAGTATGAGTCTCCACGTCTCCATCATCGTTAACTTGTTATAGCCATATAGTATAATATCCTGAAAACGGTGTCAACCCGTTTTTTTATAAAGCGATGAAATAGAGTTTTAATCAGCTAGGAATTGATAAAATTTACCAATATACTATTCTAAAATTTAATCAACAAAAAAAGCCTTGAAGAATAAAAACTCAGCAAGGCTTTTTGTTGCTTTATTTTGTACCATTCATTTCAAGGCTTTTAATCATAGAATAATAGCCGTTTCTCCAATTCCAATCATATACCCCATTATCCATTACCCAGACCGCAAACCAATGCTCGTCTCTTTTAAAGAATATATAATCCATAAAAAATCCTCCAGGGGAAGATTCGTATCGAAAGATAATAGGTTCAACTTCTTTGATTTCAACAGGAATCTCATTCAATTGTTGATATGGATCCTCTTGTGACGCTATACGAGATGCAATTACGTCATCAATCTTGATTTCCGAATCTAAGCCTAGATACTCTAGTTGTCCGCTATATGGTGAATAATCTCTATCATGAAAGCGACCTCCTGCGTATTCCATTCCCCCAGGCATTGTTATATTATAGAACTCCTCTTTAAATTCCTTTTCTTCTATTTGTTGAATTTGGGTAGAAGGTTCGATGTCCCCAGATTCCGTTTGTAAGGTGCCAATCATACTTAACATAGTAGCAACAATTGTTGGATCTTTTTCAGTTGGAGCACGCATGATTATCTCAAACTTCTGACTACCGATGATTTTGTGTATAAGGTGAAAGTTTAAGGAACCCATTTCTGGTCGATATTGCCCCCAAAAATAAAACAGTGTATTACTTGGATAAAGAGTTGGATAGTCTGTAACATTTGCTTCAACAATAGAACTGGACATATTCTCAAATAGTTTCAAACTATTAATTTTGGGAGAATCTATTCCGGTGTCTTTTTCAATAGTAGCCCAATAAGCCGGTTGACCATTTTCCTTAGGTTCAAGTTTAAAAAGGGTATAAGTAACCTTCCCATCGTCTAAAAAATCCGTTTCCAGGGTATACCCATCTGCAATTTTCATCTGATAGCCATCCATTGTATCAGTAAAATCAGCTTCAATGACTGAAAAATCCTCTCCATCCTGTATCACTAGCTCCTTTTCTCCCGCATCTGGTACCTCTATTTTTTCGTTATTTACTTCCTGTGCGTTAGAAATACTTTTTTCTCCTTTACCGCATGCAGATAGAATTAGAAGTAAAATGAATAGTATTATGTATTGTTTTCTCAAGCTGCCTTCACCCCTATATCTTTTTTTCTTAAAACTTTACTATTATAGCATAATAGTAAAAAAGTTTGAGTTAGGCAGATTTGAGTTTTTTCGAAAAGTTTGTTGCTTATTGATAAGATTATTTTGATTTACTAGAACACATGTTCTATACTATTGTTATAAGTTTATTTGGAGGTGATCTTAATGAGACCTAATTTAACAAAAGATATTAGTATCCAGAGTTTTAAAGATTTTTATTGGTTAAAAGAAGAATTACAAGCATTTTGCAGAGAAAATGGAATAAGTGCTTCTGGCTCTAAAATAGAAATTTCCTATAGGATTGAAACATTCCTTCGGACAGGAGAGATAAAAAAACCTATCAGAAAATCAAGTATAAACAAGAAGATAGAACCACAAGAATATTCTCTTGATACAGTTATTACGGAAAACCATCGTTGTAGTCAAGATGTAAGAGCCTTTTTCATGACAGTTATCCCAAAATTTCACTTTTCTACCCATATCCAAAACTACTTTAAAAACAACGCAGGTAAAACGTATCTTAATGTTGTAGATGCTTGGTACGAGGAAGAGGAACGAAAGAAAGACCCCTCATTCAAGAAAAACATTGCACCTCAATTTGAATACAATCAATTCATTCGTGACTTTTTTGCTGACTCGAAAAATCAAGGGAAAAGTCGTAAAGAAGCAATTGAAGCCTGGAATGAAATCAAGAAACTTCCTGGGAGCAACAAATATAAATTTAATAATTAACCTTTAAGAACTCCTTAAAATGATTTGAATTCAACAAGAAGAACCAAGCATTTGTTTGACTCGTTCATCAAATGCTATTTGTTTACTCAATTCATGCCAACGAAACCAGTTGAGGTAATTATCAAAGTATTTGTTCCACGCCTAGTAAACGCTCCATCCAACTCTTTTAACGGTTATGAGAGTTGTTTACGGGCTGAGTATGATATATACCTTTTTTACACACTGTTTTTGGTATTCATTTACAGTTTCAAGTTGTGACCACAATCTATACGAAACGAACCTTACAAAAGCTTCGGTTGCTGGCTACTTCTTCACTCTTCCGATGCTAGATATCTCGCGACAGCTGCTAACCCCGCACCATGCTGGAACTTTCCTTTTGTTATCAATTGTTTCAATTCTACTAGACTAATGAGATGAACCTCTAGCTGTTCACTATCCTCTAACGATTGGATGGACGGTTCGAGGTCTGTTGCTAGGAATAAAAAGATTTCTTCACTCGTTGATCCTGGTGAAGGAAATACACTTCCTATCGGGGTCCAGGAGTTCGCAACATAACCCGTTTCTTCCTGCAGTTCCCGCTTCGCTGTTTCGAGTGGGTCACGATCAGTTGCATCGATTGCCCCAGCCGGTAGCTCCCATTGCCAGCTTTTCAGTGAATGTCGATACTGATGCAAACATAATACCTGGCTATCATTAGTTATCGCCAGTATACAAACCCCTTTTGCAAAATCCACATATGAGAATCGACCTTCTCGATTGTTTGGAAAAACAACCTGATCGATCACAATTTTAAAACGATCTTTCTTTTCAGTTGCACTCCTTAACACCTTCCAGACCATAAATTGTCCTCCTGTTAATATAGGTTTCTTTTATAGTAATATGTTTAAATGTGATTAGCTATTGAAAAACGAAATGAATTGAATGAACCAAAATTAAATTTGGGTAAGTTTTTTTTCAGAAGGGACTTGTCTGTGTAATTGTAAATATGCGCGTTAGCCCTATTCCTCTCAAAAAAAAACAGCCAGCTACCTATAGCTGACTGCATTCCGTTACTATTTCACCACTGCACCAGCTAGTTTTTCCAGTTCACTTCCTAGGAACTTCGCAACCTCTAGCATGCCGTATTTCCCTGCAGCTGCCTCTGCATCAGAGTTGTAGTTGGTGTTCGTGTTAATGTCATACGTAAAAATTTCTCCATCTTTGTTTCGGATGAATTCGATTCCGGCAATTTGAATTCCGTTTGCCTCGAGTACCTGTTCATATTTTTTAATGATTGGGTCTGTAAAGTTATCAACGATTTGGAACTTCGGCTTTGTTGGTACTTCCTCACCTACCGGGCAGAACAAGTCGCCAATTTGACACGCGTCTGCTGGGCAAAGCTCGAAGCCTTCTGACGTGTCTACTTGAACAGCATACACAAATTTACCGCCAACAAATTCACAGCGTGTAATAAACGGCTCTGGTGCTTGAATGTATTCCTGAATTAATGTAATGCCGTCCACTGGCTCTTCGAATGTAGGGCCATCCAAATATTCTTGAAGCGCTGAAATCGAATAAAACAGTTGAACCCCAAGCCCTTTTCCAGCACGGTTGTGCTTTGTAATGAATGGTGCGCCTTCGAATTTCTGCGCTGCTTGAAGAATTTGTTCTTTTCCGACCGCTGCCACTGTCTTTGGCGTTTTTACACCAAAACGGTTTAGTTCTAAATACTGTTGCACCTTGCTAACCTCTAGCTGTAACGCGCGGGAACCATTGAAAAGCTTGCGTCCATGCGCTTCTAGCCATGCAAGCACAGCACTCGTTAATTCCGGTGCATATCTGTGACCTCTTGTGTGCGAAGACGCGCTCATTCTGCTATAAAATACCCCTTCAGGTGGTGCTTCAGATAAATCTACTGTTCCTTGATCCAAGTGCCAAAGCTCGTATGGAAGCTCAAGCTCCTTTAGGCGTTTTTCCAAATGCTGTGTCCACTCATCATTTTCATGTATGACATATATTTTACTCATTTCATGACATCTCCTTCGTTCTTATGCTTCCACCTTTTGCTTTCTTTTTGCCTCTACTAGCGGCATTACATCTCTAGCAAAACGCTCCATTTCCTCTAGTTGTGGAGAAAATTGAAGCAGTAATAAATCCAATCCAACTTCTTCATAGGATAAAATTCGGTCTGCTATCTGTTCTGGCGTTCCTATTAGATTTGGTCGTAGACCTCGATTTGATACAGAATAATCCTGTAACTGGATTTGTTGTTCTAATTGAGATTTACTTGTAAAATCCTTGAAGCCTGCATACCCACTTGTATCTTTTACATCGGTAATACGGCGTAGCTCTTCCTGTACTTCTTCCTCTGTTTCACGGCAAATGACATAAGCTGCCATACCAAACGATTGGAACTCCTCTTTATTTAGGGCCCTTCTTTTATTTTTCATGTCTGTGATTTTTTTATCAATCTCTTCGACCGTTCCACCATGCATGACGTAGGCATCCATGACGGAAGCGATGACTTCTTTTCCTTTTGGACTTTCCCCACCTGCATATAGGACCGGATTTGGACGTTGAACAGGCTTTGGCGCAAGCTTCGCATCTTGAATATCGTAGAACTTCCCTTTGTATGTAAAGGTATCCTCTTGCCACATACCTTTTACCACATCAATAAATTCCAAAGTACGGTCATAGCGCTCATCATGCTCTGTGAAAATACCGTTGTATTGACGCGCTTCTTCCTCCCACCACGCTGATACTACATTAAGTGTGAACCTTCCATTACTTATGTGGTCAATGTTCGCAGCCATTTTTGCGGTTACAGCCGGATTATGGAATCCAGGACGAACTGCTGCCATGATTTCAATTTTGCTCGTAACGGCTGCAAGTGCGGCCGCTGTTGACCATGCTTCGAGGGAATCATGCTCAGGACCTTTTATATCATTTAAATAAAGCTCCGCGATAAGTGTTGTATCATACCCCCACTTTTCCGCAGCTTGAATAACTTCCTTTGCATACTCAAATGTAGGCGGCATGTTTTCATCCTCGACATTGCGTAACCACCCACCAAAAATCGGTAACCAAAACCCATACTTCACTCCACTCATCTCCTCACCTTTGCTGAACTCCCTGTTGGAAGCATAGAAAAAACCCCTCTTCATAAGAAGAGAGGTTCACACATAGCTTCCACCTCTTCTTATCTTTCAAACATAACGTTTGATGGACTTGGCACAGTATTCTTTACAAGAACCCGCTGCCGAGGCTTCAAAGGGCCATATCCCTCCACCTCTCATAATAAGAAGAACTATATCGTTACTATTTATCATACTGCATTATTTTTGTATAGTAAAGCATTAAATTCCAAGTATTCGGATAAAGATTTCTGATGAAGTGGGGCAATGGGACAGGTTCCAAGGACCAGGGGGACGGTTCTATTGGATCGCTTTTGTTGAAAAACGAGCCACAGGGACGGTTCTACTGGTTCACAATAAATAAAAAAAAGACCACAAGAACCGTCCCTGTGGTTACCCATGGTCATTGGTCACTTACGTAGCATATTCATATTCACGGTCGAAGGTTTCGACGCGGTTTCGGCCGTTTTCTTTTGCTACGTAGAGTGCTTTGTCGGCTTGTCTCATTAGGGAGTGGATAGTATGGATGTTTGTGTCAGGTTGAAGGTAGACACTTGAGACTCCAAAACTTGATGAAATTGGTATATAGTTACCGCTAACAACTAATTCGTTTTCAGCAATTTTTTTACGAATGGACTCCGCCACATCAGTCGCTGTTCCGAGAGTTGTATTTGGCAAACATATAATAAATTCTTCACCACCATAACGCCCGATAATATCTTGCTGGCGCAGGCTCGCCTTCGCAATATCGACAACTTCACGAATCACATAATCTCCCGCTTGATGTCCAAACTGATCATTCACATTTTTAAAACGGTCGATATCAAACATAATAACCGACATATATCCGCCTTCATTACTCGTGGAATCAAACAGGTTTTCTGATTCTTTTATAAAAAACGAGCGATTGTAAACCTGTGTTAGTCCATCTATACTTGCTAGGTAGTTTAGCTTTTTTTGCAGCTCAACTCGTTCGGTTACATTAAAAAACGATATGATTTGACCAATGTGAACGCCGTTTTTCGTATGAATCGGAGAAAAGCTGATTTGAAAATGGCTTGGTCTCCCCTTCAGGGAAATCTCTATATCCGTAGAAAGCCTCTCCCGTAAAACATCATACAGCTGCTTGTTTTCAGGTAGTACGCAAGTAACCGATTCTCCAATCATCTGTTGATTTAAGGTAGGAAAAACACTTGTCATCGCATTATTATAATCAACTACAACATCATTTGGATCGACGACCAGGATTCCTTCTTTCATGCTTTCAAATACTTTATCTCGAACGATTGGGGCAACGTTAAACATTTGATACTTAAGGAGGGCAGCACAAAAAAATACATATGTGATGCTCATTGATACCGGGCCAAGATCGATACCGTAGGGACTCAGTCCACTTAAATAGAAAATGGAGCCAACAATTGGAATCGCCAATCCAGCAACCAATAAACCTATTTGCATTCGAAATTTTAACAGTGACTTCTCATTTAATTGTTTAAGTAGAATCCCCATACTAATTAGTACAGATGCGTACATAAAAATGGAATGGACGTAAAACCAAGGACCTTTCTCTAAATCTATTACTGTAAAAGGACCACTGTCCTTTAAATTTATTGAGGTGTAATAGAAATGATGGTAATCATTTGTAAAATGGATAAGAATCGTTAGTATTGGAGTTGTATAGAGAACATAATAGATCCACTTGTTTATTTTTTGCCCAACAAAATCGAAACACATAAATAAAAGAAATACAGGTATATAGGGTAAACCAAGGTATTCTACTTTTAACCAAAACTTAATTTGATCAAGCGTATTGCTCGAAAGCTCGAAGGCGTATGCAAACGTAAATAAAGACGACATAAACCCTAGTAAAATAAAATACTTTCCACCAGGGGCTTCCCTCACCCTAAGAAGCGCATATATCGAGGAAAAGAGACTTAATATCCCTGCAAAAGCAACTATTAGGATATACATCCAATATTCATGTGGCATAATCGTTTACTCCATTTGTAATCTAGTTCTTCTATTATATAGTGCATTTTACCTAATGACTAGTTTTACTATTCGAAAAAGGGTGTTAATTATAAGGGCTTTCTCACTTTATTACTGTGTTACAATAACGTAAGAAGGTAATCTCCACTTTTTCGAGAATCTATATAGTGGGATTCAAACTTTTTAAAAAGGAGCACCTATTATGTATCTATTCAAAAAATTATTAGCTGATTATTATTACACATTAGACAAAAATGGTGTAAGCGGAGAGCGTTTAACATACAGGCTGGCTGCTCTTTCAGAGATTGGGTTAACCTCTGACTTCGGGTCTTACCGTGTTGGATTTTCAAAGGAAGAAAAAGCGGCAAAAGAGTTAGTTATGCATTGGATGCTTGAAGCAGGTCTAAAGGTAACAGTTGATGGTGCTGGGAATGTGTTTGGACGTTTAGATGGGAAAAATCCAGAACTTCCTGCTCTTCTTTCTGGCTCACATGTTGACAGTGTTCCAAACGGGGGACATTTTGATGGACCATTAGGAGTACTCGCTGCACTTGAGGTCGCTGAGGCATGGAAACAAACAGGTTACGTCCCTGATAGACCTTATGAAGTCGTTATTTTTACTGATGAAGAAGGTGCGCGCTTTAACGGTGGCTTTAGTGGAAGTATGGCCATGATTGGGGAAGCTACAACTGAAGACCTTTTACCGAAGAAAGATGGAAATGGCGACTCTTTTACGAAGGTTCTCGAAGACATTGGACTTTCTGTTGATGGCTTTTTCACATCAGGGAGAGACCTTTCAAAGCTAGAAGCTTTTGTTGAAATACATATTGAACAAGGAAAACGGTTGGAACGTGTTGGGGTTCCAGTCGGAATTGTAACAGGGATTGCGGGGCCGTGTTGGTTAAAGCTGACTTTTACCGGACTAGCCGGACATGCAGGAAATACGCCGATGGACGACCGAAGAGATGCACTTGTGGCAGCAAGCCAATTTATACATGAGGTCCAATCTCTTCCACAACAAGTAAGCAAATCAGCAGTTGCAACTGTTGGAAAAGTAGAGGTCCTTCCAAACGGCGTAAATGTAATCCCCGGTCAAGTGAAGCTAACTGTTGATATCCGTGATATTCAGAGAGAAACAAGAGATCAACTTGTAGATATGGTTATTGAAAAAGCTACGACAATTAGCAAGTCTCATCATATTGAACTTGAGTGTGAGGAAACATTCCGAGAAGCACCAGTGCCGATTAGTGAAGCCATGCAGGGAAAATTGGCTCAAGCCGTTACATCCCAAGGGATAGAGCCAGTGTACCTTCCAAGTGGCGCCGGACACGACGCTATGATCGTTGGCCATGTGTTGCCAGTAGCAATGATCTTCGTCCAAAGCAAAGACGGCATCAGCCACAACCCCGCCGAATGGTCCTCGTTAAATGACTGCGTCCAAGCCGTGCATGTATTGAAAGAGTTTTTAGAGAAATATTGAACCAGGGGAACCAGGGGGACGGTTCTTCTGGTTCTTCCAATAAAAAATGGACCACAAGAACCGTCCCTGTGGTCACACAAACAGAGAGTGACCTATGGAAATAGGCCACCCTCTGAAATTATTGCTTTTCTTTAGTAATCAATTCAACAAAGTCGATAGTATATCCGCTCGGTGGGTTTTCTTTTACTCGGACAGATATGTATGAAGACTTATCAATATATACATGGTATACATAAGCAGAAGCGGTTTTAAATGTTAAATCATCAATTGTTTTATTTTCCAACCCCCAATTACTCACCTTTTCAATTAATTCCTCTGATGAATAATTTGCTTCATTTTTGTACAAAGCATTTACTACCTCGACATCATTTTCAAGCATTCCTGTTATAAGTTGCTTTACCATGTTTAGGTTTTCATCGAGAGCAGTTGGACCGTTACTAGCCTCTTTATTACAGCCAGCTAAAAATAAAGAACTAGAAAATAAAATAAAAATTAAAAGTACCAGTTGTCTTTTCATTACATGTAATTCCCTCTTTTAGTAAATTTATACTATATCAGTATATAATAAAATGAAATGGATGCAAGGTGAGAGTTTGTTATTTTTAACTTCTGAACCATGGATTATAGCAGAGACAATTCCTTATTGGTAAAAATAGACCAAGAGAACCGTCCCTATGGTTACTTTCTCACTTTAGAATTACGCCTCTTTGAACATAAAGTGCTTCATGATGAAGGCTAAACAACAAGTATCTAAAAATGAATGAAAGATCAAATCTTTCATTCATTTTTAGACCAGGGGGACGGTTCTTCTGGTTCACGACAGAAAAATGTACCACGAGAACCGTCCCCGCGGTTCCCTGTTTTTCAAAAAAATAATCTTGCAGAATTGGGGTTCTGCAAGATTATTTTCGATTAAATGAATGATATTTCTATAAAGAGACTTATTTATCAAAACGTCCTACGAAGTCCATTGTGCTACATTTTTCCAATGGAAGTTTTACACTAGTGCCTTCTGCAGCTGATTTGTAGATAGCAAGTACAAGTTCTAGTGCTCTTCTACCGTCTTCAGCTGTTACATAAGGGTCTCTGTCGTTTTTAATTGCTTCAATTACATCTGTATACAATGGGTTATGTCCGAATCCGTATACACTTGGTGGGTTTTCTTGGTACGTCGCTTTTACTTCTTCTGGATCATCTTTTCCATCAGCAAATAACCATTCTTCAATGATGTTAACTGATTTACCACCTGCTTTTACAGTACCTTTGTCACCAAAGATATATAATGTTTCTTCAAGGTTTGTTGGGAAGATATTTGTTGTACCTTCAATCACGCCATAGCTTCCATTTGCAAACTTTACAAGGGCAACACCAAAATCTTCTGCCTCGATAAAGCCATGCTTCAGGTTGTCTGTCATACCAACAACTTCCACGATTTCATCGCCCATCATCCAACGTAAAAGATCGATGTTGTGAATACATTGGTTCATCAATGCACCACCGTCTTGTTCCCATGTTCCTCTCCATGGAGCATGCTTATAGTAATCTTCTCCACGATTCCAACGGATGTGAGCTGTACCATGAAGTAATCTTCCAAAACGGTCATCTTCAACAGCTTCTCTGATTTTTTGAATTGATTTATTAAAGCGGTTTTGGTGACATGCACTAACCTTCACATTTTTGTCTTTTGCTCTTCTAATGATTTCATCCGCATCCTCTAAAGATAAAGCAATTGGTTTTTCAATGATTAGATTGCTACCTGCGTCAATGCAATCTAACGCAATTTTCGCATGCTCCCCGCTCTCGGTACAAATTGCAACTAACTCAGGTTTTTCCTTTTCAAGCATCTCTTTATAATCGGTATACATAGGAGTTGATTTCGGAAGGTTAAAAGTATTTAGCTTATCCTCCATGTTTTCAGGAACTATATCACATAATGCAACAATCTCAAGTTCATTTTTAATAGCAGCAGCTATATGATTTGGGGAAATTCTTCCACAACCAATAATCGCATATTTCAAACTCATACTACTCCTCCTCACTAGGATTTCAAAATTAATATGTACCAAACACTATTAGTATTTAATTAAAACCACACTCTATTTTAATATATTACGACCATACTGCCAAACTTTTGTCGAATTTTTTTCTTTTTTGGGAAATGAGAACCGTGAGGAACCACGGGGACGGTTCTTCTGGCTCTACTTTACCAAAATGCACCAAGAGAGCCGCCCCAGGTTACATCTGAAAATGTACCGAGAGAACCGTCCCTGTGGCCACCCCTGTGGTCACTTATAGCTCATAAATAATGTCCCCGCTATATCTGATACATACGCCTTCTTTGGTTTACTAAGTTTACCCTTTTTTAGTAAGTAGGCATATACTTCGTCAAAATAGGGTTGCCCCTTGCCGGTAGAGTAAGTTTTAAAAATGAGGAGTGCATTATCTATTTTACAAATGCTCTTCGCTATGGATAGAAGTTCATCGATTCTCTCTTTATTTCGAACATTCATGATTCCAATGACATTCTTCGGTATGTATTTTCGATCTTGAAAAAGCTTTTCTAGAGTTTCTTCATCTTTGTTAAAATAGTTTTCCCGTTCTAGATGAAGTATAAAATCATTCCAGTACTCACCGTCATACTTGTCCCACCAGGTTAAGTCCATTGGCTTGTTCTCCCCATTGCAGGTATCCTCTGTAAATGGCGAATAACCTAGCATCGATCCTAACCTAGAAAAGTATTCAATCTCTGTCATGGTAAATGAATGCTTACCATGGTGGATTGTAAGATTAAGCGTATGATAGTTCTTAACATATCCATCAAATAATTTTAGTAAGTTAAGTTGCATTTACTTTCCGCCTTATATAAAAATTTCCTCAATTATTTTGGGAAACTGTAAAGCCGCAGGAACGGTTCTTCTGGTTCTACTTTATAGAAAAGTGGACCAAGAGAACCGTCCCTGTGGTCCCTGTGGTCACCTTTGGTCCATATCCATGCACTATAACAGTGCCTATTCTGCATCGAAATTCTAGTCCATTCAAACGTTTGGTTGAAATCTGAATAACCTGAAATATCTAGTCTACTTCGCTAAACAAACGTTTGGTTGAAATGGAATTTTAGAAGTAGTACAGATTTTTTCGTCATAGGCATACGGTAATTTATTTAAATGTTATTTTCACAGAATACCCAAGACTTCCGAAAAATTCTGTGAGGACTTTTTCAGCACTTTTTTCGGCAGTTTGCAGCAATCCAATTTCAACTGCTTCCTCTTTTAGTTTCATCTGTGCTTCTGTCGCAAGCTCGAAGCCCTCGGTCCACTTTACTTCTCCTCGAAGCAATCCCTCGTCTGAGAACGTTTGAACCTTATCCATCTGAATAGCAGGTTCCTGCATCAAGGTTGCATGCGGTAATACCAATTTGAGCTCTTTTTTCTTTTCATCTATTTTTAAATTTTCCGAGGTAACTCCTTGCAGGTCTACTCCAGCTACAACAGTGGCTGGGACAACCAATAATAGCTCTCTCTTTGTACCCGGGAGATTCACTTGGATATCCTGTCCAAATAGTTTATTGTCTTCTTGTTCAATAATTACTTTAAGATGAGCCTCAGCTGTCGCCAACGTTGCCAGCTCTTGAACCTGCTCTACAAAAGTGATGCTCTCTTTTTTAAACGTACTTCCTGTATAGAGCCAGACACCTACAGCTAGGAGAATCACAATAAGAATTGTAGTGATCATCCTTCTTATCCCTAAAAATCGTACCCAGAGCTTATGTAGTCCCTTTGAAGAAGTAGACTTTTTTCCAACAGGTCCGATTGCAACTGTTGCACTTGTTTCTTCTTTTCCAGCCTTTAACTCACGTAAAATACTCTCCAGCTGAGAGATCGTGTATTCTTCTTTATTCACTAGAAACCTCCCCCTACAACATTCTCTCCTCATTAAAGGAATTCAGGACCTTTCTACTATTCCTCTATCATTCTATCATAAAACCAGAAAACCAGGGGGACGGTTCTACTGGTTCTCCATTATAAAAAATGGACCAAGAGAACCGTCCCCCTGGTCACTACGTATTACAAAAATGGACCAACAGAACCGTCCCCCCGGTCACTACGCATTACAAAAAGGGGCCAACAGAACCGTCCCCCTGGCACTCCCCCCCACTATTTCTTCTTCATTTTGTGGAAGTGGTAGAGGGCGCCGATTTGGCCTGCGGTGTTGCGGTGTTTGCAGACGTCGATTTGGGTGAGGTCTAATAAGCCGGGGCTCATATGGTCGAGACGTTCTTTTATGTGGTTTGTGAAATTAGGTTGTGCGCTTATGCCGCCACCGAATAGGATTTTTTCGGGGGCAAGCGTGTGGATGAGATTTGCGGCTCCGATCGCAAGCGTATCGAAAAATTTGTCTACTTCGTCTACAATACGATGGTCGCCACGGTAGTACCGCTCAAAAAGCTCCTCACCGCTCACTCGCTCCCCTGTTTTTATAAATACCCGATTCAAAAGATTCCAAGTGGAGCCCAGTCTACTAAAGGTAGTCGACTCAATCGGTTGTGAAGCATTCATATACATGAGTCCGACCTCGCCTGCCATCCCCTTCTTCCCCCGATATAAATCCCCATTTAGATAAATAGCTCCACCTATCCCCGTTCCAATCGTTACACATACAAAGCTATTGCAGTCCTGTGCATGCCCCTTCCATTTCTCAGCTAAAGCCGCGCAATTCGCATCGTTTTCGAGCTCAATTGGGATTCCAAGCTGTTCAAGCTCATCCTTCAAATTCTTCCCGATAAAATCTGTGATTTGGCCTGCATAATGGACATAGCCACTCATGACATCAACTGCTGCAGGAACACTAAGTGCAAGTCCGCTAAGAGGATACCTTTGCTGAAAAGATTCTGTTGTATGAATAAGCAGCTCAAATATCGATCCATCTCTCTCCTCAGGTGTATGGAACGAAGAGCTTTCCATTACATTTGCCACTTCATCCATAAGCGAATATTTCACGGAGGTGCCACCGATATCATAGACAAGATAATAACTCACGCTTTTTCCCTCCTTCTCAAAACCCATTATTCGTTGCTAGCTCTTTATACCAATAGCCGCTTTGTTTAATTGTTCTTTTATAATTTTGGTCTAGGTCAACAGACACCAACCCATATCGATTTTTATAAGCATTTAACCATGACCAGTTATCCACAAACGTCCAAACATGATACCCCTTCACATTTGCTCCTTCTTGGATTGCCTGATGTACCCATTTTAGATGATCCTTATAAAAAGAGATTCGATACTCATCCTGAATGATTCCCTCGCTGTTTATAAAACGTTCTTCATTTTCAACGCCCATCCCGTTTTCCGAGATAAAACACTCAATGTTTCCATAGTTTTCTTGAAGATTTTTTAAAATATCAAAGATTCCCTTTTCATAGATTTCCCAGCCCCGATATGGATTCACCTTTTTACCTGGCATATCATAGGTATCAAAGTAAAACTCAGGCATAAACGGCGCATTCCGATTTGGAAGGTGTTCCTTCGCTTTTACTCTTCTTGGTTGATAATAATTGATGCCCAAAAGATCAACAGTGTTTTCACGAATAATATCCAAGTCGCCCAATTCATAGCTTGGTAAAAACCCTTCCTCCTCAAGCATCTCAACCAACTTCTGAGGGAACTCCCCTTTCACAGACGGATCTAAAAAAGAACGATTAAACAGCAAATCAGCTTTTTCCGCAGCATCAAGGTCTGCAGGATGCTCGCTTCTTGGATACGAAGGGGTGACATTTAAGATGATTCCAATTTTTCCTGGCAAACTCAAACTACGGTATTTTTCTATCGCTTTTGCAGAGGTTAACATCGAATGAAAGGCAACCTGCACTGCTTTTTTAAAATCAACAATGGCTGGATAATGATGCCCATATAAATACCCACATTCAACAGGTACAATCGGCTCATTATGTGTAAACCACTTCTGGACACGGTCCCCAAACAAAGCAAAGCAAGTACCCGCATATTCTACATAGGCTTCTACGACAGATCGGCTTTCCCATCCACCTTCGTTCTGCAAGGCTAGGGGCATATCGAAATGATAGAGATTAACAAAAGGTTCAATCTCATTATCTAGTAACCTGTTAATAACCTGATTGTAAAAGTGAACAGCCTTCTCGTTTACCTTTCCTCTTCCTTCCGGAAACATCCGTGACCACGAGATTGAAAAACGAAAGCTGTTATGACCGGTCTCTTTTAATAGTTTAATATCCTCTTCATATCTCGAATAAAATTGCGATGTATGATTTGGCCCGATACCATTAAAAAAACGGTTTGGCTCTGTCTCATACCAATAATCCCAAATATTTGGTCCTTTCCCATCTGCTTTGGAGTACCCCTCCATTTGTGTAGCAGAAGAGGCTGACCCCCACCAAAAATCCTTTGGAAAGACATATGTTAACTCAGATGTTTTCACTTTTAACTACCACCCATCTTTTAAGATTGAGGACACAGGTCAAAAATGGTCCGTACTAACCCAATAGTGATCCCACAAATAACAGTCCAAATCCAGGCATTCCATAACCGTGCCCAAAGGCATTCTCACAACTGCCGATTGCCACTCTTTAAAACTTGTAACTCCAAGCTCCAACCTTCTGTTTTTTCATCTTACAAAATATCCTCTCAAACAAAACCAAGCCGGAAATCGAAATCTCCGGCTTTGCTTTGTATTTCCTGATTATTTGTTATTCTTTTTCCACTCGTCATATTGCTTTTGAATTTCTTCTAACACCTTATCTAGTCCAGCTTCTTTAAACTTTTGATTCGCTTTTGGTAGGTATTCTTCTGGGTCTACACTTCCTGTTAACAATGCAGGAGCAAATTCTTGAGATACGTTTGCGATTGCTGCGATTTCAGTTCGTACAGGAGTTGTATCAAAATAGAATCCTAGAGTTGGAGCTGAACTTGAAGCATCGTTAAATGCTTTGAATTGATCCCATTTATCTTCAGGGTCATTTTCATATAACTTTAGAATGAAGTGGTTTCCTAGAGAATAGCTTGGCATGTTGTAGCTTTCTACACGCGCTGGAAGGTCTTTAATTTTTCCGTTTTCAAGCTCTTCGTAGTGAGTTCCTTCAATTCCCTTGTCAACTAAGTTACGAAGATATGGATCTGTATTTAATAGATTTAAGAACATCATCGCACGCTCTGGATTTTTTGAAGTCGCAGAGATTGCTTGGATTGCACCTGTTACTGAGTTGTTGAACGTAATAGGGTCATGCATTGGTTGTACTGCTACATCATATCCTGCCGAACGAGACCATAGGAACTCAGCTGTTGGCTGGTACATTTCTTTACGAACAAACCAGTTCTCTACTTCAAGTGGCCAAGGATCTGTACTTGTTGCAGCATCTGCCTTAATATAGCCAGCTTTATAGTATTTATGCATTGTTTTTAACGTGTCCATCATAACATCTGTTTCAAAAATATTAACAACCTTATCTGTGTCTCCATCTAAAGGAAACGCAAACGGCATTTCGTCTTCTAATACATAATCAAATGGTAAATATGGCTTGAAGGTAGCGATTGGTGTAAAATCCGGCTCGTTGTCCTTCACTGTTTGTAAGAATGGCTCTAAGTCCTCTAATGATTTGATGCTTGCTTCATCCATTTTGTATTTATCAACGAGGTTCTTATTGAATACGTATACACTTTGTTGACCAACTTCTTTATTTGATGGAATTCCATAAAGCTCTCCATCAATTTTAGCTCCCTCTAAGAAAGCTGGGTCAAGAGCTGCTTTAAGTTCCTTACCGTGTGATTCTAGTAAGTCATTAAGACCTTTGAACGCACCCTTTTGTGCATTTAAAACATAGTTTCCACCAGCTGTGTAGGCAATATCAAAAGATTCACCTGATGCGATCATTACTTGCATTTTTTGATCATAATCGCCCCAATCAATTTGCTTAAGCTTCACAGTAGCGTTAATTTTTTCCTTTGTATACTTGCTTACCTCTTCAAATACCTTGTCTACATCCTTTTGTGGAGTTCCGATTGTGTACCATGTAATTTCATATGGCTCTAGTTCTCCATCTTTTTTATCACCTGATGCTTTCTCTTCTTCCTTACATGCAGTAAGGAGTGTTGCTACAGTTAGAAGCAATGCTAGTAAAATGGCAAACTTCTTCTTCATTTGTAATTCCTCCCTTTTTTCTGTTTATTATTCTTTTACTCCACCAATTGTAAGTCCCCTCACAAAGTACTTTTGGAAAAATGGATACGCAATTGCAATCGGTAATGTGGAGATAACAACCATCGCCATTTTTGCCGCATCCTGAGGTATGGACTTCAGTATTTCGTTTTGCATACCACCTGTTAGTGCATTTTGTCGTAAAAATTCAATATTGTTCTCTATTTTCATCAGTAGTGACTGAAGTGGTACCAAGTGTGGTTCATCAATAAATAAAAGCGCGTTAAACCAATCATTCCAATAGCCTAACGTACTGAATAAGGCGATTGTTGCTATCCCTGGTAAAGAAAGTGGCATTACGATTTGGACAAAAATTCGCAGCTCACTTGCACCATCGATTCTCGCAGATTCTAGAATCGATTCAGGGACTGACCTTTGGAAAAAGGTTCTCATAATGATTATGTAGAACGCATTCATTGCTAGCGGAAGGATCAATGCCCAAATCGAATTGCGCAAATGTAAAAATTGTGTTGCTACAATATAAAACGGTACTAATCCACCGCTAAACAGCATTGTAAAGAACGCGAAGAACGTAAATACCTTTCTGTACGTAAATTGTTTTCGCGATATCGCATATGCGTATAAGGATATCATCAGGACACTAATAATTGTCCCAAGCACAGTGATTGCAATTGTAATCGTATAGGATTGAAGAAGTTGGTCCTTCATCTCCCAAAGGTACTTATAAGCTTCCAAACTCCAAATCTCTGGAATCAGCTGATATCCGTTTCGAGCTAAGGTTTCTTCATCGCTCAAGGATATAATAATGACGTATATAAAAGGAAAAATACACATCAGGGAAAAAGCGCCTAACAATATGTTCATGAGTACATTTGGAATTCCAGATAACCCATGAATGGAGTGTTTCTTCTTTTTGTGTTCTGGTTTTGTTACCTTTTCTATAACAGTCCCAGCTTCAATAGTAGGTTGGGAGCTATTTAGATTTGTTGTCATGATTTACGCCACGGTTTCGCGGCTCCCTCCCTTTTTAAAATAATGCATATTCTTTATCAATCTTTTGCACAAGATAGTTTGTTAATAATACTAGGATAAATCCAACAATTGATTGGTAAAGACCAGCAGCTGTACTCATACTGATATCACCCATTGTTGTCAGGCCACGGTATACATACGTATCGATTACATTCGTTACTGAATACAGTGGACCGGAGTCCCGGGGTACCTGATAAAACAACCCAAAGTCTGCACTGAAAATTTTACCGATATTTAAAATTGTTAAAATAACCATAAGTGGTGTAATCAGCGGAATTGTAATACTTTTTATCTGCTGCCACTTACTCGCACCATCAATCATCGCCGCTTCATAATAGTTTCGGTCAATTCCAACTATTGCAGCTAGGTACACGATACTTCCATACCCGACACCCTTCCAAACACTTGTTAGAATGATGATGGCTGGCCAAAACTTTGGCTCGTTGTACCAGGAAATGGCATCAATTCCAAACCATCCGAGCATATTATTAAGCAATCCTCGATCCACACTCAGGAAGGTAAAAACGAAATAACTCACAACTACCCATGATAAAAAGTGCGGAAAAAGCATTCCAGTTTGATAGATTTTCGATAGCCTCTTATTGGCAAGTTCACTTAACACAATGGCAACAAATACGGCTAACACAAGCCCTAGCACAATAAACACTAAATTATAGAGTACCGTATTTCGCGTAATAATCCATGCATCGTTTGTATTAAATAAGAATTTAAAGTTTTCAAAGCCTACCCAATCACTGTTTTGAATGCTCGCAAAAAATCCATTCGGATCATAGCGGAAGTTTTTAAAAGCAATCACTGTCCCGAACATAGGCAAATACGAAAAACATAAAAACCATAGCGTTCCTGGCAATACCATGAGGAGCCAAACTCGATTTTTGTACACATCTCGAAAAAAGCTCTTACTCTTACTCACAAAGCCCCTCCTTTCTACATTTGAAAACCCTTACATACTTATCATAAAAAAAAGAGCCCCACACTTAAAGTTAACAATATTTAGATTTACTGTACTTATTAAACATTCAGTGTGAGGGAGGGCTTGGTTTGGGTAAAAAGGGTGGTATACGGGGATGATAGGGGCATTTATAACACATGCAATATACCCACTCACCACCACACCCCCATACACAAAAAAACCCTGCTAAACAGGATTTTTTGTTCGATTATTCATCGTTCGCCAGGCAGATGGTGTAATGCCGACGGCCTTTTTAAATTGTTTATAAAAATAGGCAGAATCGGAGTAGCCGACCATTTTTCCGATTTGGCCAGCCTTTTCATGGGTGTCTCGCAACAACTGCTTCGCTTTTTCTAAGCGAATGTGGTTAATATATTCCGAGAATACAAAACCTGTTTCTTTCTGAAACAGCTGACCCAAATAAATTGAATTCATATGGAACTTATGACTCAAGGTTTTTAAGGATAGCTCCTCATGATAGTTTTCTTGAATATGCCTCATGACACTTTTGATAACGGGACTCTGGTGCTCTGATTTTGCCTCAATTTTCTCAAAGACTGTTCCTAAATAATCAATTAAAATCTTTACTATCTGCCTTAAGGAGTGAGATTCGAGAATGCTTTTTACAATGGCAACCGTTTGGGTTGTCGCGCTATCGTTCACCTCTTTCTGGACGGAGGTGATGATGTCGATTGCAAAGCCACGGATGCTTGTTGGTGACACCTTTTTCCTAGATTGTGCGATTTGGTCAAAGACCCCCTCTATCCAACGGAACGCCGACTCCTTTTCCTGACTCACGATATGTCTTTTCAGATCGTCAATTTCATAGGAAGTTGCGATTGTCGAGCCAGCATATTGCCTTGTTACATCCTCCGTTATCACACTACTTTCACTAAGGACCAACCGATAGCTTGATAGTTCCTTAGCACGATCATAGCTCCTGTGGATTTCTTTGATTGAAGGAACAAGGCAGCCTACACTACTATAATGCAAGCAAGGAACAGAGCTCGCCAGAAACCCATGTAACATATTCATTTTGCCTACTATTTCAGCCTCGTTTTCTGCCCATGCGAGAAGGATTAATTCTCCATCAGGGTTAATAATACAGACAGATTTAAATTTCCTTTCAATCTCTTTTCGAACCCAGGTTAGGGCGGAGTCCTCTATCTTCTCAGAGAATTGAACCAACACCACTACTAAATTTTTGCAACCAAACTCTAACTGATAGAGGTCAATCCGTTCGCGCCACTCCTTTTCATCAATTTCCTGGTTCAATCCTCGCCAGATTGTGTTGTCCCGTAAAACTGTATAGGCTTCCTCATGATTCGTTGATTTTTCTAGCTTTTCGATACAATTCAATAAGGTAAAATGAAGCTCCTGCTCATTGACCGGCTTAAGCAAATAATTTTCAATTCCTAGCCCCATGCCCTTTTTCACATAATTAAATTCCTGGTACCCTGAAAGGACAATACATTTTACATCTGAATTTCGTTCTTTTACGCTACTAATCAACTGCAACCCATCCATCACAGGCATCATAATATCGGTCAGTAAAATATCCACATGCATATTCTCAATCATCGCAAGTGCCTCGCTGCCATTGGATGCATCTCCTACGACATGCAGTCCATAATCCTCCCACGGGACAAGTGCCTTCATGCCTTCAATAATAAAAGGTTCATCATCTACAAGAAAGACATTATACATTTGGAATCCCCCTTCTAGTGGCTGGAATTTTAATCACAACTGTCGTGCCTTCTCCTTCAACACTTTGAATGGAAAGACCATAATCTAGTCCATATTTTAAATGCAATCGTTGGTGGACATTGCTGAGTCCAATCGATTCTTCGGCATTGGTTGCGCCTTCTTTCAGCTTTGCTTGAATATACGTAAGGCGTTCTGAAGATATCCCTCTACCATTATCACGCACCATAATTTCAATATCCTTGTTTTTCCCTTTTGCTTGAATCAATAATTCATTGTTGTCTGCTTCTTTTTGAAAACCATGAATGATATAGTTTTCGACTAAAGGCTGGAGCGTGAATTTTAAAATCTTCTCGTCAAAATACATATCAGGTATGTCAAAGCTTACCTTTAACCGATTTTGGTATCGAATTTGAATTAATCCCACATATTGTTTTACATGTTCCATTTCATCTGATATTTGTACAATTTCCTTGCCGCTTAATGAATAACGGAACAACTGCCCAAGGCTGTATATCATGTTACTTGTAGTCTTGGATCCATCTGAAATAGCTTTCATCCGAATTGCCTCTAATGTGTTGTATAAAAAATGAGGCTGTATCTGAGACTGAAGCGCTTTCATTTCTGCGTCTCTTTGTTTAAGATTTAGCACGAACACGTCTTTAATATACTTGTTGAGATCGTCTAGCATTTCGTTAAAACTCTCAGAAATTGTCGTCAATTCATCCTTCTGTTTGCTATGTGGAATACGAATTTGTAAATTCCCACTACGAACTTCGTGAATCGCATTGTCAATTGTACGGATTCTTCTCGAATACGACCTCATGAGAAAAGATGTAACTCCAATTGCTGTACAAGAAAGAAGAATGGTCCCAAGCAACATATACTGTTGCACTTTTGTTGCATTTTTCAGCTCTTGTTTCGGAATTATCCCGATATATAAGTATCCCATTTTTTCATCAGCCAATGTATTTACATAATATTTTTTCCCCTGCCACGTCATTTCTGAAAAATTGGTGATGAACGGCAGCTTCTGTAATTGTTCAGGATGTATGGAACGATCGGACGTATATAAATTCGTACCATCGCGACTAAAAATATGAACAGACCCTTTATATTGAGACCTTCGTAACCGAAGGATATCTTCTATACCCGCTGTATCATAGTAAACAGTTAGATCACCAATGGATTTTAAAGTAACCGGGTCATTGATAAAACGGGAAATTTGAATCGTATTGTAGCCTTCTGCTTGCGGCTCCCATTTCACCATTTGAAGCTCCCCATCCGCCTCTACCAATTTATGTTTACTAGATTCCTCGTTGCTGTTCTTTAAAAATTGATTCCATCTGTGATGATTGTTCACATAAATGTATTCCGTTTCAAAGTTTGCACTTTTTAAACTAACCGCGTTGATATCAGCATCCTGGGTAAAATATGCCTGAAAAAACGTATTGAGATTAATCGGTACAAAGGAAGAGCTTTCACTGTATTTATCCAATCGATACGATAAATACGTACTATAATCATTCTGCAAGGCAAATGCAATATCATACAGGATCAAATCTGTTTTCAAGTACAATTCCTTGATAACATTTTGGACATACTCTTGTTTTCGGTTAATGTTCAGTTCAATTTGTTCAAGGGTTTGTGTGCTTGCATCTCTTTCCTTTTGAATAATTACTTCGGTATAGTACCTTGATAGAAAAAACAGTAGTAAAAACATCGTTAATAGGGTTGTTGCGGAAAAAAAGAAAAGAATTTTACTGAATACTTTATTCGTCAGATGCTTCTTCATTGGCGTCGTACACCCCTACTATAAATCTATCGGAAAGATAGACTTTCCGATAGATTGTAATCTTCTCCTATTTTATCAGGAAAAATAGATAAGAAGTGTTTTAATTTCATATGGATTGATTGTTAACTCGATTTCACCCTTATTTTCTGGACCTTCAACCTGCTCCATTAAATTGGTCTCCACCCATTTTTCAACAGGGAATGGGAATACCAATTCAACCTTGCCACGTTTGCCTTCATATTCATGAAGACGAATGATAACAGCATCCTCATCTTCTTTTTTCTTGATGGCGTCGATAAGCACATGTTCGTTTTGTACCGTTACAAACGAATTCTCATTTGGTGCGAATCTACCCTTCACAGCTTTCAACGGGTGATTTAGGTACCAAGCCTCTTTGACAGTTTGCCCTTCTCTCCAATCACCGAGATGTGGAAGTAGTGAATACGTAAATTCATGCTCCCCTTGATCTGCCGTTGGATCCGGGTAAATAGCCGCTTTTAAAAGAGATAAACGCATGGTGTTTTCTTTAATGTCATATCCGTATTTAGAATTGTTCAGTAAGCTTACCCCATAACCAGTTTCAGAAAGATCTGCCCACTGATGGCCCACCGTTTCAAAGCGTGCCATATCCCAGCTCGTATTCCAATGTGTCGGTCTCTTCACATTTCCATACTGAATGTCATAGGTTGCTTCCGTTGTACGAATGTCAACCGGAAACGCTACCTTCATTAGCTTCCGTTGTTGCTGCCAATCCACCTTTGTTTTGAAATCAATTCGGCGATTATGAGCATAGAAAATCATATCTTGTTCAATCAGTGAGTTTTGGTACTGCCATTTTGTCCGAATTACGACACGTATTGGACCGTTTTCAACAACCTCACTTGAAAGAACCTCGCTAACTTCCTCCATTTTTTCTTGATAATACAAGTCAATATCCCACGCATCATGTGCTAAAGGCTTATCTTCAAAAATTTGAAGGACGTTTCCCTTGCGACCTGTTACGAATACCTCACGCTCTGCTTCCTTATCATACAAGGACTCCAATTGCATCGCGTCATTCCATTTGACTGCGTAAAAAGGTGTTTCTAATGAGCAAGCCTCTAACTGGAACGGACTTTCAAGGTCAAGCACATCCCCCTCGTTGTATTCCACCTCTATTGCACCAAACGATGCAGGCTTCGCGATTTCGATCAACCAGCCTTCTTCCGTACGTTGACTTTGTAGCCTTTCACCTTGCTTTGTTTCCCAATACCCTTGAACTCCGTCATATGGAATGAGTACGAGCTGTTCGTCCTGCCATTGTGCTGCATTCAGGATTGTGTACGTTTTAGTATCTGCCTCAAGTAACCCTTCGACTTGTTGTTGGGTAATTGATTTTTGAATCTCATCAGCTTGAGTGTATTCTTCTTTTGCGTCTTCATATACCTCTTTGATCGATGAGCCCGGGATAATATCATGGAACTGATTTCGTAAAATAATTTTCCATCCTTCATAAAGCTGCTCCTTCGGGTACTTCTCCCAAGTGGTGAGTAACGAATTCCATACAGACAGCCATTCTGCTTCCCGGTATGCCAGCTCAAGCTTTCGATTCATGAGCTTCGTATATGCTTGGCTAGTATATGTTCCACGGTGATATTCAAGATACAATTCCCCATCCCATGTGTGCACATACTCGTTTGTGTTCGTAACATTTTCGTGAAGCTTTTTAAAGAAGTCACCCGCTCTAGCTGTTTTCACCTTTGGAAGACCTGGCATATCCTCAAATCTACGGCGCAGCTCCAGCATCTCTCGATTTACGCCGCCACCTCCATCTCCGTATCCATAGGAAACAAGTAAATCTTGGTTAATATCCTTGTTACGATACCCCTTCCATGCTCCATTGATTGTCTTCGCAGTCAATAGACCGTTATACGTATAAAACCATGAATCAGGTGAGTTCCAAGGCTCTGGAGTTGTGATGAAATGGGTTAGAATTTCTGAGCCGTCAATCCCCCTCCATTTGAACGTATCATGTGGCATACGGTTGTACTGGTTCCAGCTGATTTTCGTTGTCATAAACGTATGAATACCTGATTTTTTTAAAATCTGCGGAAGTGCCCAGCTATATCCGAATACATCCGGAAGCCATAAATACTCATTGTTCACGCCAAATTCTCGATTAAAAAAGGCTTTTCCATATAAAATTTGTCTAACAAGCGATTCCCCGTTTGGAATATTACAATCTGCTTCAAGCCACATTGCACCCTCTGTTTCCCAACGGCCTTCTTTCACACGATCTTTTATTTTTTCATAAATCTCTGGGTAGTCATGTTTAATATATTCATATAATTGCGGCTGTGATTGAAGGAAAACATAATCTGGAAATTGCTCCATTAACCGAAGCACGGTCGAAAATGAACGGGCCGCTTTTTCACGAGTATGTTTAAGTCGCCAGAGCCACGCCACATCTATATGCGTGTGCCCGACACAATGAACGGTTACTGGATGATGCTTTTCAACATCTCTTAAACCGCTTTGCAACACTTCTCTAGCAGTCTCACAGCTTTTGTAAAAAACGTCGTCTCCCGGCTTACTCCAGTCAAGCTGCGCAAACGCTTTATTTAACGCTTTTACAAGCTCATGCTTTTCAGGCCTCTCATCGCCTAGCTCCTTAATCGTTTGCCATGTAGCCAATGACGTATAATACAAATCGTCTACTGCTTCGTCCAACCAGCTTAACTGTGAGGTTTCAAGTGTATAGATTTGCTCTCGAGGCTCTCCACCACCCTCAAGACCTGACCATAAGCGAAAATGAAGATCAACTTTTTTCCCGATATCTTCCTCTTTAAAAAATACCTCCTGGTGATTCGAATCTACACCTTGATAGGGCTTATGATTCACAAACAATAATGACTCAAATCCAGAGTTATTGCCCCCACCTGTACGACCAAAATCAAACAAACCAACTACTTTTTTCCCTTTCCATTCAGCAGGAATCTCAATCATTGTATGGAGCCAAAGATAGCGGTCTCTTCCCCTCCATTGATCACCTTGCTTCAGTGTATATCCGTCCATTGTTTCTGGTGGATACGTCCCCACTTCTCCTTCATCCTCCATTGCCTGAAACTGGTGAAGTTGAATGGCATCTCGATATCTGTAGACTGCTAGTTCTTGTATTCTAGTCTCTAGCTTTCTCTCTGTTAAAAACATATTCATACCTCATTTTTTCTGTAGTTTATGTGAACACTGGCCTGCTGTTTTTCAAGCGCATAAAATCGATTCATACATACATTCATAATCCAATACGCGGGTAACACACCTAGTATAAATGGAAGTAATCCTGGCATATTTTGCAGTAAATATCCAACGAAAAATAGTCCAATCGCAATTAAAAAGGTTGAAGTTGGACTAATCAGAGAAATGATAAAGGATTGCTTAATGTACTCCTTAAGCGAATAGTGAAAATGTACATAAAGAGGGAAAAAGTGAACGACCGTATTTACAAATAATAAAAGTAGGAATCCGATAAACACATATAGAACCACGGAAAAGGTTCCCTGCATCGCTTCTGCAAGCTTTAAATCAATGTAAAGAAGAATGCCAATCACTGTAAAAATCAATCCAATGAGATTTGAGCGTACAAATTCCTTTTTATAGGTTGTGATAAAAAGCTTTCGAATTGAAAAATCGAATTCCTTCAGCTTCCATTTCCTTGTTACCGTAAACAGTGCTACTGTTGCAGGCATAATCCCAAAGATTCCTATTCCTAGTATCGTAAAGGCCATCCAAAGTAGATTCGTCCATATGAGTCGAACAATCCATTCACTTGCTTCTTGAAACATTTTCCCCATGCTTTTCATCCCCTAGGTTTATACTGTAAAAGGAAAGGAGAAAAATCCCCTTTCCACTGTGTATTTATTTAAAATCCATATGCTTCTACTTCAAATATCCTTGTTGCTTGGTCGCCACCTTGAGTTGGCTGTTGAACTGCAAGACGAATATATCTAGCCTCCGTCAGCTGAATCGAATGCTCAGAAATCGCAGCTGTATTATCAGTTACAGTTACAGCGTTCGTCCACGTTTCCCCATCAAGACTTACCTCAATCGTAAAGGCTCTTGTATTAAATGCAGCCGGTTCACCACCTGCCTCTGCATGCTTAATCACAAAGCTCGATAACGTATATATCTCGCCTAAATCAACCATTAACCAATGATTTGCTCCAATCGCACACCATTTGCTGTTGTTGATCACAATTCCATCAACAGCATATTTGGCTGCCTCTGACGGAGCACATTGGCCACTTGCGGTTGCCGTTTTATTCAAGGCTACATTGCTGATATATTTGGCATCCTCTGAAATCGTAATGAATGCTTCTTTGAGGAGTACATCCTCACCCTCACTATTTTTAGCAGTTAAGGTAACCGAATACACCCCTTCCTCTTGGAATGTGACAACAGGGTTATTCTCTGTACTTACTTCAGGAGTGCCGCCTTCAAAATGCCACTCAACCTCTTCAGTTGCTTCAGAGGATTTATTGAAGAACTGGATTTCCTCACCTGGAGCTGCAATCGTTTGGCTTACACTAAAGTCCGCTTTCGGCTTTGGATATGGTGGCCATTCAAAGCTTAAAGTCGCTGCATTACCTCTTACGTAATCCGATGTAACTGCCACAATTTCTAGCGTTGTCGTTGCCTCTTTCCCACTTCTTCTTAGATCAGAAAGATAGAGTGCACGATTTGGAACAGCGCCAACTAATTCTTTTTCTCCATTCGGAAGGATTCTGTAAATCTCATAATGCTGAATTTCTCCTTTAACAGATTCCCATGCTACTTTAACATCTGCATATAAGCCATCCGTAAAAGTTGTATTTTTGACAGTTGGGCTACTTGGAGTAGCAGGGATTCCCTTATCATCATTCTTATTGGTTACCTTTAACTCTCCAATATTGATTTGGTAGTTTTCGATTGGAGTTTCACTATCAAAAAATAGAGAAATCGTTGCAATGCGCTTACCTTCATATTTATTTAGCTTAATTGTCTCTTCCGTCCATTTGTTATGGCTTTGCTTTTTCACGTCATAAAAGACGAATTTCTCTGGTTGATCCACAAAGCTTATACCAAGCTTCATGTTTGGCTTTTTCACCGCCGTTTTGTAGGTGATAGAAACCTCTGAATCCTTCTCAATTGGTAGATTTGTTTGATATAGCTTCACATGTGTCACGTTTTCCTTTGATAGATTCCCGGACACCTTTAACGAACTTCCCCCGTAAAAGGCTGTATCCCAATCAAAATCAACATCAAGCGCTTCTCCGTTACTTTCGCGAATCCAGCGCCACGTTGGTAAAATATCCTGTAAACTACGATTATTCCATTCTGAATCTTGTAGGACCTCACCATCTACTGCAAAAAACTTCCCGCTGCCTGTATTAAAATGCGTTACAAAAGGTAGCTCCTGAATCACTGTTTTTGCCGTAAAATAATGGGCCATTCCCTTCCAGCTTCCGTTTTCACTTGTTTTGCGTGGATCTCCAGCTGCACCAGTCCAGAAATCTTGTTCTTTTTGGTAAAAAGCCTCCATTGTATCTGTTGTTTTATAAGCCCAATCTGGACGATAGATTCCTAAGGAGGTTAGCGGTGCTTTCCCTTCCGGAAATACTCCATCCCAACGAATATTCGTTTTTGTTCCATTTGCCTCGACATCTATCCCAGTAAAAAGGTCATAAGGGCTTCTTCCAATTTCTAGCGCCTTATCATGTGAGGATTGTTGATTTGTCCACCAAAAATTTAAAAACATACTATCGGAAATGCGATCATTTCCATCCTGGAGGAACATTTTGTTCTGATCGGTTAGGTGGTTCTGCCAGCGAATGGAGCCATTTTGTATCATGGAGTCATACCACATAATCTGCATGCCTTCTGGCTTTTTCGCTTGTAGATACTTTAAAAATTCTTTTGTTTTTTGAGCTGTTTTCGTTGTACCACCTTCTGTTTCCTGGTTGATAAACCAGCCATCAAAGCCGTAATACTCAGCCACTTCTAGTAATTTATCGGCTGCAGGAAAAGACCCATCCTCACGCTGTGCAAGCATTTGGTTCACCCATTGCTCTTGTCCCCCGTATACCTTCGGCGGGAAGAACACATTTCCTAAAATCGGAACCCCATTTTTATGAGAGGCATCAATGACGTCTGCGCTTGGTGGAACGATAATGCCTTCCCCAGCAGATCCAGCCCAATACACCATAACATCCACGTATTGCCAATAGCTAAACGTGTTCGCAAAAAAGTCTTTTCCACCTTGAGATGGAACACCACTCGTATTTGAGTTTAATGCCGATAACGCCACTAGCTTCGCTTCAGATTGAGCCGTTTCATTCACTGAAAACACGACCTCACGCTCCGCTAGCGGTACCGTGCTTTTATTGTAAATCGCATCTGGGTCACTTTCAGGACTCCACTTTAATAATGTCTCTGGATACCAATACGACGATTCAGGCGACTTTGCAAAGACAGCCCCCGGTAGTAAACATACGAAAAGCAAACCAAATAGAATTGTGATAAAACTAATTTTCTTCTTTAACATCATTCCACCCCTGTTTGTTCGATTTTTTTCAAGCCGAGTGTGTCTTAGATGCTCTTTTTACTTCTGCAATCGCTTATGAAGCGGACTTCCTTTTACTGCATATCCACATTGACTTAACACAAACTCACTGAACATCGAATTGGCCCACGAAAACCAGTCTCTCGTAAACTCCTCCGGGCGATCTGCATCAAAGCCCTCATGCATAAAGCCCGTTCCGCCGTCTGTAGTCTTCATCAATTCTAGAATTCTATTTTTATCAGAAGCATTCGTTGAAGTCATACCTTCAATCGCCAATGCAATATGCCAAATATAATGATCCGGGGTATGTGGGCTACCGATTCCTTTTGCTACTTTTCCTTCGTAGTAATATGGATTATCCCTACTCAACAGAAAACGGCGCGTATTCAAATACGTACTGTCATCAAACGAGCACCAGCCCAAATATGGTGCAGCTAGTAAGCTAGGGACATTTGCATCATCCATCAGATTATAGCGGCCCATACCATCCGTTTCATAGACATACATATCCCCGTAAATCGGATGTTGGAATACAGCAAATTCTTCTATTCCAGCTTTTATTTCTGAAGCTAATTGCTCGCATTTATCAGCAAGCTCCTCTTCCTGTAAAACGGTTCTACAAATCTCGGATGCATATCCTAAAACAACTACCGCAAACATATTGGCTGGTACTAAGTATCCATATAGACACGCATCATCACTTGGTCTAAATCCACTCCAGGTCATTCCGGTTCTAGTTGTTTTCGAGCCTTTCCCATCTCTATGTAGCGTATCTGATTGCCTACAATCGTCTCGTTCAAAAAGATAGGGTGAAAGGTCCTCATGATTTTGTTCTACTCTCCAAACTTCTAAGATGCTATGAAGCACCTGAACAAAGGTTTCATCAAAGTGGGCTGTTCGACCTGTTGCTTTCCACAGTAGATACGATAGCTGAATCGGGTAACAGAGCGAATCAATTTCATATTTTCGTTCCCATACAAGTGGAGACATATTGGTTTTATCTTGCTGATGCCCCTTTCCATTTGCTGCTTCATTAAACGCATTCGCATACGGATCATGTAAAATATAGTTCAACTGTCTACGAACCACACCTTCTATTACCTTAGCTAGTTCTTCGTCTTCCTCGGCAGCGAGTAAATAAGGTCGAACCTGGGATGCTGAATCGCGTAGCCACATCGCAGGAATATCGCCAGTAATCACAAAGGTCGATCCATCCTCCTGTGGTTTTAATGTTGTTTCATACGTATTGACAAAGCATTTTTCAAACATTTGCTGAAGCTTGATATCGTTTGGAAAATGTTCTTTTACCTTATCAATGATTTTTGTAAGTGATGCTGGTATTGTTTTTTCCTTGTTCATGACCTCACTCCTCCACTTTCCAACCTATTGTTACGATTTCATATGGCTTTATTTCAGTGTTTACATGTGTTTGCATTGGCTCTGCGGTCGTTTCAATGATCGTACTCTTGTATGCAGACGTACCGTTCTTTAGAGTAGCAGTGAGAGCTTGCTCCTGATTAGATGTATTGAACCACCGAACCATCACGTCATCTCGTTCTTCTGCTAGCTTCATAGAAGAGAAGGCTACCGCTTTTCCATCCCATGAAAAGAAGCTGTGGTCAGCCGGAAGTGACCCTTCGTGTACACCTGTTTGCACTGTTATTACAGGCACTTGGAAATCATAGGCTTCTTTGTATGCCTCAGACTCAACAACCGTTCCTTGATGTGGAATGACCATCCATTCCGCCACATGTGTGCCGAGACATTGCGCCTCTGGTGTTGGGAAGAGTCCCCAATCACCTAACTCAGAGCTGGCTCTAAGGATGGTTACTGCAATTGCTTGGTTTTCGTTCAGGATTTCATATTCGTGCAAGCCTTTATTCGCAACCGTTAATCCGTTAGTGCCATCTGAGAGACTAACAAAAGCTTGCTGATGATGATCAAAGCTTGGATTCTCCCATTCACGCTCGGGTGTATTTGGACGTGTCACCACTTCAAAAACGCTATCTGCGTGGTGTTCAGTTGTTGTAAAATCAGTTGGAAACAAAACTCGAAGGCGATGATCCTTTGCATTGTTTTCAATCGTTGCCTTCACCTTTGGACCTTTTGCTTTTTGATCTAATTGAATATGTGTTGTTATGCGTAGCGTTACCACTTCGGTCGATCTGCCAGATGTGCGATCCTTATGCCACACTAATTTTTCCTTTTCTAACTCGAACTGTTCATCCGCTTCTTTTGGAATCTCCCATTCGTGAACGACTTCAATTATGGACCGTACTGCATTGTTTTCAATCATGTTGATTTGAGCTTTTTGGTTCTGTGTCGTTAGTGGCACTTCTCCATCTGGCTTCCGAAACATATATTCATTGCCGATGTCTCCACTATTTTCATAGATTCCTAGATTTTCATACACCTTGCCCGTGCTCTTGTCTGTGAGTGAATATGATCCATTTTCATGGATATGGATGTGCACATATTGATTCTCCATGAAATGGTCATTTGAAATTTGATGTTGGATTTTTGGAGCCTGTTGTTTTAGATAAAAGGTCTTATACCCAAAGCCAGGGAGCTCATTTGCAACAAAGCTTACCCGTAGCTTTTTCGCATAGTACGGCCGTCGGAAACCATCATCCGGTAGGTCATAGTGAAAAGCGACGCCCAGTTCGTCTATCGAACTATCAAGCTCCATTCCATCTTTATCAACCACTACTAGGGCTGGGATTTCCTTCATACGAAGCGCATCTGGAATTTCGGAAAAAGGCATCTCTGAAAAATAAATTTTTTCGAATTCGATTTCCCTTTCCACAACCACACTTCTTGTATTGCCTGTTGTATTAAACACAACCATAGGAATAACGTCCGCTCCCAGTTGATTCGTTTTTATAAGGGTTGCGATTTCCTTTGCCTTTTCCTCAACAATCATGGATGCGGTTTGGTTTACTTTTTCAAATCTTGTCACCATTTCACGATGTACTTCGTCAACACTACAGCCACAAATACTGTCATGCGGATGATTTTCCATTAGCATTTTCCATGCATATCGTAGGTAATCACGCGGATACTCATACCCGACTACATGTGAAAAAACAGCAAGTGGTTCGGCTACTTTTTCAAGCAAGGTTTGACACTCTTGGTTCATCTGCTTAAGATAGATTCTTGCTGAAGCTGTGTTTACAAGGGTTGACCACCCATCTGTACGTTGATTTCGGAGCTCCCCAGTAATGGTTTGTAGTTTTTCAGGTAGTGATTGCGTAAGGGTTTCAATATAATCATCAAAATTTGAGTGGATAAACGTCACATCTGGGAACAATTCTCTTGCCACTTGAATTGCTTCGCTCATATCAGTTTGAACAGGCTGATGGTCACAGCCATTCATGAATAAAAGATGTGGTGTTGATGAATATCGTTTTGCATCTGAAAGCTTTGTCTCCCAATATTTCTTTGCTTGATCACGGTCTACAGGAACTTCATTTCCGTTTGAGTACCAGTTCGCAAACAGGATACCTAAAACCTCTGACCCGTCAGGTGACTTCCATGTAAGTTCTGAATATGGAGACTCAAAGGTTTTTGCATCACTAACCATATTGTTAAAGCCGGTTGGTTTTACCCCTCTACCAAAGGTTGCCGTTTGAATTCCCGCCTGCTGAAGCAATTGTGGCGCTTGCCCATAAATTCCAAACGTGTCTGGAAAATATCCTAATTTTGAAACAGCACCATATTCCTTCGCATCCTGTAACCCATACAGCAGATTTCGCACATTTGCTTCTGAGCTAGTTAAAAAGGCATCTTGCAACACATACCATGGACCAATATGGAGCTTCCCTGCCAGGATTAATTTTCTAAGTGTATCTTTCTTAGAGGGTCTAATTTGTAAGTAATCCTCCAAAATAATCGTTTGCCCATCAAGATGAAAGCTCTGAAAGTCTTCACCCTTTTCAAATAGATCAATGAGGGTGTCGATTAGCTTTACTAGATAATAGCGATGCTTTTCAAAAGGCATATACCATTCTCGGTCCCAATGAGAATGTGAAATGATATGTGCGGTTGTCTTCGTTTCCATGTTGTAAGCCCTCCTATTTCCTCGTTTCTAAAATGGAAGCTGCTGCACCGATTACACCAGCCATTGTTCCATGACTTGCCATCTCAATTTGTAAGCTTTCCTTATGCTGGTCTAAAAGATAATGTGGGAGTTTCGTTTTTACCTGTTCATAAAACGCTGGTTGACCAATGACCACTCCACCACCTAGAATCAACAATTCTGGATTAAGGGTCTGGATCGCTTGACTTAACCCAAGCGCAAAATGAGTGGTTGCTTCTTCGATAACCTCTTTCGCGAGTGAATCGCCTTCAGCAGCTTGAGCAAAAAGCTCCTTACCGGACCAAGTTGGTTCTATCTGGCTACCTCTTTGGACAAGTCTCTCCTTCCAGATTCTCGTAATGGCAGTTCCTGAAGCAAGTGCCTCCAAACAGCCGCTTTTTCCACAACCACAGAGAGGACCCTTTGGATCGATTACACTATGCCCAAGCTCGCCAGCACCAGATTTAGAACCTTCATACAACTGACCATTGATAATGATTCCGCCTCCAATTCCCGTACTCACGGTAACATAAAGGACGTGCTTATATGTCTTTCGATATGTAAAAAAATACTCTCCCAAAGCTGCCGCGTCCGCATCATTTAATAGTCTCACCGGCAATTGGAAAGCGCTCTCAATCTTTTGTACTAAAGAATACCCATGCCAAGTTTTCAGATTAGGCGGATTTGTCACAATCCCTCTCTTCGTATCAAGTGGACCCGGACAACCAATTCCTATGCCCTCAATCACCTGGTAGTTCCTTATTATTTCTGAAACAGATGAAATGATTTGTGTTACTGCATAATCAGGGCCTTTCTCCACCTCTGTAGGAAATTGAACACTTGCAAGAACCTCTCCATCCTCCTGCACAGCGCCAATCGCAACCTTCGTCCCCCCGATGTCAATCCCAATCGCTGTCCTCATAACCTACCCCTTCTTCCACATTTCCTCACCCTAACCTTATGACCAACCACCCCCACAGTCAACACATCTCGCCAAACACACAAAATAATTCCATCGAATCTAAAATTTCTCCAGTGAACCAGGGGGACCAGGGGGACGGTTCTCCTGGTTCGTTTTTTCGGGACCGGGGGGACGGTTCCTCTGGTTCTTTCTTATGAAATATGTACCAACAGAACCGTCCCTGTGGTCGCACCTCATAAAATAGGACCAACAGAACCGTCCCTGTGGTCACCGCTTTTCAAAAAACGTACAACAAGAACGCCCGAGACCACTGAAAGTGTTCATTATTTCTGGGGATTTCCAGTAAAGATTCCTAAATTCGTTCTGCTATTGTTAGTCTGTGGTATATGTCTTAGAAGAAGTTGTTAATTGAGAGGATAGTATACCTACTATAGTCTTTACATTTACCGTTCATGCCGTGAACTTTGCTTGTGTGAACATGCTTTTTAGAACATACTCTCAAGCACGATCAAACCCGTAGAAAAATCCTACATCTCGCGGTAACAAAAACATTCGTTAGGCGAGGTTAATTTAAGCTTAGGAAGAAATTTTGGCATGGTATTTAAGAGGGATATCGCTATGGACAAGATCAACATACAAAAGTTTTGTTTATAACTTTTATAGATTCTACTAACAAAAAAGAAGCCTCTCTTTTAAGAGAGGCTTCAATTTTTCACTATAATTTAACCTACTGTTCCATCAGTAATACCGTTGAAATCTAAGTCAACAAAATTATCATGGCTATCTGGTATACGGTCTTGATCCATATCAAAAAATGTGTCATGCGAATCTGCTATTCCATTGTGATCCATGTCAAAGAAAGGATCATTTGTGTCTGGTATCCCATTTTGATCATAATCTCTAAATGCATCTCCCTGATCTGGAATATTATTATGATCAAAGTCAAAAAAAGGGTCATGAGTATCTGGAATCATATTATTGTCTATATCTAAAAATGGATCTGTCTGTCTAAATCCCTGTGGTCTCAAAGGGTCTTGAAACATATTTATTTCCTCCTTTCTATATTACTCTTTTAATTGAGGTAGATTATTTGGCATTTTTAAAGAACTTTCAAATGTCCTTACTGATTCATTAGATCCTTCAATTGACTCAAAAATCTCCGTTAGTAACTCCTCTCGACTTAGGCTGTTTGTCTGATCTACTGGAAGTTTTTTATACGTATATATTTCTGCGATTCTACTAAACATAGCTTCTTTTAAGTATTGATTATCTAAATGTGGAGCATAAATTCGGGCAATTTTTTTATAGCATTCAAAGATTGCATCATTCACCCTTGAGACATAGTATGGCAGCATGGTTTCTATAAAATGATCATATAAGTCCAAAGCCTTTAATAAATAAAATTCGTTTCGTTTTTGTTCATTTTCTGTTTTCATATCTTCTTGTAATTGCATCATCTTCGTTGAATTACTTGTATTAAGCGCCATAAAAGCAGGTGCCAATAACACAGGGAAAGCGGCACCACCGGTTAAAGCAGTTAAACCAAGACCTACAGCTAAGCCAATTCCTGTTGTTTTATATCCACTCTTTCTTCTTTCATCGATTAGCTCCTTACTTGATCTTTTTGGGATTAATACCCCTAAGTGGGTTAAATTATTTTCAACCTCAAGCAATGAACCTTTCATTTGATTTGAAATACCTAGTAATTTTTGCTGTAGTTCTTTGAAATATCTATCATCAAATGGCTTTCCTAATTCTTTAAACATATCCTGTTCTATTTTATTTAACATTCCAGGTAGATAAACAGAGATTGAATCCATTCTTTTTCTTTGTGACTGTATACCATAGTATAAATAGCTAACTAAATTTGCCGTTCTTTCATTTTCTTTTAAATCTTTATTATAAAAGTCATTAATCCCGTTATATAAGGCTATTAATTGGCCAAAATATTCATATATTAAAAGATCACTTAATTGCCTTACCATGCTCCTATACATCACTTTGGAGGTTTTCTGCATTAGTAATGATGACTTACTATCAATGTAAGCATTGTAGATAATTTGACCTAAAGATTTTAGGCTAATGTAATGACTGACTTTTTCAGATGTTTGTTCATCAATTATCTCGAATCTACAAAAAGATTTCCCATAATTATTATCTGGAGATACTTTTGCAGCTCCTAAACTCTTATTTGAGTAAAATTTTGCTTGTTGGTCGATATTCTCTCTATATAATGCTAAACCAATATTGGATTGAGTGTAATGATATGGCACCATATATTTGTCAAAGATTATATTTTGTTCCTGATATTCTTGTGGATTAACTAATTTTTGCAAAGATTGATATTCAAAGTAATGATATTTCTCGTCTATTTCGACACACAGAAGACTATCTTTTCCAAAAACAAGCAATAAATTATTATCTTTAACAATTTCATGTGTTTCTATATCAAAACCTGTTTTAACTAGTTTGCTAGTGGTTTCTAAAAAATCAATATGATGAGATGAGACTGCCATATCAATTTTCACTCGTTGTTCAGATAATGATTGCCCTTCTAGTCCACCGCTGATCCATCCTATATGTTCTATAAAAAGGAAATCATCAATATTCTGACTCTTAAATTGTACAATCCTTTTATTTTCCTTATACTTAGGGGTTACAAAGAAATAATTCCCACCAATCTTGAGAACTGTTTGCTTTGACTTGTGATTATAAAATTCTTCAATCTCACTTTTAGATTTACTGATGATTGTTTGTAAATTACTTTTCAACACTATTCTAAGTGTTTGTTGATTGTCTAACACATACACATCATAATCGATCTTACTCTCTTTATTTAATTGACTTTGCAATTTAGCAGGCGTGACTGACTCATCACTACTTGCTATATTGTAAATAGATCTCCTATTTTTTATTAAGTCTAGAATTTTTAATTTATTCGGCGAATGTGGGACATATAGAAAAATAGTATCTACTATTTGATCTGCCATTTTTACTTTTACTTTTAGATTTAATAGATTATCAATACGCTCGTCTTCATTTAAACTCTCAATTTCTGAAATATCTATCACTAAAGATTTCTGTTTCTGTTCGCTTCCTAAGAATCTTATTATGATTTCTTGATTCCTAATTAAATATTCTGCAGAGTATGTATAATCCCAATCACTAAATATTAAACAATGCTGAGTTTGCGTTGAATCTATTCCAAAATAGGAATCTCCAAATGCTTTGTATATCTTAGAAAATGTAATCAAGTCAAGTGGGAAATCAAAATGATAATGAACTGTTTTTCCTACCAGATGAACCTTATCATCTTTTAATTGAACTTTAAGTTTACTACTTGCAGGAAAAAAATAAACTTTTTCTTCCCCGAAAAAACCTCCAGAATCGTGAACAATTATCCTTTTTTTATCAGTAATGACAAGGGTATATACACCAAATGATGATCCTTTATCAATCATAAGTTCTGGTGCGCGACCTTCAAAAATAACGTTTTCTCCGTAACTCAAATGATCCTGTACACCCATTTACCTTCATCCCTTTTACTAATCATTAAATAATACTTTGTGACTATTTTACCATAACATCTCATTCTTCCACCTATTTTACTTTTAAGGTTTTATTTCCCTAATACATCATTGTTTCTTATTAATAAATTGTCGAACTCATACTTAATAACACTATGATGGTACCCTTACACACCTAATCCCCAAAATAGCTTGCAACTAACAACTCCATAAATCTACCATTTACAAACCTGGGATTTACCCCTATAATACTGGCATATGAATATCGGCATTCACTCATATAATCGCGGGGATATGGCCCGCAAGTTTCTACCGGTGTACCGTAAATACACTGACTATGGGTGAGCAATGGGATGCACCTGTATTTGGTGTTTTCCTTTTCCTTCGAAAAACCTGAAGGTCATTGGCTCACTCATTATTGAGGAGTGCAATGATGTTCAGGTTTTTTATTTTGAAGGAGGAAAATGATTGATCTGTTAAAACAAAAAATCAATAGCGAAGGGACTGTGCTTTCCGAACACGTCTTAAAGGTGGATTCATTTATCAATCACCAGATTGATCCTGCATTGATGGTGGAGATTGGGAAGGAATTTGCAAAGAGGTTCAAGGATAACCAGATCACCAAGGTACTAACCATTGAGTCTTCTGGAATTGCGCCCGGCCTTATGGCTGCACTTGAACTTAGTGTACCCGTTATTTTTGCACGAAAACGAAAGTCACTTACGCTCGTGAATGATGTACTTACATCAACTGTCCATTCTTTTACTAAAAATGAAACAAACGAAATCTCGGTTTCTAGTAAATTTATAAATTCAACCGACAATGTCCTTATTATCGATGACTTTTTAGCGAATGGTCAGGCTGCACTTGGATTGGCTGACCTTGTTCAACAAGCTGGGGCAAACGTTGCTGGAATCGGAATTGTAATCGAAAAATCCTTCCAACAAGGCAGACAATTACTGAACGAAAAAGGATATAGAGTAGAATCACTTGCACGTATTCAATCACTCGAAAATGGGAAAGTGACATTTTCAGAAGAAGTGGGGGCGACTTTATAATGGAACAAAACATGTTTAAAACAGCGTCATTAGGGATTCAGCACGTACTTGCTATGTACGCGGGAGCTGTAATTGTTCCGCTTATTGTGGGTGGTGCCCTTGGGTTAACAGGTGAGCAACTAACCTATCTCGTTTCCATCGACATTTTAATGTGTGGGATTGCTACGATTCTACAAGTCTGGAAAAATAAATTCTTCGGTATTGGTCTTCCAGTTATGCTTGGCTGTACGTTTACAGCAGTTGGTCCAATGATTGCAATCGGTGGTCAATATGGAATCTCTGCGATCTACGGTTCGATTTTAGTGTCAGGTGTGGTTGTTGTACTCATTGCTACCGTTTTTGGGAAGCTGGTAAAATTCTTCCCACCCGTGGTTACAGGTTCAGTTGTAACAATTATTGGGATTACCTTAATCCCAGTTGCGATTAATGACATGGCTGGTGGCCAAGGGAGCGGGGACTTTGGTTCAATTACGAATCTTGCACTTTCTTTCGGAACGTTGTTATTCATTTTAGCTTTATATCGCTTTACAAAAGGCTTTATTCGCTCTATTTCGATTTTACTAGGGTTATTAATTGGTACAGCTGTTACTTCACTCATGGGGAAGGTTAATTTCACAGCGGTTTCTGATGCATCATGGTTCCACATGCCTGCGCCTTTCTATTTTGGAATGCCAACCTTCGAGGCTTCCGCGATCATCACGATGACACTGGTGGCAATAGTGAGTCTTGTAGAATCATCAGGTGTATACTTCGCGTTGGGAGATATTACAGGTAAAAAAATCACAGAAAAAGATTTATCGAACGGATACCGTGCAGAAGGTCTTGCAATTATTTTAGGTGGGTTGTTTAATGCATTTCCTTATACAACCTATTCGCAAAACGTGGGACTTGTTCAGTTATCAGGTGTAAAACGCAATAATGTTATTTTTGCAGCAGGGGCTTTTCTTGTGTTAATCGGATTCGTACCAAAAATCGGTGCCTTTACGACTGTCATTCCGACACCTGTTATAGGTGGAGCATCTCTTGCTTTGTTCGGTATGGTAATTTCATACGGTATCAAAATGTTAAGCAAGGTTGACTTTTCGTCACAGGAAAACCTGCTCATCATGGCTTGTGCAATTGGAATGGGACTTGGGGTTACAACTGTTCCAGCCCTATTTGCGAACCTTCCAGAAGGCATTCAAATTTTAACAAGCAATGGAATCGTAATTGGAAGTTTAACCGCAATTCTTTTAAATATTGTTTTTAACATTAAGCCTTCTAAAAAAGAAGTTCAGGTGTTAGCGGAGAAACATGCTTCGTAATTGTAAAAAGCCATCCCAGCTGTGAAGTGACCCCATAAAGTTAGACAGGTTATTTCGTTAGGCGGCTTGCAGGGCATGAACTCGGTATTGTACCGGGCT